>NZ_JFKB01000001.1 GCF_002115745.1 Thalassospira alkalitolerans
AGTAAAAAGGGGACTGTCCCCTTTATTAGTGTGGGGGGAAATTTCGGCTAACTATGCATCGCAAGCTTCTGGACGTGTAACAGCTGTTATTAATAATCCTCGTCCAAACAGCATCTTTCTCACAGAGGAACTGCCAACCTTGTTGCAGAACAATAATGTTACACAAATTACGATACGCTCAATAAACGGCCAGCAAATAAATATTCCAAGGGGAACATCTTTTGGTGACGCATTACAGATGATCCAAGGATTTTAGTTATGAGCGATACGAGAATCACTATGCCACATCGGCATACAGTCCGGTACGAAAAAGGCAATTCAATCATCGACTTTGAGGTTGAATTGCTTCAAGGGGGAATCGTATTTTATCGTCGAGGAGCAAAGATAATTTCTGGTCAGAATCAAAATCTCGAATCTGCCACTAACGCAGTAGAAGACTGGATAAAATTAAAATTTGGTCATGTTGAAGTGGACTATAGTGATTAATACTTGCATGACGTGTGCCGTCCTAAAATACGTTGACGGTTTTTACGAAGCCAGCGGGCTAGTCTCGCTGGCTTTTTGATGGACCAGTTCTGGCGTTTGCATTGCCAGAGCGAGGTGTGGTCGTTTGGTGTTGTAGGTTTGTATGGCCTCGGCGACCAACTGTTTGAGATCCTCAAAGGTTTTGCAGCGAAGGAACAGGAATTCCTGTTTACAGAAGAAAAGGGGACAGATTTATTTTTTAATGCGGGTGGAGATTTACGCCCCTCCTCTAATTACCTATCCCATCATACGCCGCAACCACCCGAAATTCCGGACCGTCTGTTGTTGAATGGCTTTCATACAGACAGAACCGATCAACGGTGAACGCCCTGCTTGTCAGGTCGAGGTGATCGGCGATGGTTTGTTCGACGGTGGCACGCGCCGCATCGCGGTTACGGCCCAATGTGATATGCGGGGTGAAGTTGCGCATGTCCATGTTTGGGCATTCTTCCATTGCCAGTAATGAATTTTCCACCCGGTGCGCCAGTGCGTGTAATTCCGGTTGCTTTGCGACACCGGCCCAGAGAATGCGGATTTTCCGCGCTGAGGCGAAGACGCCCAGACCGCTGACTTGAAGTTCAAAGGGCTTGAACGGCAGGTTGGAGAGAACACCGTCGATTTCTTTGGCAAGGCCGGGATCGACATTACCGATGAATTTCAATGTGATGTGTATATTTGCCGGGGTTTGGGCCTCAATCCCCCGGATGCCACGGGCCAGCGGGTAAAGATCGGCTGCGATATCAGCCGGGATTTCGATGCCAACAAACAAACGCATATTCAGAACTCGGCAATATCATGGGAAAGAAAGGACAGAATGCCCCGAATGCCCGGATCAGGCGGTATAGGCGGTATCGCCGGTTTAGCTGGTCGATCGGCCCGGAAGCGGAATGATGTCGTCTTCACCCGGTATTTGGGGAAAGTCACCCTTGACCCAATCGGATTTGGCCTGTTCGATCCGATCCTTGGAACTGGAAACGAAATTCCACCACATATGGCGATGGCCCAGCGGCAAGCCGCCAAGCAACATCACCCGGCAATCGGTTTGGGCGATGATATCGGGGATTTCTTCGGGGGCTATCGTGATGAAACTGAACGCGCCATGGCTATCGCCGTCAATGGCAAGCGTGCCATCAATCACATAAAGGGCGGCTTCCTGATTTTCACCCGGTAGCAACAATTGCGCGCCTTCGTCCATATGAATATCAAGATAAAACAATTTGGATTTGACCGGCACCGGGGCGGTTTTGCCAAAGGCCTCGCCCGCGATCAGGCGCATATGCAATCCGGCATCTTCGATGATCGGCAGGTCATCTTTGGCGACATGGGTGAAATCAGGGGTGCAATCTTCGTCCTCGGTCGGCAAGGCGACCCACAATTGCAGCCCATGCAAGGCATGGTCACGGTTTTTAACATCACCAGTTTCGCGTTCGGAATGGGTAATGCCCCGCCCGGCCGTCATCCAGTTGAGATCACCAGGACGGATTTCAAGATGATTGCCAAGGCTGTCATGATGCAGGATCGCCCCGTCAAACAGATAGGTCACGGTTGCCAAACCAATATGGGGATGCGGGGCAACATCAATACCATCCCCGGCGGCAAAATTAGCCGGCCCCATATGATCGAAAAAGATAAACGGACCGACCGCACGCGCATCGCGATGGGGCAGAATGCGGCGCACGGTCAGGTTTCCCATATCGGTTACCTTGCCTGAAATCAGCTTTACCATGCGCCGCCTCCTTTATCTATCTCTCAGACCTTCATCTGGGTCGAACCGGCCTTAGGGGCAAGGGTTTGGCCACATGGTCTGGATGTTTTCAATTTCGGCCAGAACATCATCGGACAATTCAACATAGGCCGAGCCGATATTGGATTTAAGCTGTTCCATGCTGGTCGCGCCAATGATGTTGGCGGTCAGGAACGGGCGGGTATTGACATAGGCCAGCGCCATCTGGGCCGGATCAAGACCGTTATCCTTGGCAAGTTTGACGTAAGCCTCGGTCGCCTTGATGCCATTATCGGTCAGGTAACGACTGAAATATTGCGGCCAAAGGGCTGTACGACTGCCTTCGGGCAGCGCACCGCCAAGATATTTGCCCGACAAAGCCCCACCACCCAGCGGCGAATAGGCCAGCAAACCGGCATCTTCGCGGATCGAGCATTCAGCAAGACCGACTTCATAGGTGCGGTTGAGCAAGCCATAAGGATTTTGGACCGAAACCACACGCGGCCAGCCCTTTTTCTCGGCCCATTCAAGGAACTTCATCAACCCCCAAGGGGTTTCGTTCGACAGGCCGATATGACGAATTTTACCTGCCTGAACAAGGTCATGCAGGGCTTCAAGGCTTTCTTCGATCGAGGTGAATTCTTCTTTTGCTTCATGGACATAGCCCAATTTACCAAAGAAATTGGCATTCCGGTCCGGCCAATGAAGCTGATAAAGATCAACATAATCGGTTTTAAGGCGTTTAAGCGATCCGTCGATGGCCTCATTGATCTGCGCACGGGTCAGGCGCGGGCCGCCACGAACATAGGGGAACCGTTCCGCCGGGCCGACAATTTTGCTGGCGATCACCAAATCATCACGACGGCCGCGTTTTTCAAGCCAGTTGCCAATGATGGTTTCGGTTTTGGTAAAGGTCTCTTCCATCGCCGGGACCGGGTACATTTCGGCGGTATCGATGAAATTGACGTCATTGGAGGTCGCGTAATCAAGCTGTTCAAACGCTTCGTCCTGCGTATTTTGTTGGCCCCAGGTCATGGTGCCAAGGCAAATCACACTGACATTAATGTCAGTTCGTCCCAATCGACGATATTCCATAGATCAATCCCCTTTTGCGCCCTGATTGAGCGCGCTTTATTTTCAATGGGTTGAATATATCCCGGTCACGCGCCGATGGAAGCGTTTAGCACAAATTTTCTTGCAACATCATGTTATTGCAATGAATTTGCGAACCCTTCGCGATCAGACAAACAGGGTCAAAACCCCGGTATAACCGTAAAAGCGATCATTGCAGACCTCACCACTGCCATAAAACCCGGTCAGCGGCAGATCGCCGATTTCTTCGCGGATGATCATCATTTCGCGGCTTTCGGTACCAAACAGATGCGGGCCACGCGCCACACAACTGCAATACAGCGCCCCGCGCGGTTTGCCCGGCAGGCGGTTTTGCACATCCGCCAGCATACGGCGCAAATCCTGCTCGGCGGCAAGCCCATCACGACGGACAAAGCGGATGGTATCGCCCACCTGCACATCGTTGCTCATGGCGATCAGGTTATTATGGGGATCAACCCCCATCAGATTGCGCACGACAAAATCACCGGTATCAGAGCCCGGTACCATCAGCGCAACGTGATAACGCCCCGAAGCAAGGGAATGTTCGCTGCCATCGCCATCAAGTTCGGCGCGAAAGATATCCAAAGCCGGTTGATCATCAATTGTAGAAATGATGCCTTCGCGGCCTTCGGTGACGCGATGTACCGGGCCAATTGGGGTGCAGGCCTGACTGATGCCGACCTGAACGGCGGTTTTACCGGCAAACAACACGCCCGATAATCCGCCTTTGACGACCTTGTCGGCAATTTGCGGTGCACCGCGTTCGCCCGATGCAATGCCGCCGACAAGATAGGTCGATCCCAGACGGGCCAGCTCAGACAAGGTCGCAAGGCTTTCGGGCGCACCGGGATCGCCATGGACAAGGCCAAAGATCGGTTGCAGCCGGTCAATCGCGGCTTGCAATTGCGGGTTATCAAGATCGGCATCGGTTTTCAGTGGTTCAAAAATATGAAAATCATCGGGATCAATCGGGGCAATCATAACAGATGCGGCAGGCACCCCGAAATACGCCCGGCCCGATCCGCAAACACCAATGCCAACCGTACCCACCCAATGTTCAAGTGACAGGCGCGACCGCAGGAAAGTCAGGATACTGCCAAGATCACCAGCAAGGGATTCGGTGACATATAAAAAAGCCAGAGCGCGTTCTGACAAGGGCTGTTTTTGCAGCTGGTCTGCCAGCTCGCTTGCGACCGCTGCCCAATTTTCGCCGCTGGCATGTGCCGCCTGAAATTCCGCCGTCATGCATTCTCCCGCTGTGTTTTGGGTTGGCATTGCCGTAGGCCGGATGCGCACCGCACATCATCCCCCGGGCCCGGTCCGTGTTCTTATTCTGCTATTATCTAAGCATTCCAATCGGGCATTCACAAGTCAGTCGGCGTTAATTCAATCCGGGATACATCAGGAACAGGCCCCACAATGCCCCCAAAATGGGCTACCCAATCCCGGACAATCGCATTAGGCAATATGACGACGCAACAAATCCATGGCAGCATTTAGCTGGGTCATGCGTTGATGCGAGCCATAATTACTGTCGGGATGATGGATCGAGGCCAGAACGCGGTACTTGATCCGAATGGACTTGATATCGGGCCGGGCACTGGGCGCAAAGCCCATCACATGCAGCGCCTCGTTAAAGGTTGTGACACCACGATCAAGCGGTTCAAACGCCAGATTATCGACAATGGCGCGTAACCGTTCAAGTTCCTCGCGCGATTGCAACAGCTCGACCGGGGGTTCGTTTTGACGCTTTTTAAGGGCGTGGGCTTCTTCAAGCACCAGACGTTCGGCGGCAAGGACATCGGCCTTTTCGACCCGCATCTTGACCTCGCCCAAATCGAAATGCAGCGCCATGTTTAAGGCCTTGCGCACGGCAATGATCGAATGTCCGGCGGGCAAACGCAATTGCAGCCTTGGTTTACGCCGCCAGGGGCGGCCTTCGGCGGGGCCAGATTTCAACACGATGGTTTCACGATCCCCCGGGGGCGGATCGCCGGGATCATCATAGTCTTCAATCGCGGCTTCGGGCACGATCAGCATCACCGAACGTGCCAAATCAGCAGCATTAACGCCACGTTTGCCTGCAAGTTCCAAAACAGCATCGCGGAAAACCGACGAACACGGAATGGTATAGGATTGTTTGACCGTTGCTGTCGCCATTGCCCTGCCCAATGTCCTCTGCCTAGTTTTTCAACGGCTTGGGGTGTATTTCCGGCCAAGATCACCCAAAAACACCCCGTTTGAACGAAAGTGTAGCGATCGTGGTTACGGCCTGCAACTGCGTTTGTAGGCAAACTTGAATCGCTTCCGATTCATCCACAGGCATTTTTATGCCTATTTTTATCCTTTTTGAACGATGGGCACTTGGAAATTTATCTTTTAACTAACTGATATTTAACAGTAAAACTTGAATAATATCCGCAACTCCAAAGCACGGCGGTCAATTTTTCATCCGTCATGGATCAATCTGGCTGCAAATTGCACCCGTTGCGGCGAATACCCCATAAGATACTGTTACTAAACATATTTTTCGGACATCAGAACGCGAAGGAACAGCACCGCATTCAACCCCTATTTGACGATTTCACGAGGCGGCATTCTATTTCGATATTACGGTCAACATTTTTACCTACGAATGCAGTTGCAGTTGAGATATTCGAAACAGAACCGAAAGTAAATGGAGTGTTAATTTCACACCAAACCGGGTGTTTTGGGGTGCTTTTCCCGGTTTTTCCCCGCATTTTCTGCATTTCGCACCCTTGCGAATAATCACTTAAATATATGAAATTAAAAGATAATATCTGAATTCCTGTTCGCAACCCTACTTGCCACGACAGAACAGCAGACATCGTTTCGATTTGTTTTCAAAAACTATCTACGTATGTTATTTTTTTATAAAAATCAGGCTAGATTCAAGTCCCAAAACAGCGTTTCTGCCCGGCGACGAACACCACCGCCAACCACGTAGCGTATTGTTATCGTGTTGTTTTCCAACCTCTGATCCAAAACGGCGCAAGGCTGCGATAGGTATCGCAGCCTTGCAAATCTTTGATCCACCCAACGAAATACCGGTTAACCGGCCCCGCACCAGAACAGGGTCAGGAACCAGCGCCAAGAACGTTAACAACCTGTGGCAGGATGCGTTCGACGATGATTTTGACGCCATCAGCATTGGGGTGCATGCCGTCATCCTGATTAAGGGCTGAATTTGCCGCTACGCCATCAAGGAAGAAGGGATAGAAATCGATCTGATATTGGGTCGCAAGATCGGGATAGATACCGTTGAATTCATCGCCGTATTCCTTGCCCATATTGGGCGGGGCCACCATCCCGGCCAACAGAACCACGACATCGCGATCGCGCAGTTTTCCGACGATTTCCATAAGGTTGGCACGGGTTTGCGCCGGTTCGATACCGCGCAGCGCATCATTGGCCCCCAGTTCAAGCAACACAATATCGGGGTTATCGGCCAGCGCCCAGTCCAGCCGGGCAAGACCGGCAGCCGTCGTATCGCCAGATACCGAACTGTTGATGACTTTGACATCATGACCGGCATCACGCAGGGCGGCTTCAAGGCGCGGGGCAAAGCCATCTTCATGGGACAAGCCATAACCTGCCATCAGGCTATCGCCATATAGCATCAGGGTTTGTGGCCGGTTTGCAGCCGCACTGGCACCCTGGGCACAAAGCAGGCTTGTCGCGCCAATCAGAATACCAAAGAATACGCCCGTACGGCGAAACAGCCGTTTAAACAGGTGCCGGGTCTGGCCAGAAGTGAACTGGTTAACAACGAGGTCTTGCCTGCACAGCGCATTTGCCACAAATCTCACCTTATGTTCTGTCATCGTGTTGGTGCGGTTACCTGTTGGTTACCCTTCGGTTACCCCTTGATAAACAAGTTTGAACCAGCAACGTTGATTTCCGTAAAGTTATTTAACCCGTTTCATTGTCCTTGCAATGCCTTGTAACGCCACAGCGCCAGATTGGACCAAACATGACTGTGCTTGAAACCACCAATATTTCACCGGATTCCCCAGCATCCGTCGCCGGGAAACAACAGCACACCGTCGATGTAAAGGGTCTTAAGCTGAGCCTTAAAGGGCCGGCCGGGGTTGTGGATATTCTAAAAGGCGTTGATATCCAGATCGATGCGGGGGAACGCGTCAGCCTTGTCGGGCCGTCGGGATCAGGCAAAACGTCGCTTTTGATGGTGATTGCCGGGCTGGAACAGGCGCAGGCCGGTGCGATCCAGGTTTGTGGACAGGATTTGCGCCAGCTTGATGAAGACGGGCTAGCGCTTTATCGCCGCCATCATGTGGGCATCGTGTTTCAGGATTTTCACCTTATCCCGACGATGACAGCCCTTGAGAACGTGGCCCTGCCGATGGAGTTTGCCGGGCGCCGCGATGCGTTTGAACGGGCAAAAACCGAACTTAAGGCCGTGGGCCTTGGCCATCGCATAGACCATTACCCCGGCCAGCTTTCCGGTGGCGAGCAACAGCGTGTGGCGCTGGCGCGGGCCCTTGCCACCGATCCGGCCCTGTTGCTTGCCGATGAACCGACTGGCAATCTTGACGGGGCAACCGGCGAAACGATCATCGAATTGCTGTTTAATCTGGCGAAGCGCAAAGGATCGACCCTGTTGCTGATTACCCATGATCCGGAGCTTGCCGCGCGATGCGACCGGTCGATCATGCTGCGTGACGGGGAAATTGTTTCGCAACAGGAAAACCATCCTGAAACCCGTCAAGCCCCCCAACAGGACGCCAAATCATGAGCGGCGTATCCACATCTTTGCCTGAGACAGAGAAACTGTGGTCGATTGCCTGGCGAGTATGTCGGCGGGAATTGCGCGGCGGCTTTTCAGGGTTTCGGATTTTTCTGGCCTGTCTGGCGCTGGGTGTCGGGTCGATTGCCGCAGTTGGAAACGTTTCGGAATCCGTTCTAAGTGCGCTGGCACGCGATGGTCGCGCCCTTTTGGGCGGCGATGTTGAATTACGTCTGGTGCATATTCCCGCCACCAAAGAACAGCGCGACTGGCTGGGTGAAAATACCGAACGCATCGGCGAACTGGCAACCATGCGCGCCACCGCCTATGGCAACGATCAGCGCCGTTTGGTGGAACTTAAGGCAGTTGACGATATCTATCCGCTGTTTGGCGATATGGAACTTCAGGACGCGATCCCGTTTAAGGGCATCCTTGATAAAAAGGATGGTGTCTGGGGCGGGGTATCCGAGGCAGGCTTGCTGGAACGGTTGCAGATCAAGGTGGGTGATACTTTGCGCCTTGGTGATATCAACATCCAGATCCGGGGCGTAATTGCCACCGAACCCGACAAGGCGGTTGGCTTTTTCAATTTCGGGCCGCGCCTGATGGTCGCGACGGGGGCGCTTAACGAAACCGGCCTCGTACAACCGGGCAGCCTGATCCATTATCATTACGCATTGGATTTGAATGATAATGAAGACCCAAAAGCCTTTCGGGATCGCCTGACGGACCGCTTTGAAGATGCCGGTTGGCGTATTCGCGACGTAACAGATGCCAATCCCGGCCTGCGCCGTTTTGTCGAACGACTGACCCTGTTTTTGACCTTGGTCGGGCTTTCCGCCCTTTTGGTCGGTGGGATCGGGGTCGCCAATGCGGTGCGCAGCCATATCGAAAGCAAAACATCCGTCATCGCCACCTTGAAATCAATCGGGGCATCGCATGGGCTTGTCCTGCGGATTTACTTTTTGCAAATCCTGATGCTGTCGCTTGTCGGAATTGCGATCGGGCTTGTCATCGGCGCGGTTACCCCGGCGATCATCGCGCCGCTTTTGGCAGATCGTTTGCCGATTGATGTTACCGTCGGCCCGGCATTGCCATCGCTTTTGATTGCGACAGGATTTGGCATTCTGACCACATTGGTTTTTGCCATGCCGTCGCTTTTACGGGCGCGTGAAATTCCGGCCGCCCGGTTGTTTCGGGCCAGTGCCGGGTTGATGGGTAACAATGCGATCCGCAAACGCGACCTGCCGTTTATCATTGTGCCGCTGGTGCTGTTGTTGCTTTTGACGGTTTTAACCGCGACGGATTACAGTATTGCAATTGGCTTTATCATTGGGTCGCTGGCCGCGATTGCGGTTTTCACCGTTGCGGGCAAGGCAATTGTATCGGTGTCAAAACGGATCAAGGGCGGGCGGAATGCATTTTCACGCCTGGCACTGGCCAACCTGCACCGGCCGGGTGCCAACACGGTGCCTGTCGCCCTGTCACTTGGTCTTGGGTTAACGCTTTTGGTGACGATATCGGGGATCGAGGGCAATCTTGATCACGAGATCAGCGAGAGCCTGCCGGAATCGGCCCCGGCATTCTTTTTCCTGGATATCCGCCCGGACCAGATGGATCAGTTCCGATCCCAACTTCTTGAAAAAGATAATGTTTCGGATATCGAACAAACACCGATGTTGCGCGGGCGTGTCACGGCAATTGACGGGGTGGATGCCAATGATGTTGGCCCCGGCGATGACCGGTGGTTCCTGCGCGGGGACCGCGGGTTGACCTTTGCCGCCAGCCCGCCGCCGGAAACACAGATTGTCCGCGGCCAATGGTGGCCTGCGGATTATGATGACGCCAGCAAGCCACTGGTTTCAATATCGCGCGATATCGGCGAAGCGTTTGCACTTGAACCGGGCGACACGATTACGGTCAATGTGCTGGGCCGTGACATTACCGCCGAAATTGCCAATTGGCGCGAAATCGAATGGCAGAGCCTGCGGATGAATTTCGCGATGGTGTTTTCACCGGGCCTGATCGACAAGGCCCCCTATAGCCTGATTGCGACCGCCCATATGCCGCGCGACATGGAAGAACCGGTAGATCGCATGATCGGTCTGGATTTCCCCAATGTATCGGCAATCCGGGTGCGTGAAGCGCTTGAAGCGGCCAATGCGATCCTTGCCGGGATTGGCACCGCCTTAAACGCAACCAGTTCGATTGCGATCATTGCCGGGGTTCT
The DNA here is from genome assembly GCF_002115745.1 of Thalassospira alkalitolerans. Taxonomy (GTDB): domain Bacteria; phylum Pseudomonadota; class Alphaproteobacteria; order Rhodospirillales; family Thalassospiraceae; genus Thalassospira; species Thalassospira alkalitolerans. Next base: position 10,360 of record NZ_JFKB01000001.1, read on the forward strand.
GGTTCTTGCCGGGGCGGTTGCCGCCGGACGGCGCAAGCGGATCTATGATGCCGTGGTGCTTAAGACCCTTGGCGCGACACGGGCCAATATCCTTTATGCCTATGGCTTGGAATACGGGATTTTGGGACTGGCGACCGGGGTGATTGCCGCCTTGGTTGGCAGCCTTGCCGCCTGGTCTGTCCTTGTCCTGATCATGGGAGCCAGTTGGACCTTCCTGCCAATGACGATATTTGGTCCAATCGCGATTGGCCTGATCGCCACATTATCAGCAGGTTTTATCGGCACATGGCAGGCATTGCGCAGCCCGGCGGCACCGTTGCTGCGTAACGAGTAAGCCAAAAACCAAACCGCATATCCATCACACCAAAGGGGCCGGTCACGATGTACCGGCCCCTTTGGCTTTTCATTTCATTTCGATTTGCGTTTAACCCGATCAAGCAATATCGCGCAACGCCCGGCGGACGACCTTGCCCGTCGTGGTCATCGGCAATTGTTCCATAAAGGCGATTTCGCGCGGGTATTCATGCGCGGCCAATCGGGTTTTGACGAAATTGCGAATTTCGGCTTCAAGTTCCGGGCTTTGGGCAAAGCCATCAACCAACACAATAAACGCCTTAACGATCTGGCCGCGCTGTTCATCGGGTTTGCCGATCACACCGGCCATGCGCACGGCAGGATGGCCGATCAGGCAGTCTTCGATTTCGCCCGGGCCGATGCGATAGCCCGCCGAACTGATCAGATCGTCATCGCGCCCGACAAAGCGGATATAGCCGTCTTCGTCAAATTGACCGATATCACCCGTCAAAAGCCATTCCCCAATGTATTTATCGCGCGTCGCATCCGGGTTGCGCCAATATTCAAGGAACATCACCGGATCGGGGGCTTTAACCGCGATCTTGCCCATTTCACCAATGGGTAAAACATTGCCATGAATGTCGATGACCGCCACATTGTGACCTGGCACCGGACGGCCCATCACTCCGGGCTTGGGCGCCATGATTGACTGGCAGGAACTGACGATCATATTGCATTCGGTCTGACCATAGAATTCGTTGATCGTCACGCCAAACACCCGACGCCCCCAATCAAGCAATTCCGCACCCAATGTTTCACCGCCACTTGCAATAGAACGAATATTACACTTGAACTTTGCCGCCACATCATCACCAGCAGCACGCATCATTTTTAACGCGGTTGGCGGCAGAAAGGTATTGCGCACGCCATATTCGGCAATCAGTTCAAAGGCAGCCTCGGCGCTGAATTTTTCAAACCGATGTGCCACAACCGGCTTGCCGTGATGCCAAGCGGGCAACAACACATCCAGTAACCCGCCAATCCACGCCCAATCGGCCGGGGTCCACATAACATCGCCGTCTTGCGGAAAGAAATCATGTGACATTTCAACACCGGGCAAATGACCCAACAACACCCGATGGGCATGCAGCGCCCCCTTGGGCTGGCCGGTGGTGCCCGAGGTATAAATAATCAAAGCTGGTTCATCAGCCCGGGTTTTAACCGGTTCGAATTCATCCGATGCCTCGGCCGAAAGCGCCTTGAAGTCAAAACAGCCATCGGGGGCACCATCAATAACATAGACGTATTCAAGGGCCGGCAACAGATCGCGGATTTCGGCGATCTTGCGTGCCCCTTCCTGATCGGTGACCAGCGCCTTGGCGGCACAATTGCCCAGACGATATTCAAGTGCTTCAACCCCGAACAGGGTGAAAAGCGGCACGGCAATGCCACCCATTTTATAAGTTGCGATATGGGCGACTGCGGTTTCGGGGCTTTGTGGCAACAGAATGCCCACCCGATCCCCGCGCCGGATGCCATGACGGCGCATGACATTGGCAAAACGGTTCGACAGACGTTTAAGCTGTGCAAAGCTGTAATCGCGTCTGGACCCATCGCGCCTGCGATACATCAGCGCCAGACGATCTGGATCGTCGGCCCATTTGTCGCAAACATCGACACCAATATTGAAATAATCGGGCACGTCCCAGACAAAGTCCGAACGCACCGTCGCGTAATCGTTACGACCGGCCAGCATGTATCCTCCCTGTATCCGCGACGTCTTTTTTGATTTTTAAGTTCTCGACGTTTTGGTTGGCGACATGCTAGTGCGTCCGCAGGACAATTGGAAGTTTTGTGTTCGTGACAATCGGGGCTTTTTGCCGGATTTTCCGCTGTTTCATGCAGCACAAAACCGGGCCCTAACGATCAGGATCAAGCAGGAAGGTGAAATTGGCGGGCTGGCCCGCATCCGTAAAGGCCGCCGCATGGCAGCCAAGGCAGGTGCCATCATCCTGATGCTGGATAAAGCTTTCAAGCGCGACATTGGTCAAAAAACGCGGTACTTCGCCCACGCCGAACGGCACACCACCGCCATTGCCGATCCATTGGGTCCCCAACAAAAAGTAGTTTTGCCAGACACTGCCGCCAAGTTTGCGTTGCCAGACAAAGTTTGCTTCGGCAGTTCCGGAAAACAATCGCCAGCACCGGACGATATCGGGGGCTGTTACCCGATTACCATTCCGATCACGGGCATAGGGCGCATGATCGGACCAACGCAGATCGGCATTAACGACCCGGTTGGCCACACGATTGTCCCTCAACCGCGCCCCTTTGCCGTGATGATAAAAAACATAGTCGCGATCCACCGTATCAGGCGCCAAACAGCCATCGGGGAACAAATCAGTGGCGACGATGCTGTTGGGACGGCGTGCATTCGATGCCAATGGGGCATTATCGATATGTTCGAAACTGGACCATATCCAGCGGTCGCCATTGCCGCTTTTGACCCGTTGAACCATGTGCAGCCCCACCAGCCCAACGGTGACATCCAGACATTTTGCCGCCCCATCAACCGCATCCTTTGACGCAATCGCAATCCGGGCCGGGCGCGTATAATAACGATCCAGATCAGTAGACTGGCCAGAAGCGCCCGAATTTACCGCGTTTTGGGGCTCCGCCATGATCCGCCAGGCAAATTTGATCATTTGGGCGCCGGGCTTGAACCATGTTTTATCGCTGGCCAGAAGGCCGGAATTATCGGCTACGACAGCGGCCGAAGGCCCGGCCGACAGCGTCATCATCGGGAATTCGACCCTGCGTCCGCTTTGCGCAAAGGCCATCCGGCCCGCCGCCGTTTCAAGATTGTTCCAGCGGATATAATCCGCCGTAACATTATTCACCCGCGTGTCATACAGGATGAAATTCCCCGCCTGATCGATCAGGACATCGCCCGATGATTGCACAAAGGCCGATAACAACAGGCTGCCTTGCGGCAAATCCGCGCGGCACCCGGCATCAGCATCATTAATGCGGGCAAGGCCGGAAAACACATCGCGTTTGCCGGGGTAACTTTCCCACGGGGCCCGCCCGGCATCGGGGTATTTATAACCGGCCAAAATCGGTTGCCCGGCCCCGTCATGGGGCCAGACCAGCGATATCAGTGATTGCCATGAAAACCGGTCAAACGGGCGCTGGGCCTCGTAAGCGACAAAACGATAAATGAAATTGGCATCAAATTCCGGCACATCGACCGGGGCGGCTGCGCATAACCCGCCAAGACCCGCCGTCGCACAAAACTCATCATCGGGGTAAACTGCATCGAAAATCGGGACTTCATTGCCCCTTTTCGACGCAACAAAATTCGGGTTTTGCGCCCATACCGCCAAAGAAATCGCACAAAGGGCTGCCAGAAACACAACAACGCCAACCACCCGCGCAAGGACACACCGCCAGACCGCCCGGTACGATGCCGGTGCAAACGGATTTGGTATCGGATTGTTATCCAAAACGTTTTGGCCCATTTCCGGTCATTCCCCGGTGAAACCGTATCATTGCATGCGGTTCATAGACTGTATTTGGCCATTATAGTGTCAAACACCGCGAAAGTCGTGGCCACACAACAGTGAACAAGATCACAACATTGTCAGCTCCGCTTGCGGCATAATCAGCCAAACCGTTGCTTTTCACGGAAATCCTGCCATATTTTCATCATTGCAGAGTTCTATGTGGATTCTGCTCGTAATGGATCAAAGAGGGATTTCAATGGCTTTTGAAACGCGTCAACGCGGCTTTGACGTCTCGGTTGGCCGGTCGGCAGCCGAGATCGATGCAGGTCTCCGCGCCTATATGCTGCGTGTCTACAACTATATGGCATCCGCACTTGCCCTGACCGGGATCGTCGCGATGGCTGTGTCGACCAGCCCTGCCCTGATGAATGCGATCTTTGGCTCCGGTTTGAGCTGGATTGTCATGCTTGCGCCGATCGGGGTTGTTCTGTTCCTGAGTGTCCGCATCCACAAAATGAGCTTTGGCGCTGCCCAGACCACTTTCTGGATTTATGCCGGGCTGATGGGGCTGTCGCTATCGTCGATCTTCCTTGTTTACACAGGTGAAAGCATCGCCCGGACCTTCTTCATCACCGCAGGCACCTTTGCCTCTATGAGCCTTTATGGCTATACGACGAAGAAAGACCTGTCGGGCTGGGGAAGCTTCCTGTTCATGGGCCTGATCGGGATCATCCTGGCCAGTGTTGTGAACATCTTCCTGGGCAGTTCGATGCTTCAGTTCGTGATCTCGGCTGCGGGCGTTCTGATCTTTACCGGTCTGACCGCCTATGACACCCAGCGGATCAAAGAAAGCTATCACGCACATGATGATCAGGCGACTGCAGGCAAAAAGGCCATCTTTGGCGCCCTGCAGCTTTACCTTGATTTCGTGAACCTGTTCGTGATGCTGCTTCAGTTCTTTGGCAATCGCGAATAGAACCGAACCTGACAATCGCAATCATAAAACCCCGCATCCGAAAGGCTGCGGGGTTTTATTTTGGTTTGTCGTTCAGGTAATCTTTTGCTGGCATCCAGGGTCAGGACCGAGCCGATTACGACGCTTTGGCTTCACTCGCACCGCCGGTTGCATCAATGATCGACTGACGCTGTTCAAGCTGATGCATTATGTTTTCCGACCGGGTATAGCTGCTTGATGCGGCGCGTGCAGCACCGCGTGCCCCGGCCTCGTCAAAGGCGTCATAGGCCTGCGAGAAATTCATCCGCGCCTGCCCGATCAGTTTGATGTCCTTGTCACTGGCACCGACGGAAAACTGAACACTACCCAAGGCAAACATCGCACGGCCCCACAAATAGGGATTATCGCGTCTGCTGCAGACCTTAAGTGCTGCCTGAAAGACAGGAATAACCTGTTCGGACGGGATGCTAATACCGCTGATTGTCGAATGGGCAACGACGGTTTCCGCCAAACCATAAGCCGTTTGAGCATATAAAACCGTATGAGCGCGTGAATTAATCAAGGCCAGTGCCCGACGGCAATGGCCATTGGCGGCTTCAACCGTTTCGATATCATCAATTTCCTTGGCGTGGATCATCATCGCTTCGCCAAGTTTGGCAATGGCCACCGCACGCGACACCGGGGTTCCGGCCATCAGTTCAAACCGACGTTCCAAAAGCTTCCAGATGCCAATCGCTTCCTTGGCCGACCCCGCATTCATGTTGCTGATCATTGACCAGTTTAAAAGCGTGCCATACAGGGCAAGGATTGCTGATTTTTCCGGATCGATCAGTGCAAGATCGGCAACATTGCGCAACAGGTCTTCGATCTTTGTCACAGTTCCTGTTGCTTGCGGAAGGGCGGCCCGCTGATTGAGCAACCCGGTTGCTTTCTGTTCCGGTTTTGCTTCTTTGGGCTGTTCACCGATCTTCTTTAGGATATTGCGCACGATGGGCTTAAGCACCCGGATCGCCGTGACGCAATAACTGCGTTCACCGGTTTCAGCCAGCATGACCACGCCAAGGGCATAGGCGGTTGCAACGCCCTGCCCGACATCAGTAAAATACTCGCCGTTTTTAATCCGTTCCTGAAAATCTTCAACATGCGAAACCAGTTGTGCGATCTGAAGCGCGCGACGGTCATGACCGCGCGCCTGTGACAACATTTCACATACCAACAGCACACGCATGGCCGCCGCTGTATCCTTATGCTGTGGCTGGCGGAAACTGTGAACCAGCGGCATCAGCAATTCGTAAAGCGGTGAATTCAGGGTGTCGTTGATGAAATGCACATCAAGCAACCTGGCTTCGGCATTATTCCGGCCCCAGAATACCGCCGAGGCATCCTGACGCCGCGCTTGGTTCAACGCACCGGAATTGGCTTCGCGTATCCCCAAAAATGGATCCGCGACATCGGCATTGACCACAATATGGCGATCAAGGGCAACCGCTGCGGTTTCAGGAATGTCAGAAAGAACTTTTTGCAGCCACTGCCCAAACGGATCAAGGGCGGCGGTGCCCGACGGGTCATTGGCCGCGAAAGGTGCGATGGCATACAGGCAAATGTTTTCCGGCTTCGCCAGACCTTTTATTGGCAAGGAATCGTCGTCAACCGTTTCACCGGCTACAAACATGGACTTGAAAACAAGCCCGACCATCGACCAGAAATCAGCCATTCGCCCCCTGCCAACAATCCTTTTTGGTTATCCCAAGCGTATGGTCAGGGTCGAAAGAGAGGCTTGGATAACGGTCTTATCTTCTCTCGCGTGACAGATGGCGTCAATGATACGACTCGCCATACAAAACCATACATAAGGATAATCTTGATCATCCTGATGCCGAAAAAATCACTTGTTTTCAATGATTTCGCGATTGCCGTCAGGTTTTATGAACCTTTTTATCAACCTGCTTCATGGCCCGTGCCGTGATCAGGTTGATGCCCGGCTTTACGCCCTAGCTAGTTCCACGGCCTGCGACGCATCCGGCGGGGCCCGGATGAACGGGGCGGCTTTGCTGGGTTCATCGGGGCATCCCCCGTTTGATATCCCACTGGCTGTTTTGCCATCGCATGCAATTTGGCAATCCGATTGCCCATATCAGGATGAGTCGAAAACAGGCTGTCCACGCCTTTGCCCGATAGTGGATTGGCAATGTACATATGGGCCATCGCCGGATTGCGTTCGGCATCCATATTGGGGATCGTACGAACGCCTTTATCGAGCTTGCCAAGTGCGGATGCCAGCCACATCGGATGACCGCAGATTTCAGCCCCGATTTTGTCGGCTTCGTATTCGCGGGTCCGCGAAATCGCCATCTGCACCAGCATCGCGCCTAGCGGGGCCAGAATAGCGACCAATATCATCCCCAAACCGCCCAGCGGATTGTTATTGTCATTGCGATGACCGCCAAATATGCCGGCAAACATCGCAAAGTTGGCCAGGGCCGAAATCGCCCCGGCAATGGTCGCGGTAATCGTCATGGTCAGCGTATCACGATTTCTGACATGGGCCAGCTCATGGGCCATCACCCCGGCAATTTCCGAACGATCCAGCAATTGCAACAATCCGGTGGTCGCCGCCACCGCCGCATTTTCCGGATTGCGCCCAGTGGCAAAGGCATTGGGTTGGGGGTTTTCGACCACATAAACACGCGGCATCGGAAGCCCGGCATTTTGCGCCAGTTCACGCACAATCGATACCAATTCAGGCGCGGTGCGATCATCGACCTGACGCGCACCGCGCATACGCAGCAACATCGCATCCGCATTCCAATAGGCAAACACATTCATCGCCGCCGCAAACAGCAACGCGATGATCATGCCCTGTTGGCCACCAATCATCATCCCGACCACGCCAAACAGCGCGGTCAGCCCCGCCAGCAACAAACCTGTACGCACGTAATTCATCGTCATCACGTCCTTAGACAACCCTAGCCAAAGCATACGCCTCAAAAGATAGATCGAACGGGCATAAAAGCAATTCCCATCGGCCAAGATAGCAACGTTGATCACAGCTGAAATGACAAAACGTCAGACTTTACACGGGCAAAAGTCCGGCAGCTTAGTCATGATCAAAAGGAAGAAATCAAGATGAAGATGAAGAAGGCAATTCTCGTCGCGACGTTCGGGGGTATTTTCATCGCGTTTAGCGCAAGCCCAAGCCTTGCCGCCTGTTCCATTGGAAACAATTATCAGGCGCTTGGAGGTCTTAAAGGGTGGAACACACGCATTGAGAATTCGGAAAACGCCGCATTACGCACGGGCTATGCCAATGGAACCTGCATTCTAATCAAAGGCGCACACACCGGCGGCACGATCCCCGCAAATGCGCTTGATAGTTTGCATGTGACTGTTGCGCCCAAAAGCGGGGCTACCGCCTGTCATGTCTTTCGCAAAAAATCGACAGCCAGCCCCACTGACGGTTTTCCAACAACTTGCTAGGTGATCATTAGGATCAGGACCCAAAAGAAAGAAACAGCCGGACCGCGGGGTCGGGGGAACTACTTGGTCCGGCTGTTTTGCAACGATCTTCGTTATTCTGCAGGGTGCTACGCGTCAGCCCCGTCAGATGAACGAACCTCGTTGCGTCGACCGATCATGCGCACCAGAACGTAGAATACCGGTGTCAGGATCAGACCGAAGATGGTCACACCCAGCATGCCCGAGAACACGGCAATGCCAATCGCCTGACGCATTTCCGAACCCGCCCCGCTTGACACCACCAAGGGCAAAACGCCCATGATGAAGGCAAGCGACGTCATCAGGATCGGACGCAGACGCAGGCGGCTGGCTTCAATCGCCGCCTGAACCGTGCTGCGGCCCTGATGTTCAAGTTCGCGAGCAAACTCGACAATCAGGATGGCGTTTTTCGATGCCAGCCCGGCCAGAACGAACAGACTGATCTGGGTGAAGATATTGTTATCGCCGCCAAACAGATAAACACCGAAGACAGCCGATAGGGTGCTCATCGGGACGATCATAATAACCGCCAGCGGCAAGGTCAGGCTTTCGTACTGAGCGGCCAGAACCAGGAAAACCAGCAAGATACAGATCGGGAAGATGAAGATCGCCGTATTGCCTGCCAGGATCTGCTGATAGGTCAGCTCCGTCCATTCATAGGACATACCGGGCGGCAGGGTTTCTTCCAAAATCCTGGCAATCGCGGCCTCGGCCTCGCCACTGGAATAACCGGGGGCGGCATTGCCATTCAGATCGGCTGAACGAAAGGCATTATAGCGCATGGCGGTATCCGGACCGAACGTTTCGGATACGGAAAGAACACTGCCAAGCGGCACCATATCGCCATCTGCGTTGCGCGTTTGCAGGCGCAGAATATCTTCCGGGCTGGAGCGATAGGGTTTATCGGCCTGTGCAATCACCTGATAGGTGCGGCCAAACTGGTTGAAGTCGTTGACATACATCGACCCCAGATAAATCTGCATGGTCCGGAAAATTTCATCCACCGGGATGCCCAGTTGCTGGACCTTTGTCCGATCCAGATTGGCCTGTAATTGTGGCACATTGACATTGTAGCTTGAAAACACCCCGGTCAGCTCAGGTGCCGCCCATGCCTTGGCCAGCACTTGTTTCATGGTGTCGTCAAGCGCGCCATATCCCTGATCGCCACGGTCCTGCACTTGCAATTTGAACCCGCCAACCGTACCAAGCCCCTGCACCGGCGGTGCCGGGAAGATGGCGACAAAGGCCTCGTCAATGGCGGCGTATTTCTGTTGCAATTTACCGGCAATCGCCAGCCCCGACAGTTCATCGGATTTGCGTTCAGCAAAGTCAGTCAACGTCACAAAGACGACGCCGGCACTTGAACTGTTCACAAAGCCGTTGATCGACAGGCCCGGAAACGCCACGGCACTTTCAACACCGGGTTCAGCCAGTGCAATGTCAGACATTTCGCGAATGACGTCTTCGGTGCGATCAAGCGTGGCACCCTGTGGTAATTGGGCAAAACTGACCAAATATTGCTTATCCTGAAGCGGGACAAACCCGGCGGGCAAAATCTGGAACCCTTGCCAGGTCAGCACCAGCAATCCGGCATAGACAACCATCATGACGGATTTGATGCCCAACAGGCGTTTCACACCGCCGCCATACATTTCCGTGCTGCGGTTAAAGAACCGGTTGAACCAGCGGAAGAACCAGCCAAAGGCAAAGTCCATTGCGCGCGTCAGCCAATCCTTTGGTGCGTCATGACGCCGCAACAACAAGGCCGACAAGGCCGGGCTGAGTGTCAGAGAATTGATCGTCGAGATGATCGTCGCAATCGCGATGGTCAGTGCGAACTGTTTATAAAACTGACCGGTCAGGCCAGAAATAAACGCAATCGGCACAAACACGCCGGTAATCACAAGCGAGGTTGCGATAATTGGCCCGGTAACTTCGCGCATGGCCGCCACCGTGGCATCACGCGGACCAAGCCCGCGTTCAATATTACGTTCAACGTTTTCGACAACAACAATCGCATCATCGACCACGATCCCGATCGCCAGGATCAGACCGAATAATGACAGCACGTTGATCGAAAAACCCAACACCAACATCATGGCAAAGGTACCAACGATGGAAACCGGCACGGCCAGCAATGGAATGATTGATGCTCGCCATGTTTGCAGGAAGATCGTCACCACCAAAACCACAAGGGCGACGGCCTCAAGCAGGGTCTTGATCACCGATTTGATCGAACTGCGCACAAAGACAGTTGGATCGTAAACGATGCTGTAATCAAGGCCTTCGGGGAATTGTTCTTTCAGCTCGGCCATGGTGGCGCGGACGTTGCTTGAAATATCAAGCGCGTTCGAGCCCGGGGACGCAAAGATTGGAATCGCCACCGCCGATTTATTATCAAGCAAAGAACGCAGCGCATATTGCTGGGCCTCCAACTCGACCCGGGCAACATCACCAAGGCGGGTAACCGTGCCATCCTGATTGCGGTTGATGATGATTTCCGAAAATTCTTCGGGGGTTTCCAGACGACCGTGCACATTGATCGGCAACTGGAACTGAACGCCAGTATCATAGGGCGCACCACCGATGGTACCCGCCGCAACCTGAATATTCTGGCTTTGGATAGCGGAAACAACATCCCCCGCCGTCAGGCCAAGTTCAGCCACCCGATCCGGGTTAAGCCAGACACGCATGGCGTAGTCGCCCGAACCAAACAGCCCCACCTGACCAACGCCCTTGATGCGCGCCAAACGGTCTTTGACATTCAGCGTCGCATAGTTGCGCAGATACAGCATGTCATAGCGATCATTGGGCGACAATAAATGCACGACCATGGTCAAATCAGGTGAACGTTTGGACACTGTCACGCCAAGCTGACGGACAATATCAGGCAAACGCGGTTCAGCCTGCGACACGCGGTTCTGGACCTTTTGCTGGGCCAGATCGGGATCGGTGCCGATCTCAAAGGTTACCGTCAAAGACAAATTGCCATCAGTGGTCGCAAGCGAGTTGATGTAAAGCATGCCTTCGACGCCGTTGATCTGTTCTTCAAGCGGAGATGCAACAGTTTCGGCGATTTCCGCCGGGTTTGCCCCGGGGAATTTGGCTTCGACCACGATCGAGGGCGGGACGACTTCCGGATATTCGGAAATCGGCAACCGCCACATGGCAATCAGGCCTGCCAAAAGGAAAAGAACGGAAAGAACGCCGGCAAAGATCGGGCGATCCACGAAAAATCTGGATATATTCTGCATGACGGTCAGCCTTGCTTATGCGCGCAGTCAAGCATCCGTCAGGATGCTGAGGCCTGCAGAATTTCGGGGGTAACGGGCATGCCGGGTCGGACTTTCATGATGCCGTTGACGATCACCAGATCGCCCGGTTCAAGACCCGATGTCACAATGCGACGGCCGTCAACTTCAACGCCCAGCATCACCTGACGATAGGCAACCGTATTATCAGGCTGAACCACATAAACGAATTTGCGGTCCTGATCGGTGCTGATGGCATCCGGTGAAATCATGATGACGTTTTCCTCGGCAACAGTGCCGAGTTGCAGACTGGCATAGCTGCCCGGCAAAAGGGCGCCATCAAGATTTTCAAACAGGGCACGGGTACGGATGGTGCCGGTACGGGCATCAATCCGATTGTCAAAACTATGAACGAAACCCGCAACCGTTTTGCCATTTGTCGCCTTCAAGCGCACCGGAATCTGATGAGCGGCATCCTTGATTTTGCCCGCTTCATAAAGGCTGGCAAAATATGTTTGTTCATCAAGATCAAAATCGGCGTAAATCTGGCCGGTCGAAACGATGGTGGTCAGAACTGGCGCATTGGTCCCGGCATTGACTTGATTGCCAACTGTCAGTTCAACACGGCTGACACGGCCATCAATCGGGGCTTTGACAAAGGCGTGGTCAAATTCGATTTCCGCCAGATCAAGCTGTGCCAAGGCGCGATTGACTTGACTTTGTGCGACTTGCTGGGCGCTGACACGTTCGTCAAAGACGCGTTTGGAAACCGTGCCATTGGCAACGAGTTTTTCCGCACGGGCCTTTTCCTTGGCAGCAAGTGACAGGGTTTGACGCGCCGCCGTCAGCTCGGCATTTGCCTGATCAACGGCGGCCTTGTAGGTGCGCGGGTCAATCACGGCAAGAATATCGCCCTTCGTGACCATTTGGCCGTCTTCGAACCGGATTTCGACGATGGCACCGCTGACCTGCGGGCGAAGCTGGACTTCCTCGACCGCACTGAGCCGGCCCGAGAAATTGTTCCAAAGGCGCACGGACTGGCTATGAATGCCTTCGACCGTGACCGGCGTGGCCTGTGGTGCAGCGACCTGAACGGCAACTTCGTCGGCATCGGCCTGTGTGATGGTGCTAACGCCGTAACCACCCGCAGCAATCGTGATGATGGCAGTTGTGGCCGACAGCAACATTTTTAATTTGGATCGTGGTTGCATCTTTCCATTTCCCAATAGGGTTACCCGCAATTCTGCGGACAGAATAACGGGAAGATGCGTACCGATTGGTATGTTCGCAAGGGAAAAATGGAAGTTTTTTACAAAAAATTTGAATCAGATCGCCGAAACCACCCCCAGAGACGGGGCCTTATTAGGCGCCAAGTTCCTGAGTTCACAACGTAAATCAAGAATTCGATAGATACCTTTGCGCAGATCAGACCGAACAGTATCCAAATCACCAAAAACCTTGCCATAGGCCAAAACGCCGTGAATATACTGGAAAACCAGCCGCGCCAGAGTCGTGACATCGGCATCGCCTGACAACATGCCTTCGCCTTTTAGACCACGCACCATCGAGGCCAGATATTTTATCTGTTCGTTCGCCAGTTCGCGCGAGCAATCCTGAATTTCGACATCCTCTGGCCCAACCTGACCACCGGCGGTAAAGATCGGACAGACGCAAATCTCGGTATCTCCGGGAACACCGGCCTTTTTCTGTTTGTTGATGATCAGTTCAATATAGCGGTTAAGCTGATCAAGCGGGGCATTTTCCGGGCAAAAGATCGATCTGAGTTCGTCCTTGCCCTTGTCCCAATGATGGCGGGCCGAGGCGGCAAACAAGGCGGCCTTGCTATCAAAATGATGATAGAACGCGCCCTTGGTGACCCCTGCATGCTTACAGACATCACTGACACCAATGTCATGATAGCTGCTTGTCCAAAGCAATTGAATTGCCGTTTCAAGCAGTTTGGTTCGGGTCTCGGCGGCGTTCCTCATATCTCACACCATTTTATTGTTTATCCGCAGTAAATATACGAACCGGTCGGTATTTATCAAGGCCAACCCAGCATTCATTGCGTTTTAATCATATAAAAATGGCAGGAGAATGACAGGAAAGCAATTAGCTTCAATGACTTCACCCGGTTCGGAAATTTCGAAAACCCGACCAAACCGGACAGCACTGGATAGCGCAAAATCGCTCCTGACAATGTTAACACCCTGCGGATAAACGGCGCGGCGCGGCGCGGCGCAGCGAGGACGGACGGGCGCGGGCAACAATAAGAAGACGGCGACAACGAGACGACATCACACAGGCAAAAAAAAGAGGACGCCAAAGCGCCCTCTTTTAAACGGGATCAGTTGATTAGGAAGATCAGCCGCCGACCATCGCACGGATTTGACGGTTTGCGACCGTGATCATCGACAAGTCGATCTGCCCCGCGGCGCGAAGCTCGTCAAGCAATTGATCACAGCGCATGCATCCACGCTGATGCTCATCGACCCATTTGGTTACCAAATCGCGGCCAACCGACCCATTGGTGCCAGAAGACAGCACCACACGGGTCAATTCGCGCTGATGACCGAACAGGTCGTCAATCGCCGCCGCACGGGCCAGCTTCTGCCAATGGGTTTCGGCCTCGATAGACTCGGCCGCAGCCCGCAACAGGCCAAGCTGGAAGCGTGCCCCAAGGGCAAAATAGGTCGCCCCAACATCAACAACATCACGCCCGGTGGCCTCGGCAATGCGAACAACGTCACAGACCGCGACCATATGCTGCATTGATGCCACACGGCGTGCCAGATCATCGGGCACCCCCTGATCGATCAGGGATTGCGATTTTTGATCGAGTGCTGTGCGGAAAGCCGCATCGGCCGGAACGATATCGTCAAAGGCCTCGATGACCTTGGCAACCGCCGGACCGAACTGTTCGATCTTGGCCCCGACATTAAGTTCTTCGCAATTGCGCAGGAACCACAATGTCACGTCTTCGACCATACGATTGATATACGAGAACATCGCAATCTGGATCTTGGCATCGACCTTGTTATCAAGGCCTTCGATCCCCGACCACAATTTGCGCAGATCAAACACCGCCCGCGTGATCAGATATCCGCGCGACACATCAACCGCCGAAAGGCCGGTGGCCTCCATCATGTCATGAACGAAGGTCCCGCCAACCCGGTTAACCAGACTGTTGGTTCCGACGGTGGCGATGATTTCACGCTTCAGACGATGGCCCGAAATCGCAGCACTGTATTTTTTACGAAGCGGAGTCGGGAAATACCGCACCAGCTCTTCGACAAGAATCGGATCATCCGGCAAATCGGATTTCAGGACCTCGTCATACAGCCACAGCTTGGCATAAGGCATCAGAACCGACATTTCAGGACGCGTTAAGCCCTGATGCGCTGCACTGCGACGTGCCAATTCCTCGTCATCGGGAAGATATTCGATTTCGCGGTTCAGACGACCTTCGCGTTCCAACATGCGGATCAGGCGAACCTGCGCATCAAGCGCATCCCCGCCCCCGGCAAAGACATTCGAAATTGCCTGGCTTTGCACATAGTTGTCACGCAGCACCAGATCGCCGACCTCGTCAGTCATTTCAACCAGCAGCTTGTTACGCTGTTTTTCGGTCATATCCCCGGCGGCAACCACGGCACCGACAAGGATCTTGATATTGACCTCGTGATCCGAGCAATTCACACCCGCCGCATTATCGATGGCGTCTGTATTCAATCGCCCACCAGCCTGCGCATACTCGATACGGCCACGCTGTGTCGCACCAAGGTTGGCACCTTCACCAATAACTTTGGCGCGGATATCCTTGCCATTGATACGGATGGCATCATTGGCGCGGTCACCGGCATCTGCATTGGTTTCCGCATGCGATTTGATATAAGTCCCGATCCCGCCAAACCACAAAAGTTCGACATCGGCTTGCAGGATCGCCTTCATCATATCAGCCGGCGTGATCCGCCCGGAACCAAGCCGCAAAAGTTTTCGCACCTCGGACGAGGGATCAAGCGTCTTGGCCTTGCGATCAAAGATTTCGCCGCCTTTTGACAGAAGCTTGACGTCATAATCCGACCAGCTGGAGCGCGGCATATCAAACAGACGTTTGCGTTCAGCAAAGCTTTTGGCAATATCCGGGTTCGGATCAACAAAGATATGCATGTGGTTGAACGCCGCCACCAGCTTGATCTGTTCGGACAACAGCATGCCATTGCCAAACACATCACCCGACATGTCGCCGACACCAGCAACGGTGAATGGTTCTTTCTGGATATCCTTGCCCATTTCGCGGAAATGGCGTTTGACCGATTCCCAAGCACCACGCGCGGTAATGCCCATTTTCTTGTGGTCATACCCCTGCGATCCCCCCGATGCGAAAGCATCGTCAAGCCAGAAGCCATAATCACGGGCAACGCCGTTGGCGATATCGGAAAACGTCGCCGTCCCCTTATCGGCCGCAACAACCAGATAGGGGTCATCCTTATCGAGCCGCCGCACACGTTCGGGCGCAATAATGTCCCCGTCGACAATGTTGTCGGTAATGTCGAGCATGCCGCTCATCAGGATTTTATAGCAGGCAATGCCTTCTTCGAGGAAGGCTTCGCGGCCACCATCAACCGGCGGACGTTTAACGACAAAGCCGCCTTTTGATCCGACCGGCACGATGACCGCGTTCTTGACCATCTGGGCCTTGACCAGACCGAGGATCTCGGTGCGGAAATCTTCCTGACGATCCGACCAGCGAATACCGCCACGCGCCACCGGTCCACCACGAAGGTGGACAGCCTCGACCCTTGGGGAATAAACAAAAATCTCGCGCCACGGGCGGGGCAACGGCAAATCTTCGACCATGCCGGAATTGAATTTAACCGACAGATAGGGTTTTGGATTGCCGTCTTTGCCAAATTGGAAATAGTTGGTCCGCAGGGTTGCTTGAACAAGGTTAAGGAAGGCACGCAAAATGCGGTCTTCATCCGGGTTCATCACGTCTTCGAGGCGGGTAATGATATCCCCCTCAAGAGACTCGACCTCCACCGCCAACCCCGGATCCCGATCCGGATCAAACCGTGTCACAAACAGATCGACAATGGCGGCTGCCAGTCCGGCATTATTGGCCAGTGTCTTGGCCATATAATCCTGCGAGAAAGCCGATCCCATCTGACGCATATAACGGGCATAGGTGCGCAAGATAACAACTTCGCGCCAATGCAAATTCCCCAACAGGACAAGGCGGTTAAAGGCGTCGTTTTCAACTTCGCCATGCCACATGCGGATGAACAGTTCCTGAAACTTGTCACGCACATCATGCAGACGGAACTCGCCTTCAACCACAACGCCAAAATCATGAATGCGGACATTCACATCGGCGTCACGCGGCTCGACCTTGAACGGGTTCTCAGTAATGACCTTAAGCCCCATGTTTTCAAGCATCGGCAGCACATCAGACAATGGCACCGGTGCACCGGGGTTATAAATCTTGAACCGCAGCTCGTTCTCGGCGGCTTCGATCGGGCGGTACAAATTCACCCGCAGATCGGATGAATTGACCACATCTTCGATACGTTCAATATCAAGGGCCGCTGTTTCGACGCTAAAACGTTCGCGATAATCGCTGGTAAAGCTTTCACCGTAACGGCGATACAGCGTCAGACCGCGTTCTTCGCCCATTTCACGCACCAGAACCTGTCGGAGCGTATCGGACCAGTCACGCGCTGTTTCAACCAACTGACGTTCGATATCGAGAACATTGTATTCAGGCAATTCGCCCGGCGTAGTTTTGACCAGCACATGCAACCGCGCCAGCGGGCTATCGCCGATCAGGGTATAATGGGCTGTGACTTCACCATCAAAGGCGGCTTCGATCACCGATTGAAACTTCAAGCGAAGCTTGGTCGAAAAACGGTCACGCGGACAAAATACCTGACACGAAACGAACCGTTCAAACGCATCGCGACGCACAAACAAGGCAATCCGCTGGCGTTCCTGAAGATGCAGGATACCCATGCAGATATGATACAGATCATCGAGTTCAATCTGGAACAACTCGTCACGCGGGAAGGTTTCCAGAATGTTGACCAGCGCCTTGGCATCGTGGCTTGCCGGGGCGAAACCGGCGCGCTTGATAGTTTCCGTCAGCTTCATACGCAGAAGCGGGATCAGACGCGGGCTAAGATTATAGGCAACCGAGGTGAACAGGCCGACAAAGACGTGCTGACCAATCACCTTGCCATCATCATCGAACTGTTTGACGACAATGGTATCAAGATGCACCGAACGATGAACGGTCGACTGTTTGTTGGCCTTTGTGACCATCAAAAGGCTTGGTTGCGCGACAAATGCCTGAACTTCGGATGACAGGCTGCCAATCTGGCGCAGTTCGTCAAAGACATGCGTGCCTTCACGACGCAAGATGCCCAACTGACTATCCGTATTGACATCAACCTTGGCCTTTTTGCCCGAACCGCTGAATTTATATTCGCGGTAACCAAGGAAGGTGAAGTGATCGTTATGAACCCAGCCAAGGAAATCCTGGGCTTCTTTGCTGGCTTCCTCGGAAATGCCTGCCGGTGTCGTTCTGATGCTTTCAAGCACTGCGGCGACCTTGGTCAGCATCGCCCGCCAATCTTCAACCGACAGGCTGACATCGGTCAGAACATCTTCCAGACGGTCACTGATTTTTTGCAGAACCGTTTCGTCAGTCTGCTCGTCAATTTCCAGATGCATAACCGATTCACGCGGCGCATCGGAACCTTCAACCCCTTCGACCGACTGTAATTCACCACGATCATTACGCGCCATACGCATGATCGGATGGATCACCAGGTGAACCGTCAAATCGAATTCATTAAGGGCGGATGTGACAGAATCAACCAGGAACGGCATATCGGTGTTGATTATCTCGATCACGGTGTGATCGGATTTCCAGCCGTGCTCTTCAAGATCGGGGTTATAGACCCTAATCTTGGCAGCTTTGGCCGACGGGCGCTTTTGCGCAAATTTGTAAAGGGTCAGTGCCGCGCCATAAAGCGAGTCGACGGATCGACCAGCCATGTCGTCAGGCGGTACATCCTTATAAAAAAGGCGAACGAATACTTCTGCATCCTTCGCCATCTTACCGGTTAAGCGTTGCTGGATCTGTTCGACAACCTTGTCGATGACTTCCCGTTTCGGGTCGTCGCTTCGAACTTTCATGTCCAATTTCCCTTTTTATCGGCTCTGTTTGCCAGAACCGAAGTGTCGACCTTTGCGGGCGGCACCTCACACCTCGGATGTCACATATACTTGGCAAGACAACCCGTAGTTACCAACACCCGGAAATGACGGAAAACTGCGGCTTCCTTCCAAGGCTACACATAGCGGATCATCTGCCTAAAAACTATGCTTCTGCACAAAAAAAAATCGTTTCATCAATAGCTTCGGAATGATCACGGATCGTATTGCATATGGTGATTGTCACAAAATTTTACACTTTGCTGCGCTGCAAAATAGTTTAGGCTTTGATATGCGTGCAAATCAAAGCGTTCTTTCGCGCCTGCGAACGAATTTTGGACAGGAGTCACATCATGCTGGCCGGAAAAAAGGGACTTGTGGTCGGGATCGCAAATGACAAATCGATTGCCTATGGTTGTGCGCGCATTTTCAACCGGGAGGGTGCAGACCTTGCCATCACCTATCTGAATGATCGGGCAGAAAAATATGTCCGCCCATTGGCATCGGCACTAAATGCTTCGATCATCGCCCCGCTGGATGTTCAGAACGAAGACCAGATGGACCGGCTTTTTGATGCCATTTCCGAAAGCTGGGGAAAACTTGATTTCATCCTGCATTCCATCGCCTATGCCCCGGCCGATGATCTGCACGGCCGCGTCATCGACTGTTCACGCGATGGATTTCTGACGGCCATGGATATTTCATGCCATTCGTTTCAACGACTGGCAAAACGCGCCGAACCCTTGATGACCGATGGCGGTGCGCTTTTGACCGTAACCTATATGGGATCGGAACGGGTGATTGATCATTACGGCGTCATGGGCCCGGTCAAGGCCGCCCTTGAAAGTGCAACCCGCTATATGGCCGCCGAACTTGGCCCGAAGAACATTCAGGTTCATGCGATTTCGCCCGGCCCGCTCTTAACACGCGCCGCATCGGGCATTGCCGAATTTGATCACCTGATGAATACCGCCCAAACCCGGGCACCAGGCCGTCGGCTTGTCACCATTGACGAAATTGGTGAACTGGCAGCCTTCCTTGCCAGCGACCGGTCACGCGGCATTACCGGCGATGTCATCCATATTGACGGCGGCTACAGCATCATGGGCTAGGAGCCTTCCCTAGCGGCGCTTGATGGCATCCTCAGCCTTTGGTGCAACACGTGTAATCTGGCGATGCAGGGCCAGCTTGTATTCTGCGTCAGGATCAGGGGTGGCTGTTGCAAACAGATCGGGCGCATCCCCGACATTGATTGCCAACATTCTGGCCTCGGCATCAGCCTGGCTTTCGACCTGACCATCAGCAACCAAATGGCGCAGATCAAACCCCAAGGCTTTAAGCGCCGGAGCAATCAAAAGGGTCCGATGGCAATCCAGGGGATCTTTTTCCGCACACATCAAACAGATACGATATCTGCCCGCCCCGGATAAAAGCCGGTCAATCCCGCCCTGAAATTCAGGCTTGGCCGCGACCCGATCATAATCAAGCTGCCCATTGGGATAAAGCGCCGGATCCTGCGGCTTCCCGCCCAGAACATCCCCCATAAAGACATAGGCAATGCCGTTTTCACGCAGAAACGGGCCAAAGGCACTGGCGTCAAAATCCTTCCAGTAACTCGACCCCCGAAAGGTTCGGATATCGGCCACAGCGGTAATATCATATGCGCGAAAAAGCGACAGCAGGCTATCACGGTCATGCCCGGCATAGCCGACAGTCCAGATTATCTTTTCCGGCCCGCTCGGGGCCTTGGCGTGCGTATTTTCATCCATCCCCCAAGGACACGACAAAATGACGGATCAGGCAAGGCCGAAAAAGCAAAAAGGCCGCCCCGAAGGACAGCCTTTTTTGATACTTTCATCATGGAGCGGGCGAAGAGATTCGAACTCTCGACCCTAACCTTGGCAAGGTTATGCTCTACCCCTGAGCTACGCCCGCATCATCATGAAAGCATGACGAAAGAAAATGACCTGATGGAGCGGGCGAAGAGATTCGAACTCTCGACCCTAACCTTGGCAAGGTTATGCTCTACCCCTGAGCTACGCCCGCATTCATCAGTATTTTCTGCCCCTGTGGAGCGGCGCGGATAATAGCCCAACAAAACGTGATTGCAACCCTTTTTTCCGCCAAATCGCCACATCAGCAAGAATGGCAGTTTTCCTTGACTTTTCCGCTTCAAAACGCAGAAATCTTTGCAGGATGCTGCAATTTGCGTCCTAGTTGCAATTTGGCTATCTTCCCGCGACCCAGCCAGAAGGAAAACAGGATGAGCGATCCATCAACCATACTTTTCGATTATCTCGAAAATCTTGGGATCGAAACCCGCACACACAGCCATGTACCGCTGTTTACGGTCGAGGATTCGCAAAGCCTGCGCGGGGACCTGCCCGGCCTGCATGCCAAGAACCTGTTTGTTAAGGACAAGAAGGATACGCTGTGGCTGGTGGTGGCCGAGGAAAACACTCAAATCCGCATGAACCATCTGCACAAAACACTGGGCTGCGCACGATTGTCATTTGGCAAACCGGAACTTCTTCTTGAAACACTGGGCGTTATCCCCGGATCGGTCACGCCATTTGCCTTGATCAATGATCACAACAGAATCGTAAATTTCGCATTGGATGAAAAGCTTGCAAATGGCGGTATTCTTAACTTCCACCCCTTGCGCAATGACCGAACCACGACAATTCAATCAGCGGACCTGCTTAAATTCATTGCCAGCCTCGGTTATCCATCAAAAATTGTCGATTTCGCACAGGAAACGGTATTGTCCTGACCGTGGACAACCGATTGCAACGCCTTATATCATCGAACATTAATCTATAAGATTTACCTAATGTGATATGCGAACCCCTTGTCGAAAAGCGGTTGCGGCATCATCTAGAATTCAGAAATAGCGAGTGAACAATAATGTCGATTATCCTTGACGCTAACGCCCCGGACGCCACCGCCGCCAAAGGCCAGGACAAAGACCTGATCAAGGACAGCAGCGTCGAGACTTTTACACAGGATGTCATCGAAGCTTCGATGGAAACCCCTGTTGTTGTCGATTTCTGGGCACCCTGGTGCGGTCCGTGCAAAAGTTTGACCCCGACTATCGAAAAGGTCACACGCGAAGCTGGTGGGCGGGTAAAGCTTGTTAAAGTCAATATCGATGAAAACCAGGAACTGGCCGCACAACTGCGCATCCAGTCGGTCCCGACGGTCTATGCCTTTAAGGGTGGCCGCCCGGTTGACGGCTTTCAGGGCGCCCAGCCCGAAAGCGAAGTGCGCGCATTTTATGAACGCCTTGCTGGCGGCCCGATCGAAAGCCCGATCGAAGCCATTCTGGAACAGGCAGCCGCCGCACTGGCGGAAAATGATCACGAAACCGCACATGGACATTATGTCAGTGTGCTAGAACGTGACCAACAGAACGAAATTGCCATTGGCGGCATGATCCGTTGCATGGTGGCAATGGGAGAAATTGAAGAAACACGCCATTTCGTTGAAAACATGGCAGAGGCTGATCGCCTTAAGGCTCCGATTTCGGCCGCTATCAGCGCGCTGGAACTGGCCGAAACAGGCTACAGCAAAGAAGATCTGGATGATGCACGCGCCAAGGTCGCAGCCGATCCAAACGATCTTCAGGCGCAATTTGATCTTGGCATGGCTTGTTTTGCCACCAACAAGCGTGACGATGCCGTAAACGCCATGATCACCATCATCCGCAAGGATCGCAGCTGGAACGACGATGCCGGCCGCACACAGCTTATCAAATTTTTCGAGGCATGGGGCCCGATGGACCCAGCCAGTGTCGCGGGTCGCCGCGCCTTATCGACGGTTTTGTTTTCATGAACATATGCGGTCCCTTTGATCCCAATTTTTCGGACCTTCCCGATACATTGCCGGTTTTCCCGCTGAATGGTGCGCTTTTGCTGCCGCGCGGGCATTTGCCGCTTAACATCTTCGAGCCGCGCTATCTGAACATGATTGCCGACGCATTGGGACAGGATCGCATGATCGGCATGGTTCAACCGCGCCCGGATGGGCGCAACACCTTGCATATGGACCCGGAAAACCCACCGGTGTTCCAAACCGGTTGCGCCGGGCGCATTACCGCATTCAGTGAAACCGATGACGGACGTTTCCTGATTACCCTGACCGGGGTGTGCCGCTTCAACATCACCAAAGAACTGCCCAAGCCCGATGGTGGCTATCGTGTTGTGAACGGTGATTTTTCCCCCTGGAAGGAAGATTTGTCCCTTCCATCGCCCAACATGCGTCCGATCAATCGCGGACGACTGCGTCTGGCTCTCGATACCTATTTCGCCCAGAATTCCCTGCAATCATGTTGGGATACACTAAGCGATACCGACGATGAAATGCTGGTCACCGCCATTGCGATGGGCTGCCGACTAAGCCCACTTGAAAAACAGGCTTTGCTCGAATGCACAAGCCTGTATGATCGCGGCGACATGCTGACAACCTTGCTGGAAATGGCCGCGCATGCGCAGGCATCGCAAACAGCAAGCAACTGATACATTATTGATGTGAAGGCCCAGAACAATGACCGCGACCCACAGCCCGGTAGACCCGAAACTGCTTGAAATCCTTGTTTGCCCGGTCACCAAAGAATCGCTGGAATACAATCGCGACCAAAATGAACTGATCAGCGTCAAGGCCGGTCTTGCCTATCCGATCCGCGATGGCATTCCGATCATGCTGCCAGACGAAGCCCGCGTTATCGAAGACTGACCGGAATAAAAACAATCATGTCCGATGACAGTTTTACACCGCGCTTTGCCCCGGTTGAAATCAACTATCTGCGCGATGAGCATATCCTGGAGATTATCTGGGATGACGGACTGAAATCACAATTTGCCGCCGAACTTTTGCGGGTTGAAAGCCCATCTGCCGAAGTACAGGGCCATCATCCGTCAGAAAAGAAAATCATTCCCGGCCGCCGTCATATCGGCATTATCGATATCGTGCCGGTTGGCAATTACGCCGTGCGCATCACATTTGACGATCTGCATGATAGCGGGCTGTATAGTTGGCAATTTCTTCGCGATCTGCACGCCAACAGGGATACGCTTTGGGCTGACTACCTTCGCACCCTTGAACAGCGCGGCCTGTCACGTGATCCTGTGCGCCGTTAGGGCAGCAGGCATCCTGACTCTTCAAATTCCAAACGCACACCCCATCCTGCCCCATAACCCAAAACGGCCCTGCCAACAAAGACAGGACCGTTTTCGGAATCAAACAACAAACCGGAAACTTTGCTGTTGGCAGCGATTAGAAGCGGTAACCGACACCGATACCAAACAGCCACGGATCAAGATCCGCATCGGCTTTGTAGGTCGTACCACCAACATTCGTAGTCACATCGGTATTGAGGAAAATTTTCTTAACGTCAACGTTGAGAGACCACGGACCGGAAATCGCATAATCAAAACCAGCCTGGAAGGCATAACCGAAACCGTCATCATAGCTAATAGACTGGGCACCACCAGACTTAGCATCATAGAAGAAAGTATAGTTAATGCCTGCACCAACATACGGACTGAAGCGCTGATCTGGCATAAAGTGATACTGGGCGGTCAGAGTCGGCGGCAGCAAACGAACGCTACCCAAGTCGACCTCACTTGAACCAGTATTCCATTTGACATCATGCTTAGAAGTGCCAGCAATCAGCTCCAACGCAATGTTATCCGTAATGAAGTAAGAGAAATCCACCTCCGGAATCACATCATCATCAACCTTGCCTTCGCCCGGCAAAGTATTACTGGTGATGTCTTCATCCGGAACCACACCGACAATACGGCCACGGATAAGAAAATCGCCTGCCTGTTTTATTTTAAAAGCAGCATCCTGCGCCTGTGCGCTGCCCCCAGCAATCATCATGGTGCCGACTACGGCACAGCTGGCCACGGTGGTCATCAATTTCCGACTAAATGTCATAATCATCCCCTGCATTCAAAAATACGTCGGGGAGAAA
The DNA here is from genome assembly GCF_002115745.1 of Thalassospira alkalitolerans. GTDB lineage: Bacteria > Pseudomonadota > Alphaproteobacteria > Rhodospirillales > Thalassospiraceae > Thalassospira > Thalassospira alkalitolerans. The sequence continues at coordinate 35,056 of NZ_JFKB01000001.1, forward strand.
ATGCGCCTTCGCAAATGCGAAATACTTGACTCAAATCAACAAAAGCTGACGAAAAGCGACACAATTTTGAATTGTTTTTATCTGCGCCTATAAAACTAAACTGAAAGGATATATGAAATATTTCAATTTCGCCTTTTGGTTTTCATTCGAACATTTCAAGGACGCTTCAAAAGCCCCCTAAAGCGGTTTTCCCTGCATCAGGCGCGGCAGAGTCCCGGCATAGCCCATCGCATGGGACATGAAGGTTTTCTTGAGCGGAGGAATTTTCTGAACCACGGCAAGCCCGATATCGCGTGCCCAACGCACCGGCGCAACGTTATTGGAAAACAGCCGGTTGGTCAGATCGGTCACCGCCAGCATCACTGTATTATCAAACCGGCGCCATTGTTCATATTCGCCCAGCACATCGGCACCACCGATATCGCGGCCAAGGCGGCGTGCTTCAACCAGTATTTCAGCAAGGGCGGCAACATCACGGATCCCCATATTAAGACCCTGACCGGCAATCGGATGCATCCCATGCGCCGCATCCCCGATCAGGGCGATCCGGGCATCGGTATACTGATAGGCATGTTGCAGCCCCAGCGGATAACAAAAGCGCGGCCCGATAACTTCAAGATCGCCCAGATAGCCATCAAACCGACGATGCAGTTCATTGATAAAAGTTTCCTCGTCCAGACTGACCAGATAATTGGCAAGGTCGGTGCCTTCGGTCCAGACAATCGAACAGCGATCACCGGTCATCGGCAAAATGGCAAACGGCCCGGCTGGCAGGAAATGTTCCACGGCCAAACCGTTATGGGGCACCTTGTGCTTGACGGTGCAAACCACCGCACTTTGTTTATAGCTCCAGTCATAGGTCTTGATCCCGGCCCATTTGCGCAGCATTGAATTGCGACCTTCGGCCCCGATGGCAAGCGGGGCCCGAATAACCTGGCCATCGGCCAGCACGATGGTCATCGCGCCCTGGTCGCGTGCAATGGTTTCAACACGGGCCGGTGCGATCATATCAATCAGGTCGGTTTCGGCAATCGCGCGATACAAAGCCCCGCGCGTGATCAGGTTTTCGGCAATATAACCCAACGGCTCGTCCCCGACTTCCTGATGATCGTAATGCAGGAAAAACGGGCTGGCCCCATCAGCAATATGGATATCAAGAATTGGTTCGGCCTCGTCCGCCATATATTTCCACGCGCCGATCACATCCAGAACCGACCGCGAGGCAGCCGCAATTGCACAGGTACGTCCATCATAATTGGCACTAAGGATGGTTTTGGGATCAGCATAATCGATCACAACGGACCGAAGCCCCCCATGCGCCAGCGCCAGCGCCATGGCCGCCCCGTTAAGCCCGCCGCCAAGAATAATGACATCAGTCTGGATTTCTTCCAAAGAACCCATCACACCGTACCTCTGCTTTCTGCCCCGGCCAGACATTGCCTGCACCGGTCTATCCCTTTTCCAACAGGTTTTACGCAACAAACCGGTCGAAAGATGCATCTGGTTTAACCTGCCACGATCCCCGCCACAAGCCAGAGCAACAATTTGCCCCCCGGACCCGCGATAAATCATCCGAAATGGCGGCATCCCGCCGGAAATTCATCAACCCGGGCACAAGGAATAACCATACGTGCAAGACACTGCCTTGACGTACAACAGATTTTCAAGATCACCCCGGTTGATTAAAAATTATGCATAAATATTAAACAGCACCAAAATCTATGCACATTTTATGCTCTGAATCGTTTCAGGCACAGAGGCATATTTATCGAAATTTTGAGCATAAATTCAACAATTTCAATTCATTAAAAGATGAATTTCGAATCTGGCACGATTCTTGGTTTACAGATCATGACTGCGAAATCGTGATTACCACATCGGTACTCAACGGATATGCCGGGAGGTCGCAATATTATGAAACTCGTTACTGCTGTCATTAAGCCGTTCAAGCTCGATGAAGTTCGTGAGGCGCTTAGTGCGCTTGGCGTTCAGGGCCTGACGGTAACTGAAGTAAAAGGTTTTGGCCGCCAAAAGGGTCAGACTGAAATTTATCGTGGCGCTGAATACATGGTCAGCTTCCTGCCGAAAGTGAAGCTGGAAGTCGCGATCACGGATAATCTGGTTGATCAGGTTGTCGAAGCCATTACCAAAACTGCTCAGACCGGGAAAATCGGGGATGGAAAGATTTTCGTTCTTGATGTGAGCCAGGCGGTACGTATCCGCACGGGTGAGACCGGCGACGACGCCCTGTAAGTCCAGAGACAAGGGGAGACATTATGAATATTCCGATGAAGAAAACCGGCCTTGCCGCACTTGTCGGCGTCGCTGCGGTGGCAATCTCGTCACCAGCCTTTGCTCAGGACGCGGGCGTTTCAGCCGAAGTCCAATATATCTTCAACACCTTTAGCTTCCTGTTTAGTGGCGCATTGGTGATGTGGATGGCTGCTGGCTTTGCGATGCTGGAATCCGGTCTGGTTCGTACCAAAAACGTATCAACCATCCTGTTCAAGAACATCGCACTCTTTGCCGTTGCAGGTATCATGTATTACCTGATCGGTTACAACCTGATGTATATGGATGTCTCCGGCTGGATCGGTTCGATCAGCCTGTGGAGTGCTGATGACGCTGCGGCACTCGGTGGCGATTTCTCGGGCGGTTATTCCGCTACTTCCGACTGGTTCTTCCAGATGGTGTTCGTTGCGACCGCAGCATCGATCGTATCGGGTACAGTTGCCGAGCGTATTAAACTGTGGCCGTTCATGATCTTTGTCGTCGTTCTGACCGGCGTTCTGTACCCGATTACCGGTGCATGGACATGGGGCGGCGGCTGGCTGTCGGAAATGGGCTTCTCTGATTTTGCAGGCTCGACCATTGTTCACTCGGTCGGTGGCTGGGCTGCTTTGACCGGTGCCATCATCCTTGGCGCACGTAAAGGCAAATACGGTGCAGATGGTTCGGTTCACCCGATGCCGGGCTCGAACCTTCCGCTTGCAACGCTTGGTACCTTTATCCTGTGGCTTGGCTGGTTCGGCTTTAACGGTGGCTCGCAGCTTGCGATGGGTACCGGTGCCGATGTTATCGCGATTGCCAATATCTATGGCAACACCACGATGGCGGCTGCTGGTGGTGTTGTTGCCGCCGCGATCCTGACCCAACTCCTTTACAAAAAGGTCGACCTTACCATGGCACTTAACGGTGCACTGGCTGGTCTGGTCTCGATCACTGCCGGTCCGGACACCCCGACCATTGGTTCGGCCATCATCATTGGCGCCATCGGCGGTATTCTGGTTGTTGTTGCGGTTCCGCTGCTCGACAAACTGAAAATCGACGACGTTGTCGGTGCTGTTTCGGTTCACCTTGTTTGCGGTATCTGGGGCACGCTTGCTGTTCCGTTCACCAATGACGGTGCATCGTTTGGTGTTCAGCTTACCGGTGTGGTTGCCATGGGCGCCTTCACCATCGTTGCTTCGGCAATCGTTTGGCTGATCCTGAAATTCACTGTCGGTATCCGGCTTAGCGAAGAAGACGAAGCAATGGGCAGCGATGCTGCCGAGCTTGGCCTTGAAGCCTATCCGGAATTCGGCAAAGGTTCCCAGCGCTTCTAAGCGCCAGGGTTTCCTTTAAGATTTCTGACGGATGCCGTGTTCGCACGGCATCCCGCCTTTCAGATCAATTAGGCCCGCCCCGGAATTTTCCATTGGCGGGCCTTTTTTTGTGATGACCCATGCTGCCTTTTTAGGCAGCAACATGATCACAAGGCGGGCAAACCGCATTTCCGGGCCCAAAATCCCCCAGACGATCAGGATCGCGTCCTTCCGATCAAAGCCCCGGTTTCCATAGCCCTAATCAATCATACGTGTCGGTTGGCACAGAAATTGATGTTGAAGGCCTCGAACAAGAACCTGGCTGCGCCCCGCAGATCAGGCCGTGAGGAAACGCATTCAACAAACAGGGGTCGCCCAATGGAGGCATTCCAAACCGCCTCGGACGTATTTTTCGTCCTGATGGGCGCCATTATGGTGCTCGCAATGCATGCCGGCTTTGCCTTTTTAGAAGTCGGAACCGTGCGCAAGAAGAACCAGGTCAACGCCCTGGTTAAAATCATCGTCGACTTCGCTGTTTCAACCATTGCCTATTTTTTCATCGGCTATGGTGTTGCCTATGGCGTTGATTTCTTTAGCAATGCTGCTGTTCTAAGTGGATCAGCCATGGTTGACGGCAACCATCTGTTCGCATCCAGCGGCTATGATCTGGTCAAATTCTTCTTCCTGCTGACTTTTGCCGCCGCCATCCCGGCGATCATTTCCGGTGGCATTGCCGAACGGGCACGTTTCTATCCGCAACTGATCGCCACCGCCGTTCTGGTGGGCATTTTCTATCCCCTGTTCGAAGGCATGGTCTGGAACAATAATTTCGGCTTCCAGGACATGATCGAAGGCATATTTGGTGTGGCTTTCCACGACTTTGCCGGGTCAATCGTTGTTCATGCGATTGGTGGCTGGATCGCGCTTGGCGCGGTTGTGTCGCTTGGCGTACGGCGTGGGCGCTATACCAAAACCGGCGGGTTAATCGGTATCCCGCCATCCAACATTCCGTTTCTGGCGCTGGGGTCGTGGGTTCTGTGTGTTGGTTGGTTCGGGTTCAACGTCATGTCCGCCCAATCTGTTAATGGTATTACCGGCCTTGTCGCAGTCAATTCACTGATGGCGATGGTTGGCGGCATCCTGACCGCCCTGATTGCCGGTCGCAACGATCCGGGCTTTGTCCATAACGGTGCACTTGCCGGTCTGGTCGCTGTTTGCGCCGGGTCGGATGTAATGCACCCGATTGGCGCGTTGATCACGGGCGGGTTTGCCGGGGTTTTATTTGTCTGGGGCTTTAACAAGTGTCAGGCGAAATGGAAGATCGACGACGTTCTGGGCGTTTGGCCATTGCATGGCATGTGCGGCCTGATGGGCGGGATTGCCTGTGGTGTCTTTGGCCTTGAAGCCCTTGGCGGCATGGGCGGCGTTTCATTTGGCGCCCAACTTTTCGGGTCGGTAACCGGGGCGGTCTTTGCTGCCATCGCCGGATTTGTTGTCTATGGCACAATCAAACGCACAATTGGCCTGCGGATGACCGAAGAAGACGAATTTGACGGGGCTGATATCTCGATCCACAAGATCGGTGCCTATCCCGAGGATGATCTTCGCGCCAGCTGATCTTTGCACGGTCTTTATGCGCAATTGCCAATCCTTTGCCAAAATTTACGGCTAAAAGCCCGGAAAGCGCATCTTTCCGGGCTTTTTTTCATGCCAGAAATACCGTCTTTGCCATCCCCCTTAAATGTTTCTTTGTATTTTTGGACTAGGGGTAGAGTCAGGGAAGATTGCCCATATTTTACGGAACCCTGCATTTTGACAGATGTTGATCTGCAACGGATCCCTTCATGACCGGAATACCGAACCCGATGTTTAACCAGCGCCTTGATCAATTGCCCGCCTATCCGTTTCCACGGCTTGCCGCCCTGTTGGACGGGCTTGAACCCGGCCAGACGCCGCTGGTGATGTCGATTGGCGAGCCGCAGCACGAACCGCCCGCGATGATCACCAAAGCAATGGTGAAATATGCCAGTCTTTGGCACAAATACCCGCCGGGTGCCGGCACCCCGGAATTGCGCGACGCCATCAAGGGATGGCTTGATCGCCGCTATAATCTGCCGGACGGCATGATTGATCGCGATGACCATATCCTGCCCGTCGCAGGCACGCGCGAAGCGCTTTATCTGATTGCGACCTGCGTCATCCCCCAGGATCAGCCCGGTCCGAAACCCAAGGTGCTTCTGCCCAATCCGTTCTATCAGGTCTATTGCGGGGCTGCTGTTCTCAACGATGCAGAAATGGTGCCCTTGGCCGCCGGACCAGAAAACGGGTTTTTGCCCGACCTTGATCAAATCGATATCGAAACGCTTAAGGATTGCCGTCTGTTTTTCCTGTGTTCGCCTGCCAATCCGCAAGGATCGGTTGCATCACCTGCCTATCTGGAACGCATCATCGGTCTGGCCCGGCAATATGACTTCGTGCTGGCGATGGATGAATGTTACGCCGATATCTATGACCGTGAAGCCCCGACCGGTGCGCTTGAAATCTGTGCCACCCAAGGTGGCAAGATGGACAATGTTTTGGTTTTCCACAGTCTTTCGAAACGATCCAGCGCGCCGGGCCTTCGATCCGGTTTTGTGGCGGGCGATGCCAAGATTATCAAACGGTTCAATGCACTGCGCAGTTATTGTTCGGCTACAATCCCGATGCCGATCATGGCCGCATCGGCCGAACTTTGGGCCGATGATGCGCATGCATCGGACAATCGCGAGCTATATCGCGCCAAAATCGATATCGCGCAGGAAATATTTGGTAACCGGTTCGGGTTCTATCGCCCGGCTGGCGGATTTTTCCTGTGGCTTGATGTCGGCGATGACGAGGCCGCAACCCGCAAAATCTGGACCAAGGCCGGAGTCAAAGTCATTCCGGGCAGCTATTTATCAATCACCGATAAAAATGGCGATAATCCCGGCAAACGGTTTATCCGCATTGCCCTTGTCCATGATCTTGAAACCACGCGTGACGGCCTGACACGAATTGCCGATGCGCTGGAAAGCTAAGCCATAATGACCGAACCGATTCACACGGCCCAAAACTAAATACCGCCGACCAACCACTGCGAAAACGACAACGGATAACCTGATGAGCAGCCAGTCCAACATTCTAGCACGCAGCACCGCCTTCATGCCGGGCAGTCTTGTCAATCTGCTTAAACGTAGCGGATTGCAAATCTGCGGGCTGGCGCTGGTGACGATGGCAATCACACTTTTCATGATGTTGATCGGGTTCCATCCGGGCGACCCATCGTTTAATCACGCGGCAGACCGCGATGTGATTTTCAATCCGCTGGGTACATTTGGCGCCTATACCGCCGATCTGTTGTTGCGCACACTTGGTCTGGCATCCGCCCTTTTAACCGTTCTGATCCTTGGCTGGGGATTGCGGTTGATTGCCGTTAAACCGTTTAGCTGGATGTGGGCACGTTTTTTGGTTTTGCCGCTGGCGCTGTTATTGGTTGCCACATCCGCCGCCGCCATTTCACCCGGCATGCATTGGCCGCTGACCGTTGGGTTTGGCGGCTTTGCCGGTGATTTACTGCTATCGAAACTTCAATCCGGCTTCGCAATGATTGGCGTACCGGGGGCACGTCCGCTGATTGCCTTGCTGGCGATGGTGCTGGGGTTGTTTTTGACCATGTTCTGCATGGCCTATCACCTGTCGGAATGGCAAAAGGTCGGATCGATCTTGTTGCGGATCGCAAGCGGCATCATTTCGGGCATCCGCCGCGCCATTCCGGGCAATACAATTGACGAACGCCGTGGTGGCCAGATGAGTGACCGCGGGGCTGAACGCACCGCCGCGCACAATCCGCGCACACGTCAGGAACCGTCAATGGACAAGGCCAAGACCGGCCTTGCTGCTGCGATCAGCACCCGGTTGCAATCGGGATCATCAAATAACGATCCCGATGATGATATCGACGACGATTACGACGATGCCGCCCATGCGCCGCCCATCCACATCGTTGCCGCCCCTGCCGCCAAACTGCAACCCAGCGACAAGGCCACCGCGCAACGCCAGTCATCATTTGATCTTGGGTCTGATGATTACCGATATCCGCCGCTTGATCTTTTGCATGAACCCGATCCCGCAGATGCCTCTCAGATCGATCAGGAAGCACTGGCGCAAAATGCCCGATTGCTTGAAACCGTTCTGCAGGACTTTGGCGTCAAGGGCGAGATTGTTCAGGTTCGCCCCGGTCCGGTGGTCACCCTTTATGAACTGGAACCCGCAGCAGGCGTTAAATCATCACGCGTCATTGGTCTGGCCGATGACATTGCCCGATCCATGAGTGCAATCGCCGCCCGTGTGGCCGTGGTCCCCGGTCGCAACGTGATCGGCATCGAATTGCCAAATTCACGGCGCGAAACCGTGCATCTGCATGAAATTCTCGCCTCAAGCGATTTCGAAAAAAACACCGGCAAACTAAATATGAGCCTTGGCAAGGATATCGGCGGTACGCCGGTAATTGCCGATTTGTCGAAAATGCCGCATTTGCTGATTGCCGGGACGACCGGTTCGGGTAAATCGGTTGGTGTGAACGCAATGATCCTGTCATTGCTGTATCGTCTGAAACCCGAAGAATGCCGGTTCATCATGATCGATCCAAAGATGCTGGAACTATCGATCTATGATGGTATTCCCCATCTTCTGACCCCGGTCGTCACCGACCCGCACAAAGCGGTTGTTGCCCTTAAATGGGCCGTGCGCGAAATGGAAGACCGTTATCGCGCCATGAGTCAGGTCGGCGTACGGAACATTGCGGGCTATAACAAACGCATCAAGGAAGCCGCCGCCAAGGGCGAACAACTAACGCGCCGCGTTCAGACCGGCTTTGACCCGGAAACCGGCAAACCGATCTTTGAAGATCAGGAACTGCCGATGGAGCCATTGCCGTTTATCGTCGTCATTGTCGATGAAATGGCCGATTTGATGCTGGTGGCGGGCAAGGATGTCGAAGCATCGATCCAGCGTCTGGCACAGATGGCCCGTGCCGCCGGCCTGCACCTGATCATGGCGACACAGCGCCCGTCGGTTGACGTGATCACCGGCACGATCAAGGCCAACTTCCCGACCCGTATTTCCTATTCCGTGACATCAAAAATTGACTCGCGCACCATCCTTGGTGAAATGGGCGCCGAACAGCTTTTGGGTCAGGGGGATATGCTTTACATGGGTCAGGGTGGCCGTTTGCAACGTGTCCATGGCCCGTTCGTATCCGATGAAGAAGTCGAAAGCATCGTCAAACATCTGCGCGATCAAGGCAATCCGGCCTATCTTGAAACTGTAACCGAAGAACCCGACGAAGACCCGCTGGCGGCCTTTACCGGCGGCGGCAATGCCGGATCAGGCGGCAATGGATCGGATGATGATCTGTATAATCAGGCGATTGGCATTGTCCTGCGCGAAAAGAAGGCATCCACCAGCTTTATCCAACGCAAATTGTCGATCGGATATAACCGTGCCGCGCGCATCATCGAACAGATGGAAGAAAACGGCGTCGTATCTGGTGCCAACCATGTTGGTAAACGCGAGGTGCTGATGGAAAATATGGATGGTTCGCCGTACGAGTATTGATCAATCAGCACATCGGTCGTCACGAGAATAAGAAAAAAGACCTCTCACCACCAAGATACATACCTGAGAATGCCATATCTCAGTTGTCGGCACTTTTATCGCTGTTCCAGCCAATCATGAAAGAGGCAGGCTGAATTTCAGCCCGCCTCTTTCTGATAACTAAAACATATCAAAGCAGCAGTTCAGAGAACTGCACAGACATGCCCGTATCTTACAAATGAATACGACATTCGATACTATGGGTCGCCGCAGCAGCCGAAAGGCCTGTGTCTTCACGATCAATGCTGTAGCAGGTCTGCGGTGAGCGCGTCAGCATTGCGGCCTGCAATTCCATGTCCTGATCCTGCATTGCAATCACAGATTCGACTGAAGCAGCACCGCCAGAAGCCAACCACGTGGCCATCTGGTCATGCGTTGTGCTTTCCATTCGTTCCATGCTCATTATCCTAAAATTACCCTTGAATATATTTGCGTAGTGATTGAACGATAACTGAATACCGAAGTCAATATATCTTGATTATAGACAAACAAACTTTCAAAACAATTGTTTGGCAGTCGATATCATGATCAGTATGCCATGTGATGGAACATCATTTTACCGATAGGCCCAAAGGAAATATTTGTGACTTTAACCCTCCTTCCAGTAACAAAAGAAAACATTGCAGACTACTTGGCATTTCGAGTTTCCATCGTCGATGCCAGTACGGCCAGCTACCTTTCCAGAACAGATCAGGCGTCCATCATTCTTGCCAACCCGGTCCATCATTTCCTGCTTGAAGATGATGTCATAATCGCGACAGCGGTCTTCAAACGTGTAGGTGATGACGATTGCATATCGGTTCACATATTGATTGATCCGCAAATGCGCGATGCACAGCATCTGACCGACCTTGTCATACAATTGCTTAAAACTGAAAACCTGTCAGGTGTTGACCAAGAAGTCCGCTACCACCTTTATCCATCAAGCGGGCTTTCCTTCATCGAAGCGGATATGATGGCAATGGGATTTTCACAGGTCTCAGAAAACATCAAATATATCCGCGATCCAGGCCCGTCACGCGCTGGCGAGTTCCCCCATGCCCCCAAGGGAGAAAAGCTTGGCTATCGTGCGATGGTGCTTGATGATGATCTGATTGCGCAATATCCCGACATCTTTGCCCGCATAACGGATGTCTATGAGCGGGCTTTTTCCGGACGCCCCAATATGCCGAAAATAACCGCTGAGGAACGGGAAAAATACTACCATCAATCTGATAGTGGTTTTGTTATCTGCATGCTGAGGGATGATCTTGTCGCCAGCACACATTTTCTAAAATTTGATCAGGAAGTTCTGGTAACCGAATTGGAATGCCTGCGCAAACACTGGGGAACCGGGGCTACTGATCTGGTTTGCAAACATCTGATCCAAGAAGTTGCCAAACGCTGGAACTTCCCCATCATTGCATATGCCGATAAAAGCAACGCGGCATCCCGTCGCGCGATGGAACGTTTTGGACTATATCCGGTTCAGGAACATTTCAGTTGGCAGCGCACATTCCCGACAGGTTCACGATTGGATTTCTGATCGCACTCTATAGCCCGCCAAAAACAAAGGCAGGCCGTATCGGCCTGCCTTGTCTTCACGCAGCTAACGGAAAGAACCGTTTTCTACATCGGAGCCCGACACGGAAAACCTGCATGGCCGGTCGACACAGCAGCCGCACTCAGCGCAGGATCAATTGATTCCACCTCAACACTGCACTGACCACCTGTATTCGCCGTAACAGCGGCCGCACTCAGCGCAGGATCATTCATGGTTTTTACGACGTTCGACGCCATCACAGTCCCGCCGCTGGCCATCCATGCATCCATCAAACCCTGTGTCGTGTCTTGCATCTGTTCCATGTCTATATCCTTGAAATATGGTAAAAAATTACTCTTTGAATGAACATTAACTTCATCATGCTGTCAACAAATACAGATCGTATTCCAACCCGCACTTGGCTATTCAAGCATTAATACTGGGGGCACTTGATCCGGGGCTGCGATTTCAAGAAGAACTTGACCAATTCCGGCCAGCCCCTGCATCAGACCGGTTTGAAGCGTCTTGTCCCTTGCTATCAACCCCACAGCCCTGTCGGATGCATTCGGGCCAACAGAAGCCTCGACGCGCCGCAACCATGCCGCGATACGTGACAACAGAACATTATCAAGATTTTTGGGACCAAGCCCCAAACGCCTCGCATATGCCAACATCGACAATCGCCCGGCATGTCCACAACAAATATTGTCTCGCCCGCCATCAGGAACAGACATGACAGATGCGATGGCTATCTCAATCTCGGCCCGAACAGACGCATTATCAAAAATATGAAGTGTTGCCATCCGTGCCAAACCAACACCAGCAGCACCGTGACACCACTGAATCGGATCAGGATTGGCCGCCCCGGATCGCAAATCCGGCCATCCATTCATCGCGGGATCAAACAGACCACGCTCAAAATCCAGACCCTTTTGCGCCGCGACAAGAAAGGCCTTTTCACCACTGGCATGATATAATTTAAAAAGGGCGCAAATCGTACCGGCAGCACCGTGTGACATCCCGGCCAGGGCTGGCATATTTTCAGCTTTCCAATTGGCCGGATCATCCGGAAGATGACGACCACACTGAATGGCCCGGTCCAGTACTGCCTGATTGCCCGTCGCATCATAAAGAGCAAGAAGTGCCAAAATGGCACCGGCAACACCGCTAATCACATCAAGCGTCCCGTCAGACGCAATCGCGTTGCCATCAATATACGCCGACACCGACACCGCTTCATCCAGAAGTTCCGGCGCATCAAGCAGCTTCGCACATCGTGTCAGGACATAAACAAAACCACCAAGACCATCAAAGCCACCAATGGTCCGCAATGCATCACCCCCGCCTTCCCGTGCGGCATGACGCGGGGCGGCAAGGGCCGCAAAAGACATGTCACGCCATCTTGATGCCCCATCAACCGCATGACAGCTCGCAAAAAACAACGCGACCCCGGCAGTGCCGCCATACAGCCCATCCCCCATTACGGATACTTCAAGCCCTTTACCATGCCCGGCCACATCCGCGATCAGCCATGTCGCACTATCGCCGGATATAATCGCCTGATCCGCAAGGTCGGTTGCGATAGCAAGGGCGGCTTGTCTGACCCTTTTTGGCAAATCATCTGGCACAACAAGATCCGGCCACGGACGTCGGGGTGGCAAATCTGCCGGGACATTGGCAAGTATCGCTTGGCGGATGATCGACAGATCCTGCGCAAGCCTTTGCGACAGGTTTTCAATCCGGTCCGCAATGGTTGGCAAAACAGCCGGTTTTGTCAGGTCAGCCGTCAAAAGAAGGCCATCCGCCCAAACCCCGTCCTGATCGGCCTTGCCAACAAACAGGGGCACATCAAGGCGCGTCATCGCTGTGCGTTCTGCACGATGCACAACCCATCCCGAATAGGTTTCCAGATCCCACCGCGAGCGTCGGCACAGGCGTTCAAAATTCAGGCTCCAGACAAAACCGTTTTCCTGATTTTGCGGAATATATGCGGCACGTTCGAGTTCTTGATAATAAGCCGTCGGACGCAAGACATGCCGAATAGACACATCAGAAAACCCGTCCACCGGCCCACCTTTGGCCAGATACGCCGCCTTGTTGGCATCAAGAAACCGGATCGTATCAGAGAAACCGGCAAGAACGTCATCCGCATAAAGCGCAATATCAGCAGGTTCACCGGCAATCGTGATCGGCAATCCCGACAGCAATTTTTCTTCTTCAACCCATTCACGGACCATGTCATCGTGATTGAGTGACCGAAATTTGGGCACCCGCACCGTTTGTGGTTTCGCGCAGGCAAGCCCACCGTCATCGATCCAAAAGCCGCCTTCCTGTTTGGACCGTGGTAGAAGCCCCACGGCAAACACCCCACCGTCAAGCTGATGCTGTGCCAACTCTTGCGCGTGCAAGGCCGTCGCAGCGCCGTGAAGAAGACGCAATTCCGGTTGGAAAAGAGTTTCCAGATCAATCACTACCGGGCGGCCATCCGCCAGCAGAATGTTTTCGTGATGCATGTCGCTGCCTTTCAGACAGTACATGATCGCAAGCAACTGCCCCGCCGCCCGATAAAAGCCCGGCGCCTGATCGTATGACAGGCTGGTTTGCTGTTTCACAAACCGCATCCAGCCGTAATCACCACGCGGCCAGACCTTTGCCGCGCCAAGGCGAATATCGTCCGAAGCTTGATCAAACCAGTCCGAAAGCCCCCGCCAAGCGGCCTCTGCCGTGATCGGGCGGGGCTTGTAAACGATCTTTTCCCCGTTCTCAAACCGCAGGATTAAGACCATCTTGCCATGATTATGGGGGTCGGATATGCCGCCGGTAATCGCCTGAACTTTCCCACCGTCCGACAATTCAGGAAATTCCCGAACAAGTCCGGCAATATCGGCTTCAAGACGGTTTACAAACGCGCTGCTGGTTGCAATCCACTGATCAACAATCACCGCCAAAAGCCGGATCATCACCGGGCGAGCCGCAATCAGATTGGCAAAAGGCCCATTGCGCAATGCACTTTTAAAGGCTTCGTAATGCGCACTGCCTGTAATCTCTGTGCCCAACACACCAACCGCCTGCCGATAGCTGGTGAAACTTTCAAACAGCGTCAGTTCATAAACCTGTGCCATGCGCAGAATCAGAATACGATCAAGGTCAGATTGGGCATCTGGCCGTAAATTTCTTGAAGTATCGCGCTTTGTCCGATGACGCGCCCCCACCACAACAGGCCAGAAAAAATCGGCAAAGGGGACTTTTTGGCTGATATCGGGCGGGCAGGTTTCGGCCTTGGCGTTATCACCCGCAACGATACGTTCAAATATCCAGCGTGCAGTCACCACCCATTCAGGCAGTTCTTCACCATCAGCCAGACATAGATCACCCATAAACGGGGCCACATCGTCTTCGTTCAGACCATCGCGAGCCAACCGTCTAGCAAAAAGGTCCCGATCCCCATTTGTGGCGTAATCACACCAGTTTTTCAAATTCTCCTGAACCTGATCATTCGATGGCCCTACATGATCGGAAGCATTGGGAACATCGGTCATTACCGGGGCGTATTTTCCCGATAATCTCTCATCAATGGTGGCTGCCTTGATGGCAATCGTTGTCCAAAACGGATCGACTTCCATTTGTTCCCCTTGACCTTTGCGCCGATTAACGCCCTGATAGATAAAGCTTAAAGTATAAATCTTCTGCAAGAAAAGTTTTGGCGCGCATGGATCTGATACCGGTCACACCAGAAAATGTTGAACGCTTTGCCGCATTCCGCATGGAAATTGCTTCAGAAGAACTGCGCAGCTACTACAACACAATCGACCTGCCCGCAGCACTGCTCCGTCAAGGAACAGAGTTTTTCTATGAAGATCGTGCTGGCCAAATCACTGCCGCGATCTCGCTTACCCGAAGCCCCCATCGCGATCGCAGCATAGTTGTCATGATCTCTGCCGATACGCGGGAAAAAGCCCCCCAGGATCTGACAAACATAATATGCAAAATCTTGTCTGATGAAAAAGGCCACACCGCAGAGCAGGACACGATCTATAAAATATTCGAAGATGAAGAAGCGCCTCTGATTGGAAAAGACCTCGAAGCTATCGGATTTGAAAGAATAGTCGGCAATTATCGATACGTCCGCGCCCCCGGACCACCAAGACCAGGTGAGTTTCCCTATGCCGAACGAGCCCGCAAAAGGGGCTATGAAACACTAATTATTGATGATGCCTACGTCGCCGCCCATCCGGACATTTTTGAAACACTCGCCGATCTCCTCAACCGGGCTTTTTTAAATTGGGCGTCGGTCACAAAGACAACGGCAGAACACATCCGCAGCCATTATGACAAAGATGCAAATGATATCTTGATCACGAAACTCGGTGATGAAGTTGCAAGCACCATGTTTTGCAGCTTTCTGGGTAAAGAAGTACTGTCGCCCAAATATGCAAGCCTGCGCAAACATTGGGGAAGCGGTGCTTCGGATTTGATGTCACAGCATCTGGCGCAATATGTTGCTGATCGCTGGAATGTCCCGATCATCGGCTATGCCGATGCGACAAACGCCGCGTCCTGGAAAGCGCTTGAACGTTTTGGCCTGACGCGCGACCAGGAAATATCCTATTGGGGACGCCGTATCCCGGCTGGCAGCACTTTTCAACTTTGATCACCACTGATCCGGGGCGATCATACCTAAACAAAAGGCGGGCTGAAATTCAGCCTGCCTTTTTCGTGCTTGTTCCAAGATGGGACAACCATTTGGGGACAAGATCATAAAGCCACCTCATGCCGAACAAACAACTTTTGGTTGATTTTGATATATCGCAAGGTTTTGAACGGTAAAAACCCTAAAACCAGAACCGCAAAATTCATTGTTCATCCTGCCCTCAGCCATGCATGATAAGAACAATTCGCCACCGCCATTAACTGCTTATTCGGAAAAGAAAATGAGTTTGTCCAATCTTTCAATTTCGACAAAACTGCGCCTTGTTCTCGTCCTTATTGCTCTTGCCCTTACGATCATTTCAACTGTTGACCTGATCAACCTGCGCGCGACCATGCTTGATGATCGCAGGAATACTCTTCGCAATGTTGTCGAAATGGCCAATTCGACCCTGAGCCATTATCAGAAACGAAGCCAAAGCGGCGAGCTTTCCGATGACGACGCCCGGGCACAGGCACTTGCCAGTTTGAATGATCAGCGATATGGCGGGGATAACTATGTCTTTGTCATCAAGCCCGATACAACGATTGTTTCGCATCCGATTCAACCAAAACTGAATGGCACAACCGGCCGCGACATCAAGGATCCAAACGGAGTTTCCCTGTTTGTTGAATTGGCCAAGGCCGCCGGTCAACGCGATGGCGCCTATGTTCACTACATGTGGAACAAACCGGGCGAAAACGGCGTATTTCCCAAGCTTTCCTATGCCAAAATCGGCCCGTTTGGTTGGATCGTTGCAACAGGCATCTACATTGATGATGTCGATACTCTGTTCTGGCAACGTGCCATCACCAATATCATCGTCGCCCTTGCCATGCTGGCGATCATCGCGGCGCTTGGTATCATGATTGAACGTTCAACATCGCGCCCGTTGAAATCGATTACGACGGCGATCAATCATCTGGCCGATGGCAATACCGCCATCGAGATCGAAAATTCGGACCGCCGTGATGAAGTTGGTGATTTACAACGGGCCTTGGTGATTTTTCGCGCCAACCGCATTCAGGCCGATAAACTGGCACAGGAACAGCATGAAAACCGCCAGGCACAGCTTGATCGGGCAAAGAATATCGATGCCATGATCCAACGTTTCGAAGCCGAAGTGACCGGCAATCTGACCGTCGTCAATGCCGCGGTTACCCAATTGCGCGGTACGGCCAGCCATATGATGGATCAATCGGCCGCCACCACCGATCAGGCCACCGCCGTTGCCGCCGCCACCGAAGAAGCCGCAACCAATGTCGATACCGTTGCCTCGGCCGCGGAACAACTGGCAGCGGCAATTGACGAAATCACCCTTCAGGTTAATCGCAGTTCGCAGATTGCCCAATCAGGTGCCGAAGAAGCCGATGAAGCCAGCACGATCTTTGCCGCCCTTGGCAGTGCATCAGAGAAAATTGGCGAAGTCGTTGAACTAATCCAGTCGATTGCCGAACAGACCAATCTTCTGGCGCTTAACGCCACCATCGAAGCCGCCCGGGCGGGCGAAGCTGGCAAAGGCTTTGCCGTGGTTGCCGCAGAGGTCAAAAACCTTGCCAATCAGACCACACGCGCGACCGAGGAAATCGCCACTCAGATCAACGATATCCAGTCATCGACCCAGAATGCGCTTGGCGCAATCGAACATCTTTCGGGGCGCATGAACGAACTTAACGAAGTCTCCGGTGGCATTGCTGCTGCCGTCAGCGAACAGGACGCCGCAACCGGTGAAATTGCGCGCAACGTCGCCGAGGCCGCGACCGGCACCAAAGAAGTGTCGCGCAATGTCAACGGCCTGCGTCATTCGGCCGAAGACGAACGCGGGGCTTCGGGTGAAGTCCGGGATGCGGCTGAAAGTCTTAGCGACAAGTCACATGTTCTGTTGGACCAGATCAACAAATTCCTGGCCGATATCCGAGCGGCCTGATCAGGCAAACCATTTGATAATTTTGGGGCGGGCTGATTTTCAGCCCGCCTTTTTCATGTTTACGATGATGCAAAAATGCGATCAGTTTATCGCGTTATAGCAATATACACCGGACTTCCCCCGCCCATATCGTGGCCGCGGAAACGTCTGGGAGGAAATAATGATCGAATTTTTGATTGCAATCGCCGTTACGGCGATTGCGGCTACCCTAATTGTCAAAAAATACCAACCACATACCGTTCTGCTTTTGGCGGGTCTGGCACTGTTTGTTGCCACGGCCATCTTTTTCCCGTCGCAGGATGTTGTCTTTCGCAAATCCGATCCGACCGGCTGGATCGGGTTTGACATCTTTGAACATATTCACGGCATCATGTCCTATCGTCTGGCGGGACTGGGCCTGATCATCATGGCTGCCGGTGGTTTTGCCAAATATATGGACCATATCGGCGCCACCAATGCGATGGTGAATATCTGCACCCGGCCACTTGCCTTTGTCGGTGCGCCTTATGTTGTGCTGGCTCTGGGATATGCGGTCGGACAGGCGCTTAATATCTTTATCCCCAGTGCGGCTGGCCTTGCCATGCTGCTTCTGGTTACCCTTTATCCAATGCTGGTGCGCCTTGGTGTCAGCAAGGCCGCTGCGGCGGCCATGATCGGCACAACATCGGTCCTTGACCTTGGCCCGGCATCGGGAACGGCCAACCTTGCGGCCAGCACTGCCAATATTGATGTGGCGCTGTTTTTTGCCCAATATCAGATCCCGCTTGCGGCTTTCATCATTCCGACGATCTGTATTCTGACTTATTTCAGTGCCAAATATTTTGACGCACGTGATGGTCACACAGTTCTGGCAAGCAGCATCGACACAGGTATGGGCGATCCCGACAGTGACGGGGAAACAAGAACTGCACCGGGGTTTTATGCCCTGCTGCCGATCCTTCCCCTGACCCTTATTCTGATCTTTTCAAAACTGTTCATCGATCACATTGAAATCGGCGTTGTCACGGCGATGGTTATCGGTGCGCTGCTTGGTCTGTTCCTTGAGATGATCCGCTGTCGTCATGACATGCGCGCCGTTTTCAAGGGCTTTATGGTGTTCTTCAAAGGCATGGGCAACATGTTTTCGGGCATCATTTCCCTGATCATCTGTGCTGAATTCTTTGCCGCTGGCCTTAAGGCAATCGGCGCCATCAGCTTTATGATCACAACGGCGGAAAATGCCGGGTTTGGCATTGTCGGGATGATGTTTGTTGCCTGTATTCTGGTCGCCGTTACCGCGGTGATGACCGGTTCTGGCAATGCGGCGTTCTTTTCCTTTGCCAATCTGGCACCGCAAATTACCGCCAACAGCACCGCCGGTGCGGTATCGCTGCTTTTACCATTGCAGTTTACCGCCGGTATTGCCCGGTCCCTGTCACCGGTATCGGGTGTGATTATCGCCGTTGCCGAGGTTGCGGGATGTTCACCGATTGATATCGTCAAACGAACCGCCATTCCGTTGATCGGCGCATTGATCGTGCTGTTCACCTATAATGTGCTGTTCCTGACGGCCGCATGACCTGAACCATACGTGCCAATGCCCCGTTGCCCTTATCTGACGCCACCAAATACGAGCAAATTGACATGACCGATAAAAAACTGCCTGCCACCACCATTGACCTGTTTACCAAAACGGCAACTTGGCAGTCCTGGCTTAACGTCGAGGGGGCATTGGCACAGGCACAGGGGGATCTGGGCATGATCCCCGTTGCTGCAAGCGACGAAATCCGCCGTCATCTTGCAATTGATGGCTTTGATTTAGCGGCACTTGAACGCGATATCGAACAAAGCATGTCCCCGATCATGACCATTGTTCGTGCCCTTGCGGCAAAATGCGATGGCGATGCGGGGGGATATGTTCATTGGGGGGCAACCACCCAAAACATCATCATCACCGGCAAGGTCCTGCAACTGCGCAAGGCACATGCGATGATGTTATCTAGGCTGGCTAACAGTCTGGATCTTTTGGCCGATCTTGCCAAAGACACTGCCGATTGGCCAACCGTTTCACGCACTAACCGCCGTCAGGCCCTGCCGATTACCTTTGGCTATAAAGTGGCAGGATGGATTGATGAATTCCTGCGCTGTGCCGAACGCCTGAGAGAAGTTGAAAAGCGCACCTTTACCCTGATATTTGGCGGGGCAAGCGGGGCCATGCACAGCTATGGCAAGGCGGGATATGATCTGGCGCGCCGCATGGGTGAATTACTTGGCCTTGGCGTATCGGACGTCCATTCGCGGGCTGCCAATGACGGACTTGGCGAATATATCACGACCCTTGGCCTGTTTGCCGTTGCCTGTGAACGCATAGGCACCGAGCTTTACACCCTGATGTCGAATGAATTTGACGAAGTCCGTGAAATCCAGAATGCCAATATCGTCGGCAGCAGCACGATGCCGCACAAAACAAACCCGAAATATGTTGTCGCCCTGCTCAGCGAAAGTGCCGGTTTGCGTTCCATGGCCGCACCGGCACTTGAAGCCTGCCGACCAAGCCACGAAGGCGATGCGGCGTATAATTTCCGGCTTTACGATTTGATCGATACCGCCGGGATTTCCGGCTATGGGGTTGCGACCAAGCTGGAAACGCTATTGCGGCACATTAAACCCAATCGTATCGGCATGACACGCAACCTTATGGCCAATCCGGCCCCGCTGATGTCAGAAAAGATCATGTTGGAACTGGCCACAGAAACCGGACGCCAGAACGCCCATGACATCGTTCATCACGCCATCGTAATGACTGAAAAGGACGGGGTATTGTTTGAAGAAGCCCTCTTTAGGGAACCCGCCGTTCAGCAATATTATGGCGATATCAAATCCCTGCAAAAAGCGCTTGATCCAACCGGTTACACGGGGTGCAGCAGCGACATCGCCCTTGATAGCGCGAACCGTGCAACAAACGCGGGGCAGTATCTTCGCGGCCACATCGATGCATTTGAAACTTATACTGCCTGAAACGGGCGAACACCCGCACCATAGGCCATATCATCGCGGCACCGCTTGGCAACATAGTCACGCAAAAGTTCGATAAAACGCATGGCGACACCGTTTTTGCCCGCCGGTGGCATGATGCAGGCATATGGCAACCAGAATTCAGGATCAATCGGGCGAAGCACCGTTCGGGTTGGGTCGCTAAACGCGCTGTTGATCAAATCCATAACGCCAAGCCCATAGCCACTTTCAACAAATTTCGGCACCAGCAGGCTCGACCCGATTTCAAGGCTGATATCGGGGATTTTGCCAATGCTTTCAAACACACGGTCCAGACGCTGGCGCCAAATCTGATTGGCGCGCAGGGAAACAAACTTTTCCCCGACCAGCATGTCGGCCGAAATCGAATCCAGTTTCGCCAGCGGATGCCCGACAGGCAACAAAACCTGTGTGCGGGCTTCCAAGACCGGTTCAATCCCCAATTCGACCACCGCATTGCGCACAGGAAGCGATAACAGGCCAAGGTTATAGCGCCGCGATCCGACAAGATTTTCCACATCGGCCCGCGTTCCGATATCGATCTTGCATTTCAAATCAGGATTTTCGTCGTGCAGAATGTCGATAATCGGTGGCAGTAATGACGCGCCAATCGGACCAACCGTGATGATACGCAGCGTATCAGAAACATCTTCGCGGATTTCGCGCGCGATCTTGGGAATTTCTTCGACACCGTTCAGGATATGACCAGCTTCCTGAAAGAACCGTTCGCCTTCGGGGGTCAGGACAAGACGCTGATTGATGCGCTCAAACAGCGGTATTTTAAGCTCTGCCTCAAGTGTTGCGATAAGTCGACTGGCCGAAGATTGGCTTAGATTTGCGGCCGCTGCGGCACCGGAAAGAGTTCCGTGCAGGACTGTTAATCGAAACAGGCGCAACGCCTTAAGATTCATACCGTCCCCTTAAATCACCATAAACCCGATCACACCGTTATCTTTTAGCGCGTTACGCCCGTCGGCCAAAGCAAAAGCCCAACAAAACGCCCCAATAAACCGCGCAAAGAAAAAGGCGGGCTGCATCACACAGCCCGCCTTTTGATGTTTTAATGATCGTCACCGATCCATGTGATCAGAGCGAATGGTTGATCCACTCAACCAGCGCACTTTTCGGCAGCGCGCCAACTTTCATCGCAGCAACTTCGCCATCCTTAAAGATCATCAGGGTCGGGATACCGCGCACACCGTATTTCGCCGGAGTGTTCGGGTTTTCATCGATATTCACCTTGGCGATCTTAAGCTTGCCACCCAGTTCACCGGCAATTTCTTCCAGATACGGCGCGATCTGTTTGCACGGGCCGCACCATTCCGCCCAGAAATCGACCAAAACCGGGTCACTGGAACCCAGAACGTCGGAATCGAACGAAGTATCAGATACTTTAATCGTGGTCATACTATCAGTTCCTGATTGTTACGAGGCCAAGTTAGGGTATCCCCACTTACCTCGATCCGCTGTATGGAGGCAAAGGTAGGCAGCACCGGCCCAAACGTCAAGCGCGCGTTACGGTCTTGCGACAGTCAATCAGCACGCAGCAAATGATCGGGCAGTTCAACCATCCAGGGACCATTGGTCCAAAGGATGTAACAGCGGATCAGTTTGTCAGGATACATCTGGTTCAATGCCGCCCGATAGATCGACATCTGACGGCGATAGGCACGCGGTGTGCCGTCAACATCGCGCGGGGGCGGGCGGTTTGTTTTAAAATCAACGATCATGACCTCGTTTTCACGCACAACCAGACGGTCAATCTGGGCCGAAACAACGTCACCACCAACGATCCCGACCAGCGGCACCTCGGCCTTTGATCCGGCATCAAATACCGGCGCAAATTCCGGATTTTCAAAGATCGCGATTGTCTCGTCGGTGATTTCGCGTTGCTGATCCGCTTCCAGCGCATGCACCGGCTGGGCAAGGAAACGTTCGGCTGCGGCCCGGCGTTTAGCATCGGGCAGATCCGGCAAAAGTTCCAACAGTTTGTGAATAAGGATCCCGCGCTTAAAGCTTTGGCCCTGATCCCCGCCAAGCGGTGATTGCACAGATGGTTCTTCTTCTAGCGGGCGGCTTGGCGCCAATGGCTTGGGCGGAAAGGCTTCAACAGGGGCAGTTTCACGGATCAACCTGCGTTTGGGCAAATCCGCTAGGCCGCTTGTGATTTTGACCTTGTCGGGCTTTGGGGCTTCGCGCTGTGTGGTTTCCCAAACCCAGCCATCCCCATCCCAGCCGGAACCGGAATAGAGATGAAAATCAAACGGTTCGGGCCGCGCAAAACCTTCCATCGCCTGTTGGCACAGATTGTACCAACAATGATCAGGTGCCTTGCGCTTGCCCTGCCAGCCGCAAAGATAAAGCCGGTCTTCGGCGCGCGTCAGCGCAACATAAAGCAGACGGTTATATTCCTGATCGCGTTTGATCGAAATACCATCGCGCAGACGTGAAACAACCTCGGTCTCCAACGCCACACGCGGCAGCCAATACATCAAATCCCGGTCTTCCTGCCAGAACAGGTTGGGGGATTGGGTTGGGACCTGCATGGTATCGGGCAAAAACACAATCGGCGCCTGAAGCCCCTTGGCCCCATGCACCGTCATGATCCGCACTTCATCACGCCCGCTTTGTTCAAGGTCACGCTTGATTTCGGCGTCCCCTGCCATCAACCAGTGCAGAAAGCCCTGCAAGGTCGGGGCATGATCGGCTTCATAGCCCATGGCAAGGTTAAGAAACTCATCAATCGGGTCATTGGCTTCGATCCCAAGACGCCCGACAAGTCGCGCCCGCACACCACGCGCATCATCCCCACGCCCGCCCAAAAGTTCGGCAAACAATTCAAACGGACGTTCGTAATCAACCCGCCCCAACCATTTGAACAAAAACTCATAGGCCCTGGCAAATGCCCGATCAACACCATCCACACCCGCCTTTTCACGCAGTGCAAGCCAAAGCGTTCTGGGGCGGTTATGGGCAATCGCAAACAACTGATCATCATCAAAACCGATCAGCGGGCTTTTAAGTACCTCGGCCAGCGTTAAATCATCTTCGGGCATCAACAGGAACCGACCAAAGGCAATCAGATCCATCACCGCCAACTGATCGGTAATTTGCATACGGTCAACACCGGCAACCGGGACATTGCGTTCCTTTAACGCCTTAACCACTTCATCAACAAAGGCGGTCCGACGGCGGACCAAAATCATGAAATCACCGGCCCGTACCGGACGGCCACGTGATGTCAGTTCCTCGCCGGCGTCAATCGCATGGCGAATACGCCCGGCAATCACACGCGCCAGTCTGATTTCCGGGTCTTCAAGACGCACAATGCGGGTTGGCGGGGTCCACGGGTCTTCGGCGGCACGTTCTTGTGGCTCGACCGCGGGCCATAATTCAATCCGCCCGGCCTGCCCGATGCGAAATGGGCTGTGACTGACGTCGGCACCATCATCCCCGACACCCTGTTTGGCAATCAGTCCGGCAAAAACACGATCCACTGTGCCCAAAACCGCATCCGTGGACCGAAACGATATATTCATCGGCACTTCGCGCCATTCGGCTTCGATTTCACGTGCCCGTTCGCGGAAATAGGCCCGCATTTGCACAAATTTTTCCGGATCGGCGCGCTGGAAACTATAAATAGATTGTTTCGCATCCCCAACGGCAAAGATTGTCCGCGGTTTTTCATCATGTTGCCCGGCACCGGCAAAAAATTCTTCGGCCAGAATACGTACCACTTCCCATTGTTCAGGGTTGGTGTCCTGTGCCTCGTCAATCAGGATATGATCAAGACCTTCGTCAAGTTTGAACAACACCCAGCCGGCAATCCCGACCTGTTGTTGCAGCAATTGCAGGCTGATCAGGATCAGATCGTCATAATCAAGGCGGGCATGCAGGGCCTTTTTGGCGGCATAACGATCCAGCATCGCATTGCCAATCGTGATCAGGGCCGCGGTTGCACCTGCCATTGCCGCCGCCTTGCGCAGCCGATCCACTTCGACCAGACGCGCACATTCGGCTTCCAGCGCATCGGCCCCCATCGGGTGATTTTCGGCGGCCTTTTTCGTAATCAGTTTTGCGCGCGGTTCCCCGGCAGCGGTAAAGAATACGCCACGATAATCGCTATAAACGGACAGCCGATCTTCGATACTGGTTTTTTCAAGGAATTGCGCCAATGCCGGAACCCGGTCCTGATCTGTTTTGGTCCCGGCTTCAAGCGCGGCAAGCCCGCGCATCAAACCATCACGATCAAAGGCGTCATCTGACAGCGCCTTGCGCAGCACATCATCCTCGTTTTGGCCGACCGGAACCCCAAGGGCGGCATAGACCGCGTCACGCATACGCGCCGCACCACCATGATGGGCCAACATACGTTTCAACCGGCCGCGTTCACGGGCCAATTCACCCATGACTTCACCAAAGGCGCCTTCGCGGACCTGCCCGGTCACAACCGACAACGCATCCGCCAAACCGTCATCGCGCCCATTTCGGGCAAAGGCCAGAACTTCTTCCTGCACATCGGTCATGGTTTCGGCCGCGGTGCGGTCATCCATGATGTCAAAATGCGGGGCCAGACCGGCTTCAAGCGGAAAACGGCGCAATAATGACTGGCAAAATGCGTGGATGGTCTGAATTTTCATCCCGCCCGGCGCATCCAGAACCGACGCAAAAAGGCGGCGCGCCCGGCGCGTTTCATCGCCACTTGGCGCGATTCCGGCCAGATTGAAAAGATCGTCGTGAAGGTCACGATCTTCCATCGTGGCCCAGTGACCCAACCGTTCATTAACACGGTTGGCCATTTCAGCCGCCGCCGCCTTGGTAAAGGTCAGACACAAAATACGATGAGGTTCAGTCCCCGACAGCATCAAGCGCAACACCCGGTCAGACAGCACCTTGGTCTTGCCCGCCCCGGCTGATGCCGACACCCAGACAGATGCCATCGGATCAGACGCATTACGTTGCAAGATATTGGGATCAGTTCCGCGAATTTCGGTCATGCGTCACCATCCTTTTGGCTAGATTGATCGGTATCCGGGCCAACATCCTCGCTACCCATCCATTCACGCAGGCGTGCCAGATGAACGTAATCGGAATATTTCGGTGCATGATCGGGATGTGGAACACTTAGATAAGGTGTATTTTCATCGGCAAAGGCCTTGGCCAGCGCATTAACCCCCGCCACCGCATCACGCGCCAATTCCGCCGGGGTAGTTTTCATACGTTTGGTATCAATTTCGCGGATTTCACCGGCCGGATCACCGCCGGAAAGTTTCCAAAACGCCATTGATGCCGGGGGACCGGCCGGTACATCGCCAAATCCGCCATCTTGCGCAATCGCGGCTTCAAGCGGCAGTTGCGGGGCAAAACCATTGGCAACATCAGTCTGGCTGGGCAGCATACCGGTTTTGTAATCGATAATCGCCACCCCGCCATCGCGCAAAACATCAATACGGTCCGCACGGGCATAAACTTCAAACCCCGTGGCGGTTTCAAGGGTGCCCGATTGTTCGGTATAGGATTTGCGCACATGGTCACGGCGCGCCGCCTCGGTCTGGATGAACCAGCGGGCAATCCGTTCAAAGCGCGGCCACCAAAATGCCCAAAGACCGGGGCGCGCCGCCAATGGTTTGAAAACTTCGCGGCCAATCATGATCAGCTCATGTTCACCATCAGCTGGCAAATGATCAGGATGTTTTGAGATGAACTGATCCAGCGCATCATGGATCAGATTGCCGTAATCGGCCGCACCGGGGTCTTCATCCACCCCGTCCAGTTTGCGTAAACCCAAAATATGACGGGCATAAATCGCATAGGGATCACGCATCCACGTTTCGATCTGGGTCACTGAAAGCCTGTTCGGGCGGGCCGAAACCGGTGGCGTTGGCGCGGGGCGGCCAATTTTGCGGCGCATGTCATCACGCGGCTCATCTAACATTTCGGCAAGTTCCCGCCAGGCATGAGCATCGGGTTTTTCCATCGGAACGTCCGATTTCCGCAGAATGTTTTCAATCCGTAACAACCACCGTGACGGCACGGTTGGTGTACCTTCAACCCGCAATGCACGGGTCATCACCACATCAGGCGCACAAAAAAGCTGTTGAAAATCATGGGCCGATTGGCCCACCCGATGCTCCGGTGCTGGCAGACCAAATTTACGCCGCATCGGGCGGCTCATCCACGGATCGGCACCGGCTTCGGGGGGCCAGACGCCTTCGTTCAGACCACCCAGAATGGTCAGATCGGCTTGTTGCATCTGGGCCTCGACCGTGCCCCAGATAAACAGGCGTGGATGTTTGCCATAACGCGGACGCACCGCACGATCGGCCATCAATGCATCAATAAAGGCGGCATATCGAATGCCCGGCATGGCAACAAATTCCGTCAAAGCCTGCAACAGCTCGTGGATAAAATCGGCCAGTGCTTCGCCCGCTTCGCCGCGCCAAAGCCGTTCGGCCCCATCCTGCACATCGCTTGCGGCCAGTGCCTCGGCGGCCATGACATGGCTGCGCAAGGCCCCAATCGGCGAGATCGATTTTTCATCCATAAGGTCAAGCAACGGCGCCAAACAGGCCCTAAACCGTGTAATAAGATCCGATAACCGTGCATAATCATCCCGAATACGTTCAATTCGAGGGGCTGTGTTATCCGCGCCGCTTGCGGTAATGCGATCAATCGTTTCGTCGCGCCAGCCATCCAATGCAGTTTGAAGCCCGTCAAGCCCCGGTCCGGGGCGCGCACCGCGCAACACATATTGTTCCATCTGGCGGGTCAAAACGCGGAATTGTTCCGGCGGCAGGCCCGCCGCACTCAGCGGATGCTTTAAAAGTTCAAGCAACGGCACGGGGGCAAATTGTTCTTGCACCGCGCGCACCACAAGGCGCAGATAAATCGCCGGGGCGGTATCATGCAACGGGATACCGGCCGAATCATCGATTTCGACCTCCCACCGGCGCAGCTCGGTTGCGACACGGCGCGCCAACCCCCGATCCGGTGTCACCAGCGCACAGGTTTTGCCGGGATTTTCCAATGCATCGCGCATCATAAGCGCAATGGTTGCAGCCTCTTCACGCGCACCGGAACAATCGACGCGCAATACACCATCCAGAACATCGGGCGCAAAATTGGTAATATGGCGCCATTGATCGGTGGTCTGAGCCGGGCGAAGTGCTTCACGCGCCAAACGACGACGTTCGTCTTCATGATGCGCGGCATCGGGGACTGAAGGCCACAATAGGACACTGGCCGGGTCGCGCCCGATATGGCCCATTGTCTTACCCAGCAAATGCTGCGGATGGGTCGCGTCCTCGCCTATCGCCTGCCAATCATCACGGCCCAAACCGGCCATCAAACCCGGTAAAACCACACGCCCCTGTGGCATTCCCAAAACCGCCTTCATCAAATCGCGCAGGGCCGGAAACGGCCCGGTGGACCCGGCAATGATCACCGGCGTTTGCGGTGGGTTATCCTGCCAAAGGTCAATCTGGGCTGCAATCAGGGCATTGCGACGCATCGCCCGGTCACTGACCTGTTGGGTTTCCAGAATGGCTGGCCAATGCAGGGTCAGGATTTGCAGGAATTCAAGGGTCAGTTGCCAATGCTCGGCGAACTCGGCGGGCACCAGCCCCTTAAGATCATCGAATTTACAGTTTTCGGTTTGCACCTGATCCAAAAATCGCGCCAATTCCCCGGCCAGGCGCGCCGCCTGATCCGCGGTTGGTCTTTCACCCTTATGATCGGGTCGGTTCATGATCAGCCGGGTCAGCAGCAGTTTTCGTTGCAAGTCCGGAATGGATGGCGGCAAATCAAGGGCA
Source organism: Thalassospira alkalitolerans (assembly GCF_002115745.1). Classification (GTDB taxonomy): domain Bacteria; phylum Pseudomonadota; class Alphaproteobacteria; order Rhodospirillales; family Thalassospiraceae; genus Thalassospira; species Thalassospira alkalitolerans. Next base: position 63,272 of record NZ_JFKB01000001.1, read on the forward strand.
GCCTGCTCACCACCGGTGCCATAGATCGCCAGTTCGTCTTCATCGGCCTCGCCCAGCGCACGAATGGTCGGCAACATCGTCACCGCGCCATTCGATTGGCGCAAAAACGCATCGCGCATCACCTTGGCCGAACGGCGATTGGGTACCATCAAAACATAATCGGGCAAACGGACCGGCTGATCAGCCGTTTCGACAATCAGTTGTTTGGCAATCAGATCGGCAAAGGCCTGCCCCGGTGGAATGTAAAACAAGTTTTCTGGTGTTGCGCCCGGGGCCGCAAAATTATCCGCCGCATCCATGTAATCAAACAGATCCGCCATCAAACACCCCCGGCTTTGGCTAAGACCGCCGATTTGGCGATCTGTTCCTCGGCCAATGCATCGGCAATCGCCGGTTCGGCGTCTTTAAGCGCCCCGGGTGTACCGATATGAAAATACCGCCCGTCATGGACAAGGCCAAAGCACCGTCCCGCTGCCAATGCCTTGTCATAGACCACATTTGATGAAAACGCCCCATCGGGGGTATTGTCAAACAGACGCGGCGACAGGATTTGAACCCCGGTAAAGAAATAGGGTGCCGACGGTGCATCGCCGCGACGTTTCAACCGGCCATCAACCTGCCAAAAGAAATCCCCCACCCCGTCATAGCCAAATGCCCCCTCGACCGGATAAATCGCCAAAAGTGCATCCATATGCTCGGGATTAAAAGCCTCGGTCAGGCGATCAAAAAGCGGTTCCGCCCCCTCGGTCCAAAACACATCGGCATTGGCCACCAGCACCGCTTGATCATCCATCATCGGCAGGGCCTTTTTCACCCCGCCGCCGGTTTCAAGCAAGTCTTCCTCGGGGGATGTCAAAACCCTTGGCATTATGCGGGTTGCAACATGATCGACAATCATCTGGCCCAGATAGTGACTATTGACGACGGCCTGATCAAACCCGGCAAGGGCAAGCTTATCCAGCACATGATCAAGCATTGGCTTGCCCGCAACCGGCACCAATGGCTTTGGCATATGATCGGTGATCGGGCGCATGCGTTTGCCAAACCCGGCGGCCAGAACCATTGCCTGGGCTTTGGTTCGTGGCTTTGAATTGGTGTCGCTCATCACTGCGCCCCTTCATCGGTCGGTAGCATTGTCGGAGCAAGCCGGGCCTCGGCCGGGATATACGTTGCAATCCATGTGGCCAGTTCAGGCAGGTTTTGATCGGCATCGCGCAGGATCAATTCCCAGCAATGCGGGATAAAATCAAAATAGCGCCGCTTGCCCGCCTTGATCGCCAACCAGCCAAATCGGCCCAATATCCTGAAATTCCGGACCATATTGCACGCCGCATATGATGTTTCGAAATCAGAACGATCAAGGTCGTCAAATGCTGCGCAATACCGATTCTTCAGGCTAGATTCCAATTCCGGGCCGATATCATGACGTACATCGCGCAAAAGCGACACCAGATCATAGGGCCGTGGTGCAATCGCAGCATCCTGAAAATCGATAATACCGCAATCTTCCTCGCCCTCGTCATTTTCAACCAGCATCAGGTTATCGACGTGATAATCACGATGGATAATCACATCCCCCACCCGCCAGCATTGCGGCAAGACACGATCGAGCATGGCATCGAAATCGGTAATGGCCGCCACGCGCTTTGCCGGAGCAGGCACAATCAGCGGCAGGTAATCAGTCTTGAAACTTTCCAGCATGCGTTTGAAATTGGCGGGTTGGTAATGGACCAAATGCCCCCGCGCGGTTTCCATCCCGGCGCCACAATGACGATGCAGGGCAACCAGCTGATCAACCGCCCGCAGATAAAGGGCCGGTTTTGATGTTGGGGTCAGTTCCAGCGCATGCGTCAGGGTCAGATCACCAAAATCCTCGATCAGAACCAAACCCTGTGTGACGTCACTGGCATAAATCACGGGAACCCGCCAACCGGCCTGCAAAAACAGGGCGGTTGTTGTGATCACCGGGGCAACGGATGCCAAACGTTCGGGATTTTCATGAATACCATGCGGATCGACACTGACCGCGTCAGGCGGAAAATCCATCAAAAGCGCGGTTTGACGTCCATCATCCAGCCGGTAATATTTCCGCGCCGAGGCATCATCAACCAACGGAACCGGCACCACCCCGGCCCAGCCATTGGTCGTCAGAAAAACCTTGATCGCGTCTGCGCGGGATGAAACGACATCGCTTACCATGCTCATGCCCCGTCCCCGCCAAGTTTGGCGATGCGATTTTCCCAGTCTTCGCCGTGCGGTATCAACTGAAACACCCGACCATCCACATTTGATCCGGGTTCGATATGAATATCAAGCCGGTTTTCCGGCGTCAGATATTCCAACCGATCCGGCCATTCGATCAGACTGACACCATCGGCAAAGGCATCTTCGATATCAAGTTCATGAACTTCTTCGGGATCGGACAGCCGATAAAGATCAAAATGCCAAACCGGAACCGGGTCAAGTTCATAGACCTGCACCAGGGTAAAGGTCGGACTTGGGACTTCTTCATGCGGATTATTGGCAAACGCGCGGATATAGGCCCGGCAAAACGCGCTTTTCCCCATCCCCAATGTCCCATGCATCAGGATCACATCGCCGGGTTTCGCACATGCAGCAAGTTGCCCTGCAAGGATTTCCGTACCGTTTTGATCGCCAACTGCGACTGTTTTGATCATGATATCCGTCGTTAAATTATATCCTGCCCTCTGTTGTAGGGCGACGGGACCACCCTTCGCAATGATTTTACACCCATTGCCAATCACAAGACCATGGCGCGACACCAAACCGCAAAACAGGCCGGTTTACATTGCGACATGAGGGGCAAAATGCTATCTCGCTGATGTATAAATCAGGCTATAAATCACCGTCGTTTTTACCGACTTGATGATATTTGGATGGAATGAACATGTCAGACGCGTCGCACAGCACCGATATCGCCATCATTGGCGCCGGCCCGGTTGGGCTTTTCGCCGTATTCGAAGCCGGGATGCTGGGGCTGAATACGCATGTCATTGATGCGCTTGAAATGGTTGGCGGCCAATGCAGCGCGCTATACCCGGAAAAGCCGATTTTCGATATTCCGGCCCATCCGCAGATTGCCGGTCAGGATTTGATCGATCAACTGGCCAAACAGGCCGCGCCGTTTGAACCGACCTATCATCTGGGCCAACAGGTTATCAAACTTGAAAAACGTGATGATGGCCGTTTCACGCTTGAAACCTCGGTCGGGACCGTAATTGATGCCGGTGCGGTGGTCATTGCGGCGGGCTGTGGGGCGTTTGGCCCGAACAAGCCACCGATGGAAGGCCTTGAAGATTACGAAGGATCGGGCGGGGTTCAATATTACGTCAAACGCCGTGCGGATTTCGCAGGTAAAAAGGTCGTGATTGCCGGTGGCGGTGATTCGGCCGTTGATTGGGCCTTGTCGCTGCATGATATCGCCGAAAAGGTGATGGTTGTCCACCGTCGCCCGAAATTCCGCGCAGCCCCCGATAGCAGTGCCAAACTTCAGGCACTGGCCGAAGCCGGCAAGATCGAAATGGTCATCCCCTATCAGCTTAAAAGCCTTAAAGGTGAAAACGGCACCCTTTCCCACGTTGTTGTCGCAACCCTTAAAGGCGAAGAACTGGCACTTGAAGCCGATCACCTGTTGCCGTTCTTTGGACTTGCCATGGAACTTGGCCCGATTGCCGACTGGGGCCTGAACCTTGATAAAAACCATATCGGGGTAACGCAGGCGACCATGGCAACCTCGGTCCCCGGCATCTTTGCAATTGGCGATATCGCCAATTACGACCACAAACTAAAACTGATCCTGTCGGGCTTTGCCGAAGGTGCCAGTGCCATCCATGCCGCACGCAGCTATCTGTTCCCGGACAAGGAATTCCACTTCGAATATTCAACCACGACCGGCGTTCCGAACGAATAATCCACCGCTGGTATTCAATACAGGAAAAGCGCGCCATGTCGCCCACAGACTCCCCCCTTCATTCTGGCGGCTGTCTTTGTGGCGCGGTGCGCTTTTGCGTTTCAGGTGAGCCGACCGGTGGAAATCATTGCCATTGCGGCATGTGTCGCAAGGATAGCGGATCGGGCGTTTCGACTTTTGTCACGTTTCCGGCAAATGCTGTTACATGGGATCGCAACCCAACCGATTACGAAAGCTCACCGGGTAAATATCGCGGTTTTTGCCCAAAATGCGGTTCCAGCCTGACATGGCGGAGCGTCGAAGATGCCAATACCATCGACCTGCGTCTTGGCAGCTTTGATGACCCAACCCCCTTTAAAGCACAAAAACACCTTTGGATCAGCACGGCCCTGTCCGGGTTCTCCAAGATTGATCCCGATATCGACCATTTCGATCAGGGCAGCTGAACCTTTTCAAGCCCAGAGTATGTTGCACTCAATCAAACCTCACCAAACACAGTATAAATAAGGGATTTCGGCTCTGGCCCTTGGCGTGCATTCATGTCAGGCTGCAAAATTCCACTTACAATAGAAATCTGCACACAACGCCATTAAGGGGGCCTTTATGAGTGACCAAAGTCAGGAAGCACAAAAAAAGCCGAACCCGATTAACAACATGCATAAACTGATTCTTTTTGGGTCAAGCACCTTGCTACTTGGAACGCTTCTTTTGATGGTGACGGTTCAGGCCGCACTTGAAATGATGATGCATGGCCGATCTGCGGGCAGCTTCATCGTTGTCATTGGCACAGCTGTCGCCATCGGCCTTCTAGTTGCCGGTTCGACCATTATCTCGAAATGGGTATCGCGCAAAGTACAGGCAATCTTGGAAGAATAATCCACATGGTTAATCCGATCCGGTGCTTGGATCAGATAACATCCACCTTTAACCAGTCGGCAAGTACGCCAACAATCATTGCATGATCCTCGGCCGAGGCCAGACCGGAAACCGTGATCGCCGCGATCACGCCAACACCCTTGACCCGGACCGGAAAGCTACCGCCATGATCGGCGTAATCGGCAAAATCGATGCCGTGATCGGCAAGCGTCTTGCCCTTGGCTTTCAAAGCCATGCCGAACTTCATCGATGATTGATGTTCGCGAAGAGTCAGGTTGCTTTTGCGCCGCGCCCAGGAATCATTGGCCGGAACAGCCCCGGCAAGGGCCGCATGAAACAGAGTGCGGTCAGATGTGCGGATATTAACCACAACCGGGGCCTTTTGCCCCCGCGCCACAGCAACAAGGGCCGACCCGATTTCCCATGCCGTATCCTCGTCAAAGCGATCAAAGACCAGAATATGTTCCTGATGATTAAGAAGATCGAGATCCATGACGGGCTCCTGTTGGGAAATACGGCAATTCACTATGCATAGCGCAGGATGTGAATTTGCCAAAAGCACCAAACAAAAAGGCTGCACCCGCAAGGGAATACAGCCTTTGTTTCGATATCGTAATTTCGGTTTATTTATCGTCGCTCATCTTAAGCGCATTGATAAAGGCCGATTGTGGAATTTCGACCTTGCCGAACTGACGCATCTTTTTCTTACCGGCCTTCTGTTTATCCAGAAGTTTGCGTTTACGCGACACGTCACCGCCATAACATTTGGCTGTCACGTCTTTGCGCATCGCAGATACCGTTTCACGGGCAATCACCTTGCCGCCAATGGCCGCCTGAATGGCGACCTTGAACATCTGGCGCGGGATCAGGTCCTTAAGACGTTTGCAAATCTCGCGGCCACGATGTTCGGCGGCCGAACGGTGAACCATCAACGCCAAGGCATCAACGGCTTCGTCATTAACCAGGATCGATACTTTGACCAAATCACTTTCGTCATAACCGGCCAATTCGTAATCGAAGCTAGCATAGCCACGTGAAATTGATTTCAAACGGTCATAAAAATCAAACACCACTTCGTTCAATGGCAATTTGTAAACCGCCATTGCCCGGTTCCCGACATAGGTCAGGTCCTGCTGAATCCCACGACGTTCGGTACACAGGGTCAGAATACCGCCAAGGTATTCATCGGGCACCATGATCGATGCTTTAATCCAAGGTTCTTCGATCGCCTTGATCTTGGTGACGTCGGGGAAATCCGCCGGATTATGCAGCGTGATTTCCTCGTCTTTCATCATCGTGATCTTATACGACACAGACGGGGCCGTCGTGATCAGGTCAAGTTCGAACTCACGCTCAAGCCGTTCCTGAATGATTTCAAGATGCAAAAGACCAAGGAAGCCGCAACGGAAACCAAGACCCAATGCGGTCGAATTTTCCGGTTCGAACTGGAACGACGCATCGTTAAGATGCAGCTTTTCCAGCGCATCGCGAAGAACATCATATTCGCTGGTATCAACCGGGAACATACCACAGAACACGACCGGAATGGACGGTTTGAAACCAGCCAATGGTTTGGCACAAGGGCGCTTTTCTTCGGTAATCGTATCACCAACTTCACATTCCGCCACGGTTTTCATGCCGCAATTGATAAAGCCGATTTCGCCCGGCCCCATTTGATCAAGTGAAATCGGTTTGGGCGTAAACACCCCAACACGGTCAACCGTGTGGGTGACCTTGGCATTCATAAAGCGGATTTTCTGGCCTTTTTTCAGCGTGCCTTCCTTGACCCGCACCAAAATCATCACGCCAAGATAAGCATCATACCAACTATCAACCAAAAGAACTTCAAGCGGTGCAGTCGCGTCACCGGTTGGTGCCGGAAGACGATGGACCAATGCTTCAAGCACGTCAGGCACGCCAAGACCGGTCTTGGCCGAAATCATCACCGCATCGCTGGCATCAATGCCAATCACTTCTTCGATCTGTTCTTTGACGCGCTCGGGTTCTGCGGCTGGCAGATCGACCTTGTTCAGAACCGGTACGATTTCGTGATTGTTTTCAATCGCCTGATAAACGTTGGCAAGCGTCTGTGCTTCAACCCCTTGGGCGGCATCCACCACCAAAAGCGATCCTTCACAGGCCGCCAATGACCGCGAGACTTCATAAGCAAAGTCAACATGGCCCGGCGTATCCATCAGGTTCAGGGTGTATTCCTGACCATCCTTGGCGATGTATTTCAAACGCACGGCCTGGGATTTGATCGTGATCCCGCGTTCGCGCTCGATATCCATCGAGTCGAGGACCTGTTCAGACATCTCGCGATCCGTCAAACCACCGGTTAACTGGATCAGACGGTCAGCCAGGGTCGATTTACCGTGGTCGATATGCGCGATAATCGAGAAATTTCGAATATTCTTAAGATCGGTCATATTGCTGCTTCTGGCACTGGGCAAAGGTTATGTTAAAAATTCGGTTCGGCATTGGCCAAATCATGATCGCGTTTTAATCGATCACTTATCACAAAGCCGGTGTCACGCCGTTTGCATCACCCCGGTCAGCCCACCAGTTCACGGCAGCGACTTCGGGGAAAAACGCAGCAAAAAATCATATTCTGCTGTGGCGCAATCGGGCGATACCGGCAATTTCGGATCGTCTTGGTATTCAAGGCGATTAGATCGCAATCGCCGACAGCGGGTTTATAGGGGGTTTTCATACCAATTAGAAGTGCTGTGTTTGATTTCCGTCCGGTGAACTTGCCCACACCCTGCACCGGATTTGCATGATAGACAGGACATACCACATCCCGTCGGGCTAAAACCGCCACAAGCCTCTGTCATCGTGCCGTTTTTTATCCCATATGGTTGATGATATTTCCGGTTGAATGCTTTTCAACCGGGTCAAAAGGAAATAGGCTTTCGATCAGGGACAACGCGGTCGATTTTGACAAGAGTACATCTTAGAAAATGTTTCTGACATCCATAGAACCATCCTTGTCCCGACGCGGGCTAAGCATATTGCGCAAACGTTTGGCGGCTCTGACCCTGACTGGCATGGTCATCTTGCTGTTTTCTTTCTTCTTCATTCAGAAAACGCTTTATGACAGCGCCATTGATCAGGCGCGCGCACAAATGATGGCCATAACATATCAGCTAAGTGCGGTTCTGGCACAAGACATCGACATTAACCTGCAACGCGTCATCGATGAAAACCCCAATCTTTCAGTCGGTGTCATTGATAGCAACCGCACCCAGATCAGCGGCATCATCCCCCCCCATCTGATCGGCGATCTGTTTGATGCCATTGCCACGCAAAAAACCGATCGCGGCACCGTTTTCTGCATGCATGGCAACACCGTCATGCTGATGGGATACAGCACGCTGCCGCAACTTGACCGGATCGTCGTCACCTATATTCCAAGGCGCTTGCTGCTGGATGGCTGGCGACAAGCAATCATCTTACATGCAGCGCTATTCCTGATTGTCCTTACGATCATGGCCGGTCTTTCAATCTGGCTATGGCAACGTCTGAAACGGCAACATCTGCGCGCCGCCGACCTTGCCGAACATTTCAGCGATTCTGAAAACACCCTTTCTGAATGCGGTTGTGCCATTCTAAGCTGGTCCCCAGATGCCCCCGATACGGCATTTGGCGTGCGTCTGAACTGGCCGGAAATACTTGGCCTTGCCTTTAGCGATATCAAACCGACGGCTGAAAGCTTTCTATCTCGGCTTAGCGATGCATCGCGCGCACAATTACGCGGTCCACTTTTTGAAAATGAATGGCCGGCCAATCGCATCGGCACCATGGTGGATATGCACACCTCGGCCGATCACACCCAACGTTTCTATATGATGGCGCATCGGCGCATTCAGGGCACCCAGGAAACCATCACGGTGATGCTGTTGGAAACGGCAGAACAACAAGAACTTTGCCATCCGTTTGAAACCTATTTGCGCCATACACCCGAACCATCCGTTGCCGTTGACGCGCAAGGCATCCTGCGTGGGCTTAGCCCGGCACTCGAACACCTTATCGGGGCCAATATTCATGATCTGATCGGGCAACCATTTTTCAGAATCTTCGAAGCCGAAGACCAGGAAAGTGCGATTGCAGCCTTTCAGGAATGCATGGAACACCGGGACCATGAACGCGAACTGATCTTTCGCATTCGCAGCCAGAACAGCGGCATCCGCTGGCTTGCATGGCACTGTATCGGGCCCTTCGATGACATGATGTTTGGCAGTGCGCGCGACGTGACGCAATTTGTCGAAAATGCCAATAAACTGCGCGACACACTTGATCAGCTTAAACGCAGCAACGAAGACCTTGAACAATTTGCCTATGTTGCCTCACACGATCTGCAACAGCCGCTGCGCATGGTGGCAAGCTATACCCAGCTTCTTAAACGTCGCTACGGCGGGGCGCTTGACCCCGAAGCGGATGAATATATCGATTATGCCGTCGATGGCGCCAAACGCATGCACAAATTGATCAGTCACCTATTGGAATACGCCAAAACCGGTGGCAGCGATGATGGAACCGAGATCGACTGCAATCTGGCTCTGAGCGAAGCACAAGCCGACCTTAAATCCATTATCGCCCAAGAACAGGCCACTATCACCCATACCGAACTCCCGACAATTTCCGGGGACCGAATAAGCCTGTCACGCCTGTTCCAGAATCTGTTGTCAAATGCGATCAAATATAGCCGCCCGGGCGTTCCACCCCATATCGACATACAGGTTTCAGTCGATCCGGACACGCCCGGTTTCTGGCGTTTTTCAGTGCGCGACAATGGCATTGGCATTCACCCCGAACATGCCCATCGGATTTTCCGGCTATTCCAGCGCCTGCATAAAGATGAATTTTCCGGCACCGGTCTTGGCCTGTCTCTGTGCCGCAAGATTGTCGAACAGCATGGCGGGCGCATCTGGCTTGATACCTCGCGTCCGCTGACCGATCCGGGGGCGACCTTTATCTTCACGCTGCGTGCGACACCTTAAGCCCCTTGTGCCATTCAAACCGTGGCAAGCTTATTGCTTGGGAATGTCCAAATCATTGCGGGTCGGTAAAACCTGCCTGCAGACGGCTGCAATGACCCCTGAACGCCACGGAGCATCGTATGACACGCATCGCATTTCGGACAATCTTGACCCTGTTGGGTTTATCACTGCTGGCGGCTTGTGGGTCGGACATGCGAACAATGCCCGACAATCACATGCAGACGATTGCCTATCTGTTTGCCAAACGCGATGTTGATGCGCCGATGCCACGTGGCTGGCGGCAATTGAATGGTGCAGAAATCAACTACCGTTTTGCAAACGAAACATATGCTGTCTATTCAGTGGATGAAGATGAAGAACTGCTGGTCATGCATTTATCCGACAACGGGACCGGGCGACTTGAAGCCGATGATGACCGCGAAAAATGCATCTGGAACAGCATGGTCGACCAGTTGAACCTTGAATGCGATGATACCGATATGGAATGGCGGATTTACACCAATGGGCCAGATTTGATCGCAATTGATCTCGATGAAGATGAGTTTGCCGTTCTGCGCAAACGACCTGGCCGGTAAAATATTCCCCAACCGCGGTTTTTATACCGTTTCCGAACAAACAAAAACGGGCCACCCAAGGGGCAGCCCGTTTTTTTAATGGCATTTCCATGCATCACATCTAGGCGCGCAATGCACCGCCTGTGGCTTTTTCGACCGCCGCAACGACCTTTTTGCTGACCGCGTCGATTTCTTCCTCGGTAAGCGTCGCCTTGGTTGGCTGCAAGGTGATTGAGAAGGCAATCGATTTCTTGCCGTCTTCGATACCCTTGCCCGCATAAAGATCAAAGATCGTCACATCAGTAATCAGGTTACGATCAACGCTGCGTGCCGCCTTGACGATGGCATCAGATTTTACATCCACGTCCAGCAAGAAGGCGAAATCACGTTCAACCGACTGGAAGCTTGACGCATTCAATGCCGGGCGACCGGTGCCTTTTTTCTTGGGGCTTGGGACATTTTTAATAAACAGCTCAAACGCCATAACCCGGCCCTTCACACCCAGTGCTTTCAACACTTTGGGATGCAATTCGCCGAAATAGCCAAGCACATTTTTCGGCCCCAACTGCAAGGCAGCCGAACGACCCGGATGATACCACTGTGGCGCGCCATCAACATTGACCTGCACATTGGCCGCCGCCGTTCCAAGCGCTTCAAGCAAGGCCTCCGCATCGGCCTTGGCGTCAAACAGGTCGACATCACGGCGCGACCCGGTCCAACTGCGCGGCGTGGTTGCCCCGGCGCGAAGGCCCGCAGCCACCAAACGCTGATCACCAGGCTGATCGCCAAAGAATTCCGGCCCCACTTCAAACAGGGACAGATCGGCAAAGCCGCGCGACTGATTGCGCCCAACGGCAGCGATCAGGTTGATCAGCGCGTTCGGGCGCATCACATCAAGATCCGAACTGATCGGATTGGCCAGAAACAGGCCTAGCTTGAGATCCGTGAACAGTTTGGCCCAGCGCGAGTCGGTAAACGCCCAGGTCACGGTTTCATACATGCCACGCGCCGCCAAAACCCGGCGCGTCAGACCAACCCGTTTCTGGAACGGGGTCAGGGCCGGAACAGGCAGGCTGGTTTCACGTTCAAGCGGGACAGTTGGGATTTTGTCGTACCCGACAATGCGCAGGACTTCTTCGACCAGATCGGCTTCGCCCACGACATCCGGGCGCCAGGTCGGTGCGATAGCTGTGATCACCGATGCTGAACCGCTAACCTCGAAACCAAGCGATTTCAGAATTTCAATTGCACGATCTGCGTCAACGGCAACGCCGCCAAGCTCAAGAATACGGTCAATCCGCAAATCGAAACTGTTGCGCGGGTTTGGAACCTCGCCCGCTTTGACGACATGAGAAACTTCACCGCCGCAAATCTCGGTAATCAGATGGGTGGCAACTTCCATGCCCCAGATCACCGATTGCGGATCAACACCGCGTTCGAAACGATAGCGCGCATCGGAATTGATCTGCAATTTACGACCGGTTTTAGCGACACTGATCGGGTCAAACAGGGCGCATTCAACAAACACATTGGTCGTTTCAGCAAGGCAGCCGGTTTCTTCGCCGCCAATAATCCCGCCAATACCAAGCGCCTTGGCTTGGTCGGCAATAACCACCATCGTGTCGGAAAGCGCGTATTCCTTGTTATCAAGCGCCGCAATTTTTTCACCATTGGTGGCGTAGCGAACATTGATATCCCCCGCCAATTTATCGGCATCAAACACATGCAACGGACGACCAAGATCGTGGGTCACAAGGTTGGTGATATCAACAAGGGCAGAAATCGGGCGCAAGCCGATGGATTCCAGACGGGCTTTCAACCAATCCGGGCTTTCGCCGTTCTTAACACCACGAATATAGCGTCCATAAAATACGGGCGCAGCCGCATTTTGAGTAATGTCCGTCGAAATCGTGACACCAATCGGGCTATCAAAAGCACCCACAACGGCTTCCTGACGCGGATCGGCTTTAAGCGTGCCAAGACCCGCCGCCGCCAAATCACGCGCCACACCGCGCACACCCGTGCAATCGGGGCGGTTTGGTGTCAGGCCGATTTCAAGGATCGGATCATCAGCGCCTAAAACCGAGGCCACCTGTGCGCCAATTTCGGCATTTTCGGGCAATTCAATAATGCCATCATGATCTTCACCCAGGCAAAGCTCACGGGTTGAACACATCATCCCTTGGCTTTCGACACCCCGGATTTTGCCCGGTTTAAGTTTCGAGCCATCAATCGGGATGATCGCGCCGGGCTGGGCCAAGGCGACTTTAATCCCGGTGCGCGCATTGGGCGCACCACAGACCACCTGAATGACTTTATCGCCGGTATCAACCTTGCACAATTTCAGGCGGTCAGCATCGGGATGCTGTCCAGCTTCGATGATATGAGCAACACGGATGTCTTTGAGCGCCGCCCCCCGATCGGTCACGGCTTCGATTTCAAGCCCAACATCGGTCAATTTTTCGGCGATCACATCAATTGATGCATCGGTATCAAGGTGCTGTTTAAGCCAGTCGAGTGTGAATTTCATGGTCTCAGCCCCTTACCATATTCGGTACATCCAGCGGCACGAAACCATAATGTTTCAGCCAGCGCAGATCGGTATCGAAGAAGGTGCGAAGATCAGGAATGCCATATTTCAGCATCGCAATACGTTCGATCCCCATGCCAAAGGCAAAGCCCTGATATTCATCAGGATCAAGGCCACAGGCCGCCAGAACACGCGGATGAACCATGCCGCAGCCCAAAATCTCAAGCCAGTCGTCGCCTTCGCCGATCTTGAGCTCTCCGCCTTTGCGCGAACAACCAATATCCATTTCAGCACTGGGTTCGGTAAACGGGAAGAAACTTGGGCGATAACGCACCGGAACGTCATCCAGCTCGAAATAGGTTTTAACAAATTCAAGCAGGCAACCTTTGAGGTGCCCCATATGGGTTTTCTTGTCGATCACCAGACCTTCGACCTGATGGAACATCGGGGTGTGGGTCATGTCGCTGTCTGAACGATAGGTCCGACCCGGTGCAATAATGCGGATCGGTGGCGTTTTCGACTGCATGGTACGGATCTGCACCGGGGATGTATGGGTGCGCAACACAAGGCGCGAACCGTCTTCCTGTTCAGGCAGATAAAAAGTGTCCTGCATTTCACGCGCGGGATGTTCCGGCGGGATGTTCAGGGCAGTAAAGTTATGAAAATCGTCTTCAACATCGGGACCTTCGGCCAGGGCAAAGCCCATTTCACCAAAGATGGAAACAATTTCGTCCATCGTCTGGCTGATCGGGTGAATGCGGCCTGCGGTCTCGTCTGCGCGTGCGGGCAAGGTGACATCGATCCGCTCGCCAATCAGACGCGCATTCAACGCAGCATCTTCAAGGCTTGCTTTACGGGTTTCGATCGCCTCGGCAACCGTGTCCTTAACCGCGTTCAGCGTCTGACCGAATTCACGGCGCTGATCAGGATCCATCTGGCCAAGGTTTTTCATCAGGCCGGTAATGCGGCCCTTTTTGCCAAGGGCGCTGATGCGAACGTCTTCAAGCGCCTGCAAATCGGCTGCTTTTCCGACTTCACCCAGAACCTCTTCGCGCAATGCTTCGATGTTTTCCATAACTTCCGACGCTTTGCTTCAAGGGAAAAGAAATAAACAAAAAGAAAGGGGACGGCCAATATGGCTGCCCCCGATCAAATCAGGCAAGTCCCGTCTAAACCTTTTTACAAAAGGTTTATCAGCCGAGTGCAGCCTGCGCCTGGGTAACCAAAGCTTTGAAAGCTTCGGGTTCGCGCACGGCGATGTCTGCAAGCACTTTACGGTCAAGCTCAACGCCAGCCTTCTTAAGGCCGTTCATGAACAGCGAATAGCTGAGACCGTTTTCACGAGCACCGGCGTTGATACGCTGGATCCACAAGCTGCGGAACTGACGTTTCTTAACGCGACGGTCGCGATATGCATACTGCAAACCTTTTTCGACAGCCTGCACTGCTGTGCGGTAAGTATTCTTGCGGCGACCGCGGTAACCCTTGGCAGCCTTAATAACCTTGCGGTGACGAGCGTGTGAAGACACGCCCCCTTTTACACGAGCCATTTAACTCTCCTTAGCCTAACCGTACGGCAGGAATTTTTTGACGATGCGGGCATCTGCTGCACAGAGAATCTCTGTGCCACGTGACTGGCGCTTCATCTTGGTGGGTTTCGCAGTCAGCAAGTGACGCTTGTTAGCGACATTGCGACGAACTTTACCCTTTGCGGTCAGGCTAAAGCGTTTTTTAGCGCTCGCTTTGGTCTTCATCTTGGGCATTTTTCTATCCTTGCATAAGCAATGAAACACGAAATCCCCCACGGCGGCTGGGCATGCCCTGAAAGACCATTGATCTTTCCAGCCTCACCACCTTTTCGGGGACGGGTGGTTATAGACTCCACCCTTGCCTTTTTCAAGGGACTTTTCATGTGCTTTCTCCTTGCCTATCGCCGGTCTTGCCCGCCATGGTGGCGTCCCCGTCACGGATCACAGACAGACATGACCCAAATTACATCTATCATCCTGCCGTTCTTCAGCCTTATCGCCCTTGGCTGGATCGGGGGAAAAAGCAAAATTGTGAGCCATGAAGGCATGCGCGGCATCAACGGCTTTGTGTTTTATTTTGCCCTGCCGGCCCTTTTGTTTCGGGCACTTGGCTCCCGGGATTTCGATCTGATCTGGCAACCGGATCTTTTGATTTCCTATGGCTCTGCGACACTCGTATTATTCTTTTGCCTGCGCTTTCTGGCCGGACGGATGTTTCAGCTTGATCGTTCCTGCGCCACATTATTCGGCTTTGCCGGAACTGTTTCAAATGCCGGCTTTATGGGGCTGCCACTAATCATCGGTCTTTTGGGCGAGGCCGCGGCCATCCCCCTGATTGTCGCCTTGGCCTTTGATCTGATCGTCACCCTGCCAGTCAGTCTTATGCTTTTGGAAAGCGCCAAACACAAAAGAACCACGGGGACGGTGGGCCCGAACCCGCTACCAAAAATCCTGCGCGGCACAGTATCGAACCCGGTGCTAATTGCGATTGTCTGTGGCGTCATTGCCAGTGCCTGTGACCTCGACTGGCCGGGCGGCTTTGATTATCTTTTGGAATTACTCGGCGCCGGGGCGGGTCCTGCGGCTCTGTTTGCAATCGGCGTTGCCCTGGTTGGACGCCCGATCGCAGAAAAGCGCGCCGAACTTGGCGCCATGGCGATTGCAAAGCTTGTGCTGCACCCGTTGATTGTTTTTGCCGCCTTTTACCTGATTGGTTCGCTTAGCGAGATCGAAGTAAAAGCCGTTCTTCTGCTTGCGGCCTTGCCAACAGCAGGCAATGTGTTTGTCATTGCGGCAACATATGATCGCTATGTTGTGCGCAGCTCGTCCATTGTCCTGATCACAACAGCAATCGGTGTGGTCAGCTTTTCACTGTTCACATTATATATAAACCCCATTGCAACATGGGCTGCCAAGGGTCCGTGATATATCGTTGGAAATCAGGTGTTTGCCGGAATGCTGCGATCAAATTGCCGTTTTGATGGTGTGAACCCGACCGATCCATTTCTCGATTCGGCTTAATAGCTTTTCACGATTAATCGGCTTGAGAACAAAATCATTCCCGCCGGCCGCCACACCACCACGCAGGTCTTCTTCCCCTTGGCGCGCGGTAACATAAATAATCGCACAGGCAAGATCGGGGAAACCCGTGCGCACCCGTATCGCGGCCTCAAAGCCGTTCATACCGGGCATCATGATATCCATCAAAATGACACGCGGTTTTTTTGACTTAAGAGTCTGAAGCAACTCCTTGCCAGACGAAACACCAACGAAACTATAACCGCCACTTTCGACGATTCGCTTCAATAGCACGAGACTTTTGGGGTCGTCATCGACTCCGACGATCAGAAGATCATTCCCGGCGGCCATGGCATTCCCTCTTACTTGGAAAGGCAAAACGCCGCGAATTAACGCGGCGCCAGTACCATAATCATCACGCGGCCTTCCATCTTGGGCATCATTTCCGGTTTGGAAAGATCTTCAAGATCTCCCGAGAACCGTTGCAACATGCCAAGACCGAGATCCTGGTGAGCCATTTCACGTCCACGAAAACGCAAAGTAACTTTCACCTTGTCTCCACCGCCAAGAAACTTTTGTGCGGCACGAAGCTTCACATTGTAATCATGGATATCGATGTTAGGGCGGAGTTTGATCTCCTTAACTTCGATAACCTTCTGTTTCTTCTTAGCTTCGTTCTGTTTCTTGCTTTGTTCGTATTTGAACTTGCCGAAATCAATCAGTTTACAGACGGGAGGCTCGGCATTTGGAGCGACTTCGACAAGGTCGAGTCCAGCTTCCATAGCCATTTCAATGCCTTCACGAACCGTCATCGGATCTGACATGTTGCCTTCACCGTCGACAACACATATGGCGCGGGATTTGATATCTTCATTGACGCGCGGACCGTCCTTGGTCGGCTGCATCGGTTTGCGTGGTCGTGCTATGGATAATCTCCTATGGTAATCAAACAAAAAGCGCAGAAACAAGTTGCAGGCAACAAATCCGTCACCGGGGCGCTCATCGCGCTGTATATCCTATGGAACGGACCATTGCCTAGCATATCGGGCCACAGTCAGAAAGCAATGATTTTAGACTTCTGCATTGGCGATCAAACCTTTGCAGTCCGCCACTTCATTGTCACGCCCCTGCCGCCTTGCAGCTGCCCGGGGCAATATCCCCGATCAGTCAACAAGATCCAAACGACGGCGCACCTCGTCCATCACCCGGTTGACGGTCAGTTCGCGCAAATCATTCTCGCGGACAATACTGACAGCATTGTCCGTTGTGCCGCGCGGCGCGCTTAGTTTCGGATCAGATTCGCTCGAAAACAAAACGATTGAGGGCGCCCCGGCAGCCGCAGCAATATGCATCGGCCCCGTATCATTACCGATTGCCAAGACCGAACGCGCGGCAAGCCCGGCGATATCAAGGAAACCGGTCCGGCCCATCAAATTGCGCGCCTTGGGACACATGCCATCAATCTTGCCCAGAACCTCGGCTTCGTTATTTGTTCCGATCAAGACCGGCGTCAGGCGATAGTCGGCCAGCTTTTTGGCCAGCAAGCCAAAGCGTTCCGCCGGCCAACGCTTTGCCGGGCGGTGCGGTGCGCCCCCCGGACAGATCAACACAAACGGGCTTCGGATACCAAAGCGATCCAGATCAATATCCGCTCCGGCAAGGAATGGCAGCGGCACATTTTCAATCCCGGCATAGTGTAATTGATCTGCCAAACGATCAATTACATGCAGGCTATCACGATCCGGATTGCTGTGCGGATGTGAACAGCCCCGGGCGATTCCCGACCATTCCGGCGCTTTCCCCGGCCAAAACAGGCGATAGTAAAAACCGCTTCGATCCGATGTCTGCAAATCATATATACGGTCAAAATTGCCCTTGCGCAGGAACCGGCGCAGGGCAAGAACTTCACGTATCTGAAACAGCTTCGGGCGCCGATCAATCGCAATGGCATCAAAATAGCCGCTTGATTTGATCAGATCGACATAGAGTTTAGTTGTCAGAACCGTAATATGGGCACGAGGATGGGCACCCCGAATGGCGGCAAAGGCCCCCATTGCAAGGATGACATCGCCAAGCGCAGAAAGCTTGATAACCAGAATGCGTTCCTGTGTGGCGTCATCAGATGCCACACCCGCAACAATTTCGGCTTCCTGCGCGGTGTTCAAGATCGTCGAACTCGTCATGCTGCGTTCCTGATCGCGCCTTTCAGCGCCTTCTCATATACCGCCAAAGTTTTCTCAGCCATCTGGATCAGGGAATAATTTTCAATCACATGCTTGCGACCCTTCTGGGCCAATGCCGCACGTTTTTCCGGCGTCAACCGCAAGACCTGTGTCAACGCCACCGACAATTGCCCAACTTCGTTCGGGGTGACAAGCCAACCGGTTTCACCGGGCAAAACAGTTTCCATGGCCCCACCATGCGCCGTCGAAACCACCGGGCGCCCCATGGCCTGAGCCTCGGATGGAATACGTCCAAAGGCCTCGGGCTCAATCGATGGACATGCCACAACATCAGCCAGCATATAGGCCGCAGGCATATCTGCACAATGATCGACGATGTGAACGATATCCTCGAGTCCCAGTTTTTTGGTCAGGTCCAGAACCTCGTCACGATACCCCGTCCTTCCCTGATCGGAACCAACCATCAAACACCGGACATTACGATGCCCAAGCGCCTCAAGCACAGCCGGCAACGCCTTCACCAGGAAACAATGTCCCTTCCAGCGCGTGATACGTCCCGGCAACATGATGACATATTCCTCGCCACTAAGACGCCACTGATTTGACAAGGAAATCAGCCGTTCCTGACTGACATTTTCCGGATTGAACAGATCGGTATTGGTACCGCGCGGCACAATATTAAGACGCTCCGGATCCATCTTGTAAAACTTGCGGATATGCGCCGCAATGTGATTGGAAATGGCAACCACCTGATCGCCCATGGTCATGATCGCATTATAACGTTTCTTGATCAGGTTATTGTACCCTGAATAAGTACCATGGAACGTAGTAACCAACGGAATACCGGTTTTGCGCGCGGCAAAATAGGCGCTCCAGGCGGGGGCGCGTGACCGCGCGTGAATGATGTCGACACCTTCAGTGCGGATCAATTCTACCAGCGCATCCACATTGCGGCGCATTGTAAAAAGATTCTTAGATTTCAGCGGCAGCGTAATATGACGCGCACCAAATCGCTCAAGCTCACGCTCAAGCCGCCCGCCCTGAGATGCAACAAGTGCCACCCCGCCGCCATCAACGATGGCACGTGCGATATCAACCGTTCCACGCTCGACACCACCGGTATCAAGTTCGGGCAGAACCTGCAAAATTACCGCCGGGCGATAGTCCGCACCTTGCGTCTGCTGTTCCGAACGATAAACTGACTGGGTCTTAATTTCTGACGCGCTCATTCACTTCCAATCACTAACACCCAAGGATACCCTTCCCGGATGACACATGACATGCCGACGCCTCAGTATCTCGACCGGCCTGACGGATTAAAAATCGCATACCATGCGACTCCCGGCAAGCTGACAGATGTACAAGGCGATCAAAAGCCCGGCATCCTGTTTCTGGGGGGCTTCATGTCCGATATGACCGGCACCAAGGCCACCCATCTTGAGGCCCATTGCATTAAGCAGGGGCTGGCTTATACCCGCTTTGACTATACGGGTCACGGACAATCAGCAGGCGCATTCAAAGACGGCACCATTGGTCAATGGGCACGCGATGCCGTTGCCGTAATTGATGAAATCACAAGCGGCCCGCTAATTTTGGTCGGTTCATCAATGGGGGGATGGATCATGTTACTGGCCGCGCTTGCCCGCAAGGACCGTGTCGCCGGGCTGGTTGGTATCGCCGCCGCACCCGATTTCACCGAAGACCTGATGTGGGCACAGTTCACCGACGCCCAGAAATCCGAAATCGCTGAAAAAGGTGCCTTGATCGAGCCGACAGAATACGGCGACGATCCCTATACAATTACCCATGCCTTGATTAAGGATGGTCGCAATCAGTTGCTTTTACGCAAACCAATTGACCTTGATTGCCCGATCCGCTTGGTTCAGGGCATGCAGGACCCTGATGTACCCTGGCAAACCGCCATTCGCCTGACCGATGCATTGGTTTCCAAGGATGTCCGTGTTGACCTGATCAAAACTGGCGACCATCGCCTGTCTGAACCAGATCAGCTTGCCGTCATCACAAAACATCTTGATGAGGTCATTGAAAAAGTGACGACCCCGTAACCAGCGACCGGACCGTCACACGTCATTTTGATCATCAGGCCAAAACGATTTTTTCATTGTCGATCTTTACCGCAACCGGCGCCAGTGCATCACCTGCACAGGGGCCGGAAATGCAATGGCCGTCTTCAACCCGAAAACGCGCGCCATGCGTTGAACAGATGATATCATGACCCAGATTACTGATAAATTCATCAGGCTCAAGGTCAAGCGGCACACCGATATGCGGGCAACTGTTAACGTAACCAAAGACCCCCGCACCATCACGCACAATGAATATGCCCATCCTATCCGCACCATCGCCAAGCGAAATTCCCTTGGCACCGGTCGCATCAAGATCCGCCACATCACAAAGCACCGTTCCGGATGGCGGAAGCCCCGCCATCATGGCGATACCCTGCCCATCTGGCAAATAGCCGCCCATGACGATGCATCAATCGGCATGACCGAAAGACGTGATTGCCGAAGCAATGCCAGATCGGCAAAACGTGGATCGGCCTTAATATCGGCAAGGGTCACCGGGCTTGGCAACGGTTTGACGGTTTTGAAATCAACCTGAACGAATTTGCCGCTGGCATCGGTTGGATCGGGATAGGCTTCGCGCACAACCTCGACAATGCCGACGATCCGTTTTTCATTCACCGAATGGTAAAAGAACGCCTGATCGCCAATCTGCATTGTCCGCAAATTCTTTGCCGCCTGATGGCTGCGAACCCCATCCCAACCTTCAACACCCTTCCTGACCTGATCGTCCCACGACCAGCTTCCCGGTTCGGTTTTGATCAGCCAGAATGCCATGGATCAGAATACCTTTTTAAACGGACGAACGATGACAGACTCGAACAGCCCCGCCTTGCCATAAGGATCATTGGCGGCAAATTTTTCGGCGTCGGCCTGCGTATCAAACTCGATAATGAAAACCGAGCCATTCATCCCTTCGAGGTCAGGATCAAGGGTCGGACCCGCCGCAACAATCTTGTCGGCGAAACCATCCTTGATATAGGCCAGATGCGCATCGCGATTGGCCTTACGCACGTGAAGGTGACCGGGTTTATCGACACAACGAATATAGAAATGCATGGAAACGTTTCCTGTCAAAAATTGGCTTCAATGCCGCTAAATTGACAGAACCGTCGCAAAGGCTCAAGCCGAACCATGTCATCATAGCGCGGAAGTGACCGGATTATGCGCCGGTTTCAAGTTCATCACGGAACGGGCGCTGCAAAAGTGCATCAATCGTACTGCGCAAATCCGCACCATGATTGGCAACCTGATCGACCGCACGGCAAATCGGCATCTCGATCCCGTATTTAACCGCCACCGCCGTGATCGAGGCCGCCGTATGGACCCCTTCGGTTACCGAACGACGTTCGGCAAGGATATCCCCGGCTTTGCGCCCCTGGCCAAGGGCAACACCGAAGGTGTAATTCCGCGACAGTGACCCGGTACAGGTCAGGGTCAAATCGCCAAGACCGGCCAAGCCCATCATGGTTTCAATCCGCCCGCCCATCGCAACCGCCAAACGCGACATTTCTGCAAGTCCGCGGGTAATCAGAGCCGCACGTGCATTATCGCCAAGCGCAAGCCCGGCAACCACGCCACTTGCAATGGCCAACACGTTCTTGATCGCCCCCGCCACCTCAACACCGGCAACATCGGTACTGAAATAAGGCCGGAATGCTGGTGTACCGATCAATTCGACCAAATCACGGCCAAGATCACGATCCGAACAGGCCAGCGTAATCGCAGCAGGCAAACCTTTGGCAACTTCCTGGGCAAATGTCGGGCCGGACAAAACCGCCACCGGAACATCGCCAAGCGTTTCGGCAACAACCTGGGCCATCAGGGCACCGGTATTTTTTTCGATCCCTTTTGCACAGATAATGGCTGGCAGGGTTTCGGGCCAATGCGGCGCAAGCTTGATCAGTGTTGCGCGCAAATGCTGTGCCGGTGTTACCAAAAGAACCGCATCCGAATCGCGGATGCCATCAATGGCAGTGGTCGCCCGTAATGCTTCGGGAAGTTTAATACCGGGCAGATAAAGATCGTTTTCACCGTCGGCATTGATGCGACCCGCCAATGCATTGTCGCGCAAGACAAGTTCAACATCGGCACCGGCACGCACAGCCTGAATGGCCAGTGCGGTTCCCCATGCCCCTCCACCAACAACTGTAATACGCTTGCCCGACATGTTTCTTCCCGATCCCGATGATAGTTTACGTGTAACTCTGTGGTGATGCGTCGATCAGGCCTTCACACCGGCCCCCGGGCGTTTTGGTGCCTCGGGGTCAAGCGGCCAGCGCGGACGCGGCTTGAAATCCAGTCCATCATGTTGCCCCAGGCGAAACCGTTCAAGTCCGGCCCAGGCAATCATCGCGGCATTATCGGTACAAAGTTCCAAGGGGGGCGCCACCAAAGTCATGCCCGCCTGATCGGTCAATTCACTTAACCGGGCCCGCAAATATTTATTCGCGGCAACGCCACCAGCCAAAACCAATGTTTTACCCGTCGGGTAATCGCGCATGAAATCAAAAATCGCATTGCGCGTACGATCAATCAGGGTTTCCCCCACAGCCCGCTGGAAAGATGCAGCCAGATCGGCTTTGACTTCAGGGGTCTGCTGTTCGACTGGAAATCCGTCAAGATAGACCCGAACGGCGGTCTTAAGACCGGAAAACGAAAAATCACAGCCCGGACGCCCGCGCAACGGCCGCGGCAAACTAAACCGGTTGGGATCACCGGTCTCGGCAACTTTTTCCAGCGCCGGACCACCGGGATATCCAAGGCCCATCATTTTGGCGGTCTTGTCAAACGCCTCGCCAACCGCATCGTCAATCGTCGTGCCAATCCGCTTGTATAGACCGACACCTTCGACGATCAGAACCTGACAATGCCCTCCCGATACCAGCAACAGCAAATAGGGAAAGGCCACATCATCGGTGAGCCGCACGGTAAGCGCATGACCTTCAAGATGATTAACCGCCAGAAACGGCTTTTGCGCGGCAAAGGCAATCGCCTTGGCGGTCATGGCCCCAACCATAACACCACCGATAAGGCCCGGCCCACCAGTACAGGCGACCGCATCAAGATCGGCAAAATCAACACCGGCATCGTCCATCGCCTCGGCCACCAGACGATCAAGATGTTCCAGATGTGCGCGTGCGGCAATTTCCGGCACGACCCCGCCATAGGGGCGATGATCGTCAAGCTGCGACAAGACCCTGTTTGACAGGATTTCGCGCTTGTCATTAACAACAGCCGCGGCTGTTTCATCACAGCTTGTTTCGATACCCAATACGATCATGTCATGTGGACCCGCAATGTGTCGCGCCATATTGACGCGCCCCGATTGACAATAGTTTGACAATAATTCTGGCAGTGATGTAGCTCAAACTGCGCAAGCTTTCCACCCCGGGCCTGCGCATTGGCCCCATGCAGGAAAGACGTTAGGACGAAAAGACTACCACATAAGTCAATGAAGCCCGGACATTCGCCGTTATAATCCGACACCAATCGGGCTTGGTCGGCACAGATTGCAACCTACGCTACCACCCTTGTTTTCAACTACTTTTATCACTACAACTCGGCGACATGACAAACATATCTGAACCCGCAAAACTTCGCATCGGCACCCGTGGCTCCCCCTTGGCTTTGGCCCAGGCACATGAAGTCCGTGACAAACTTGCCAAAGCCCATCCGGAATTCGCCGCCGAAGGCGCGATTACCATTACGGTGATCTCCACCACCGGCGATCAAATTCTTGATCGGGCGCTATCGGAAATCGGTGGCAAAGGATTGTTCACCAAAGAAATCGACGATGCCCTTTTGGGCAACGAGGTTGATCTTGCCGTTCACAGCATGAAAGACGTCCCAACCGTGCTGCCCGATGGCATGATTTTGCCAACGATCCTGCCGCGCGAAGATGTCCGCGATGCGTTTATCTCGCTTAAATACAAAAGCTTTGCCGAAATGCCCGCCGGATCGGTGATCGGGTCGGCGTCACTTCGCCGTCAGTCGATAATCCTGAACAAATACCCCGACCTTAAGGTCATTACCTTCCGTGGTAATGTTCAGACCCGCCTGCGCAAGCTTGAAGAAGGCTTGGTTGATGCCACCCTTTTGGCAATGGCCGGGCTGAACCGTCTGGGCCGCCCGGATGTTGCAACCGCCGCGATTGCCGAAGACGATATGTTGCCTGCCGTGGCTCAGGGTGCGATCGGCATCACCATCCGCGAAAATGATGCCAAAACCCGTAACTTGCTTGATATTTTGCATTGTCCGACCTCGGCCATTCGTGTTTGCGCCGAACGGGCCGCCCTTAGGGCGCTGGATGGATCATGCCGCACACCGATTGCCGCGCTTGCAGAATACCTGCCGGATGGCAAAATGCGCCTGCGGGTGTCCATTATCCGCCCGGATGGCAGCGAACGGCTTGATACCGAACGTCTGATTGACGATCCGGACATGACCAATGCGACCAATGCCGGAACCGATGCCGGGAACGAGCTTAAAACACGTGGCGGACCCGACTTTATTTCGGCCTGAGAACCCGCTGACCACACAAAGAGGCGTCAAACAGGGACAATATGGGACAATTGATCCTTAACACCCGACCAGAAACCGACTCGCAGGAACTTGAAACCACGTTATTGGCGCGTGGGTATCGCTTGCTGTCGGCACCGATGTTACAGATTGCATTCCCCCCCTGTCCTGACGGACTTGATCTTGCCGGCGTACAGGCCTTGATCTTTACCTCGGCCAACGGGGTGCGGGCCTTTGTCCATCACAGCCATGATCGCAATTTTCCAGTTTTATGCGTGGGCGATTCTACCGCTCGGATGGCAAAACAGGTCGGTTTCACCGAAATCTACAGTGCGAATGGCGATATTCATGATCTTGCACATCTGATTGACGTCCAAATTGATCCCTTGAACGGGGCTCTGTTCCATCCGGCGGCCCGCAAGGTTGCCGGGGATTTGGCAACGCTTTTAAAGGATCGCAATTTCGATATTCGACGTCAAACCGTCTATGATGCAATCCCGGTCGATGACCTGCCCGATGATGTAATCAATGCAATTTCCGCACATCACATTGATGCCGTTTTATTTTTCTCTCCCCGAACTGCAGAAAGCTTTGTTAAACTGATCAAACGATACAAGCTGGAGCACGATCTGCTCGGCACACGTGCAATTTGTCTGAGCATGGCAGTGCAAGATCGCATTGGCGTTCTTACATGGCATAAGACAATGCTCGCAAAACGTCCGACACAGGAATACCTTCTTTCTGCACTAGACACCGCATTTGCCTGACTTTTCAGCATCCAGGTAGTGTCCCGGAACAACCGCAAACTGCAATGGTCCGACCGTGAAAAAACCAGAAACGCCAAAACCCGACGCTTCCGCAAATCCGGCCGAGCCAAAAGCCAGGCCATCTGAAACCATTTCAATCGACAGCAAAGGCAATGCAAGCGTTGCCAAGGAAGCTGCCGAACAGAAATCCGATGCCGCTTCCAAAGCGAAAGCAGCAACCGCATCTGCAAGCGCGACGGGTAACGGCCCAAAAGCGCCATCTGGGGCATCCGAACCGGCAACCGATACAAAACCCCAGATCAAACCGGGCATAAACCAAAAACCATCTTCGGACGAAGCCAAACAGGCCAAAGACGAACCCGCCCGCCAAAAACGTGGTGGCAAGGCGATCTTGCTGTTTGTGATCATCATTGCCGGCGCATTAGCCGCCGGATGGCTAACCCGCGCCCTTTGGTGGCGCGATGCCGAACCGGTTCTAAGCGAATATGTCCCGGCTGAAATCCTTGCCGAAATCGCGCCCGAAGCCGGAACCGGTTCCGAATTAACATCGGGCACGGTTACATCCGACGCAGATACCGGCAATACCAGCCCAACGAGTACCGGCACCCCCTCAGGGTCAGACACAGCAACAAACACAGACACCTCATCCGATGTCGTGGAACGTGATGATGCCATGCTCGGCAATGAAGACAATCTGACCCCACCGGAAAATAACGGCACCTTGGCAAATGGCGGCAATATGCCAATGACGGCGGCCAAGGATAGCCCGGTTGTTGTCGATCCTGAATTGACCGAACGCCTGTCACGTCTGGAAGGTACGATCAACGCCCTGCGTGAACGGCTAAACAGCGAACGTGGCGACACATTAAATAATTCGGTCGCCCGGCGGATTGCGGAAATCGAAACCCGTACCGCCCCGATCGAAGAACTGGCGCGCGTCGAAGCGGAACTGGCCGGTGTCGCATCTGAAATGCGCGAGCTTTCTGCCCGTCTTTCCACCATGGAAGCCGAAGTCCGCGCAACGGCCGGTCTTCGTGTCGAAAGCCGTGGTCAGGCAATCGCCATGGCCGTGACCATTTTGCGTGATGCCCTGCAACGTGGCGGGCCATTCATGATCGCCCTTCACCAGCTTGAACGCAGCGGATCGGACGATCCGGTAATTGCAAAACAGATCGCAATCCTGAAACCACTTGCTGATCAAGGGGCACCAACTGTTGAAAAACTGCGCCAGTCCTTCCCGGTCATGGCGCAAGAAGCTATTAAAGCCGCAAGTGACGATCATTCCGGCACGGTCCTTGACGCAACTTGGGCCAATATCAAAAAATTGATCCCGATCCGTCGTGTTGACGTTGCAGGCGAAGGTTCGCTTGATGGGCGGCTTGTCACGGCGGAAACAGCGCTTGAAAACAACGACCTTGATGCTGCAATTTCCGCCCTTGACGGTGTCGAAGGTGACAATGCCAGGGCCGCAATCAACACATGGCTTGGCAATGCCCAAAACCGTCAGGTTCTAAACGGTGCGATTTCAACACTAAGCGCGCATGCAATTAACCTTTTGACCGGCGACGGAACAGGGAACGGAACAGGAAATACGGGGGATAGCCAATGATCCGTATCGGCTTTTTCATCCTGATCACGGCCCTTCTGGTGACCTGCACGGTCTGGTTTGCCAACAATCCGGGCAATATGACCATTGTTTGGCTGGGCTATCGGTTTGACGGGTCCATCGGCATGGTTGCCCTTGGTCTTTTGGCATTAACCGCCCTGCTGGTTGTTTTATGGCGCTGCTGGTCGGCAATTGCCAATTCACCAAGCTGGCTTGGCCGTATTCTGGGCAGTCGCCGCCGTAAAAAAGGCCAACAGGCTCTGACCATGGGCTTGCTGGAACTGGCGTCGGGTGATGTCCGTCAGGCGTTAAAACATACCCGTGCGGTGGATCGTTACCTCGAAGACGACACCCTGACCCGGCTTCTAACCGCACAGGCCGCAGAACTGGATGGCGATAACAATGCCGCCAAACGCCAGTTCGAAGCCATGCTGGAAAAACCGGACTCGGCCTTTTTCGGGCTGCGTGGTTTGTTGCAACTTTCGCTAAAGGCCGATGATCGATCAGCCGCACTTGACTATGCCGAACGCGCCCATCGTTTGCGCCCTCGCAATCCGGCCGTTCTGGTGACCCTGTTTGATCTTTTACTCGGCGCCAAACGTTGGGACCGTGCCTTGACCCTTTTGGTTGATGCGCAAAAAGCCAATGTTTTCAACGAAGACGAACTTACCCGTCGTCGTGCGCTTCTGATCACGGCAAAGGCCGAAGATGCCATCACCGATGGTGAAAATACCGAAGCCATCAAACTTCTGCGCAAAGCACTAAACGCCCGCCCGGACTTTATCGGCGCGGCTGTGCTTTTGGCCAAGCTTTATGCCGATAACAATCAGGCCGCCAAGGCCCGCGATGTTGTGCTGCAAAGCTGGCGAACATCGCCATCGGCCGCCCTTGGTTCGATTTATGTGAACAGCCTTGATGGCGATGCCCTGGCCAAGGTCAAAGCGGTTGAAAAACTGATTGCGACCAACCCCGACCATATCGAAAGCCAGCTTCTGATTGCCGAGGCTGCCCTTGCCGCCGATCTTTGGGGCATGGCGCGTGGCAATCTGGAAAAGGCCATTGCCAATAAAGCACAGGCGCGCCATTACCGCCTGCTTTCCGATCTTGAATTTCGCGAAAAGAAAGACGCCGCCAAGGCACGGGAACTTCTGGTCAAGGCCAGCCATGCCAATCCTGATCCGGGCTGGCGTTGCGGGGCATGTGGTGCAGAAACCGATAAATGGGCTGTTACCTGCCCGTCCTGTCATTCCTTTGGCAGCATCGACTGGCGTGCGCCGCTCCGTGTGCATAACGATACTCCGGCATCCAAACAGACCGCGCCCAAACAACCTGCTGCGATCAAGCAGGACGGCGCGATTATCGAAAATGCCCCCCCAACGGATACCGCAGATACCAAAACCAAAGACAGCCAACCAGCGGCCTGATCAAATCCGCATCCAAACAAAGAAAAGGGCAGCAGACATTAATGTCTGCTGCCCTTTTTACATATGGATCACGTCACCAAATTAATGACGGAAATGACGCATCCCGGTAAAGACCATGGCGATGCCATGTTCATCCGCGGCGGCAATGACTTCTTCATCGCGCATCGAGCCGCCCGGCTGGATCACTGCCGTTGCACCGGCATTGACCGCAGCCAAAAGGCCATCGGCAAACGGGAAGAACGCATCAGATGATACGACCGAACCCTTGGTGCGCAATTCGGCTTCACCGGCATTTTTGCTGGCTTCTTCAGCTTTCCATGCGGCAATGCGCGAACTGTCAACGCGGCTCATCTGACCGGCACCAACACCGACGGTTTTGCCGTCTTTAACGTAAACAATCGCGTTTGATTTGACGTGTTTGCCAACACGGAAGGCAAACAACAGATCATCAAGTTCTGCATCAGACGGTTTGCGCTTGGTAACGACTTTAAGGTCTTCACGCTTTACACGGCCCGCATCGCGGTTTTGCAACAGATACCCACCGGCCAGCGAACGCAGCGTCATGTCTTCGGCTTCGGGATCGGCCATGCCGCCGGTGATCAAAACACGCAGGTTCTTTTTGGCCGACAAAACTTCACGCGCAGCATCATCCGCATCCGGGCAAATCACGACTTCAGCAAACAGCTTGGCAATTTCTTCGGCAGTGGCTTTATCAAGTGTGCGGTTGACCGCAATGATACCGCCAAAGGCCGAAACCGGATCACATGACAACGCCTTGTGATAGGCATCAATCAGGCTATCGCCTTCGGCAACACCGCAAGGATTGGCGTGTTTGATGATCGCTACAGCCGGTTTTGTGCCAAATTCCGAAACCAGTTCAAACGCGGCATCGGTGTCGTTCAGGTTATTGAACGACAGTTCCTTGCCCTGAAGCTGGGTCGCGGTGGCAACACCCGGACGGTTTTTACCGTTGGTATAAAACGCGGCCTGCTGATGCGGGTTTTCACCGTAACGGAGCGTCTGTTTCAGTTCGGATGAAACATTCAAACGCTGCGGGAAGGTTTCGCCAAGTTCACCAGCAAACCAGGTTGAAATCGCCGAGTCATAAGCACCCGTGCGCGAAAATGCCTTGGCCGCCAGAACGCGGCGGGTCTCGGTCAAGGTCGCACCGTTGTTTTCTGCCATTTCCGCAACCACACGGCCATAATCGGCCGGATCAACCACGACGGTAACCGTCTCGTGGTTTTTCGCCGCCGAACGGATCATGCTGGGGCCGCCGATATCAATATTTTCAATGCAAGTGTCAAAATCGGCACCCTTGGCAACGGTTTCTTCAAACGGATACAGGTTCACCGCGACCAGATCGATCGGGGAAATGTCGTTATCTTTCATCGCCTGCATATGGCTTGAAAGAGAACGGCGCCCCAAAAGGCCGCCATGGATTTTCGGATGAAGCGTTTTAACACGACCATCCATGATTTCAGGGAAACCGGTATGGTCGGCAACTTCCTTTACAGGAATACCGGCCGCTTCGATGGCCTTGGCGGAACCACCAGTCGACAGGATTTCAACACCCTGTTCATGAAGGGATTTGGCAAATTCGACCAGACCGGTCTTGTCGGAAACGGAAATCAGCGCGCGCGCAATACGAGCAGTCATCGGGTTCGCTTTCAATACATCGTCATGGATGAAGGCAGCGGACCCATTGATGATATATCGACCCGATCAAGCGCCTGCGCACGCCATACGTTCCGGGCAACCGGCCTGCATCGAAACGAAAACGTCTTCCGGGAAATTGGTTCAATCCCGGCTTTGGTCCCGTTCGGGCCGACACATGATCAATGAGTCCGAACCATGTTTCGCGCGGAGCTTTATCACGCAGCGGTCAAAAAGTGGACCCCGAAATGTTGCATGGCGGTGTGCAGCCTGACGCAGACATTTAAAACAGTACAGCGGTAACCGGCCTAAAGGCCCCCAGCCGCCTGATCAATCTTGGCCGGGGCATCATCAGCAAAAAACGATTTTACACCGATCTCGGGCGGCTGGAATTCCGGGACAAGGCGACTGATCAATTCCAGCGTTTTATGCGTATCGCGGCTTTGCGCACTTTCACCAAGCTCGGCAAACACCTGTTTGATCAAGGCATAATCAACAACACGCGGTGCGGCCAGCATCAAACCATCGGTTTCAGTGGGTTCGGGCGGTTCAGCATCATGAAAAAGTTCTTCATAAAGCTTCTCGCCCGGGCGCAGGCCCGTCACCTTGATATCCACGTCCTTGCCCGGGCGCAGGCCCGACAACATGATCATCTGACGCGCCAGATCGATGATTTTCACCGGGCGCCCCATATCGAGAACGAAAATCTTGCCGCCATCAGTCACGCCATGATTGCCAAGTTCGGCGGCCTGAAGGACAAGCTCAACCGCCTCGGCAATCGTCATGAAGTACCGCGTAATGCCTTCATGGGTCACCGTTAACGGGCCACCGGCTTCAAGCTGTCGACGGAACAATGGCACCACCGATCCGGTTGATCCCAAAACATTACCAAACCGCACGGTGACAAACCGCGTCGGGCCGCGCTGATCGTCAGGCAGGGTTTCAAGCGCCTGACAATAACATTCTGCCAGTCGTTTGGACGCCCCCATGACATTGGCCGGGTTCACCGCCTTGTCGGTCGAAATCAAAACCATCGTGCCAACCCCCGCCGCACGGCAGGCTTCGGCAACATTGCGCGTCCCCAATGTATTGGTCAGGATGCCTTCGTTCGGATTATGTTCAACCAATGGCACATGCTTATAGGCCGCGGCATGAAAAACGATTTCGGGCTGTTGCTTGGCAAAAACCTGATCAATCCGGGTGCGATCACGCACATCGCCCAAAACACTGTCCCGCGGCAAATCGGGATATTTTTCCGACATCTCCATATCGATGGCATACAGATTGTATTCCCCGGCATCAACCAAGGTCAGGCTAGCCGGGCCATAGCCGGAAATCTGGCGCACCAGTTCCGACCCGATGGATCCCCCCGCCCCGGTAATCAGAACCCGACGGCCAGCAATCATCTGGCGTACTTTATCACGATCAAGACGTGCCTGGGGCCGCCCCAAAAGGTCTTCAATCGCCACCGGACGGATTTGCAACGGATCAGAAAGCCCTTCACGAAGGTCGCCTAGTTTCGGCAAGCGTGCCAATGTCATGCCATGGTGATCGGCGATTTCAACCCACTTGGTGATGTCTTCATGACGCAGTGCATCACCGGTCAGAACCATGCGGCGGGGTAATCCGCGCTTGTTCTTTTCCAGCTTGTTCAGCGTTTCTTCCAACTTGTCGATTGTCGCCAGAACATCAACACCGTGCATATTGCGGCCCACCCGTCCCTCGGTCAGTGCAACAATGCCCACCACATCAAACGGTGTATCGGCCGAACGGCGCGTTTCACGAATAAAGGCCTCGGCCTCGTCCCCCGCACCAATCAACAGGACCGGCACCCGCTGCGTTCCCTGACGCACCATCGCGCGTGCCGTGGTTTTATCCTTGGCAACCCGGTAAATCAAACGCGACCCACCCAACAACGCCATCAACAGGAACCACTGGATGATCGGGGTTGATCGCGGCAACCAATCAAGTCGCGTGGTGAAAAACAGGATCAGGAACAAGACACCAACGCCAACCGTCACCGCCTTGGCGATCCGTGTCAGATCGTTAAGCGACGCATAGCGCCAGATGCCGCGATAAAGCCCAAAGAACCAGAACGAAATTGCGGAAATAACCGTAAAGATCGACGCAGAAAACAGGATGTTTTGCGGATCATAAAAGACCACACCATCGCCAACCCGCAAATACAGGGCCGCAGGAAACGAAATGGCCGCCATCATCACGTCATGGACAAAGGCGATATGGCTACGTTGCAACAAACGCGACATGCGGTCCCTTACCGGAATTTATCTATCTTGTAATGCCTGCCACATTACTTACACGTAATCGGTACAGGCACGGAAATTCTTTTCGCGCCCGACCCGGCACAAGTCAAGCCAAGTCACCTGACGGAACATGCAACAAAGCCATCACTGTGGCTTAGACGGCGCACCCTTTACCGGCAGGCATTTCATCGCCCAGATCAAAAGCCCGACCACGATCACGGCGGGCACCAAACGTACCCACGGTGCTATTCCGACTGGCAGGAAGATAATAATGATCAGCGCGATATTGCACAACGTAATCAGGGACGATACCTGTGCGTGGCTCATGCTGCGCTGGGTCGCCTGCTGATAGAAATGTTCCCGATGCGCTTGCCAGACTTTTTCACGCCGAAGCCCGCGTTTGATCAGGGTAAAGGTCGCATCGACCAGATAATAAGACGGCAGGATCAAGGCGGGCATCCATGCGCCACGCGCGGCCAGTTCGAATAACAGCCACCCCAGAACAAAACCCAGCGGCACCGATCCGACGTCGCCCAGAAACAGTTTCGCCGGATGCCAGTTCCAGATCAGAAAACCGGCCATGATCGCCAGAACACCAAGGCCGATATACCCCAGATCAATGAATTCCGGCAGTGGCGCCAAAAGGGCCAGAACAAAAACGCCCGCACCAATTGACCCGGCTTCGACCCCGGTAATGCCATCGATCCCATCCATGAAATTAAACAGGTTCAGGAACCAGACCCAGGCCAGAACCACCAAAATGCGATCCAGCCACATCGGCACCAACCCTTGAAGAACCGGGCCATCAATAGCAAAAACACCGACAATTACGGCAATAAACTGACAGGCAAACCGAATAGCCGGTGATAAATCATGGCGATCATCAAGCCAGCTAAGTCCGCCAAGTACCACAGCGGCAGCCAACATGCCCCAGCGCGCAATATCGGTATCGCCCGACCATAAAAATACCGCGCCGACCATCACCACCAAAAGCGGTGTCACCGCCAAACCACCGCCACGCGGGGTTGGCACGGCATGACTTGAACGATGGTTGGGCATATCCAGAATTGCCTTGCGCCGCAGATACAGCAACACCGCCCAGGTCAGCAACATCGTACCGATCAAAAAGCAACCCGAAAAAATCGCAAGTGCGGCAAAAGACATCTGTGTCGCCCGTTCCGTTTCCATCATCGTCAAAATACACGTCTGGATTACCGGGCACCTGCCCCCATCGCAAGGCTTTTCAACACCATCGACATATTCATAACCGCATACAAAGCAGCCCTGCCATGCCCGATAACATTTTGCTTCGCACTTTACACTTGATGCTCTGACGCTTAACTACAGCACATAACCCGAAACCGGAGATACCCCTTTGACAGAACGTCGCGCCCGCCCGGATAACCGTCATGCCCAACCGGAAGATTTTCCCGATCCGCGCATGCTGGCCGTCAAAACCCTGCAAGAATTGCGCGGGGGCGAAGTTACGCTGGACGAACTTCTGTCAAAACACAGTTTTGGCCTGCCGTCGCTGGATCGCAATTTTTTGCGCCAATTGCTTGGCACCACATTGCGCCATCTGGGCGAAATCGATGCCATGCTGGCACCGCGTTATCACCCGCCGCAGGATCGCACGGCGTCCCGCCTGACCAATATCCTGCGCCTTGGCGTTGCCCAGTTGTTTTTCATGGATACAGCCGATCATGGCGCGGTTGACAGTACGGTCAATCTGGCGCGCGATGCCGGGCTTCATCGGTATGTCAAACTGATCAATGCCGTGTTGCGCGGGCTTCAGCGCGACGGCTTTGAATGGCCGGAAAATGTCGAAGGATGGCAATTAAACGTTCCGGCATGGCTGCGCGGATCCTGGAAAAAAGCCTATGGCGCGGAAATGGCCCAAGGCATTGCACAGGCAAGCCTTGGCTACGCCATGCTTGATCTGTCGGTCAAAGACCCGGCAGAAGCCGCGCATTGGGCCGAAGAAATGGATGGCGTTGTCTTGCCAACCGGCACGGTCCGCCTTGAAGGCCGCGGACGCATCCGTAAACTTCCAGGCTATAAAGACGGCAAATGGTGGGTCCAGGATGCCGCCGCATCGATCCCGGCCAAGCTGTTTGCAGCCTATGAAGGCAAAACCATCTATGACCTTTGTGCCGCACCGGGTGGCAAAACCATGCAGCTTGCCGCCATGGGCGCGCAGGCTATTGCGGTTGATAAATCCGAAGGCCGCCTGAAACGGGTTTATGAAAACCTTGAACGGGTGGAACTTGGCGCGGCTGTTGTCATCGGCGATGCCACGGATCTGGCCCCTGATACCCCGCGTGCAGACGCTGTTTTGCTCGACGCGCCTTGTTCCGCAACCGGCACCATTCGCCGTCATCCTGACATTCTGTTGCGCCAGAATGACAAATTGATGCGGTCGCTTTTGCCGATCCAGACAAAGCTGCTTAATCAGGCAGACAAGCTTCTAAATGTTGGCGGCGAGCTGATCTATTGCACCTGTTCGCTGCAACCCGAAGAAGGCGAACATCAGATCAAATCGTTTTTGGCCGATCATCCAAATTACGAACGCAAACCGATCACCGCCGACGAACTTGGTGGCTGGGACGAGGCAATCAACGATGCGGGCGAACTGCGCATTCTGCCGCTATATATGCAAGAATATGGCGGGATCGATGGCTTCTTCTGTGCGCGTTTGGTCAAAAAATCCTGATCGCCCCCCTGAAACGATCCACAACAAGGCTGCCATTCACCCCGTTTGGGTGACAGGACCGTGTTTTTGGGGTATGAGAACCGCGAAATTCCCATATTCCATTTCGCTTTCAGGACCTGTGCCGCGCCATGACCGCATCAAACGCCATCAAAATTGCCCCGTCGATCCTTTCAGCCGATTTCGCCCAGCTCGGCGTTGACGTCCGCGCGGTTGATGCCGCCGGGGCCGATTACATCCATATCGATGTCATGGACGGCCATTTTGTGCCCAACATCACCATCGGCCCGGATGTGGTCAAAGCACTGCGCCCGCACAGCGACAAGGTGTTTGATGTGCATTTGATGATTGCACCTGTTGACCCCTATATCGAAGCCTTTGCCAATGCCGGGTCAGACATCATCACCATTCATGCCGAAGCCGGTCCGCATCTGCATCGCTCGCTGCAACTGATCAAGTCGCTGGGCAAAAAGGCCGGGGTGTCGCTGAACCCGTCAACGCCCGAAAGCGTGATTGAATATGTCATGGACATGGTTGACCTTGTGCTGGTCATGACCGTCAATCCGGGCTTTGGTGGCCAGAAATTCATCCCCAGCCAGCTTGAAAAAATCAAGCGCATCCGCAAAATGATCGACGCCACCGGGCGCGATATCGACCTTGAAGTTGATGGCGGCGTAAACCCGGAAATCGCACCCAAGGTGATTGCAGCCGGTGCAAATGTCCTTGTTGCCGGATCGGCCACCTTCAAAGGCGGACCGTCCGAATACGCCAACAATATCAAAGCCATCCGCGGCAACTAAGCCTGTCGGACAGCTTTATCAGGCAATTCAAAAATGAATAGGGCCGGCGCAAAAATACCCGGCCCTATTCATTTTCGTATCACCAAAAACGTTTGCT
The DNA here is from genome assembly GCF_002115745.1 of Thalassospira alkalitolerans. Lineage (GTDB taxonomy): Bacteria > Pseudomonadota > Alphaproteobacteria > Rhodospirillales > Thalassospiraceae > Thalassospira > Thalassospira alkalitolerans. The sequence goes on from NZ_JFKB01000001.1 coordinate 99,325, forward strand.
CATGACCATATTCGAGTAATTTCAAAATCGTCAAACAGAGCCTCATTACTGATCAGCGGCATTGCTTCTATCTTGCTTTGTGCGATTAGCATCCGGTCGAACGGGTCTCGATGGGGAATGTCCATTTCACCGGCAAGACGGGCATGGGCAAAGCTGATTGGCAGCGATTCAAATCCTGATTGCGAAACCCAGTTTTCGCAATCAGGCAGCAACGCCGCCATTTCCGGCCATTTGCCCAAACGCACCTTGGTTGCAACTTCCCACATGCTTGCCGCACTGATCAAAACCGTGTCGGCCTCAACAATCGTTTGGCGGGCCATTGGCGTAAGCTGTGGCGCATCAATCAACCACCAGAACAGCGCGTGGGTATCAAGCAACACCCGCATCAATTTTCCCAGGCCGCAATTTCATCATCCAGCAGCGGGTCAAACACCCCGTCCGGAATGGCAAGCTTGCCTTTAAGCAACCCGGGAATGCGGGCATTGCGATGAATGGCGGTTAACCGCGCGACCGGCTCGTTCCCCCGCGATATTATAATTTCCTCGCCTTCTTCCGCGGCCCGGATCAAGGCAGAAAGCTGCGACTTCGCATCATGCATTTTCACGATTTTCATGCGGCACCTCCGAACTTAGCTAACAATATAGCTAATTTTTTAGCTTTTGTCATCACAAGCCGCAAAACCAAAAAGGATCGACAGCTCATCGATCCTTTCAAGCAAATGTACTTTTACGGGGCAGCGCATCAAAAATCGATGCAGCGGCCCTTGTTTTCCCAATCGCCAAAGCGGGTTGGTTCGGGGCCTTTGGGGCCGCCAATTTCGCGTTGGCGTTCGATGGCTTCCTTCGCTGCTTTGGCTTCGGCAAGGGCATTGATCGCATCTTGCGACAAAACAGGTGCAACATCCGCACCCGCGATTTCAACGTTCTTTTCTTCCGAGGTTTTCGGCTCGACTTTTTCTTGCTGAACGCGATGAATAACGGTTTCGCGGAATTTTCCGGCCATCTTGGATCTCCGTCTGTTCGGGGTATTCCCGATTAATCTGCTGCCCTAGAAATAGCCTGCCCAAAGCGCCGGGGCAAGTTATAGGCAACAGAAATTGGCGGGATTGCATGAAATGCATGGGATTTCAGCACCTTGAAATTCAAAACTGGAATTCCGTGCAAAATCCGATCAGACCGTTAAACGAAACAGGCTCTTTCGCGCGCGCCCGAAAGCCGCTATTTCAAGCAGACGAGCAAACCAAGGAGAAACCATGCGTCCAATTCCCCAGCGTATCGCCGAAGAACTTTCAGTCCGGCCGGAACAGGTCATCGCCACCATTGAAATGCTGAACGAAGGATCGACCGTTCCCTTTATCTCGCGTTATCGCAAAGAAAAGACCGGCGGCCTTGACGATACCCAATTGCGAACGCTGGAAGAACGCCTGCGCTATCTGACCGAACTTGAAGACCGCCGCTCAAGCGTGCTTGACAGCATCCGAGAACAGGAAAAACTGACGCCGGAACTGGAAAAATCAATCCTTGAGGCCGACACCAAAACCCGCCTTGAAGATTTGTACCTGCCCTATAAGAAAAAGCGCCGCACCAAGGCCCAAATTGCCCGCGAAGCCGGGCTGGAGCCGCTGGCTGATGATCTGTATGGCAATCCCGACCTTGATCCGGAAATCGAGGCCGCAAAATACATCGATACCGAAAAAGGCATCGAAGATACCAAAGCCGCCCTTGATGGGGCGCGTCAAATCCTGATGGAACGCTTTGCCGAGGACGCCGATCTGGTCGCCAAGCTGCGTGATCTTTTATGGAATGACGGCGAAATCAGTGCATCCGTCATTGACGGCAAACAGGCCGAAGGTGCCAAGTTCTCGGACTATTTCGATCATTCGGAAAAGATCAAAACCTGTCCATCGCACCGGGCGCTTGCCTTGTTCCGAGGCCGCAACGAAAATATCCTGCAAGTTAAACTGACCCTGGGTGCGGCCGACGAAGACCGTCCACGCAACGAACCGGGTCGGGCCGAATTGATGATTGCCGCCCATGTCGGGATTTCCAATCGTGGCCGGGCGGCGGATAAATGGCTGGCCGATACGGTGCGTTGGACCTGGCGGGTCAAGCTATCGTTATCCATCGAACTTGATCTGTTTGGTTCGCTTCGCGAAAGTGCCGAAGAAGACGCGATCAAGGTCTTTGCCGATAACCTTAAAGACCTGTTGCTGGCCGCACCAGCCGGGCAAAAGGCCACCATGGGTCTTGATCCGGGGGTGCGTACCGGGGTTAAGGTTGCGGTGGTTGATGCCACCGGCAAGATGGTTGATACCGCAACAGTTTACCCGTTCCAGCCGCGCAATGACGTTGACGGTGCGATCAACACATTGGCCGCCCTTGCCGCACGTCACAAGATCGAACTGATCGCGATTGGCAATGGCACCTATTCGCGTGAAACCGACGATCTGGCCGGTCAGATGCTGAAACGGTTCCCGGCCCTTCAGGCGACCAAGGTCATTGTCAACGAGTCGGGGGCATCGATCTATTCCGCATCCCAATTTGCCGCCGAAGAATTCCCCGATCTGGATGTGACGCTGCGCGGAGCAGTATCGATTGCGCGTCGTTTGCAAGACCCACTGGCCGAACTGGTCAAGATCGAACCCAAATCCATTGGCGTTGGTCAGTATCAGCATGACGTGTCGGAAACCAAACTGGCGAAATCGCTTAATGCCGTGGTCGAGGATTGCGTAAACGGGGTCGGTGTTGACCTTAACACCGCGTCGATCCCGCTTCTGGTCCGTGTCGCGGGGCTTTCAGAAACATTGGCACGCAATATCGTTGGTTATCGTGACGTTAATGGCGCATTCCGGTCACGTGCTGATCTGCGCAAGGTCGAACGCCTTGGCCCAAAAGCGTTCGAGCAATGTGCAGGCTTTTTGCGCATTCGCGGCGGGGAAAACCCGCTTGATAGCTCGGCCGTTCATCCCGAGGCCTATAAACTCGTCGAACGGATCAGCAAACGGTCAAACAAACCGTTGGCAGCCTTGATTGGCGACTCGCCGTTTATCAAAACCCTGCGTCCCGATGATTATGCCGATGATGTTTTTGGCGTTCCGACCATCCGCGATATCCTGGCCGAGCTTGATAAACCCGGCCGCGATCCGCGCCCGGAATTTAAAACCGCGAAATTCACCGATGGTGTGAACGAGATCAAGGACCTTAAAACCGGTATGCGGCTTGAAGGTACGGTTACAAACGTCACCAATTTCGGGGCTTTTGTCGATGTCGGCGTGCATCAGGATGGCTTGGTCCATATCTCGCAACTGGCTGACAAATTTGTGTCCGACCCGCGCGAAGTCGTTAAGGCGGGTCAGATCGTCTCGGTCACCGTCATGGAAGTCGATGCACCGCGCAAACGCATCGGCCTGTCGATGAAATCAGCCCCGGATTACGAAGCCACCCGTGAACGCCAAACCGAAACACGCGGCGGTCATAATGGGGGCGGCAACAACCGTGGCAATGCAGGGCGCGGCAATCAGGGGGGCGGCAACCGTCAAGCCAACCAAGGCAGCACCGCGCGCAACAACAATAGCAGCAGCCAAAGCATGTCGGGAAGTGACGGCGGTACGATGGCAGCCGCCCTTAAAGCGGCCATGGAACGACGTAAATAGTCGCTTTCACTAATTTTTTGCGACATCACCGATTGTAGAAAGCCTCCTAACCTTTTGTTTAGGGGGCTTTTTACCTGTGATGCATGAAATGTCGAAACATCTGGCACGGAAATGCCGCAATTGCGCCGCCATTTTCCCGTCTTCGCCGCGCATCTTTACATTATCAAGAAGAACGCGCGAGGAAACATCATGCTGAAATCTTTGCGCAGCAAACCGGTTGTAATCGCCCTGGTCGGTGTTTTGACAGTGACGACAGCCGCATTGGCTGCGATCCGCGTCGCCCCAAAGGCGATCACCGACAGTGTCACCATTCATGCAGACCAGCCAAAAGGCGAGGTCATCCTGTCCTATCAGGACGGATCAATTGCAATGAATAAGAACTGCGGCTCTTTCCCGTGCCGTATCGATATTTCCCGCCTGCAAAAAGGCGAATATGACGTGATGATCCGCAATGGTACCGACATTCAAAACATGGTCAGCCTGTATAAGGAATAAGGCCCTTGTCAGAACATCGGCATGGATCGGCGGTACAGATACAAAAATTCGAAAATTTTTCCAAATAGATGGAACGAAATACCAGGCCGTTTGTTTACAGAATAAGAACCGGGCCAATCCAGCCCGATTGGGTCAAGGCGATTGCGCAGCCATTGCGCCTTTGACCTAGATAAAGATCAGAATTGGAACCGACAGGATTTCTTTCTGACCGTTCCCAAGCTGGCCATTTAGCCGTATTCCCCGACAGCAACAAGCTTTCCAACAGTTTGCACGGGATTTTCACTTTTACGGCGGGCGGTAATGGGGATATGTTGCGGTAGCCTCGTGCTCACCGCACAAACCAATAACGAAAGTCGAGGATCTGTATCATGGCACTTGAACTCCCAGCACTTCCATATGCATATGACGCGCTTGCACCGGTCATGTCTGCTGAAACCCTAGAGTTTCACCACGACAAACACCACAACGCCTATGTTGTGAACGGCAACAAGCTGCTCGAAGGATCGGGCCTTGAAGGCAAGTCGCTCGAAGATATCGTTGTCGCATCCTATGGCGATGCCGCCAAAGTCGGCCTGTTCAACAACGCTGCCCAGCACTGGAACCATATCGAGTTCTGGAAAATGATGAAGAAAAATGGCGGCGGCAACATTCCGGGCGAACTGGAAAAGAAAATCAAAGAAGATTTCGGCTCGGTCGATGCCTTCAAAGAAGCTTTCACCCAAGCTGGCATGACCCAGTTCGGTTCTGGCTGGTGCTGGCTCGCAATGGACAAGTCAGGCAAATTGGTTGTGACCAAAACCCCGAATGCGGAAAACCCGCTGGTTCATGGTCAGACCCCGCTGCTTGGTTGCGATGTTTGGGAACATTCCTATTACATCGATTACCGCAATGCGCGCCCGGACTATATCAAAGCGTTCCTCAACAGCCTGGTTAACTGGGAATATGTTGCAGAGCGTTTCGCCAAAGCTGGCTAATTAGCCCAAAGCTTTGAGACGAGATTCCAAAAAGCGGTCCCTTCGGGGGCCGCTTTTTTTATCAAACTGGCAAATCATCGGGCCATCGCCGCGCCGCATGCATGACCGCCAGAACGGTAATGACGGAACCGTCTATTTGATAGGCAATCAAATAGGGCGTGCCACCAATAATCAATTCGCGGGTATTTTTGACCCGGCCATCACGACCCATAAACGGATGAATGGCAAGCTGCGACACACATCCCGATATCAGTTGGTATGTTGCCTTGGCCGCCACACGATTACGATGATCAATATAATCAACGATATCGCGCAATTCGATTACGGCCTGCGGATGCCATTCAATTTTCATACGCGACATTAATCGGCAAATCGCTGATCAAATTCCGCCAGAACGTCTTCATGCGCTACAGTTTTCGCTGTACCCGCCGCAAGAGCATCACGACGACTGCGAATGATGTCGACCTGCCATTCCTGATATTCGACATATTGCCGCAAGGCATCATTGATCACAGCCGAACGTGTTTGGCCAAACGCATCCGCCAATGTTTCCAGCCGCAAACGCATATCGTCATCGACACGGACTGCCAACGTTTCCTTGCTCATCGTTCTCACCTTTGTGGTCATATGAAATACATCGCAATACAGTGTATCGCAATAAGGGCGGACTTGTCGACAGGACCAAAAACAGAAAACCCCCGCCAGTTTCCCGGCGAGGGTTCAAAAATTCCAGCCTGATCAAGATCAGATATCAAACTTGATACCCTGTGCCAGCGGCAATTCGCGGGAATAGTTAATCGTGTTGGTTGCACGGCGCATATAGCCTTTCCATGCATCCGAACCGGATTCACGACCACCACCGGTTTCTTTTTCACCGCCGAACGCGCCGCCAATTTCCGCACCTGACGGACCGATATTAACATTGGCGATGCCACAATCAGATCCCACCGCCGACAGGAACAATTCGGTTTCACGCAGATCGGTCGAGAAGATGCAGGATGACAGGCCCTGTGGCACACCGTTCTGAAGTGCGATGGCTTCTTCAAGCGTTTCATAGGTCATGACATACAGGATCGGCGCAAAGGTTTCGTGACGCACGGTTGCGGTCTGGGATGGCATTTCAACGACCGCCGGGGTCACGTAATAGGCATTCGGATATTGATCGGCCAATACACGTTCGCCGCCATGAACCGTGCCGCCGTCTTTTTTGGCGTTCGCAAGGGCGGTTTGCATGTTGTCAAAGCTGTCTTTGTCAATCAGCGGGCCGACAAGCGTGCCATCGGCAAGCGGGTCACCGATTTTCACCGATTTATAAGCCGCGATGATTTTCGGCAGCAATTCGTCTTTGACGTCTTTATGGACAATCACCCGACGCAAGCTTGTGCACCGTTGGCCGCAAGTGCCGACAGCGGAAAAGACCACTGCACGCACCGTCATATCGATATCCGCCGACGGAGTGACGATCATCGCGTTATTGCCACCCAATTCAAGGATGGTACGGCCAAAACGTTCGGCAACGCGCGGGGCAACTTCGCGGCCCATGCGGGTTGACCCGGTGGCCGAAACAAGTGCGACATCATGACTATCGGTCATGGCTTCGCCAATGCGACGATCACCGATTACAACCTGATGCAGGCCTTCGGGCGCATCGCCGAATTTCGCCAAGGCTTTTTCAAAGATTTTCTGGCAGGCAAGCGCCACAACCGGGGTTTTTTCCGATGGTTTCCAAATTACCGAGTTGCCGCAGACCAGCGCCAATGCGGTATTCCATGACCAAACCGCAACCGGGAAGTTAAAGGCGGAAATCACACCGACAACACCCAGCGGATGCCAGTTTTCCATCATTTTGTGGCCCGGACGTTCGGATGCGATGGTCAGACCGTAAAGCTGGCGCGACAGACCAACCGCGAAATCGCAGATATCAATCATTTCCTGAACTTCGCCAAGACCTTCCTGATAGATCTTGCCACATTCCAGCGACACCAGACGGCCCAGCGGTTCCTTGGCGGTGCGCAGTTCTTCACCCAGCAAGCGCGCCAGTTCACCACGACGCGGCCCGGGCACCTGACGCCACTGGATAAAGGCCTGTTTCGATTTCGCAATAATATCGGTCATCGCCGATGGATCGGTTTCAGCAACGGCGGCGATTTCAGAACCATCGACCGGGGTCTGAACTTTAAGGCTGCCATTGGCAATCTCGGCATCCGTCAGGCCCAGTTCGGTCAGAATGCTTTTGAAGCTCATGGTTAAACTCCCTTCTTTTTGAATTTTAAAGTGATCACGACCGGTCATCCCCGTCCGAGACTGCTGCCAGTTGGGGCAACAACTTGCCGATGATGGCAAATGCTTCATCGACCTGATCAAACGGTATGGTCAGCGGGGCCAAAAGGCGCACCACATTGGCGTGTTCACCACTTGGCATTAACAATAGCCCGCCTGCGCGGGCCAGTTGCAATAATGTTTGCAGACGTCTGGGCGACGGTGCCCCATCATCTGCGATCAGTTCAAAGGCACGCATGGCACCAATGCCGCGCATATTGCCAATCACATGCCCGCCGGGCAGATCACGCAACCATGCGATATGGGTGGCATATTTTTCGCCCAGTTGCCGGGCACGTTTTAAAATCTCGTTCTTTTCCAGCACCTCGAAGACACCGGTTGCTGCAGCACAGGCCACCGGATTACCGGAATAGGTCCCGCCCAATCCACCCGGTGCCAGTGCGTTCATCACATCTTGCGCCCCGGTGACTGCCGCCAGCGGGAAACCACCGCCAATGCCCTTGCCCATCACGATAATATCGGGGCAGACATTGGCATGTTCGATGGCAAACATTTTGCCGGTGCGGCCAAAGCCAGATTGAATTTCATCGGCAATCAAAACCATACCATAGGCATCGCACAGACGGCGCAATGCGACCAGAAATTCGCCGTCACAGGCCCGAAAACCACCCTCGCCCTGCACCGGTTCAATCACCACCGCCCCGATGCAGCCCGGATCAACCGACACCGCAAACAGTTTGGCAATCGCATCCATGGCATCGGCGACGGATATACCGGTTTCGCGGCAGGGATATGGCAGATGGTAAACCGGCCCCGGAAGCGGACCAAGCCCGGTTTTATACGGCTTTGTCTTGCCGGTCAGGGCCAGTGTCGCCAACGTGCGGCCATGAAATGCGCCGTCAAACGCGATAACGCCGGTTCGCCCGGTAAAGGCCCGCGCCAGTTTCAGGGCATTTTCCATCGCCTCGGCCCCGGAATTGGTCAGCATCGATTTTGCCGGGCCTTCAATCGGGCAATTTTGCGCCAGCCAGTCGGTCACCGCGACATAAGGTTCATGGGGCAGCGCATTAAAGCACGAATGGGTAAACCGTTCGCATTGCCCGGCCACACGCGCCATCACCACCGGGTTGCGATGCCCGGTATTAAGCACCCCGATCCCGCCGATGAAATCAATATAGCGATTGCCATCAACATCCCATGCTTCGGCATTCAATGCCCGATCCAGATAGATCGGATGCAGATTGCGAACACCGTTTGAAACGCTGTGTTTCCGGCGCGTATTGATGGCGGCAGCATCCATTGCGGCCGCGGCGTTCTGGTTTGTCATATCGTCACGGGGCATGTCGATTGCTCCGGCCTTCATCGTTAAACGGGCGAATTTTCGATTTCATTACGAAATCAAATCAAATTACATTCAGTTCCAGAACCGGGGCGTTATCGCGGATACGTTCATAGCCAAACACCGACATATCAAGCGTTTGATAGCGCCCGGCGACGAGCAATTCCGAAAGCCCCCGGCCAACCGCAGGGCTTTGTTGCAGACCATGTCCGGAAAACCCATTGGCAAAGAAAAAGTTTTTCACATCGGGATGAGGGCCAATAATCGCGTTCTGATCCAGCAGGTTATAGGAATAATGCCCGGCCCAGGCATTGATGACTTTGATCGCCTCGAACCGTTCACAGCGTTGATAAAGGCCCGGCCAGATAATGTCGTCAAACAGGCTGTAATCAACCTCGAAATCCCAACATTCGGGATCACGATCCTTGGGCGGGGCGATGCCGGTTATGAAAAACTCGCCTTCGGGGCGGACGTAAAGCCCGCTTGGATCAATCAGCATCGGACAGGTGGCGCTAATGTCGGCAGCATCGCGGCAATCAAACACGAAAATACAGCGTTTTCGAGGTTCAACCGGGATTTCAAGCCCGGCCATGCGCGCAAGTTTTGATCCACCGGTCCCGGCAGCATTGACCAACGCACCACAGCCAAAGCGCCTGCCGTCTTTTAAAACCACCCCGATGATTTGAGGACCATCGCGCAGGACGTCAACGACTTCGCCGTCGATATAATCAGCCCCCTGACGCCGCGCCTGTTTGCGAAAGGACTGCATCAGGCAATAGGCATCAAACCATCCCTCGCCCGTTTTACCCCAACACCCGGCAGCCAGATCGGATGTATTCATCCATGGGTATTTAGCAGCCAGTTCGTCGGGCTCCATCCAGATGATATCCGCGCCGCGTTCGATCTGGGTGGCATGGTTATGGCGCAAAATATCGCGGCCGGGTTCGGTTGCCAGAACCAGATAACCCTTTTCATGGAATGAAATCTCGACTTCGGGATCAAGGTCACGTTTCAGATTGCGCAGAAATTCAATGCCAAACCCCGACATATCGATGTTAAGCGGGGTCGAAAATTGTTGCCGGATCGACGCCGCCGACAGCGCGGTCGAACAGAATTCATAATTCGGGTCTTTTTCAATAACCAGAACCCGTCCGTTGAAATCATCGCGCCCGGTTAAAAACCATGCGGCAGAGCTTCCGATAACCGCCCCGCCGACGATGATGACGTCATAATTTTCATCCACTGATCCCATGATTGCCACATCACCTGATTTATTGTTTTTAAACCGAAACAGTATTTACCATTCCGGCATTCCGGCCTTTTTTATTGCCTAGGCCGCCTTGTTTCCGGCGGTCATTTTAAAGATGCCCTGTGCGTTGCTGCTGTCAAAGCGCAGGTCGAGTTTCTTTTCCCCGGTCCTGTCATCACACAGGTAATCCCGACTGATGAATTCGTAAAACGATCCCGGCACGTCGCGTGTTACCAGTCCCCCATCGGCATTACGCATCTGGCGCATCACGCGGGCGGCCTTAAACGCGGTCTGGCGGACCAAGCCGGTACTGGAAATTTCGATGCTTTCCTTCATCGGGCGGCCTTTGGCGCGCTGTTCACTGGCAACATCTTCAATAGACCTGACGCGATCCGTTGCGTGGTTAAACGCATTTCCCTCGGTCGAAATCCACGCCATTTCAGGCGATTCCGCCAAAAGCGTTTCATAATCGGCCTCGGATACCGGGCCATGATGCACGCCAAAACATTTAACCAGCACCGGCAAAAGCTTGGTCGCATCGGCAAAGCTGATGGTGCCACTTTCACTCAATTGATCAAGCAATGCCTTGGCACCAGGTGATAATGGATCAACCGATCCGCCGATTGTATTGGCAACCGCGCGCCCAAATGCCGGGCTAAATTGTTCGACATGAAGTTCGGACACAAAGAACTGCGCGACCAATTGCGGCGCATCGCGATGGCAAAACGCCCGACCGGTCATTTTCAAGCGCGGCAGCGGATAAATCCCGGCAACCTCAAATCCAAGCGGGATTAAAATACGCGCCACCGCCTGATAACCACGCGGCAATTCACCGGTCATTGGGCCATCAACCGTACGGATTGCCCCATGATCAAAAATGATTGCCTCGCCCGCCGCCAGTTTATCTTCGCAATAGGCTTTGCCGTCGGGCACAGCCGTCAGAAGGCCATCAAACAGTACCATGTTTAGTGCCTGGGCAAGGACCAAACGGCTGACCTGACCAGCCTCGTCCATCGGTTCGGCAAGCAGGCGACCCTGAACGTCAATCATGCGAAACAGATAATCAGCCTTATCCACCCCAAGGGCGACCTTAAGAACAGCACCAAGTTGACTATTGTTAAGCCGGGCTTGGATTGCGGGCTGGGCTGCGGATTGCGGCATTCCTGCCACTCCTTCCGTAAAATTATCAATCACCGGATCAAAGGCACGGTCCCAAAAGGTCATGTGATGGCACAAGATGCTTTTGAACCATTGAAATGCTATGACTTGGCAAGAAATCCGACAAACGATATATTCGCACCATATCATTCCATTTCGGAATGAACTTTGTGGTGAAATCCCATGCGTCGTGTCTTGCCATCCCTGACAGCCTTGCAGTTTTTTGAAAGTTCCGCCCGGCATCTAAGCTTTACCCGTGCGGCCGAGGAACTAAACGTGACGCAAAGTGCGATCAGCCGTCAAATCCGGGCATTGGAAGAATATCTGGGCCGGGATTTGTTTCGTCGGATCAAGAAACGCCTGAAATTAACCCCCGCGGGCGAAGCCTATGCCACACAGGTCCGCGACCTTTTGGACAGGGCCGAGGCCGCAACCTTACAGGTCATGGCCTATTCCGATGCGGGCGGGATGCTCAATGTCGGCACCTTGCCGACCTTTGGCGCACGCTGGCTGGTGCCGCGACTGGGGGACTTCAAAGTAACCTGGCCCGACATTCAGCTTAACCTGATCACCCAGGCTCGCGAATTCAACTTTGCGCGCGAAGGCATCGATATCGCCATTCATTTTGGCGAGGCGAATATGCCGGGCTGCGTTTTCCATCGCCTGATGGGCGAAACCCTGATTGCGGTCTGTGCGCCCAAAATCCTCAAGGAAAATGACGACCTGCCAATTGCGCGTGAACGGGTGCGCAATTGCACCCTGTTGCAACATTCCACCCGCCCGCGCGCCTGGCAGGATTGGCTGGCCGCAACCGGGGTTGCAGTGGTTGATGAACTGGCCGGTCCCCGGTTTGAGCATTTCCACATGGTTATTCAGGCCGCCGTTGCCGGATTGGGGCTGGCTCTGTTGCCGGAATTTCTGGTCCGTGAAGAACTTGATAACGGTCGGCTTGTTGCGCCCTTTGACGTATCGATCCCCAATCGGCATGCCTATTACGTTGTTTACCCCGAAGAAAAGGAAAACAACTTTGCCGTTCGGGCATTCCGTGACTGGATCATAGCCACCTGCAAGGCAGAACCGGATACATCCGCCGCGGCATAGATCCTTTAACGTCACACACCCCAACGACGAATTTCATTGCCGATTGAATTTACCAACCCTAAAGTTCCCGCCCATATATAAGAACCGCCATTCACGCGGTCAGATGAGGATCCCTTTTTTAAAAAGAAAACGAGATCCTTTCGGGGAAGATTGGGATAAAGGGAATCGCTTGTGTCGCAGCTTGAAAATCGCCTTGGACTGTATGGTATCGAACCGGGGACATTTACCGCCCTTGGCAAGGCTTCCAGCCTGATCCATGAAAAATCGGCCAAACGCGCCGAAAAATTCTATCAGGCCATCAGCCAAAGCGACGACCTGAAAGGCAATCCGCTTTCCAAAAGCGACATCGCATCCCTGATAAAATCGCTGCAACATCACTGGAAACAGTTGTTCAACGGCAAAATTGACGAAGATTTCGTCACCCAATCGGCGGCCATCGGCCAAATCCACGAAACACACGGGATCACGCCAAAACTTTATATCGCGACCTATAACGCCATCACAGATGACCTGATCAAGGCGATCATCACCCGGTTTCGCTGGAACGCTGGACAAGCGGCCAAAATCGTTACCTCGCTAACTTCGGTCATGTTGCTTGATATCGAACTGACCCTGACAGCCTATTGCGATGCCAGCGCGATCAAACGCCATAATGCGTCGGAAAATGCCTTTGCCGATCAACAGCTTGATCGCACGATGGACCTTTCGGTCGCCATTAATCAAAGTGCGGTATCAAACGCGCGTATGATGAATGTAATCGAAGATGTCGATCGCAAGGCCCAATCCATTTCGGCCGCCGTCGATCAAATGGTATCAGGCATTAGCCACATCGCCGAAAATGGCAAGGTTGCCGCCGATAATGCCTCCGATGCCATCACCACAACCCGCAATGGTCAGCAAACAGTGCGCGACGCGGTTAGCAGCATGGATGAAATCGCAGGTGCTGTATCCGACGCATCGGAACGGGTTGATATTTTGGCCGAGGCATCGGAAAAAATTGGCGAAATCGTCGCATCGATCGAGGCGATTGCGGCCGAAACCAACCTTTTGGCCCTAAACGCAACCATCGAGGCCGCCCGTGCGGGTGACGCCGGCAAAGGATTTGCCGTGGTGGCGGGTGAAGTCAAGGCATTAAGCCAGCAAACCGCCCGCGCAACCGAGGAAATTCGCAATCGCATTACCAATCTTCAAGGCGAAACACAGGGCATTGTCGATGCCATGAACCGTGGCAATAATGCAGTTTCACGCGGTCAGACCGTGATGGATGAAGTCGCCCACGAAATGAGCGATATCGGCAACAAGATGGAAGATACCACGCGCCGAATCGCTGATATTTCGACCATTTTGGATGAACAGAACAAGGCAACCGACGCGGTACGTGATGGCATTACCAGTATCGCGGGCCAAACCAGCGGACAGGTTGCCGCGATCCGATCCGCGATTGGCGTGATTGGTCAGGTCGAAGGATTGATCGACACGCAGGTTTCCGAACTGGTGCAATACGAAATCCCCAACCGCACCATTCGAAGTGCACGCGCGGAACATGCGGTCTTTTTCAAATCCGTGGCCGAACTTCTGGCCGGACTGGGCAAGCCATCCGATATCCATATGGGGGATGCCAAAACATGCCGGTTTGGCAAATGGTATGATAGCCCGGCATCAGAACCGTTCCGCCACCTGCCATCATTTTCCGCCATCCGCGCCCCCCATCAGGCACAGCACGACGCCGCCCACGACGCGATTTCTGCCTTTGAAAAACACGATATCGCCACCGCCGAGGCCGCCTTTGGCCGCATGGAAACTGCAACCCTTGATGTTTTACAACAGCTTGACCGCCTTGCGCAGGAAGCCCGGGAAATCACGGATCAGTCCAAAGATCAGGATTAGGGGCAAAATCAGGATCACAATCAGAAGGCCTGATTTGGTGCCTGACTGACCAGAACCACCCCGCCCGCCGGGTCGGCAATGGCACGAATGGGATGGGCGAATACCTCGCTAAGCATCGCCGGGGTCATGACCGCCGAAACCGCGCCAAACGCCACCAATGCCCCACGATGCAAGATTGCGACTTGATCGGCATAGGTGGTTACCTGATTGAAATCATGCAGGATCATCAAAACACCGGCACCGCGATCACGGGCCTCGCGGCGTGCAATCGACAGCAAGGCGTGCTGATGGCTGACATCAAGCCCGGATGTCGGTTCATCAAGCAACAAATAACGATCACCACGGCCTGTCAGGGCTGGTTCCGCCAGATTGTCCATGCCCCAAAGTTGCACCAATGCACGCGCCAGATGAACCCGCTGTTTTTCCCCGCCCGAAAGTGCCGGATAGGCCCGGTCCGCAAGATGGCCAATATCAGCCAGAGAAATCGCCTGATCAACCAGATCGTTGTCTTGCCTGCGCGATGATTGCTTGCGAAACGGCGCACGACCCAAGGCAACCACATCCCGCACGACAAAGGGAAAGGTCATTGATGTCGCCTGTGGCATCACCGCACGCTGTTGCGCCAATTGCAAAGCCGACATTTCGCCTACGAAACGACCACCTTGCATCACATGCCCGCTTGTTGGCGCCATCTCGCCCGACAGCAGTTTCAGCAAGGTTGATTTTCCCGCACCATTCGGACCAAGGATGGCGGTGACCTGACCGGGGATAACATCAATTGAAATGTCATGGACAAGTGTCGTGCCCCGCACGGCATAAGTCACATTTTGGGACTGAAGCGTCATATCCGCCGCCGCCTTTTTTCCCGCAACAACAGGCCAAGGAAAAATGGCCCGCCCAGAATACCCGTCACCAGACCAATCGGCAATTCAGCGGGCAAAACAATGATGCGCGCAATCGCATCAGCCAGTGTCAGGATAATCGCCCCGCCAAGGGCAGATGCCGGTAACACCATCTTGTTGTCCGGCCCAGTGACCAAACGCACCAGATGCGGCGCCACCAAGCCGACAAACCCGATAATCCCGGAAACTGCCACCGCCGCCCCGACCACAAGTGCTGTGACCACCGTCGCCCGGCGTTTGAGTTTTTCAACATCGATACCAAGGTGGCGTGCCTCTGCCTCGCCCAGCAGGAAAAGGTTAAGCGGCGTTCCCAGCGTGACCAGATACAAGATACCAACCGTCATAATCGCAAGTGCGGGCATATCCGCCGGACCATCGCCCGACAACGTCCCCATTTGCCAGAATGTCAGGCTGCGCAATTCGGCGTCATTGGCCATATAGGTAAATATCCCGACACCGGCAAAGGCAATCGCATTGATCGCAACCCCGATCAACAACATAAAGGCCGCATCGGTATGGCCATCCTGGCGTGACAACATGCGGATAAGACTGGTCGCCAAGACAGCCCCCACAAAGGCCGCGACCGGCACCGCAAAGGGGCCAAACTGGCTATAATACGATCCAAGGACTGCCCCGCCTGCGACAATCATCACCACCGCACCAAAGGCAGCACTGGCCGACACCCCGACAAAGCCGGGATCGGCAATCGGATTGCGAAACAGGCTTTGCATCACCGCCCCGGAAACGCCAAGCCCGGCACCGACGACGACCCCGCGCAAAATACGCGGCAATCGCAAGCTATCAAGAACCCGGGCGCTGAAATCATCAACCCCGGCTCCAATCAAGCCGATCCGATGCGCAAGATGAACCAGCACCTTGCCAACACCAATATCCGCCCCGCCAACACCCAGCGAAACCACAACAGACAGCATCAAAAGCAACAGCATCGCCACCAACAAGAAGGCATGATGACCGATCATGACATACGCGCCCCATCCAGGCCGAAACAGTGTTGGAAATTGACGTAGCAGTTTCACGGGTTGGAGACGGAGCTAGTGGAGGGATTGAGATTGAGATTGGGATTGGGGTTAGAGGCGGCAACAGTTTGCAGCTTTGCCGCCAATTCACGGATTTCCGTCGCAGAACGCGGCCCGAAACCCAGAATAGTTGACGCCGATACCGTCACCACATGACCAGCCTGCACCGCTTTGTGCAATCCCAGTGACGGGTGGTGCATAATGCCGTCAATCCCCCCGAACTGGTCGAGTGTCGATTGTGGCACCAGAACATAGTCGGATGTATCAGCGGCGATAATTTCGGGTGAAACCGGTTTAAAGCCGTCATAGCCCGCCATCGCATTTTCCCCGCCAACAAGACCGATAATTTCATCAGCCGTGGTATTGCGACCGGCCGAAAGCGGTTGCCCATGCCCAACCGCCATCAGAAATGCGATTTTGGCATGATTTGCCCCGGCCAGATGCTGGATCGATGCGATATCGGCCATTACCTTGGCAATCAGTTCAGCACCTTCGTCGATGCGACCCAATGCCGTCGCGGTCCTTGATATCGCGTCCGGCAGATTTTCAAGCTGATCCAGCGACGGCAAAACCATGACCGAAATGCCAAGCGCGCGCAAACCGTCAAGCACCGCCACCGGACCGGCATTTTCCACAGCAACAATCAGATCGGGTTTTAGGCTAATGATGCCTTCGGATGCCAAGGTCCGCATATAACCAACCTTGGGCAGGTTGCCGACCGCGTCGGGCCATGTACTTGTCGTGTCAGTGGCAACGACAGTGGCCCCGGCACCCAATGCAAAGACGATTTCAGTCGCCGGTGCGCCAACAGTTACAACACGGGCGGGTTGGTTGGCAGCAAGTGCCGGAAGACACAAACCGATAAATCCGATTATTGCCATTATCAGGGTAAAATACATTCGCATATTCTTACTCCGCCACCGCTGCCTGTGTGCCGTCAAATCGCGGCAGGCCTTCGGCCAGTTTCTGCCATTCCGGGTTTTCCGGGCTTTTTGGTGCGCGTTCGCCACACAGAATGGCGAAATTGCTAAACTCGGCGTCATAAAGTTCAACCGTTGTAACAACACCCTCGCGGATCGGTTTGCGCACCAACCAAGCCTCGGCTATCAGATCATTACGAAGATGCAACGTAAACCGCGGATCCATCACATTGATCCAATCGCCCATTTCGCGGATATTTTCCACCGGGCCGGTATGAATCTGGATCGCCCCGCCATTGCCGACAAACACCATGATCGAAAGACCGCTTTGGGCCGCAGATTCCAAAACAATCCTGAGCGATCCGGGTTCCAGCCTTTCGGCTAGATCCCTGCCCACAAGGCGAAGACCCTGATGGCGGCTGACATTGAAATCCTTCAGCAGGCTGTGGAATTGATGGACATCGGTCATGCGCTGCCAATGGGCACGCAGATTTTCAACATCAACATCGTCATCTGACCGGGTTACCGGTTTGGGCAACGACGGCAAAACATCAATACCCGGCGCCTGATTTTCCAAACGATAATCCGCAACCAATGCGTCATAGGCATCCGCGTTCGAATTTGCGGTCAGAAACACCTTGTGGATTGCCGTTCCATCATGATCGTAAAACTGGATACTCCGGCGGCGACCTGACTTTGCGTTTTGGGTTTCAACCGCAAACCCGTGGCCCCAGCGCCCCAAAAACAAACGCAGATCAACATCACCGTTCAGCACCAGCCCCATCTCGCCACCGATGCTGGCGTTGCCAAAGGTCCCGGTTTTTTCATGCACGACATTTTTATTGCGCGTCAGGATCATGACCTCGCCGAGGTCTTCCAGACGCGCGATCAAATCACCCCAGTCCGTATCAAGCCGAACAACGTTGCGCCCACAGCCACTTGCAACCAATTCACCCTCGGTCACGCCAAGTTCGGCGGCAATATCAACGGCATATCCCTTGGCCGTTCCGGCAGAGAACGCCACCCAAGCATCTTTAACTTTTTCTGAAATCACTGATATATCCCTATTCGCCTCACAGGATTTGGTGTCTTGTCCGCACAAGACACGCCCCCATTGCTTAAACGAGCGAACCAATCGAATATCTGATATTAATGTTAATAATAATTATTATCATCATGTTTTTATATCCCGCCCCAAAGAAAAAGCGGCATCCAACCGAATGCCGCCTTTACGCTATTTCCCTGGAATCGACCGGGTCATGGTCTGGGTGGGAGTTATGACGCGCCAATTTTCTCAGCCGATCCGGCGCGCAGCGCGGCGATCAACTGAATACAAACAATGACAAACAACAAGGTCAAGGCGACCTGCCAATTACCCAGCACATCGTGAAGCGCACCAAACGTCACCGGACCAAGGGCGGCCAACAAATACCCAACCGATTGACACATTCCTGAAAGCCGGGCGGATGTTTGCGGATCAGCCCCGCGAATACCGACAAGCGTCAGGGCAATACTGATCATCGCGCCCTGACCAAGCCCCATGCAAAACACCCAAAGATACGGAAGTTCCGTAGTTGCAAAGACAAAGCCCGGAATGCCGACCATCAGCGGAATATGCAAAATGATCATGGCGAGTTTCTTATTCGCGATTTTTGAATAAATCAGTGGTGCGGCAAAGGCCGCCGGAATGCCAAATACATTGAAAATCGTTAAAAGAGTTGCAGCTTCGGCTTCGGCAATACCACGATCAATGAAGACCTTCGCGACCCAGGCCGTACCAGTATAAAACATTAACGATTGGCAACCGAAAAATAGTGCCAGCCACCAAGCTTCGGCATTTTTCCACAACGAAACCGGTGTAACTGCCACAGGCACGGGGCCCTTGTGGCGATACCGCAACATCGGCAGCCAAAAGACAAAGGCAATCGCGGCAAACACCGCCCAAATGCCCAGCGAATAACGCCAATCACCATCCGCCGCATTTCGTATCGGAATTGCAACGAATGCCGCAACCGTGGCCCCGGTCGACATGGTAAAGGTGTAAAGGGCGGTAATCAGGGCAACATGGGTTGGAAAACTGCGCCGCACCAGTGACGGTGTCAGCACGTTTAAAACCGCAATCGCCGATCCAAGAATGATCGTCCCGACAATCATGATGCCATAGCTTCCGGTGGCGCGAAGCCCTTGCCCTATCGCGATGAAAAGCAACATGGTCAGAAGTGTTGCTTCCAGACCGAACCGCTGCCCCAGACGAGGCGCAAAGACCGACAGCACGCCAAAGCTTAGCACCGGGATCGTCGTCAGCAAGCCAAGCTGGGTTCCCGAAAGAACCAGATCATGACCGATAATCTCGGCAAGCGGCCCCATGGCAACGATACTGCCGCGCATATTTGCCGCCAGCAGCAAAAGGGCCAGCAAAAAGCCAATATGCGGCCCAAGGCGGCGAAACGCCCGCGATGCCCCGTCCGCCGAGATCGCATTTTGATTTTTCTGAACAGGGGTTACCGTTTGTGCGGCAACAGACGGTTTTTCACCATCCTGATGTCTGGTCATCGGAATGCTCCGGCGAATAGAGTGGCGGGGAAAGCCTGAGTATCTTGGGCCTTATGACCAAAAGATCACGAAATGGACAGCTATATCGGTAAAATACCAAACAGCACACGCATCGCAATTACAACAAACAGAACCGCAATGATCCGCTCAATCCACATCGAATGATCGCGCAACCATGGCAAAACCGCGCCATGGGACAACCCAATGGCAACAAGGCAATACCACGCGGCATCAATGCCCGCCGCCGTAAACGCCAGGACGAACTTGCCGCCCCATTCGAATTCAGGGGACACGAATTGACTGAATAATGCCAGAAAGAACAGCGCGATCTTGGGGTTTAGGAAGGCGATCATAAAACCGTCGCGGGCCGCATGTGCCATAGTATTGGCAGCCCGTTGCCCCGGATCGGCATGAAACCGCGACCCAGCATCGGTCGCCCCGGCCGCCCGCCAGGCCTTTATCGCAAGAAAGATCAGATACAAAGCGCCCAGCACACTGACAATATTGCGGAATGCGGGAACCGTCTGAAACAGAAGCCCCAGACCGGTCATGGTGATGACGGCATAAAAGCCAATGCCCAGACCATGCGCCAACGCACAGGCAAACCCTGCCTGACGCGACTGCCCGACCGAATATCGCAAAACAACGGCCAGACTGGGCCCGGGCGTCATTGCGCCAAGAATGCAGATTGTCGCAACGGACAACCACGCAGCAAATGTCATGACGTTCCCCTTAACCCTGTCTGGTCGTGTTCTTGTTTCGGTTGTTTTAATTTCACCAAGCTAACGGGATGACAGCCCCCTTTCAACGCAAATGACGGGCATCCATTTGATCAATTTCGGCCCGAAATTTCGCAAACCTTTATGCTTGTAGACACTGATATGCCCTAATCTTCCCATAAAACGGCCTAACCTCTTCCGCAATGATCCGGCAGACTGATGTTTTAGGCGACGTATCCAATTCCCCGATCTTCGCCATCGAAAACAAACGGGAAGGACACCAGAAAATGCGACATGCAGCCATTGCGCTGGCCCTTGCGGGCAGTTTAGGATTGTCGGCCTGTAGCGGGCTGGGCGACAGAGATCAGAAAATGTTAAGCGGTGCGGCGATTGGTGCCGGCGTCGGTGTCGTCGGCACGGCGGTTACGGGCGGCTGCATTTCCTGTGGTGCAGTCATTGGCGGGCTTGTCGGCACCGGTGCCGGTTATATTCTTCACGAAAATGACGAGCGACGGAAATGAACCACCCCCAATTACGCCTTGCACGCCCGCTTAAAAGAGTATGGCGAAATCTGATCGTTGTTGCTTTGATCGGTATTGCAATACCAATTGCATTTCCAACACATGCCCTTGCCGATCAGCGGCCCGGGGCCGCGGCACATGGCAACCGCGAAATGCAAAATGCGCCGCATTCCCGACCACAACAGAACTTTGGCCCAGCTAAAATCCCCCATCAACACCCCCGACCCGACATGTTCATTTCTGATGGTAACGCCTTTCGATGCAACCGAGGCGCGATAGATGTCATCCCCGGCCGTGATGCAAAATCCCCCGCCGGTTTAGCAAGGGGCACAGGCACAGATCCCCATGCGGAAATGATCGGCGGGGCGATCCTGGGTCTGCTTGGCGGGTATGGCGCCGGGCACAATCCGGACCATGGCGATATCACCTGCACCGGTTATGCCCTTCAACAAATTCCCGATGGCCAAACCGCACACTGGATCAACCCGGAGTCGCAGCGCCAATTCGACATCACACCAACCCGTAGCTGGGAAAACACCGATGGCCGGTATTGCCGGGAATATACTGCAAGCGCTGTAATTGATGGAAAACAGCAGAAAACCTTTGGTACAGCCTGCATGCAACCCGATGGAAGCTGGCAGATCGTATCGTAATCTCCAGATTCACAATTGCGACCTATGCGCGCATTAAATTTTGGAAACTCTTTGAAATGCCCGGTTAATCCGGGCATTTTTTATGACATTTCGGGACTGTTTTCAGGCCGATTATATTTCCATATCAGTGACTTAATCGCCGATCAACTACCCCAACCGTTATTTGTTTTACGTTAACGTCACTTTGCGCTACAGTAATGACATAATCAGAAAAACAACACTAGCTTCAGAGGGAGGCGTTCGTGGAAACTATCCTCGAATCCGTAAGACAGAAACTACCGCAACTGCGCGGACTTAATGCTGTGGTTGCATTTGATTGCGGTGAGGACGGACAGATTGTCATCGATGCCACCGGGCCAGAACCGGAAATCAGCGACGATGATATTAATGACGCGGACTGCATCCTGAAAATCAAAAAAGCCAATCTGGAAAAGTTAATTGCCGGAAAACTCGATCCGATGCTCGCCTTTACAATGGGCAAGCTCAAGATCAAGGGCTCCATGGGAGTCGCGGCAAAACTTTCATCCATGCTGGACTGATTTATACCGTCAGGGGAACAAAGATGCGGCACAGCTTTATACAAGGCACCGTTCTTTGCACTTTGGCCGCCGGATTTATCGGAAGCCTTGGTGCAATGACATCTGCTTATGCAGATGAAACATTGAGTTATCAGGTTTTGAAAGAAGGCGAACCCATCGGGTTCGAAACGGTGGAAATCACCGATACGCCCGATGGTTACACTGCCAAGATAAAAACCCGTACGGATGTTAAGGTCCTTTTCCTTCAATTCCAGTATGGCCATGAACGCACGGAAATATGGCGGGACAATCAGCTTGTATCGGTTGATACCGATACAAATGATGATGGCTCCCCATATCTTTACAAGGCTGAATATGACGGCGATTGCTATGAAGTCGCCGGGAAACGCGTTGCAAAGCGTGATGCCTGTGATGGTGCCTGGCCTCTTACACTTTGGCGCGAAGATATCACCGCCAAAACAAGCCTTTACAGCGTAATCAATGCAGAACCTTACGCTGTGACAACCCGGAAAACCGGGACAGAGACGCTTGCGATTGAAAACCGGGAAACACCGGCCACACACTATGTCATGTCAGGGGATGTTGACCGCGACCTTTGGTATGGCATCGATGGCAAGCTTCTAAAAACAAGTTTTAAAAGAAAGGGTTACGACATCGACTTTGTACGGGTCGATGCAAAAAACCTTCAAAAATAAAAGCGGGCGCAAAAAGCGCAAATTCCAAAACCGTTTAGATCCAGGGAGATACCCATGACGTCCAAATTCAAGAAAGGCTGCCTGTGGGGGGCAGCTTCGGGAACCGCACTTATTTGCGCACTTGCCGCATCGGGCAACGCCCATGCCTCGGGCTTTCAGGTCCGCGAAACCAGTGGCACCCTTCAGGGGTCAAGCTTTGCGGGTATGTCGACATTGTCATCCGATGCGTCGACCATGTTCTATAACCCCGGCACCGTAGGACAATACGACGAAACCAGTTATAGCACAGGCGGTACGATCATCATCCCGGTTGCAAAGGCAAAAAATGTCTCCGCTTCGGGTGGCACACTCAACAACACACAGAGCTTCAGCAGCTCAAGCGGCGAAGACATGGCAAACGATGCATTCGTTCCAAATGCCTATGCCGTCTGGAAATTGAACGAGCAACTCAATCTTGGTATTTCCATCGCATCCCCATGGGGCTTGGTAACGGACTACGAAGGTGATTTTGCCGGTCGTTACTATGGCACCACATCATCGATCAAAACCATTAATATCAAACCCGTGCTGGCCTATCGTTTTGGTAACGGCCTTTCCATTGGTGCAGGTCCACAAATCCAGTACTTGGATGCAGAATTTTCCAAAACTGTCGATAACCTTGCTGGTGCAGGTGAAGGCAGCAGTAAAGTCAGCGGGGATTCTGTTGACTATGGTTGGACCGCTGGCCTGAACTGGGAAATCACCCCGGCGACGACAATTGGTCTTTCTTATATATCCAAGGTCGAACACGATCTTGAAGGCAAGATTAAATTTGACAGTGCGGCCAAAGGTTTTGCGTTACCATATACAGATCGTAATGTTTCAGCCACGGTGGCGACCCCGGAATCCGTTACTTTCGGCATCGCACAAAAACTTAACGATCAATGGACAGTTATGGCGGATGCCCAGTGGACGAATTGGAACACCATCGACACACTGACATTCAAATTCGATGGCCGAACCAATGCAGCTGTTGCCACTTCGACGTCCACCTCTGACGAATACAAATGGGGCAGTGCCTGGTTCGGCGCCCTTGGTGCACGTTATCAGTATGACGAAAACTGGGCCTTTACCGGCGGCATTGCCTATGACGAAACCCCGATAAAAGACAAATATCGGAATGTTCGCCTGCCTGATTCCGACCGGTACTGGGTATCCCTTGGCACAACCTATAAAGCAGCTGATTGGGCAGATATTTCGTTGGGGTATTCACACATCTTCGCCCAAGACGCCGATGTCAACCTCAGCGACACCCAGCTCGGCACCTTTAAAGCTTCGTATGAAGCACACGTCGACATTATTGCCATACAAGCGAAATTGAAGTTCTGATCGGTTATACTGTTCGGTGCGACAGGGGTGATCCCCCTTCGCGCCGGGCGGTTTTTTTTGCCCGCAAGGTGACGTTAACGTAATGGAGTTAACGCAGATGAACCAAATAAACGTCCAAGACGGCCCTGTTTTGCAAAACGGTGTTGATATTAGCTCGCCAGTGCGGATGCGCCCGGTGCACGAAATATTCGATGCCGCGGCGGAACGCTTTGCCAAGCGTCCGTGTCTCGACTTTCTGGGTCGCATTTACGAATACCAAGACATTGCCGAACAAATTGATCGCGTCGCCGAAGGCTTCCACCAGCTTGGTGTGCGCAAGGGTGACAAGGTCGGGCTGTGCCTGCCCAATACGCCCTATTATGTGATTTGCTATTACGCCGTGTTGAAATGCGGCGGGGTTGTTGTCAATTTCAATCCGCTTTACGCCAAGCGCGAGATCGCCTATCAGATCGAGGATTCCGGGTGCCGCATTATGGTCACCCTGAACCTGAAACAGATTTATCCCAAGGTTGCCGCTTGCCTGGATGAAACCTGTCTGAAGCGGATTGTCGTTTGTGAAATGAGCGACATTCTGTCACCCGTCAAGAGCGTTCTTTTCAACCTGTTCAAACGCAGCGAACTGGCCGAAGTCCCCAAGGATTTACGCCATATCGCGTTTTCGCGGCTGACCAATTGCAAGCCAATCAGTTTTGTCACCGATGTTAAAGTCGATGATCTGGCCGTCCTGCAATATACCGGCGGCACCACAGGTCGCCCAAAAGGCGCGATGCTGACGCATGGCAACCTCAGCGCCAATGTCGACCAGTTGACCCGCTGGATGCCAGATGCCAATCCGGGGCATGAAGTAACACTTTGCGTTTTGCCGTTTTTCCATGTCTTTGCCATGACGGTAGCGCTCAATACCTCGATCAACCTTGGGGCGGAGCTGGTGCTGCATCCGCGCTTTGAACTTGATGCGTTGTTAAAAACGCTGGATCGAAAAAATGTCACCATCTTTCCCGGTGTTCCAACGATTTATACCGCCATCAACAATTCACCCGAAACACTAAAGCACGACCTTTCATCCGTGCGGTGCTGCATTTCAGGCGGTGCGCCTTTGCCAGTTGAGGTCAAACACCGATTCGAGGAAATTACCGGCGCCAAGGTCGTTGAAGGATATGGCCTGACCGAAGCCAGCCCGGTTTGCACCTGTAATCCGGTCAAGGGCCTGAACAAGGAAGGATCGATTGGCATTCCGATGCCAGGTTCCGATATTCAGATCAGATCGCTGGATCGGCCCGACCAGATCATGCCGGTGGGTGAAAAAGGCGAAGTCTGTGTCAAAGGCCCGCAAGTCATGCCGGGTTATTGGCAAAACAAAGACGCGACAGATGCGACCTTTATTGATGGCTGGCTTAAAACCGGCGATGTCGGATATGCCGATGAGGACGGATATACCTTTTTGGTTGATCGTCTAAAGGACATAATCCTGTGTAGCGGTTATAATGTTTACCCACGCGCCATCGAAGAAGCGTTTTATCTGCATGACCAAATCGCAGAGGTCACCGTCATCGGCCTTCCCGACCCCTATCGCGGGCAGGCACCCAAGGCATTTGTCCGGTTAAAGGATGGTGTTACCGGTGTTACCAGCGAAGACCTTCGCGCATTTCTGGATGACAAGATTTCAAGAATCGAGATGCCGCGCGAAATCGAAATTCGTGAAGAACTTCCCAAAACCATGGTTGGCAAGCTGTCGAAGAAAGAATTAGTCGAGGAAGAACGTCTGAAACGAGAGAAAAAATAGCATAAAATCAATACGTTAACGTCACCTCACACATAATGGAAAAAATCCATGTGACGTTAACGTAAACTAATTGACGTAAAGAGAAAAATTGATACGATAAGGGCGATCAAATGACGAAACTTGACGACCGGTTTTATACCGTTCCCGAACTGGCTGAAAATCTGGGGGTCACACCGCGCACCATCCGGTTTTACGAACAAAAGGGTCTCGTAGAACCGCAACGTGCTGGCACCACCCGGGTTTACACCCGGCAGGACCGCGCAAGGATGCTGATCATTCTGCGGGGCAAGCGATTGGGGTTCACGTTGCGTGAGATTGCAGATTATCTGGATCTTTATGGCGCGGACCCAACCCAGGCAGAGCAAATCAAGATGCTGCTGACCCGGGTCCGGGACCGGATAGACGCCTTGGAAGACCAACGCCAGGCACTGGACGTCACTTTGGATGAATTGCGTGAAATCGAACAGCAATCGATTGATGCGCTTAAAGAAAAAGAACTCGATTCGGTACCGTAATAATTTGCGCCTGGATCGCTGACAGCTCAGGAAGGAATACTCGCCATGACCAATGCCGTAATTGCCGGATATGTCCGGTCGCCTTTTACCCCTGCACGCAAAGGGGCCCTTGCCAAGGTTCGCCCCGACGACCTTGCCGCACAGGTCGTCAAAGGTTTGGTAGAGAAAACCGGGATTGATCCCAACACGATCGAGGATCTTATTCTGGGCTGTGCCTTTCCCGAAGGCGAACAGGGATTAAACGTCGCCCGTCTGGTGACGTTCCTGGCTGGTCTGCCACGGTCGGTTGCCGGTGTTACGGTCAATCGTTTCTGCGGGTCATCCATGCAGTCAATCCATCAGGCCGCCGGTGCCATTGCCATTGGTGCAGGGGATGCCTTTATCTGTGCCGGTGTCGAAAGCATGTCGCGTGTGCCGATGATGGGCTTTAACCCGATGCCAAATCCGGCCCTGTATAAAGAAATGCCCGAGGCCTATATGGGCATGGGTGACACGGCTGAAAATGTTGCGGCAAAATACAGTCTGTCACGCGCCGATCAAGAAGCATTCGCGGTTGAAAGCCACAAGAAAGCGGCGAGCGCCCAAACCGCAGGTAAATTTGTCGATGAAATCATCACGATCGAGGGTCCAGATGGCCCAATTAGCGAGGATGGCTGTATCCGTGGCGAGACCACGGTCGAAGGACTTGCCGATCTGAAACCAGCCTTTAAAGTCGATGGTGTTGTCACCGCCGGAACGTCTTCGCCGCTAACCGATGGGGCGTCTGCGGTTCTGGTTTGCTCGGAAGAATATGCCAAAAAGCATGGTCTGACGCCGCTTGCTCGCATCAAATCGGTCGCGGTTGATGGTTGCCTGCCGGAAATCATGGGCATTGGCCCCGTCGGATCATCGAAAAAGGCATTGGCACGTGCCGGTATCACCGCATCCGATCTGAGCATTGTTGAACTGAACGAGGCTTTCTCGTCACAGGCAATGGCCAGCATTTCCGATCTTGGTCTTGATATCAAAACCGTCAATATCGATGGTGGTGCATTGGCACTCGGTCATCCGCTGGGGGCGACAGGTGCGCGTATTGTTGGCAAGGCCGCAGCCCTTCTGAAACGTGAAGGCGGCAAATACGCCCTTGCATCACAATGCATTGGCGGGGGTCAGGGGATCGCGACCATTCTGGAGGCGATGTGATGGCCGATATGACAAAAGACATCAAACAGGTCGCCGTTATCGGCGCCGGTGTTATGGGGGCCGGGATCGCGGCGCATATCGCCAATTCCGGCACACCCGTTTTGTTGCTTGATATCGTTCCCGAAGGTGCCAAAAACCGTAATGCGGTTGCCGAGGGTGCGGTTGCCAAAATGCTAAAAACCGATCCGGCACCCTTTATGTCCAAACGGGTTGCCAAGCTGATCACATGCGGCAATATCGAGGACAACCTTGATCAACTGGCCACGTGCGACTGGATCATCGAAGCCGTCATTGAACGCCTTGATATCAAACAGGATTTGTATCGCAAGATCGATGAGGTTCGCGCCAAGGGATCGGTGGTGTCGTCAAACACCTCGACCATTCCGCACGCAACCCTGATCGGTGGTATGGATGCGGGCTTTGCCCAAGATTTTATCATCACCCACTTTTTCAATCCGCCGCGCTATATGCGGTTGCTGGAATTGGTGGCATCGGGATCGACCCGTAAGGGCGTGATTGACATGGTCGCCGATTTTGCGGATCGCAAACTTGGCAAAACCTGTGTCACCTGCCACGACAAACCGGGCTTTATTGCCAACCGCCTTGGCGTGTACTGGGTTCAAGCCGCCATGGTCGAGGCCATGGATCGCGGTCTGACCGTCGAAGAAGCCGACAGCGTTATCGGACGTCCGTTTGGTATTCCCAAAACCGGCGTCTTTGGCCTGATGGATTTGGTCGGGCTTGACCTGATGCCCCATGTTCAGGGCAGCATGGCCGGTGCCCTTGATAAATCCGATCCATTCCATGCAATTTACCGCGAAAGCCCGCTGGTCAGTAAACTGATCGCGGATGGCTATACCGGGCGCAAGGGCAAGGGTGGGTTTTACCGCCTGAACCGCGACGGCGGCCAGAAGGTTAAAGAATCGGTCAACCTTCAGACTGGCGAATTTGCCAAATCGGAAAAAGCCCGCGTTGAAAGCGTGCGCTTTGCGGGTAAAGACCCGCGCAAACTGATGGAAGCCGATGACAAGGGCGGCCTTTATGGCCGTGCCGTCATGGCCAAAACCCTTGCCTATGCCGCCTTCATCGCCGAGGAAGCCGCCCATTCAATCGTCGATGTCGATGATGCGATGAAGCTTGGCTATGCCTGGAAAACCGGGCCGTTCGAATTAATCGACACCATCGGTGTTGATGTCCTGATTTCGATGCTGGAGGCCGATGGGATCGAAGTTCCGGCTTTGTTGAAAAAGGCGGCCGGCAAATCGTTCTACAAGGTCGAGGACGGTAGCCTGTTTTTCCTTGGCTTTGACGGTAAATACACCAAAGTCACCCGCCCGGATGGGGTTTTGCTGTTAGAAGACATCAAACGCAAATCCAAACCGGTGGTCGGCAACCGTGCTGCATCGCTTTGGGATATTGGCGACGGTGTTGCCTGTCTTGAATTCCATACCAAAATGAACGCCATTGATGCCGAACTTTTGGGCATGGTCAAAACATCGATCCGAACGGTGAAAAAGCAGTTCAAGGCGATGGTGATCTATAACGAGGGCAGCAATTTCTCGGCCGGGGCAAACCTTGGTCTGGCGCTGTTTGCCGCCAATATCGCCGCATGGCCGGAAATCGAAAATCTGGTTGAAACCGGTCAGGAAACTTACAAGGCGCTGAAATATTCGCCGTTCCCGGTGGTTGGTGCCCCCAGTGGCCTTGCCTTGGGCGGGGGCTGTGAAGTTTTACTGCATTGTGATGCGGTGCAGGCCCATGGCGAGACCTATATCGGGTTGGTCGAACCCGGTGTTGGCCTGATCCCGGCCTGGGGCGGATGCAAGGAAATGATCCGTCGTTGGGCGGAAAATCCAAAATTCGTCAAGGGTCCGATGGCAGCCAGTGCCAAGGCATTTGAAATCATTTCTGTCGCCACCGTCGCCAAATCGGCAATGGAAGCCAAGGAAAACCTGTTTTTCCGTGCCGGTGACGGCATCACCATGAACCGCAATCGTTTGCTCGCCGATGCCAAGGCACGCGCGCTTTTGATGGTCGATGGATACGAAGCCCCCGAAGAATTTAGCTATCGCCTGCCGGGCGAAAGTGCGCGGGTGGCATTTGAAATGGCTGTCGATAGTTTCCACCGTCAGGGCAAGGCCACCGATTATGACCGTGTGGTTGCCGGGGAACTGGCCCGGGTTCTGGCGGGCGGCGATACCGACATCACCGAAGAACTTTCCGAAGACGACATGCTGGAAATGGAACGCGAAGGTTTCATGCGTCTGGTTCGTAACGAAGGCACCATGGCCCGGGTCGAGCATATGTTGCTGACCGGCAAGCCGTTGCGAAATTAGGACGAGGAGGACAGAAAATGGCACAATACAAAGCACCCCTACGCGACATGCGCTTCGTCCTTGGCGAATTGTTTGACTATAGCGATATCAATCAGATGCCCGGCTGCGAGGATTTCACCCCCGACGTCGTCGATGCCGTTCTGGAAGAAGCCGCCAAAGTTTGCGAAGAAATCCTTTATCCCATCAACCGATCCGGTGACGAAGAAGGCTGTCATTGGGATGACGGTGTCGTTACGACACCGAAAGGTTTCAAGGAAGCCTATGATGCCTTTGCCCAAGGTGGCTGGACCGGCATCGCCTGTGACCCGGTCTATGGCGGTCAGGGCGCGCCAAAATCGATCAATGCCCTGGTCGAGGAAATGATCTGTTCGACCAACCTGTCGTTTGGGATGTATCCCGGCCTGTCATTTGGCGCCTATGCGGCCCTGCACAGCCATGCTTCGGACGCATTGAAAGACAAGTTCCTGCCGAAAATGGTTGAAGGTACATGGGCGGGCACCATGTGCCTGACCGAACCGCATTGCGGCACGGATCTTGGCATCATTAAAACCAAGGCTGATCCCTTGGCTGACGGATCTTATTCCATTACCGGAACGAAAATATTTATCTCGGCCGGGGAACATGACCTGACGGAAAATATCATCCATCTGGTGTTGGCAAAATTGCCCGATGCCCCCAAAGGCACCAAGGGTATTTCCCTGTTTTTGGTGCCGAAATTCATGGTCGGTGACGATGGATCAATGGGCAAACGTAACGCGGTCAAATGCGGGTCCATCGAACACAAGATGGGGATCAAGGCATCCTCGACTTGTGTGATGAATTTTGATGGTGCCATCGGCTATTTGGTTGGCGAACCCCATCAAGGCATGCCCGCAATGTTCACCATGATGAACCAGGAACGCCTTTCGGTTGGCATTCAGGGACTTGGCCTTGGCGAAGCCGCCTATCAGGGGGCCGCGGCCTATGCCCGTGACCGTTTACAGGGTCGCGCCCTGACCGGGGCAAAAAGCCCGGAAAAACCGGCAGATTCGCTTTTGGTGCATCCCGATATCCGGCGCATGCTGCTAACCGCGCGCGCCACCAACGAAGGTTGCCGTGCAATGGGCATGTGGGTAGCCCGCGCCCTTGATACCGCCAAACATCATACCGATCCTGTCAAACGCGAAGAAGCCGAAGAATTCGTTCAACTGATGACACCAATCGTCAAAGCACTGTTCACTGATTGGGGTTTTGATAACACCAATCTTGGCGTCCAGGTCTTTGGCGGGCACGGCTACATCCGTGAATGGGGCATGGAACAATATGTTCGTGATGCCCGTATTGCCCAGATTTACGAAGGCACAAACGGCATTCAGGCACTTGACCTTGTCGGGCGCAAAATGCCGGCCAAGGCCGGGCGCAACCTGCGTCGGTTCTTCCATCCGGTGCAGGCATATATTGAAGCCAATGTATCAAAAGACGGGTTGGGCGAATTTGTCCAGCCACTGGCAAAGGCCTTTATGCGGTTGCAGCAGGCAACAGGTGAACTGGCCCAGCGCGGGATGAAAAACCCGGACGAAGCCGGGGCCGCCGCAACCGAATTCCTGCGTTTGTTTGGTCTGGTCGCGGTTGGTTTCATGTGGGCGCGCATGGCCGAGATCGCGCTTGCGAAAAAGGATGATGATCCGGACGGGTTCTATAAGACAAAACTGATCACGGCAAAGTTCTATATGGAACGTGTTTTGCCGCAATCAGGCGCGTTGTTCAGCGCGATAATGGCCGGATCGAAAACCATAATGGAACTTGACGAGGATCTTTTCTGATCATGCAACCGGGCCGCATCCCTTTGGCAGTAAACATCACGACAAGGAGCGCGCTGTGAACCTTATTTTCCGGCTGATCCGTGTACTGATCCTGTCCTGGTGGCGGCCCGGCCTTTCCCCGCGTGACCCGTCTGTCTTGGAGTTCCGCGCCTGGCCGCTGGATTTGGATATCAACATCCATATGACCAATTCGCGGTACTTTGCATTGATGGATCTGGGGCGAACCGAACTGATCCTGCGCAATGGGATTGCCAAACAGATGTTCAAACGCAAATGGCAACCCGTCATATCCGGATCAACCATGCGGTTTAAACGCGCAATCAAGCCGTTTCAACGTTTCACCCTGAAAACACAGGCGCTGTATTGGGATGAAAAAGGCTTTTATCTGGAACAACGTTTTACCGCCAAAGGCAAAACATTGGCACTTGGTGTCGTAAAGGCGGTGTTTGTCGGACCAAACGGCATTGTTTCGCCCGATGAAATTTGCCGTCTGGTCGGGACCGATGAAACATCGCCAAGTATGCCCGATTGGCTTTCGGGTTGGCCCGATATGGAAAACGCCATCGAAGCACGACTTGCGGTCTAGCCAAATAATAATCGGGCATCAATAGCCTGCGGGAGGATTTCAAATGTCGTCAGAAGACGCGGTATTGCTAAATATCGAAAACGCGATTGCGACGGTCACGCTTAATCGCCCGGATCGCATGAATGCGCTGGATCAGGCAATGGTCGCGGGCATGCTGACCGCCCTTGACCGGATAGAGGCCGATATCGATCAGATCGGTGCCGTGATTGTTCAAGGTTCCGGCGGCACATTTATGGCCGGAGGCGATGTGAAATTCTTTTACCAAATGTCGCAAAGCCCCGCCGAACAGGCCCGCCCCGAGATCGAAAAAATGATCGGCAAGGTCCATCACATCATCGAACGGCTTACGGCCTTGCCACGCCCGGTGATCGCGCGCCTTGATGGGGCGGTTGCCGGCTTTGGCATCAGCCTGATGAATGCCTGCGATTTGGCCATCGCCGCCGAGGAAACCGTTTTCACCCTGGCCTATTGCCATATCGGCACATCCCCCGATGGCGGATCGACCCATTCGCTGGTGCGCCTTGTCGGCATGAAAAAGGCCAAGGAAATCGCCTTTCTTGGCGACCGGTTTGGCGCGGATGAGGCCCAGGATTGCGGCCTGATCAACAAGGTAGTCCCCGCGGCCCAGCTTGATCAGGCGGTATCGGAACTGGCCCTTCGGCTGTCACATGGACCACGGGATGCGATTGCACGCACCAAGGCATTACTAAATGCCGCACCGGAAAACCGTCTGGCGACACAATTGGCATCCGAGGCCAAAGCCTTTGCCGATTGCGCGGTCAGTGACGATTTCCGTGAAGGCGTTACCGCCTTTGTTGAAAAACGCCGTCCGCAATTTGGCAAATCATAAAAAGATCTTTCAGGGAAAACGACCATGGCAAGTCTTGCAGGAAAAACAGTATTCATCACCGGTGCATCGCGCGGCATTGGCAAGGCGATTGCCCTGCGTGCCGCACGTGATGGCGCCAATATTGCGGTGATCGCCAAAACCGACGAGCCACATCCAAAACTGCCCGGCACCATCCATAGTGCGGCGGCCGAAATCGAAGCAGCCGGGGGCCGCGCATTGGCCCTTAAGACCGATATCCGCGAGGAAGACCAAATCGCCGAGGCCGTTGCCAAAACAATCGAGGCCTTTGGCAGGATCGATATCCTGATCAACAATGCCAGCGCGATCAATCTGACGTCAACACTGCAAACCCCGATGAAGCGGTTTGATTTGATGCATCAGGTCAATACCCGGGCAAGCTTTGCCTGTGCGCAGGCCTGCCTGCCGCATCTGATGAAATCGGATAACCCGCATATCCTGACCATGTCACCACCACCGAACCTGTCGGCGCAATGGTTTGCCAATCACACGGCCTATACGATTTCAAAATACGGTATGAGCCTTGTCACCCTTGGCCTTGCAGCCGAATTTGCCGATGAAGGTGTTGCCGTCAATTCCCTGTGGCCGGTCACAGTAATTGAAACCGCCGCTCTTAACATGATCCCGGGCCTTGAACAGGGCCGGGCGCGCAGGCCAGACATCATTTCCGATGCCGCACATGCCATTCTGACATCGCCCGCGCGTGCGGTCACCGGTGGTTTCTTTACCGATGAAAGTGTGCTTGAGGCCATCGGGATCACTGATTTTGAACAATACAATCTGACACCGGGCAAATCGCCCTATCCGGACTTCTTCCTTGAACCAGACCGGAACGGCAAAAACGACCCGCAGGTCGTCAGATTGCTTGAAAAACTGGCCGCTGCCCACAAAGCCGCCTGAACTATTTTTTCGTCAACGTTGGGGAGTGTGTGCCCTGACGTCACCGGGACCTGAATTCACATTGTGAAATTGGGTCCCACTCGCCCGCTGAACTCGACCCGCCCCTTTGGGCGGGTTCTTTTTGGGCTGATAAAATCAGATCCCGGAAACAACAAAGCACCGCCCGATTGGCAGTGCTTTGTTGGGAATGCGCAAATGACGTTGAGGGTAAGACAAGTCAGCGCAAATCTTTGAAAATATTAGGAAACGGCGCGGCGATCCAGCGACTGGCGCGGCATCACACAGCTTTTAAGCACCGGCGTCGGGCACATCATCTGTATCGACAAGGCCGCAGCCAAATCGCCATTGGCGTGGTCACGATCCAAAAACCGTTCTGACCAGATATGATCACAATTGGCCGACAGAAACGCACACCGCATCATGGCAAAACCAGTCGCCCCAAAGCAATCGTCCTGACCGCTTAGATTGGCAAGCCAGCTTGCAATCGCATCATGGGCAGCCTGATCAAGGATATCCTGCATGCTTTCCTTTTCTGTCGCAGGAACAGCGTCCTGCGCAAGGGCGGTGCGCAATTCATTTACCAGACGCTGATGGGCCTGCGGATTATCGACCTTGAACGAACGCAGCCATGCGTGCGCCGTTTCGTCGATCAGGCGTGTCACTGCCGCGGATTCAAAAGCGGCATAGGAAAATCCCTGTGATGCAATGGTCAGGTCGGTCATGTTTATGGCCCTTCGGGCTAAATGGCGACAATCTGCGATTAACTCTTTGGTAAGGATTATAATCACCGAAAAACCGCGACATATTTTGATCAAATCAGGGCGTTTTTGTGGCGCGATCCATGCAATAAAATCAATGCTCTATGCCAAATTGTCGGATAATTTGGCATCATCATCCTTTTTCCCTGCCATGATCTGGTCCAAGGGTTTGACCGGCCATGACAGGATTTTAAGTTTTTCATCACGCGTCAGGCTTTCAACACCAAGACGGGCCAGCTTTTCATAGATAATGCCGATCTCGATCTGAGTACGACGATCCGGCTTGCGCACAGGCAACAGGGCCGAATGCAGCGCATTGGCAAACGGGTCTTCGATCAGGCGCAACAAGCCATCCTTGACGTTTGCATCCGGTGCCTCGGCACTTAACCGTGCAAGCGTCTGCAATTCTTCGGGTTTTTCAGTTTCTTCGGGCGTCACAAACAGGTTCATCCGGCGCGCTGCCCGCCCGATTGCAAGACTGCTGGACCAATGGGTTAACCATGGGGCCAGCACCAAACCGGCCAGAATGGGTGACAACCACCAGAAAAACGCCGCATCAACAAACAGCGCCACCGCCCCCCAGATCAAGCCAATCACGATAATCGTGCGATGGGTTTTAAAGGCCGCAGCCAATGGGACACCGGTATCGTCACGTTCCTGCGCGTCCCAGCCAACCTGATTACCGGTTAGAACCGAAAACACAAATTGCGCATGCAGCATCATCATGATCGGCGCCTGAAGCGCCGAATACAGCGTTTCAAGCACACCACTGGCCAAAACCATGACCCCGCCATATTTTTTGCGATCCCGGCCAAGGCAGACCATCAGGATCGAAATAATCTTGGGCACCACCAACATGCCAATGGTAAAGACCAGTAACACAAGCATTTCAAATGACCGGTCAACCGGCCATTGCGGGAACATGGTGAACTGGCTGGGGAAAAAGCTATAGGTCAGTTGTGTGTTTTGCAGCGTTGCAATCGTCGAACTCAACAACAACAACAACCATAACGGCGACGAGCCAAAGCTCATCACCCCCATAAAGAAATGCAACCGGCTAAGCGGTCTGAAACCCGGCGCAAACAAAAGACGCGCGTGTTGCATATTGCCCTGACACCAGCGACGATCCCGGATGGCATAATCAATCAGATTCGGCGGCAATTCTTCCCAACTGCCTTCTAATTGCGGGATCAGCCAACACCGCCAGCCAGCCTTGCGCATAAAGGCGGCCTCGACAAAATCATGGCTTAGGATATGTCCGCCCATCGGCGGTTTTCCTGACAGAACCGGCAGGCCGCAACAGTCGATAAAGGCCTGTACGCGAATGATCGCGTTATGCCCCCAATAATTCGAACTGCCCATGCACCAAAATGACAAACCCGCCGACATGGTCGGGCCATGCACGCGCGAAATGAACTGCAAGATACGAGCAAAAAGTGTCTGACGGCCGGTGGGTTGCGGCGGGCTTTGAATGATCCCGGCATCAGGATTGTTTTCCATCAGATAGGCCATATTCACCATGGCCTCGCCCGACATGACACTATCGGCATCAAAGACGATCATATGATCATAATTTGCCGCATAGGTTTCGCAGAATTCCTTAAGATTTCCGGATTTGCGTTCGGTATTTTCCGCCCGCCTGCGAAAGAAAATCCTGCCGCGTGCCTTCAAGTCCGAACATGCTTTGGCCCATGCCATTTCCTCGGCGATCCAGATATCGGGATCGCGGGTATCAGACAGAACAAAGAAATCAAACGCAGCAATTTCGCCCGTCGCGGCAAGACTTTCATAACTTGCCCGAAGACCGGCAAAAACCCGGTTGGGGTCTTCGTTATAGACCGGGATCACAACAACGTTTTTGGATCGCAACGATCCTTTGCGCGAAATCGGTTTCAAACGTTTAAGAGTAATCGCATCGATTTTAAGCCCGCGCAGGACAAGTCCGACGACCCCGGTAAAGAAGGATACTGAAATCCAGGCAAAATTGATCGTAAAGAAGGCGATCACCACCATTTCCATAATGGTCAGCTGATCCGAACCCAAAACATCGGTCATCATCCCTGCGGCATAGGCCGTGGCCAAAACAGACGCCCCAAACAGGAAGAACCGCCGCCATCCAACACCGGGCCCGCGCAGCTTGACCGTCGGATCAAGGTGATCTTCGTTGAGGGCATTGCCGTTGACGGCTTTGGACACAGGATCAGACATCCGGTTCATATAGTTTTACCTGAATTCAATTCGCGACTGTTGCACAACGAAACGCAGCAAGCGGGGAAATGTGCCCGCCATTCATGCGTTTGCCGAAAATCCCTGGGCCTAGAAGACCCACGGCATGGTCCAGGTTTCGCTAAGGACCCGGCCGTCATATTGCAGAAAGGCACGCAAATTCGAACTCGCCGCTTCGCCGGTTCCGATTAGATCGAAAATCACGCGCACACCGCCATTTTCGGTATCCTTCACAATCCGGACATTTCGGACAACGGCATTTGACGCGCTGATATCTGCTGACAGGTGATCAAGATCGGCAAGGTAATAATCAAGTTCTTCACCGGCGAAATTCAACATAAACCGCGTGGCCGCAGGTTCATCATCGCCAAGTGCTGGAACCGCCATGATGCGGGTATCCGTCACCTGTGACAGTTCGTGCAGTTCACGGCCATCCTGTGTTGCCGCAATCTGATACTCAAAGGTCAGCTCCGTTCCGGCTGCGGGCTTGTTTTGCGGCACCCAAAACGCGACGATATTGTCATTACCCTCGCTTGGGCTGGGGATTTCAACCAATTCAACATGGCCTTTTCCCCAATCGCCCTTGGGCTTTACCCAATAACCCGGCTGATCTTCGAAACGAGTTTCAAGATCCTGATAATGGTCGAAATTGCGGTCACGCTGCAAAAGCCCAAAACCGCGCGGGTTTTCGTCCAAAAACGAACTGATTTGCAAATTTGCCGGATTATCAAGCGGACGCCACAGCCATTCACCACGACCATTATTGATCAACAACCCATCGCTGGAATGTACTTCGCCGCGATAATCATCAAACTGACGGCGTTTCTGTTCACCAAACAAGAACATGCTGTTAAGCGGTGCCAGACCGATTTTTTCAACCCGATCACGGAAAAACAATGTGCCGCTGACATCGACCTTGCTGTTGGCACCCGGACGAATGTCGAACCGATACGCACCCGTCACACGCGCGCTGTCAAGCAAGGCAAATACCGTGATTTTGGTTTCGCCGTCTTTGGGGGCGATGATCCAGAATTCACGAAATGCCGGGATTTCCTCGCCCGATGGGCCACCAAGATCAACCGTCAGGCCACGCGCCATCTGACCGACAACCTGATCACGTCCCTGAATGCGAAAATACGACGCGCCAAGGAATGTGGCCAGTTCATCACTGCCCTTCACACTGCCCAGCGGATACCGCAGGCGGAACCCGGCATAGCCTTGGGTCGAAAAATCATTCGCCGAAAGACCGGTTTCACCAAAATCAAACAGACCGGCGGAATAAGGAACAGCCTGTACCTGCCCATCACGGACCAAGTTGATGGCAATCGGCACATCATACATATTGCCCGGATGATAAAGATCCAGCGCAAAACCCGACTTTGCCTGACTAAAGAATGCCTTTTGCGATTTGAAACGGATTTTTGCGTAATCTTCGGCACTCAGATTAGCCAATGCTTCGGGCAGATCACGGTGCGGGCTTTCAAATGGTTGCCCGGCAAGATTACGCGCCCGGTCAATCACCTGTGCAGGATCAAAGGCAACCGGCACCGCAATACCGGGTTTTTCTGGCATATGCGGAACCGGGGTTGCGCCATCGGCTGCTGAACCATCAGGGGGGGATTGCGTATTTACAGTCGGTTGCTCAGCCGGTGTGATCGGCATGGCCGGTTCCAAAGACGTGGCAGATGCCGAAGACGGAGCGGGTTGCAACGCATTGGCATCAGGCTGACCATTTGACGGAACCTTGGCCGATACACTGTCCGGCGCACTATCTTGTGCGCGTGCGAGACCCTCCGCGCCAAACGACAAAAACCCTGCAAGCACAACCGCAAGCAGAGCATGAACCGAGACCTTGGCAACACGCTTTTGAAATCTGTACATATTTCCCGTCTTAGTTTCCCAACCGATCGGCGAATTGATCACCAGAAATGTTTTGCTTAAAGAACGGGGCAGCAATGTGACAGGATATTGATAAGAATCCGGTCACGACGCTATTCCACGGTGTCCCCAAGTTCCGCATCCTGCGTCTTTACGCCTGTCCCGACCAATCACAAAGCAGCATTTTTGCATGGGGTATCCCCCTGAAATGCAGGGATTTTTATCTTGACGGAAAGAAAATTCCGACTTGGTCAGACGCGCTATAACCCATCCGAAAATATCGGGGGGTCTGCGTTGGGTGACGGACCTTAAATTTTGCCGGGCGAAGACCGGAAATGGCACTGAAACGCACGCACCAATGCCGTGGTCAACGATACCCGACATCACAGACAACCGTTTTCAAACTCCAGCCGGGTGTTCGATATTCCAGATTCGGTCGAATGCCGCGTGCAGGGTAATCAGAATATATGCCAATCTTAAATTCCGCGATTGGCACGCAACAACCCGCCCAGCCCTAAAACCGCAAAGCCCTAGCTGTTGCCATGTTCATGGCAGAAATGAAGAAGACCGGTCGGGTTGGCGACCGGTCTTCTCGTCGTCAGATGATTTAAGGGGAGACCATCTGAGTTCTGATAAAATTGTAAAAGGGCATATCCTCGGCGTTAATAGCCGACGGCACAGCCATCCTTGCGCGAATCGGATCCGGCAACATAGCCATTCTCGGTTTTGGCAATCAGCTGTGCGCCGCCGAAACCAAAATTGGTGCTGTCGGGTGTTTCAACCGCAATCGCGTGGCCCTTGGCTTTCAATGCTTCGATCACATCGACACCAATGGAGGCCTCAACCGCGACTTCAAGCCCCGAAAGCGCCTGCCAGCGCGGTGCATCGGCTGCAGTTTGCGGGTCCTGCCCCCAAAGCTGGGTGCGCAGGGTCATTTGCAAATGACCCTGCGCCTGCATCGGCCCGCCCATGACGCCAAAGCTCATGACTGGATTGCCATCATCGCCCATCAGGAAGGCCGGGATGATTGTCTGGAATGGGCGTTTGCCACCAGCAACCTGATTGGGATGACCGTCTTTCAGACTGAAACCAAAACCACGGTTTTGCAAACTGATCGAGGTACCTGGCACCACAGCACCGGAACCAAATCCCATATAGTTCGACTGGATAAACGACACCATCATGCCGTTTTCATCAGCCGCAGTAACATAAACCGTGCCGCCATGCTTGGGCGCACCGGCCTTGAAATCCTGGGCTTTGTTGGCATCAATCAAGGCTGCCCGTGATTTCAGATAATCATCTGACAGCAGATGCTCGACCGTAACATCACACATGTGATCAAGGTCGGCGACATATTCAGCCATATCGGCAAAGGCAAGTTTCATTGCCTCCATCTCAAGATGCAGGGCCTCGACCGAGTCCGGGGTATAATCGGTGATATTGGTATGGCGCAAAATGCCAAGTGCGATCAGGGCGGAAATCCCCTGCCCGTTTGGCGGAATTTCATGCAGCTTGACCTTGCCAAAGCTTTGCGAAATCGTGCCCACCCAATCGGCCTTGTGATTGCCAAGGTCATCTTCGGTAAGGACCGCGCCATTTTCCTTGGCATGGGCGGCGATTTTTCTCGCCAGTGCCCCACGATAGAAACTTTCGCCTTTGGTCTGTGCGATGTCGATCAAGCTATCCGCGATGGCGCGATTGACAAACAATTCGCCCGCTTTGGGGGCTTTACCACCGGGCAGAAATGCCTCGGCAAAGCCTGGCTGCTTGCCCAAAACATCCCCGCCTTTTTGCCACAGGGTGGCAATGATCGGCGAGACCGCAAAACCACGGGTGGCATAATCAATCGCCGGCTCAAACAGCTTTTCAAATGGCAGTTTGCCGAACTTTTCAGAAATCTCGCGCCAGGCGGAAACCGCACCGGGGACCGTCACCGAATCCCAGCCACGCTGGGGCATAGCATCCATCCCGGCAAACCGTTCGGGCGACCATGCCGCTGGTGCCCGGCCCGATGCATTCAGGCCGTGCAATTCCTTGCCGTCCCAAATAATCGCATAGGCATCCGAACCCAGACCATTGCCGGTCGGTTCAACCACGGTCAAGGCAATAGCCGATGCAAGGGCCGCATCGGCGGCATTGCCGCCAGCAAGCAACATGCGTAATCCGGCCTGTGCGGCCAATGGTTGCGATGTCGAAACAATATTGCGCGCCAGAACCGGTGACCGGCGTGAGGCATAAAGCGCGTCATGACGAAGTTTCATTGGAGTCTCCTAGCAGGGCTTAGTCGCCGTCCTGTTCATCAGTGGCGGGACGGTTCTTTTGGCGCATTTTCAGGATCGACCGCACACTGAAGATAACAGACAACAAGGCGGCAACCAGCAGAACAGCGGAAATCGGGCGGGTAAAGAACACCGTCCAATCACCATCACTCATCAAAGCGCGACGCAGATTGGTTTCGGCAATCGGCCCCAAAATTACCCCCAGCACCAGTGGTGCCAACGGATAATCCAGCGATTTCAGGCCATAACCAATCAGACCAATCGCACCAAGCAAGTAAAGATCACTGACACGGTTATTGAGCGCAAAGGCGCCGATGACACAACAAATCATGACAGTCGGTACAATGAATTGCTTGGGAATGTCAGTCACACGCAAGAACAGGCGCATCGACAACACACAGACCACCAGCATCATCAACGATGAGACAACCATGGCAACAAACATGCCATAGGCCAGATCGGGATGATCCATGATCAGGCGTGGCCCAACCGAAACGCCATGCACCATCAGGGCCGCCATCAGGATCGCATCGACAGCCGACCCCGGAATACCCAGTGCAATCATCGGGATCAAACCGCCACCAGCCGTGGCTGAATTACCGGCCTCGGAGGCAACAACCCCATCGGCAATACCCTTGCCAAATTTTTCTGGCGTTTTCGATGACCGTTTGGCCTGATCATAAGCCAAAAGATTGGCAATCGATCCCCCGGCACCGGGCAAAGCCCCGATTACCACACCAATCAACGAGGACCGCACCAGATTGACCGGATGCATCAGAACTTCG
Source organism: Thalassospira alkalitolerans (assembly GCF_002115745.1). Taxonomy (GTDB): domain Bacteria; phylum Pseudomonadota; class Alphaproteobacteria; order Rhodospirillales; family Thalassospiraceae; genus Thalassospira; species Thalassospira alkalitolerans. Next base: position 141,265 of record NZ_JFKB01000001.1, read on the forward strand.
CGCATCACCGCCCAGGTTTTGAAATCAATACTATCAGGGATCAATGCCTGACCGGATTTTTCACCCTGGTCTTCGACTTCACTCATCAGCTGGCTGATCGCGAAAATGCCAATCAGAACAACCAGGAACGGCAGGCCGGGCATTAGAATATCAGACTCAAACGTCAAACGCGGGCGCCCCATCATCGGATCGGGACCAATCGTTGCCAGCCCAAGACCGATCACACCGGCAATCAAACCGCGCATCAATGAATTGCCGACAAGACTTGCAACAACAGTCAGCGCAAACACGATCAACGAGAAATATTCCCACGGGCCCAGCTTGACCGCAATCAGGGCCAGCGGTGGTGCGGCAACAATCAGGATGACGGTTGAAATCACTGTCCCAAAGAACGACGCCCAGACACCAAGTGAAAGCGCACGCCCCGGTTCGCCACCACGTGCCATCGGAAAGGCATCAAATGTGGTCGCAACCGAACTTGGCGTTCCGGGGATTCCCAAAAGAGCGGCACTGATCAGGCCACCGGTATAACCGCCGACATAAACCGATAACATCACCGACACACCCTGTAACGGGTCCATGGCAAAGGTCAGCGGCAAGGTCAGAATAATGGCCATAGTGACGGTAAAGCCCGGAATGGCAGCTGCCACGATCCCGGCAACTGAACCAATCAGCATATATATCAGGGTATCAAACGCGAAAACCTGATGGGCACCGGCAAGAAATGCATCCAACATCATCGTAAACTTTTACTAGCCCGCAAACAGGACGCCGCGCGGCAGAAATACGTTAAAGACACCAGCAAACAACATGTTCAGCCCGACCGAGAAAATCAGGGCGGCGATCACGGATTGAATGACAGTCTTTTTTGAAATGTCCGCGATCAGCAATTGCGCGATCAGCAGGAACACAAAAGTCGCAAGCGAGAACCCGGCATATGGCAAAGCGCCAAGGTAAACCGCTAGCAAACCGAAAATGGCAAAGGATATGCGCCGAATTTTAATCCAGCGGCAAAGTGCCGATCCCAATCCGTCAAGCTTGCCTATCTTGCGGATATCAATCACCGCACGTACGGCCGCCATCAGGCATAAAATCGCCAAAACGGCAAAAACCAGTTTGGGAAACGATCCAGCACCCAAGGGCTCCCAGCGTGAACTTGGCAATTGTCCGGCTCGCCAGGACAAATAAACAGAGCCCAAACCAAAAACGAGATACGAGATCAGCCGTGCAAATTCATTGCGTGCACGAGAAACACCGGATGCAAATGCACCCGGTGTTGCTGTCTCTTCGGGACGGCTCGTCATCCCTGAAGCTTGCCGACAAGACGGCCAACCGTCGCGTCGAGTTTCCCAAGATAGGTTTTGTATTCTTCCTGACCCAGGAACACAGCCTCAGAACCAACATTCTTGATCTTTTCAATCACGTCGGGACGTTTCATGACCTTGGCAAGAATGGCTTCAAGCTGATCAGCAACTTCCTGCGGGGTGCCTTTAGGCAGAACTACACCGCGCGTCACGGTCAGATCGGCATCAACACCGAGTTCTTTCAGGGTCGGGACAGTCGGTTCGTCATCGGTGCGTTCCGGCGTACCAACAGCAGCAAAGATCAGATCGCCATTTTCAACAAACTGACCGGCCGAGGATACATCACCAATGGCAACATCAATATTGCCGCCAACCAACGCACGGATACGCTGACCGGTACCTTCATAACCGACATAGCTGAACTGGATGCCAAGCGCATCTTCGATCATCGCCATATGCAGATGCGGGACACCGGCAAGTGTTACACCGGCACGGATCGCGCCCGGGTGTTCCTTGGCATAAGCGACCATTTCTTCAAAGTTCGAGAAATTGTCGTTTTTTGACAGCGTCAGATATTGCGGCGAAGACGCCAGCAAACCGATCGGCATGAAGCTGTTCCAGTTCAGATCCGTGATACCGGTCGCATTCGAGATCAGAAGACCTTCGTGAATCTGCGAAATGGTATAACCATCTGCCGGGCGTTTGGCGAATTCGGCAAGACCGACATTACCACCAACACCGGGCATATTGATCACGGGAACGGCCTGACCGGTTTCATCGGCAAGACCTTGGGCAACGATGCGCATCAGCGTGTCACTGCCGCCACCCGGGCCCCAAGGCACGATAAATTCAATTGGTTTTTCGGGATAGTTCTGAGCCTGTGCGGGCGCGACCATTGATGCGGCCATCAAGCCTGCGGCTACGGCAATCTTGCGGAACATATGTTCTGCCTCCTGATGCATTCCTGATCCAATAGCAAACCATTATATTTTTGGTTCACGCTTTTTGTCGCCATATTGTTGACATTCTTGGTTTTGGTTCGCAACCCTAAAAACGTAAATATACGCATTAACCACAATTTAAGCGGACTTTTTGTGCAAAATGATTGCCAAGATCCATGAATCAGCGTTAGTACCAATCATGAGTTTATCACATTATTGGTTTGGATTGGTTCAAGATGATTGAATTAGAAGGCACCATGAGCCTGTATCTTTTGTGGGGCGCTGCGATGCTGTTTGCCGGTGTCGTTGGCGGCATCATGGCCGGGCTTTTGGGAGTCGGCGGCGGTATTGTTATTGTGCCGGTTCTATATCATTTTCTTACCACCATGGGTGTTGATGAAAGCCTGCGCATGCAGGTCGCCGTCGCAACGTCACTAACCACAATCATTGCCACCGCGATTTCATCGACACGCAGCCATTATAAAAAGGGATCGGTCGATATCGCCCTTTTGAAACACTGGGGGCCGGCAATTGTGGTGGGTGTGATCATAGGGACCACGATTGGCGGTTTTGCCGATGGCCGTGTTTTAACCATCGTGTTTGCCGTCGTCGCCCTTTTGGTGGCCACAAATATGATTTTGGCTCGCGACCGCGAGACCGATACCCAGAAAAACCCGCCGAAATCGGTTTGGGCGGCACTTGGTGTTCTTGCCGGTGGCCTGTCCGCCATGATGGGAATTGGCGGCGGTACAATCTGTGTGCCGATCCTAAGCTTTCTGGGATATGACATTCGTCGCGCGGTCGGAACGGCCGCAGCCATTGGCCTGATCATCGCGCTACCCGGCACCATTGGCTATGCCGTGTCGGGGATCGGGGTGGACGGGCGCCCGCCCTTCTCCGTCGGCTATGTCAATGTGCTCGCCGCGGCTCTTTTAATTCCGATGACCGTGCTGTGCGCACCAATTGGTGCGCGCATTGCCCACACCATCCCCAGACGCGCGCTACGCTTTTGTTTTGGCCTGTTTTTGGCCATAACATCATTGCGCATGTTCTATGATCTGATTTCCTGATATCTGATTAGGATCGAAACAGCACCGAACCATTAAAACCGCAGGATGCAAACAAGCGGTATTGGTTCGGGGTTGATGAAACGCCCAAGCAACACGACAACAATGATAAAAACACCATGAATGACATCGCCACTCAGGGGCTGGCCGACAAACTCAGAACAAGTTTCGAGGCCGGGAAATTCGTCAAGGACGGTCGTGTCATTGCTGAACGCATGTTGGCCGAACAGCTTGACGTCGGACGCCGCGCCCTTCGCAAGGCACTTGATCAACTAGAAGCCGAAGGCATGATCTGGCGCCGCCAGGGTCAGGGGACATTTGTTGGCACACCGCCAACCCCGCGCCTGCGCAAGCTTGAAGGCCTGGCAACCAAAACCAGCCCATTTGAAATCATGGAAGTCCGTCAGGAAATCGAACCATCCATGGCCCGCTTTGCCGCCCTTCGCGCATCACAGGGCGATATTGACGCCATGCGCAGCATGGTCGAACATGCCGCCAGCGCGACAACCCAGGGCGAATATGAGAAATGGGATGCGGCCTTCCATCAGAAACTTGCCGAAAGTGTCCGTAACACCCTGTTTCTGGCCGTATTCGAGGCCGTCAATGCCGTCCGCCGCGAAGCAGCCTGGGCACGCCTGCGTGAAAGCAGCCATTCCGACCGGCTGATCAATGATCTAAGCGCGCAACACCGCGAAATCGTCGATGCCATCGAACAACGTGACCCAAAACGCGCCGAAGATGCCATGCACCGCCATCTGGTGCAGGTCGAACAGGCCTTAAAACAAATCTGACCGGTATTGATATGGGCTTTGACGTGATGTTGACGGACTCTTGACTGGCGACAGCCATCCTTAGCCCCGGCTAAGCGACCGGTGCGAACTCGGCAAAAATCCCGTCATAGGATTTAACCGGCGGGCTGGCGTAGGCACCTGCCTTGCTGGTGGCAAGGCCAAGCATCCCCATGGCTTCGATCATTTTTACTGCCGCACTGACCCCATCAATCACCGGCACACCCAATTCCGCATGCAGTCGGTCTGCGATATCCGTCATCCCGGCACAACCAAGCACAATGGCCTCGGCCCCATCTTTGGCCAAACAATTTTCTGCCGCCGTTTTTAGCGCCAAATAGGCCATATCGGCATTTTCGCCCTCGAAATCGAGCGTCCTGACCCCGGCGGCCCGCACCACACATTGTGATGACGCCCCGTATTTCGCCACCAAATGTTCCAACGGCCGAACCGAGACCGCCATCGGGGTAACAATGGCAAACCGCGACGCGACGATGGCGGCAAAACGAAGGGCCGCCTCGCACAGGCCCACCACTGGCGCCTTGGTCAGGCACCGCGCGGCATCAACCCCGGTATCATCAAAACAGGCAACAACATAACCATCAACCGGTTTGGGATCTAATGCCTTATCCGTCGGGTTTTCCAACCCGCGCATGGTCGCAAGCAACCCGACACTGGCGAATGCCTCGTCGTAATAGCCTTCAATGCTGGCCGGGCCAAATTGCGGATTAAGGGCAATGACATCAGTACCCGATGCAACAATACGGCGCGCCTGCGCGCCGACCTTATCGGTAAAGCCGGTCGACATATTGGGATTAATAACCGCGATCCGGGTCATGATTTTTGCCCTTTGCGATAACGCAGGATCAAAACCGAACCCAAGGCAATGGCAATCACAACAAAGGAAAACCCGGTTGTCACCGTGCCCAGCGCATAAAGCACTGGCGTCGTCACATTCGTCGTCATGCCATAGATTTCAAGCGGCAGAGTATTTAGCGCCCCCGCCGTCATCAATGTCCGGGCGAACTCGTCATAGGACAGGGTAAATGAAAACATCGCCACCCCGATCAGGCTGGGGGCGACCATCGGCAACACAATATGCCAAATGGTTTGCCAGCTGCTGGCACCCAAATCACGGGCCGCTTCCTCGTAGGATGGATCAAACCGGTTAAACACCGCAAACATGATCAGCAACCCAAACGGGAAGGTCCATGTCAGATGCGCCCCAAGGGCCGATGTAAACCATTGCGGTTGCCAGCTGACGATATTGAACAACAACCCAATGCCTAGCGAAATCAGGATAGAGGGCACGATCAGACTGGCAATCGCCAGATAGAAAATCACGCTGTCGCCTTTGAACCGTTTGCGAAAGGCAAGACCGGCCATAAAGGACACCAGAACCGTCACCGCCATAACAATCAGGCCAAGCTTAAGCGACCGGGCGAACGACCCGCCAAAATCACCCACCGCCTGCTGTTCAAACAGATTGCCAAACCAATAAAACGAAAACCCGTTCATCGGAAAGGTCAAACCGCCGCTTTCACCCTGAAAAGACAGGATAAAGATCGTTAGCATCGGCCCATATAAAAACAGGACAAACAGCGCAAAGAAGGTGGCCAGAAAGTAAAAGCTTGTCGGGCGTTTTTCGCGGGTTGTCGCCATCTTAAAGCTCCTTTCGGATATCGACCATGCGCAACAACGCCGTCACGATCAAAAGCACGGTAATTAAAAGGACCACCGCACTGGCGGCAGCGGCCGGATATTGCAACACCCCGATTTCGTTGGAAATCTGTAAGCCGACCGATGCACTTTGCCCGCCGCTCATCAAACGGACCGTAATGAAATCACCCATCACAACCGTAATGACAAAGATCGAGCCAATGGCAATACCGGGCTTTGACAGTGGCACAATCACCTGCCGCAGCGTTTCAAACCCGGATGCCCCGGCATCACGGGCCGCCTCGATCAGGGATCGGTCAATCCGCATCATCGAATTGAAAATCGGCACCACCATAAACAGGGTATAAAGATGCACATCGGCAAGAACGACGGCAAAATCAGAAAACAGCAGGAATTCCAGCGGTTGATCGACAATCCCAAGCCCCATCAGGGCCGAGTTTAAAAGCCCGTTGCGCCCCAAAAACGGAATCCACGAAATCATACGAATGATGTTCGAGGTCCAAAATGGAATGGTGCAGACCATAAACAGCACGATTTGCCATGTCAGACTGCGCACATGAAACGCCAGGAAATAGGCAACCGTAAACCCGATCAAAAGGGTAAAGCCCCACGTCAAGGCGGCATATTTGAATGTATTAAGGTAAATTTTCCAGGTCACGGATGACCCCAGCAAATAGCTGTAATTTTCAAAAATGAAATCAGGCAGGATGCGGTATTCGTCATAGTCCCAGAAACTGACGATCACAATCGTCAGCAACGGCACGACCAGAAAGATCGCAAAGATCAACGCCATCGGCGAGATCAGGAAATACGACGACCGTTTGGACATATCAAATGCCATTGCCTGCCCTTTGAACCGGAAAAATCATCAAAAAAATCGGGATTTCGGGCGCAACCAAAGCTGCGCCCGAAACAATTAAAAGCGCCTTAGGCCGCGATGAATTCGTTCCATTTGCGGATCATGTGCTTGTTCTCGTCCATGACGGAGTTCCAACATGCGACCGAGCCCATGCGTTCCTCATAGGAACCGCCATCGCGAACCGCACCGGCCTTTTCCATAACCTTGCCATCCGGGCTAAGGATATCACCCGCTGCGGCTTTGCCTTCCATCCAGAAGCCCCATTCGTCTTCGGACATGAACTTTTGTGCCGTTGCCGGTGCCGCACTGTAATAACCCTGACGGTTAAGATAAGCGCCGACCCAACCCGACAAATACCAATCGATATATTCGTAGGCTGCTTCCAGTTCGAGGCCGGAAAGATGCTTGGCCAGACCAATACCGCCACCCCATGCACGATACCCTTCCTTAAGTGGCTGGTATTTGCATGCGATGCCTTTGGAACGAACAGCGGCCACCGCCGGTGACCACATCGACTGGATCACAACTTCGCCCGATGCCATCAGGTTGACCGACTCATCAAAGCTTTTCCAGAACGCACGGAACTGACCGGCATTTTTGGCCTCGATCATGACCGCAATCGTTTTGTCGATTTCGTCCTTGGTCATGTTGCCTTTGTCACCATAGGTCACAAGACCGCTGGCTTCGCAAACCATGGCCGCATCCATAATCCCAATCGACGGAATGTTCAGGATCGATGCCTTGCCTTTGAATTCCGGGTTCAAAAGTTCCGACCAGCTATCAATCGGACGATTGATCAGGTCAGGACGGATACCAAGGGTATCGGCATTGTAAATGGTCGGGATCAGGGTCATCCACTGGGTCGGGGCAGATGCGAAATCAACGCTGTCCGCACTTTCAACAAAGCCAACCGTATGCGGGGCCGTACCCTGGGCAATTTCCGAATCCGGGGTCAATTTGCCGGTGATGAACAGTTTGGAAATCGCGTCATAGTTTTTAAGCTTGGTGGTATCCATCGGCTGCATGGTGCCAGCCGGGAAGACCTTTTTACAAATCCAGTATTCGATATCGGCAATATCAAATGATTTCGGCTGGGTCACCGCACGCTGGGCAACCGCATCGGAATCAAGGGCGGTCATCTGCAAGGTAAAACCAAGGTCTTCTTTGACCTTATCAGCAACCGCATTGATGTTTGAAACGCCCGTGCCGAACTGGCGCAGGGTCACATTTTTGATGTTCTGCGCCCAAATGGTCGGAAAACCGGTAATCGCACCTGATCCGATGGCAACACCTGCGGTCACAGCGGCACCTTTGACAAAGCCACGGCGGGTGACTTCCTTGGCCGAAAGCAGGTTTTTCGTCGATTTGGCTGTCGATTTCGAAGTGTCGGTCGTCATGTGAAGCTCCTGATAAATGATGTTTTTTTAGGCCAGAACATGAGCGTGTTCAGGTTTCCAGTAGGCGATGAACTTTTCCTTCCGGCGCACAGGCGCCTGCCGAAATTCGCTTTCGGTCTTCATCAAAGTAATTTCCTTGCCGTCATCGGTGGTCGCCACAATCCGTACCCACAGGCCAAGATATTCGACCGTGGTGATTTCAACCGGAATCTGACCGTTTTTTGCATCGCCGGGTGCCTGTTCCCCCAAAGAAATCAGGTCGGTACGGATGGTGAATTCAAGATCCTCACCCGTCGTGGCATTGCCATAACCGGGTAAAAGGAAACTGTCAGGACCACGGCCCAAAAGGGTTCCGGCCGGGCTGCTTTCCGACACGGTTCCTTTGAAAATATTCTGACCGCCCATGAAATTGGCGATGAAGCGCGACCGGGGTTTGTTAAAGATTTCCTCTGGCGTGCCTTGCTGGCGGATGACACCGTCTTCCATCACGACAACGATATCTGAAAGCGCCAATGCCTCGTCCTGGGCGTGGGTGACATGGACGAATGTGATGCCAAGTTCCTGTTGAAGTCGACGCAATTCATCGCGCATCCGGGCCCGCAAGAACGGATCAAGGGCCGAAAGCGGCTCATCCAAAAGCAGTACCGATGGCTGTGTAATCAAGGCACGCGCCAGTGCGATACGTTGTTGCTGCCCGCCTGAAAGCTGATCTGGCTTGCGATCTGCAAATTTTTCCATATGCACACGCGCCAGCATTTCCTTGGCACGTTCGGTGCGTTCTGGCGCTGCAACACCCTGCATCCGCAGACCAAAGGCGACGTTTTCCATACATGTCATATGCGGAAACAGCGCGTAATTCTGGAACATCATGGCCGTGCCGCGCTTAACCGGTGGCAGTTCCGTTACATTGCGATTCCCGATCAAAAGATCGCCCTCGCTGATCACCTCGTGCCCGGCAATCATCCGCAACGTCGTTGTCTTGCCACAGCCCGATGGACCAATCAGACAACAATAAGCCCCTGCCGGTATTTTGAGGTTGATCGATTTGACTGCGATGGTACTGCCGTAATGCTTACTGACAGCGATCAACTCAATGGCCCCGTTGCCCTTCATACGCCCACCCATTACTGCATGCAAAATTGTTAACAATCATTGTTTTCAATTGTAGGCAAATTGCGTGCCACTTTGGGGAATGCCGGTTTTCCCGCACCAAAGAACAAAACCACAAGGATATCAAACCGGCCAATGCCTGATTCATGCGCAACTTATGCGCAATTTTTGTACATTCCCATTTTTTGCCTAAATCCAAGGCGGCCCATTTAGAACCAGCGAAAACATTTTCAACCGTTTTTTTATTGTGCAGATCGTCAACAATTTTGTAGAAAAAGATATCGCACCCAGATCAACAACCGGAAAGATGCGCCGCAATGGCCAACCCCGCACCGCCGACGACCTATCAAGGCAGCGGTAAGCTTCGCCCGGAAGAATTGATCTATCGGGAAATGCTGGGTGCGATTCTCGATCGCAGACTGGAACCCGGCATGAAACTGATCGAGGAAGATCTGGCAAAAACCTTTTCTGTCAGCCGCGCCCGTATCCGCGCGACCTTTTTACAACTTGCCCATGACAAGCTGATCAATCTGGTGCCCAATCGCGGTGCCTTTATCGCCGAACCCACCATCAATGAGGCCATTGAAGTCTTTTCCGCACGACGCATGATCGAAGATGGGGTTGTCCGCAAGATTGCCACCCATATGACGCCGGACCGGGCAAGCCAGATCCGCGACCATCTGGAACGCGAACATCAGGCCCACCACGATGGCGATCATCGCGCCGCAATCATCTTGTCGGGGGAATTTCACCTATTGCTGGCCCGGCTTGCCGGTAATCTGGTGATCGAGGAATTTCTTGAACGGCTGATCCTGCGCAGTTCGCTGATCATCGCAATGTATGAAAGCCCGCAGCCGGTCGATTGTTCACATTCGGAACATGAAACGCTGTTGAATGCCCTGCTGGGCGGCGATCCCGATGTTGCCGCAGCCGAAATGGCCAAGCACCTTGATGCCATCCGCAACCGCCTGCAATTACACCACCCAAAACCGGCCAAAACTGATTTCGCCAGCATCTTTGGCCGCACACCAAAATCGGCTGCAAGCTAGGGTCAGGACCCGCGCTCTTCCGAAATAACATCGCAATCGATTTTGCCAACTTGGTGCAGGCTATAAATTAAACCAGCCCCATTTAGCCATAATGGCTGATGGGCAATCCCCGTAATATGCGCTGCCTTTGCGTGCCCAAAAAACGGTCCATTTTGACAATATCTCAATATTCATTGCGATTGATTATCACAATGAATATCATGCGTCCGTTCAAAACAAATTGCGGCGCCATGGCAACCAAGGCCGATACCAGATTATTGTTCCATCGCTATGGGGAGGAAATCCGACGCTTCCTGACCCGTAAATTGTCATGTGCGGCCACAGCCGAAGACCTGACGCAGGAAACCTTTGCCCGATTGCTGCGTATTGATGCCGATGCTGTCATCGAAGATGGCCGGGCGTTTATCTATAAGACGGCAAACAATCTGGCGATTGATCACATTCGGGCCCAACGGCGCCAACGGACAGATACGACCGATCATCACACCATGGCCATGATCGCCGATCAGACACCCGATGCTGAAACCCGGCTTTCCGATAAACGAAGGCTTGAGATTTTGCAGCAGGCCATTGCCGAGCTTCCGCCCCGAACGCGGCAGATCTTTGTTCTTGCCCGGATCGAGGGCCACAGTTATGGCAACATCGCTCAGATTCTTTCGGTTTCTGAAAGCACAGTTCAAAAACATCTGGCACAGGCCCTTGCCCATGCGGTCGCCCGATTGAAAAAACACAGCGACGGGGAATGATTTGTTACGGTATTTCACGCGCCAAACGTCATAAATAATGGATCGAGAATCAGGAAGCAGATCAGTGGCGCATCGCACCAAACATAGCATCAGCGAAACCGACCGGGCCGCCGCCGGCTGGGTTATCCGTAGCCATGCCGGTAACGGGGCCAACGATGCGCCAGAATCACATAATCTGCCTGACACATCTGACACCGATGGCACGGAACGTGATGCATGGCTTGCAGCAGACCAAACCCACCAAGCCGCCTATGACCTTGCATCCGACGTTTGGGATGATCTGGCAAAAATTGACATCGCATCTTTGGGCAATCCGGGTAGCCCGGCGGCAGCCAATGATCAGACATAATCAAACGGTGCGGTCACATCAGGCGCGAACACCAACACTAGAACTAGCACTTTTCACTGGCTTGCAATTGCCGCCGCAATCCTTTTTTTGATCACCGGCGGCTGGGTCGGGCCGGATTATCTGGCGCGCAATCTTGCCGATTATCAAAGTGGTCGCGGTGAAATTCGCGATGTCATTCTGGCCGATGGCAGCCGCCTGACCCTTGATTCTGCAACCGCCCTCAATATTCATTTTGACGCCACCACGCGCGAAATCGAATTGATTTCCGGCCGTGCAAGTTTTGATGTGGCCCCGGCAAATGACACCACACCGCCCTTTGTCGTGCGCGCCGCAGGCGGAACCATTCGTGCCCTTGGCACACGGTTTGATGTCTCGATTTCCGATGAGGGCCCGGTAACGGTCACCGCCATAGAACACCAGATCGAAGTCACGCCGAATCTTTCGGTCCCGACAACCCGATATGTTTTATCCCCCGGGCAACAAATTGCCTATGGCGATGAAACCCCGGCCAAGGCACCTGTGATTGTTGATCTGGGCCAAAGCACCAGCTGGCAGCGCGGGCTTTTGGTTTTTGATCACCGGACACTGGGCGATGTTGTGACTGAATTAAACCGATATGCGCATGGCACCATTCTTGTCGCCGGAAACGATCTTGCCAATCGCGAAGTCAGCGGTGTGTTCCGAATTGACCGGATTGATCAGGTCGTCGATTTCATGAGCGAAAGCCTCAATGCCCGCACCCTAAACATCCCCGGCATCGCAACGGTTCTGATCCCCTGACCTCTCGACAGCGCATTCCGATGCTCGGTGTTTTGCAACCATCTGAAATTATTTTCAGAAAAAATTACCGGATCGGAAAACAGCTACGTCTTCTCCTGCAGGACAGACAGATAATGCGACCTACTCGCATTATCATAAAATGTGATTTTAAGGAGAAGGCATAAAATGGCCTCGACGTGGGGAAAACCGGTTGCGCAACACGCCGGTATGATCGGTGATTTTGTGGGAAAACACCGTTTCGCAAAACAACTTTTGGCCGGAACGGCCATATCGTTTGCTGCGCTGATGATTGCCGCACCGACCAATGCATTTGCCACCGAATTAACCACTCATTCGGAAATCGCACAGGCAAGTGCGGTATTTGATTTCAACATCGGCGTGCAAAGCCTGAACAATGCGCTTTTGGACTTTGCCCAGCAAACCGGCATTCAGGTATTCTACGACACCGCACAGATCGAAAACCTGACCAGCACGGCGGTTACCGGCCGCATGCAGGCCGCCACCGCGCTTGAACAATTACTCGATGGCAGCAACGTCACCTATCGTTTCAGCAACGAAAACTCCGTTACGCTGGCGATCATCAATGCCGCCGATGATACCTTGGTCGATCCGGTCCTGGTCGAGGCACAGGCAAACAATCCCGGCGATCCGGCCGCGACCGAGGGCACAAACAGCCTGACGACCACGGTTGCCAGTGTCGGCTCCAAGGGCAACGAAACCATTCGCGAATTGCCACAATCGGTAAGTGTCGTAACCGCCAAACGGATCGAAGACCAGAATTTCCAGTACCTTGATGATGCCATGCGCTACACAACCGGTGTCCAGGTTCTGACAAACAATAATGGCCGTTCGTCAATCTATTCACGCGGTTACGAGATTGACAATGTACAGACCAACGGGGTGCCAGCCCCTTATTCCAGTCTTGATGGCACATCGCCTAATCTGGCGATGTATGACCGTATTGAAGTCTTGCGCGGACCAGCTGGCTTGTATGGCGGGTCGGGCGAACCATCGGCAACCATCAATCTTGTTCGCAAACAGGCACGCGATGAACTTTCGGGTTCTGCATCGGTCGGATATGGTTCTTGGAACCATTACAGTGGTCAGGGCGATGTTTCCGTCCCCCTGACCGAGGATGGCAGCGTCCGCGCACGCGCCGTTCTATCCGCCGACTACCGTGAAAGCTTTGTCGATGTTGTTGAAAACAACAATGAGCTTGGCTATGGCACGCTGGATATCGATGTAAATGACGATACCTTTCTCTCGGTCGGGCTATCGCATGAGCACAAGGACATGGTGCCATCAAATGCCTTGCCAACCTTTAACGACAATACCCTGCTTGATGTTTCCACATCGACATTCGTCGGTGCAAAATGGAACACCTTCGACAACACATCGGATGATGTTTACCTCGATCTGAAACATCAATTCAGTTCCGATACCGAAGGCAAGATTTCCGCGCGTTATTCGGTGCGCAACGTCAATATGAAATACGCCTATACGCGCAGCGCAGCGGCGGCTGATTACACCGCACAATTCTATGCGCTGGATCGCCACGTTGATGAAGATGCCTTTTCAACCGATGCCTATCTCAATCATGATTTTGATATGCTGGGCTATACCCAAACCGTAACGGTTGGGTCGGATTTTCGGTATTCCAATCAAGACCTTGCCTATTCAAACCAATTGCTTGGCAGCTACAGCATCTTTAACAATGATCTGCCGGAACCCAATAATGCGATCACCAATTCGCAAACCACCGAATCGTCACAGTTTGGCACCTATGGCAAAATCAAATTACAGACATTTGATGATGTGACATTCTCGTTCGGCGGTCGTTCAAGCTGGTATAACAGCATTGTCACCAACAACCTGACTGGTGCCGATACCAGCAACGTCACCGAAGACGCGGTATTCGTTCCTTTTGCCGGTGTCGTCTATGATGTTACTGACGATTTTTCGACCTATTTCAGCTACACCTCGATTTTCGAGCCGCAAAATACAACCACCACCGTCAACGGCGAACAAATCGAACCCCGTACCGGCAAACAATATGAAGTTGGCTTAAAAGGCGAGCATTTCGGCGGCCTTATGAACACCCATCTTTCGCTGTTCCAGATCGAAGATCAAAACCGGGCAGCGCAAGACCCCAGCAACACATCATTTTCAATCGCAAGCGGCGAAATTCGCACGCGAGGCGTCGAAGCTGAAATCAGCGGTGAAATATTTGAAAACCTCCAAGGTTTCCTGAGCTACACCTATCTCGACAGCAAGGATATCGATCAATCAGATAGCGACAGCTATTCTTCCTATGCACCAAAACACTATGTTACGTCATGGGCTGATTACAGCTTTGACCAAGGCAATCTGGACGGACTGAGCATCGGTGGCGGCGTCACATGGTCTGACCATTTCAGCTATAATAACGGGGTTAAAGCCAGCAGCTACACCGTTGTTGATGGTCGTATCGGGTATGAGATTAACGACAACCTTGCCCTTGCGCTTAATGCCAACAACATCCTTGATGAAAAATACTATTCCCGCGTTGCGACATTCCGGACCTTTAACTTTTATGGGCCATCGCGGAGCTTTTTCCTGAATTTAACCGGGAAATTCTAAACAACCTTTCAGTACAAGCTTAACAGACTAAAGGCGGGGGAATTTTCCCGCCTTTTTTCGTTCACCTCGCAAGCTTGACAACATGCCCAATATCACGCCCCCCCTGCACAACACGGGTACTTTGCAACCCTCCGGCTCTGCCCTTCGCGGTGGCGCAAACAGCTCACCATACCCGGCCCGCTACGCGATTTTATCATGCGATCAACGCCCGTCATCCGGCTCAATTACGATTGTATAAAATATTCGAACAGCACAACCATGAATGCTACAGTGCCCACAATCGCCCTCAAGTGGCATATTTGTGATATAATATGATGTTTACATCCCACCTTTGATTTTCTAAGCTGCCGCCAAACAGAACCGGGCAAAACGGGTATTTCAGGATCGCTGTGATCCGCACCCGATCACGCTTGCACGGTATCCTCATACGAATACTTCCAACCCACAGGAGACTTCCCCGATGCTGAGTGGAAAGCACTATATTGCAGGCGAATGGCTAAGCGGGCCGGATGTGTTTCAGGCCGACAACCCGGCAACCGGCACCAAATTGCCAACCAAGTTCCAGCACGGCACCGAAGAACTGGTTGACCAAGCGATTCAGGCCGCCAATGCCTGTGCCGAAGAATTTGCCGCCATGTTACCGGCCAAACGCGCGGCTTTCCTGCGCGCCATCGCCGATGAAATCGATGCACGCGGTGATGAGATTACCGAAATCGGCACCCTTGAAACCGCCCTTCCCGCCGCACGCCTAACCGGTGAGCGCGGCCGCACCGTTGGCCAGTTGCGCTTTTTTGCCGACTGGATCGAAGAAGGATCATGGTTCGAAGCCCGCATTGAAACCGCACAGCCGGATCGCCTGCCGCTTCCAAAGCCAGACATCCGCATGATGCACAAGGCGCTTGGCCCGGTTGGTGTGTTTGGCGCATCAAACTTCCCGCTGGCATTTTCCACCGCAGGCGGCGATACCGCATCCGCACTTGCCGCCGGTTGCCCGGTTGTGTTCAAAGGCCATGCCGCCCATCCGGGCACATCGGAAATCGTGGCACGTGCAATTGAAGCCGCCGTGAAAAAAACCGGCATGCCCAACGGCGTCTTCAGCCTGATCCATGGTGGCACACGCAAGGTCGGTCAGGCATTGGTCGCCCATCCGTTGATCAAGGCGGTCGGCTTTACCGGATCAACCGGCGGCGGACGCGCACTGTTTGATATTGCCGTTTCCCGCCCGGAACCGATCCCGTTTTACGGCGAACTTGGCAGCAACAACCCGGTCTTCCTGATGCCAAACACCATGGGTGCCAAGGCTGCCGATCTTGCCAAGGGCTGGGTCGGATCGCTGACCATGGGGGTTGGCCAGTTCTGCACCAATCCGGGTCTTCTGATTGCGCTTAAAGGTGCTGATCTGGATACCTTTGTTGACACTGCGGCAAGCGCATTGGGCGAAGTTGACGGTGCCGCAATGCTGACGGATCGTGTCTCAAGTGCCTATCACGATGTGACCGATGCCATGGCA
Organism: Thalassospira alkalitolerans; assembly: GCF_002115745.1. Classification (GTDB taxonomy): domain Bacteria; phylum Pseudomonadota; class Alphaproteobacteria; order Rhodospirillales; family Thalassospiraceae; genus Thalassospira; species Thalassospira alkalitolerans. The sequence continues at coordinate 157,464 of NZ_JFKB01000001.1, forward strand.
AAACACGCCTTGGTCACCTGTGCCTTAAAACGCCGCGATACCGATGGCCCGTTCGAAGGCAGCCCGGCAATTTTCCGCACCACGGCAGCACAATGGAAAGCCAATCCGGAACTGGCCGAAGAAATGTTTGGTCCGGCGGGTATTATTGTTGAATGCGATACGACCGAAGAAATGCTGGCCCTGTCGCAAACGCTGGTGGGTCAGTTAACCGCAACCATTCAGATGGATGATGCGGATGCCGATCTGGTCAACAAACTGCGCCCGGCACTTGAAAAATGTGCAGGTCGCATCCTGATCAACGGATGGCCGACCGGGGTCGAGGTTTGCCATTCCATGGTTCATGGCGGTCCATATCCCTCAAGCACGGATTCACGCGCGACCTCGGTCGGGTCACTGGCGATCAAGCGGTTCATCCGCCCGGTTTCCTATCAGGCCTTCCCCGATGCGCTTTTGCCACCGGCACTTAAAGACGCGAACCCGTTAAATATTCCGCGTCTGGTAAACGGCAAATGGCAGATGGCAAAATAAGTCGGCCAGGCTGAACGTCGTTAATCGGCGAAACAAAGCCGTAGGATCCTATACGACAAGGGCGCGTCAGTTTGGCGCGCCCTTTTGATTTGAAAATGATTTTCGCCCGGCAAATCTATGCTTCGCGCGGAACACCGTTGGGGTCATCACTGCCGCGATGATATTTGAACGTGCCGGTGGCGGTTGCGATCACATCGCCCGCATCGTTAAAGGCGGTGGCCTCGGTAAAGACGATTTTGCGCCCGCCGCCCTGCTTTTTACCGACCACACGAACCACCCCGCCCTTGGCCATGCCAAGGAAATTGGTTGTCAGGGACAGGGTCAATGATTTGCGCATATTACCCGGCACCGCGCAGTAACACACCGCACAACCCGATGCGGTATCCATCAAGGTCGCAATCACCCCACCATGCAGGATGCCCGCACGGTTGCGATGATGGTCCTTGATTTCCAGTTCAACCACGGCATGGTTTTCAGACCATTCGGTAATCCGATAACCAAGATAGGCCTGAAGACCACTGCCATGTGCCTGTTCCCAAGCAAGATTGTCGCTCACATCATCCATCTCACCGACCTTTACCTAAATCCTCTTTGCCAAGCTATAACAGACAATTACCGCGTCGCGTAAGACCGCCCAACGCAGCGGCTGGATGGATAGGCTGAACACGGTAATCTAATCGGGAGCGGTGCGATCCGTGACATCGCAATCACGCGCCTTTTGCGTCCCCGGAAACCCAGACCACAGACCCGGTCAACAGAGCCGAAACAGCCAGAATTGGTAATTTATTGTGCGCCGCAATATTAAATAATTCATAAATATCAATGCACTAACCTTATCGTTCTCCAAACAAGAACGGGGTGCAGGTGAAACGAGAATAGTAGGCCATGGGGGCGTCTGGTACATCTGAAATCACCCCAGACGCAAAGGAACCTTCCCATGGCAACGCTTGCACTTAAAGACACCACGACCATCGAACGCGACGTCCGCATCGGTTGGTTTACCAATCTTGTTCATGCCCTTCAGGTTTCTGTCATCATGAAAGCGTCAAAAGCCCGCAGCCATGATGAATTGATGACCGACTGGAACAAAGCATGGCATCAGGTCGAGGGCTAATTCGCCCTCTCTGACCTGACTTTACCCCGGCGGTTTCGCATCCATTGGATGCTGAAAAGTCAAAGCCCTTGACGGTTTCGACCGAACAACCGAAAACGGTTGGATGCAGAAGTTTGATATCGTCACGATCCGGTTGTTTGTCGCAATTGTCCGCGCCGGAAGCATCAATGAAGCCGCACGGCGCGAACATATCGCGACATCGGCCGTAAGCCGCCGCATTGGCGAACTTGAAGCCATGCTCGGCGTCAAATTATTGCGCCGTTTGCCCCGCGGGGTCGAACCAACCGAAGAAGGCGCGATTTTCGCCCGTTACGGTGAAAAGCTTTTGGGTGACCTTAATCACCTGTCGAACGAGCTTCGCGATTTCAATACTGGCGAAAAGGGCAAGATTTATCTTGCTGCTGTGACCTCGGCGATCCTAACCGGATTGCCCACATTCCTTGCCGATTTCCAACGTGATTTTCCCGATGTAACCGTTGATCTGCGCGAATTGACATCGCGTGAATCCGCCGATGCCGTGCGCGAAGGCCGGGCTGATCTGGCGATTATGGCCGATAACGGCCCCTGCAAGGGTTTATCAAACCACGTGTTTTGTGATGATCCGATCTGGGTTGTCACCCCCAAGGGGCACCCCCTAATCCCTGACCCCGCCAACCCCGCCCCTGTCACATTCGCCGAAGCCGCCAAATACGACATCATTTCCCTGCATGAAGGCGGGGTGATTGATGATCTGATCAGCGAGGCGGCAGGCAAGCTGCATCATGACATGCACCCACATATCAAAGTGATGCGTTTCGGGTCGCTGCGACAAATGATCGCGGCGGGCCTTGGCATCGGTTTCCTACGGCAAAGTTCGGTCGCGGCCTATGTCGATTATATGAATATTTCCGGGGCACCAATTGCCGATAACTGGGCCAAACGCCAGCTTTTAATCGTGCACGAAGGCGAAGACACCCTGACAAGTTCAGCCAAAATATTTCGGGATTATCTTTTGAAAAAAGCATCCGAGACCAAGGTCAAACCGTGCCTTGGCTAGGGCCTCAGCCGGAATTTGAGCCTATTGACGACACGACATCAAAGCCTCGTCGCACCTGTTTCCTCACGGGATGTATTGTGACCGGACTTGTCGTGACAAGGACGATAGTCACCAGACGGGCGTGATCGTGACACCCCATGCTTTGCCGCCTCGGCCAGGATAAGATCCGGCAACTGTGGCCATTCCCCAACCGGATCAAGAATTTCAATCGCGTCACCCGGTTTGGCCCCGATCATTTCCGGCAAATCATCATCGGCATGTGTCCCACCCCCGGCCAGCATCGGGACAATAAGGACGTTTTTACGCGACCCGATTGTACGCCAGTCCGCAAGTGACGGGTTGCCTTCAATATTACCGATACAGATTTCCACCCCGGTACAAAGACGACCAAGGTCCTTGGCAAAACGTATGGTTTCGGGCAAGGCCGCCGTCAGAGTTTTTAAGCCATGTGGCACCAAAAAGACCGAACTTTGCGTTTCGCACCAGCCACGACGCGCCAGTGATGTGTTAATCTGACGCCCGACCATTTCCAAAAAACCCGGCAGATTGATTGCCGGTGGTAAAATGATCGCTTCGCCCAACCCGGCATCACGCAAATTGCACGGCAATTCGTCACCCACCAGATAACCTTCGCTAAAAAACAGTGGAAAGACGATCAATCTGTCGGCTTCGTGGTCCTGTTTTAAACGATCAAGCTGATCTGGCAGCGATGGCTGGCTTCGCATATAGCCATGGCGTACCGGCCCATCCCATTGATCACGCACGACATCGGCCAGCGCCCCCGCAGGGTCGCCGCCATTACCACTATTGCCATGTGACACCATCATCAAAGTCGGCATATCGAAACGCACCATTATCGGTGAAGCGGTCCGTATTTAGGTTGGGATACGGCCAAGGTTGGAGCCAGCATTTGGTTAAAATCTAATACCTGAGACGCGGTCTTCAAGATGCGCGCCCCTCACAAAGCCACTTATTGTACAAGATCCCAATACGCCTGCCCGCCAAAACGGTCATAAATGAAATCAACCAAAAGCCGAATACGGGCTGAAAGCTGTCGGCTTGGCGGATAAAGCAGATACAAAAAAAGCTCGGGTGGCTGGTAATCGCACAGCACACTGATCAGGCGGCCATTTTGCAACTCTGGCCCGGCAATAAAGGTTGGCAATAATGCCAAGCCAAGGTCGGCTATCGCCGCATCACGTAGAACTTCGGCATTGTTACAACAAAACACGCCATTGACCTGTACCGAAACCGGCCCATCTGGCCCGTTCATTTTCCAATTCGACCCCGCAGGCAAATTGCCATAATGCAAACAGGGCAAAGTCGCCAGATCGCGCGGTGTTTTCGGTTCGCCATGTTTGCGAATAAATTCTGGCGACGCACATAGAACCCGGTTCATCGGAATGATTTCGTGATCAATCAGGGCCAATGTTTCGCTGGGCTGGCTGATGCGCACGGTCATGTCATAGCCATCCGCCACCGGATCAATAAACCGGTCCGAAAGTGCTAATTCAACCCGAATATCGGGATATTCCCGGGCAAAATCAACCAAAGCCGGGCCAAGATGAAGTGTTCCAAATGACATCGGCGCATTGATACGGATATCACCTGACGGGGTTTCGCGGTTTTCGCGAATGGCTTCCTCGGCCTCATGCAGATCGGCCAGAACGGCTTTGGCCCGATCATAAAAAGCCCGACCACTGGGCGTCACCGCGACCTGACGGGTGGTGCGATTCAAAAGTTGCACCCCCAGATTTTCTTCAAGGGCGATGACCGCCCGGTTGACCTGTGATCGGGACTGACCGATGGCACGCGCCGCCGCGGCAAAACTTCCTTCGTCGACGACTTTCACAAAGGTTTGCAGACTGCCCAGCTTATCCATCGCAATAATCCGTTCCATAAAGCGGCACTTTATTGTCGCAAATAACGCGACATTATGCATCGAATTACGACAATTGTCACTTTTTACGAAAAGCGTATTCTGGCTTCAACAAAACGGCAACCAACAGATGGAGCCTACCATGATTACCAAGATCAGTTCCGAAGACCGTGGCCGCGCCCAGTTTGGCTGGCTTGATTCCCGTCATACGTTTTCATTCGGTCATTACTACGATCCAAAACGCATGGGCTGGGGCCCGCTGCGAGTCATCAACGAAGACCGCGTGATCCCCGGTGCCGGTTTTGACACCCATGGCCACAAGGATATGGAAATCATTTCCTATGTGCTGGACGGTGCGCTTGAACATAAAGACAGCCTTGGCACCGGGTCTGTGATCCGCCCAGGTCGCTTGCAACGCATGACAGCCGGCACCGGCATTCGTCACTCGGAATACAATCATTCCAAAGCCGATCCAGTCCACTTCCTGCAAATCTGGGTCATGCCCGAAGCCGCCAATCTGGAACCGGGTTACGAAGAAAAGGAAATCGCCCGTTCTGACACCGGTTCGGGATTATCCCTGATCGGCAGTCAATCAGGCCGGGACGGATCAATCACCATTCATCAGGATATTGATCTTTACGTCGCCCATCTGGGCGAAGGTGAAACCGCAACCCATAAAATCAAACCGGGCCGGATTGCCTGGATTCAGATGGCGCGCGGCATGCTGAGCGTCAATGGCGAAACCCTTAAAGCTGGCGACGGTGCGGCTATACGTGACGAAGACAACCTGATTTTCAGCGACGCCGCCGAAGCCGAAGCCCTTGTTTTTGATATGGTCGCCTGAACCATTTTGATGGTCCGGCCCGTTGATGGAGAATAATCATGACCACGCTTGCAAATGATAAACCACGTTCGATTATCCCCGGCCTTGGCAATATCTGGGCCGCCCTTGAACCGCTTTCACCGGTTATTGTCCGGGTTACAACCGGCCTTCTGCTGGTGCCGCATGGTGCCGGGAAATTGTTTGGCGCCTTTGGTGGTTACGGCCTCGAAGGAACAGCGGGCTGGTTTGAAAGCATTGGCTTTGCGCCGGGCTTCCTGTTTGCCCTTTTGATCGGTCTTCTGGAATTTGTCGGTGGCTTGATGCTGACTATTGGTCTTTTGACCCGCCCGGTTGCCGCGGCTGTGATTGCCTTTATGGCGGTTGCCGTCACCATCCACCTGCCAAATGGGTATGCGTGGAACAATGCCGGGTTTGAAATGCCGGTCTTCTGGGGGCTTATGGCGCTTTCGGTTCTGATCCGTGGCGGCGGGAAATTCTCGGTTGATCGCAAGATCGGCATTGAATTCTGATCGCCTTCAATCCCGAACCTTAATTACCCTGTCCCTGCGACATACGGGCTGCCATCCAGGGCGGCCCGTATGGGTCTGCATCTGAACCATGCGAACATGCGAGCACGGTTAATCAAACCGGTTTTAATCGTATTTCAACCGTCATCATCCTTTGGCCCGAAAGGCGCAAAGGCATTTACACCTGCTCCGGATACACCAATGGGAATGCGTATAACGAATTCCGCCCCGTCACCAGATGGTTCTGACAAGGTCAGGTCGCCATTAAAATCATCCTGAATCAGTTTTCGGCAAATCGGCAATCCCTGCCCCGTGCCGACGCCGGCTTCCTTGGTGGTAAAGAAGTAATCAAATATCCGATCCCGAACATGATCGGGAACCCCCCCACCATTATCACGCAGCCGGATATAGACATTTTTGTCATCTGACGTGACATCAAGCAAGATCTTGCCAAACCGCTGACCCGACCCTGAAATGGCCTGTGACGCATTGACGATCAGATTGATCAAAGCTTGTGACAGATGATTGCGATGGCCTTCGACCTCGGTAACGTCGGTATCATATCTTTGTTCAAATTCGGCGACATGCTTGACCTGATTACGGGTCAAGGTGATCGCGGTTTCGATTTCCTCGGCAATTGAAATTCTTTCGACTGAATCCGTTGTTGGATGGGCAAATTTGCGAATGCCGCGCACGATTTCGGCAATGCGATCAAGCCCCTGAATGCTTTCACGGATCGCAAGCGGGATTTCCCGGGTCATAAAATCAATCCGGGCACGATCCAGATCAAGAACAACTTTACTGTTATTGTCAGCTTTACTGTTGGCATCATCCGGTCGAATTGCCTTTACCAGACCATCGAAACTGTCCGACAGGAATTCCAGATTGTTCTGGATATATTGTGCGGGCGTGTTGATTTCATGTGCAACACCGCCTGCCAATGTGCCCAAGGCGTGCATTTTGGCATAATCGGCGGCTTCTTCGATCACTTCCTGTTCCTGACGGGCGCGTTTGGCATCGATATCCGCAGCAAAGGCGCGCTGACGATTGCGAATGACGAAAATCGCAAGCCCGATCATCACAAGCACGCCGGAAAAGAACAGATAGGACAGGATTTGAATGTCTGTCTTCACACTTGCAATATTGCCCGCGTTATAGACCGAGACAAAGTTTGTCGCCCGCACCACCGCATGTTGCAGCGGGTCATCAATCGGTTCAAGTTCTTCATGAATGAAATAAAGCAATTCGGCCGCGTTCGATGTGCTTTCGCTATAGGCATCTATCTGAACATCGATCCGGGCAATCTTTTCATCCAAAAGGACAAGAAGATCGGAAACCTCGGGTATCTGGACAAGAAATTTAAACCCCTCCCCGTCTTTGACCAACACGGTCCGGCTGACAAGGATTTCATATTCCAAAAGCACCCGGTCGACTTCTTCTTTGGTCGGGTTATCACTGGTTCGCGCATATTCAATATAGCGTTCAATCTCAAGAAACTGACGCTGAATCTGAAACACAGCCCAGACAAGGTTTTCGCGATAAGCGAATTTATCGTCTTCGAGATGGCGCACAATTGATGTCGAAAACACGCCATAAAGAACAACGAACAGGGCCAGCATCGAAAACATGGCCCAGTTCGAGATTTTCGACAGAAAAAGTCTAGTTTTGTCCATCAATCGACTTTACCTGCCAAACGGAATAGGACCAATACATGTCGGTTTGAAAACGAACATCACTGTCATAGGGAAAAACAACCCAGAAGGGTCCCTTTTCACGGACGGACATTTCAGCATCATTTTGCTGATAAACCAAAATGGCCCTGTCTTCACGCAATACATTGGCCGGAACCATCACACTATAATCATTTAGCGCCAAAATCCGAACCGTATCCGCCGTGATGCCATAGGTGTCAAAAAGGACATTGAAATCGACACCGAGGAATTTATGCACACCATCCGTCCACGGGGTCGAAGTATAGAATTCTGTGGCGGGCAAATTTGCCAAATCATCAAACGAGACCGTTACAGGTTTCCCCCCCGTATCTGCCAGCGTCAGCATACTGGCAGCATAGGCATTTCCCGATACGGATTTAAACACGACAATTGCGCATAGCAGCATGGCAAATTTTGTGATCGTTTTCATCATCGTAGCTTTACTCCGCACCTAGTTTAAACAATGGTCATGACCCGCATCCGGGACAATGACTTGTGGTAAAAAAACATCCGACGCAAAATTGCTAGGTACCAATTCATCAATGGGTTGGGGCATGCCAAATAAATAACCCTGCAATTCATCCACGCCGTATTCACGAAGGCGCAATGCTGTGGCCTCGTTTTCGACACCGACGGCAATGATCGAATAATCAATTTTGCGACATATCTGGACGACCCAGGAAACAAACGAAGCATCAAGTTGATCGTCCATCATCCGCCCGACCAGCCCGCGATCAAGTTTGACACCGGCAAAAAATTCATGGCGCAACAGTTCGAACGATCCCTTGTTTGCACCAAACCCGTCGACGAACAACCGCGTGCCACGCGCCGCCAGAAACTTTGCGTTTTTCACAAAGTTTTCATCAGCCATGTTGAGCTGTCTTTCCGGGATTTCAAATTCGATCTCAACCCCAAATTCGCGCATTTCATCGGCAAACTGTGCCAAAGACCGGACAAATTCAGTATTGTTGATCGAACAGGGGGCAAGGTTCATCGATACCCTGGTACCCGATCCCAGTGTTTTGCGATAAACCGGTGCCAAATCGATCATGATCCCCATTAACTGCGTCGTCAGGCGGTTCATGACCGGCTGGTTCCGGCAGCCTTCGATTATCTGTTCGATTCCGAAACGTTTTTGCAGCTCCGGCATCCGGCACAGGATTTCACCCCCGGTTCGGGCAAAATCCCCGGCACGGACACGGGGTTGGATCATGGTGCAAAAATCGGACTGATCAATCGCCCCGTCCACAATAAGCGGCGTGACCTTTTCACTGTCGTCTTCGTTTTGCCGATCCTTAATCGCCCGGCTCAGGACATCTTTAAGGGTTGTGATCGAAATCGGCTTGGTCAAAATCTGGCTAACTTTTGCCTGATCGGCGGCTTCACGCAGGGGGACAGCCGAGACATTTCCCGTCAGCAAAATCCGCGGCACATCCGGGGCGCAACGACCGGCACGTTTCAGGAAATTAATCCCGTCAATGATCGGCATTACCAGATCGGCAACAATGACTTGCACGCCCGTGTGATTTTCCGACAACCATTCAAGGGCGGCTTCGCCATTAACATATGTGACCAAATTAAAGCTGCCCGCCAAGGCCCGACAGACCGACGCCAAAAGCTTTTCATCATCATCAACCATCAGAATAGTGGGCAGGTCGATCTTTGCATCACTCATCGGGGGGGTACTCCGGCTAAAACGAAACCTGCACGATCCACCGGCGCGATAAATATCAGCGGTTCAGACAGGTCTTGATATACCGAAGAATAATGTCAGGATGGATAAACCAATATCCCCATATGCGGAGTATAAATGACAATGGCATCGGATCTTCCTGTCCGGATTGCTTTTGTAGATGACGATGAAAATCTGTTGTCATCCCACAGGCGCAATTTCAATCGCCTTGTCCCGCAATGGGAAGGACTGTATTTCAACGACCCGCAAACCGCCTTGACCGAAATCGGCAATGATCCGGGCGTCGTTGCCTGCGTTCTTGATATTCACATGCCGGTCATGACCGGACTGGAACTGGCGGCAAAGTTACGTCATCAGCGGAAAGACCTGATCATTGTCATGTTAACGGGCTATGCCGATCTGCAATCAGCCCTGACGGCGGTCAATGAATTCGGAGTGTTTCGGTTTTATCCCAAACCAACCGCCCTTAAGACAATGCTGGACGGCATCGAAGCCGAAATCGCGCGCAAACGTGGCGAGGCCCGCGATACCATTCCGGCGGCCTTTCTTGATCTGTTCCATCTTGGTCTGATTGCAACCGATAACCGACTTGTCATTTCGCATATGAACGCACAGGCGGCTGAAATCCTGCGCCGGTGCCCCAGCCTGCAAATCAGCCCCGAGAACACATTGCTGATCGACAGTGACCCGGGCAAAATTGATACATTCCTTCATCCGCCTGCCGGGCGGGTTCCGCAAATGCAGCGCGGGTTTTCACTGCATCACGAACAGGGAAATCTGTCGGTCTTTTTGCGCCGCGTTCATAATGGTTCCAACATCGCGGACAGCTTTGTCTTTATTCTGGTCGAACCCGAACGGCTGGGCCCGCCGACAATTGATGACCTGATTGATGTCTTTGGCCTGACCCGGTCCGAGGCCAAATTGACACAAAAACTGGCCGAGGGGATGTCGCTTGATCAGGCGGCAGAACGGATTGGCATTTCACTAAGTTCAGCACGCACATATTTGAAAACCGTGTTTTCAAAAACCGGGGTCAACCGGCAACCGCAATTGATGAAAACCGTTTTATCGACAATCCCGTCCCTGCGGCGCTAGACACAGGATCAATTGGCATTTTCATCCGGTGCAAGCCGAAACCGCACGGAAAAAATCGCGCCACTGTGGTCTTCCGGCTCGTTCAGGCGGATGCGCGTATCGTGGCGCAATGCAATTTCACGCACGATTGATAACCCAAGCCCACATCCGTCCTCGCCGCTTTCAGATACGCGATAAAAACGCTCGAAAACGTGTTTGCGATGTTCAAGATCGATACCCGGCCCGTCATCTTCGACCACCAACTTAACAAACGGCGCGTCATCGGCCTCGGGGACAAGACGCACCGTAACTGAACTGCCTTCAGGGCAATAAGTCAGCGCGTTGGTGATCAGGTTTTTCAGCAATTCCTCGATCAATGTCGCATCGCCCATGATGGGCACGGCACCATTAAGTCCCTCGTAACCAAGATCAATTCCGCGCTCGATCGCTACCGGCACTTTGGCTCCGGTCACAGAACGGGTAATTTCACCCAGGTCGATCCGTGTAAACGGCCGCCCGGCCAATCCTTCGGGTGCGGCACGGGCTGATGCCAGCAATTGATTGGCCAGATGCGATGTCTGACGCGTCGATGCCGCCAGCTTTTCCATCACATCATGCAGTTTATCGGGGTTTTCTTCACGCAGACCCAGTTCGGCTTGCGTGCGCAATGCCGCAAGGGGAGTCCGCAATTGATGGGCGGCATCGGCGGTAAAACGCTGCATCGTCGACAACGTGTTTTCAAGCCGTTTCAGCAGATGGTTAATCGACCCGACAAGATGACGTACCTCGCTTGGGACGTCATGCTGGATCGGTCGCAAATCCGACGGCGAACGCCGATTCAGGGCCTCTTCAAACCGGACCAGTGGTTTAAGCCCCTGCCCAATGCCAAACCAGACAATCAGGGCCGCAATCAGAATCAGACCAAATTGCCGAACTGCGGCACGCGCCAGAATATCCTCGCTTAGACTTTCGCGGGTGCCCGTGGTTTCAGCAACCAAAACATGAAACCGGGTCGCCATGCGCGCACTGGCAACATAACGCGACAAAGCCCCGATCCGAACCCGTTCACCGTTATATTCTGCGTCATAGAACACCGGTTCTTCCAACAATGGCATCGATTTTTCGGGCACTGGCGGCAGTTTTTCATACCCGGTTATGAACTCGCCCTGGGCTGTGCTGACCTGATAAAAAACCCGGTCCTGTGCCGAGCTTGTCAACATTTCAAGCGCGACATAGGGCACATCGACTTCAATCTGCCCGCCGATCAAAACCACCCGGTCGGCAATCGCCAATGCCGAACTTAACAGCGCGCGATCAAAGGCCTGATTGGCGGAATGCACCGCGTTGCTGCGAACTTCAAACAGCATCAGCGAACTGACCAAAAGCATCGGAATCAAAAGCCAGATCAGCAAGCGCCGACGAAGGGATGCGTTACGCCACTTCATGTCTTTTTCAACAAATAGCCAAGGCCGCGCACCGTCTGAATTTTAACATCCGCCGTTTCAACCCGTTTGCGCAGACGGCTGATATAAAGTTCAACCGCATTAGCACTAATATCATCTTCGAACCCGGCAAGTTGATCGGTAATCTGTTCCTTGGACAGAACATGCCCAAGCCGCAACAACAGGATTTCAAGAATATTCAGTTCGCGTCGGGGAATTTCAATATCGTCGCCATCAATCGTGGCACGCCGTGCAACCGTGTCATATGTCAGCCGCCCACATGTAATCCGGGTATTATGGGTTCCGGCATGACGGCGCATCAAGGCGCGAACGCGGGCTTCAAGTTCAACCAGTTCAAACGGTTTCGCCAGATAATCATCCGCACCAAGGTCAAGTCCACGCACCCGATCTTCGATATCATTGCGTGCGGTCAGGATCAAAACCGCACTTTCCGATCCCCGGTGGCGCAAACGACGCAGGATTTCAATACCATCCATCCGGGGAAGATTAAGATCCAGAACTACAAGGCCGTATTCCTGTGTCCGCAGGATTTCATCGGCTTCTTCCCCGTCGGAAATCACATCAACCGCATAGCCCGCCTGCTGCAAAGAGCGGGCGATACCATCGGCAAGTGCTGCGTGATCTTCAACGACAAGGACTCTCATTGTGTCAGGTTCGGCCCCCTGTTAAACCAGTATGGTCTGGTGCATATTGACCCAAGCACATGAATTTTCCAGATTTTGCCGGATCGTGAAAGCCCCTTGTGGCAAGCGACCGACAATAAAATGGCACACCATCGGTTGATGAGGGCCTGTAAGCGATGACCTTGCGCAGTATTATCATTATTGCTGTTTTCTTCGCAGCAATTTTCCGGGTCCTTCCGGCGTCGGCCGAATTGTTTGTCTTTCCGGCGCTCCGCACCATCACGCCAGGCGATCCGGAACAAACCCTGCTGTCAGAAAACCAGACCGCTATCATATATGGTTCGGCCGATATCGAAGCATTTCGTCCCACCATCGAAGGCTTTCAACAAAGTAATCCCAATGTCCGTATTGATTATCATCAGCTTCAGACACTGGACATGTATGACCGGACATTGGCCGAACGCGACGCGGGCGAGCCCAACGCCGATATCGTCATCAGTTCGTCGATGGACTTGCAGATGAAGCTTGCCAATGATGGCTATGCCGTTTCCCATCAAAGCGATGAAACACGCGCCCTGCCCAATTGGGCAAGCTGGCGCAACGAGGCATTTGCCGTCACACAGGAACCGGCTGTCATTGCCTATAACCGGCAATTTTTCCGCGAAAACAATCTGGAACCACCGCGAACCCGCAACGCTTTCATCCGATTGTTAAACGACCATGACGACCTGCTAAGTGAAAAAGTCACGACCTATGACATTGAACGAAGCGGGGTCGGTTTTTTATTCCTTGCCCGTGATGAACGCTTTTTCCCCGGCATCTGGGATTTTGTCCGCACCCTGGGTCAGGCGCGGGTAAAGCTATATTCAAACACATCCCCGATGCTTGAAAAGATTGCCGATGGGCAAGTGGTGCTGGGCTATAACCTATTGGGATCCTATGCCGAGACATTCAGCCACCGAAACCCCAATCTTGGCGTGATCCTGCCTGATGACTTCATTGTGGTGTATTCCCGAATAGCCATCATACCGCGCGGTGCCCGCCGTCCCGATCTTGGCGGACGGTTCCTTGATTACATGCTGTCGATCGAAGGCCAAAGCATCCTGCAAGATGAAGGCAACTTTAACCCGGTCCGTCCCGATGTCCCGCCAAGCCCGTTTTCATCGCTGATCTTTGATCGTTACGGCGAACGAGTGCGGTCTTTTCCGGTTGGCCCGGGGCTTTTGGTTTATCTGGATCAGGCAAAACGCCAACGGTTTTTAAGCCGCTGGCAGGATGCATTACTTAATCGCCGGTAAGGTCGCCTGATTGATCGGTTGGAAACGGGCGTCGTTCCGGCCCGTCGTAGCTCCAAATCAAACGGCGCGGGATTGGCCCCTTGTTGCGCCCACCCTGATTGGTTTGTTCCCATGCATGGGCCAGAATCCCGACCGAGCGGGACAAACAAAACAGGCCCCGCGCCAAAGGTGCGGCAAAGCCAAGCTCGGCATAAATCACCGCCGTTGCCCCGTCGATATTCATCGGAATGCGTTTGCCCTTGCGCTCAAAAAGGGTCTCTTCGATCTGGCTGGCAATCTTGCCCAACCGGCCCGATACGATGCCATCGCTTGCCGCCTGTTCAACCAGCGACAGCAATCTTGGTGCGCGCGGATCAAGCGGATGGAACCGATGACCAAAACCGGGAATATGTTTGCCATGCTCGGCAATCTGATGATCCAACCCCGCCGCCGTCGCATCGACAAGGCTTTCGCCCGCATCCATCCGGGTTGCGATATCGTGATACAGCGCAACAGCCTGTTCACCTGCGCCGCCATGAACATCGCCCAGCACATTGACCGCACTTGCCATCGCATTGTTAAGACCAACACCACAGGTTGCTGCCATACGGGCAATGGCGATGCTGGGCGCCTGCGGTCCGTGATCCACCGCCGCAACAAGCGCGGCTTCAAGTAATGCCGCCTGCCCTTTGGACGGCAAATCACCGCGTGTCATCAACCAGATCATCCCGGCAAAACTGATATTGCCGATCAGGTCCTGAATGGCATAGCCGCTATAATGGATTTTGCCCGGCTCCATATCGATGATGGATGTTTTCCACCAGTCGCTGACTTCGTTTTCAATGTCTTTTGCGGTCTTGTCGCTCATAACACGCCCTCGGCTTTCAGGGTGGCGACTTCGTCGGCACTGATGCCGAGTTCAGCCAAAATGGTTTCGTTATCTTGTCCAAGAACCGGCGGCGGCGCATCAACAGACGGCGCATCCCCGTCCATCTTGATCCCGGTTCGCAAAATACGAATATCGCGATCGGCCCCCGGTACATCGGCAAAATCAGCCAACATGCCACGATCGGCAATCTGCGGCAGCGAAAGCACCTGTGGCACGGTCAAAACCGCCCCGGCTGGTACCCCGGTGGCATTGAATTTCAAAACCCAATGATCGGTTGATTGCGTGACAAGCGCACCTTCAAGCAGGTCACTCAGTTCACGCCGATGGGCAAGCCGGTCCGTTCGGGTGACAAACCGCGGATCGGTTTTAAGGTCCTGCAAATCCAGCACATCACAGACGGCTTCGAATTGTTCCTGTTTATTGGCAGCAATATTAATCTTGCCATCCTGGGTGCGAAAGGTCCCGGATGGCGAGGATGTGAAATTGTCATTGCCATTTGCCGTCGGCTGTTTTCCCGCAATCAGGAAATTCGATACTACCCAGCCCATGGTGGCAACCACCGATTCCAGCATCGAAATATCGATAAAACTGCCCTTGCCGTCATTGGCCCCCATCGCACGACCGGCAAGTGCCGCCGTAATCGCATAAGCCGCCGTTAATCCACCGATGGTGTCGGCAACCGGATATCCAACGCGATAGGTATCCTGACCTTCTTCGCCGGTGATCGTCATAATGCCCGAAAGCCCCTGGACAATCTGATCATAGGCCGGGAGCTTTTTCATCGGGCCGGTTTGCCCAAAACCTGAAATCGCGCAATAGATCAGCGCCGGATTGACCTTTGACAAAACGTCATAACCAAGTTCCAGCCGATCCATCACCCCGGGGCGGAAATTTTCGACCACCACATCGGCCGTCGCAACCAACTTTTTCAGGATTTCCTTGCCACGCGGGTCTTTCAAATTCAACGTCACAGACCGTTTTCCGGCATTTTGCGCCATGAATGAAACCCCCATCAGTTTTTCATTCAATTCCTGATCTGCGCCCAGTTGACGGGCCAGATCGCCACGCCCCGGTGCTTCGACCTTGATGACATCCGCACCCAAATGGGCCAGTTGATGGCAACAAAACGGTCCGGCCAACACATTGGTCAGATCCAAAACCGTTATTCCGGCAAGTGGTTTGGTGGTGTCCATGACATTTCCTTAAATTCTGTCTAGTAGAATTATGTTCTATTATATAGAATTTAAGCCGAAAGCAAAATACCCAACAGCATTGCCGCCCGCGAAACCATCACGAGAATTTCAGATTTATCATGTCAGACCAAAATGTTAGCGCGGTTGAACGTGCCCTGATCATCCTTGATGCCTTTACCGACCAGGATGCCGATTTATCGCTTAAGGACCTGTCGGAACGCACCGGCATGTATAAAAGCACCATCACCCGGCTAGCCGGAACGTTGGAGTCGCGCGGGTTTCTGGCGATATCGGGGCGCGGGCGATATCGACTGGGCCCGGCATTATGGCGATTGGGATCAATCTATCGCCGGTCATTTCGCATGGATGATGTTGTCCGCCCGCATCTGGCGGCTCTTGTCACGGCAAGCGGTGAAACCGCATCCTTTTACGTGCCCGAAGGCGAAAACCGGCTTTGCCTATTTCGCGAAAATTCGCCGAAAAGCTTGCGCCACCATCTGGAAGAAGGTGCGATCCTTCCATGTGATCGCGGGGCGGCAGGGCATGTCATCCGGGCATGGGGCAACGGGGTAGATGATCTCGCAATCGAGGTTCTTAATACCGGTTTTGCCCAAAGCGACGGCGAACGCGATCCCGATATTTCCGCGATTGCCGTTCCGGTACTGGATCGGCAATCCCGACTTCTGGGGGCATTGAACCTGTCAGGACCGCGCAGCCGATTCGGCCTTGAACACCGAAACGTGGCCCTTGTTTTCCTGCGTCAGCATGCCATTGATTGCGGGCGTGCTCTTTCGGCCTGATCGGCTGATTTCACCGACCTTTGCCCGCTGCGCATAAATGCTATGAATTTTTTTCACCCTGTTTAGCGCAATGACAGGTTGGTGACAGGTTTGCCTGTTACCGTCGCCGCACTGCCGGTCCGTCAGGTCGCATGACCTGACTCAGGAGAATCAAAAAGGATCATCGGCAAGGGAGGCCTTCAGCTGTTTGTTGTCATGGGGTACCGGCATGTCGCCGGAATGCAAGCGCAGCCAGACCTTCGTTGCAGATATCCATTCCTGGTCTGATCGGCCTGCCGCCATTTTTGGCGGTTCAGGATTAGGTTTTTGTCTGGAGGAGACGACAATATGACCAAGCTGACGATGTTCTCGCGTCGCGGATTCCTGGCTGCAGCAACTGCTGTTGCCGTTTCAACTGCTGCTTTCGGTGCGTTTGACGCCAAAGCTGCGGAAATGGATGATATCCACTTTATTATTCCGGGCGGCGCAGGCGGCGGCTGGGATGGTACGGCACGTGGTACCGGCGAAGCCCTGACCAAATCTGGTCTTGTCGGCACCGCTTCTTACGAAAACATGTCGGGTGGCGGCGGTGGCAAAGCCATCGCTTATATGATCGAGGCGGCAGACCGCCTTGACAACACCCTTATGGTCAACTCGACCCCGATCATCATTCGGTCGCTGACCGGTGTGTTCCCGCAGTCGTTCCGTGACCTGACCCCGATCGCAGCTGTCGTTGCCGAATATGCTGCTTTTGGTGTTCCGGCTGACAGCCCGTATAAATCCTTTGCCGACGTTATTGCTGCCATCAAGGCAGATCCGAGCTCGGTGAAATTTGGTGGCGGTTCGGTCCGTGGCGGTATGGACCATATCGTTGCTGCCTATGCCGTTCAGCAGGGCGGTGGCGATGCCAAAACCGTTAAATACATCCCGTATGATGCCGGCGGCAAAGCAATTGCCGGTCTTCTGTCGGGCGAAACCGACATCCTGTCGACCGGCCTTGGTGAGCTGCTTGAACTGCATAAAGCAGGTCAGATCCGTATTCTTGCCGTGACCTCGAAAGAACGTATCGAAGCTGCTCCGGACGTTCCGTCGCTCGGCGAACAGGGCATTGATGCTGAATTCGTCAACTGGCGTGGTTATTTCGGTTCCCCGGCCCTTTCGGCAGACAAGGCTGAAGCCTATGCGAAACTGCTGAAAGACGTTCAGGCAACCGAAGAATGGGAAACCGTTCGCAAGCGCAATGGCTGGGAAAAAATCTACAAAGGCGGCGCTGAATTCTCTTCGTTCATGGAGAATCAGGAAAAGGTTGTTGGCGACCTCATGCGCGAACTTGGCTTCCTGAAATAAGCCATTCCGAAACCTGAATAAAAAAGACTTTTAAGGAAACCACGCCATGTCCATCAATCGTGACAAATTCGGCGCGATGCTCTTTCTATGCCTTGCGCTGATTTATGGCTTCTATGTCGACGACATCCCGCTTTTGTTCGGCGACGAAGATGCCCCATTCAATGCCAGAACCCTTCCGAATGCCCTGGCCTGGATTCTGGGCGTGGTTTCCTTTGCCCAACTGGTACTGCCGGCCAATCGCGAGGCCGGTAGTCTCCTTCGTGCCTTTAGCGGCATGAAATGGAAACCGGTCTTAATGCTTGGCGCATTGATGATCTTCTATGGCCTGACCATCCGCTATTTCGGCTTCCTGATCTCGACCACCATTTTCCTGATCGGCGGCTTCGCTGTTCTTGGCGAACGTCGCATCAAGGTTCTGGTTGGTGCTGCCGTTCCTGTGGTTTTTGTTTTCTGGTTCCTGCTGTCCCAGCTGATGGGCATCTATCTGGCACCGGGTGACTTTTTCGAAATGCTGGGTTAGGGCGACAAAAATGCTAGACGGAATTCTCTCCGGTCTTTCGACCGCAGTCATGCCGATCAACCTGATGATGGTTGTCATCGGCTGCTTTGCCGGTACCTTTATCGGCATGTTGCCGGGTCTCGGTCCGATCACCGCCATTGCGCTGATGATCCCGATCACCTACGGCTTTGATCCTTCAACCGGCCTGATCCTGATGGCCGGTGTGTATTATGGTGCCATCTTTGGCGGTTCGACCTCGTCAATCCTGATCAACGCCCCGGGCGTTGCCGGGACCGTGGCCACCGCCTTTGACGGTTATCCGATGGCCCAAAAAGGTCAGGCAGGCAAAGCACTTGCCATTGCGGCCTATTCATCTTTCTCGGGTGGTACGATTGCCGCGATCTTCCTGCTGGTGGCAGCACCGGCACTGGCATCGGTTTCACTATCGTTCCAGTCAGGTGACTATTTTGCCCTGATGGTTCTGGGTCTGACGGCGGTTTCGGCCTTTGCCGGCAAGGGTCAGGTGCTTAAGGCAATCACTATGACGCTGTTTGGTATTATGCTGTCGACCATCGGCACCGATCCGGCCGCGGGCGTTGCACGCTTTACCTTTGGCAGCATGGATCTTATTGACGGTATCAGCTTCCTGTTGCTGGCGATGTCGACCTTTGCCCTGTCAGAAGCCCTGTTGCAGATTTTGCGCCCGACCAAAGATACCCGCACCGACGAACAGAAAGCGCTGAAAAGCCTTGGCTCGATGAAGCTGTCCAAGGAAGAAGTCAAAATCATGATCCCGGTTATTGGCCGGTCATCCATTTTGGGCTTCTTTACCGGCGTTCTGCCGGGTGCTGGTGCGACCATTGCATCCTTCCTTGCCTATGGCATGGAACGCAATATTGCCTCTGCCAAGGAAAAGCTTCAGTTCGGCAAAGGATCCATCCGGGGTCTGACAGCACCGGAAACCGCCAACAACGCAGCGTGTTCTGGTTCGTTTGTTCCACTTTTGACACTTGGCATTCCGGGGTCTGGAACAACGGCCGTCATGATGGGCGCGCTGATTTCCTATGGCGTTCAGCCCGGTCCGCGCCTGTTTGTTGAACAGCCCGAAGTGTTCTGGTCCGTGATCATTTCGATGTATATCGGCAATATCGTGCTTTTGGTCCTGAACCTGCCGCTGATCCCGTATATTGCACGCCTTCTGGCCCTGCCACAGCAATTGCTGGTGCCGTTCGTTCTGTTCTTCTCGTTGATCGGGGTCTATCTGGTTACATTCAACACCATGGATATCCATATGATGGTGCTAGCCGCGGCAATCGCCATTGGCCTGCGTCTGTTGAATTATCCGATGGCGCCAATGCTGCTTGGCTTTATCCTTGGCAGTATGATGGAAGAAAACCTGCGTCGTGCGCTTATGATCAGCGACGGATCGCTTTCTTTCCTGTGGGAACGTCCGATTACTCTGGTTATTTTGATCATCAGCATGATCTTCCTGATTGCGCCGCTTCTTGGGAATACTCGTGAATGGCTGCGCAATCGCAAGGCCCTGCCCAATGACGGTGAAATGTAAGACCTGAAAGTCTTCGATGCGAAGGATGCGAACGTAATGCGTTTTCTTGATAATCTTGCGATTGGTCCCAAGACCCTCTTGGTCCCCGTATTTCTGATGATCGTGATCATTGCGATGGGGATCACGACGGTCCTGACGCTTGAAAGCGAAAAAGACACGTTGAACAACCTTCGCGTCGAAGCTTATGAACGTCGTTCGGATGCGCTGACACTGAGTGGCGCACTGAACGAAGCCCATGGATCACTGTTTCGGATTTTAACTTGGGATTCAAACGGGCTTAATGCCGCGGCCGTTCCGGAACTGCATGAAAAAGTCGGCCAGCTTTCAGCCGAACTCGCCCCGCTTGCAGAACGGCTGGCCGAGGTTGGCGGGGATGAATTCACCAACGCCTATAACACCTATATGGCCGAGGTTGATCAGTTCCTGATTGAAAGCAACATGAACATCTATGGCGCACTTGAAGTCATTGCCCGCGCCGATGAAGCTTTCAGTGCCCTTCAACCACCGCTTAACAACATCCTCCTGCAATCCCAGGAAGTGGCAACCATTTCATTTGGCAATGCATTGGCTCAGGCCGAAACATTGCAACAGGTGTTTGTGATTGTGGCGGTTATCGTGATTTTCGTTGGCGCCATCGTTTCGGTTTTTGTGTCGCGCCGCATTTCGCACCCGATGACCGATTTGGCAGAACTGATCGAACAGATTTCCAAGGGTGACCTTGATGTTGAAATCCGGGGGGTTCAGCGCCGCGATGAAATCGGGGTGGTTGCACGTTCCGTTACCGTCCTGCGCGACCAGTCAAAAGAAGCCGAAAACCTGCGCCACGAACGCGAACGCATCCGCGAAATCGAACGTGAACGTCAGCTTGAACTGGTTACCGCAACCGATAATTTCCAGCGCGCTGTCCAAGAAGCCCTTGGCGGATTTGACCGTGAATTCAGCTCGCTGAACGGATCGGCGGGCGAGATGGAACAGATCGCAACATCAGCAAACGCACGCGCCGCAGACGCCAATCACCATTCCGAAACCGTTCTGCACCATATCGAAGCGGTATCGCAAACCACCGCCAGCCTTTCCGAAGCCATCGGTGAAATCGGCCAACAGGCCCAGCGTTCCGCCGAGGTTGCCGGTCGTGCGCGTAATGAAAGCGAACAGTCTCGTGCGCTGTTTGACCAATTGACCGAAGCCACCCAGCGGATCGGCGATATCGTCACCCTGATCGAAGACATTGCCAGCCAGACCAATCTTCTGGCCCTGAACGCCACGATTGAGGCCGCACGTGCGGGCGATGCCGGCAAAGGCTTTGCCGTGGTTGCGGGCGAGGTTAAAAACCTTGCATCCCAGACCGCCCGCGCGACCGAGGATATTTCAGCCCAAGTCGAAGAAATCCGTGGCCTGACCAATAACGTGGTCAGCGCGCTTGAATCCGTGGCCAACGTTATCGGTGAAGTTGACCAATCAGCCGCCGCCATCGCGGCCGCAGTCGAAGAACAACAGGCATCGACCAATGGCATTTCCGCCAGCATCCATGATGCCAATGGCGGCATGCGTACCGTTGCCGATGCAGTTGGCGCACTTGATACGGAAACCGCGCGGGTTCACAATGGATCGGAAAACGTTTCACGTGCAACAAATACGCTAAATACCGAAGCAACCCGCCTGCGTAACGCAATTGACGGCTTCCTGAGCCAGATCAATAAAAACAAGGCCGATGCATAATGACGACACTGCCGGAAAAGCCCCAAGACGATAATTGGATCAATCGCCTTTCCGGCAGCCTGACCCCGACATTCTTCAAAAACCTGTTTACCGCCCTTGGCATCGGGTTGATCGGTGGCCTGATTGCACATGGCATCGCCATGCCGCTGGCCTGGATGATGGGGCCGATGCTGGCGACCTTTGTCGCAAGCCTGCTGCGCGTGAAAATGGGCATCCCGATGCGCTTTCGCTCGATCATACTGGGTGTGATCGGTGTATTCCTTGGCGCATCCTTTACCCCCGACACCCTTGATCAGGCGGCGCGCTGGCCAATCAGTATGATCGCAGTTCTGCTTTATGTCCCGATCATCACCATTGTCGTGACCTGGTTTTACAGCAAGGTCGCCAAGCTTGACCCGGCCACAGCATTATTTTCGGCAACACCGGGCGGTTTGACCCCGATGGTGGTTCTGGGGGCGGCGGCGGGTGGCAATGAGCAGGAAATCGCTGTGACGCAGGGGCTTCGCGTCTTGCTGCTTGTCATGTCAGCGCCGCTGATTGCACTTCTGATTACCGGTGTGGTTGCCAATGGCCATGGCAACAGCGAAGCCATGCAGATGACCCTGTCCGATGGCTTGATCACCGCGTTTTGCGCCATTTCCACAGTCGTCATTTTCCGCAAGATCGGCGTCCCGGCATCCGAGATGACCGGTGCGATGATGGCCAGCATGCTTTTGCATGTCACCGGTGTCGTCGAAGGCAATCTTCCCGAATGGCTTCTGGCCGGAAGCCTTTTGATCCTTGGTGCGGCCATTGGCAGCCGCTTTGCCGGGGTCAAACTTTCATTCCTGATCCGTCTTGCCGGGTATTCGATCTTTGCCACCCTCCTGATCCTTGCCTTTACCGGCGTTGTGGCCTGGTTTGTTTCAGATTGGCTTGATCTGGATTACATCGCAGTTCTTCTGGCCTTTGCGCCGGGCGGGGTGGCGGAAATGTCACTGATCGCGCTGGCGCTTAATGTCGAACCCAGCTTTGTCGCGTTTCACCATATCGTCCGCATCTTTGAAATCGTGATGCTGGCGCCATTGATGGCGAAATGGTTCGAACGCTATCGCCAACGTAAAATGAGCGCGCCAGATTAACGGCCCGCCCATTCATCATTTACTGCAAGACAAAGACCTGCTGATCCTATCTATGCCGCACTTTTGATGGCTGAACGCGCCACAAAGTGTTGCGCACCAATCTGTGTCAGATCGGCATAATCAGGCTGATAATCCAGACCATGAACCGGGCTTGGAATTTCGCCAGTAATCAGGCTGAAATGTTCGCGGCGTTTGCGCGGATCGGGGATCGGAACCGCCGACATCAACTTTTTGGTATAGGGATGTTGCGGGTTTTCAAATACCGCACGGCGCGGACCGATCTCGACCACCTGCCCCATATACATCACCGCGACCCGATGGCTTATCTGTTCAACAACCGCCATGTCATGCGAGATAAACAGATATGAAATCCCGCTTTCGGCCTGCAATTCCCCCAACAATTCCAGAACCTGTGCCTGCACCGATACATCAAGTGCCGAAACCGATTCATCGGCAATAATCACCTTGGGTGAAAGGCTGAGCGCACGCGCAATACACACGCGCTGGCGCTGACCACCGGAAAATTCATGCGGATGACGTTTTGCCGCATCGACCGGAAGCCCGACCCGATTAAACAGATATTCAACCCGATCCTGCAATTCGCTGCCATGTGCCAACCCATGAATGACCAATGGCTCGGCCACCAATTCACCAACCGTCATACGCGGATCAAGCGACGCATAAGGATCCTGAAAAATCATCTGAACATTGCGGCGCACGGATTTTGTCTGAAGGCGCGATTGGGCGTCAATTTCCTTGCCATCAATCACGACTTCCCCCTGCCAGGGCAGCAAGTTCATCAATGCCCGGCCAGTAGTCGATTTGCCACAGCCACTTTCGCCAACAATCGATAATGTCTCGCCCGGGAAAATATCAAAACTGACGTTTTCCACCGCATGCACCCGTTTCTGGACGCGCTGCAAAAGTCCACCCCGAATATCAAACCGGACGGTCAGATCGCGCACCGTCACCAAGGGTCGCGCCATTCCACGGACAAGCGCATTTCCATTTGTACTGGCGGGGCCGTCGATTCCAGTCATCGCGCCAAGGCGCGGAACAGCCGCCAAAAGTCCGCGTGTATAGGGATCCGCCGGGGCTTCAAACACATCGGTGACCGATCCGCTTTCAACTGCCTTGCCCTGATTCATCACAATCACGCGGTCAGCCATTTCCGCAACCACCCCCATATCATGAGTGATCAGAATAATGGCCGTGCCGGTATCACGTTGCAAATCACGCATCAGGCCCAAAATCTGTGCCTGAATGGTAACGTCAAGGGCGGTGGTGGGCTCGTCCGCGATCAGAACATCGGGATTACATGCCAGCGCCATCGCGATCATCACGCGCTGGCGCATTCCGCCCGAAAGTTCATGTGGATATTGCTTAAGGCGTTTTTCCGGTTCGGAAATGCGTACCTGCTTTAACACAGCCAATGCACGCGAACGGACCTTTGATCCGGGCATCGGATCATGGGTCGAAATCGCCTCGCCCAACTGGCGGCCGATTGTCAGAACCGGGTTTAAGGACGTCATCGGTTCCTGAAAAATCATGGCGATCTTGTTGCCGCGAATGTCACGCATGGCACGTTCAGGCAATTTCAAAAGATCATCACCGCGCAGCAACACTTTGCCGCCTGCAACCTTTGCCATCGGCTGGGGCAACAGGCCCATGATCGACAGGGACGTCATGGATTTTCCGCTGCCAGACTCGCCAGCAATACATAGCGTTTCACCGCGATGCAGATCGAAACTCAGCCCGTCGACCACGGTTTTTGGCCCGGTTGATGTTGCCACCTGCGTTACCAGATCACGCACTTCGAGGATCTTTTCAGGCATCACGGCACCCTGTTCGGTCATCTTGCCAACCCTTGCGGAATTGTTTTGTCATTAAAAATGTGCGGGGCAGTGCGGTATTTGCGCCTGCCCCATCACAACAAATTATTCGAACACGATGCGCGGGAAATAGAACGACACAACCCAGTTAGGCTGATCGACGATTTCACTAATGCGCAGATCACCGCAAACCGAACACAGCATATAGGCGTCCACGGCCGACATGCCCTGTGTCTTGCCCAGCCAATCGACCATGCGACGGACCGCATCGCGTGCCCCGGTCATAAGATCGGTACCAATACCGGTCGTCACTTCGTACCCTTTGACGTCCAGATGATTGGTCACCGGGCCGGGTGTGGTGAAATGCGGTGTTTCAAGATTGGCCTGTTTGACCAGATCAAGGGTGACAGTGGCGTTCATCGGGCTTTCGATTGCCGTCCCGCAGACTTCGCCATCGCCCTGTGCCGCATGGGTATCACCAATGGAAAACAGCCCCCCGGCAACCTCGACCGGTAAATAAAGGGTCGTCCCGGCAGCAAGATCACGGATATCAAGGTTACCCCCGACACGGCGCGGCGGTACGACCGAATGCAGGCCCGGTTCCGCCGGAGCCAACCCGATAGTACCGGCAAACGGTTTCAACGGCACTTTGCCGTATTTTGAAAACAGCGACGGGGCCATGGTTTGGGGATCATATTTCCAAATATGCAGGGCTGGGTCTTTGAACTGATCGGCCAAAAGACCAAAACCCGGAATATTCGCCGTCCAGCCAAAACCCGATGGTTTGAAACCTTCAATGGTGATTTTGACCGCATCACCGGGTTCCGCCCCATCAATAAAGACAGGACCGGTAACCGGATTGATTTTACTGAAATCCAGTGCGGTCACATCCGCAACCGTACTGTCAAAATTGAACTGGCCAGCAGCACTGTCCACACATTCAAATTCAATGGTGGTTCCCGGCGCGACCGTCTGCACGGGCGGGATCGAATGATCCCACCCGTGATGATGGTGCGCGGAGTGGATCGTGTAATCCGCACATTTGCACATGTTTATTTCACCGCAATGTAATCATAATGAACAGGGATATGGACCGGATCGACGAGGATCGCATCCTCGGCAACAAGACGCGGCGAGCGAATGGTGTAACGCTGTTCGTTAAACACCGGCACCCACGGGGCGTCGTCCATGACTTTGGTAAAGATATCGCGCCACAAATCAATGCGGGCTTCGGCCTGCGACGGATCGGCCATTGCGTCGGCTTTGGAAGCCTCGGCATCAAGTTCTTCGTTGCAGTACCACGACCAGTTCCAACCACCCGGAACCGCGCCGCCACAGCCAAGGATCGGACCATAGAAGTTCGACGGATCCGGGAAATCGGCAATCCATGCCATGCCACCCGACCAAATCATCGGTGCCTGATCGGCCTCGCCACCAGCGGCAATCACGTTTGCCTGTGCCAGCGATTTGATTTCGACCTTCATGCCAATCGATGCCAGATCCTGCTGAATGGCCTGTGCGATACGCGGCTGCGGATCGGTATTGGCCACAAACAGGGTCGTTGCAACACCGTCTTCATAACCGGCTTCGGCCAGAAGCTCCTTGGCCTTGTTCGGATCAAAGGCATAACCCTTGTAATCGGTGTTATAGCCCGGCATCAAAGGTGGAAGTGGCTGATTGGCGGGAACCGCACGCCCATTGATCACGCGAACAATACGGTCCTTGTTTACGGCCATATTGACCGCCTGACGAACCTTGACGTTATCAAACGGCGGAATTTTGGTGTTCAGGGTAACATAGCCAGTATGAAGCTGTTCGCCGGAAACCACCAAATCCTTGTATTCCGGGTCGTTCATGACCTCAAGAAACTTGGCAGGCGGAATGCCGTCACCGGCAATATCAACCTCGCCGCGCTGCAAACGCAACAGGGCAACAACCGGTTCCTGACCGACTTCAACAACGATACTGTCAAGTTTCGGAATACCGGCAATATGGTATTGCGGGTTCGCCTTGAAAACCAGACGCTGACCAAGGGTCCATTCATCAAGCATAAAGGCACCGGTACCAACCGGGTGCTTGCCAAAATCCTGCCCCCATTCATCAACCGCTTCCTTGGGCACGATATGGGCAAAGTTCAGTGCCATTTTGTGCAGGAACGCCGCATCGGGCTGTTTTAAGGTGAATTTGACGGTGTAATCGTCAACAACTTCAATCCCGTCAAGACCATCGGCTTCACCGGCTGATGCCGTATCAAAACCCTTGATGGTGTCAAAGAAACCAGCACCCGGACTTTGGGTTTTCGGATTTACAACGCGATCAAGCGTGTATTTGACGTCAGATGCCTTGAATTCACGACCATTATGGAATTTGACCCCTTTGCGCAGCATAAAGGTATAGGTCATGCCGTCATCGGAAACGGTGTAATCGGTCGCAAGGTCCGGCACCAATTCGGTCGTGCCCGGCTTATAGTCCATCAAGCCGTCAAACAGGCTTTTGATCATCGACCAGTTCTGCCAGTCATACCCGATTGCCGGATCAAGGGTCGAAACGTCATCCTTGTAGGTAACCGTGATGCTGCCTTCCCCGGCATGGGCATGGGTCGGCAATGTTGCGGTACCGGCAAGGCCCGCACCGGCTATCAATGCGGCAAGTGCCACACCTTTCAAAGCTTTGCTAAACATTATTTGAAATCTCCCTGTGAATTTGATCCGACATGGATTCCTCCTGATTTGCTGCATCTTTCTGGTATTACATCAGCGCAGCTTGATGCGCGGATCGATCAACGGGACGACCAGATCCGCCAGTAAATTTCCAAGTACGATTGCGCAGGCCGAAACAAGCGTCACCCCCATGATGATCGGAATATCGACGCGCTGGATTGCCTGCCAAGCCAGTTGCCCAATGCCGGGCCAGCCAAAGACCGATTCCACAACCACGATGCCGCTCATGAACATGCCGATATCGATGCCGATCATCGCGATGATCGGCAGCAAGGCATTGGGAAAGGCATGAACAAAAAACACCCGCGCCCGGCCAAGACCCTTGGCCCGTGCCGTCCGGACATAATCCTGGCGCAAAACATCCAGCATCGAGGACCGCATCATCCGCGAATACCAACCCGCCCCAAGGAACCCCATGGAAACGGATGGCAAAACCAGATGCGAAAATGTTCCGTATCCGCCAATCGGGAACCAGCCCAGAACCACCGCAAACAGATACAGCATCAAAATACCGACCACGAATTGCGGCGCCGAAACCCCGACAAAGGACACCACCATCAAAGTACGATCAACCGACGTATTACGTTTGATCGCGCCGATTGCCCCGGCAGTCAGCCCCAAAAGAAGCTCGCAGAAAATGGCCCCGGCCATCAGCAACAACGTGGCGGGAAGGCGGGCGGCAATCAGTTCGCCCACTTCGGTCTTTTGCAAATAGGATCGACCGAAATCGCCCTGCAAAAGATTGCCCAGATACCGCAAATACTGCTCGTAAAAAGGCAGGTTCAGGCCAAGCTGTTCGCGAATATTGGCCACCGTTTCCGCCGTGGCACTGCGCCCGGCAATCTGACGCGCCGGATCCGCGGGCAACATATAAAGCAGCGCATAGGTCACCACACTGACGCCTAAAAGGATCAGGGCTGCCTGCAACACACGACGCAGAATATAGGCAATCATCAGTGGCGCCCTTTCTGGGTCGGGTCGAGGATATCGCGAAGCGCATCACCGACCAGGTTGAATGCAAGTGCTAACAAAATGATGGCAACGCCCGGGATAAACACCAGCCAGGGGGCCGAGGTGAAATAGGTCTGGTTTTCAAAGATGATATTGCCCCAGCTTGGCGTGGGCGGCTGTACCCCGACACCAAGATAGGAAAGTGTCGCTTCAAGCAGCACCGTGGTTGCAATTCCAAGCGTCGCCCAAACCACCATGGTCGATAAAAGATGGGGCAGCATATGCTTGAACAGAATGCGGAATCGGCTGGCACCAATAGCCCATTCGGCCTCGATAAACTCGCGTTCGGAAAGCGATCTGGTTTCGGTATAGATCACGCGCGCAACCTGAACCCAGTTGACCATGGCAATCACCATGGCAACGATCCACAGGCTGGGTTTGAAAAGGGCGGCCAGAACAATCGCCAAAAGCAATGCCGGAAACGCCATCATCAAATCCGTCACCCGCATCAGGATCGTCCCGATCCAGCCTTGGAAAAATCCGGCAATCACCCCGACCAAAGCCCCGATCATCACCGCCGTACCATTGGCTACAACACCGATAATCAACGATGTCTGGGCGCCATACATCAAACGCGACAGCAAATCACGGCCCAGCAAATCCGTCCCCAACAGGAACTGCATGCTGGGCGGCATTGGTGCACCTTCGATGGTCAGCCCATCAAACATCTGATTTTGCGGATCATATGGCGCGATCCATGGCGCAAGGAGTGCCGAACCGGCAATGATCACAATGATGATCAGTCCCAGTAATGCGAGTTTCCTTTTGACCAGTTCAGCAAGAACAAGCATACCCACCCTGTCTGTTAGTTCGTGACAATTGTCGTGGCATCCCCCGGGCCACCCCGGCCCGAGGCAACGATTGCCGCGCAATAGTCTTCAATGGTTTGTTGTTTTTTCATCGCTTCGGCACGGATCGCACGCAATGCGCCGTGCTCGTCGATATTATGGCTGCGCATCACAGTCATCAGTACCCTGGCGACCACCGGTCGCAACTTTAACCGGCGGCGAAGTTCACTGATTTCAGCGCGCAATTTCTGTTGTTGTTCAAAGGCATGAACCGCCAAAACCGCCGAACTGAACACACCGGCCGAGGATACCGGCTTTTGCAGATGTGCCCCGCTTTGACGGCTCAGAACCCATTCCAGACGTCCCGGCGCTTCGGACCCGATCAGGGCAACGGTTGGCATCGGGGCGGCATCACTCGGCCAGGGAAATTGTTCATCCATGCCCATATCGGCATCAAAAAACAGAATATCCACCGGTTTGACGCTCAGATTGGCGCTGGCATCATTTTGATCGGGCAAATCTGGCCAATAACGGTCAACCGTCATGCCCAAACGTTCAAGTTGACGGGGCAGCGGATCAATTGCTGCACTCGGACGATGCAGGACCCATGCATGCCAGCCTCTGAAGTTCGGGATACGGTTTGCGCGTTTCATCCGCCAACCACCCGCAAATTACCATGCCCGGCCTGTCCAACCTTGCGGCGAAACGCATCGGCATCAAAATGGACCAGATACGGATCGGGTTCGATGGCATGATCTGCACGCGACACAATATCAAACCAGCCACCAGCACCGATCTGTCCGATCAACGGGGTCAGGGCGGCGTGATTGTTGCTGGCATCAATACGCACATTGCCAAACGGCGTTTCCACCGGTTGGCGCATCAGATGATGGCGGACCGATTGCACATCATCCGTCCCCCCGCGCCGAATGGATTCGGCCAGCATTTTAACCGTTGCATATCCTTGGGCAACAAAGACCGACGGAATGCGATCCGGCCCGGCAAAGGCATGGAACCGGTCAAGCCAGGCGGTGTTTTCCGCATCGGTTTCGGTTTGATTGGCGAAATAGATTGCGGTGCTAAGATGGCCAACACCCGCCGCCCCCAATTGCGACAATTCACATTCCGTCAGATTACAACTGACAATCGGGCGTTTGGATGGCGCAAATTCGGGGTCTTCGGCACCCAGTTTCTGATAGGCGCGGATAAAGGCATAACTTGAATTGCCAATCAGGTTATTCAGGATAAAGTCCGGCTTCTTGGCCTTGATATCCTCGATAATGTGATCAATATCGACGCTGTCGATTGCCAAATACTTCTCGCCAAGAACCTCGCCATCGCAGGCATGGATCAATTCGCGCCCGATGCGATTGGTTTCCCAGCCCCAGATATAATTTGATCCGGTCAGATAAACCCGACGCCCGAATTTCGGGATGACATATTCAAATAGCGGCAGGATATGCTGATTGGGATTTGCCCCGGTATAGATAACATTCTCGCTGCATTCAAAACCCTCGTATGGGCATGGATACCAAAGCAGCGCGTCATATTTTTCAACCGTCGGCAGGACTTCTTTGCGCGCCAGTGATGTGATCGTGCCAATGATATGGCGGCACCCATCACGGCGGATCAGGCTTTCACAAAAATCAGTATAGCGTTCCGGCACACCGGCCGGGTCGCGAAATTCCGGCACCAGACGAAAGGCAAACCGGTCATCCTGATTAACCTCGGCAAGGGCCATGCGCGCGCCATCATAAAGATCCTGCGCAATCGCCCGGTACGGTCCGGTTACGGAATATAGGAAACCGACCCGGTAAACCGGATTGGTGTGCGTCTCGCCCAAGATTAAAGCCCCTAAAACAAAAAAAGCCCGCGCTTCTTCGCAGTGCAAAGAAACAGCAGGCCCTGATTGGCATGCGGCGATTTGTTGCCGCTATTTTATAGATTCCGCCCCGAAGGACACTATTACGGTAACAATAATTTCCAACTTGTCAAACAGGAGTTTGAATTTCTCAAAACCATATGCTGCAATGCAGCGTCCGGTTGCAGAGGAATCGGGCAAAACGGCCGCCTCCACATCGGAATATAAACAGCCCCGCCCTTCATGACCTTTGCGGCAAAAACAACCTTTAGTTATAATCTCTTGGCGGGTTTTGCTTAATTCGGTAATCTTCCCGTTGCACATTCTGCGCGACCACCACTTACAGAACCGGATAGATGGGGAAACCGGCAATGCGATTTGTGTTTTCGGGGAAAATACCGTCTGATTTCCAACCTTCTGGCAGACTGCCTTCTGGCAAACGGGTCTTTGACATCAGTGTCAGCATCGCCTTGATCGTGGTTTTGATCCCGGCCTTTCTGGTGATTGCCCTTGCTATCAAATGGGATATGCCCGGCCCGGTTTCATCGCGCCCGGTTCTGTTTCGTCAAACCCGTACCGGTCGTCATGGTCAGCTATTTGTCATTTATAAATTTCAAACGCTTTGCCCCTGTGACCCGAATGGCTCATTGCGGCCGATAACGCCGTTTTGCCAGTTTTTGCGCCGCTGGGGATTTGACGAGTTACCGCAACTTTTCAATGTGATCCGAGGCGATATGTCACTTGTCGGACCCCGGCCCCACACCCCCAAAGACAATCAGAATTTCGTCCGCCATTTTTCAGATTATTCTGAATACGACGAACGTCATCTGGTCCGCCCCGGGATCACCGGGCTGGCCCAGCTTAACGGATGGCGCGGCACCATTCGCAATACCGCAAACCTTCAGGGCCGCATTGCACTGGACATTCAATATGTCCGAAACCGGTCAATCATCACAGATATCATAATCCTGTTTCAAACGATCGTCATGCCCCGGCGCTGGCTGGACGGGCCGTGCGAAAATTCAAATACGGGTTTGTTTTCATCCAACTATCGTCGCGCCGGATGATCGGGGCAGGACACAAAACATTTTTGTATGTTTGCTGTTTTGTTTGCAGCCTTGCAAGCAGTCTGATCCCCGATACTGCTGCAAAATCACAAACCCCGAACCCGCATCACGATCATCCCAATGACAAGGATGATCGTGATGCCATTATCCAGATCGGGCTTTTCGATTTGCGGCCAACACTATCGGTATCCGAAGAATTCAGTGACAATATCTTCCTGTCAGACCGCCATAAAAAATCCGATCAAATCAGCCGCATTGCACCTGCCCTGACATTGCAATCAAACTGGCAGCGCGCCCGTTTGCGCCTGATCGCACTTGGCGAAGCCGGATTTTATGCCCAATCAGATGATGATGATTATCTTGACGGTGAAACCGGCATTTCGGGCGGCTTTGATATCGGTCCGGCCCTTGCGATTGATGGCAAACTTAATCTGGCGCAACATCACGAAGATCGCGGCGGCAACGACATTCCGACAGGTGCCACAGAACCGGTCCTTTACACCGAACAAAGCGGCGAAATCGCCATCCGTTACATCGCAGGCGATATACGCTATCGCACGGTCCTGGCGCGCCGAAACCTTGATTTCGATGATAGCACCCTTGCAGGCGGAACAATTGGCAACAATGATGACCGCGACCGCACGGAAACCCGGATTGTAATGCGGGCATCCTATCCGTTGGGCCGGGGCCGGGCCGTCTTTGGCGAAACCGCGTTTAACCAACGCGAATATACCAATTTACCCGACGATCAGGGCATCTATCGCGACTCAACCGGTTATCGTTTTTATACAGGAATGACTTTTGATGTTACCAATCTGATCGATGCCGATATCGGTGCCGGATGGATGACGCAAATCTATGAAGACCCCGTTTTGCAAACCAACGAAGGCTTGTCACTTCGCGCAACGGTCAATTGGCATGTCACCCGTTTGACCACACTTGATTTCCGCGCCCGGCGCGACATTGACGAAACCACCGTCACAGGTGCCAGCGGCATCATCAGCGAAGAGTTTGACTTTGGCGTTGATCACGAACTTCGCCGCTGGCTGCGTTTGCGGTTTAACGGCGGATATGAACAGGACCATTTCGAAGGCACCAAGCGCACAGACCAAATCCTTCGCCTTGGCGCCGGGCTTCGATATGATCTGAACCGGTTTGCCGATCTTGATGCGTCATGGCGTTTTGATGAACGCCATTCTGACGAAACCGGTCATGATTATCAACGTAATCGGGCCCTGCTGACCCTCAGGCTTAAGATGTGACGTCATGAAACATGGTTTTTCACCCGCAATCGGGATGTTTTTGCCGCTTTGGCTTTTGCTGATTTTACTTGTCCCGGGGGCAATCGCGCATGCGCAAACGATCTATACAATCGATAGCGGCGATGAATTACGCATCACTGTTTTTGAAGAAAACGACCTGACAGGAGATTTTCCAGTGGGATCGGACGGGACCATCACCCTGCCACTGGCGGGCAAGATAGAACTTCGCGATCTGACACTCCAAGCCGCCCAGAACCGTATTACCAATACCCTTGCCCAAGGGTTTTTACGTCATCCGGTCGTATCGCTTGAGGTCATCCATTTCCGCCCGTTTTATATTCTGGGCGAGGTCAATGACCCCGGTCAGTATGACTATGTATCGGGCATGAATATTTTGAATGCTGTTGCACTTGGTGGCGGGTTTACCTATCGCGCTGATCAGGACGATATCGTGATCCTGCGCGGGCGCGAAGACAACCGCATCAAATTACCCGCCGCGCCAAACAGCATTGTTTTGCCCGGGGATATCATCCGCGTGACTGAACGGTATTTCTGATCGTTATTTGCCCCGAATCCTCAATATATTCGTCTGGATTTAACCGGGGAATTTAGCACATTCCCCTGTGCAATTCGGCCGGTATCCCCGGATCTTGAAAAATTGAGGAAAAAACCACCTTTTGGCCCGCCGGGCGACTTTACCTCTGGCATCATCCATGCTGAAATCCGCGCCACGCGCAAAAGCGCCCCACCACGATAATGCGCCATCTTCAGGGAGCCACCAAATGTCTGAAACTGCTGAAATGCGTCACGGCGGACGTATTCTGGTCGATCAACTTGCCCTTCACGGCTGTGAACGGGTGTTTCTTGTCCCAGGCGAAAGTTACCTTGCCGTGCTGGATGGCCTTGTCGATCATCCCGATATTGATCCGGTGATCTGCCGTCAGGAAGGCGGGGCTGCGATCATGGCCGAGGCCCATGGCAAACTAACCGGAAAACCTGGTATTTGCATGGTCACCCGCGGACCGGGGGCCACCAATGCCTCGGCCGGGGTACATGTCGCGCATCAAGACAGCACGCCGATGATCCTTTTGGTCGGGCAGATCGGGCGCGACATGGTTGACCGCGAAGCGTTTCAGGAAGTCGATTACCGCAAGATGTTCGAACCATTGTGCAAATGGGTCGGACAGATCGATGATATCAACCGTATCCCTGAATATATCAGCCACGCCTATCACATCGCGACATCGGGTCGTCCCGGCCCGGTCGTGCTGGCCCTTCCCGAAGACATGCTGTCATCTGCGGCCAAGGTTGCCGATGCCAAACCCTATGTCCCGATAGAGGCCAAAACCGCCCCCGAAGACGTGGCACGGTTTCACAACGCCCTATCTGGTGCAAAACAGCCGATCATGATCGTTGGCGGCGGCGGATGGACCGGGGAAACCACTGAAAACCTTAAATCGTTTGCAAAACGAAACAATGTCGCCATCGCGACCAGCTTCCGCTGTCAGGATTATATCCCCAACACCCATTCACATTTCATTGGTGATGTTGGCATTGCGATTAACCCCGATCTGGCGAAATTCATACGTAACAGCGACCTTGTGATTCTCGTCGGATCGCGCATGGGGGAGATGACAAGCAGCGGCTATAGTCTGCTGGACATTCCCTGCCCGCAGCAAAAACTGATCCATGTTTATGCCGGACCAGATGAACTTGGCCGGGTTTATCGCCCTGATATTGCGATCAATGCCTCGCAACGATCATTCATCCGCGCCATTGCCATGATGGAACCGGTGGATGGCAGCGCGCGCGAGGAACAAATTGAAACCGCACATGCGTCATACCTCAAATTCTCAACCCCGCTTGATACACCCGGCGATGTGAAAATGGCCCATGTGGTAGCAAAACTTCGCGATATGCTGCCCGATGATGCAATTGTGACCAACGGGGCTGGCAACTATGCCGCGTTTTTGCATCGTTTCTTCCGCTATGGAAAATATCGCACCGAACTGGCCCCGACATCGGGCTCCATGGGTTATGGTCTTCCGGCATCGGTTGCGGCGAAGTTAACCCACCCGGACCGAACCGTAGTTTGCCTTGCTGGGGATGGATGCTTTTTGATGCACGGTCAGGAATTCGCCACCGCCGTTCAGTATGGTGTAAATATCATCACGATCGTGGTCAACAACGGCATGTTTGGCACGATCCGCATGCATCAAGAACGCAACTATCCCGGCCGCATTTCGGGCACCCAACTCCATAACCCCGATTTCGCGGGCTATGCCAAAGTGTTTGGCGGGTATGGTGAAACCGTCACCAAGACCGAGGATTTCGGCCCGGCCTTTGAACGCGCCGTCGCATCGGGAAAACCGGCCATTATCGAGGTCCAGGTTGACCCACAGGCCCTAACCCCGATCAAGACACTGGATCAAATCCGCGCAGGAAGTTGATCACTAACTACGGAATATGTTGAGATGATCAATTGATTGATCTCAAAACGGCGGTTCATCATGCTGTTGACGCCCTATCTACTGAGCGTTACTACCCATAGATAGATACTACACTTGGGTGAGATCGCATCGCCCAAGAACTTTTTAAGCTAACCGATTCCACAATTTAAGATCAAGCAGCAGATAACTTATGCCCCTACAAACAAAGTTACAGATCCTTTTCGAAATGCCGAACAAACTGCGATTACGTGGTTTTAGATGGTTTTGTCGACGTTCCATACAGGAGCTTCTTGCCCCACATCACGCTCTTGGACGTTTTCTCAGAAAAGTCTTCATGCGTATGCAGCAAGAAAGCCAAAATACCATAGAAGGCAACAGATTGCTTGCCTGTTACGATCTTGAACTTTCTCCCGTCACTTTCGATCTGGTGTGGTTCCTGATGGGAGCGGAAATGGCTGGACGAAAACTTAATAAGCAAAAAGTCCACTTACTAATTATTCCCGCCGTAGGTGATAAGGTTCGGGTCGAGCGCAGCGAGTACGAAAAAATCATTAATCGCGATTCACGTCTTTGGCGTATTCACGCGATATTACTACCAATAATTAACATGTTCTGCAAATCTGACGGATTTACGATTTTCACCTCCCGTGACGAAGCAATCGCTTATCTCTCTAATCATTCCAATGATCCAGTATATCCAGAGTTCTACAATGTATCCTTTCCTGTAGAGTTTCGGTATGTTGATGTAAACAATCAACTTAATAAATACTCTGAATACAAGGGTTTTACTGCATCATCTCAGGCACGAATATTTGTTGATACATGGTTATCAACAAATATTCCACAAGGGATTAAACCCGTCGTTATCACTTTACGTCAATACAATTACATGCCGAGCCGGAATAGCAACTTGGATGCATGGGCAAAATTTGCGGAGAATATTGACAAAAGAAAATACTGGCCTGTTTTTATCCCCGACACTCAAAGCGCATTCGATCCTTTAGCCAAACAACTTGAAAAATTTACCTTCTTTAATGAAGCCGCTTGGAATCTAGAATTACGCATGGCGATTTACGAGGCCGCGCATATAAATTTGATGATAAATAACGGACCAGCTTCTCTGTGCCATTTCAATCCGAACTGCCGCTATATCTACTTGAAAATAATAGATAAAAATTGCTTCCTCGCAACCGAGGACTATTTCACGAGCCTTGGATTGACAGTCGGTCAACAACCAACATTTATCAAACTTGGGCAAAAGTGGGTCTGGGAAGACGACAATATTGACGTTATTGAGCGGGAATTTAAAAAAATGTGCGACTTGCTGACCATCAACGACAACAGCTAGGGTCAACGGTCGAGACTCATTATACACGCCTTATCGGCCAGTAGATAGCTGTGCATCGGGCGACGATGCCAGTGGCGCCGTCAGTTCTGTGAACAAATACTGCCAGATGCCCTTTTGAAACCAAAGATTGTAATAATTGTAAACTGTGGCCGGTGCACCGTATTCCGAAGGGCAATCCTGCCTAACGGCAGCCTGATTGCAGTATATGAATGATGCCGCTGATTATACGCTGGCCATCTTTTCGTCGCCTTCCTGCAGCACAGTAGGTTTGATCTTCGCCTATTATTGTTCATCAGAGAGCCAGAAACGCCCATTCATGACCGAAAACTCCTGCTCTCGTTTTCAAATCATTGAAACATTTGAGGGTTAATGATTTGAAAACGAGAAGACGAATATCATGCCTACCTACTTGTCCTCATTCATAAGTAAGCGGCCCTGTTTCGATCAGATTGCAGATTCTATTGGCGTGAACCCTCGTATAAGGGCCCTAATCGGATGAATATTTGACTCCCTCAAGGATTTCCGATGCATTATCACCCGCTACGACAAAACGCTGAAAACTTCATAACCAAATTATATCTTGCCGCACCCCCATTATATTGAACAGAATTTGAGATTATTTTTCTTACTTATCTTTCCATTCAGATATCGACCATCTAGGATAAGATATCTTTTGATTTTAGTAATATCAGAACGCCTTAATCCCGCCGTCACAAATCCCCGCATGAGGGACCTGCCTCTTCCATTGACTATTGAACAATTACAGATCATTAAGAATACATAGCTCTGGTATTCTTAAAATATCTTCATTGGCAATCCTTAAACTTTCAATATTCCCGATATCTCTAAGATAACATGAATTATGATAAGTATAGATTCTCTTCATCAAATGAGGAAGAACTTCATTACTGAGATCTATGATCTTCTTCTCAAGACCCTTCAAGATATTCAATATTTCAGGCTCAAAGATATATACAGCACCATTGGCACATCTCCCTGGTGGAACAGCAACTTTTTCATGAAATCCAACAACCAATCCTGCACGATCTCTTTCAACGATACCACATTCACAAGGATTATCGGTATCAAAAGTCATCATGGTTGCAATTGTTCCTAACGGATTAGGACGGTTAACATGAAAATCTCGAAACTCCCCAACATCAAACCACGTCAAGTTATCAGCATGTGCAACCAGGAAATTCTCGTCGCCAATAAATCCCGAATTTTCCAATAAAGTTCCACCAGTTCCAAGTAAATTCTCCTCATGAACAAGATCAATACTATCAAACCATTTACTTTCCGCGATGTGAGACCGTACCTTTTCAGGTAAATAATGCGTATTAACAAGTATACGATCCACAATTCCGCTACCCATCAAAAGGTTTAGCCAGTAATCAATCAACGGCCTCCCATTAATCATGACCAAGCACTTGGGAGTTGTCTCGGTAATAGGCCGCAATCTGGTCCCCAACCCTGCAGACAGCAACAATGCCCTCACGATGAAAGTTCCTTTATTATATTTTCAGCTTTCAAAGGATGATTTCCAATCCGCCGTACTTGGCAGGCGGCCGCCAAAGAACCAAGATAAGATGCTTGCCAAATGGAAGCTCCTACCGCCAAAGCCATAGAGCTTGCTGTAAGTAGAGAATCACCCGCACCAGCAACGTCTTGTGGCGCTGAATTTAGCGCCGGAATACGATCCGTAATCAAACTATCTCGTGTTGTATGAGGTGCGTGAATGAGGATCCCTTCAGCACCAAGAGTAATAATAATATTCTCTATATGTGACTTTTCACGTAAACGGTCAGCCAGCACAACCAAACCTGAATTGTGGTCGTGAGAAGCAAGGCGGGCTTCGCGTTCAGTTGGCGTAATAAGGTTCATCCCCTGAAATCTTGAAACATCTCCAATTTGAGATGAGGCTTGACTGTCCGCCACCATCATGATTCTTCTAATCTTGCAAAAATCAGTTATCCTATCGACAAGGAGTTGAGGTAAACATCCATAGTTGAAATCGGAGAAAATAAGTAAATCGGCCTCATCCAGCTCTTTAATAATCCTGCTGTATATCGTATCTACCAACTTTCCGCTTATGTCATGCTGCCGTAAATGGCTGACTCTAAGTAGTGTTTTTCCACTCGCACGGAACCGCTGCTTTAAAGTTGTGGGCCGACCATCATCCTCAAGAAGACATTCCTTTACGCCGTATTCAACCAATTTTTCACGCGCAAAATCTGCGACATCGTCTTTGCCTACAACACCAAAATAGGAGACACTGGCCCCCAAACCTCTGGCATGAGCTGCAACAATTCCTGCCCCCCCAACAAAACGATCATATTTCAACGGCGAGACAACAAGTGTTGGATCTTCCTGAGACATTCCCAATGCTTCACAGGCAATATACTCGTCAATAATGAGATCACCTATAACCACTATTTTAAGCGTATTAAATTTGCCAATGATCTCCATGAGGCCTGACACATGAAGCTGATGTCTAGCGAAATAACCATCTACAGAAACTAAGTCGCTATCAGCCTCTTCATCAATTTCTCGCCTTAATAAATCTAGCGACGAAAAACGAACTTCACCGGAAGAAAATAGCAACTTGCCGCCATATGATTCAAGTACCTCTGATTCCGGATTGAACTTGTCTTCATGTTCTTTCCCTTTAACAACCACTTGAGGCTGCAAATCGGAAACGAACTCCTCTGGATCACAAGGTAGAAGAACTGCAAAATCAACCCCTGTAATTTTCTTTACACCCTCAAGACGAAACTCTTCAGGTATAACAGTATCGTGACTATGCTGCCGATGCACGCCAACAACTAGAATATCTGCACAACCTGCGGCAAAATCGAATAAACGCAAATGCCCAGGATGAACAATGTTAAAATTCCCTGAAACAAAGGCAATACTTTCTTTCGGAAACAATTTTTTAATCTCGCGAACGAGAAATGTATTGGCAGAATTCATCAAACCATACTCTTTGGAATTACATCTTGATCAAGCAACGGCCGCTGATGCTGCCATCACGCATACCAAGAATAGCTTCATTAATATGATCCAAGGAAAATGTCTCAGTCAGCAACTCACTTAGATGGAGTTTTCCTTCAGAGAATAATCTCATATACTTGGGAATATCCTGGTCTGGGATAGTTTCCCCACCGTGAGATCCTGTTATTAACTTCCCAAAATGCATAGGAAGAGAATATATTGAAATATTATCTCCCTTCCGAGGAACTCCAATGAGTATTACCCGCCCTTTATTTCCCGTTATTTTATAGCCTAGCTCAATATTTTCTGGCTTTCCAGTATTCTCTAAAAATACATCTAAATATCGATCATTGAGAATATTACATATTTCTTCATCAGCATTAACATTGCGCGCATTAATTACATGTGTCGCCCCCATTTTCTTTGCTAATTCAAGGCGGCCATCGAAAACGTCTACCGCTATAATTGGATTGGCAGACGTCATCGCTGCCGCCTGAACCATACTCAAACCGACACCTCCTGCGCCAAAGATAACAACAGACTCGCCAATTTTAAGCTTTGCGTTGTTAACAACCGCTCCAAACCCTGTCGTCACAGCACAACCAAATAGTGTCGCAATCTTCAGATCAAAATCATCCGAAATCTTGGTTATACGATTTTCAGAAACCACGGCCATCTCATTGAATGTGGTTACCCAACCCGCATTCACGGTTTCATCACCCCAACGGTATTTTGGTGCAACTGATTCTATCCCAGACCCAGGACGCCAATGCAAAACAACAGCATCGCCCGGCCTTATCTTACGGACCCCAGGCCCAACAGCAAGAACCGTTCCAGCGCCCTCATGACCAAGCAAATGTGGCAACCATCTATCAGGCCCTTTTGCACCGTCCATTTCTCCCAATTGAGAACCACAAATACCACTATAATGAATCTTAACCAGAACTTGACCTATTTCCAGCGTCTCTGGCAAAGTTAGCTCGGCAACAACTAATGGTTTCTTTTGCTCGACAAGAATAGCGGCCTTAAATCTCGAACCTAAAGACATAATTAATAACCCTACTCGAAGTATATAAAGGAATGATCACCGGTGTATCCACAATTACGGAACCACCAACTCCATTCATCAGGCGTGTTAAATGCTTCACAGGTTACCTGCCAATAAATAAGATTTGCTTTTTCCACTTCGTTTCGATATGACTCAACACAAATATATTTCGATTTTCCAACGCGCTGAATTTCTCGCAATGATCTATTCAAATCATAGCAATGAAGATTGTGAATAGTATTCAAAGAGTAAACAAGATCAAATTCATTATCTTTAAAAGGAAGGTCGTTGGCATTCCCATACATGATGCGGTCTTTAATCTCTTCTTTGGCATCATTAATTGCATACTTTGAAATATCGAGACCGTACACCTCTATACCAGGAACAACCTTGGTAAAGTCAAACATTAAATAACCTTTACCGCACCCAACATCAAGTATTCGATCTCCAGACTTCAAGCCATAATGATCAGCCATTGCTTTCGCAACTTTTTCCCAACGCCCCTCCATATAGCGATAGCCACCATAATTAATGCGTCGATCACCATCCCAATAATCATAATCCCATTGTTTAGCCAACACAGCGGCCTTAGCCTTTGGAAATTCTTGGTCGTTCACGCGAGCCAAGTAATCACGTGTTGTACTTTTGTGAATTACCGACATAAAATCTATGTAAGACAATTTATAATCTCCATTGTTAAATATCTTGATACAATCCCAACAGATATCGGCTGCGGATCAACATATCCTCTGCCTTAACAAGTCGCTCTGCCTTTAAATTGGCCAAGTTCAAACTATTATTTGCAAACTTACTTCGATCAGCCCATTCGGGAACGAATGGATTAAGTATAATGCAGCACCACTTAAGCGCAAACAAAGGTAACATTATTTTGACCCGCTCGAGAATCTTCTCTTTCTCAGAGAAGTTTTGCAGTGCTATTCCGACAAAACTTTCGAAATACTCGAATGGGACTGGCAAAGCCGGTTGCAGGAAAAAATCCGAAAGGGATTTAGCTGGATCATCCCAA
Source organism: Thalassospira alkalitolerans (assembly GCF_002115745.1). Taxonomy (GTDB): domain Bacteria; phylum Pseudomonadota; class Alphaproteobacteria; order Rhodospirillales; family Thalassospiraceae; genus Thalassospira; species Thalassospira alkalitolerans. The sequence goes on from NZ_JFKB01000001.1 coordinate 199,735, forward strand.
CCAGCGTATTCAAAATCAATAAATTTAAGCCCATCCTGCGGCGTGAAAAGGATATTATGGAATCCAAAATCCGAGGGGGAAATCATGCGTTTGTTGATTACTAATGGCTCATCTAGTGAAAACGCAAAGTTAGCTTCGAAATTTCGTAGGGCCGTCTTGATCTGCTGCCAGAGATTCTGCAATTCATTTCGCAGCGATGCGAAACTCTCATCGATTTCACCTGATAGAATAACATCATTAAAACGGGCTAACCGTGAATCTATGTGCTCAATATGCCCTGCTGCTGACCAAAAGGCTTCAGATGCCATTTGTAAACCAGCCGAATATCGCAATAATGAGGGATGGTTAAGATCCGAAAGGAACTGCGCAGCTTCGCATACTTCCTTAAGGCCTATCTCCTTCTGCGAAAGCTTACGACCAGGTAGGTATTCATAAAGTGCAACACGCTGCTCAGGAAGAGATGCAAGCGGTCTTGGAACGGAGCGGAGTCCAGCCGACTGAGCGTATGACAAAAATGACCATTCAGATCCAAGACGATCACGCTGATCTCTATCGCTAGAAAAGTACCATTTCGCAACATACTGATCACGATCAGCCTGAATTATATCAATCCGATTGTTGCCACCCTGCTCACCTTGCACAACCTCTAACTTGTCAACAGTGATGCCACCTTTAGCAAGCAGCGCACGGAAGGTCTTTCCCGAAGAAAGGGAGAATTGTCCCGTCATCAGATTTCCAAAAACTCTTTAAATTCGAACCAAGAACGAACACGTTTTGCCGATGTGAAATCAGTATGATGGTCATCTGGATCAAAGAGAACGCCACGTATTGAGTCCGAAAAATTGGTGGCATTTAATATCTCAGGCAAATCATCGAGAAAAACATCACAACCAAGCTCGTTAACACGCTCTACTTTTGAGTCCTTCTGCTCTCGGAAGTTAATACTGTCACTACCAATCAAAGGCTCACCGTCGACAACCAAGTGCGTCAAAATCCAATTTCGCGCAGCTTCATGCAGATCATATTTTGGCCCCATAAATGGATGGCGCGTTTTATGACTTACAATGAAAAGTTCCCATCCCGCGTCCCGTGCCGCTGACAACGTCTCAATAACGTTTGAGAATGGTTGCACGTCATCCATACGACTACCATAAACATACCCTTGCATCTCAGTCCAATAGGCTTCCTTGCCAACCGAGCGCAAGTAATCACGAACAGACACTTTGCTTATTGGCGTATTCGCCGGAATAAGCCCTTGCTCGAGCGCAACTCTATAAAAAACATCGTCATACCGGACGATTGTGTTATCGAAGTCCAGACCTATTTTCATGTACTTTTGCCTCACGTCTGCTCTGAGAGTGCCTCGATTGCGCGCAGCTCAATACTCTTTGCATCAATCCCAAAATAACGACGCGCAAACGCATGATCACCAATTTCATGTAAAAATCGATCATCTGTTGCAATAGACAAAAGCCGTGCACGTGGCATTACACGCTGTGAAATAATCCATTCAGCGATAGCACTATTCAAACCACCAATACAGCTATGCTCTTCGACAACCACCACATTGTCAAATCTCGAGAATAACTTGGACAACTTCTCGATGTCTAATGGTTTAATAGTATGAAAACTCTCGACTTGAACTGAGATCCCTGTTGCTTTAAGCGTACTAGCAGCCTGCATTACTTCCGGTAAAATGTTACCCGTTCCGATAAAACAAATATCATTCCCTTCGATGACCGTAGTTGCTTTTCCAAGTCTCAGGCTATGATTGAATTCGTCCGAATAAACTTGCGGCTCATTTTTCTTTCCCAATCGGATATAGACAGGTTTGTTTTGCTTAAGTGCAGCTCTCAAACCACTTCGCAACTCCGCTTTGTCTCCAGGAGCAAAAACTACTATCCCAGGTAATGCACGCAAAATCGCAATATCTTCAAGTGAATGATGAGTTGGCCCAAGAGAAGAGTAAGAAAGACCAGAACCAGTTCCCACAATGATGACCGGCGCGTTATGATAACAAACGCCAACGCGAATTTGCTCAAGACACCGCGTGGTTGTAAATGGTGTAATCGTATATGTTACAGGCCGCAGGCCACTTAATGCCATACCCGACGCCATACTCATCATATTGGCCTCAGCAATGCCACAGTTATAGAAACGATTACTGTTCTTATCTTTAAAATCATCGAACATCCGGTTCCCGATATCACCAGAAAGAAGAACGACACGCGAGTCTTCTGCGCCTAACTTTGTGATTTCGTCGGCAAACGCTGTTCTCATTGATCATATCCTAATTGCTCAAGCGCCATAGCAAATTCAACTGCGTTTGGAGTTCGGTAATGCCAATTATTGTCATCTTCCATAAAGTCAATACCTTTACCCTTTACTGTATGCGCAATTATAGCCAGTGGCTGCCCAGACTTATTTGAATCCGATTGAAGGAGTTTAATCATTGACGGAATGTCGTGGCCATCAACCTCAAAAGTATTCCAGCCAAATGCTGACCATTTATCTTTAAATGGGTTAATCGCGAGCACGTCGGAACTTCGATCAGTTGCCTGCCATTTGTTAAAGTCGACAATAACCGTCAAATTATCCAATCTATGGCTTCCGGCAAACATCGCGGCCTCCCAGATGGATCCTTCATTACATTCACCATCTCCAAGCACCGCAAAAACTCTAGCATCTCTTCCCTGAATACGGTTTGCCAAGGCCATACCAACGCCCATAGGCATGCCGTGCCCAAGAGAACCTGTTGCCGCTTCAATCCCTGGTAAATGGCTCGGAGTTGGCGGATGTTCACCAAACAAACCGCCATTGACATGATCGCTGTTAATTAGGCTTTCATATGGAAAGAACCCTTTAAGCGCCAAAACCTGAAAAAGGGCAGGAGCGGCATGCCCTTTACTAAGAATAACCTTGTCTCGATCAGGGTCATTCGGTGAATTTGGGTTCACATTCGCAATATCAAAATATAGAACTACGAGTATATCTATACAGGACAGGCAAGATCCCAAATGTGGGGTTTTTGTTTTGTAAGAATACTCAATGATACGTCTGCGCAGTTTGCGGGCCGTTTCTTCCAGACTATTAATCATGGTCTAAATCCAAATTTGGCACATCTGCATTAAGATTTGTGGACATAGTCGAATGACTGAGCCTTCAACACGTCCAAATTCTGGTCAACCCAGGAAATACACTGATCAAGACCAACATCCAAATTGATGCTATCTTTCCAGCCCAGCTCGGAGCGAATCTTTGAACTATCTAGCAAATAGGCAGCGTCCTTACCTAAACGGTCTCCAACGACTTCGACACAATCCTCGAATCGCAAGTCCATTTTCCGACAAATACGCTCAACGAGTTCCCTAATAGTTACGACCTCGTTAGTAGAAATGTGATAGGTTTCTCCAACTCGCCCTCCATCCATCAAACTCCAAGTCGCCGACGATACATCATCCATATGAATGAACGAACGACACGACAATCCACCTCCATGAAGCTGTAACCTTTTGCCAAGGCGGAAGTAGAGTATGGCTCGCGGAATAATACGATAAAGCTGCTGACCTGGACCATATACATTTGCAGCACGTGTCGAAATAGCAGGAAAACCATATGCTTCAACAAAAGTTTTTAAACTCATATCAGCCGCTGCCCGCGAAACCGCATATGGCGTACTCGGATTAAATGGTGTCTCTTCGTCGATGAAACCATCTGTACTGCCATATACCTCAGGCGTTGTAACGTGCACGTAGCGATCAATAAAATCACACCAACGCAGTTTATTGTGCAGCATTACAGTTGATACAGCATTTGTCCTAAACCAGTCTTCTGGACGCTCCCAACTTTGCCCCACCATACTTTGCGCCGCAAAGTTTACAATCAAGGACGGCTTGTCACGATTAACCACCTTCATTATTTCATCTTGGTGATGGTTAATATCATAGGGATAAAATTTAAATCTCTCGTCTTTTCCCATCCAGCGATATGGCAGGAAAACTCTATTAGGTTCGTCAGAACGACTCATTCCAATCACGTGAGCGCCCTGCTTTAGGGCATAGGAAGAAAAACACGCTCCCGAAAAGGAGTTGCTGCCAATCACAAGAACTTTTTTCTCAAAAGACATAACGAACTTTCTCGATCTACTCTTTAATCACGCAAAAGTGGGGGTCGAACTGCAAACACATCTTCACGGTTCTGATACATCCACTGCATCACCATGTGGCCAACAATCATCTGTAAATCCTCGCTAACCTGCATATCATCTATTGCGAAATGAATTGGGACATCGGCAAGGTCTTTAGCTTTACCACCTGAGAAGCCAAGAATTGCAAAAGAAGTAAGGCCAAGTGTCTTTGCTGTCTTAAGAGCCTCAATGATGTTTGGGGAATTTCCACTTCCTGAAAGTGCGATCAGCACATCACCGTGTTGCGCATGAACGGCCAAAGGATAAGAAAACACATGCTCATACCCTTCATCATTTGCCAGACAAGTTATTACTGAACCATTTGCAGGCAATGCCTGAACATTCAAACCAGAGCCAAATATTTTCGAAACCCCGTAAACGAAATCATTAGCAAGATGCACAGCATTCCCAGCACTACCGCCGTTACCACACAAAAACACACGGCGCCCAGACTTCCAGCATTCTAGAAGACTGTCACCAAGAGTTTCAATTGCAGGCCAATTGGCACACTCAAGACTTGTATGCAACCGGTGGACATAGCTTTGGCCGAGAGAAGTCACAGATGGAAATACGTTCCGCATCACACTACCACCTTTTGCTGCATCCATTTTAAATTATGAAAATGTGGTTCATTTTTAAGGGTACCTCGCTGATAGGCAGCAATGATCTCGGTAATTGCGTCACCGACTTTCTTTTTCGGCTTAAAGCCCGCCTCAATCAATTTGTCTGAATTGATACGATAAGATCGAGGATCATTTGATTCTGTAATTTTGATTTTTGCCGGAATTTTTGACACAACCATCTCAGCAATATCAAGAATTGTTAAGTTTTCAAAACCGGCATTGAAAACGCCAGTCACCTCTGCATTATTCAATAAAAAGATATACAGATCGGTTATATCATCTATGTGAATATTCGGCCGAGTCTGTTGACCACCAAAGACCGTAATTTCACCAGATATAATTGCCTGCATCGTCAACATATTTACAGATACATCAAGACGCATTCGGTCTGACAACCCGCAAACCGTTGCAGGGCGAACAATCTGAACGACCATATCATCGGCATACGACAATATAACCCGTTCTGCCACCATCTTCGTCTTGTTATATTCCGAAATTGGCTCCAAACTTAAATCTTCAGTAACTAGATCTTCATCCTTAACACCGTATACACTACCCGAAGACGCATAGATAAATCGCTTGACACCTTCCCTCTTCGCCTTATCAGCCAGCTGCATTGTAGCAAGGGCGCTTACTTCCCAAGTTAATTTTGGATCAAGGTCACCGCATGGATCGTTAGCAATTGATGCCAAATGAATAATGGCATCAACTCCAGACAAATCTATCTCATTGGTGTTACGAACATCTATCTTACGTATCTCGAGGTTTCGATGATCCGGTAGAAAATTACCAAACCACATTATATCTATGGCGATAACTTTGTGCCCTAATTCGAGTAACTTCGGCACTAAAACGGTGCCTTTGTATCCACAAGCACCGGTTACAAGTATCTTCATTAGAAATCCTTTCAGGGCGATTCATCACTATAGAAATTATCAAAGGGCACTCATCTTACTCTATAATCAGATCGCAATATTTGTAACAACTTACTCGCCAATCTAATTTACGGCAGATCCCGGCGAAAGTAACTTAACAAGAAATAATTGAGGCCATTTATTCAGGATAAAATATCAACTCAAACCTGTGATATACTTAACCTATTAAAATAGAATATAGAATTATCTTTTTTGCGATTTAAATGAACCTGCAATAATTTTACAATTAACATTCAAAATAAAAATATTATACTTCACTCGCATGTAAACTCAAAATATCATCAACATCTCCCAACTTAATCTGCTGTCCACTTCGCATCAGCAACGCTTTATTACAAAATTTCTTTATGATTTCAGTATTATGAGATGCAATTACAAGAACCCGTGCGTTTGACATAAGATCCGCCATGCGTTTCTCAGATTTCTTTATAAACTTGGCATCACCGGTACCAAAAACCTCGTCTACAAGTAATATATCCGGAGTAAACGCCGTCGCTAGCGAAAAAGCCAAACGCGTTGCCATCCCGGCTGAATAAGTACGAACTGGCATATGTATAAATTCGTGCAATTCCGCAAATTCAACAATCTCATCCGTAATATCGTTGATATTTCTCTTTTGCATTCCGCGGAGATAACTTGCCAGATATATGTTCTCCAGCCCGGTGGCATCACCATCCATCCCAAGCCCAATATCGAAAAGCGTTGTCACAATTCCATTCCGCAATACCCCCCCTTGCGTAGGGGCATAAATACCTGCAAGCAACTTAAGTAATGTTGTCTTGCCCGCCCCATTTGAACCGACGAGGCCCAATCGGTCACCACCATATAATGAAAGATTTATATCTCTCAATGCTTCAACAGCGCCTTTTCCTGCACTGTTTACTCCTATGCGCGAACCAAGCGCTACATTCCTAATCGCATTTCGAAAAGAACGGCTCTCTGCGCTGTAAAGGGGAAACTTAAGATTTACGTTTTTTACCTGTAGAACTGCTTCTGCCATGACAATTTAGACCCAAAGAACGAGTGTATAACGGTAGCGGCGATACAAAATAAACGCTAATAGAGAAAAGAATGCAGCCATTACTCCCACGGCAATCAATGATTCCTCCCCTGGTGCATGACCAAGAAGTGGTGCTCGGAGGACTTCTACATAATGCGTTAGCGGATTCATTTTCGCATAAACCCCGTATTCTCCAAGCATTTCCGGCTTCCACATAACCGGCGTTACCATCATAGCCGGCGTCATTAAGGCCCCTATTGCAGGCGACAAATCACGAAAACGAGCAGCCATCATACCTACAATAACGGAAACACTAAGGGCTGTAACAAGCGTCATAAATAAACCAAGAACAAAATAAGGGATAGATTCAACTGTCGGCCATGTTCCAGTGGCAACTGCCACACATACCCAGAACGGTAAATAGTGTAAAAACAACCACAACCCACGCATAACAAACCGCAGAGCATAAATGATTGGTGGTGCAGGAAGGCTCTTAATCAAACCCGAGAATTCACCAGTAAACATATCACATGACTGAAGAATGTACCCCGAAATTAACTGCCATACCAACATTCCCGAAATCATATAAGGAACATATTCCCTCCACGACACGCCAAAAATAACACTCCAAGCCAAGGCCATGCCACTTAACGCAATTCCAATGCCAAAAACCAGCCAAAGTGGCCCCAATGCTGCTCGTCTATACTTTGTGCGAATATCATTAAGACTTAAATATATCCAGACAGGCCAAGCTCTAAAAGCACCAAATATCTCTCCCGAAGCCGATGTTGCTCTTTGGAGATAATTGCTATTAAAAACATTCTTTTGAATTGAATTCGAAGACTTTTCTCTCATCAGATGAGTTCCATAATTCTCGAAATTTGTATTTTCCCAAAAGGAAAACTAAAATATAAGAATAATCCGAAAAAACAGTTACCGGTTTTTATTCGAAGGTTCAATCGCTGTATAAAGAGCACTTGTGCAGCCTACCCTAGCTCTCCCCCCTAACCCCATCAATAAAAGCATATGCACAATAATTCTTTCCATAAAAAGAAAAGAAATCAATACAACAGCAAAGGGTAAGATTATATATTTCGCAGTATTAGGAAGTAACCTAAACATCAATCTGATATAATCAAACTTCTTATTTACAATCGATCTAATAATACTTCCGTTAAAATATATTTTCTGCCCGGAATGATCTCTTAACTGCGTTGCCAACCCGAAGACACTACGAATTAACTCATTGTACCCATCATTGTCGTAATTGACTTTATTAAAAATAGACACATCCTGTATATTTATACGATATTCTATTCTATCTAAATTTGACAATAATGCACAAATATCACCTGACGTACAATTAACGAAAAATATATGCATCCCCTCACCAGAAAGGCTCCCTACATTGCAAATACTCTCCACCAATGACAGAGAACTCATATCAATCCAATTCACTCCTTGATCATCTAAAATCCTCTTCAATAATTCATCTTCAGTACCAATAATTGCCACATTATTAGAACCTTTTTCCTTCTTACAAGATCTTATCCACTTTTTAAAATTATAATAATCAATCCAGTCCCTTCTTAAAAAGGAACCTCTTTTTTTTTCTCTACAAAATATTTTTCGTATATTAATCATAAAATTATAGTATTTATACTTCTTCATATCAAAATCAGCATTTACTTCGCTAGGAAGTGAAGAATCTCCCCTATTAGATTTCCAATTTATAACTCCCTTCACCCAATACATATGGAAACAATGGTTAATGGGCGAAGTCATCAAATGCTCAATTGATTGAACAATATCTTTCGCTTCTCTGGCAACAATAGTTGCTTCTTCTGTAATATCTTCACTATGAAAAATTATGTCATACTGCGAAACATCCCTATGCTCCTTAGTAGTCCAATTAGAAAGCTCCGATGCGATATCTTTTATATTTAATTTATTTGGAATAACAAAATCTAACTCTTGTTTAAAACCTTGAAGCTCCATCATAAAAAATTGATCGGAATCGGCTAATATTTCAACTTTAGCGTTCGGGACCAATTCTGGAATAAAGCCATAATCACAATATGAATTTACACCACTAATCTCCTTTTCCGGCTTAATCATCATCATAAATATTAGATAGTGCCGAGCTAAAATCGAATTTCTATCTATCTTCCAATACAATTGATTGTGAGTTTTGCAGTTGAACCCTGTATTAAAATTAATAAATTTACCAACAACCGTTGGATGAAGGTTGCGTAAAGATATTCGAACCAACTGCCGCGGAGAAAAAGACAATTTCATTTCTCCGGTTTTTTTATGTGAATTTATTTCTTCAACTACATTCTCGGAAACCACCCTTAGTGAAGGCGCAACAATACAGGTGTGTCCTTGCTGAATTTTCGTAAGAATCGTTGAGAATGAATTATCCGCATATACAAAGTCTGCATTCATAAAGATAAAATGCGTATCCGTTTGCAGTATTCCACTGTCTGCAATTCCACGTGCATAAGCAAGAGTCAACGTTACTCCGTACATTCGCCCTGGAACAAGGTCATCAATAAATATGAACCTGACAGGGCAAGTACGCTCAATTTCAGAGAAGACTTCACTCTCTTGGAATACTTTCACACTTTCCCGTGTCGTCAGCACCAAGAATTCTAAATCTGCCCCTTGCGTTAATGCCGGAAGATTTCCCGATGCCAGAACTGTCGGTGCCGAAAGAGAAAGGAATTCATCAATATATTTTTGACCCCAAACAGACAGAAGACACTTAATTCTCAAAGTCATTTCGACGTTGCCTTCTATAAGCGTCTATTGGCACAAACTGCGAACAAATAATGAGCCATTTTATGAAAACCTGTATGAACAACTTCGTCATTCATGCTGAAAATAAAAACGTTATGAAAGTACTCTTCCATTAAAGATTTTAATTGTGGAGCCGATTTACAGTTAACATGGCCAATTTTCGATTGGCTAGACGCATGCTCTTGGCTTTCAAGAGAAGGTAATCCAATAATGGCAACACCATTATCGACCAAGGACGCAAAAGCATTTTGTAAAAAAATATGTTCATCATTTTTTGCAATATGTTCCAACACATCAAGAGAATAGAGTGCGTCGAAATCACCTTTGACAGGACCATCAAGCATATCATGAACATGCACATCAAATCCCCATGAGGGATGCATATGCTCTTTGATATCATCAATAAAGATGGGATCAAAATCAATCGCCGTGAGTTTTTTCACTTCGGCCTGAACGATCCGAGTTCCAAAAGCATCACCACAACCTATTTCGAGAACATGGTCGCGACCCGAAAGCATTTTAGAAGCGAATTTGTATCGCGAAAGACGAAACACCAGATGCTTAGGGTCCCCTATCCAACTTTCGCTACTCCTTAAGCCCAGACGCTCAAACCCATACTCCTCAGCACTTTCGATACATACCTGATACTGCGGCTCTTTAGAGTTTTTCATTTAAGACCTCTTAGTAATTTCGTTTACAAAGTTTCAGTCGAATCAAGACTAACAACGCTGATATTAGGGCATAAGACAATAAACTTACCCCCTTCTTCAAGATATCGACGATTATTAGCAATTATTTTCTGTGCGTGCACCCAAGCTAAAATCACAGTATAGTCGGGCATCTTGACATATAGATCACTAGTCGGAAGTATTTTGATCCCGTCTCCAGATGAATAGAGGCCTATTTTTTGCGGATGATCATCAACAATATATTCAATGACATCAGTCAGTCCCATTTGCGAAATCAAAGTTGGTCCGCTTCGGGCCGCACCATATCCAGCAACAGAAGCTCCTTGAGCCTTTAATCTCTCGACAAAAGCCTCCATTTGAGCCTTTTGGTATTTAACCCTCTCTGCAAAATCATAGAGGGTTTGGACTTTATCGAGCTGTCTATTTTCCTCAATCTGCAACAATTTCCCAACAGTACCATCAATAGAATACTTGCCACCTTTATGCTGCACCACACCAATCAGAGAACCATGCTGGATTTGAGAGCGCGATACAGAAATCAGTTCCATTCCATGCCTTTCCATAAATCCAACCATCGGCTTAACCGAATGATGACTAATATGCTCATGGAAGATAGTAGCAATAATATTTTTATCTAAAATATCTAAAAGGTATTGAGCTTCAAAAACAAATATACCTTCATCTGAAAGAAGTTCTTTTATTGAATCAACCATACCTCCCAGATCGTCAGCATGAGCAAATACATTAAATGCACATATAATATCTGCTTTACCATGATCTAATTTAATTTTTCTAGCAAGATCTAACGACATCAATTCAGGTAAAGTAGGTATTCCGGATTCTGTCGCCTGCCGTGCAACTTCTATCGCGGGATCAATACCAAGAACGTTAAAGCCACTATCTTTAAATGCACGAAGCAAAGACCCATCATTACTTCCAATATCGATAACGAGAGAACCTTTGGCTGGATGATACTTCTCAAGGAGCATATCGCGAATATCCGCAAAGTGCTCAAGCATACCGTTTGCCATACTTGAAAAGTATGAGTAATTATCCCATAAACTTTTTGAATCAACTACATCTAGCTGCTGCACATGACCACATTCAACGCACATAAAAAGGTCAATTGGATACCGTTCTGCATCCTTGCCAGAAGCCCGATTTGAGCAATAGTTTTCAGAAAGAGGGATAGGCTTAAGCTCAAGAACGCAAATCACATTTGATGAGTCACATAGTCGGCAAGTTTTTCGATGTGTTACCTTGGCGGTCATGATCTTTCTCTTAGAAAATATCGTCAATTACACTGGATAAAGACTGCGGTTGAATACCGCAAAGTTTCGTAGTGCGATCCATTCCAATCCCACTATACCTTGGCTTAAATGCGATATGAACCCCCTTCTCTGTTGCTGTAGTGGACTCAATAAGACTTCGAGAAATTCCTATTTTCTCAGCAAGAGCATATGCGAGATCAACATAGGAAACATTTTCAGAACCTGATAAATGAAAGTTACCGCTAATTCTCTTTTCCCCCAATTTTACCAGCGCATTACTCACAAAATGTGGAGACATAGGAGCAAAAATAAGATCAGAAAATGGCGTTACTATGTTGCCATTTCTCCAGCTCGCGATCCAACTTGGCAACGGGGGCGTTGTAGCATCAAGAATCTTGGTCAGCCGAACAACATTGTAGCATTCTGCATAACCGGCCTCATTAGCCATTGCTGCAATAGCGACTTCTGATTGTGACTTTTGCTTGGCATAGGCTATACCAGGAGAATGACGAGCATATTCACTTGGCCAACTTTGATCTCCCCCGAAAACAGAATTAGTTGATATGTAAACAACAAACACCCCTTGCTCAATTAAAGATAATACTGCACGAGGTATTAATTCAACATTTATTCTATACGCATTCGGATCTACTTCACATCTGTTATAGTCTGTAGCTGCCGCAACAACAAAAGCACAACAAATACTTTTGGGAACCGCAAACGTGGCCTCATATTCAAAATCAAATACTATACGATCTGGTCCGGCTGTATCCACTCGTCGAGTTGTTGAAAGGGCTTTTAATCCTTTTGATTTCAAAGTATCAAAAACATACCCCCCAACCAAACTGTCACCACCCACTACAAGGTACTGCGCACTATCAGACATATCGTCTATTTACCTTTTGAAATTTGCAATTTTTTCCATGAGTTTACTTTTATATATTAAAATATCATCTAAATTTTCTTCATCTGGTGCAAATGGAGCTTTTTGAGTGTCAACAGAAGAAAAAGGACCATTTGTGACTTCATGAAAGACAACTGTTTCCGATCGAATAATTATTGTGTGATACAAACTTTCCGATAAACGATAAAAAGAACATTTCCCACTACCAATATTACCTAACTCAATTAAGTTAGTTATCTCTCCACATTCATCAAATATTAAAACATCCAAATATCCATCAATTACATGAAAAGATTCCGATTTACCATTATGCTTATGAGGTTGAATATAGCTATTTGACGTAATAGCTATGATCATTTCATGCAGGCTATCGTCATTATTTATGTGTGCACAAATGCGTGCTCTTTTCCGAGGATTTTTGCGAGCACATTCTTTTAGAAAGTCAATATCGCTGTCACCAACAGCCACGATCGTGCTATCTGCCACAAAAACTTCTGGGCTCAGTTTCCTAAAATTCATTTCTCGCCTCTGAGATAATAGACCCTTCATTATCCACAAAGATGGACATAAATTCACCACCGCGATTAATATAATCTTCGTTTTTTGCGCGAACTTTGCGCTCGCTTTCATAGTTAAGAGATAACAGACAAACATCCGTCTCCGTCAAAACTGAAGAATCAATAATTGGCACCCCCGATCCCGGCATCAGCAATCCCTGCTTCGAAGGGTGGTCATCTATGACCCACGTTACGAATTCACCCACTGAGTACATATTCAGAAATTTGGCCGCCAAATGACCAGCTCCGAATACAGCAACCTTTTTACCTTGAATCTTCCACTGCTCCAGCACTCCCCGAACACTGCGCGCACAATCGCTGAACTGTTTTGCAAATTTATCCCCATCTGCCAAAGCCTGATCCAAGTCCGCATCTAATAATAACGGCCATTTTTTTTCAACCCACTGACTATTCTCGGCTATGGCCACTAAAGAGTCTTCAAACTGATATGGGTAAATAATAATATCGTTAAGATAAATATCAGAATTTTTAGCAAAAACATCCATCATGTATGATGTAAAATATGTGATATGTTCCTCCCAAATAAATACATAATCACTTGCCTTGATAAACTTTGAGGAATCCGGCATTTCAAACCAAATATACCCATTCGGCTTTACTAATTTACGAATTTCTGAAATGAACAACTGTGGATTATGAGAGTGCTCTAGTATATGACGCACTGATAAAAGATCTGCTAACCCATGTTTCTCTTTTAGTCTTAAATTATTTTGTGAATTAAATGCGGCCTGTATGCTTTCAAGCCCTGAATATGGAGACAATAAACCTAGATCATTAACTGCGTCATATCTATAAACGTTACAGAATCCCAAATCATTTAACCGCTTAAGAGTTGTATCATCCTTATAAGTAAGACCAATTATTCTTGAGTCCTTATTTAAATTCGGTAATTCAGATAACCTACGAACCACATCATCAAGATGCCCTTCGGGTTCATTATATGTTATCCAATCAAACTCCGATCTGACCATATCAGCTGGCATTGGGTTAACAAGCTGGATCATCCCACATGCATAACATTGACCAACAGAAAGAGGATGAGTGTCAGTTTCTGCAGTACTCGACTTTTTGAAGCGATTGCTTGGAGGCTGTGGACCAAAATCCACGAGATCCCCAACGCTGAAACCTCCACAACACAAACATTTATTTTTCATATCGATTAAAACCTAAAAACAAAACTAACAGAACCTATCAAGACATCTCTATAAATGAAAGGGTGTCCCCTAAGAATTGAAGGGTCGGACAAATATTAATTTTTAAGATTCTCGCGTTCAGGCTCTGCAAATAATGAGACGACTCACAGGATTTCAGCCCAGCCTTTGAACGTGTGATGAATTCTGGAAAAACCAGCCATTATCAAGGTCCAGGTTGACCCACAGGCCCTAACCCCGATCAAGACACTGGATCAAATCCGCACAGGAAGTTGATCTTTGCGCACAAAGACCCAGCGGGATCGACTATCGTTTTGACAAGTCGATCTCGCCGCCTTCCAGTGCGGCATGCAATTTATCAACGGCCTCGGCCAGTTTCTCGTCAATGACATGCAAATAGGCCGTCCAATCCGACAGCTTCTTAAGCTCTTCCTTGCCATCGGAAATACCGCGCAGCCCGATCAACGGCACATCAAACTTGTGACAAACGCGCAAGATCGCAAAGGTTTCCATATCGACCATATCGGCATCAATCGCGTCATAGGCCGCACCCGATACAATATTGGCCCCGGTCGATAAACGGGCTTCGGCGACACCGGGAATACGATGCGGCATTTCCAACGCAATCGGCAAATCAAGATAAGGGGTAATGCCCTTTTCAAAGCCCAACGGTGAACAATCCATATCGCGATAAGAAACCGTGGAAGCCTGATAAACTTCCGCCTGTTCAAGTGTTCGCGATCCCGCAGATCCCAGCGTGACAACAAGATCGGGCAAATCACCCGCCAGCTTAAGATCCATCATCGCCGAGCTGAGATTAATCGCCGCCTCAACCGGACCAATCCCGATCATTAACGGCTTGAACCGTTTTTCCAAATGCGGGCCATATTCCTGATTTGCCGCCATCGAAAACAGGATGTTGGTCCCGGCAAAATCATGAAGAAATCCACGCATCTGTTATCCAATCCGTCTGCAATTAACCAAATTGCAGACTAATGATCCAGACGCAGGTTGGCATCCCCAAAAGGGGCCATCAAAGAAAAATATTAAGGGGGAGTGGTGCACCCGACTGGATTCGAACCAGTGGCCTTTGCCTTCGGAGGGCAACGCTCTATCCAGCTGAGCTACGGGTGCGTAATATAGGCATCGGGCAGTACGGCCCGAGCGGTTTGGGTGATACAGGTTTTGTGCGTCGCGGGCAAGGATTTTTGGAACCCGTCGCACGCGGCCATCATCGGGGCGCGCCGTTACGTTTTAATTGGTGCCGCCACACCACAATCAGCTTTCAACATCGCGCCGTTCATAAGGGTCACGCACGATCCATGTGCCATCCCATTCCCGGTCTTGTTCACGCCGTGACAGGCGTTCCATACGATTTAGCATCAACTGTGCGGCAAAATCATTGCCAATGCCGTTCTGTACTTCTTCGAACAAGGGCCGCGCCTGATCAAATTCACCCTGTCGATAAAGCGCAATCGCCGTTTCATAGGTCTTGCGCCAATCGCGGCGATCATCGCTAAGCTGGCCGGACGGGGCAAGAACTTCGTACAGGTAAACTTCGTGTTCAGTACCCAAAAGCACAACATGGTCAAGATCACGCATTTCAATCTCGCCCGTCGCCATATTGGCGGTTTCATGCGAGGCAAGAATTTGCGTGCCGTAAATGCGGTTGGCCTTTTCAAGACGGTTGGCGTAGTTCACGCAATCACCAACTACGGTATAGGCGCGCGATTTATCGGTCCCGATTGACCCGACGACCACTTCACCGGTCGCAACACCAATCCGTATATCAAGCCCGTGGTCACCGATCAGATCGGCATATTTGGTTTTAAGCGCATTAAAACGTGCAACCTGTTCAAGGGCGGCAAGGCTGGCTTGCTGTGCATGGCCTTTTTCACCGCAAAACGGCGGCCCCCAAAAACCAATCACCCGGTCGCCCAAAAAGTTATCGATAATCCCGCTGTGGTTGGCAATCGGTTCGGTCATCGCCGTCAGATAATCATTAAGAAAATCAACAAGCTTTTCCGGCGAAATATGTTCTGCCATCCAATCAAAATTGGTCAGGTTCACAACACTGACCGTCATCACGCGCTTTTGCGAGGTTTCAAGTGCTGTTTCCTGTGACAAAAGGTTATTGATAACCTTTGGATCAACATATTTGCCAAACCGTTCACGCATCCTAAATCGCACGCGCAATTCGCGAGTCATGCGATTAAAAGCATCCGCCAAGCGTGAAAAATCGCCCTTTCCCTTGAAATCAAGGTTGGTATCAAGCTTTCCCGATTGGACGCTGTTTAGGGCATTTGTCGTGTCACTAACCGCCTT
Source organism: Thalassospira alkalitolerans (assembly GCF_002115745.1). Lineage (GTDB taxonomy): Bacteria > Pseudomonadota > Alphaproteobacteria > Rhodospirillales > Thalassospiraceae > Thalassospira > Thalassospira alkalitolerans. The sequence continues at coordinate 216,199 of NZ_JFKB01000001.1, forward strand.
TACCACCGCCTGGGAAAGGTAATAGGCAAAGGAAATACCGATCACAACCGCGGCCAGCATCATGATGAATTCGGCCTGAATCAGAAAATCTTCGCGCGAGGATACGTTTTCGACCATTTCGCTGGCATATTTTTCCAACAGCAAAATTTCACTGCGCAGATCAAGCACGATATTGCGATGAATGCCGCGCACCAAATTTTCCTGACGGCGCGCATCATCAAGATCACCTTCGCCAACCCGCCCCAAAAGCCGTTCAACACCAAGGTTGAACTGGGCTGCAACATCAGCAAATTCACGCATCCGAACATCAAGGTTTAGCAACCCGCCCTGTTCAAAATGGCTCGAGGCCTGCGCCCGGCCAAGGGCGGCGGATGTAAATGCCTTGCGAAAAGCCTGTTCAATCTGGGTTTGCTTGGCATCGATTTCAATTTCGATCCCACCCAGCAAAGACGCCTGTGACCCTTCGTTTTCGACCACGCGCATATAGCGATCGATCAGGGAAATCTGCTCAAGCTGGCGGGAACGGATATCAGAAAGGGCATCTTTGACCGGCGTGATATAGCGCGACACCGCTTCAAGATCGCCATTGATCCCCAGCGACTGAATAACAGAGAACCCGGTGGCCACAACAAGCCACACGACAAAAAAGGCAGCAACACCCAGGAACTTTGCCTGAACGGTCCTTAGCATGCCGGTCCTGATCCTCCGAAAAACGCATTCGAAAACGCAAATGCAATAGCTGCCATATCGTGATGGTCGCCCCGGGTAACAACCATGGGACCGATCTGCAACTGTTTAAAAATGCTACCTGATCGGGCATCCGCGGTCAAAACGCAATCATTTGACCCTACAGGAAAAGTCGCGTGACGTCGCCCCGCCAACACTTTTACGCGCCATATCTGCCGAACAATCCCCACCACCACGGTATCAACCCGCGCCAAATTCTTCATACAAATGTTAAATCAGGGCAAAAAAAACAGAACCCTGCAAGCAACTTACAGGGTTCTGAAAATATAGATCAACCTAGATAGCAATCAGATCAGGCGGCTTTGCCAGCGCGCGCCTTGTCGTTATCGCGGGTCAACATCAGGAAGATATCTTCAAGATCACCTTCTTCGGTCGACAAATCCGTAATCGCAAGGCCACTGCCCTGAATGGCATTAAGGATTTCCGCCATCTGGGTGTTGCTGGGCCGATAATTCAACGCAATCTGGTTGGGCGCCTTAAGTTCTGCCCCCCAAGGGGCAAGAACATCTGGAACCGCATTAAGGTCATTCTTAACCGTTAAAACCAATGTCTTATGATCAATCCGGCGCAGCAGGCTGCGCTTGTCTTCATGGGCAATCACATTGCCCTTGTTGATGATCGCGATTTCGTCACACAGTTCTTCGGCTTCTTCAAGATAATGCGTGGTCAAAACGATGGTCACGCCTGCCTTGTTCAGTTCTTTGACATAGGCCCAAAGCTGTTGACGCAATTCGATATCAACACCGGCGGTCGGTTCATCAAGAACCAGAACCGGCGGGTTATGCACCATCGCCTTGGCAACCAGCAAACGACGACGCATCCCGCCCGAAAGCGACCGGGAATACGAGTCGGCCTTGTCCGACAAGCCAAGAGCGGCAAGAATTTCATCGGTCCGGCGTTCCGATTTGGGCACACCATAAAGCCCGGCCTGAAGTTCCATTGCCTGACGCGGAGAGAAAAATGCGTCCAAATTCAATTCCTGTGGCACGATACCAATCGAACAGCGTGCAGGACGCATTTGTGTTTCGATATCGTAGCCCCAGATTTTTGCCGTCCCGCTTGTTTTGGTAACAAGGCCTGCCAAAATATTGATAAACGTGGATTTTCCGGCACCATTCGGGCCAAGCAGGGCGAAAAATGAACCGCGCGGGATTTTAAGCGACACATTGTCCAGTGCCAGTTTTTCACCATTCGCGCCTTTATAGAGCTTGGTCAGCCCCTCGACTTCGATGGCGTAGTCGGGCATTGCAGTCATGAATGCGTGATCTCCGCTCTTTTCCGCGTGGCTTGTTTGCGCTAAGACCATGCGGAAGTGTTGATTGAATATGCGCAATCGGTATCATCCCGATGAAACCGGGGTCAATGGCTCACGGACCTTTGGGGCCGAGACAGAGCCGACGATCAACCGATGGCAACACCGATGAAAACACCGATGCCTGTGCAAACTGGGAAACTGGATATATGAAGATCACCGAAGAAATCAAAGTCGGCAGCCTGAATATTGCCTGTGACGGCGGCAAAGGCCATCTTGGTCACCCCACCGTTTACCTCAATCTTGAGGAAAAGGGCGAGGTGGTCTGCCCGTATTGCTCGAAGAAATATATTTTCGACAAATCCCAGGCCGAGCACGCAGCCCATTAATCCGTTTCACCCACAAGCGGGTAAAAGAAACGATGACGAAGCCGCCAAACCTTTTTTGCCCGGCGGCTTTTCGCTGAATTAATGACTGTCGCATGTCTTTGCCGTCGCGGCATCGTTCGCGGCCCATTCACGGGGAAATCCTATGACGTCTGCACCAACCGCGCTTAACAGCTATCGTGCCCTTCCGGATCCGGACGGACATTTCGGCAATTTTGGCGGACGCTTTGTCGCCGAAACTTTGATGCCGCTGATTCTCGAGCTTGAGCAGGCCTATAAAGACGCCAAGGCCGACCCCGCGTTTCAGAAAGAACTTGATTACTTTCTGCGCCACTATGTCGGGCGCGCGAACCCGCTTTATTACGCCGAACGCCTGACCGAGCACCTCGGCGGAGCCAAGATCTATTTCAAGCGCGAAGACCTGAACCATACCGGCGCGCATAAGATCAATAACTGCATCGGCCAGATCCTTTTGGCCAAACGCATGGGCAAAACCCGCATCATCGCCGAAACCGGTGCCGGTCAGCACGGTGTTGCGACCGCGACGGTTTGTGCGCGCTTTGGCCTGCCCTGCACGGTTTACATGGGCTCCAAGGATATCAAACGCCAGTCATCCAACGTATTCCGCATGCGCCTTCTTGGTGCCGAGGTCAAACCGGTCGTATCCGGTTCCTGCTCGCTTAAAGATGCGATGAACGAGGCACTGCGCGATTGGGTCACCAATGTCGAGGATACCTTCTACATCATTGGCACGGCTGCTGGCCCACATCCCTATCCGGAACTGGTCCGCGATTTCCAATGCGTGATCGGCAACGAAGCCAAAGAACAAATTCTTGAACAGGAAGGCCGCCTTCCTGATCAGGTGATCGCCGCTGTCGGGGGCGGGTCAAACGCAATCGGTTTGTTCCATCCGTTCCTTGATGACAAGGAAATCGAAGTTGTCGGCGTCGAAGCCGCAGGTCACGGGGTTCATACCGGCAAACACGCCGCCAGCCTGACGGCCGGAAAACCCGGCGTTCTGCATGGCAACCGTACCTATCTGTTGATGGATGATGACGGCCAAATCAAAGAAGCCGACAGCATTTCAGCCGGTCTTGATTATCCGGGCATTGGCCCGGAACATAGCTGGCTTAAAGATATCGGCCGGGCACGTTACGTGCCGATTACCGACAAAGAAGCACTTGAGGCGTTCAAACTTTGTTCGGAACTTGAAGGCATCATTCCGGCACTGGAATGCAGCCACGCCATTGCGCAGGTGATGAAAGAAGCCCCGAAAATGGGCAAGGACAAAATCATCCTGATGTGTCTGAGCGGCCGGGGCGACAAGGATATCTTTACCGTGGCCGAAGCACTGGGAGTAGAACTGTGAGCGACGCAATCATCGGCGGCAAAGACCGCATCGCCAAACGTTTCGCCAAGCTCAAAGCCGAAGGCCGTGCGGGTCTGGTGACCTTTATCACCGCAGGCGACCCGGACCCGGAAGCATCGTTTGAAATCCTGAAAGCCCTGCCCGAAGCCGGGGCCGACGTCATCGAACTTGGCATGCCGTTTACCGATCCAATGGCAGATGGCCCGGCCATTCAAGAAGCATCGATCCGGGCACTGGCCGCAGGCATGCATATGCGCAAAACCCTGTCACTGGTGCGCGGTTTCCGCGATCAGGATCACGATACGCCAATCATTCTGATGGGCTATTACAACCCGATCTATATCTATGGGGTTGCTGAATTCCTTGAAGATGCGCGCAATGCCGGGGTTGATGGCCTGATCGTTGTTGATCTGCCCCCCGAAGAAGACGCCGAACTTTGCGTGCCAACCGTGGAAAAGGGCTTGTCCTTTATCCGCCTGACCACACCGACATCTGATGACAAGCGCCTGACGAAACTTGTGCAAAACACGTCGGGATTTGTCTATTATGTTTCAGTTGCCGGGGTAACCGGTGCCGGTTCGGCCACCAATGATCAGATTGTCGAAGCCATGGCGCGCCTGCGCCGCCATACGGACCTTCCGATTGCAGTTGGTTTTGGCATCAAAAGTGCCGAGCAGGCCGCCGAAGTTGCCCGACAGGCGGATGCCGCTGTGGTCGGGTCGGCAATCGTATCAAAAATTGCCGAAAGTCTTGACGAAAACGGCAAGGCCACCGATAAGACCGCCTCTATGGTCACAGGCCTTGTTCGCGAACTTGCAGATGGGGTGCGCAACGCGCGCAAATGATGTTCGCGTTGTTGTGAAATGACCGATATAGGTAAAACCAAGGATCAGTATCCGATATGTCGTGGCTGACAGAATTCGTCCGTCCCAAGATTCAGAAACTTGTTCGCCGCACCGATGTGCCCGAAAACCTCTGGCATAAGTGTCCGTCGTGCGAACAGATGATCTTCCACCGTGATCTGGCAAAAAACAGTCATGTTTGCCAGCATTGTGGTCATCATATGCGCATTTCAGCCAAGGACCGTCTTGAGCTCCTGTTCGATGGGGGTAAATACCAGACCATCGAACTGCCGACTGTTCCGGTCGATCCGTTGAAATTCCGCGACCAGAAAAAATACATCGACCGCCTGAAAACGGCACAGGCCAAGGCAACCTACAAGGATGCACTGGCCGTGGCCCATGGCGAAGTCGGCGGCCATGCGACTGTCATTGCCGTGTTCGATTTCTCCTTTATGGGGGGATCGATGGGAACCGCCGTTGGCGAAGGCATTGTTGCCGCCGCCGAACTGGCAAGTGTTCAGGACGCTGCCCTGATCATCGTTCCGGCATCGGGCGGTGCGCGTATGCAAGAAGGCATCCTTAGCCTGATGCAGATGGCCCGCACCACGGCCGCGATCGAAAAGGTCAAGGAAAAGGGCCTGCCCTATTTCGTACTTTTGACCGACCCGACCACCGGCGGTGTTTCGGCATCCTTTGCCATGCTGGGCGATATTCAAATTGCCGAGCCGGGCGCACAGATCGGTTTTGCCGGGCGTCGCGTGATCGAAAACACCATCCGTGAAAAACTGCCCGATGATTTTCAGACCGCTGAATACCTTTTGGCACACGGCATGGTCGATATGGTTACGCCACGTACCGAACTAAATGAAACCATTGGCCGCCTGATCGACATGATCCGTCGCACCAAACCGGGTGCCGCGATTGTTCCGATCAAGGATGCTCAGAAAAAAACTGCCGCGAAACCGGCAAAAAAGACCGAGACCGAAGGTGCCAACACCAAGAAGTGACGCGATTCTCGCGCGTCTGGGTCAGCTTCATCCAAAAGTGATCGATCTTTCATTGGGTCGGATTACCCGCTTGCTTGCCAAGCTGGGTAATCCGCACCTGAAATTGCCGCCGGTCATTCATTTGGCTGGCACCAATGGCAAGGGATCGACACTCGCCTATCTGCGTGCCATCTACGAGGCTGCGGATCTTCGCGTTCATACTTCAACCTCTCCGCATCTTGTCCGCTTTCACGAACGCATCCGTCTGGCCGGTGACCTCATCAGCGAAGACATGCTATGTGACCTTCTCGAAGAAGTCGAAGCGGTCAATGCCGGTGAACAAATCACCTTCTTTGAAATCACCCAAACCGCGGCCTTTTTGGCCTATGCCCGCATTCCGGCTGATGTTGTTTTGCTGGAAACCGGCCTTGGTGGCCGGGTTGACGCCTCAAATGTCATTGATACACCGGCCCTGACCATCATCACCCCGATCTCGCTGGATCATCAAGGTTTCCTTGGTGATACCATCGCCAAAATCGCCTTTGAAAAGGCCGGGATCATGAAGCCCGGTGTGCCGTGCGTTCTGGCACCGCAAACTCTTGAGGCCTTTGACACACTGGCCCGTCATGCCAATGATATTGGCACCCCCCTGATCACAAGTTTCGACGTCACCAACGAACGCGAAAACGGTTTCACGCTGCGCATCCGCGACGAAGAATTCGATCTGCCGTTACCATCCCTGCCCGGCCGTCATCAGTTTATCAATGCCGCAACCGCCATCACCGCGGTGCGCCATGCCAATATTCCCGGCATGACTGATATTTCCGGCCCGGACATGGCAACCATTGCCAATGGCATTACACAGACAAACTGGCCCGCGCGGCTTCAAAAACTGACAAATGGCCCGCTTTGCGATGCCTTGCCCGATGGCTGCGAGCTGATCCTTGATGGCGGGCATAACATCGCCGCCGCCGAAGCCATTGCCGACTGGCTGTCACGCCAACCGGCGGGCGACACGATTGTCATCATGGGAATGCTTGATAACCGCGATCCGGTTGCCTTCCTGCACCCACTTGCGCCCCATATTGCATCCGTCATCGGCATTCCAATTCCCGGTGATCATGATGTTCATAGCGCCCAAACATTGCGCAACGCCGCAATCAAGGCCGATATCGCCAATGCAAATGCCTGTGACGATCTTGACGATGCACTGGCAACGGCAAAACAGCGTTACGCCAATCCAAAACGGATTTTAATTTTGGGATCGCTTTATCTGGCGGGTGTCGTTCTGAAAAATCACGCTTGATCAGCTGGTTTTACCGGGTTTTTCAATTTAAACATTAAGGTTGCAGACCGGCGTATATCGCCCTTGGACCAGAATAAAACTCAAATACGGTTCATGCACGCATGAACCGATATTCAACCAACCGTCTCAGATTTCGGGCAATCGGGCCTTGCGGCTGGCAACATTGGGCCTGGTACGGTCAGTTTCCCCGTTAAACGACCCGTTATCATCGTGTCGCAAACGCAGGCTACCCGCCTTATGGACTTTCCGACGATCCGGGCGCGCCCGTGATGACAGGCCATTGCCAACAGCCGTTCCGGCAATCTGGCTTCTGAGTTTTTCCGTGCGCTCATGGCGGTTTGTATCACGTTTCACCTGACGTCCAGCCACCCAGGTATAGCCAACCACATACAGCAAAAACCCACCGACACCGATGGTCAGGGTCAGAAACTGCAAAACGGGCAGAAAACTACCAAAAATACGTCCGCCACCGTAAATCATGAAAATGCAAACCGCCGCGACCGGTGCGAGTGCCAGAAAAAATATCCCGCGCACCTTTTCGCGAATCGGCCCGTAGTGCATCAGCATCGCGTAAAACAGATACATCAACGCGATAAACACCACGAGCTTGATCAAAAGAACAAAATGCTCGACCGCCGGAAGATTCTGATTGCGGTCATAAACCCCGAAAAACACAAACAACCCGTGCAGAAAAAGTCCGAAAACCCCAAAGGTAATCAAAAATCGCATCCAGGAAGACGCGCTAAAGAACTTGCGCCAGCCAACACCATTGGACCGCGCGACACGTTCAGCTTTCTTATCCCTTTTACTCCGAGACGCGAGCTTCATGTTGTCATGTAACTCACGCGTCGGTTCTACGGTTTCAATCCCGACACCTGGCAACTTGAAAACCGGTTTTGCTTCCTTGGCCGACAATGACCGGGTCTCCCATATCTGCGTGCGAAGTTGCACCGCTATCGACCATAGCAACCCCCGCGCCTGCTGGTAAGTCCAAAGCGACGCTGTGGCATAAAAGGTCAGAATTCGGTCATTGCTTAGCCATATCGTTACATTATCGATATAATGCCGTATAAAGCTACCATCTCCTGACAAATCCTTGTCAGGAGATAGCGACAAGATCGACGATATATTCGCGCTTTCGCCCACGCCCTACTCGACTTCACTGGCCGGATCGGGCATTCTGCGGCCAACCAAATCACATGAATGAATGAGCATTAGACGCATGACAGATTCTGCGCCATCCACCACTCAATCCGCCGGCCAACCCCGCCGCCGCGTCGTGCTGGTTGACGGGTCCGGCTTTATTTTCCGGGCTTTCCACGCCCTGCCGCCGATGACAAGCCCGGACGGCACGCCGGTTAATGCGGTGTATGGCTTTTGTACCATGCTGATGAAACTGCGCGAAGATACCAAGCCCGATCATATGGCGGTGATCTTCGATACCAAGGGCAAAACATTCCGCAACGATTTCTATCCCGACTACAAGGCCCATCGCCCGCCGCCCCCCGAAGAACTGATCCCGCAATTTGGGTTGATCCGCGATGCGACGCGGGCCTTTAACCTGCCGTCAATCGAACTTGAAGGCTATGAGGCCGATGATCTGATCGCGACCTATGCCCGTCAGGCCGAAGCCGAAGGTTCTGATGTTATTATCGTGTCTTCGGACAAAGACTTGATGCAGCTTGTGACCGATCGGGTACAAATGTTTGATGCGATGAAGAATCGCACCATTGGCGCCCCCGAAGTCATGGAAAAATTCGGCGTTGCGCCAAACAAAGTTATCGATGTTCAGGCACTTGCAGGCGATTCCGTTGATAACGTACCCGGTGTTCCGGGCATCGGCATTAAAACAGCAGCACAACTGATTGATGAATATGGTGATCTTGACAGTTTGCTGGAACGTGCGGGCGAAATCAAACAACCCAAACGTCGCGAAAAGCTGCTTGAAAATGCCGAACTTGCACGTGTTTCACGCCATCTGGTGACCCTTAAAATCGATGTACCCGTGGTCGAAACCATTGATGGTTTTAGCCTACGCGAACCTGATCCGGATGTTCTTTTAAGTTTTGCATCAACGCATGGCTTTAAATCACTGATTTCTAAATTAAAGGCAAAGTTCGGTGGCTCTGTTGATGCCGACGGCATCGTTGAACCGGGAACAGGTGTCAATGATATCAGTGTCGAAAAGGCCGAATATGAACTGGTGCAGGATGAAGACCGTCTAAAGCACTGGATTGCAATGGCCGAATATGCCGGAACCGTCGCAGTCGACACCGAAACCACGTCACTGAATGCCCATCAGGCGAAACTGGTCGGCGTCTCGCTTTCGACCGAACCGGGAAATGGTTGTTATATCCCGCTTGGACATGGTCCGGACCAAAGCAGCGGCGAAGCCCAAGGCGGCTTTGATTTCGGCGATACGGCCGAAACGCCCGCGGATCGCGATATTCCCAAACAAATCCCGCTGGATCGTGCCATTGCATTGTTAAAACCGCTTTTACAGGATCGGGGCGTCCTTAAAGTCGGTCAGAACCTTAAATACGATATGATCATTCTGTCGCGCCACGGCATTGATGTGTCCCCGATGGATGACACCATGGTGTTGTCCTATGTTCTGGATGGCACCAGCCACGGTCATGGCATGGACGAACTGGCGGACCTGCATCTGGATTACAAACCGATCAAATTTTCCGATGTTTGCGGGTCGGGCAAAAACCAAATCACCTTTGATCAGGTGCCACTCGACAAGGCCGTGGATTATGCAGCCGAGGATGCCGATATCACGCTGCGTTTGCACCGATTGCTAAAGCCGCGCATCGCGCAGGAACATATGACCAGCGTCTATGAAACGCTAGATCGCCCGCTGGTGCCTGTTTTGGCAAAAATGGAACGGCTGGGCGTCAGGATCGATGCCGAAAAGCTAAAATCCCTGTCAAATGACTTTGCCAAACGCATGGCCGCGCTCGAAGAAACCATCCACGAAATGGCCGGCGAAACCTTTAACCTTGGCAGCCCCAAACAGCTTGGCGAAATCCTGTTTGAAAAAATGAGCCTGCCGGGTGGCAAAAAAACCAAAACTGGTGCCTGGCAAACCGGGGCCGACGTGCTTGAAGGTCTTGCCGCACAGGGGCATGACCTGCCGGTCAAGCTTTTGGAATGGCGTCAACTATCAAAACTTAAAAGCACTTACACCGATGCCCTTGCCAATCACATTAACCCGGAAACTGGCCGTGTTCATACAAGCTATGGCCAGACCAATGTGAATACAGGACGGTTATCGTCAAACGATCCCAACCTGCAAAACATTCCAATCCGAAGCGAAGAAGGCCGCAAAATCCGCACCGCCTTTATCGCGGAACCGGGTTGCAAGCTGATTTCTGCCGATTATTCGCAAATTGAATTACGCCTGCTGGCCCATGTCGCGGAAATCGGCGCCCTGCGCGAAGCATTTAAAAATGGCGAGGATATCCACGCCGCCACCGCATCCAAGGTATTCGGTGTGCCGATTGAAGGCATGGACCCGATGGTTCGGCGCAAGGCCAAGGCGATTAATTTCGGCATTATCTATGGCATCTCGGCCTTTGGGCTGGCCAATCAGCTTGGTATTCCACAAAAAGAAGCCAAGGCCTTTATCGAAGCTTATTTCGAGATTTATCCCGGCATCCGCGACTATATGGAACAGGCCAAGGATTTTGCCAAAAAGCATGGTTTTGTCCGTACTCTGTTTGGTCGCCACATCCATATTAACGGGATCAATGATAAAAACGGCATGCGCCGAAGCTTTGGCGAACGTGCGGCAATCAACGCGCCGATTCAAGGCGGGGCTGCTGATATCATCAAACGCGCCATGATCGCGGTCCCCGGTGCGCTTGTCGATGCCGGGCTTAAAACCCGTATGCTGCTTCAAGTTCACGATGAACTGATCTTTGAAGCCCCGGTGGACGAGGCCGACAAAGCCATCGAAACCATCCGCAACGTCATGGAAAATGCCGCACATCTTTCCGTTCCGCTGATTGCGGACGCCGGTATTGGCGATAGCTGGGCGGACGCGCACTAGCCGCCAAGCCGGAAACCCAAACGAACGGCCTTTGGGCTTTCCCATATTCAGCGCATGAAAAAGGCCGGTGCATCTGTACCGGCCTTTAAATTCAATATGTGCTTGGCGTAATCAAATCCCCAGCACATCACGCATGGAATACAGGCCCGGTGCTTTGCCCTCGGCCCATTTTGCCGCCCGCACAGCACCCTTGGCAAAGACCTCGCGCGAGGATGCTTTATGGGTAATTTCGATCCGCTCGCCCTCGCAGGCGAACACCACCGTATGATCGCCGACCACATCGCCACCACGTAGCGTTGCAAAGCCGATGGTGCCGTTTTCACGCGCACCGGTATGTCCGTCGCGTGATCGCACCGAAACCGCATCCAGATCAACGCCACGGCCTTTTGCCGCCGCTTCACCAAGGCCAAGTGCCGTACCTGACGGCGCATCAACCTTGTGCTTGTGATGCATTTCAACGATTTCGATATCGGCGGTATCCTTATCAAGGATCGCCGCGACCTTTTCGACCAACGCAAAGGCCAGATTGACACCGACGCTCATATTCGGGGCAAAGATGATGGTCGCGGTCTTTGCCGCAACTTTCAGCTCCGCCTTTTGGTCGTTTGACAGCCCGGTTGTCCCGATCACATGGATCTTGCCGGTTTCAGCCGCCAATTTGGCATGGTTCATCGTTGCCGCCGGGGCCGTAAAGTCGATAACCGCATCAACCGCTTCAAACAAAGCGCGTGGATCATCACCGACCAAAACACCGCTTTCTTCCAGACCGGCAATCAGGGTGACATCCTTGCCAATAAACGGACTCCCGGCCAGATCAGTACCGCCACCAACCTCGCATCCGGCGGTTTTGGCGGTTTCATTCACCAGCATACGGCCCATACGGCCGGCACATCCAACAATCCCGATCTTCATTTCCGGTCTCCTACGGGCAAGCAATTTCAAACATATCCTTGCTTTAACACATGCCACCCCGTGATGAAATCACTGGAAACACGCAATTGCATACAGTCCAACGCCCGGCATTCCGGCCAATACCAATCAAACCGAAAAACCCCCGAAACCCGATAATCCGAATTGGGGGGTTAACAGTTTGATGCATGAAGGATCAGACTGCCTGATCAACTATCAGATCGACTGTCAGATCACGTGACCGGTTGCGTCGCAATCCCGTCAAGTTCGGCAATTGCATCAACAGGCAGGATCAACTCCGCCGCCGCCAAGTTCTGTGTCAGATGATCACATGACGATGTGCCCGGTATCAGTAAAATATTGGGGGACCGCTGCAACAGCCAGGCAAGAGCAACCTGCATCGGCGTTGTATCAAGGCACTTCGCGACCTGTGAAAGGGTTTCGGACTGTAACGGGGAAAAACCGCCCAACGGGAAAAACGGCACATAGGCAATTCCATCGGCGGCAAGGCCGTCAACCAGTGCATCATCTGCACGATGGGCAAGGTTGTACTGATTTTGCACACAGACAATATCGCAAATCCGGCGGCCTTCCGCGATCTGGCTTGGCGTGACATTGGACAACCCGATATGGCGTATCAATCCCTGATGCTGCAATTCGGCCAGAACCGAAAGCTGTTCTTCAATCGATCCTTCAGCAGGTCCATGAAGACCATGCATAGAGCGGAAATTGACGACATCAAGCACATCAAGACCCAGATTACGCAAATTATCATGCACCGCACGGGTCAATTCTTCGGGTGCCATCGCCGGAATCCACGATCCATCATCACCGCGCCGGGCGCTGATTTTGGTCACAAGAACCAAATCATCCTTATAGGGATGAAGCGCCTCGTGGATCAGCTGGTTGGTGATATGCGGACCGTAAAAATCGCTGGTGTCGATATGATTAACCCCGGCCTCGATCACAGCACGTAAAACAGAAATTGCACCGTCACGGTCTTTCGGCGGGCCAAACACGCCCGGCCCGGCAAGCTGCATCGCGCCATAGCCCATGCGGTTTACCGTAAAATCACCAAGGGTGTATGTACCGGCCTGTTCAATATTGGACATGGGAAATCTCCTGTAATGCGTGGCATCCATTGTGTGAACAGAAGTTAGGCGCTACTGGTTTGATCGGCAATACAGCACAATTAGAACAGTCTGTACGGAATACAGAACAATGAAACTTGATCTTGGCGATATCACAGCCTTTGTCACCGTGGCCCGCGCCGGTGGTTTCCGCGAAGGAGCCCGACTGAGCGGCGGCAGCGCATCACGCCTAAGCGAACAGGTCCGGCGTCTTGAAGCGCGGCTCGGCGTGCGGCTGTTCAACCGGAACACCCGCAGTGTGGCCCTGACCGAGGCGGGGGATGGGTTGCTAAAACGGCTTTCGCCTGCCCTTGATGAAATGGAACTGGCACTTGATGTGGTCAACAGCTTCCGCGATCGTCCGGCAGGCAACCTGAAACTGAACGTGCCGGTCAGTGCTGCCCGCCTTGCCTTACCCCGTATCATTCCACCTTTCCTTGTCGCCTATCCCGATATCCGGGTCGAAATAATCACCGAAGAAAGCTTTGTCGATGTGCTGGCCGAAGGCTGCGATGCCGGCATCCGCTATGACGAACGTCTTGAACAGGACATGATCGCCGTTCCCATCGGCCCCCGGACACAACGCTTTGCAGCGGCCGCGTCGCCACAATATCTGGCAGAACATGAAATGCCCGAACATCCCCGCGACCTTCTGACGCATGCCTGCCTGCGGGGTCGCTTTGCCAGCGGTGCAATGCACGCTTGGGAATTCGAACGCGGTGATGAAAACCTTGAAATCGATCCCACCGGCCCGCTTATCATCCGCCCGGGCGGCGGTACCGATCTTGCCGTTGATGCCGCCTGTGCCGGCACGGGCATCATCTATTTGTTCGAAGACTGGCTTCAACCCTATTTTGAAAGCGGGGCACTTATACCGGTTCTCAAGGATTGGTGGCCGCAATTTTCAGGTCCCAAGCTTTATTACCCCGGTCGCCGTCTGGTGCCCACACCATTGCGCGCCTTCATCGATTTTGTCAAAAACCACCCTTGGCCAAACAATCCCATCAATGAAAAACCCCGCTCCGGGTAACGGAGCGGGGTCAAACATCGTCATATTCCCAAACAGGAACAATTTGGCAGAACGCCTAGTCCGTCAGGTCTTTCCAGATTTCCTTCATCTTGGAAAAGAACCCTTCACTTTCCGGGTTGCTGCCTTCCTTGCGTGAAATCTCGTCGAATTCCTCTAACAGCTCTTTTTGCCGTTCGGTCAGTCGGACCGGGGTTTCAACACTGATTTCAACAAACATGTCACCGCGCGCTTGTGACCGCAAAATGGTCATGCCCTTGCTGCGCAGACGCAATTGCTGACCCGATTGCGTGCCTTCGGGGATGTTGATCCGGGTGCGCGTTCCCTCGATCGTTGGCACCTCGATGGTACCGCCAAGGGCCGCTTTGCTCATCGGGATCGGAATCCGGCAATACAGGTTCGCCCCATCGCGCTGGAAAAAGCGATGGTTCTGGATATCAAGGAAGATATACAGATCCCCCGCAGGCGCCCCATTTGCGCCCGCTTCGCCTTCACCAGCCAAACGAATGCGCGTGCCGTCCTCGACCCCGGCCGGAATTGTAACCGACAGGGTCTTTTCCTGTTCGACACGACCAACCCCATGACAGGATTTGCACGGATTCTTGATAATCTTGCCTTTGCCATGACAGCTTGGACAAGTCCGTTCAATCGTAAAGAAGCCCTGCTGGGCGCGCACTTTACCATGGCCATTACAGGTCGGGCAGGTAACTGGCTGTGATCCGGCTTCGGCCCCACTGCCATGACATTCATCACAGGCAACAGACCCGGGAATTGTAAGCTCGGCCTTTTTACCTTCGAATGCTTCTTCAAGCGAGATCGCCATATTATAACGCAGGTCAGCACCGCGTGATGATCCACCACCGCCGCGACGGCCACCGCCCATGGCGCCAAAAATCTCGTCAAAGACATCAGAAAAACCGCCGCCACCAAAGCCGCCGCCACCGAAACCGCCACCACCGCCGGGTCCGCCCTGTTCAAAGGCAGCATGCCCGAACCGGTCATAGGCCGCACGCTTTTCCTGGTCTTTTAAGACTTCATAGGCTTCGTTGACTTGCTTGAATTTAACTTCGGCCTCGGCATCACCCGGGTTCTTATCAGGATGATACTTCATCGCCTGTTTGCGATAGGCACTTTTGAGCGTCGCAGCATCGGCATCTTTGCCAACACCCAACAGCTCGTAATAATCTTCTTTCGCCATCTGTAACTCCGAAAATACGGCTGGGCCGTTCCGGCAATAAACATGCGTTCGGAACGGCCCGTATCCGTTTTACAGGGCGGCGTTCAAGACGACCGCACCGGTCGTCTTACTTGTCTTTTTTGCTGTCATCGACTTCTTCGAAGTCGGCATCAACAACACCGTCATCAGCCTGTGCAGATGCGTCAGCGGCTTCACCTTCGCCAGCGGCTTCTTCCTGCTGTGCCTGATACATGGCTTCGCCAAGTTTCATTGCAGCCTGCTGAAGTTCGTTGACCTTTTCAGTGATCGCTTCCGGCTCTTCACCATCTTTGGCTTCTTTGACTGCCGACAAGGCGTCTTCGATCATCGATTTTGTCGCGTCATCGACCTTGTCACCATGCTCGGCAAGGTTTTTCTCAGTCGAATGAATGACGGCTTCAGCCTGGTTACGGGCCTCGACCAGTGCCTTGCGCTTTTTATCAGCATCGGCATTGGCTTCGGCATCCTTGACCATTTTTTCGATCTCGTCATCGCCAAGACCACCAGATGCCTGAATACGGATCTGCTGTTCCTTGTTGGTCGCCTTATCTTTGGCCGACACGTTGACGATACCGTTGGCATCAATGTCAAAGGTTACTTCGATCTGCGGAACACCGCGCGGTGCCGGCGGGATACCAACCAAATCAAACTGGCCCAGCATCTTGTTGTCCGCTGCCATTTCACGTTCGCCCTGGAAGACACGGATGGTCACAGCCGTCTGGTTGTCTTCTGCGGTCGAAAACGTCTGCGACTTGCGAGTCGGGATCGTGGTGTTACGGTCGATCAGTCGGGTGAACACACCGCCAAGGGTTTCAATCCCCAGCGACAGTGGCGTCACATCAAGCAACAGAACGTCTTTGACGTCACCCTGAAGAACACCACCCTGAATGGCAGCACCAAGGGCAACCACTTCATCCGGGTTCACACCCTTATGCGGCTCACGACCAAAGAACTCTTTAACGCGCTCCTGAACCTTCGGCATACGGGTCATGCCGCCGACCAGAATAACGTCATCGATCTCGCCCGCCGTGATGCCAGCATCTTTCAATGCGGCTTTGCACGGGATCATGGTGCGTTCGATCAAATCACCAACCAGACCTTCAAGTTTGGCGCGCGACAATTTGATGTTCAAGTGCTTCGGACCCGATGCATCTGCGGTAATAAACGGCAGGTTGACATCGGTCTGCATCGAAGACGACAGTTCGATCTTGGCTTTCTCAGCGGCTTCTTTCAGGCGCTGCAGGGCCAGACGGTCCTTGCGAAGATCAATCTGCTGTTCTTTTTTGAACTCGTCAGCAAGGTAATCGATGATGGTTTTATCGAAGTCTTCACCGCCAAGGAAAGTATCGCCATTGGTCGATTTAACTTCAAAAACACCGTCGCCAATTTCAAGAACCGACACGTCAAACGTACCGCCACCAAGGTCATAAACGACCACGGTGCCAGCTTCTTTCTTGTCCAGGCCATAGGCCAAGGCAGCAGCCGTCGGCTCGTTGATGATGCGTTTGACTTCAAGACCGGCAATTTTACCGGCATCCTTGGTTGCCTGACGCTGGCTATCATTGAAGTATGCCGGAACCGTGATCACCGCTTCGGTAACCGGCTCGCCCAGATGGGCTTCGGCAGTTTCTTTCATTTTCTGAAGAACCATCGCGGCAATCTGGCTCGGTGCCATTTTCTCGCCGTTGACTTCAACCCATGCATCACCGTTTTCACCGGAAATGATTTTATACGGGACGAGGTCTTTATCCTTCTCGACTTCGGCGTCGCCGTAACGACGACCGATCAAACGTTTAATAGCAAACAGGGTGTTTTCCGGGTTGGTCACAGCCTGGCGTTTTGCCGGCTGGCCAACAAGACGCTCACCGTCGCTGGTGAAAGCGACCATTGACGGGGTCGTACGTGCACCTTCGCTGTTCTCAATCACACGGCCTTCTTTGCCGTCCATGACTGCGACACAGGAGTTGGTGGTGCCAAGGTCAATACCAATAATCTTACCCATAGTAAGTTCCTCTTTTAGCGGCCGGTCCGTCCCGCAGCCTTCACGATCTAAGCGCTGCGCAGGACCTCCTGGGACCAATGGTTGTCGTCATCTTAAAATTCACGGGGTAACTGCCCCGCGCACCTATATATGAAAGTCATCAAAAACTCGCAAGCGGTGAAAATAAGGAATCAGGGGTGAATTTCACCGTTAAACGCCTAAATCGGTGTCCAGAAGCGTTTCCGCAACCGGTTTCACGGCAAAATTTGTATCTTTCCAGATGCTTTTTGGGATGAAACCCCATTGAATTCACACAAAGCATATCGGGGTTGCCGATACGGAAAAACGCTCTGAAATCAGGTAAAAATCGGCACAAAACCGGGATCGGATCACAATCACACCGTTTGCGGATCGGGGCAACAACGTGCCTTGCGCAACAGTTGATCAAGCTTTCCGGCAAGATCGGTTTTTTCATCCGCCCCCAAAAAACCACCGATCTCGAAACGTTTGCCATGTGAGCGCAAATAAAGTTGGCATTGATCATCTTCACCACGTTCCAGCACAACCTGAAGCCAATAAGGCTGAAAATCGAACTCCTGCCGGACCCCATGCGCCGATATGCGGGTAACCCGCAAATTGCCCTGACGAAGCTCGATCTGCTCCCCGGCCCGCGCAGCACGAAAACTAAAATAAAACGCCAGCGCCAGCAGCACCACGTCAACACCAAGGAACCCGACCACCGGCCAAGCCCCCACCGCCCAAAAAATCAAACCGATGATCGACGTCGCACACGCCAGCAAAATAACAATATTGCGCGCTGCCCGCCCGCTTAACGAACGCGGCGGATGCAAATCGATGCGAAATATCGGTTTTTCGGCTCTTGGGACGGCTGGCATGGCAATTGACCGGTTTGCAGGCGTTTCCAATCAATCAATTCTGGAACGCTTCCAGTTCCGCCGCAATCAAAATTCGACCTTTGCGGATTGGCAGTTTATATATGCCAAGCATATAAGATCACATCAGGGATGGCCGCAATGCGGACGCCAGCATCCCGGAATTGACCGCAAAATGCGGCACCCACGCAATGACAAATATCCCAGGTATTCAGCCATGTCCCGCCCGATGAGCAAAGCCGCCGTAGAAGAGTTTTTTCAGCGTCTTTCGGATGCCGATCCGGAACCGAAAGGGGAACTTGACTACACCAATCCCTATACGCTTTTGGTCGCTGTCGCCCTGTCGGCGCAAGCGACCGATGTCGGGGTGAACAAGGCGACCAAAAAACTGTTCCAGATCGTTGAAACCCCGCAGGATATGCTTGATCTTGGTGAAGAGGCCCTGATTGGTCACATCAAGACCATCGGTCTGTATCGTGGCAAAGCCAAGAACGTCATGGCAGCAGCGAAAATCCTTGTCGAAAAGCATAACGGCGTTGTTCCCAACGATCAGGACGCGCTTGAAGAACTGCCCGGTGTCGGGCGCAAAACGGCCAATGTGGTGCGCAACATTGCCTGGGGCGAACATACCATGGCGGTTGACACCCATATCTTTCGGCTGGGTAACCGCACGGGTATGGCGAACGGCAAGAACGTGCTGGCCGTTGAAAAGGGGCTTCTGAAAAAAATCCCGTCCCGTTTCATGACCCACGCCCATCATTGGCTGATCCTGCATGGACGCTATATTTGCAAGGCACGCAAACCGCGCTGTGGCGACTGCATCGTTAATGACCTGTGCAATTTCAAAGACAAAACGCCCGCCGAAGCATAACTCGGCGGGCGTTTGATATCATTATTCCGGCATTTCGACAGTTACTAGAAAACCTGATCAAACACTGCCGGGGCCGGGGCAACAACCTTTGCCCCGTCGGGCTGAATTTGCATCACGGCATAGCCGCGTTCCGAACGTCCCTGTGTGGTCAGACGGAAAATCCCGTCCACACCAACAAATCCGTTTGGATTGGTCACCGCATCACGTGACATATCAGCCCCATCACGCGACAATAGTGCCGCAAGGGCGGTACTGTCATAGGCCAAACTTGAAATCCGCGGTGGCTGTTCGCCAAAGGTCCGCTTGAACCGATCAGAAAACAGTTTCCAGTTTTCCGGATCAGGGGCAGCAAAAATTCCACCTTTCAAAGCCGGTTCAGCAAACAGGCCCGGATCGTTCCAGCCAAAGGTTCCGATAAACTGAACCTGTGCGGCATCAACATCGAAATACGACAAAAGGGCAGAAACCTGGCGTAACTCGCCGCCCGTCGCGGGCAGGATCAGCGCGTCGAAATCAAGTTCACCAAGTGTATCAAGCCCTTCAAGACGTTTTAGCGCACGCTGGGATGCAGACGATCCATCGGCTTCCAATTCGCGCTTGCGCGCCCGCAGATTTGCCCGGCGGGCATCGTAATTGGCGAATTCGCGGATCGTCTTTTCAAGGTTTTCCGATCCCGGCGCATAAAATGCTACCCGCCCAAGATTGCCGCCAACGCGCGACACAACACTTTGCAGTGATCCGGCAATCTGTCGGCCATAATCATTTTGCGGCAAAAGCGCTGCAAAACGATACTTTCCCTGTGTCGTGGCATAACCCGCGGCACGGGCAATCTGATCTTCGGGCACAAAGCCGTTCACCCACACACCGCCTTCTGCAACGCGTTGGTTATTCGAAAACGCAATCACCGGCACACCGGCTGCTTTGGCCACTTCGCTGGCACCACTGACCGATTCGGCAAAAAGCGGACCCAGGATCATTTTCGCACCCGAATCAACCGCCTGACGAGCCGCCGCCTGCCCGCCTTGATAAGTCCCGGCGGTATCAATCGGCATCAAAACGAAATCATCCCCGGCAATATCAAACATTGCCAGTTCAGCCGCATGGCGCATCGCCCGGCCAAGTTCCTCGTTCGGACCCGAAAGCGGCAGCAACAAGGCCACCCGCTTTTCATTAATTGCCGCATCGTCATTATAAAGCGTCAGCAATTCCTGGCCTTCGCCCTCGGGCAGGGCGCTCGTGCTTGGCCACGGATTGGCATCGGGTATAAGCCCCTGATCGGGGGCCCGTGTCGGGTCATTTGCCGGGGTATTCGCCGTTTCAACCGGCGCCCCGTCCCGTTGCATGCCAAACAGGTCCGTGATACTCGTGGTCGCATTACATGCGCTCAGCCCTATTGAGAGGACCAATACAGATGCCGTCCGGCGCGCGACCCGGCACCATGCCAAACTCCCGTCCTGATCCTGCAACGGATGACGTGTCGGAAAACCCAATCTCACCTCCCGATAACTCGTTTCGCACGCAGGGTAATGCGAGCCCGCGCGCAAGTAAACCAGATGAAAAGCTATTGCCGCTTTCATCGGGACTTTATCTTGTCGCTACTCCAATCGGTAATTTGGGCGATATTACGTTTCGGGCACTCGATATCCTTAAGCGCGCCGATATTATTCTGTGCGAAGACACAAGAACCTCGGGCAAATTGCTGTCGCGGTATGGGGTAAAGACCAAGCGCATCGCCTATCACGAACATAATGCTGCGAAAATGCGCCCGGAAATCATGGATCGTCTGGCCAAGGGTCAGGGACTTGCCCTGATTTCCGATGCCGGAACCCCCCTGATCAACGATCCCGGCTATAAACTGGTGCGTGATTGCAAGGCCGAGGGCTTTATGGTCACCGCCGCCCCGGGGGCGTCATCGCCCATTGTTGCGCTGATCTTATCGGGCCTGCCTAGCGATCATTTCTTTTATGCCGGGTTTTTACCGCCTAAAACATCAGCACGCAAAAAGGAATTGGCACGCTTTGCCCCGATTCCGGGTACCCTGATTTTCCTTGAAAGCCCCAAACGTCTGGCCAGCAGTCTGGCCGATATGGCCGAAATGCTTGGCGATGCGCGCGAAGCCGCCGTCACCCGTGAACTGACCAAGATGTTTGAAGAAGTCCGCACCGACACCCTTGGCAATCTGGCCGCCCATTATGCCGAACAAGGTGCGCCCAAGGGCGAAGTCGTTGTTATTGTCGGGCCCGCGCCGGAAAATAATACCGAACCCGATGCCGATGATATCGATGCCCGCCTGACCGAGCTTTTGAAAACCCTGCGCACCAAGGAAGCTGCCGATCAGCTTGCCAAGGAAACCGGGCTTAAAAAGCGCGATCTTTATAACCGGGCGCTGGAACTGGCCAAACAGACCGGGGAATAAAACCCATGGCATTCCCCCGCAAGATCGTCAAAATCCGCAACACACGGCAAAATGATCGCAAAAAGGCGGAACGCGCCGGGCGCCGGGCGGAATGGATTTGCGCACTTTGGCTGCGATTATGTGGCTATCGAATTCTTGCAATGCGCTATCGCTGCCCGGTTGGCGAAATCGATATCATCGCCAAAAAGGGCACCCTGATTGCCGCGATCGAGGTCAAAAACCGCGGTAATCTGCATGATGCCCTTCATGCACTACGTCCCAAACAGCAACAGCGTATCGCACGTGCCCTTGCATCCTTTGCCGCCCGGATTAATCATCAGGGTGATCTGCGTTTCGATATCATGGCCATCAGCAATATTTTCCGTATTCATCACCTGAAAAATGCCTGGATGGCCCGAAACTAATCCCCACGAACATGATCCTATGGGTGCATTTTGGCACCCTTGGTGATCTTGTCCGCCACACGTTTTTCCGCCCGAAGCGCAATTCCAACAACCTTGGCATCATCGGGGGAAAACTGGCCAAACACCTCTCGATTGGCCGCATCATGGCCGGTGGCAAACATTTCTTCGACATAAAGCGAAGCGGTAACACCGCGCTCAAGTGCACGACGGTGGATTTTTCCCATTGTTGCCGAATCGGCGGCCAATACGATGGCTGGTTGGCGCGACAGCGGGTTATAGATATTCTTGTCGCGATCAATATAGGTTTCGCCGATAATATCGGGGAACTGTGCGACGATGCCGCTTATTAAAAAGGCGGTCACATTCAAGGATTGCCAGCTTTCAAGATCGTTACGCAAAACAATGGCGACTTTGGTATCAAACATCGGGGCATCCGTTGGTTATGGGTGTCGGGTTATCGGGGATAAGCAAAGATGCCAAATGCTTTAAACGAAACCACGGCCGACGGTCTTGAACGTTTGTGCAAGCCGCGTGAACGGTTTATTGCCGCCCCTTCCTTGCCGGGGATCGAACGGATGGAAGCCAGTTTTTTTGGCAATATGTTTACCCCGCACCGTCACGACACCTATGCGCTTGGCATCACCTTGCAAGGCATTCAAACCTTTAACTATCGCGGATCGTCGCGTGTCAGCCAGCCGGGCAATGTGATCGTCCTTCATCCCGATGAACTTCATGATGGCGGGGCTGGTACCGATGACGGCCTGCGCTATCGCATGCTGTATCTTGAACCTGCCGTGCTTCGGCGCGGGCTTGGTTCCGATATGGCATCGCTTCCCTTTGTAACCAATCCGGTGGTTTCTGATCCCAAACTTGCAGCAACACTTGCGTCCGTGTTGTCCCATCTTGATCAAAATGTCGATCCGCTGCTGCTAGATCAGTTCATTTCCGATATCGCCGAGGGCCTTGCCCGTCATGCCAATGGCCCGGTTAAACCCAGTGGATTACTGGCAATAGATCGCATGGAACGGGCGCGACAATATCTGGAAGCCCATTTTGACCGACCCGTACAATCGCGCGAGCTTGAAGACGTTACCGGACTTGATCGTTATCGCCTGATCCGGCAATTCCGGGCCTGCTTTGCCACAACACCCTATCGCTATCTGATGATGCGTCGCCTGCAAAAGGCCCGCGTGCTGATCGCACAAAATCATCCCCTGGTCGATATTGCCGGGGATACCGGTTTTGCCGATCAAAGCCACTTAAACCGGCATTTCAAACGGGCCTTTGGTGTTACACCGGGCCGTTGGGCCGAACTCACATGCGAAAAAAGTCATTAATCGTCCCAAATCGGCTTCAGTTTTAAAACTCCTTAATAGACAGCCCCCATATTGGAACTGGTAAGTTTGAGGGAATTCGGGGCGAGAAACCGATTAATGACGTCACTATCAAGCGTTTTACGGCGGATAACCGGCCGTATCGTTAAAGTCAGACATTATTGCGCACAGACGGGGCCGACCCTTGCTATTCTGGCGAGTTTGGCCATCTTTCCGCTGTCAGGCTGCACATCACTGGCGATTGGTGCCGGTGCGACAGCCGGTGTCGCGGCTTTGCAGGAGCGCGGGTTTGGCGGTGCGGTAAGCGATACAACCATCACGGCCGAAATTTGGCAAAAATTCCTGTCCGAGGATGAAAACCTGTTCCGCCAGATCGAGATCGAAGTGCTCGAAGGCGAAGTTCTTCTTGCCGGTCGGGTCGAAAATACCGGGGACGAGCTAAAAGCCGTCGAGCTGACCTGGCAAGTCGGTGGCGTCAATCGCGTCATCAACGAGGTTGAAGTCGGCACTGGTCCCAGCCTGATGGACAGTGCCAGTGATCTTTTGATTACCACGCGGATTAAAACCGCACTGATGTTTGACACCGACATCTATGCGATTAACTACAGTATCGAAACCATTGATGGCACCGTGCATATCATGGGCATCGCCCAGAACGAGCACGAACGCGATCTGGTTGTCGCCCATGCGCGAGGCACCAGTTATGTCAGGCGCGTCGTCAGTCATGTTCGAATGAAAGACGATCCAGAACGTCAGAGGACCTGAAAATTATCATTGATCGGCAAAAAGACATTCCTGCGAATGATCGCCAATGGCTTGTCGACTACGGCACAGGTCAGCATCCCGACGCAACCGCCGCCGAAGCCGCCCTTCGCTTTGCCCGGTTAAATGATCCCGGTCGCGACATCGCCCCCTATATCGAATTGCTTGACGCCCTTTCCAACGACGTCCGCAACAAGATTGCCGCCCATCTGGCCGATATCGAAATTACCGATCCCCGTCATCCACCCGTCGATATCATTGTTCAGGTCCTGCAGGACGTAATCCCCGGCACATACGGTTTCCAGGGGGACGCCGACAATTACGACAATATGGCCAATGCCGACCTGATGTCGGTCATCGACCGCAAACGCGGATTGCCTGTCGCACTGGCCCTGATATATGTCCACGCAGCACGACGCTGCCAGATTGAAATCACCGGCATTGATTTTCCCGGTCACTTCCTGTTGCGGCTGCAATCAGGCGGGGCGCGCCAAATAATTGACCCCTTTCATGGCGGCATCACCCTGGAGTCAGCCGAACTCCGTGAATTGTTAAAGGCATTTCACGGGCTGGACGCCGAATTGCAGCCAAGTCACTATCGCGAAGCATCAGACATTGCAATATTGTTACGACTTCAAAACAATATAAAAGTCCGCGCCCTGCGTCAGGGCGAATTGGCCCTTGCGGCGCGGATTATCGACAACAGCTTGCTGATCGCACCGGATCATGATGGGCTTTGGCATCAGCTTGGTGCGCTTTATGCCCGCCTGAACGAAGATGAAAAGGCACTGCATGCCTTCACGCAATTCGTCAAATTATGCAAAGACCCGATGCATCAGGCCCGAATCAGTGCTGTGATCGATGAATTACGCGAACGTCTTGGCCATCCGGTCTTGATCACGGCAAAAGAACCGGTTGATCCACAAATCAACAACGCACCGGTCCAGCTTTACCCGATCCGATCAAAAAATCCTGATCTTGATCACGCTCCCAATCCAGTACGGGACGTCACCAAACCGGGCCCTTCAAAGGATCCGGCCTAGGGTTTTTCGGCTTAAACACCCCATATTGCGGACTTTGTAGATATAACGCATTTTGCGATATACGATCAATGAATATTGCTTAGAATTGAATTAATTGATAATATTTAATAACCCTAATCAAAGACATACCAGTTTGTCTGATATTCACCCCCATTAAAAATCATCAATTTTACAACATTAAACATATCTAAAAATATCTAAGTCGTATTTTAGGCCTAAAAACATTCACAAATATCAGATAGGGCCATCCGAAGGTAAAAACAGATCACAATCATCCCCCTCTCGGGCCAAAAGCCCGGTTTTCCGGGGTTTACGGAATCTTCCACAAGGCACCCCCGGTCAAATGTAAAAAACCACTCATCGATTTGCCGTCGTTCAGATCGAAAGCGTGATGTCTTTCGGCTCAAAAAACTGCAAACGCAGTTTTTTATAGTCTTAACACCCGGTTAAAAGACCGGACTCGAAACAGTCGCAGTGCTTGCGTGCCGATTTTCATTGTCTATACTCCGCGACCAAAGCATTTCGATCTTTCTGGCGCGAACTCGCATTACAAAACACATGCGTATCTTGCCAGACCGGCCATATCTGAAAAAAGCGCAGGAAAACCAAGCCTATGAGTGACACCAAAGTCGATGTCGTCGGTATCGGCAATGCCATTGTCGACGTTCTTTCCCACTGCAAGGAAGAAGACCTTACCCGTCTGAACCTTGTTAAGAACGCCATGACCCTGATCGATGCGGAAACCGCCGACAGCCTGTATGCGCAAATGGGCCCCGGCCTTGAAATGTCTGGTGGCTCGGCTGGCAACACGATGGCCGGCATTGCAGCTCTTGGCGGCAAGGGTGCCTATATCGGCAAGGTGCGCAACGATCAGCTTGGCGAGGTTTTCAGCCACGATATGCGCGCCATTGGTGTTTCCTTTAACTCTGCCCCGACGACAACAGGTGCCCCGACCGCGCGCTGCCTGATCTTTGTCACCCCGGACGGGCATCGTACCATGAACACCTTTTTGGGCGCCTGTACCGAACTTGGCCCGGACGATATCGATGCCGATCTGATCACATCGGCCAAGATCATTTATATGGAAGGTTATCTTTGGGATCGCCCCGACGCCAAAGAAGCCTTTATCAAGGCCGCCAAGATCGCCCACGAAGCTGGCCGTCAGGTATCAATCAGCCTGTCTGATTCCTTCTGTGTTGATCGTCACCGCGAGTCATTCCGCGATCTGGTCCACAATCATATCGACGTCCTGTTTGCCAACGAAGACGAGATCAAATCGCTTTACGAAGTCGATACCTTTGAAAAAGCTCTTGCCGAAGTCCGCAACCATTGCAAAGTCGCGGCCCTGACCCGCAGCGAAAAGGGTTCGGTCATCGTTTCAGATAACGAAGTGATCACTGTTGACGCCGAACCGGTTGCACGTGTGGTTGATACCACGGGTGCCGGCGATCTGTTCGCATCAGGCTTCCTGTATGGTTATACCAAGGGACATGACCTTGCGACTTGTGGTCGTCTTGGGTCAATCTGTGCCGCCGAAGTCATTTCGCATATGGGGGCGCGCCCGGATACGGATCTCAAGGAACTGGTTGCAGACACGATCTAGATCCTTAAACCACAGATCACCGATAAATTTCACGGGACAGCAACATTTGTTTGCTGTCCCGTTTGTTTTGCACCAAATCGCGGCATTCTGCGGTTTTGCAACGCACACAAAGATTGACTTTGTCCAGTTAATAGCGCAAGAACCCGACATTGCATAAAAATCAACCCCGCATGGCATGCACGAGGCTGGTCTTTCGCCTCGACATTGGATATGACAGGGCGGCTTTCGAGCCAGGCTGCAATTTATCTTTTGGGCCAGTAAACATTCAGCATGTGCAGTACTGCGCAAATTGCGCGGATTTGACCTTGCCGACCGGGCGATAAAATCCCGAGGCGGCTGAATATCTACTGGCCTTTGAAACTTTTACTGACCGATGCGCAAGGGTCCACCCCGGCGCGCGGCATTTTTATTCTGGAGTCCGCGCCAATGAATTTGCGCAATATCGCCATTATCGCCCACGTTGACCACGGGAAAACAACCCTGGTTGACTCGATGTTCCGTCAGTCCGGTGTTTACCGTGACAACCAGCGCGTTGATGAACGCGCCATGGACAGCAATGATCTGGAACGCGAACGCGGTATCACGATCATGGCGAAACCGACAGCCATTCAATGGGGCGAAACCCGTATCAACATCGTTGATACCCCGGGCCACGCCGATTTCGGTGGTGAAGTCGAACGTATTCTGTCCATGGTTGACGGTGTTGTCTTGCTGGTTGACTCGGCCGAAGGCCCGATGCCACAGACCAAATTCGTGCTCGGCAAAGCCTTGAAGCTTGGCCTGAAGCCGATCGTGATCATCAACAAGATTGACCGTCCCGATCAGCGCGCCGAAGAAGTTCTCGACGAAATTTTCGATCTATTCGTCTCGCTTGAAGCCAACGAAGCACAACTCGACTTCCCGGTTCTTTATGCATCCGGCCGTGATGGCTGGGCAGCAGAAGCCCCGGAAGGTCCGAAAGAAAACCTGACCCCGCTGATGGAGCTGATCCTCAGCTATGTTCCGGCCCCGTCTGCTGTTGCCGACGCACCGTTTGCGATGATCGCAACCATGCTGCATGCCGATAACTTCCTCGGTCGTATCCTGACCGGTCGTGTTGCACAGGGTCGAGCAAAACTGAACATGCCGGTTAAGGTTCTGCGCGGCGATGGCACGGTTGAAACCGGTCGTTTGTCGAAACTGATGGGTTTCCGCGGTCTTGACCGTGTGCCGCAGGAAGAAGCCCAGGCCGGTGACATCATCGCGATTGCTGGTCTGACCGATGCAACCGTGGCTGACACCATCTGCTCGCCAGAAGTCAATATTGCAATCAAAAGCCAGCCGATTGATCCGCCGACCCTTGCCATGACCTTCTCGGTCAACAACTCGCCGCTCGCCGGTCAGGAAGGCGACAAGGTTACCTCGCGTATTATCCGTGCCCGTCTGGAACGTGAAGTTGAAGGCAACATCGCCATTCAGCTGACCGAAACCGCGGACAAGGATGCGTTCGAAGTTGCCGGTCGTGGTGAATTGCAGCTTGGCGTTCTGATCGAAACCATGCGTCGCGAAGGCTTCGAATTGTCGATCTCGCGTCCGCGCGTTCTGATCAAGGAAATCGACGGCGTAATGTCCGAGCCGTTCGAAGAAGTCCAGGTTGACGTTGATGAAGAATTTGCCGGTTCCGTCGTTGAAAAGATGAGCCTGCGCAAAGCCGAAATGACCGATATGCGTGCTTCTGGTGGTGGCAAGACCCGTATCCTGTTTACCGCCCCGTCACGTGGCCTGATTGGTTACCATGGTGAATTCCTGACCGATACCCGTGGTACCGGCGTCATGAACCGTGTGTTCCATTCCTATGGTCCGGTCAAAGGTGCAATTGCTGGTCGTCGTAACGGCGTTCTGATTTCGAACGATCAGGGCGATGCGGTTGCCTATGCCCTTTGGGGTCTTGAAGACCGCGGCATGATGTTCATCGAACCGGGTGCGCGCGTCTATGAAGGCATGGTCATTGGCGAACACAACCGTAGCAACGACCTTGAAGTCAACATCCTCAAAGGCAAGAAGCTGACCAACGTTCGTGCCTCGGGCAAGGACGATGCCATCACGCTGACCCCGCCGCGCCGGATGAGTCTGGAAGAAGCTTTGGCTTACATCCAGACCGACGAGCTGGTTGAAGTAACCCCGAAAAGCATTCGTATTCGCAAGCTGCACCTCGATCCGAACATCCGTAAACGCGAAAGCCGCAAATCGGACTCCTAAACCGCGTCATCGGTTTGGATCGATAAAGCATACCATTTCGACAAAAGGTCGACCCATCCGGGTCGGCCTTTTGCTTTTTAACTGCTCTAACCTGAAATCTGTCATGCCACGCGGTTTCGGCTTTCTTTAACCTGTTTCACATACTTTCGGCCAAGATGGCATTCAGACGGGGAAAATCCATGCACAACACCGCCTTGCAAAGCTGGGGGGACTCATTTCGCGCCTTTGTCCATCCGCGCGTGATTACCATGCTGTTCATGGGATTATCGGCCGGGATTCCGATCCTGCTGATCTTTTCAACCCTGTCGATCTGGCTGCGTGAAGCCGGGGTTGAACGATCCACCGTCACCTATTTCAGTTGGGCCGCCCTTGGCTATTCGTTCAAATTCGTCTGGGCGCCGCTGATAGACCGTCTGCCTTTTCCTGTGTTGTACGGTTTGTTGGGACGACGCCGCAGCTGGCTGATCATCGCCCAGACCGGCATCATCGGTGCTATCTTGTGGATGGGCTTTACCGATCCAGCCCAGAACCTGACCATGATGGCCTTTGCCGCCGTTGCCCTTGGTTTTGCCTCGGCAACGCAAGATATCGTCATTGACGCCTATCGCATCGAAGCCGCAGATGCCGATCTGCAGGCGATGATGAGTTCGGCCTATATCGGTGGCTATCGCATCGGCATGATTGTCGCCGGGGCCGGGGCACTAACCATTGCCGGGTTGTTCGAGGCCGAAGGCAGTTACGAACCAATGGCCTGGACAGTCGCTTATGGCTGTATGGCGCTTGCCATGGGGATCGGGGTGATTACCACCCTGATCATCGGCGAACCGACCGTAACCCGCACAGACAGCAAGTATTTCCACGAAACATCGGACTATGTGCGTTTCCTTTTGATGTTCGCCCTGACCGTGATTGCCTTTATCGCCGCCAATATCTATACCGCCAATCTGACCAATCCGCTGAAATCCGGCCTGATCGACGCGGGCATGATCAGCGAACTGGCAGGCTTCATTGCCGGAACGCTTAAACTGGCGATCTCCGTCGCAGCAGCGATCCTGACAGCCTGGTTGACCACCAAAGTCGGCGTCACCCCGACCGGCATGGTGCAAGAAACCTATATCGCGCCGGTCAAAGATTTCATTGATCGCTATGGCAAGGCCGCGATTGTTGTCCTGACCCTGATCGGGGTTTATCGCATTGCCGATATCGTCATGGGGGTCATGGCCAATGTGTTCTATACCGACCTCGGATTTTCCAAGGAAGAAATTGCCACGGTTTCCAAGACATTTGGTCTGTTCATGACCATTGCCGGCAGCTTTCTGGGCGGATTGTTATCGGTGCGTTATGGCGTGGTCCGCATCCTGTTTCTGGGCGCGCTTTTATCGGCCATCACCAATATCCTATTTGCCATCATGGCCCATCTTGGTCCGAATACGATGATGTTTGCCGGGGTGATTGCGGCCGATAACCTGTCGGGCGGTTTGGCGACGGCGGCCTTTATTGCCTATTTGTCGGGTCTGACCAACATTTCCTTCACCGCCATGCAATATGCGATTTTCAGTTCGATTATGACCCTGTTCCCCAAAATCCTTGCCGGGTTTTCAGGCACAGTCGTCGATTCGGTGGGATATAGCTGGTTCTTTATCGGCACGGCCATCATCGGGATTCCGGTCCTGTTTCTGGTCGTTCTGGCAGGACGCATGATGCAAATCAACGCCGACAAACAAGCCGAAATCGAAACCAAAACTTAATGACAAAATCAACCGGGATGGGGATGGGACGAAGACAGGGACGAAGATGGGAATAGAAACAGAGACACCAATGCTGAACCGTCAACGCGCCAAAACCCGTTGACGCGAAATAACCAGCACCCGCTCCAACCACACAAACCCTGCCAACCTAACCTGCGGCCCGGGGCATCCCCGGAACCAGATCACAGATAAAACAAAACCGGACACCGCAATCACGGTGTCCGGTTTCCTAAATCTGGTCGTTTGTCGGGTTTTGCCCGTCAAATACGCTTTCAGGCGGCCTGTTCGGCCTCGTCCTGGGTCAGCAATGCATAAATCGCATCCGCCGAACCGGCACCACGCAGCTTGTCACACATGCCCTGATTACGCAGCAAACGCGATATCCGCGCCAGTGCTTTCAGATGGTCGGCACCGGCTTCTTCCGGTGCGATCAGCATGCAGAACAAATCGACAGGATGTTCATCCACGGCATCGAACTCGATCGGGTTCTGGGCACGCGCAAAGATCATGTGCAACCGGTCGAGATCGGCCAATTTTCCATGCGGAATCGCCACACCACCGCCTACGCCGGTACTGCCAAGTTTTTCGCGATCAAGCAGGACTGAGAAAATCTCACCCGCTTCACGCCCGGTAACGCCAGCTGCTTTTTCGGCAAGTTCCTCAAGCACAGCCTTTTTCGCACCAGACCGCAAGGCCGGTATTACCCCTGAAGGGGATAGAATCGATGATATATCCATTTTTCGCGTTGTGTTGTTTGGCTCGGAAGAAGCTGTATCCGTCACGCTGTACCGACCTCCTTATCAGATGGATCAAGCCATCCGATATTGCCGTCAGCACGACGATACACAACATTCAATCCGCCATGTTTGCCATTCCGGAACATAAGTGCCGGAATGTCCCCCAAGTCGAGCCGCATCACAGCCTCTCCGACAGAGAGCGTATCGATACGATCCGGTGTTTCAGCGACGATCACCGGCTCAAAGCCGCTGACATTTTCGTCATCTGAATGATCTTCGTCTTCTTGTGCGATCACATAATGTGTCGCATCTATTCTGGCCTGCTCATACTGGTCACGGTTACTATGGTGGTCGCGCAAACGCCGCTTGTAACGTCGTAACTGCTTGGCAACACGATCACAGGCAAAATCACAGGCGGGATATACTTCATTCGCCGATGCTTTCGCTTGAACCAACATGCCCTTGCCAAAATGAACCGAAATCTGCACGACATAGAGATGCGCCTGTTTGGTGATTGTCACCGTGGCTTCGATCGCATGATCGAAATATTTCTCTACCGCAGTCTCCAATGTCCCAATGACATGTTGACGGAGTGCATTACCAACGTCGAGTTGCTTACCAATAACCGTAATTTGCATGGATTGCCTATCCCCAGTTGAGTGACTACCCGGTACATATGAATGTTCGGTGGCCCTCAGTCAGGAAGGCGCACCATATTCCCTCGTCATTGCCAAGTCAACATTTGGGTATTAATGGTTAAAATACAATACCTTAAGGTATATTTTCCAGTGTGAAACCTTCTAGGAAACACCTGCTTTTTTTTCGCGCCGTCGCTGGACCGACGAGGGAATTCTCATCGCCTCTCGATATTTTGCCACTGTTCGGCGGGCGATGTCGATCCCTTCCTTCTCAAGCAGCTCGACAAGTTTGTCATCAGACAAAATCTTTTTCGGATCTTCCCCATCTATCAATAACTTAATCCGATGGCGCACTGATTCCGAAGAATACGAATCACCGCCATCTGAAGATGAAATTGCCGTGGTGAAGAAGTATTTGAGTTCGAAAACGCCGCGCGGCGTCGCCATGAACTTGCCATTTGTAACGCGTGACACCGTACTTTCATGCATACCGATGGCTTCGGCAATGTTGCGCAAGATCAACGGGCGCAAATGCGACACACCGTGATTGAAAAATCCATCCTGCTGGCGAACAATCTCGCTTGAGACCTTCATGATCGTGGTCGCACGCTGATGCAATGCCTTGACCAGCCAATTGGCATTTTGCAGCTTCTCACTCAAGAAACTGCGTTCTTCGCGATTGCGCAAACCCTTACCGATCTGTACGGCATAATCCTCGTTTACAAGGACACGCGGCAAGGCTTCGCTGTTCAGTTCCAGATGCCAATTGCCATTCCCGGCCGAACGCATCAGCACATCGGGGATCACCGGGGTTGCCGGTTCCCCATCCGCTGTTCGGCCCGGACGCGGATCAAGGGTTCTGATTTCACTGATCATGTCGGAAAGATCGTCGGCATCTACCCCACAAATCCGGCGCAAACGGTCAAATTCACGACGCGCAAGAAGTTCCAGATTGGCCAATAAGGCCGCCATCGCCGGATCAAACCGGTTGCGTTCCCGAAGCTGCAATTCAAGGCATTCGGCAAGACCACGGGCGAAAATGCCGACCGGCTCGAACCCTTGCATGGCCTTAAGCACCCGCAAAACATCGGCCATATCGCATTCAAGCGCCTCGGCGACTTCTTCAAGCGGCCCGGCGACATAACCGCTGTCATCAAGCATATCAATCAGATAGCTGCCGATCATTCGCGATATTGCATCGACAAATGCGACATTCAGCTGATCATCAAGCGATTGGCGCAAGGTGACCTGATCAGCAAGGGTTTGTTCCAGCCCCGGCAGGTCTTCGCCACCACCACCGCCGCTGCCACCTGTTCCACCACCACTATAGGGTGCTGTATAATCGTGGCTTCCGGCAACCGGGGCACCATCAGCACTGATTTCACCTTCGCCGTTATAAAGGGCGTCGGGTGCGCAATCGAGCGGACTTGAATCACCGGTACTAAGCGTTTCACTTGATGTCAGGCGATCGGTGCCAAACCGGTCTTCACGGTCGGAAAAATCATCGCTTGTGCGCGAATCGATCCCTTGCTCACCATTGCCAACCGCCCCGTCACCGGATTCAGCAAAGGTCTGGCCAGGATCGGCACGCTCCAATAGCGGATTTTCCAGAAGCTCGCTATCAATGAAACTGGAAAGTTCAATATTGTTAAATTGCAGCAGTTTGATCGCCTGCTGCAACTGAGGCGTCATGACAAGAGACTGAGACTGACGAAGATCAAGCCGCGCCTTCAGGGCCATTATGCACTACCCCGTGTCAATCCAAATCCCCCAGGAACAAGGTGTGTGATCAAAGGCTGAAACGATCGCCCAGATAAACCCTTCTGACATCGTCATTCCTGACGATTTCATCGGGACCACCTTCCATCAAAACCCGACCGTCATGCAAGATATATGCCCGGTCAATGATGTCCAGAGTCTCGCGCACATTGTGGTCAGTAATCAAGACCCCAATGCCACGATTTTTCAGATGACGTACAAGATCGCGAATATCCCCGACCGCAATCGGGTCAATACCGGCCAGTGGTTCATCAAGCAGAACAAAATTCGGATGGGCCGCAAGCGCACGCGCAATTTCGCAACGGCGGCGTTCCCCACCCGACAGGGCAAGGGCCGGTGTGCGACGCAAATGCTCAATAGCAAATTCAGCCAAAAGGTCTTCAAGGTTCTGTTCGCGTTTCAGGCGATCATCCTCGACCACCTCAAGCACGGCCATGATATTTTGTTCCACCGTCATGCCGCGAAAAATCGAGGCTTCCTGCGGCAAATAACCAATTCCCATGCGCGCACGCTGGTACATCGGCATCATGGTGATGTCGCGCCCGTCCAATGAAATTGATCCGCGATCCGCCGCAATAAGACCGGTAATGATATAAAAACTAGTGGTCTTACCCGCGCCGTTCGGCCCCAAAAGGCCAACTGCCTCGCCGCGCTGTACCGACATCGACACATCTTTAAGAACCGGGCGCTTCTTGAAACTTTTGCCAAGATTATGCGCCACCAGCCCCTTATTGGCACTTATCAGCCGCGGGCCTGCCCCGGCACCAGAAGACGCATTGTTTCCTGCATCCGCCGTTTGTACCTCTGTGTTGTCGGATTTACCGCCTTTACGCGACCAGAACAAATTCCCGACCCTTCGTCAGTTGCCATTCCCGGGCTGACCCGGGGCTTTTTTTTCATCTTTTTCCGGCACAAGCAGCCCACGAACCCGGCTCTTGCCACTGCCATTTCCATCGGAAGTTAGTCGGCTGACCCCTGTATTCAGGTCGACCACAGCGCGATCCCCGTTCAACTGGTTCTCGCCGCGCGTGATCTTAACCGATCCGACAAGGGTTGCGATACCCGTTTTCGCATCATAAACCCCTTGATTGCCAACCACAAAGTCGGTCGGCGTACGGATGGTCACATTTCCGTCGCCGTCAATGCGGCTCAACTCGTTCTCGCCATTCTTGCCCGGCACAAATCGCGCGGTCAGAACATCACCGCGCAATGTGCGATCTTGGGCAACGGCAACCGCATTGCCACGGGCGACCGCCATACGTTCAACTTCCCAGTATTCAAGGCTTTCCTCGGCGGTCAATGTTTCGGTCGGGGTCTTGTATTGCAGGTTTTCACCCGTCAAAACCACAACCGCATCGTCAATGTCATAAACGGCCTGATCACCGGTCGCGACATCAGTCGC
Source organism: Thalassospira alkalitolerans (assembly GCF_002115745.1). Lineage (GTDB taxonomy): Bacteria > Pseudomonadota > Alphaproteobacteria > Rhodospirillales > Thalassospiraceae > Thalassospira > Thalassospira alkalitolerans. The sequence continues at coordinate 251,275 of NZ_JFKB01000001.1, forward strand.
CGATGACAATTTAACATTGCCGGTCGCGATGATGCGGTAAATCTCGCTATTGCCATTGCGATCCCGATAAAGGGCGCGCAATTCATCGGCATCAACCCGCGAACCACCCCGTTTGGCCACCGCATTGCCACGCGCAATCAGCACCTGCTCGTTGCGACGCCATTCAATACCGTTATCAGACTCAACCTCAAGCCCGCCGGCACCATTCTGCGCCAAACCAAGCGGATCAGCCCGCACTGAAACCGGTGCCATAATCACCAATGGGGCCAGCACCGCACCACCCAGAACGGCTGCGGCCCAAAAACGGCGCATCGCAAAGCGCGCAATCGCGATCATGACTTCCCTTTCAATGCACTATCGAAAATCACCAGACGGGCATTGCCCAAAAAGCGGATCACCGCCCCCTTGTCTTCAAGCTCGAACCCGGTATCGGATTTGATCGTTCCAAACGGCCCCTGTCCATCGACCGGCTCATGCCCCTTGGCATTGCCAAGGTCCATTTCAATCTCGGCCTGCTGGGTATGAATTTCAAAACCCTGATCGTGATACAAATTGACCGTCCCGACCAGATCAAGAAGCCCGTCGGTCTCAGTATAGAACCCTTCATCCGCCGTCAGCGCAATCCATGTCCCGTCCTCAAGCGTAATATCGGCCTGTGGCGTATCCAGATGCATATGCGCCGGACGTTCGTCATTTTCGGGCTCTTCGACGGCTTCCATTGCCGTCACGGTAAAAGGCTGCCGGTTGCTGTCCACGCCAAAAAAGCGCGGATTGCTCATGGCGACATTTTCCATCAAATCATCCGGCGTCGCCGAAAAGCCAAGGCGAAAACCGCTTTCCTGCACCTGTTCGATTTGCGGCCACAACACAACAAGCGCCATCAGGGCCGCCGCAATCAAAGGCAGGATCAGTTTCAACATCGTCACAATGGACCGGCGGAACGGATTAATCCGCACATTGCGTCGTCCGGACGGAAGGCGGTCGTTCATGCGCGCATTCCGCGCGGCGCGTTCGACCTCTGCCTTCCGATCCTCGCCCATTGATTATGCGACTCCCAGACGCAAAAGATCATGAATATGCACAAGCCCGACCGGCTTGCCCGCATCATCAACCACAAACAATGCGGTGATGCTGCGATCATTCATCACGGCCAAGGCCTCGACCGCCAAAATATCTGCCTGGGTCGCCTTGGGCCCGCATGTCATCACATCGCCAACCCGCATTGTAATCAGGTTATCGGCCATGTGACGGCGCAAATCGCCATCGGTCACGATCCCGGTCATGATACCCTTGCCGTCAACAACCCCGACACAGCCAAACGATTTGCCGGTCATCGTCATCAATGCCTCAGACATCAGGGCATCTTCGCCGATCAGCGGAATGTCGTTCACGCCATGCATGACGTCGCGCACACGCAACAAACGCTGACCCAACTTGCCACCGGGATGGAAAGTCCGGAAATCATCGGCACTAAAGCCACGACGCTCCATCAGTGTCACGGCCAGCGCATCGGCAAAGGCCAGCATCGCGGTTGTCGATGTTGTCGGGGCTTGTTTGTTCGGACAGGCTTCCGGACTAGCCGGCAGAATCAGCGGATAATCGCATTGCGTCGCAAGCGAGCTTTCCGGGCGACGCGTCATGCCGATCAATGGCACGTTAAAACGCCTTGTATAAGCAATAATGTCGGACAGTTCCGGGGTCTCGCCGGAATTTGACAGGGCCAGAACCGCATCATCGCGCCCGATCATGCCAAGGTCACCATGGCTGGCCTCGGCCGGATGAACAAAAAAGGATGGCGTCCCGGTCGAGGCAAAGGTCGCGGCGATTTTCTTGGCGATATGGCCGCTTTTACCCATACCGGTCACGACCAGACGGCCCTTAAGCCCTTCGATCAGGTCAATCGCCTTGCAAAAATCGCCATTTAGCGATTCTGAAAGATCACGAAGCGCATCGGCTTCAATTGCCAGAACCCGTCGGGCGACTTCAAGGTCCTTGTCCGATGCCGGTTTAGGTGTGTTGTGCAGTTTTGGGGTCACTGTCATCAGTTTCTTTATGCGTTTCCCGGCAAAAACCATTACAGGGAAAAGATGGGCGGGATCATCTGTGCCGGCAAGCCGCAAAAGCCAATATGGGGCTTATGCTTTTGCTTCGTCAATTCCCATACCCTTACGCCCGGGGCAATTGACACAGGATTAACAATGCTGACTTGCCAAGCAAAATACGATGTTCGAAAAAAGCGCACCTTAATGCGAGAAAATATCGATATCGTCCCAGCCGCCCAGATCAAGCGTCGCCCGTGTCGGCAGGAAGTCAAAACACGCACGTGCCAATTCGGTACGCCCTTCGCGCGCCAAACGACGATCCAGCTCTTCCATTGCTTTGTGCAGATACAAAACATCGGACGCGGCATAGGCGATCTGTTCTTCAGAAAGATCGGCCGAACCCCAATCGGAACTTTGCTGCTGCTTATCCAGATTAACACCCGCCAACTCACGCACCAGGTCTTTTAGACCGTGGCGGTCGGTATAGGTCCGGACAAGCTTGGAAGCGATCTTGGTGCAATAGACCGGCGCGCAACGCACACCCAGATATTTGTCCATCACCGCAATATCGAAACGCCCAAAGTGAAACAGCTTTAAGACCGATGAATCGGCCAAAAGCTTCTTAAGGTTGGGCGCCTCGTAATTTTCCCCATCAAACTTAACCAGATGGGCATCACCATCGCCGCTTGAAAGCTGCACAACGCACAAACGATCACGGTGCGGATTAAGACCCATGGTTTCGCTGTCAATGGCAACGATTTTGCCAAGATCAAGCCCATCGGGCAAATCTCCGTGATGGAGGAAATTGGTCATCGCTATTCTCCAGAATGCTGGTTTGGCCCTGTCTTAACACAGCATTCCCGCCATCGCGACGCAAAAGACGCGCCATTTGGCGGGTTTTTACATCGCCCACACTTTACAGATAACAAAAACGCACCTTCAGCTTGACGAGTTGACAGACGAACGAGTCCGCCCCTGCGACAACCGCAAGGCCGCAACAGCAACAGCTATCGAATTCCATGCCAAAATGGCGGGCCAATTTGAAAATGCACTTTGGGTCGCTGCCATCGGGAAAAACGACAAAACCAAGGTACCAAGATAAAGCCCGGCGACAAGACTTTGTCGGCTCCCATTACGTATGTGGCGCACCCCTGCCCAAACGATTATCGCCACGAAAACAAGCCAAGGCAAGGTTCCAACAAGGCCAGTATCAGACAGCCATTCAATATAAAAATTATGCGGATGGGGGTGGCATTCTCTAATGACGCCTTCCGCCCTATAATCAGGGCAGACCAAGCCAAAATTTCCCATACCTGTCCCAGTAACAGGGTGTTCTGTAAACAGCCGCCAACCAAGCGCGCTTAATTCGCCATAGATCGATCCACTGTAATCACCAACAACATTTCCAATCGCCATGGCACGCGCAAAGATACGGTCACTGACCGTCAGAAGAGTGCCAACTCCTCCAAGAACCAACACCGCGACACCCATCGCCGCCAATCGGCTTTTTCCCCCGACAAGGAACAACCCAACCAAGCCACATCCAATCGCCAGCAGGCTCAGAACACTTGCTGTACGCTCACCGCTCAGGAAGACAATCATCAACGCAAACGCCAGAACGACAATGCCAACACGGAACGCTTTCTGTTTCATATCAGCAACATACAAGGCGAAAGCCAATGTCATTGTCGCAAAACCGGTTTTCGCCAGATAAATACCGATATTGGGGCGATCAAGCGGGCCAGTCAGGCGACCATTCATATGCTGCCCGCCCAACAGGGAATAGCCTGCAAAGAACTGATAAAGCGCATCGGCAGCCGCAATCATGATCGTTGCCAAAAAAGCCATGCAAACCGCACGGATTGCTTTTTGATCGGCCAGAACCCAACGCGTCACAGCGGCATAAAAAACAACAAACCGTAACCAGCTCGCCGAACGGCCAAAGCTTTTTCCTGTAAACTCGGCAAAGGGCGACACCAAAAGGTTCATGATCAACCAGATCACCAGCAAAACCGCAATATCGGCTTCACGCACCCAAGACCAGTCACGATGAACCGCACTGCGCACCAAAAATAGCAACGCAATCAGCACCACCGCACCATCCGCCGCACCCCGCGCGAATAAAAGAAACGCAGGGATCAAGCACAGGAAACAAGTCGCGGCAAGATGCATCCGGCGCTCGAACGCGCCTGAAAAATTGGCGGAAATCACAGGTTTATCGGCCTCCTGATGCCGGGAAGTTTTTGAAAAACAGATTCAAAACGTTTCAATTCTGCCAGATCGCTCCGGCCAAGGCGGATTTTATGTGCCAGATAGCGACACTGAAGATCAAGGGTATTGAACGGCGCACCATCACGTTTGGCCTTACGCGCCGCTGAAAGACATTTACCAAATACCTTACGGTATTTATCAGGCGCCAATTCGGGATGAGCTGCCAGAAAATGCGCATAAACAAAAAACCGGTCATGATGCTGCTGCATCTTATTGCCCGAAAGATGGCTTCCCGCGTCGGGAATAACCGTCACAACCATATCGGCATCAACCACGCGGCGCGCATGCAATGACAACCGCAATGGCAGTGATTCATCTTGAATGAACACATCGGTGTCACACCCACCGGCCTTTTCAAACAAGGCACGTTCGACCAGCCAGGTCATCCGCACTATGCCACGACCCAAAATGCGTTCCAACGCGTCCTCAAATACCGCAACAGATACGCCAACACCAATCGCATCTGCCTTTGCCTGCGCCATCAGGGCATCGGTCTTGCGCCCCTTGCCATGCACCATGTCGGCACCATGTTCACGCGCCATCCCCAACATCACCGAAATTGTATCGGGTGCCAGCAGTTCATCACAATCAAACAGCGCCAGATATGTGCCACATGCCTGTTCCACCCCCTGATTAAGGCGAATGGCAGGGCCAGCATTGGTATCATTGGCAATGACACGGACAAAATCATGAACGCTGGCAAATTTTTCAATCACCGCACGCGACTCATCTGTCGAAGCATCATCAACAAAAATTACCTCACGCGAAAAGTCACCCTGCTGGGCCATAAGCGAGGCAAAAAAACAAGGCAATGCTTCTGCCTTGTTATAGACCGGTAAAACAAAACTGACGTCGGGCGCGTCGCCGTTAAGGCAGGATTGGGTCATTGTGGCTCTCTGTCGTGCAAACTTAATTTCGTCTTAGCACAGCATCCCAATGCCTGCGACGCAAAAACCAGCCCTGAACAACAATACCCCAGCACATTATCAATGTGCTGGGGTATGGTGCCCAGGAGAAGACTCGAACTTCCACGACCTTGCGATCACTGGCACCTGAAGCCAGCGCGTCTACCAATTCCGCCACCTGGGCATAGGGGCTTGTGGTATTCGTCCCGGTTTTATCCGCCGGAACGGGGCGCAATATACGCTGCCAAAGCCAAGTGTCAACATCCTTTTTGACGGTTTTGCAAAACGGATCGGTCAAAGCAGGTTACATTGCGAAAACACGCGGAATTTCTATAGGTTTAAGGGGAATTATGGCCCAGTCCACATCACGCCGAAGTATCGAACAGATATCTGAGAACCCCGTTCAAACGGTTCCGCCCCTGATCGGTAGTCCGCAAACCGGTTTGGTCGCAGATCAAATCACCCGACACAATCAAGGTTTCAAGCCGTTCCTGATCCAAGACATCGCGTGGCCCCTTGCCAACAATCCTTTCGAACCGGGCGGTCGGGATGGTTTCATTAAGGCGCAAGCCCATCATCACCATTTCAATCAACCGCTCACCGGCAACCAAGGCGGTTTCTTCCTGCGTGCCATGGCCTTGCTTTTCCACCCGATCCAACCAAATTTCCGGCGCCCGGTGACGGCGTACGGCCATTGGTTTCGTACTGCCATCAGGCTGGATCACGGCTTCGCGGCCATGCGCACCCGGACCAATGCCCAGATAATCACCATAACGCCAATAGACCAGATTATGGCGGCTTTCCTGCCCCGGACGAGCATGATTTGAAACCTCGTAACAGCCATAGCCAGCCGCCTTAGTTTCTTCCTGAGTGATTTCATAAAGGTCGGTCGCCAAGTCTTCGTCAGGCACCACCAAGTCACCGCGCTGATGCAAAGTATAAAACTGCGTACCCGGCTCAATCGTTAACTGATAAAGCGAGATATGACCGCGCGCGATATCAAGCGCCTCGCGCAGTTCACGCCGCCAAGCATCCGGATCATGTTCGGGTCTTGCGTAAATCAGATCGAACGAAAACCGGTCAAAGACATTGGCCGCAACATCAAGGGCGCGCATGGCCTCGTTTGCATTATGCACCCGTCCCAAAAACTTAAGGTCACGGTCATTCAACGCCTGAATACCGATTGACACGCGATTGATACCATTGGCTGCAAAAGCTGAAAACCGGTTGATTTCAACCGTGCCCGGATTGGCTTCAAGCGTGATTTCGATGTCATCGGTCACCGGCCAAAATGCCTTGATATCGGCGATTAAGGCCCCGGCGGTTTCCGGGTCCATCAGCGATGGTGTGCCACCGCCAAAAAATATCGACCCAACCGTGCGACCGGGATGGCGAGCCGCCCCAACAGCCAGTTCGGCGCGCAATGCAGCCCGCCAGCGTGCATGATCAACCTTGTCCGCGACATGGCTGTTGAAATCACAATACGGGCATTTCGAAAGGCAAAACGGCCAATGAATATAGATACCAAACGGGGCGGCTTCGGCGCTGTTCTGGGACACGCGGTTCTCGATCTTCGACTAACGGAAAGATATAACGTAACACGCACCGCTGATCGTTTCATCAGCGATGCGTGCATGGGTTCAATGCGGGCATACCGCGATTGATTTCCTAATCCTGTTTAAAACAGGCCTTGACCAATTGGCGGAACGCATCCGCCCGGTGGCTCATTTCATGTTTCTTTGCCGGGTCCATTTCGCCAAAGGTCTGATCATATCCTTTGGGCAAAAAAATAGGGTCATAGCCAAAACCGTGCCGACCGCGTTTGGGCCAGACGATTTCGCCTTCGACCCGACCTTCAAAATTCTCGACATGGCCATCCGGCCAGGCAAGTGACAGGGCACAGATAAAGGCTGCACGACGATCAGGATGAGCCCCAATGCCGTTCTGAACCTTCTCCATCGCCATATCAAAATCCTTGTCCGGCCCAGCCCAGCGCGCCGAATAAATGCCCGGTGCGCCATCAAGGGCAGAAACAGCCATACCGCTGTCATCTGACAAAGCGGGCAGATTAGCAGCCTTGGTTGCGGCAAGCGATTTCAGCTGCGCATTACCAATAAAGCTATTTTCGGTTTCTTCGGGTTCGGGAAGGTTCAAATCCCCGGCTGAAATCACTTCGATCCCAAAGGGATCAAGTAATTCAGCAATTTCCTTGATCTTGCCTTTGTTATGGCTGGCGATGACAAGTTTTTTTTCCGTAAAGCGACGGGCCATGATGCTGCCTAGAGATATTCGGGTCGTTAAGACGAAGACCGATGGGAAACGCAAATGCAATTTCGGACGGGCCGCTTAACGACCCGCCCGACGTAATTCTTAGACGCCAATCGCCGCACGCTGTTTGGCAAACAGCTCTTTGCAGCCTTTTTCCGCCAGATCGAACATCTTGTCATAAGCAGCGCGATCAAACGGCACATCTTCGGCAGTTGCCTGAACTTCAACAATGCCACCATTGCCCCCCAAAACGAAATTGGCATCGGCACCGGCATTGCTGTCTTCGGCGTAATCAAGATCAAGAACCGCTTCGCCTTGATAAATCCCACATGAAATTGCCGCAACCGCCTGGGTCAGCGGGATTTCCTTGATCAGGCCAAGACGACGCACACCCTGAAATGCCAAATGGGCGGCAATATAGGCACCCGTGATTGATGCGGTACGCGTGCCGCCATCGGCCTGAATAACATCACAATCAAGGCGCATCTGCATTTCGCCCATGGCTTTAAGGTCGGCCACGGCACGAATCGACCGGCCAATCAAACGCTGGATTTCCTGAGTCCGGCCCGACTGACCACCGCGTGCGGCTTCGCGCTGCATGCGGCTATCAGTGGCACGCGGTAACATACCATATTCTGCCGTGATCCAACCCTTGCCGGAATTACGCATCCAGCCCGGCACCTTGTCCTCGACCGTCGCGGTGCAAATCACATGGGTATCGCCAAATTTAATCAGGCAGGAACCCTCGGCATATTTGGAAACACCGGTTTCAATGGAAACGTCGCGAAGCTGATCGAAAGTACGGCCGGATGGACGCATGGGGTCTAAACCTCTTTGTTCTGGATCAGATCAGCCTTCATGGCCGATCTCTAATAGCTGAAATTAGGGCCAAAGCTACTTATCCTAATCTTAAAGGTCCAGCTATTTCCCCGAAAATCGCGGCAAACCTGCCAATTTTAATCATCCTGAAAATACAGGATCAAACCCGATTTACGGTGGTCTGCATCCTGATTTACGGATCCGTGCAAGCATTTAACCAACAAAGCCACCATTCGTTGAGCCAGCTTCATTGACGCCCGCCCTTGGTCTGCCTAAATTGTGCCTGACTGGAATTCACAATATTCAATGTAACGCATCTGGTTTTGATCAGGATTGGCATGGCGCTTTTGGACGATACATTATTAGGCGACATGAATACGCGATCACGCGAAGTCTTTCGCCAGATTGTTGATGCCTATGTCGAAACCGGCGAACCGATCGGATCACGGTCCATCGCGCGCCGCATGTCGGAAAACCTTTCGGCGGCAACCATCCGCAATGTGATGTCCGACCTTGAAGAAATGGGTCTTTTGGTCGCACCGCATGTTTCAGCTGGGCGATTGCCCAGCGAAAAGGGCCTGCGTCTTTTCGTCAATGCCCTGATGGAAGTCGGCGATCTGCCCAATGCCGAACGCGATCAACTAACCAAAAACTGCGAACAGGCCGGATATTCGCTGGATCAAATGCTGGGTGAAGCCACCAGCATGTTATCGGGCCTGTCGCGTTGTGCCGGGCTGGTCGTCGCCCCTAAAACCGATGGAATCCGCTTAAAACAGATTGAATTCGTTGCCCTTTCACCGGGCAAAGTCCTTGCGGTTCTGGTGTCCCAGAATGGCAATGTTGAAAACCGAATCCTTGATGTTCCGCTTGATTTGCCGCCCTCGGCATTGACAGAAGCGTCGAACTATCTAAATACCCGGCTAGCCGGAAAGACACTTGATGACGCAAGGCAATTGATGGGTCTGGAACGCGATCGCATCAAACAGGAACTCGACGAATTGTCGGCGGGACTGATTGATGCCGGTCTGGCAACATGGGCTGGTGGGGTCAAGGGCTCCTCCCTGATCGTCAAGGGCCAGTCGCAATTGCTTGATAATATTGACACCATCGAACAGCTTGAAACTGTCAGACGGCTGTTTAATGTGCTCGAAGCTCGCGACCAGATGATCGAATTGCTTGATGTCACCTCGATTGCCCAAGGGGTACAGATTTTCATCGGATCCGAGAACAAATTGTTCGGCGGATCGGGACTTTCGATGGTGATTTCACCCTATCAGAACGATGAAGGCAGCATTGTGGGTGCAATCGGGGTTGTCGGACCGACCCGGATCAATTATGCCCGGATCATTCCGCTGGTCGATTACACCGCCAAGTTGGTCGGGCGACTGATTGGATAAACGTTGGCGCTGCGTGTCAGGCCACACAAACTGAAGGTACAGGTTAGCCATGTCGGAAACCGCAAATAACAACCAGGAAGATCAGCACGGCAACACGCCGGCAGACGACTCCATCGTTGAAAACATCGTAGAAGAGGCGATGAACGCCGAAAGCAACGACGCAGCGGCCAACAATGATCCGGTTGCCGCCCTTGAGGCCGAAGTTGCCGAACTCAAAGACCGTCTGCTGCGCGCCGCTGCCGAGGTGGAAAACACCCGTCGCCGGGCGAAAAAAGACGTTGAAGACGCTGCAAATTATGCGATTACCAAATTCGCCCGCGACCTTCTTGATGTTGGCGACAATCTTCGCCGTGCGCTGGAAGCCGCTGGCAATGATGCGGATGCCGATCCGGCAATGAAAACGCTGATTGATGGCGTTGAAATGACCGAAAAAACCCTGTTGAAGGCGATGGAACAAAACGGCATCAAAAAGCTTGAACCGCTTGGCGAAAAGCTTGACCCGAACCAGCATCAGGCCGTGTTTGAAATGCCCAATCCTGCTTACCCAGATGGCCATGTCGCCCAGGTAATGCAGGCCGGTTACGTGCTTAAGGACCGTCTTCTGCGTCCAGCTATGGTTGGGGTGACCAAAAACCCGACCGGTCAGGATGGCAGCAAGAACGATGAACCGGGCGGCAATATCGATACCTCTGCCTGATCCGACGTAATAGTTTTGGAACCGGTTCTTGCGAATCGGGTTCTATACGGCCCTGCTACCATCGTGGCGGGGCCGTTTTATTTTATGCCAACCGACGCTATACTCGCCCGACTGGAACATATATCTTCGATTGGAAACTTCATGCCGCTGGGCCGCGATATCATCAACATCCTGCGTGACGAAGCCGCCCCGATTGTCATTCTGACCGGGGCCGGTATCTCAAAGGAAAGCGGGCTGCATACCTTTCGCGATCCCGATGGCATCTGGGCACGTTACGATATTTCCGAGGTCGCAACCCCGGACGCATTCATCAACAATCCTGATCTGGTCCATCATTTCTATAATGACCGCCGCGCGGCCCTAATCGACCCGGATATTCAACCCAACACCGCCCATCGCGCGCTTGCCAGGCTTGAACGCGAATGGCCCGGTGATGTTTTACTCGTCACCCAAAATATTGATGATCTGCATGGCCGCGCCGGATCAAAAAACCTGATCCATATGCATGGTGAATTGCTTAAAATCCGCTGCAATCACTGTGATCTTCTGACCCACTGGTCCGATCCGCTTGGCCGCGAAACGCCCTGTCCGGCCTGTGGAAAATCCGGCGGCTTGCGCCCGCATGTCGTCTGGTTCGGAGAAATGCCGCTTGAAATGGAACGCATATATGCAGCCCTTGCCGATTGCGGCCTTTTTATTTCTATCGGCACGTCGGGCAATGTCTATCCCGCTGCCGGGTTTGTCCAAACAGCCCGTGACGAGGCTGGGACCGAAACCATCGAACTCAACCTCGAACCCAGCAATGGCGCGACCCTGTTCGATCACAGCCAATATGGCCCGGCAACCGAACTGGTTCCGGCCTTTGTCAACGCGTTGCTGACCCCCTGATAAAGGCTTTGCGCTGGCGACAGTTAAACACTTATGGCACTAATCGCTTTCCAACATAGACCACGCCCCAAATTATTTAGCGGATACAGACAGTTATGAAAAATATATTGGTTACAGGGGGCGCTGGATATATCGGTTCTCATATCTGCCTGCATTTACAGGCAGGTGGATTTCACCCCATTGTTTTAGATAACTTTTCCAATGGCCATCGCGATGCCCTTGCGGCCGATATTCCGGTCATAGATGGCGATATCCGTGATCAAACAGCGCTGGATCTGGTCTTTGAACGCTATCACCCGGATGCGGTTATTCATATGGCCGCCCTGATCGAAGCCGGGGTTTCCATGCGCGAACCCGCCCGATTTTATGACGTAAACACCCATGGTTCGATGGTTCTGCTTGATGCAATGCGCCGTCATGATTGCAACCGGATCGTGTTTTCCTCGACCGCCGCAGTTTATGGTAATGCCGGGCTTGAATATCTTGACGAAACCCTGCCAATCCGCCCGGAAAGCCCCTATGGCAAATCAAAGGCCATGGTTGAAACCATTCTGGCGGATTACGCATCAATTTATGGTTTTCATGCGCTGGCGTTGCGCTATTTCAACGCCGCCGGTGCCGACCCCGCCGGACGCGCTGGTGAACGGCACGATCCGGAAACCCATCTTATTCCTCTCGCGCTTCAGGCGGCGGCAGGCCTTCGTGACGGGATGAAAATCTTTGGCACCGATTATGACACGCCCGACGGAACCTGTATTCGCGACTATATTCATGTTGATGATCTGGCAAATGCCCATATCGCCGCCCTGCATCATGTAATCGGGCAAACCGATCCGAATTTCGACAGCATCAATATCGGCACCGGCGATGGCTGTTCGGTAAAAGACATCATGCAACTCTGTCAGGACGTCACGGGTCGCAAATTTGCTGTCACCAATGAAGACCGCCGCGATGGTGATCCTGCCCGCCTGATCGCCAACCCGGCAAAGGCAAAGGCCGTGCTTGGATGGACGGCCAAATATACCGATCCACGCGATATCATCGCCCATGCATGGGCGTATTTCACAAAAAACGACTGATCGTTTCCGGGGCGTCGCACAGCGATTTAAAAGACTGTTCCCCCTTCGGACTAAACGTCACAATCCGCGAATCCTTGCTGCGTCTGGCCCAACCCAGATCATAAAACCGGCTCAGCAATGCCGCCCCGAATGCCCCGGCCAAATGTGATTGCCGCGCACTCCAATCCAGACATTCCCGACAAAGCGGCCGACGATTACGTCGCAACCCGTCAAGATCAATCCCGAATTCATCGGCAAAACTCACCCCGGCATCACTCAGCATCACGCCATTATGGTCACTGACGATCAGTTTACGGGCCGCAAGCCCGGAAAACAGGGCAACCCCCATTTCCCCCGCCAGATGGTCATAACACACACGTGCTTTTCGCAATGCCGGGTCCTTTGGCCCCGTCCGCACCCGGTTATGCCCCACCCGATTGGCAATTCCCATCAAGACTTCCAAGGCCTCGACAATATCGGGACCTGACAGCGTGAAGTAACGATGGCGCCCTTGTCTACGCAATGTCACGATCTGCCCGGCCTCAAGTTTGGCCAAATGCGAACTTGCGGTTTGCGGGGTTACACCGGCTTCTTGCGCCAGTTCAGCCGCGGTTAAGGCACGGCCGCTCACCAATGCAGTCAACATATTTGCGCGTGCCGGATCGCCAAGCAATGCAGCTACGCGGGCAATATCGGGTCCTTCTTTCATAGTTCGATGTTAATCGAAGCATCCGAGTGAAACAATCAGGATAATGCGGTCTGTCACCACATTCCTGACACCCCCTGACTTAACAAGGATGCCCCATGATTACCTGTTTCATTCGCTATGAAATCGATCCCTATAAAAAGAAAGCCTTTGGTGAATATGCCCGTAACTGGGGCGAAGCAATCCCGCGGTGCGGGGCCGATCTGGTCGGGTATTTTGCCCCGCATGAAGGATCGATTTCAACCGCATACGGGGTTTATCATCTGCCCGATCTGGCATCCTACGAAGCCTATCGCGCCCGGTTGTCACAAGACCCGCTGGGTCGTGAAAATTACCAATTCGCCCAGCGCGAAAAATTCATCCTGCGCGAAGAACGCCAGTTTTTCAAAATCGCTTCCACCCCGCATGCGGAGCTCATAACACCATGATTGCTGTCATTTTCGAAGTTCTACCCCATGCCCAGCATCGCGACGCCTATTTTGCGATTGCCAAAGACCTGCGTCCGATCCTTGAAACCATCGACGGTTTCATTTCAATCGAACGGTTCGAAAGCATGGCTGAACCGGGCAAGGTATTATCCCTGTCGTTCTGGCGTGATGAACAGGCCGTCATGGCCTGGCGCAATATCGGCGAACACCGCATGGCCCAGCACGAAGGCCGCACCAAGATTTTCAAAGATTACCGACTGCGCGTCGCCGATGTGCTGCGTGATTATGGAATGCATCAACGCACCGAAACGCCAATCGATTCCCGCAATCAACATGACGGCGTACTGTCTTCTGAAAACACCGACGAAAGTCATGAATAAGGCGGCGGAAAGCCAGCGGTGACTAAAACACAGCCATAATACCGTCGAACAAAGGCAGAGATAACGGCATAGGCGTAATATTTACGCGCTATGCCTCTGCTGCGGCCTTGCCTGCTGGCTCGATCTCATCTTCCACGTCATTGTCATCTGCGCCCTCGCCATCGGCAGGAACAATCGCCACCGGTTTTGCCCCGCCTTTGTAATCGAGCAGGGAAACGGCCAGAACAACAATCGCCGCCCCGATAAAAATGACCGGCACAGGCAACATATCAAAGAAAATCAGATCCATCGCCACCGAGAATGGCAGGGCTGTATAAGCCGCGGGTGAAATCACGCTGGCATCGGCAACCCGGACCGCACGCAACACCATGTAATTGGTCAACATGGCAAAGAAACCGGCGCTGGCTGAATACAGCCAATCGGCAAGGGCGGCCGGCTGCCACATGATAATCGCAACTGGCACCCAGATGACAAAGGCAACAATTTGTGGCCAGAACAGCATCGAAAAATTGGTCTCGGTCCGGGTCATGATCTTGGCATAAAGCGTCTGGGCCGAAAAACAGAACGCCCCAATTAACGCCGCCGCAACGCCCAGCGGCACACCGAACCCATCCATCTTGGGCACACACATCACCCAGACACCGACAAGGCCCAGCACGGTCGCGATCAATTTACGCGCCGTTAGCTTTTCACCCAGAATCACCACCGCCAGCATCACGGTCAGCAAGGCCTCGATAAATAAATAGGCATTGACCTCGGCGATACTCATTTGCCGAAGCGCAAAGAACACGAAAAACAGCGATCCGTACCACAACACACCCCGCGCCAGATGTGCATAGGGCCGTCTGGTGCGAATCTGCCGTGTCCCGATGAACATCACAATGACCAGAAATACGACGACCGTCGTCACCGCCCGCATGGCAAGAATTTGTGCAGTCGGCACATCATGAGAAACCAGCTTGGCACAGACATCGACGAAAACACCCGATGCCATGGCGGCTGTCATCCATAAAACGCCACGCAAATTGCCACTGAGGCGCAAAAGCGTCCCGGTCATCACTTAAGTCCTGATCTTTGAAAAAAGGGGGGTTTCCGACTACGGGGGGTCGACTACTGCGGGTGGCGCAAGGAGACTATCTAACGTCGGCCGGAAACCCTTTCTGACGACGATACTGCCCGCAAAAATCGAAAAATACGACTGAGGAGTTTTCAGCCATTGATGAGAATTTTTTGCCCCAAACTGCCAGCAGTCCTGATACACAGGAACCAATCAGAAAAACATGTCCTCGCCATACTTTGCCCCACGGAAACGTTTGATGCGCCGGAAACTGCCCCCATTACGCGCGCTTGTCGCCTTTGAAGCCACCGCCCGCCATCAAAGCGTCAAGATCGCTGCCGAAGAACTGCATGTCACCCAAAGCGCGATCAGCCACCAGCTCCGCCAGCTTGAAGAAAGCCTTGGCGTAGTCCTGTTTGTCCGTAAGGGTCGCGGGCTTAGCCTGACCAAATCGGCAATCCGCCTTTTGCCCCGCCTGACCGAAGCCCTGGATGGCATTGCCGATATCACCGGTGAAGTCGGCCCGGACAAGGGCAAGGCCATCCGCATCGGGGCGCTGGCCACCCCGGCGCTAACGGTTCTGCTTTATGAACTTGGCAATCTTCGCGGTCGTTTGCCCACCGATATTCCGGTGCAATTTCGCAAGATTGAATTTGACGATGATCTTGATCCGCTGGAAATCGATCTGGCGCTTCAAATCGCCCCCAAGGACTTGCCCGGACTTGATGGCTGGGTCACCGAACTTCTGACCCCGGAAATTTATACTGCCTTTGCCGCCCCGCAATGGCTGGCAGAACGCGGCTTTGATGCCGGTAACATCGATGTCAAAACACTCAGATCACGCGATATTCTGTTGATCGACAGCGACAGCGAACAGTTTTCGCAAATCGCCCAATGGTTCGATAGCCCGCATTTCTCGCTCGATGATTGCTGGACCTTTAGCCACCATATCTGGGCACTTGAAGCCGCACGTGCCGGTCAGGGCATTGTCGCCAGCACCGATGTGGTGGCGCGCAACTTTGTTGATCGCGGCGAACTCGTGCCGCTTAATTTCCCCGATTTCGTATCACACTGGTGGTATCGCCTGCTAATCCGCCCGGCGCGAGAAAAAGACCCGGTCGTCATCGAAGCCGCCAATTGGATTCGCGAATTGATCAATCCCCATACGGCGTCGCTATCACGCAAGAAACCACTGTAACAGCCTTGTCCATTGCCCCCGGTGATACGGGACGTTACAAACAGGCAATGATCAATTGATACGCCAAACAAACACTTGGGATTTCCGAGGAAAGAAATTAATGAACGGTCTGATCTCAATTATCGTATCTACCTATAACTGGCCCGAAGCACTTGAACGTGTTCTGGTCTCGCTTGAAGATCAGACAGATCGTAATTTCGAGATTGTCATTGCGGATGATGGTTCGCGGGACGAAACCCGCACCGCCATTGATCAGTTCAAAGCCAAAACATCCCTGACGGTTAAACATTTTTGGCAAGAAGATGTTGGTTATCGCCTGTCCCAGGTACGCAACGGCGCCATTCATATCTCCGAAGGCGAACTTGTCATCTTTACCGATGGCGATTGCTGCCTGATGCCCAATTTCATCGCGTCACACAGAAAAGTCGCCGAACAGGGCTGCTTTGTGACGGGGAAAAGGGTTTTTCTGAAATCCCGGTTTACGAATTTCATCCTGAACCGCAAGCCTTCATTCCATAAATGGCCGCGCGGCGTCTTGTTCATGCTTGGCTTGCTGGCACAATGCAATCGCCCGTTTCAGTTTATTCCTTTGCCGCAAAGCAAAAGCAGCCTTTGGCAACATGAAGACTGCTGGAAAAAAGCGCAAGGCTGCAACATTGCGGCCTTCCGCAAGGATATCGATGCGGTTGCCGGTTTCGATGAAAGCTATATTGGTCACGGGCTTGAGGATTCTGATTTCATCCTTCGCCTTCTAAGGTTGGGTTTAAAGCGTAAAAACGTCGAATACACCTCGCCCGTGCTGCATTTATATCATGGTCGATCCCTGCCGCAGCGACATCAAAATGCCAATCTTAATCCGGCCAAATTTGATGCCCTGATCGCAGAAACCAACCGCTTTTTGCCTAACGAAAGCCTGCTCTTGGGGTCTGACAAAAAAGCCGCCACACAACCGGCTCCCTGAATTTCGACCAATGGTGCATATGCGAAGCCTTGGAAGTCGTGAAATTTCGCGATAAAAGGGCCGCATCATTCATTGTCGGCGCATCAACGCGTTCGAAACAGACAATTGCCGTCCCGTGCACACCACGGGGCATTCTGAAAAAAGCGAAAGGGATTTTCCCAAATGGATCTCAGCAAGATTGCCGTTGGCAAAGATGTTCCGTGGGACGTTAATGTCGTAATCGAAATTCCGCAGGGTGGACCGGTCAAATACGAAGTCGACAAAGACTCAGGCGCTGTATTCGTTGACCGCTTCCTGCATACCTCGATGTATTACCCGGTCAATTACGGTTTCATTCCAAACACCCTTGGTCTGGACGGCGATCCGGTCGATGCCATGGTCATGTTCCGCGAACCGGTCGTTGCCGGTTCGGTCATCCGTGCCCGTCCGGTTGGTGTGCTTATGATGGAAGACGAAGCCGGTCAGGACGAAAAACTGATCTGCGTTCCGCATGACAAAGTCGATCCGTATTACACCGACATCAAATCCCACGAAGATCTGCCGCAAATCCTGCGCGATCAGATTCAGCACTTCTTTGAGCGTTACAAAGACCTCGAAAAAGGCAAATGGGTAAAAGTTACCGGTTGGGAAGGCGCTGAGAAAGCCGCCAAACTAATCGAAGAAGGCGTTGCCCGCCTCGGCAAATAAGCCAAGCTGCATCACATGATTTTACAACGCCCTGTCATCTGGCAGGGCGTTGTTTTTGACAATCTTACAAAAAATCTACATAATCTCAGATGGTTGGGGAACCACATCGACAAAGGTAGCATTCCGTGTCTGTGCCTGTACCCGGTGGCAACATCCCCGTACCTGCCCCCAAAGACCCAATCGTCATTATCGAGGCCGACATCACCACCCTTGATGTTGATGCCATCGTCAATGCCGCGAACGAGGCACTTTTGCCCGGTGGCGGGGTTTGCGGTGCCATTCATCACGCTGCCGGACCAGAGCTTGCCCATGCCTGCCAAGCTCTCGCCCCCTGCCCGACCGGCGAGGCCCGCATTACTCCCGGTTTTAACCTTCACGCGCGTTACGTCATTCATACAGTCGGACCTGTCTGGCATGGCGGAAATCACGGCGAACCCGATCTGCTGGCTTCCTGTTATCGCAATTCCATCAAGCTTGCCCGCCTGCATGGCCTGAAATCCATCGCCTTTCCGGCCATTTCGACCGGTATTTTTGGCTATCCAGACGACCTTGCCGCCGATATCGCCGTATCAAATTTACGCGAACATGTTGCAAGTGACGCCGCAACGCCACAAATTTACCTTTGTTGTTTCTCAATTTCCTCACGTCAAAGTTTGGAAAAAGCCTGCAAAATTCAATCCCATGAAGTCTAGGGACACAGAGACCAAACCCCCGATGCAAAGCAACCTGCAAACATATACCGCACCTGAACCGGTCGAGATGATTGTCTCGCCTAACGGCGTGCTATGCTTTGACGACAGAGAATTTCGCTGTGCGCTCGGCCGCAACGGTATCATTGACGCCGATGCCAAAATCGAAGGCGACGGTAAAACACCGGCGGGGGTATGGCGATTGCGCTATGTGATGTATCGGGCGGATCGTCGGGCAAGCCCGCATACCGATTTGCCGGTCACGACCATTTCATTTTCCGATGGCTGGTGCGACGACCCGGCTCATGCCGATTACAACCGCCCGGTAAGGCTACCATTTTCAGCCAGCCACGAAAAACTATGCCGCAAAGACGGCATCTATGACCTGATTGTTGTCCTGGGTCACAATGACGATCCCCCAATCCCTGGCAAAGGGTCGGCTGTCTTCATGCATATCGCACGTCCCGACTATTCAGGAACCGAAGGTTGCATCGCTCTTGCCGAACCAGATCTTGAAACGGTACTGTCAATGTGCACCCCGGAAAGCTATATCCGGATCAATATGTAAAATCAGAGGCTTGTCCTAAAGCCAATGAGACCCTAGTTTCATATGATACACCATTGACCGGGACGGATCATGATTGAAGACGATTATCTCTACAAAAAGAACGGTATCGCTGGCATCGGATCTCGCCTGACGGGTATTTTCAGATCCGGCAAGTTCTGGCTGCGCAGCCTTGTCGTTCTTGTATTGATTGCCATTGTCTATTATCCGGCCGGCATGGCACTGGTGCATAAAATCGACGACAATCCCAATTTCGCTGGTGATTATCAGGGCGGCAGCCATTCCGTAAGCACCGCAATCGGACTGATTAACCGCGAGATCAATCAAAACCGCTGGACGGCAAATGATCCGTTCTTCCTGCCAGGTGCGGCACTCGACAATATGCCGAACTTTCAGACCGGCATTGTTTATGCCCTGTCACGGTTTGCGATCGAGCTTTCCGATCAAATCGGCCGAACACGCGGCTCAAGCCAGGTCGATCCCGATCTTGATAACGCCGCCGGTCTTTTGAAATTCCGCGGCGACAAATGGGTGTTTGACCCCAGTATATCTTTGCTGCCCGGTGTCAGTTCGGAGCAACAATATCGTCAGGCCATCGCGGCACTTGAACGTTATAACCAGCGTCTGGCCGAAGGTCAGGCCGTGTTTGAACGGCGTACGGATAATCTGCAGGAAACACTGAACCGCTTTGCCAATGATCTGGGATCGGCATCGGCCCTGATTGATGACAAGGTCGATGCCCCATCTCTGTTTGATCGCACCGCTGATGATGTATTTTATGCCACCAAAGGCCGTCTCTATGCCTATAGCCTGATCCTGCGTGACCTTGGCACCGATTTCGAACAAGTAATAAATGAACGTCAAGTCGCACCGGCCTGGGCGGAAATGATCGGCTCGCTTCAGGCCGCAAGCGCCCTTGATCCACTGGTTGTGGTCAACGGGTCGGCAGACGGCATTATTTTCCCCAACCATCTGGCGGGTTTGGGCTTTTATTTATTGCGCGCACGCACCCAGATGCGTGAAATCAGCTCCATCCTGCAACGATAAAATCAGGTTGCCGTGCTTCACCGTCCGATTATGAATACCTGAGTTGCGCACTCAGACTTGATCTTTTGCTGATTTTGCCCCATTTAGGGCCTAACCAGATACAGTAAGGTTCACCGCGCGGGCCGTTTTCTGCCCCGGTGACCAGAGTGAGAGGACAAGCCGAAAATGTTCATTCAGACCGAACCGACCCCGAATCCGGCGACGCTGAAGTTCCTACCGGGCGAAGATGTCATGGGCCGTCAGGGCACCGCCAATTTCACATCAACCGATGCAGATGTGAAATCGCCGCTCGCACGTAAACTGTTTGAAATCGACGGAATTACCGGTGTGTTCCTTGGCGGTGATTTCATCACCATCACCAAGGATGAAGCCAAAGACTGGCAAACCTTGAAGCCGCAGATTCTTGGCGGCATCATGGAACATTACACGTCAGGCCTTCCGGTTCTTGAACAAAACTCTGGTGCCGCAACCGGCACCAGCACCGCATCCGAAGGCGACAACGAACTGGTCAGCCAGATCAAGGAATTGCTTGATACCCGTGTGCGTCCGGCTGTGGCCCAGGATGGCGGCGATATTGTCTTCCACAAATTTGAAGACGGCGTTGTTTTTCTGGAAATGCACGGCGCATGCGCAGGCTGCCCCAGCAGCACAGCGACGCTTAAAATGGGCATCGAAAATATGCTGCGTTATTACGTGCCGGAAGTTCAGTCCGTTGAATCGGTCATGGCCGACTAATTTCCCGATTCGCGAAGATTTTTTCCGCCCGGCGCGCACAAAATGCGATGCCGGGCGTTATTGTTACGCCCGGAACGCAAACGCATTTAAGGGAAAATTAACCTTTATGACATTGCCGGTTGCGAACAAGGCGGGACGCAGGCATAGATAACAGCTTGCTTGGGATGGACAGGTTTACTGATCCTGGAGAAACGAAATGAATAGCGCAGAAAAAGGCAGTTACCGTAAAATTGCGCTTGCTTCAGTATTTGGGGCGGTGGGTTTACTGTATACTGGCATTCTTGGCGGATGGAACATTTCACCAGAACCCAAGGGTATGGGCTTTGACGAAACCGTGGCAGCAACTGTTGCGCCCGAAAAGAAAAACGTCAAACCGCTGTACCGCCGTGATCCTGAAGTCGTCGCTCTTAATCAGTATTACAAAAGCATTGGCTATAAACTTGCCAGTGTCGAAGAAATTCCACGCATCTATATCAAGCGCGTGCCAAAGGGCTTGCGCGACCTGACATCAGTGACCGAGCGCAAACAGATTTTCCTGCGCATCATGTTGCCGCTTGCGCTGCGCCTGAACGAAGAAATTGCCGCGCGCCGTGATCGTTTGATGATGATCCAAAGCAAGAAATATTCCGGTGATCCGATCAGTCTGCCTGAAAAGGAATGGATTGATCAGATGATGAAACGTTATCGTGTGACCGATGGCAGCATCACGGCCCTGCTGGAACGGATCGATATCATTCCCCCGTCTTTGATCCTGGCCCAATCAGCCGAGGAAAGCGGTTGGGGCACATCACGCTTTGTCCGCAAGGGCAATGCCCTGTTCGGTCAATGGGCATGGGATGAGGACGACGGTATTGTTCCAGAAGACCGTGAAGAAGGCAAAACCCACGTCATCAAATCATTCGACAGCCTGATCGACAGTATCCGGGCCTATGCGCGTAATATCAATTCACATCCTGCCTATGCCGAATTGCGTGCCGAACGCGCCAAACTGCGCGAAGGTGGTGACGTTGTTCGGGGCTGGGATCTGGCGGATACGCTAACCAAATATTCGGAACGCGGCACGGAATATGTCGAATCCCTTCATGCCATCATGCGGGTAAACGGGCTTGATGCTTTTGACGGCATGAGCTTCGCCGATGGCGAAATGCCCTCTCCGCCAAGCGTTCTGGCACTGCTTGACGACTGATCCACAATCACACCACGTGACACAGAAAAAGGGACTGGATTTTTCGGTCCCTTTTTCTATTTTTGATCATCAGAGCCTAAAAATCACAGACCATAATCCACCAAATCAACGATCAGGACCATCAACATGTCCCGCGCCTAGGGGCGATAAATCCAGCCCCTTTCCGATTTGACCAATCGGATTTCATTTTCAATACTGCGTCTGTCACCAGTACTGAACGCGCCGTCCTTAAGCGCAAGCATCTTGGTCTTCACAAGGTCAATGGCATCACTGACTGTGTCGCCAACCGTATCAAGATCGCCAGCCGATTTACCCTTTTGGGTGACATCATCGGCAAAATCAGCAACCGAACGGTCAAAGACCAGCTCGTAGCGAACCATCACAACGGTTTCGTCGTCATCTTCCTTGATACTATTGGTCTTGCTGACATTTTCAACATGACCGACCTTGGCATAAGGATCATCCCGGAAACGTTCGATCACTGCCGTGGTGATTTCATCAACGCTTGGTCCTTCGGCCGAATTTTCCTCGCAGGCGGATAACACTACAACGGCTGGCAGAAACAGGAAAAATGCAAAAAAGTGACGGATCCGGCGCATCAATAAATTCCTTATGCGTGAAATGCCTGAAGTCGAATTATATGCGATCTATCGCAGCCCGATGTGGCAGAAATCGGGCCAAAGGCCCATCATCCAAGACCCCGATGATGTCAGGGTTGCGCGATCCACGCGCCTTTTATCTTAGCGAAATCGACATCACGGGCCACGTCAAAACGCTGTCCCTTTTCAAATTCGCCGTATCGCCCGGTCATACCGGTCAGTTCCACCGTGCCAAGAATACCAATATACCCGCTGAACCGGGCACGTTCCGTCTCAGATACCGATCCCGGATCAGCAACGATCTGAATAACATCGGCAAAATCGGTATCAAACACCAACTCGTATTGCATCGAAACCCGAATACGCCCCCCGGCACTTCGTCTGGCATCGGAACTGACAATGTTTTCCAGATGCGACACCAGGCCCAACAGGGTCTCGTCATGCAATTCATGCAGGCTGGCTGCAATCTCGGCCTCGTTCGGACCGGGTTCGCTACATGCTGTCAGCACAAGCAATATAGCAACCAGTCCGACACGCCATTTGCGTGAAAATTCCGAAATCACGTCCCCACCATCACAGGTTGTTTTTAGTTATATGACGCGGTCATAAAGTAAAATGGCGGAGATTGCATCTGCAATTCCGCCATTTCAAAGATAGTATTTTACCGATACTTAGCCGTGTTCAGCCTCATGCGCCGCAAGAGCCGCCAGATTGACAAGGTCATTGACCGTGCTGCCCATCTGGGTGATTTGCGCCGGTTTTTCAAGCCCGATCATTACCGGACCAACAACCGTGCCCCCCCCCAACTTATCCAGTAACTTGGATGCGGTGGTCGCCGCGTGAAGGGCCGGCATCACCAAAACATTGGCCGGGCCGGAAAGACGGCAGAACGGATACAGTTTCAGTAATTCGGTATCAAGCGCGACATCGACCGCGATATCACCATCAAACTCGAAATCAACATCACTACGTTCAAGAATGCCAACCGCTTCGCGGATACGGTCTGTATCCTCGTTCCAGGGGTTGCCAAACGTCGAATGCGAAACCATCGCCACACGGGGCTCATGGCCAAGCTGACGGGCCTTCTCGGCCGCCTGGATGGCGATCTCGGCCAATTGTTCGGCATCGGGCATGTTATGAACACGGGTATCGGCGATAAACACCGTCCGGCCCTTGGCAATCGCAATCGACAGCCCCATCGGGATTTGCCCCGGCTTGGCATCAATCACCAAACTGATATCCGTAAAGCTGCGATGGAAGTTCCGCGTCAGGCCGGTAATCAATCCATCCGCATCGCCTTTGGCCACCATAACGGCGGCAAAGACGTTACGTTTCTGATTAACCATGCGCTGGCAATCGCGCCACAGGAAACCTTTGCGCTGCAGGCGAGCATACAGGAACTCGGCATAATCCTTGTTCTTATCTGACAGGGCAGCGTTGCTGATCTCGACCCCGTCAAGGTTTTCAATCCCCAATGCTTTGGCCGATTCCGCGATCCGGTCTTCCCGACCGATCAGGATCGGCGTGCCATAGCCCGAATTGCGATAGGCCACTGCCGCACGAATAACGGTTTCCTCTTCGCCCTCGGCAAAGGCAATGCGTTTCGGATGGGCGCGGACATAATCGGAAATCAATTGCAAATGGGCCGCCGTCGGATCAAGGCGACTGCGCAACTTGTTTTCATATTCCGCCATATCAATGATCGGACGGCGCGCAACCCCACTATCCATTGCCGCCTGGGCAACGGCCTTGGGGATGGCAATAATCAGGCGCGGATCAAACGGAGCCGGAATGATATATTCCGGACCATATTGCAAGCGGCGCCCGGAATAGGCGGCTGCGACCTCGTCAGGGACATCTTCACGGGCCAGTGAAGCCACCGCATGGGCAGCCGCAATTTTCATATCTTCGTTAATCGTCGATGCCTGAACGTCAAGCGCCCCACGGAAGATATAGGGGAAGCCCAGAACATTATTGATCTGATTGGGATAATCCGAACGTCCCGTCGCACAGATCGCATCATTGCGGATCGCGGCCACTTCTTCCGGGCTGATTTCCGGGTCCGGGTTGGCCATGGCAAAGATGATCGGCTTTTTGGCCATGTTTTTGACCATCGCCGCTGTCACCGCCCCTTTGGCCGACAGACCAAAGAACGCATCCGCACCATTCATGGCATCATCAAGCGTCCGGGCGTCAGTTTCAGCAGCATGGGCTGATTTCCACTGGTTCATGCCGTCTTCACGGCCTTTGTAAATCACACCGCGCGTGTCACACATGATGACATTATCGGGTGACACACCCATGCTTTTAACCAGCTCACAGCACGCAATCGCCGCCGCCCCGGCCCCATTGATCACAAGCTTGATCTCTGAAAGCTTGCGCCCGGTCAGATCACAGGCATTGATCAGGCCCGATGCGGCAATAATCGCCGTACCGTGCTGATCATCGTGAAAAACCGGAATATCCATAATTTCGCGCAGACGTTGCTCGATGATGAAACATTCCGGTGCCTTGATGTCTTCAAGGTTAATCCCGCCAAAGGACGCGCCAAGAAAGCGCACGCAATTGACAAACTCGTCGACATCCTCAGTCGATACTTCCAGATCAAACCCGTCAACATCGGCAAAGCGTTTGAACAAAACAGCCTTACCCTCCATCACCGGCTTGGAGGCCAGCGCACCAAGATTGCCAAGACCCAAAACGGCTGTACCGTTGGAAATTACAGCAACGATATTGCCCTTTGACGTATAGTCATAGGCCGCAGCCGGGTTCTTGGCGATCTCAAGGCATGGCACCGCCACACCGGGGGAATAGGCAAGGGAAAGGTCGCGCTGGGTGGTCAGCGGCTTGGATGGGGTGATTTCGATTTTTCCGGGGCGGCCACTTGAATGAAATAACAGCGCTTCACGGTCACGAACTTTGATTTCTTTATCTGACATGTATTTTCACTGACGCTTGCGTGGTGGATTGAAAAGCGATGAGTAAGTCCAGGGTCCAAATTTATTTACAAATCCGGGCAACCGGCACAGTCATGTAAATAAGTTTGGACCCTAATCCTGAACCCGACAATCGCAGTGTGGGACCGCCTTTGCCGGGTCACCCAATAAATCAGGCTTCGCGCCCGGGGTCAAAGCCGACGTTAACGGCAACCGCAAAATTACGTAACGTTTTCCGTATGTTGCGACGCAGCATTCAACCGCGGCATTGCAAAAAAATCTGCTGATGACAAAAATGGCCCACCTGAAATGCCGCACCAAAAAGAAATTACCCTGCAAACATTTGCTTGCAGGGTAATTTAAAACAAACCGGTTTCAGGCCCGATATCAGCCCTGATGCAGGTGGATATTTTCCGCACCGTGTTTTTTCAGGATCGCGGTTGCCTTGGCTTCCGCCCCATCCGTTTCCGGATCAATCCGCACCCACAGAATAACAGACCCGGCATCCACCGCACGGGCGAAATCTTCGGTATGCGGGGTCGATGTGACTTCTTCGATGAATTCACGCAGTGCCACGGCACCAACCCCTGCACCAACGGCCAATGCCACGGGGGCGGTTGCCGCACCGCCAAACAGGGCAATGGCGCCTGATGCTACAATCGGCACCTCGTATTTTGCTTCGCCAACCAATGCGGTCAGAACATCGGACCAAGACCGTCCGTCTGATCCAGCAACATCAATCGATTCGTGCGAACTTAAAACCGACAGATCCGTGCGCGAAAATCCGCTGTCGCGCAATTCGCGAATTGCGGCATCAAAGCCGTCCTTGGTATTGAACAATCCAACCAGTTCCGGTGCCTGACGGGTCGCTTGGTCTGCTGCCATCTTCTTATCTCCTTGGTCACTGGTTTTTCGTCGCAATCCGGGCCATCATAGGCCCTTGACCGAACGCATTATACTTTAACATATTCTATGGAAATTCAGGCGTTGCAATGGCATAGGTCAAAAACTATTGCTTGGCCGTCTGATCTCCTCGTCAATGTCTTCAGGGTTTGATATCACACTCGTCATGAACAAAATCGCCGATCCATCCAATACCAAATCCACCGCACTTTCGTTTGATACCGAAGGTGCGACTCCGATGATGATGCAGTTCCTTGAAATTAAGGAACAGTATCAGGACTGCCTGCTATTTTATCGGATGGGCGATTTCTATGAATTGTTTTTTGACGATGCCGTCAAGGCCGCCGAAGCCCTTGATATCGCGCTGACAAAACGGGGCAAGCATCAGGGCACCGAAATTCCCATGGCCGGTGTTCCGGTTCATAGCCACGAAAACTATCTTCAGCGTCTGATCCGCAAGGGTTTCCGTGTTGCCGTCTGTGAACAGATGGAAGACCCGGCCGAAGCCAAAAAACGCGGTGCCAAATCCGTGGTTAAACGCGGTGTCGTCCGCCTGATCACGCCCGGCACCCTGACCGAAGACAGCCTGCTGGATGCCCGGCGCCATAACTATCTGGCCGCCGTATCGGAAATACGTGGCAAGGTCGGGCTGGCCTGGCTTGATATGTCGACCGGTGATTTTTATGTCCAGCCAAGTGACATGGGCGGATTATCCGCCGCCCTTGCCCGGCTTGACCCGGGCGAACTTCTGATATCGGACAAGCTTCTGAACCGTTCAGACATGTTTGATATCTATACTGATTATAAAGACGTCATCACGCCGCAGCCCGCATCGCGTTTTGATGCCGATAACGCCCAGCTTCGCCTGAAAAAGCTTTACGAAGTTGCTGCCCTTGATGCATTTGGCGGCTTTGAAATTGCCGAATTATCCGCCGCCGGGGCGCTGATCGATTATGTCGATCTGACCCAAAAGGGCCAGATGCCGCGCCTTTCCCCACCACAACGGCTGGCACAGGGCGCCGCGATGGAAATCGATGCGGCCACCCGTCGCAGTCTGGAACTGACCCAGACCCAATCGGGCGAACGCAAGGGATCGTTGCTATCCGTGATCGACCGTACCCGTACCGGGGCCGGGGCGCGCCAATTGGCGGCACGTTTATCGGCCCCGCTCACCAATGCTGGTGACATCAATAAACGTCTTGATCTGGTCAGTTATTTCCATGATCGCGATGGCTTGCGGTCCGATCTGCGCGCGGCATTGTCGGAATGCCCCGATATTGAACGCGCCCTTTCGCGCCTGTCGATTGGGCGCGGCGGCCCGCGTGATTTGGCGGCGATGCGCGATGGTCTGGCTTGTGCCTTTGCGATTGGCAACCTATTGCACAAACCCGATGGCGGCAATGACGGCCTGACGACCCAACCACCCGCCTTGGCCGACCATCTGACCGCTATGGGCCATCACGGCGATCTGGTTGATCTTTTGCGCCGCGCCCTTGGTGAAAGCCTGCCATTGATGGCGCGTGATGGCGGGTTCATCGCCGGGGGGTATCACCCGGCACTTGATGAACTGCGTATGCTGTCAAGCGAAAGCAAAAAGCTGATTGCCAATCTGCAAGCCCGCTATATCGAACAAACGGCGATTTCTAGTCTTAAGGTCAAACATAACAACGTACTTGGCTATTTCATCGAAGTTCCAGCCAAACAAGCTGACAAGATGATGGATGTCGATGAGTTTATTCATCGTCAAACCATGGCCAATGCGGTGCGTTTCACCACGGTCGAATTGTCCGAACTTGAAAGCAAGGTCTCCAAGGCCGGGGATCAGGCACTGGCGCTTGAACTTGAACTGTTCGACACCTTGGTCACAGGCGTGCTTGAACATGCCGATCCGATTGCGCGCTGCGCACAGGCGCTTGCCGGGCTGGATGTTTCCGCCGCCCTGGCCGAATTGGCCCGTGATCAGGGATGTGTCCGCCCCAATATCGATGAAAGCCTGGCGTTTGATATCCGCGCCGGGCGTCATCCGGTGGTCGAAGCCGCCCTTCGCGAAAATGCCAGTTCGCCCTTTGTCGCCAATGATTGCCGTCTCGAAGACGAACAAAGCCTGTGGCTGATAACCGGCCCGAACATGGCCGGTAAATCGACCTTCCTGCGCCAGAATGCCCTGATTGCGGTTCTGGCCCAGATCGGCGCGTTTGTTCCGGCGCAATCGGCCCATATCGGCGTGATTGACCGACTATTTTCGCGTGTCGGTGCGGCCGATGATCTGGCGCGTGGTCGATCGACCTTTATGGTCGAAATGGTTGAAACCGCCGCCATCCTTAATCAGGCCTCCAACCGGTCACTGGTGATTTTGGATGAAATCGGGCGTGGCACGGCGACCTTTGATGGTCTGTCAATTGCCTGGGCGGTGGTTGAAAACCTGCATGAAATCAACAAATGCCGGGGCCTTTTCGCCACCCACTATCACGAACTGACCGCCCTTGCCGCCAAACTGGCCCATCTGTCGTGTCACACAATGCTGATCAAGGAATGGCAGGGCGAGGTTGTCTTTTTGCACGAAGTTGGTGCGGGCAGTGCGGATCGGTCCTATGGCATTCATGTTGCCCAATTGGCGGGCCTGCCCAAACCGGTGATCAAGCGCGCCGAACAGGTGCTTAAAACCCTTGAAAAGGGCCAACAGGGTGGTGCGGTTTCCAAACTGGCCGATGATTTACCACTTTTTGCCGCCGCGATTGAACAGGTCAAACAAGAAGAAAAATCCAAAACCCCGGCCTTGTCGCCAGAACAACAGGCTTTGCTTGATGCGGTAACGGAAATCGATCCCGATAATCTGACCCCGCGCGAAGCCCTTGATACGCTGTATCGTTTGCGTGCGATGCGCGACTGATCGGACGACACAGAAATAGTCGCGTGATAAATCCCGATAAATATCGGCCAACGCATTAAAAACAGGCACTTTGCCCTTATATCAGGCAGGTGCCTGTTTGTTTTTTGATGCTACACTGATGATGTCCGGCCAAACTTCTGGCGACAACTGGCACCATCAGGACGGCACGCCATATGCATTGGGGAAACCCGCAAAGGCAACCATGCCAAACCAAGACCTAATCCAGGGAAAACGCTTCAAGCCATGTACAAAGTCAAAAAACAGCGCGAGATCATCGACCGCCGCAAAATCTTTGGCGAGCTTGAAACCATTGCTGCCAACTCGGATCTGAAATCCTTCAAACAGCGCGCCGAGATTTTAAAACGTCTCAAGGCTGTGCTTGAAGATGGCCGCAATGTCATCCGCGCCCGGTTCGAAGAAAGCAATTCCGGCCAGGATGCCGTTTTTTCCAACAGCTTCCTGATCGATCAGATCATTCGCCTGATCCATGATTTTGCGCTGAAATTTGTCTATCCGCTGCATAATCCAACCAACGAACAACGCATGGCCGTTGTTGCAGTCGGCGGTTACGGGCGCGGTGATATGGCCCCGCATTCCGATGTCGATATTCTGTTCCTGTTTCCCTACAAACAAACAGCACACGGCGAACAGATTGTCGAATACATCCTTTATATGCTGTGGGATTTGGGGCTTAAGGTTGGTCATGCAACGCGATCCATTGATGATTGCCTGCGCATGGGCAAACAGGACATCACAATCCGCACCAACCTGCTTGAAAGCCGCTTTGTCTGGGCCGACGAAGAAGTCTATAAAACCTTTCGCACGCGGTTCATGGATGAACTGGTCAAAGGCACCGGCCTTGAATTCATCGAAGGTAAATTAAGCGAACGCGATGATCGCCATATCCGCATGGGCGATTCGCGCTATGTCGTCGAACCCAATGTCAAAGACGGCAAAGGCGGCCTTCGTGATCTTCATACCCTGTTCTGGATCGGCAAATACCTTTATCGCGTCAACAATCCGCTGGAACTGGTCGAGCAAAAAGTCCTGACCCGCAAAGAAGCCCAAGGATTCCTTAAGGCACAGAACTTCCTGTGGTCGGTGCGCTGCTGGTTACATTATCTGTCGGATCGCGAAGAAGACCGCCTGACATTTGATATGCAGCGCGATATCGCCGAACACCTTGGTTATACCGATCATGCCGGGGCATCGGGCGTCGAACGGTTCATGAAACACTATTATCTGATGGTCAAACATGTCGGCAATTTAACCCGGATTTTCTGTGCCGCCCTTGAAGAACGCCATCAACGCAAACCTCTGATCCGTTTCCCGGCCCGCTTTTTTGGCACCAAGGAAATTGACGGTTTTCAGTTGCGCAATGATCGCCTGACGGTCGAAAGCCTCGACGTTCTGAAAAATGATCCGATCCAGATCCTGCGCCTGTTTCTGGTCGCCCATCAAAACGGGGTTGGTATTCATCCCGAAACGCTGCGCTGGGTCACCCAAAGCTTAAAAATGGTTGACCATAAGCTGCAAAAAGATCCGGCGGCGAACGAGGTTTTCCTCGAAATCCTGACCCATCGCGACAGACCCGATATCGTGCTGCGCAAAATGAACGAAGCCGGTCTTTTGGGCCGCTTCATCCCGGATTTCGGCCGTGTCGTCGCCCAGATGCAATACGACATGTACCACACCTATACCGTGGATGAGCATACCATCCGCGCGATTGGTGTCCTCAACCAGATCGAACGCGGCGAACTGGCCGAAGAAGCCCCCGTCGCCACCCGCATCATGGGAAAGGTGATTTCACGTCGTGTGCTTTATGTCGCGGCATTGCTGCATGATATCGCCAAGGGCCGGGGGGGCGATCATTCCGAACTGGGCGCCGAAGTTGCCGAAAAACTTTGCCCGCGTCTGGGACTGTCGCCTGCCGATACCGAAACCGTTGCTTGGCTGGTCAAAGCCCATCTGTGGATGAGCCTGACAGCTTTCAAACGCGATTTGAACGACCCAACCACGATCAAGGCCTTTGCCGATCTGGTCCAGTCACAGGAACGTCTGCGCCTGTTGCTGTGTTTAACGGTTGCCGATATCCGCGCGGTAGGTCCGAATGTCTGGAACGGCTGGAAAGCAACGCTTCTACGCGAATTGTTCTATGCCACCAAGGATCGTCTGTCGGGTGGTTTGAATGCCGACAACCACGATTCGCGTGTGGCCCGCGCCCAGCAAGACCTGCGCGAAGCCCTTGCCAATTGCGATGCCGACTGGCCCGAACAGGATATCGAAGATTTCATTGATCGCGGTTATCCGTCCTATTGGCTAAGTTTCGATACCGAAACCCATGTCCGGCACGCCCATCTAACCCGCGATGCCAAGGCAAACGGAGCAGATATCACGGTCGACACCCGCATTGAAACCGATATCGATGCGACCGAAATCATCGTTCACACCACCGACCATCCCGGCCTGTTTTCCCAAATTGCCGGGGCGATGGCGCTATGCGGGGCCAATATTGTCGATGCCAAAATCCTGACCTTGGCCGATGGCATGGCGCTTGATACCTTCTTTATTCAGGACGCCAATGACGAGGCCTTTAACGATAAGTCCAAACTGGAAAAACTGCGCGAAACCTTGGAACAGGTCATTTCCGGTCGCATCCGCCCCAGTCAGGAACTCGAACGCCGCCAGATCAAGGACAACAAACACCGCACCGCTGTTTTTAAGGTCGAACCAAACGTCATCATCGACAACAAGGCAAGCCGCACCCATACGGTAATTGAAATCACCGCACGTGACCGCCAGGGCCTGCTTTACGATGTCACCCGGACATTGCGCGACCTGTCATTGCAAATTGCTTCGGCGCGGATTTCCACCTTTGGCGAACGCGCGGTTGACGTCTTTTATGTCAAGGATGTCTTCGGTCTGAAGATCGACAGCCGCACCAAGTTCCTGCAGGTCAAGGAAACCCTGACCCAGGCCCTGCAAAACAGCTAGGGCTTATCGGCTTCACACGATGTGTGAGCTTTGCCCCAAAACACAAAATCCCCGCCCCTGTTGATTGGCACAACTGCCAAATCGCCCCGGCGGGGATCCGTGTTCATTGGCGCAAAGCACCATGATCGAATTCTATGATTCTTAATCAGGGAAGTGTGAACGGACGAGGGCCGGGCTGATCCAGAACCTGATGTTACGACCTGTTGTCCCGTAACATCACTTTCCTCGGAGTGCAGCAGGTTGAGGTGGATCGCCTTTTATTCCCTCGTCCGATCATAATAGCAAAGGCTCGCGTCCCAACGAATCCTCAGCGAGTTGGAATTTATAAGGATTGAAAGGCATTTTCTGTGATGACGGTCACAACCCCTTGTCTTTTTTTACAAAAATCCAAAGACTTTCACAAAAGTTCAATGGAAAAGCCCCCACCCGATCAACGATCCGATGCCCTTGCTCCTGATGATCGCGCAACGGGGCCAAACAGGAAGAACACCGTAAAGGCCCGGCGTTTCCCCCATTTCGGTAAGATATTTCCCCTTCAACACGCCGCCATTCCGCCGTCATTACCAGTTATTCACCTTCGGCTGGCAGATTTCATGAAATGATGGCAGCTATGATGCGGCCACCGCGCCGTTTATCTGCCTGATAAATATGTTCTTGTTCACAACCCTGTTCGGATTTGATCGCGAATGTCGCTCGTACGTTCCATTGCCACGGTCAGTGGCTTTACCCTGCTCTCGCGTCTTTTGGGCTTTACCCGCGATATCATGATTGCCGGGATGCTCGGTGCTGGCGGCATGGCCGATGCCTTTTTCGTCGCGTTCAAATTCCCCAACCTGTTCCGTCGCCTGTTTGGCGAAGGCGCATTTAACGCCGCCTTCGTGCCATTACTGGCCGGTGACATCGAAAAACGCGGTATGGATGCGGCGCGCGAATTTGCCGCCCGTGCCATGTCGATGCTGGTGCTGATTACCGCTTTTCTGGTCGCGATCATTGAAATCATCATGCCTTGGGCGATGCATGTCTTTGCGCCGGGCTTTGCCGAAAACCCGGAAAAATTCGCGCTTGCCGTCGAATTATCGCGCATCACCTTTCCCTATCTGGCGTTAATTTCTGCTGTGGCGCTGATGTCGGGCGTACTCAACACCCTGCATCGCTATGCCGCCGCCGCCGGGGCACCGATTATCCTTAATATCTGTTTGATTGGTGCCATGCTGGGCCTGACACCGATGACCGAAACTCCGGCCCATGCCCTGTCATGGGGGGTGGCATTGGCAGGTGTGGCGCAATTTATCTGTCTGGTGATTGCATGCAAACGCGCCGGGTTTGCCATCAAATGGCAATTGCCGCGCATTGATGACCGGGTCAAATTGCTGGGCAAACGCATGATCCCGGGCATGATTGGCGCGGGCGTTTATCAATTGAACCTTCTGATCGATACCATGCTGGCTTCGCTGGTCGCCGACGGGGCCGTATCCTGGCTTTATTACGCTGACCGGGTGCATCAATTGCCGCTTGGCGTGATCGGCATTGCCATCGGCACAACATTACTGCCGACCCTGTCGCGCCAATTACAGGGATCGGACCCCAAAACCGCGATGTATAGCCAGAACCGTGGCATTGAAATCGCCCTGTTACTGACCCTGCCCTCGGCGATTGCGCTGGGGGTGATGGGAGTTCCGATCATCAATGTGCTGTTTGAACGCGGTGCCTTTGGCGCCAGTGAAACCCTTAAAACCGGCATGGCATTAACCATCTTTTCCTTTGGCCTGCCGGCCTCGGTTCTGGTCAAGGTCTTGGCACCAGGCTTCTTTGCCCGCGAAGACACCAAAACCCCGGTCCGCATCGGCATTACCGCCATGATGATCAATATCGTGCTGATCGTGGCTTTGATGCCGACATTTGGCCATCTTGGCATTGCAGCCGCCACCTCGACCTCGGTCTGGATCAATGCCGGAGCACTAGCCTGGATCCTGCACAAGCGTGGCGATCTTGTCTTTGATGACCGGCTTAAACGCCGGATGCCACGCATTTTGCTATGTTCGGTTCTGATGGGGGCGGCCCTGTGGTTTGCCATTGATCTGCTTTGGCAAAATGATGCGCTGTCAATCACGCGCATCTTCACCATGGCCGGTCTGGTATGTGGCGGGTTGCTGATCTATGGGGTTGCCGCACAGCTTTTAGGGGCGACCAGTTTCGCAGAACTCAAAACAACGCTCAAACGCCGCAAAACGGCCTGAACGCCTTAGTCTTTCGATAATTCCGGGTTATTTCCATCATTTCGGGACAAGCCGCTTGACCAAATCCAGTCCGGCGGCTTAACTCCGCCCCGAAGATTTGCAAGCTCGTCCGCCGGCGGGAGTCCACATCCTGGCGGAGCCTGCAGGTCGCTCACCTTATTTATTGAAATGGACGATAGCGTTATGGAACGTATTTTTTCGGGTGCTCAGCCCACCGGTAACCTTCATCTTGGCAACTATCTTGGCGCGATCCGCAACTGGGTCACGCTGCAAAAAGACTTCGAATGCATTTTCTGCGTCGTTGATCTTCATGCCATCACCGTCTGGCAAAACCCCCAAGAACTGCGTTCCAACATCCGCGAACTCGCGGCCAGCATGATTGCATCTGGTGTCGATCCGGAAAAACACGTTCTGTTCAATCAAAGTCAGGTCTCGGCCCATGCCGAACTGGCGTGGATTTTTAACTGTGTCGCGCGCCTCGGTTGGCTTAACCGTATGACCCAGTTCAAGGAAAAGGCTGGCAAGCACCGTGAAAACGCATCGCTTGGCCTTTATGCCTATCCCAGTTTGATGGCAGCCGACATTCTGGCCTATAAGGCCACCCATGTGCCAGTTGGCGAAGACCAGAAACAGCATCTTGAACTGACACGCGATATTGCCGCGAAATTCAACAATGACTTCGAAGTTGACTTCTTCCCACAGCCCGAACCGCTGATCCTGGGCCCGGCAACCCGTGTGATGTCCCTGCGTGACGGGACAAAAAAGATGTCAAAATCCGATTCATCGGACATGTCACGCATCAATATGACCGATGATGCCGATACGCTGGCCAAGAAAATCCGCAAGGCCAAAACCGATGCGGAACCGCTGCCAAGCGAGGCCGCCGGTCTGGAAGGCCGCCCCGAAGCCAAAAACCTGATCACCATCTATGCTGCCCTGACTGACATACCGGTCGCCGATATTCTGGCAGAACATGGTGGCACGCAGTTTTCCGGCTTTAAACAGGCCCTGACCGATGTGGTTGTTGAAAAACTGGCCCCGATCACCAGCGAAATGACGCGACTTAAGGCCGATAATGCCTATATCGATGCGACTCTGGCAAAGGGTGCAGACCGTGCTGATGCCATCGCCCAGCCGATCCTGCGCGAGGTCAAGGAAATCGTTGGTTTCCTAAACCGCTAAAGCCCCTTAAAAAGTCATTGCTAAATCAAAACAAATCCCGTCATTCGTATGAATGACGGGATTTTCATTTATCAACGTGTGATCAAAATCAGATCGAATTGCCCGACGGATGCAGGTTTTGTTGCTGCATTGCCTGATATTTCTTAAGGCCATCCATCATGGTCTGACTAAACCAAGGCCCGACCGGTGCATCACCCTGAACATGGCTTTGCGCCCGCTCCATCAACGGATGAACAGTCTCGGCGTCGCTGGCGCTATTATTTTGTGCGACATTACGGTTTTGATCCGTCATTGCCTCGCGTTTGTCCCCGCCATTATCCTGCGCAACCGCATTGGTTGATGCCACGGCTTCATTTGCCATGGTCTGTGCCCGTTCACTGCCCAATGCCGCATTAAACCGTGCGGCCATCTCTGCGGCACTCAACGGAGTCTGACCGGTTTTCTCAGACGAGACATCTGATTTTGCAACATCAGCCTGGTTCAGTTTGGCAAGTTTCGCATCCCGGGTGGCAATTTCCGGGGATATGGAAAATTGCGGAGTTCCGCGGCTAACCCGGCCGGAATTTTGCGCCCGCGACCAAACAGAATTACCGTTATCGCGGCTAAAAGATGCCTGCTGGATGGTGGCCTGTTGACCAGTGCCGCTGGCATCGGCCGTGCGCATGGTCATATTAGATGCAAGATCGGCCTGCCCGGCGCGCGCCATCGCCACAGCCAATTCAGCCGGATCGGCATCCTGTGTATTTGGATTTGTCAGGCTGGCATTCATCGGGTTGGCAACGTCGTCACCGGCCTCGGCCAAAAGACGCTGTGCGGCTTGCATTGCCGGGTTCTCGGCGGTTTGGGAAAATGGCATCTGTGGAGTCGTTGCCACAATTGACGGGGCAACAGCAGACGGAGCAACATTCGACGCCATCGTCTGCGCCACCGTTTGCGGATTGGCCGCCCACGGCATCACAAGACCCGCCGCGTCATAATAGCCCGTAATACCCGCCGCACCGGCCTGCGCATTCATCGCCAGCGTTTCAACGCCAGTCACCGGGGCTGTATCGGTAATCGTTGCTTGCTCGGCCGGGTTAACCGGCTGACCCGACATTGCCGCCATCGACCGGTCACCAACATTCCATGGCAAAACAAGACCGCTTGCACCGCTATTGGCAGCCCCTGCTGATGCATCGGCCATCACTGGCTGATCCGCCGGGGTATCACCGCCATCAAACATTGCCATGATATGTTCGCCGGTATCATCACCGGTCGCCAGATCAACAACCGCGTCCACAGCAGCGCCTGCAAGGCCAAACACACCGCCAAACAGCCCGCCGCCAACAACCCGCGCCCCATTGCCAAGTTCATCACCGGTTATGGAACGATAAAGCATCCCGACAACGGGAATATGTTGCAAAGGATTGATCACATCGAGGAAATCAGTGAATTCAAAGCCATCCTTGCCGAACATATATTCGGAAAAGCCCCGGCCTTCTTCTGCGCCATCCACCAGCTTTCCAGCCGCATTGGAACTGGCAAATTTATTATTTGCCACACCTTCTGCGCTGCCCGGTGATATTTGCCGCCAATCTGCACCAATCGACATGTTCGTCCTCCTATTGCATCAGATAATGCAACGAGGATGCCAAACTGGCACGGGTTCAAATCATTGAAAAATATGGATTTTTATTAAAACCCAATCGGGCCGGAGATTCCGCCCGGCATCTTCTGCCGGGTCACTGGAACCATTATTCCACCCAATCAAAACAAATGACCAGCGCGGTCCTTTTTGGTCTGAAGGTAAAAGGCGTTGTGACCATTGGACGGAAATTTATGCGGCACCCGTTCACTCACGGTCACGCCCCAGCTTTCAAGCCCGGAAAGCTTTTCCGGGTTATTGGTCAAAAGCCGGACCTTGCCAAATCCCAACTGACGCAACATTTCGGCCGCCGGGCGATAAACCCGTTCATCGGCGTCAAAGCCAAGTTCTTCGTTGGCATCAAGCGTATCAAACCCGCGATC
The DNA here is from genome assembly GCF_002115745.1 of Thalassospira alkalitolerans. GTDB lineage: Bacteria > Pseudomonadota > Alphaproteobacteria > Rhodospirillales > Thalassospiraceae > Thalassospira > Thalassospira alkalitolerans. The sequence goes on from NZ_JFKB01000001.1 coordinate 289,007, forward strand.
CTGAAGCGCATAGGCCCGCAACTTATTAACAAGCCCAATGCCGCGCCCTTCCTGACGCAGGTACAAAATAATGCCACCTTTGCCGCTTTTGGCGATCTCGGCAATTGCGCCCCGCAATTGCGGCCCGCAATCACAGCGCAACGACCCGATCAGATCCCCGGTAAAGCATTCGGAATGCAACCGGATCAACACCGGCTGATCCTTGGCCGGTTCATCAATCACAATTGCCAGATGTTCCTGCCCGCCATCATCGGGGCGAAACGCAATGACCTTGGCATTTTCGGCATTTTCAAGCGGCACACGCGCTTCGCTGACCGGGCGAAGGGTTGCAGCCGATGCATTTTCGTATCCATTGATGCTTTCAGATTGCAGCACCAAAAGGTTCTGCCCCCGTGCCAGCGTTTCAAGCTGCTCTGGCGTTACCGGGGCGGTCACCACAGCGGGCAACAGCCGCGCCAGCTTAGCAAGCCTGATGGCGGCATTTTCGGCCATATTAATCGGTCGCCAAATCCCCGCAGGCACCCCGGATGGCATGGCTTCAAGATCAAGCAACGGATTGGCGATCTCGGCCAGGCTTTGTGCCGTAACACCGGATTTTTCAGCGCTAACAAAGGCAATGAAAAGATCGTCCTTGCACGCCTGCCCCAACGATTTTGCCCGCACACGCGGCAAAATAATCGCCGGGTTTGCATCCGGTCCGGCGATATCGCCCAACCGTGAAAGGCCATGATCGGAAAGCGGCTCGGCGGCAATGACAGCCACACAATGGACAGCCCCGTTAACCTGCCCCTGTACCAGAACGATTTCACCGCGCCGCAAATCGGCAACAGCGCGCGATACAGTCACAAGATCGGTCGCGGGAATATTGGTTTGGACAGGCGCGGCAGAAAGTTGGGTCATTGCAGTCTTTTTTGTTTCGGGTCAGACACAGACGATCACAAGATCGCGATCCGGTTGGTATGGGGCTGGATAAGGACCCGGATTAATTAATATAACCGCACTGGCCGATCAGATTTGTGCGGATGCGCGGCGCAAAATCGCAGGAAGATATAAATCTTTCAAGATTTTACGACAAAGCAGCCCGTGCAAATCGGACCGATCCGAAGGACAACCGCTATGATAGCACCATTTTGCGTCAAATTCCTTGTATGGCACTATCATCGCGGTTGCCAGTTCGATTGTATTAATTAACCCGGGTCCTTCATCGGTCAATGGGTTAAAGCGAAAACAGTTTGTTCTTGAAAACGCAGTATGAGACCCTGATTTTTAAAGATCAGGAAAACTGATGCCACACAAAGAACGAATTCCCGCAAGATGACAAACTTAAAATATAGGTGGGATTTGATGGGCAGCAAGCAGCAAGGGATGGTGAATGTCGACAGGTAAACAGGTTCTGGTGGTCGAAGACGATGCCGCGCTGAGCCAGTCTTTGACCGAACAGCTTCGGCTTCATGAAGAATTTGAATGTGTGGTTGCCAACTCCGGCCAGACCGCACTCGAAGCCGCCAAGGATAATTATTTCGACATGATCCTGCTCGATGTCGGGTTGCCCGATATGGATGGGCGCGATGTCTGCAAACTGATGCGCCGCGCCGGGGTTAAATCCCCGATCATCATGCTGACCGGTGCTGATAGCGATTCAGACACCATCCTTGGTCTGGAATCCGGTGCCAATGACTATGTCACCAAGCCGTTTCGACTTAACGTTCTATTGGCCCGCATTCGCGCCCATATCCGCCAGCATGAACAAAGCGAAGATGCGGTTTTCGTCATTGGTCCCTACAGCTTCCAGCCCAGCGCCAAGATATTGATCGAAACCACAACCGAGAAAAAAGTCCGCCTGACGGAAAAGGAAACCTCGATCCTGAAATTCCTGTTCCGGGCGGGCGACAAACCGGTCACGCGCGAAACCCTTCTGGACGAGGTCTGGGGCTATAACGCCGGGGTCACCACCCATACACTTGAAACCCATGTCTATCGTCTGCGCCAAAAAATCGAAAAAGACCCGTCCAATGCGATGATCCTGGTTACCGAACCGGGCGGTTATAAACTCGTCCCATAAGGTCACAACGCATTACAGCGCATTGAGTTCACAAGACCTGTCGCCGGAAATTCTGCCGAGCTGATATCTACGGATAATCCGAAAGACAAAATCCCGCCAGGCTGGCGGGATTTTTTTCTGATCTTTTTTGTCACAAACCGTTTTCGTCTACGTCTTATATGTCTGGACCGATTATCCACAATTTCTGCTCATTTTCGAGATTTGCACGTTAAAACCCATGAAATGACCAAATTTAACGTATTTCATAACGATTTTGCAGAAAATCTAATCCTAATTGCTTTTAAAGCCCCTTTAAAAGGTGCTATTTGGAAAATTAATAGCCTCTGGACCCAAAAATAGCTGTGCCAACCCGGATATGTGTCGCACCAATACGGATCGCAGCCTCGTAATCGCTACTCATCCCCATGCTGCGGATCGCCAAATCATGACGATCGGCAATTTTGCCCAACAAGGCAAAATGCGGTGCGGGCTCTTCATCCACCGGGGGAATACACATCAATCCCTTGATCGGCAATTTCAGGCGCGTGATGCAATCGGTAATAAAATCATCGGCATCCATTGGCGCGATCCCGGCCTTTTGCGGCTCCTCGCCAATATTGATCTGAATGTAAAGATCGGGGCAATCCCCCGTCGCGTCACGATGTTTGGCCAAGGCATTGGCCAGTTTCGGGCGATCCACAGTTTCGATCACATCAAACAGCGCAACCGCATCTTTAAGCTTGTTGGTCTGAAGCGGCCCGATCAGATGCAACTCGACATCGGGGAATTCTTCGCGCAACCCCGGCCATTTTCCCGCGGCTTCCTGTACCCGGTTTTCACCAAACACTCGACGGCTATTGACAAGTGCATTGCGCACATGATCCGCATCATGGTTCTTGCTAACACAAATCAGCGTCACATCAGAAGGCTCGCGCCCGACAGCGGTACAGGCCTTGTCGATGTTTTGTTGAATCTCGGCCAAATTGGCAGCGATGTCGACAGTATCAGATGACATACCAGATGACAGGATTTGATCGCTCATCGATGATGGCCTCCGGATTTCTAACAGGCTATGGTGCAATTTGGTTCAAGGTTGGTTCAACTCGACTCAGGTGGCGCCAAAGACAGCCATCCCCGAACCGGCGCAGACTACTTTAACTCGATCATCACCGAAAGCCCGGAAACAATACAAACGCCCCCAGGCGACGGACCTAAGCCCAATATCGGCCTTAATCAATCGAACACCCGGAACCAAACAAGCCCGCCCCCCCAGACCAAACGGAATTTTCACCATGGATACCAGACTGGCAAAGCAGGCCCGCCAACTTAATATGCGCAACGGCGGCCCCAATTGCCCGATTCCGCCGATTGTGTTGATGACCGATGATCAACGCCTGCCCAATCCCCGCCCGGCCATTGCCGGCCTGCCACGGCGCAGCATAGTGATTTTCCGCCATTATGGTCTTGGGACGGCGGACCGTGCCAAACTGGCCTATAATGTGCGCCGCCTGTGCCGCAAACACGACCATCTCTGCCTAATCGCCAACGATCTGGCGCTGGCGCTAAAACTTGATGCTGATGGCGTCCATTTCCCGGAATACCGCATCCAAAAAACACCCCATATTTTTGGGCAGGTGCCCGATGGGATGCTGGTGACGTCGGCGTGTCACAGCATAAAAACGCTGCGGCGGCTTTCCATGCTGGCACCATGGCAATTGCCAAACGGGGTGCTGATATCACCGGTTTTCCCAACGCAAAGCCATCCCGGCCAACCGGGTATGAGTTTTCAATTATTTTTGCAATGTGTCGCATTGTGCCAAAGCATCGGCTTGGCGCCGATTGCCCTAGGCGGGATAAAAACCAACAATGTTGAAAATCTGCAAAGATCAGCCGTTGCTTCTTTGGCTGGGATCGGGTTTTCTGCCAAATAGCACCAATTAAAGGTGACCGGAGAGAACCCCGCCAATGCCTGAAAAACGCCACCCATCCCGCAAGAAATTTACCCGTTTTTCGTCAAAACTGCCGTTCCAGTTCGGCCTTCCCAATGTCAGCCCGGGTCTGACACAGGCCTCAGACGGCAGCCCAACCTACCTGACGCGCACAACCTCACTTTTGCGCCAACAGGTTCTGATCCATGCACCCTCGGTAAAAATCATATCCGACACTGTGCAACCTGATGTCCTGACACGCGATGCATGGGCCGATACCGGTTTTGATCGCAAACGGGTTTTGTTTCTGATCCCCGATGATGCGATTGGTGATTGTGTCGGCATGGTCCTGTTTTTGCGCGCCTTTATGGTGAAATATCCGGGTGCAAAAATTGCGGTACTTAACAGCGGCAGCGCATCGGACATCTTTGCAACCCTTCCCGATATTACAGTCTTTCAGCTTTTTATCTCGGCCAAACGCCTGAGAACTTTTGATTATCTGATTGATTTCAGCGAGATGGTGGGCTGGAAAGATATCGCCACCATGCCGGTCAATCCGGAAGAAGCTTTGTGCGAGGCCTTTGGCATTGCCCCGATCCCGCTTGCATCCGGGCGCTCGTCGAAGCAATTACCCGGCATGAAGATCGGCATCTTGCCCATGGCGTCTTCACCACTTCGTACCCTGCCCCCCGCATTGGTCCGAGAAACCACTGAAATTCTTGCGCAAACCGGGTTTGAGGTCACCCTGATTCTCAACGCCTATCAGGGAGTGATGAAGAAATACAAGGACACGATCGGATCGTTCAAAACACCGAATATCCGGATCATTGACGGCTTCAAAACCATCGGAAATCTGGTGTCCTTCATTCGGGAACAGGATTACGTCGTACTGGCCGATAGTGGCCCGGCCCATATCACCAAGCTGTTTCAAACACCGGGTATTGGTATCTACACTTCAGCCTCGGCACGCATATTACAGGGCCGCCATCAAAACCTTCATCTCTGGCAAAGCAGCTATAAGGGCGATTTTTGTGAAGCTCCCTGTGGCCTTGCCAAACTGCGCGCCACCGCCTCGGGCAAGATTGGCTGTATGGGCAGCCTCAGCGTGCCGATATCCGAACTGAATAATCTGCCGAATAATTCGGACAAAGCCCTTGCCGAACGACTTGTGACCGAAAACCCGGTTCCCTGTGTTGCCGACCTCGTTCACCAGAAAGAACGATTTTTCGCCTTTCTGTGTGCAGACCTCGAAATCTGAAGCCAAATTCAAATATGAACAAAAAAGAAGGGGACGAAAACCGCCCCCTTCAATTCATGCCAATTCCTAAGAATTAGAAAGTCAGTGCAAAACCTGTGACAACACCGTAACCGTCATTGTCTTCGGCACCATCGACTTCATCATCGAACCAGAAGACAGAAGATTTCCAGGCAACTCCGGCACCAAGGGTATAGGCAAGGCCAAGATCAGCCGTGCTGATTTCGCCGGTACCGTCACCACGGCTGCCATTGCCATATTCAGCATAACCATAGGTCAGCGATACAGCAGCGGCATCCATTTCATAGGAAACACCGATGTCAAACTGATCAGTATCATCCGGATCGCTACTGCCTTCACTGAAGCCGTAATCATCATCAGTGTGGGAATAGGAACCACCAACAGTGAAGTTGCCGAAGCCAACATTGAGGCCGCCCCCAACAAGGTTGCCTTCACCCCAGTTTTCGCCAATGGCGGAAACGCCAAGGGAAATACCGTTGAAATCACCGGTATATTCAAGCGCACCGGAAACGATGTTGTCACCAGAACCGTTTGTGTTGTTATAGGAAGTACTTCCACCAACTTCGGTTGCGCCGTTGCGATTGCTATCATCAGCAAAGGACACACCCGCGCGGAAACCACCAAGGCTCGGCGTGAAGTATGTAACGCGGTTCTGATCACCTGTCGGAATGGTGGTATCGATCAAATATGCATTAACCCAGATGTCGAGGTCACCATCGTTAATACCAACCGGGCCAACTGCCGGTGCAACAATCTGCATTGAATCGGCTGCACTGTCGTTTTTACCCATTTCGATACGACCGAAGTTGCCGTTGATATACAAATACTGTTCGTCAACCTGGTCACTGGAAGTTTCACCTTCAAGCTCGACAACCGCGCCAACTTCGATGCCATTATCAAGGATTGTTGAACCTTTAAAATGGATTTCGGTGTCAGACTGAAAAGCGTTGTTACGATCACCAACTTCCTGATCGGCATAACCAGCCCACTGGTTCATGTAACCACCGACCGACAATTTAATCGGTTCAGACGCCTGAGCCTGACCCGCAAACGTAACAGCGACAAGTGCACTGGAAGCGATCAATATCTTTTTCATCGTACCCTCTTGGTTTTACGTGTGAACCGAGCATTTTTATAAGATACATGCCCAAACTCTCTCGCTGTTAAACGACTTAAATGACCCACGGTCAATTAAAATAATGTACCAGATGATGTTATGTTAAAACATGTTGCATAATCGACACACCCTCATGCATACACCTCTTTCGGTACATGAATTTTGGCATCTTTGTCAGAAATCTTGCAATTCCAATCATCTTTCTATATATGACTATTGGTCATTTATTTTCCGTGCTCAAAGCAACAAGCACTGGAAACAGGTCAACCAGCACATATGGCCAATGATGACAGTATCGCGCAGGCATACCCTCTGCCTGCGCGAACTTTTTATTGCCATATGCTATGGCAATCCTGAGTAGATTAATATCCGCAAGAACATTCCTAAGGGATAGCGCATCATAACCGATGTAACATCAATCATTCCGGCATAAAAAAATCCCGCTTAACGTTTTACAACGTAACGGGATCAGAAAGAAAGAAGGGGACGGAAAACCGTCCCCTTCAAACCGTACTAATTCAGGATGAATTAGAAGTCCAGACGCAGACCGGTAACAACGCCGTAGCCGTCATTGTCAACAGCGGTATCATTCTCCTGATCGAACCAGAAGACCGACGAACGCCAAGAAACACCTGCACCAAGAGCATAACGCAGACCAAGGTCAACTGCGCTGATGTCACCAGTACCGAAATCTTCATAACCATAGGTCAGAGAAACAGAAGCCGCATCCATCGCGTAGGAAACACCAAGATCGAATGCATCCAGATCCTGGTTTTTGGTTTCACGATCGCTCAGCCCATAATCGTCTTCGGTGTGGCCATAAGAACCACCAACGGTGAAGTTGCCAAAGCCAACATTCGAACCGAAACCATACCAATTACCTTCACCCTGGTTTTCGCCAACAGCCGACAGGCCAAGGGTCACACCACCGAAGTCGTGGTTGAACTCAAGACCAGCAGAAATAATGTTGTCGCCAGAACCATCAGTGTTGTTGTAACTGCTAGCACCGTTACGGTTGCTGTCATCAGCAAACGATACACCCGCACGGAAACCACCCATAACCGGGGTATAGTAAGTCGCACGGTTCTGATCACCGCTCGAACGAACGGTATCAATCAGATACGCGTTGGTCCACTGATCCATGTCACCATCGTTAACGCCAACCGGGCCAACGGCCGGTGCAGTAATACCCATGGCATCAGCAGCACTGTCGTTTTTACCCATTTCGATACGACCAAAGCCGCCATTGATATACAGGTACTGTTCGTCAACCTGATCGCCTGAAGTTTCGCCTTCGAGTTCGATAACCGCACCAACTTCGATGCCATTGTCAAGGGTGGTTGAACCTTTGAAGTGAACTTCGGTGTCAGACTGGAATGCGTTCTTACGACCGCCCGTTGCAGTGTTGTCTTCGTCAGCGAAGCCAGCCCACTGTTCCATGTAACCGCCAACCGACAATTTGATTGGTTCGGAAGCCTGTGCCTGACCGGCAAACGCAATAGCAACAAGTGCGCTGGAAGCAACAAGAATCTTTTTCATCTTACCCTCGTAAATTTTGATTTCAGTCGGACTGAACCTCTAAAAGGCCACTGCGTCCAACCGCTCGAAAACGATAAAGCGATATTTGTGACCGCGGGTCAATTGAGATAAGTGATCATCAGTCACTTAAGAAATTTAGTGTTGCATTAGAGCCACACTAGCTTTTCATTAGAAACATTAATTACTGACTAATGGTTGGTGCATTGATAAAATAAAATCCATATTAATTCATAATATCAAAAATATTATTTTTATTGACCACTAGTCACTTTTATAACAAAAAAATAGTTAGTCCAAGTCTCCAAGCACTTCTAAAGGAAAAATGACATTAAAAAAGAGGAGGTGGAAAACCACCCCCTCTCTATGCGCCTAATTCAAAGAATTAGAATGCGAGACGAAGACCGGTTACAGCACCGAAACCGTCGTTATCAGATGCACTGCCAGCTTTATCTTCTTCAAACCAGAAAACAGAAGACTGCCAGGAAACGCCTGCACCAAGGGTGTAAACGAGGCCAGCAGAAAGACCCTGATTTTCGATATTGTCTTGCGAATCGTCCTGGTATGCATAGCTCAAGGAAACAGAAGCAGCATCCATGGCGTAAGTAACACCGAGGTCAAACGCATCGGTTTCTTTACCCACATCCGGATCAACTTTGCCGTATGAACCGCCAACGGTGAAGTTGCCGAAACCGACATTCACACCAGCACCATACCAATTATCGTCGGCCTGATTTTCACCTTCAACAGAAACGCCGAGCGTAACGCCGTCAAAGTCATGGCTGAAAGTAACCGCACCAGAAACGATGTTGTCACCAGAACCAACGGTGTCGTTCTGGGTGCTGTCATCAGCAAAAGAAACACCAGCGCGGAAGCCACCCATGGTCGGGGTGAAGTAGCTGAAACGATTCTGATCGCCGCTTGACGGAACAGTGTCAATAACGTTGGTCAGATTTGCCCAATCTTCGGTGCCGCCATCGCTCGGATTAACCGGGCCAACGGAAGGAGCGGTGATGCCCATCGAGTCAGCAACGCTATCGTTTTTGCCCATTTCGATACGACCAAAACCACCATTAACGAACAGGAACTGCTCATCAACTTGGTCAGTGGAAGTTTCGCCTTCGAGTTCGATGTGCGCACCGACTTCAATGCCGTTATCCAGAGTGGTACGGCCATCGAAATAAACTTCAGTGTCAGACTGGAAAGCGTTCACACGACCACCAGCTGCATCAATGTCCTGATCAGCAAAGCCGACCCACTGTTCCATATAACCGCCAACAGACAGTTTAATCGGCTCAGAAGCCGAAGCCTGGCCTGCGAAAGCAACAGCAGCAATTGCGCTGGAAGCAAACAGAATCTTTTTCATCTTTTCCCTCAACGTCTTTGAAAATGCGGCGAACCGCCAAATCAAAAATTAGGTGAACGACTTTTCGCCGTTCGGTTCGATGCGGATTGAGCCACCAAAACTCCCCCCCGTCAACAACACTGTGATTTAAATGCGACATTCACACACCAAAGTTGCAAATTTGACACACATGTTTTTGTTTGCTGAAATCTATCGCGGCCCTATAGTGCTTAAAACTATATATAACCGCCTTGAACAAGGAACAAACCGTGCGATTGCCTCTCGTAAAAACACTTACCTTCGCAGTGATGTCTATGTTTCTCACTGCATGTGCTGGTTCACAGTCTGATTACGATAGTTATCCTGGTTCTGCACCCGGAAATCAGCGTGCAGGAACAAAAGGTCGTGCGGCGACAACCGCTGACGTAAAAAAGGAAGGCACCCTATTCGGACAGGACGGGTTAAATTTCCTCGGCGGTGACGACAAAAAGAATCAGGGCGGTGGCACCGGGATCGGCGTCAACAGCTTCTTGTGGCGCGCTACGCTTGATACGTTGTCCTTCATGCCGCTTAACTCTGCTGATCCGTTTGGCGGAGTAATCATTACCGATTGGTATAGCCCGCCTGAAACCCCGAATGAGCGCTTCAAGGTCACGGGCTATATTCTTGACACCGCACTTCGTTCGGATGCCGTCAAAGTCTCTGTTTTCCGTCAAGTCCGTGTTGGGCCGGAACAATGGGCCGATGCCGTTGTCGAATCTGGTACCGTCACCGCAATGGAAGATGCCATCCTGACCCGTGCACGCCAACTGCGCATCGACAGCGCGGCTGCAGAGAAATAGCATCGCGGAAATGACAGACGCGACGTTATATATGTCACAGCGATACAACCCCCATTCGCTTGATCGTGAATGGGGGTTTGTCTTGGCAAAAAAGCGACCTGCTCTTATCAGATCTCAAGATCTGCAATCCGCACGCATTGATCTTGCCAAAGAAATTGTCGATTCGTATGTCTCACTTCAAAGCGATCATACTCTGCCGGCTATATCAGGTGCCGTTAAGGCCGACGGCATTGATCCCGACCCAAAGGTTTTAATCGCACAGGTCGGCACCGATATTATCGGGCTGGCGCTTTTGGCCGATGTCCCATTGCACCGCCCGATCCGAATCACCCATAACAGCCTGGTGGGTCATTGGCGCTGGCTGCGGCAGGTTTGGGCCTGTTTCTCACATGACACAAACAATATAGCGCTCTCCCCAGCCAGAACCCCGCCAGGCAATATCACCGGCAAGATTATAAGTGACACAAGGCACCACATCGAAACCGGGCGCTTTCACACGGCAATCGCCACCCTTCATCAGCAATTTCAGACCTTTTCCCCGCCCGAAAAAACCTCGAAAATATCCCCGGTACGACTTTCTTTCCTGCAAGACCTAACTCTGTTTTGCCCTTTTATCGGAACGGAACTATTGTACCGTCACGGTTACGCACGAGGTGGTTCCGGCCATCACCCCAAAGACAGCGAGGAATGACGTTGCGCGCCCTGATTTCGATTTTCGCCCTGCTTGCCCTGACCAGCCTGACAGCATGTGGCTTTCGCCCGCTTTATGCCGAGGATAAAGACGGCCAAAGCACCGCGTCCGACATGGCAAAAGTCAAAATTTCAATGATGGAAGACCGGGTCGGGCAACTCACACGCAATGTCTTGGTCGAAACGCTGACGCCGCGGGGGCAGATCAAGCATACGGAATATATTTTAGCAGTAAACCTGAGCGAATCGACTTCCGAACTTGGTTTCACCAAGGATAACGAGGCAACAATCGCAGATTATATTCTAACCGCTCAATATCAACTATCACGCATTTCGGATAAGCAGCTTCTTCGCGAAGGCACCCTCCGTGCCCGTACAACATTCAACCTTGTCGATTCAGATTTTGCATCGCTTGAGGCCGAGTCGGCCGCCAAATCCGATGCCGCCCGCAATCTGGCGCGTCAGATTGCCAATCAGGTGGCCGTTGGCCTGCGCAACGCACAATAGGGCCCTCCGTTCATGAAGCTTAAGGCAGCCCAGGTCGAAAACTTCCTTCGCGCCCCCGATGCCAAGGCGCAGCTGGTCCTAATCTATGGTGAGGATGAGGGGCTTGTGCGTGAACGCGCCGTCAAGCTTGCCCAAACCGTCATCGAGGACCTTAAAGATCCGTTTCGCGTGATCGAGCTTGGCATCCCGCAGCTTAAGGAAGACGCCGGACGCCTGCGTGATGAAGCCGCTGCGATCAGTTTCGGCGGCGGGCGCCGTGTCATCCGAATCCGCGATATTGGCGAGGCACAGGCCCCCATCATCGCCGATTTCCTGTCTCATCCGGCCGGTGACGCCCTGATCGTGATTGAAGCCGGAAGTCTTGCCACCAAATCCAAGCTACGCCAAGCCGTCGAGAAATCCGGCAATGGCATGGCGCTGCCCTGCTATGCCGATAGCGGCCGTGACCTTGAAGGTCTGATCAATTCCGTGATGGAAGACCACAAACTGCGCATTGATCGCGATGCTATCCGCTATCTGGTCGCCAACCTCGGCTCGGACCGCATGATTTCCCGAAGCGAACTGGAAAAGCTTGCCCTTTACGCTTTAAAAGACCCTCAGGTCACGCTGGCCGCTGCCATGGCCTGTGTCGGGGATAGTTCCGCCCGTCATTACGATGATATCGTGCAGGCCGTATCACAAGGTAATGTCGCCAATCTTGATACCGCACTTACCCGACTGGTCGAAGAAGGCCTTAACCCGGTCGGTGCGCTGCGCATGATGATCGGTTATTTTCAAAAACTGCATCTGGTCAAAGGCCAGATGTCCCAGGGCACCAATGCCGAACAGGCCATGAAAGCCCTGCGACCGCCGCTGTTTTTCAAGGCTGCTGATCAATTCCGCGCCAATCTGCACAATTGGGCACTGGCCAACCTGCAACGCGCCCTGCAAATCCTGCTCGAAGCCGAAAAGGACTGCAAAAGCGGTCTGGGCATCCCCGAAACCATCGCCCATCGCGCTATGATCAAGATCGCCGTCGCCCGACAGAAACAGGCCCGACGCTGACCCCTTTCGCGCTTGACCGATCCGCATGGAAAAACACGCTATTACAACGCATTGCGATGACGGGCAATCCCCTGTCACCTAAGCAAGAAAATCAGCATATGACCTTTACCGTGCAAATCTAATTGTGTTGCCTATTTTATTCCCAACGGCCCCGTCGCCCCCCGTTTATTCAAGCTGGCGCGGATATCCTGGCAACCAACCACAAAACACAGGCCATGCCAAAACCAAAAGGGCAGCCTATTTAAAGCTGCCCTTTGTCGTCTTCACGATCTATCTGTTTTCAATGCGCAGATGGGTTAAAGAATCTACTTCACCTCAACATTACGACCCTCGGCAACGGCACGCTCTAGAGCCTCTTTTTTCTTAAGCTTTTCCAGCTGATTGATCTTATCGCGATCCAGATCTTTCATGCTGATCTTACCCTTGGGCTTTTTTTCCGGTGCTTTCGGCAACCTCCTCAAGCACGTCGTCACCGATTTCTTCATGCTCGATCGGCTCGTCGCCTTCTGGCTCGCCGATTTCCAAGTCATCAATTTCAGCCGAGTCGCTGGGTTCAAAATCAATTTCCGTCGCTGTCGCATCGGCAATCGATTCAAGCTCGTCCGTCAACGGATCCTCATCCTCGTTCAGGAAATTCGGATCCGTTTCACCGTCATCCATAAACATCGAGTCGAATTCGTTACTGCCGTCCCCGGCATCACCGCGCCCCTGTGACATCAACAGGTCATCGTCGTCCGATGCAGCAACCGTTTCGCCCAAACCGCCCTGGCTCAGACGTTTAAGAATGTCATCAAGCTGCTCCAGCGTTTCATAGCGAATAGCAATCTTGCCACCCGCCCCGTCAAAGTCAATATCGACCGCCAACCCCAACATATTGCTAAGGTCACGTTCCAAAGCCACTGTATCTGGGTCTTTTTCAATCGAGCGCCCCGAAGATGCTTTCTTTGGCCGGGCTTCTTTGCCGCCGTCGGTTTTTACCAGTTTTTCGGTCTGACGAACGTTCAAACCCTTTTTGACAATCTGGGTCGCCAACTCAACCGCATTATCGGCCCCCAGCAATGCGCGCGCATGACCAGCACTAATAACCCTGTCTGATAACATTTGTTTGATCGGCGATGGCAACGACAACAACCGCAGGCTATTGGCGATATGGCTGCGGCTTTTGCCCAATGCCTGTGCCAAGGCCTCCTGCGTATGGGCGAAATCCGCCATTAAACGGTTATAGCCCTCAGATTCCTCAAGCGGTGAAAGGTCCTGACGTTGCAGGTTTTCAATCAGGGCAATCTCGGCGGTTTCCCGATCATCGAATTCGCGCACCAAAACCGGGACTTCGTGCAACTGGGCCCGCTGTGCTGCGCGCCAGCGTCGCTCACCGGCGATAATTTCATAGGTGGTTTCACCGGTCGAAGACGCCCGCACCAAAATCGGCTGGATAATGCCCTTTTCACGGATCGACGCCGCCAAATCATCAATCGCCTCGTCATCAAAATTGACGCGCGGCTGAAATGGCGATGGCTTAAGATCGCTAATCGCAATCAGCAATGTCGTGCCGCCCGGCCCGGGATGCGCAACCGCCTCGCTGCCACCGGCAACTGCAACGCCAACATCCTCATCTTCTTCGCCCAGCAAAGCCGAAAGTCCCCGTCCCAAACCGCGTTTCTTTACGTCACTCATGCTTTCACCCCTTCGCGTTTCAGGACTTCACTTGCCAGGTTAAGGTATGCCCGTGATCCCGGACATTTCATGTCATAGACCAGCACCGGCGTGCCATGGCTTGGCGCCTCGGATACGCGCACATTGCGCGGGATTACGGTGCGGTACACAACATCACCGAAATAATCGCGCACATCATTGGCCACCTGGGCCGACAGATTATTACGCTTGTCATACATCGTTAAAACGATGCCCTGAATTTCCAAGGCCGGATTAAAGGCCTTTTTCACCCGTTTAATCGTGCGGACCAAATGGCTGATACCTTCAAGGGCAAAGAACTCGCATTGCAACGGCACCAGAACCGCATCACTGGCCACCAGTGCATTTAGCGTCAAAAGGCCCAACGATGGCGGGCAATCGATCAGAACGTAATCAACATCCTGCGGCAATCGGCCCAAAGATTCTTTAAGCTGCATTTCGCGGTGGTCAAAATCGACCAGCTCGATCTCGGCACCGGTCAAATCCATGCCCGACGGCACAATGGTCAAACGCGGAATGGCGGTATCCTTGCGCGCTTCTTCAAGGCTGTTGCCATTGATGAGCACGTCATAGGAACTGATCTCGCGCTCTGACGGGCGCAGGCCCAAACCGGTGCTGGCATTGCCCTGCGGGTCAAGATCAACAATCAGAACCCGCTGGTTTACAGCCGCCAATGCGGTCGCCAGATTGATCGTGGTTGTCGTCTTGCCGACCCCGCCCTTCTGATTGGCAACGGCAATGATCCGTGGTCGATGCCCGGCCTCGGAAGGTACTGAAAGCGGCAGATCAATTACGTCGGTCACCGGTCAACTCCTTGCAAAATCATCACCACACCTTCCGGGTCAACCAGACTGGCATGGGTGGTTACAGTGAATGTCCAACCGGCCGCACGTGCTTCGGCCAGCTCATCTTCAAAGGCACGTCCCTTTAACAATACATAATGCCCACCTGATTTCAGATGGCGCTGCCCCAGTTCCAAAAGCTTTGGCAATGGCGCAAAAGCACGGGCGGTAATCACATCAGCGTTGCGCGGGACGCCGGCTTCAATGCGCTCGCGGGCAATTTCCGTCTGACCCAAAACACCACAAACCCGTGCTGCTTCGGCCAAAAATATGGTTTTCTTGGTGTTTGATTCCATCAGGATAACGTCATTTGCACCCAGAACCGCCAATACGATCCCGGGGAACCCGGCCCCGGAACCGAAATCAACGATTTTTCCGCTGCTGGCAATATCTTTAAGATACGGCCAAAGCTGTGCAGAATCCTGCAAATGGCGAGTCCAGACGTCATCAGCCGTGCTGGCACCAACGATATTGATCCTCGGTTGCCATTTGACAACAAGATCAGCATAAAGGCCGAGACAGCCCAATGTTTCACGTGAAACATTCAAATCGGTCTCAAACCATGTTTTTACGGGTTCGGAAATGGATTGCATATTCGAGTTATAATCCGCGTTTACGAATCGCACCAGAGTTGTTTTCTAAAACAAACACGTTTTCCTGCGCCGAACTCGATAATTTCCAACAAAAATCACGCCAATGTTTCACGTGAAACATTATGAAACCCATTTTTGATCGCGATGACGATAACGCTGGATCGATTTATTCCCCGGCTGCCACACGATGACCTAAAGGGATGTCGGCAGGCTGATACCGCCCAAGCGACTCGACATTCTTATGCAATCAGTTAAAGCATCCAGAACCATCAACCTCTATCATCATCAATACATTTTCGATGATTGGATCGCTGTTCAATGTTTCACGTGAAACATTGGTTGGTTATGTTTGCAGCAACATAGGCTTGCAAGGCAAGCTCATCTCCCGGCAGAAAACCGGAAGAACAAAAAAGCAGCGCACTGGTTATTATACGCTGCCTTTGTTTTGGTGATCTCTGATTAGCCCTGTCTAGGATCATCGGCGAACAGCATCATCGCGGATCAACGAGGGCCAAGTCGCCCTTACGCGCTGCGCGGTATCTTGTGCTTGTGGCTTTTGATATGACCCAGCAAAGCCGTTACCGCCGCCGGGGTGATGCCCGGAATACGAGATGCAGCGCCGATGGTCTCGGGCTGAATTTCTTTTAGCTTGATCCGGATTTCAGACGACAGGCTACCTACCCGATCAAAGTCAAGATCACGTGGCAGGCGCAATTCTTCGTCCCGGCGGAAGGCCGCAACATCGGCCGACTGGCGTTCAAGATAGCCTTTGTATTGTGCATCAATCGATACCTGTTCACGGATTGCCGGTGTAATCTCTGACAGTTGCGGCCAGACATTAGTCAGGATATCAAAATCAATATGAGGATATGCCAGCAGGTCATAGGCCGAACGACGCACACCATCCTGATTGATCTTGATGCCATGCTTGGCCAGCCCGTTTGGCGTTTCAGCCAATTCGGAAACCACGCGCTTGGCCGCATTAAGGGCCAGCTTCTTATCACCCCAAACCTGTTGGCGCGGCGATGCGACACAACCAATATCAAGGCCACGATCCGTCAAACGTTGATCGGCATTATCGGCGCGCAGCATCAAGCGATATTCCGCCCGGGAGGTAAACATACGATAGGGTTCGCGCGTACCCAAGGTCACCAGATCATCGATCATCACCCCGATATAGGCATCCGCCCGATCCAGGATAAACTCACGATCAACCGCGCCTGCTGTGCTGCCCGCAACCAGTGCCGCATTAACACCGGCAACAAGCCCCTGCCCGGCGGCTTCTTCGTAGCCGGTCGTGCCATTGATCTGCCCGGCAAAGAACAGCGCGCCAATTTTCTTGGTTTCAAGCGTATGGCGTAGCTCGCGCGGATCGACAAAATCATATTCCACCGCATAGCCAGGGCGGAAAATCTCGACCTTTTCAAGCCCGGGAATGGTCGCCAGCAAGGCCAACTGAACATCTTCGGGAAGCGATGTTGAAATCCCGTTTGGATAGATCGTCGGGTCATCCAGCCCTTCGGGTTCAAGGAAAATCTGGTGCTGATTTTTCTCGGCAAAGCGGACGACTTTGTCTTCGATGGACGGGCAATACCGCGGGCCGCTGCTGTTGATCTGGCCGCTATACATTGGCGCACGATGCAGGTTTGCCCGAATGATTTCATGCGTCGCTTCGGTCGTCCAGGTCATATGACACGGGATTTGCGGTACGGTGATTTCGGAACTCAGGAACGAAAATGGCTCTGGCGGGGTATCGCCGGGCTGTTCCTGTAAACTGGCCCAATCAATCGTCCGGCCATCAAGGCGTGCCGGAGTCCCGGTTTTAAGACGGCCCAAACGGAACCCGAACTTTTCGAGCGTTTCCGAAAGCCCCATCGCCGGAGCATCACCGATGCGGCCCGCCGGTGTGGTTTTTTCGCCAATGTGAATAAGCCCGCGCAGGAATGTCCCCGTCGTCAGAACCACCGCACCCGCATCATATTCCCGCCCGTCTTCGGTAATCACACCGGTAACACGCGCAGTCCCATCGGCAATTTTAAGGTCGTGAACTGCGCCTTCGATCACCGTCAGGTTTTCCTGATTGGCCAGAATACCCTGTACCGCATTCCGATACAGCTTGCGATCTGCCTGCGCACGCGGGCCGCGGACCGCCGGGCCCTTGGACCGGTTCAACATGCGAAACTGAATGCCGGCCCGGTCAATCGCACGGCCCATTACGCCATCAAGCGCATCAACCTCGCGGACCATATGGCCCTTGCCCAAACCGCCAATCGCCGGATTGCACGACATTTCACCGATACGATCAGCACGATGTGTGACCAGCGCGGTTTTGGCACCCATGCGTGCGGCAGCCGCAGCGGCCTCGCACCCGGCATGACCACCACCAACAACAATCACATCAAAACAGTTTTCTGACATCGAATTCCTCATTCGCGCGAAATTCGTAACATCAAATGAGGTCAGAAAGCGCGCGTCTTTGCTGGGTCTTAATTCACAATCACATGATCATCGACAGGGCCAATGTTTCACGTGAAACAATTTCTGATAATCTTATTTGCCGATACAGAAGTCGCCAAAGATAATATCAAGCAGATCTTCAACATCGACGCGTCCGGTGATCTTGCCGATTTCACGCACAGCCAGACGAACATCCTCGGCGGCCAGTTCGGCAATATCGGTCTGCAATCCGCGATCAAGATGATCACTGGCACCTTCAAGTGCCTTGCGGTGCCGCAGACGTGTCAGGGGGACTGGCCCCGCAAAATCAAGCCCTTCTTTTACGCGAGTCTCCAGCAGTTGCAAGAGGCTTTCCACCCCCTGCCCGGTCATGGCCGATATAGGCAGAACGGGAAGCTCTAGCGCCATTCCCGCCGCCGATGTGCCCGACCAAAGGGTTGGTACGTCGTCGCACAGGCTGCCCGTTCCGTCCGCACCATCAACCTTATTGACCAAAAGGATCGTATTTCCATCAATCAGGCGCGCGGCCTCGGCATCGATATCGGGCCAGTCGTTGCGATCCACGACCACAAGGCGCAGGTCGGCATCTTCGGCGCGCGCAGTTGCCCGCCGCACACCTTCGCTTTCGATCACATCGCGGCTTTCGCGAAGCCCGGCGGTATCGACCATGGTGACCGGGAACCCGCCAAGATCAAGATGGACCTCGATCATATCGCGTGTGGTCCCGGCAATTTCGGAAACAATCGCCGCATCGCGCTGCGCCAGCCTGTTAAGCAAGCTGGATTTACCGGCATTGGGTGCACCCAAAATAACAATCTGAAATCCTTCGCGCAGCCGTTCGCCCCGGCGATTATCGGCCAGATGTTTGCCGATTTCCGCATAAACCGAGGCCAGATCACCGCGCACCACCGGCACAATGCCGCCGGGTAAATCTTCGTCGGGGAAATCAATATCGGCCTCGATATAGGCCAGCGCCTTCATCAACCGCGCGCGCCAGTCTTCATATAGAGCACCCAACTCGCCCGCCATCTGGCGCACGGCCTGTCGGCGCTGGGCGGCGGTTTCACAATCAATCAGATCGGCAATGCCTTCGGCAGCGGTCAAATCCATCTTGCCGTTTTCAAACGCCCGCCGTGTATATTCCCCCGGCTCAGCAATGCGCAGGCCCGGCTGGACGGCCAGACATTCCAAAACGCCGTCAATCACCGCCCGGCCGCCATGAACATGCAGCTCGACCACATCCTCGCCGGTGAAACTGGCCGGACCGGCAAAATAAATCGCCACCGCATCGTCAAGCCGTTCATCCGTTTTCGGATCACGGATCGGGGCATAGACCGCATGACGCGCCTTGGGCAAGGTATCACGTCCCAAAAGCGCACATAGCGTTGCCCCGGCCATCGGACCCGATAACCGGATCACCGCCACCCCGGCCCGCCCGGCGCCGCTGGAAAGGGCGAAAATCGTGTCTGTATTCACGTTCAAGATCGTATTTGGGGTTGCGTTAATCGTCATTCGCCCTGCCATCCGAAGAACCCGACAGACCAAATATCTCGCCCGTCCGGCTTTATAAAACTCTCTGGCTGTCCATATCGTTCAGCCCACCGCCAAGGTCAACATATAGCTGAAATTACCAACAGGGCTTTAAAACCGTGAAAGAAGCCCGGCGCAACATGAACAAGGCCGCAGGGCAGCGATCTGAAAGCGCCCAACAGATCCGGAAAAATATTTGAGGCCATCATCCCCGTCCAGTTCGTCCGATCTCTTCTACACCCTTGCCAATGGCGCAGTCGCCCCAGCCCTGCAGGCAAGAACATCCAGATAGGCCGAGCCATAAACAGATGATATCGCCCCCGCAACACCATAGACTCCCACATTCGCGGGAGTGACAGGTTGGAGAGGTGACAAAAGTTGTTGGCAAGACGTGCCTTGCCTGTCCCTGCGGAAATTGCAGCAGGTCAGACGCTTATTGATCCGGGGAAAGCCGCAACCGTTCGACCACCTGCCCGCCGATCAGATGATCGTTGAGGATGGCGTCAACGTCATCCATCGTCTCGTAACGATACCAGGTGCCTTCGGGATAGATCACCATCACCGGGCCCAATTCGCAACGATCAAGGCATCCGGCGGTATTGATGCGCGTCATCGGCAAGCCGAGTTCCTTGGCGCGAATTTTCATATAATTGCGCAGCTTGGTCGCGCCCTTGGAATTACAGCATCCGCGCTCGTGCCCTGCGGGACGTTCGTTCTGACAGACGAAAACATGCGCCTGATAGTAATGTGTATCGGTCGTCAAGCGGGTCAGTCCTTCTTACCGGCAGCATTGCCCGATGCATTGAACTGGTTCCAGAATGCTTTTTGCACCTGTTCCCAATTCTGCATACCTTGTGGCAGCCAGGTATTGATCATGGTTTCAGGGTCCATCGCGCCAAGGTTGGCTTTCATGCGCTCCTCGACTTCTTTCATCAAGGCCTGCTGCATTGGCTGGACATCGGGAAGGCCAAAAAAGGTGCGCAGTTCTTCGGGGGTGCAATCGATATCAACGGAAACTTTCATCGCCCTGATCTCCTTGGTTTTATATTCTGGTTTTTATTGTGACCATTATGACCGCCTGATCATGCTTTTCTCAAACATTATCGTCCTATTACGGTCAGATCCTATTAATATTGCTGTAATCGCAATCGGTTAAAAGCTTACAAACAAACTAAATTCATCGACTTTCAATTTCATGAACCAGCCCTTACATCAATATAAGCAAACCAATCGGCACGCCGCCTTTTCCCGAAACCCGATAAAGCCCGCGACCACAACACAATCTTAGACGGGTACAGGACAGACATGGATCTCGCGCAGAACAATCTCGGGTCGGAAACCAGCCCCTATCTTTTACAACATCACGACAACCCTGTGCATTGGCAGCCCTGGAGCCCCGAAATCCTTGCCGCCGCCAAGGCCGCCAACAAGCCGGTTCTGCTATCGGTCGGCTATGCCGCGTGTCACTGGTGCCATGTGATGGCCCATGAAAGCTTTGAGGATGACGGCATTGCCGCCCTGATGAACGAGATGTTCATCAATATCAAGCTGGACCGCGAAGAACGGCCTGATCTTGACAGCGTCTATCAAAATGCGCTGGCCTTGCTGGGGCAGCAAGGCGGATGGCCGTTGACCATGTTCCTGACCCCGGACGGAGAACCGTTTTGGGGCGGCACCTATTTCCCCAAGGAAGCCCGCTATGGGCGGCCGGGATTTGGCGATGTCCTGAAATCGGTATCGGAAATTTACACCAATCAACAAGATAACATCCGCCATAACGTCGCCCAGATCGGGCAGGCCTTGATCAAAATGAACAGTGGTGCAACCGGATCAATGCCGTCGCTTGCGACGATTGATCAATGCGGCCATGGCTGTTTGCAGATCATGGACGGCGAAAATGGCGGCACCAATGGCGCGCCCAAATTCCCGCAGCCCAGCCTGCTGGCACTTTTGTGGCGCACAGGCACCCGCACCGGCGATGCGGACCTTAAACGCATTACCCGTCACAGCCTTGATCGCATGTGCCAAGGCGGAATTTATGATCATGTTGGCGGCGGGTTTGCCCGCTATGCGGTGGATGATCAATGGCTGGTGCCGCATTTCGAAAAGATGCTTTATGACAACGCCCAACTGATCGATCTGATGTGCGATGTCTGGCGCGATAATGGCGATGGCGGCAAAAACCCGCTGTATGAAACCCGGATTGCCGAAACCATCGATTGGATTCTGCGCGACATGCGCATTCCCGGCGGGGCCTTTGCCGCCAGTCTGGATGCCGACAGCGAAGGCGTCGAAGGCAAGTTCTATGTCTGGGATGAGGCCGAGATTGACGAAATTCTTGGGTCCGATGCCGCACTGTTCAAACAATTCTATGACGTCAGCGCAGCCGGGAATTGGGAAGATAAAAACATCCTGAACCGCACCCAATCGGGGCTTGGCCTTGCCAATCCGGCAACCGAAAAGAAATTGGCCGGAATGCGGGACAAACTTTTGGAAGTGCGCAACAAACGCATCTGGCCGGGTTGGGATGACAAGGCCCTGACCGATTGGAACGCGATGACGATTGCGGCAATGGCCGAAGCCGCCATGGTGTTTAAACGCGCCGACTGGCTGGATTACGCCAAGCTTGCCTATAATTTCGTAATTAGCAGCCTGATGCAGGATGGTCGCTTTCTGCACAGTTATCGCGATGGCAAGGCACAACATGCCGGGATGCTTGAAGACTACGCCCATATGATCCGGGCCGCCCTTCGGCTTTATGAATGCTTTGGCGAGGATGCTTATCTGCGCGAAGCCATCGATTGGTGCGAAAAGGTCGAAGATTTGTTTGTCGATGCCAAGGGGGGTTATTTCCAATCGGCATCGGATGCCACCGATTTGGTCATTCGCCAAAAACCGCATATGGATAATGCGGTTCCGGCCGGAAATTCGATCATGGCGCAAAATCTGGCGCGGCTTTATGCCCTGACCGGGGAAACCAAATACCGCGATCGCGCCGAAACCACGATTGCCGCCTTTGCCGGGCGTCTGACCGAACAATTCCCCAATATGCCCGGCCTGCTTTTGGCGGCGGAAATGCTGCAAAATCCTCTGCAAATCGTGCTGATCTCAAACGAACGCAGCCAGGATTTCATGGAAATGCGCCGTGCGATCTTTGCCGCCTGTCTGCCCAACCGGGCGATTACCATCCTGTCAGATACCGCCACCCTGCCCGATCTGCACCCGGCCAAGGGTAAAACCGCGATCAATGGCAAGGTAACGGCCTATGTCTGTCAGGGGCCAGTCTGTTCGACCCCGGTCACCAATGCCAAGGACCTTGGCCAATTGCTGGCCGATTTACCGACCAAAACGGCATAAGACGTCATAAGTCTCAGGCATAAATACTGGTGGTAGGCCGATAGTGGCCAATGGTCGCCGGTGGTGTTTGTGCCTGAGACCTATCACGGATCACAAGACGCACTGGACGCGGATCACTGGACAATGACTCCAAAATGTTTCATGTGAAACATTCTTGGCCTGCCCTATCAAATAGCCCTGCTTTCAGGGCTTGGCTTATTCACGCACAGGATTTTACGGAATGCCCCAGATTTCGATAAATACCCCGGTCGGTCCCGTGACCATTTTCGAGTTCGATGATCAGATTGTCGCGCTGGACTGGGGCTTTGTCGAAGATATGGAACCAAGTGCGATTTTGAACGAGGCCAAGGCACAGCTTAATGCCTATTTCAGCGGCCAATTGACTACGTTTGACCTGCCACTGGCCCCCGACGGCACCGATTTCCACAAAGCCGTCTGGGACGCGATGTGCAAAATCCCGCTGGGCAAAACCGCGACCTATAAGGATATGGCGATTGCAGCCGGAACGCCAAGCGCCTTTCAGGCCGTTGGCACCGCCTGCGGGCTTAATCCAATTCCGATCATCATCCCGTGCCACCGGGTTCTGGCCGCAGGCGGAAAACCGGGCGGTTATTCCGGCGATGGCGGGCTTGAAACCAAACGCGCGCTTTTGAAAATCGAAGGCGTCGATCTGGTGATCCCCAACGATCAGGGCGATTTGTTCTAGACCTATTGCCTGGCATTCCATCAGGCGAAATACCCTGTATCAGCACGCGTACAAGCGGCTGATCCGAATGCTCTGACGTGGCCTATTATTGTTTTCTGACATAGACTTGGCCTATTGATCAGACAAGCGCCGAAAACGGCGCATTCATGGGAGGTCAGTCATGACCAAAGCAGTTCGTTTTTACGAAACCGGCGGCAGCGATGTGTTGCGTTTTGAAGATGTTGACGTTGGCGCACCGGGTGCCGGTGAAGTTCGCCTGCGTCACGAAGCCATTGGCCTTAATTATATCGATATCTATTTCCGGTCTGGGGTTTATCCGGCCCCGTCCCTGCCATCGGGCCTTGGACTTGAAGGTTCTGGCGTCATCGAAGCGGTTGGGAACGATGTGACCGATCTGGCTGTGGGCGATCGGGTGGCCTATGCCGCACAGCCCCTT
The DNA here is from genome assembly GCF_002115745.1 of Thalassospira alkalitolerans. Taxonomy (GTDB): domain Bacteria; phylum Pseudomonadota; class Alphaproteobacteria; order Rhodospirillales; family Thalassospiraceae; genus Thalassospira; species Thalassospira alkalitolerans. The sequence continues at coordinate 312,946 of NZ_JFKB01000001.1, forward strand.
GGCGCCTATGCCGAGGCGCGGGTGATGCCGGCCAAGGGATTGGTTAAAATCCCCGACGGGATCAGTTTTGATCTGGCCGCAGCGGCTATGTTGCAAGGCATGACCGCACAGTATCTTTTGCGCCGGACGTACCACGTCAAAGCCGGTGATACCATTCTGATCCACGCTGCCGCAGGCGGTGTTGGCCAGATTGTCTGCCAATGGGCCAAGCACTTGGGTGCGACCGTAATCGGCACCGTCGGAGCAGCGGACAAGGCCGAAATCGCCAAATCCAAGGGATGCGATTACCCGATCCTGTACCGCGACGAAACCGTTTCCAAGCGCGTCATGGAAATCACCAATGGTCAGGGCGTTGACGTTGTTTACGACTCGGTGGGTAAAGACACCTTTGATGACTCGCTCAATTGCCTGAAACGCCTTGGCATGATGGTCAGTTTCGGCCAGTCATCGGGGGCAGTTCCACCCGTTCCGCTTAAGGCACTGGCACCCGGCGCTTATTTCCTGACCCGGCCCAGCGTTTTTCAGTATACCGCAACCCGCGAAGAATTGCTGGCAACCGCGAACGAGCTGTTTGATGTGCTGAAATCCGGTGCGGTAAAAATCGATATCGCCGCAACTTATGCGCTTTCAGATGCCAAACAGGCCCATGATGACCTTGAAGGCCGTAAAACCACCGGGTCGGTGATTCTGAAACCGTAATTAAATCATGTGGTTCCGTAGCAAAATACAGAACAGAGGCAGGATTAAACCCCTGCCTCTTCTTTTTCCGTATGCCAAACACGCACATCCCGCGAAATGGCATCAAAGCGGTCTGACAGGCGGGGACTAACGATGCGACAGGGCGCAATCACGGCTTCCGCCCAATCGACATAGGCCAAAATCTGATCGCGGTCCCAGCCAATCGGTGTATCGGTCAACATCGCGCCGACATTGGCGATTTTATCGGCCAGACGGACCAGTTTGGCATCATTGCTAAGATGCGGGGCGGTTTCGATCTGACGGGCCTTGCGGTCATCACGTGGCAGGGCTTTGTCGTCGCTGACCTCAAGCACGATATCGGCGACGATATCGTTAAAACAGGTGGCAATTTCATCGCGCGTTGCACCGCAATCCTCGATCACATCATGCAGAACAGCCGCACAAAGCACGTGTTCCGCCGTGTCAGGTTCGCATTCAACGATCAGTCGGGAAACCTCGACCGGGTGATTGATATAGGGTTCATTGGCCGGTCCCTTGCGGCGCTGATCGCGGTGCGCGCGAGCAGCAAAATCAACAGATTTCAATAAAAGCTGCATCAGCCTTTGATCAGTGGTGGACGATCCCATCAAGGTCCCATGGCTTGGGACCGACTTCAAGTCCTGTTTCAAAACCGATTGTTCGACGGAATGTTTCACGGGAAACATTTATCACCAGTCTTTGGGTCAGAAACCTATCCTTCGTTCAGCATCCGTCGGATTTCGCCGGTGATGTATTTTGCCAAGGGGGATATCGACCATTCAGAACGATGGATCATGTAAAGACTATCAAGAACCGGTTCGCTAAATGCCACGGTTTTAATCTGATCGCGTTTATGAAACGCCTGACAGGCAAAACGCGGCAAGACGGTAAAACCCAATCCGCGTGCAACCGGTTCAAGGATCAGGGTAATCTGATTGGAAAAGCCATGACAGGCAACGCTACGCATGCCCGAAAATGCGCGAAAACGCTGCCCCAACAGGCGAGTCGCCATCGCCCGCCCATCCGGATGATCAATAAAGCCAAGCGCAAGAAGATCATCAAAATCCCCAATATCGACGTTGGCAGGCACCACCAGTTCAATCGGTTCGGTCGCCAGTTTTAGGGCGGTTAACCGCGGATCATCGGGCAAACGGGTTATCACCCCAAGTTCGGCACGGTCTTCGATGATTGATTTAATGATATCTTCGGTCGGGGCAAAACGATGGTGAATTTTGATATCCGGCTGTGCCTGTTGCAGGTCAAGCAAACCATTATAAATCCGCAAACCGGAACTGCCCGGTGTGGCAATCCGCAAATCACCGCAAAGCGGGCCATCCTGTTCAAGCCGCGCATCAAGACGCCGGGCAGCAGTATCAACATCATCGGCATAGACAAGAACGGCCTTGCCCGCCGGGGTCAGGTCGATTTTTCGCCCGCGTCGCAGAAAAATATCTTCACCGGTGAAATCTTCGATATGTCGAATATGCTGACTGACAGCCGCCTGTGTCAGATCAAGCGCGTCTGCCGCCCCGGTGAAAGAACCGTGATCGACAACCGCCCTGAAACTGCGTAACCAAACCGGATTTAGTATAACCATATCTTATCAATATCATAAGTTCAGCGTTATTTTACTTATGCCATAGCTTTGCAATGATGTCGCCATACGCAATTTCAACGCCGGAGGCATCACCATGAGCAATCACAATCCTAATCCAACCCCCTACCCGCGGACCTTTTCCCATATTGGCATTTCGGTGCCGGATCTGGATGCAGCGATCAAATTTTATTCCGAGGTACTGGGCTGGTACGTGATTATGACCGCCACCCGCATTACCGAAGATGACAGCCATATCGGCCAAATGTGCACCGATGTTTTCGGGAAAAATTGGGGATCCTTTCGCATCGCCCATCTATCAACCGGGGATCGGGTTGGCGTCGAACTGTTTGAATTTCCCAATAATGAACCGCGCGACAACAATCTGGAATACTGGAAAACCGGAACGTTTCATTTCTGTGTTCAAGACCCGGATGTTGAAGGGCTGGTGGAAAAAATCATCGCCCAGGGCGGCAAACAACGCATGCCGATCCGCCATTATTATCCCGGCGAAAAGCCCTATCGCATGGTCTATGTCGAAGACCCGTTCGGCAATGTGTTTGAGATTTACAGCCATAGCTACGAGCTGACCTATTCAGCCGGCGCTTATTAAACGGATCCGAAAACAAGACATAAAAAAACGGGGCCAAAATCAGGCCCCGTTTTTTATTTAATTCGTCCGTAAATAGCGTAATCAGCCATTCATTGAATCGAAGAAATCGTCGTTGCTTTTGGTGGACTTGAGCTTGCCAAGCAAGAATTCCATCGCATCCTGCGGACCCATCGGGTTGAGGATACGGCGCAAAAGCCACATTTTGGACAGCACGGCCTTCTCGACCAGCAATTCTTCCTTACGTGTCCCCGATTTAAGGATATCAATCGCCGGGAAGATACGCTTGTCAGACAGTTTGCGATCCAGAATAAGCTCGGAGTTACCGGTCCCTTTGAATTCTTCAAAGATGACCTCGTCCATGCGCGAACCGGTATCGATCAGGGCGGTTGCGATAATGGTCAGCGAGCCGCCTTCTTCGATGTTACGTGCCGCACCAAAGAACCGTTTCGGACGCTGCAGCGCATTGGCATCAACACCACCGGTCAGAACCTTGCCGGAGCTTGGCACGACGGTGTTATAGGCACGTGCCAGACGGGTAATGGAATCAAGCAGGATGACAACGTCATGCTTGTGCTCGACCAGACGTTTAGCCTTTTCCAGAACCATTTCAGTGACCTGAACGTGACGCTGTGCCGGTTCGTCGAAGGTCGAACTGATGACCTCGCCCTTTACCGAGCGGTCCATATCAGTCACCTCTTCCGGACGTTCATCAATCAGAAGAACAATCAGATAGGCTTCGGGATGGTTTTCTTCGATCGCATGCGCAATGTTTTGCAGCATCACGGTTTTACCGGTGCGCGGCGGTGCGACGATCAGAGCACGCTGACCTTTACCAAGCGGGGCAACAAGTTCAATCACCCGATTGGTGGTGTCCCTGTTGCCGTCCTGATCAACGTGACGCTCCATCTTAAGCGGCTCGTCCGGGTAAAGCGGGGTCAGGTTATCGAAATTGATGCGATGACGGACTTTGTCCGGATCGTCAAAGTTGACTTTGTCGACCTTGAGTAGCGCGAAATAACGTTCGCCTTCTTTTGGCGACCGTATCTGGCCTTCAACCGTATCGCCCGTGCGCAGACCAAAGCGGCGCACCTGGCTTGGCGAGACATAGATATCGTCCGGACCGGCAAGATAATTTGCCTCGGGACTACGCAAAAAGCCGAAACCATCCGACAGTACTTCAAGAACACCCTGGCCAAAAATGGCGTGGTCGTTCTCGGCCAACTGTTTGAGAATGGTAAACATCAACTCCTGTTTACGGAGTGTGCTGGCATTTTCGATTTCGAGTTCCTCGGACAGAGCAAGCAGCTCGGTCGGGGATTTCTTTTTGAGTTCCTGGAGATGCATATGTGCGTTTGATGATCTGTGATTGCCGGGAAGGGCGATAATTGAAAGGAGGAAATATCGAGAAGGAGTGCGGTTGACGGTCAGGCAGATCAGTGTGATTGCGGACCGAGCAGAACCTTATAGTTGCGAAGCAGGCAAGGATATTTCATGTTTCAGGATCGAAACACCACAGATTGATAACCCCGATTGAACCAATAGTCAAACCGTGTTTCGCACCATAGGGGGTAATAAGTCCTGCACCTGTTGCAAAACTGCCATGCCCCCCTGTAATGGCAGTTTTCAAAAGCCTGCAAAACCAATGATAAAAGCCCCCTATCGGGCCTGAACCGATGCAAGAAATTCTTCAACCTCGCGGCGTAAATTGGCCGCCACATCGGTTACGCTTTCACATGCCACCATAACCTTGTCCGCAGCCTGCCCGGTCCGATCCGTGGCATCACTAACCCCGGCGATATTTTGCGACACCTCGGATGTGCCAACAGATGCACGTTCAACATTGCTGGCGATTTCCGATGTTGCCGCCTGCTGTTCTGTCACCGCAGCCGACAATGACGAAGATGTTTCGTCAATATCTTCAATCCGTTTGCCAATGCGGTTTAAGATCGTCACAGCCTGTTCGGTCGCATTTTGCAGGCCGCTAATCTGATCGGTGATTTCATTCGTTGCGCGTGAGGTTTGAGTGGCAAGATTCTTGACCTCATTGGCAACCACGGCAAATCCTTTGCCAGCTTCCCCCGCCCGGGCGGCCTCAATTGTAGCATTAAGCGCAAGCAAGTTTGTCTGTTTGGCAATATCACCGATCAAACCGATAACTTCCCCAATCCTGGTAGCCCCGTCTTTAAGGTTTTCAGCAATGCCATCGGCATTTCGTGCTTCTTGAGCAGCATCGGATGTAATGGTCGATGCCGACGCAATCTGGCGTGAAATTTCAAGAATTGAATTGGCCAATTCTTCGGTTGCAGCAGAAACAGCCGCAACATTACCTGATGCTTCCTCGGCGCTGGAAGCAACACTTGCCGCCTGTTGACGTGTACTGCCAACGATATTGGTCATTTCAGTTGATGTATTGCGCAGATTATCTGTTGCATCCCCCACAGCAGACAGCAACCCATCAACATTGCCGCGAAAATCAGAAGCAAGCTGTTCAATACGATTAGCATGGGCTTCGCGGGCCACGCGATCCGCTTCGCGCTGAGCGCTCATTTCGCGATTTTGCACCAAATTGGCACGAAACACTTCAACCGCACGCGACATTTCACCCATTTCATCACCCCGGTCCATACCGACAATTTCAAGATCGGCATTGCCATCAGCCAGATGTGTCATGCTCAGGGTCAAACCATTGATCGGGATCGTGATACTGCGAGTCACAACCAAAACAAACGCACTGGCAATCAGAACGATGACGATCAACCCGCCCAGCGTGGCATAAAAGACCAAGCTGGCATTATTATATTTGCTATCGGCCTGATGAACCAGTTCCGCAGCAATATAATCCTCGACCGTTTTAAACTGATTGATTTTAGTCGTAATCGTCGCAAACCAATCTTCCGCACGAATATCCCCGGTGGTACCAGATACCGGAAAATCAAATGCCACTTCACGCATGGCATCAACCGCCCGGATTGCAGATGTGGTAACGGTTTTGGTATAAAACTGGCGGGTTTCCGGGTTGGAAAATTCGGAAAACACCGCAAGATAAGTCGTTTGCATCGTAATCAGTTCAACAAAACGACGATAAAGCAGCGGATCAAATTTACCCATCCCAAATCCGCCCGCACCTGTCGCACGTTCAAGCCCGGCACGTTCCTTGGCTTGCATGAAATTATTATAGGATGCGATTACCCGTAAAATATCAGCATCTTCGCTAAGACCGCCCATCAAATTAACGACAGATAGCATTCTGGAAATAACGTTGGAATAATATCCCACCGTTTCACCCAACACGATCTTTATGCCATCCACATTGGTGCGCAACTCAGATATCTGCGCCAAAAGCGATGAAAAGGCAGCAATATCCGTTTTCAGCTTCGGATCATAAAGGCTGTAATCAATTTTTGAGATCTCATCACCAAGGGCGGTAATCTTTTGATCAGAAAGCTTGCGCTGGGCAACAAGCTGACTGCCAAATTGCGTTCCTCCGGATCCGATAAAGCCCGCGGATGCCCCACGTTCCTTTTGCAGTTCATGGACTGTCGCGCCGATAGAACCAGCCACCTCGGTCAGGCCACGAATTTTACCCAGTTCCGTCATCTGCTGATAACGGCCACTGACAATCACCAGCGACAAAACCACCAACCCGATAACAAGCGGCACCAGCGACAGGGCCATTTTTGACCCGATACGAATATTATGAAGAAAAGCAAACATCGCGGTCCCCGAACCATGATAACGAAATTTGCCAGATGATTATCCCACCCCGTGGAACATCACAATCCTTTGACCCCGCATCAATCAAGACCCGGTCAATCAATCATGTTTTGGGAAAAAATATTTTTGGATTTTTTGATTGAATCTGATGTTGGTTCGGCAGTGCAAAAGACAAGGTCCTGCACTGCAAAATTAAACCAAATACCGCAAAAATACCGGTTAGCGGGATTTTTCGGCAATAATTGCCAGCATCCGCTGCAATTGATCGTCACTTAGACCGGCAACCCGTTCGGACAAAAGATTGGCCAATTCGGTTGCTTCGGGTTCAAGACCGGCGGTATCGACCGTGACCTTGGGGTGCGATAGCTGTGCCAGACGTTTGATTTCGTCGACCTCGTCCCAGACCAGATTGAAATAGCCACAAATCTGCTGCACCAATCCGGGACTGGGGCGCCCGCGATGGCCATGCTCAAGGGCCGACAAATAGGCTGGCGAAAGTTGCAGCGCATTGGCCATATCGGTCAGGGTAACATTATGCTTTGCCCGCAATTCCCGAATGCGATTGCCAAAGGGTGTCACGCGCGTCTCCGTTTCAGCAGAACATAAAAGGCACCCGATCCGCCATGCTGAATGCGGGCTTCGCTGATCGATAAAATCCGGGTCCGCAGACGCGGCGCACTTAACCATTGCGGGGTGCGTTGGCGCAACAAACCCGTACGCCCATATTCATCAGCGCGCGATCCCTTGCCAGTAATCACCAACACACAGCGTTTTCCGGCCCGCCAGCTATCTTCGATAAAGGCATTCAGGGCGTGATGGGCAACATCCTGGGTCATGCCGTGCAAATCAATCCGGCCATCAATCGACATCTGGCCTTTTTGGAATTTTTTGGCGGTTGATTTATCGATCCCGTCGGTCACACCCGGTTCAAGATCCGCCAAGGCGCGGTTTTTAACCTGTGGCCCACGATCCGCATGGCGCGCAGATGGCAGATTGCGCGCCATGCGGTTTTCCTCGGCCTTGGCAATTTTGCCCGACAGATTATCGGGCAACGATATGGCTGTATCGCTTTTGGAACCCCCTTCATCCGGGGAAAAACCGCCCACATCATCAGGACGCGGTTTTTTGGCGCGCAGGGGTTTCACATCGCGGGTAAAGACCTCCCACAGGGCCTTTTCCTGATCGCTTACAGTGCGATGGCGTTTATGTGTTTTTTTATGCGTCATCAGGTCTTGTGGAAAATGCGATGTTTTCTGCGACAAAATTGGCCAAGGCCATAAGGATCTGCATCACAGCATAGCCCAGACCGGTTATCATTTTGCAAAGGCATAAAGCCTTTCGCGTATTGATACCACGCCTGTTTGAACATTTTTAATTCAAACAGGCGTTACAGAACACACAGAATTCCACCACAAGCCAATCAGCTGGCTTGATCATCGACAATGACGATATGCAAACGACGCGGCCCATGCGCCCCAAGCTGTATCGTCTGTTCGATATCACCGGTGCGCGACGGGCCGGTCACCCAAAGGAAGGTTCGCGGCATATTACCCTGCCCGTCTTCGGTGCGAAGCCGGGCCCATATTTCTTCATAGGTGCCGACGATCTCGCTGGCTTTGACCACCGCGATATGGGTATCGGGCAGCATATTAAGCGTATAGGGCGTTTGCGCCCCACTTCTGAGCATCAAGCTGCCGGTTTCAGCAACCCCGCCAAAGCTAGAGGTCACAGAAACTGCATCTTCAGGACCAGCGACACCGGCGGTGACTTCAAGCGCGGTTTCTGACCAAGGCAGGCCGGAAATATTAACATCGGGGGATGTTTTCACCCGAGCCGGAAGATTATGTTCGGCCAAGAACCGGGCAACTTCGCGCGGAATATCTTCGAAACCGGCCGTGTGAACCACGGTTGCATTAACGTCAATCGCCATTTGTTCAAACAAAGCGACCTGCTGATCATGGGAAATCTGGGCGCGTGCCGGAACAACCGCATTTGATTTGGGGGCCGAAAGACGATCAAGCACATCCTTTGGTGCATCATACTGACCGGCTTCGCGGCCAAGACTTTGACGGATACGACCCAAAATCGCATCGCGGGAGGAAACCTTTGCAGAATTTCTCATTTTGATCCTCGCGCTTTTTGGGCCTGTTTTTCCGCCCAGAGTTCCTTGAATGTCTTGCCGTTCTGACCCTGTGGTGCCGGAAGATCGCGGATCTGGGTCCAGCCCCCGGCCAGCGGCAATTTGGCCAAACGACCTCTGCCGCCAGCCATCTTATTCATGACCTTGGCGGCAAGCCCGGTCGCGGTGCGATAAAGCCTTGGCCTTGATGCCAAAAACGCCCAGGCTTTGATGCCAAACCGCATTGAAGCCGGGCTAAGATGTTTTTCAAATTCGCGTTCGCGCCAATGCCGCATCATTTTTGGCAATGGAATACGCATCGGACAGACTTCTTCGCATTTACCACAGAAAGTCGAGGCATTGGGAAGATGACCGGCTTCGTCCACCCCAATCAATGATGGGGTCAAAACCGAGCCCATCGGGCCGGGATAAACCCAGCCATAAGCATGCCCCCCGACCGCACCATAAACCGGGCAATGGTTCATACAGGCCGCACAGCGGATACAGCGCAACATATCCTGAAACTCAGTACCCAACATGTTCGACCGGCCGTTATCAAGCAGGATAACGTGATATTCCTGTGGCCCATCCAGATCATCTTCGCGGCGCGGGCCGGTTGAAAACGTCGTATAGGATGACATTTCCTGACCCGTGGCAGAACGTGCCAAAACACGCAGGATGCTGGACGCATCTTCAAGCGTCGGCACGACCTTTTCCAAACTGGCAATCGCGATATGCACCCGTGACAGGGTTTGGGTCAGATCACCATTGCCTTCGTTAGTGACAATCACCGAGGTGCCGGTTTCAGCAATCAGGAAATTGGCGCCGGTAATGCCGATATCGGCCGCAAAGAAATGTTCGCGCATGACTTCGCGGGCTTCATCAAGCAATTCACGCGGCTCGGCCAGCGACCGGTTGGGATCGCGGCCTTTGTGGGTTTCGCGGAAACTATCGGCGACCTGTTCTTTATGAACATGGATCGCCGGCGCGATAATGTGGCTTGGCGGTTCATGGCGCAGCTGGATGATATATTCACCCAGATCGGTTTCAACGACTTTCAGGTCTTCCTTTTCAAGGAAATCGTTCAGGCCGATTTCCTCGGAAATCATCGATTTGCCTTTAAGAACCGATTTGGCATCTTTATCGCGGCAAATGCGCAAAACAGTTTCACGCGCTTCGGCGGCATCGGCACACCAATGGACATGACCCCCATTAGCCTTGACGTTTTCTTCAAATTTCAAAAGGTAATGATCAAGGTTTTCAAGGGTGTGGTTCTTGATATCGCACGCCTGATCGCGCAGCGCCTCGAATTCCGGCAGATTGTTGATCGCGGCAAGGCGTTTATCACGAAAACCGGTTTTTAGACGGCCCAGCGCCCGTTGCAGGCTTTCATCGCGCAGCGCGCCGTGGACGTTTTCCTTAAATTTCGGGGATGTTGATACATTCATGATGCCTGTTCCCCTTTCTTACCGGCAATCGGGGCGGCTTCCATGGTCATATCGGCCAGGACCTCGGCAACATGGCGGACTTCAATATCCGACCCTTCACGCGCCAGTTTACCGGCCATATTCATCAAACAGCCCATATCCCCGGCCAAAAGCGTTTTGGCGCCGGTCGATTTGATATCGTCGGTTTTTTCGCCCACCATCTTACCGGAAATTTCGGGATATTTGACGCAAAACGTCCCGCCAAAGCCACAGCAACTTTCCGGTTCCGACAGTTCAGAAATCTCTAGACCCTGGACAGAGTTCAAAAGTTTGCGTGGTTGTTGTTTGACACCCAATTCGCGCAGGCCCGAACAGCTATCATGATAGGTAACCTTGCCCTCGAAACTGGCGGCCACCGCATCGATCTTCATCACATCGGTCAGGAACGACACCAATTCATGGGTCTTGGCTGACAGTGCATTGACCTGATCAAGCATGGCCGGTTCATCGGCAAATAATTCGGGGAAATGCTTTTTGATCATGCCCGCACAGGACCCGCTGGGGGCGACGACATAATCATAATCGGCAAACATATCGATCAACGGCCGGGCAACTTTTTTGGCCGATGCCTTATCGCCGGAATTAAATGCCGGTTGGCCACAACAGGTCTGATCCATCGGTACATCAACCTCGCAACCTGCTTCTTCAAGCAGTTTTACGGCTGAAAATCCCACGGTTGGCCGAAACATATCGACCAGACAGGTAACAAACAGGCCAACACGTGGCTTGCCAGCCCCGGATATATCGGCATTAGGCGTTGATGACGTCATGGCGGGTCCTCTCTCTGATGCCAATCTCTGGGGCCAATTTTGCGGCCAATAGGCGACCGGATCAGGGTTGCGGGACCCGTTTCACGGCGGTGTCATGTAATTGGTATTACCAATTTTAGGTAGGCCGGTCCAGAACTTGATGATCACAACAACTACGCAAATTCATAACCATAAAATCAAGGCCCTGCAGAAATCCCGATTAGCCTGGGATCAAAACCTTGTCATCAATCATCGCGGCCAAACATATCGACACAGCCAACACCGTTGTTTTCAAGGTTAAGCATGGCTCTCAGAAAAGAACTATTCTGGTTGGTCGACAAACCGTGTTTGCCACGATTTTCCATAAATTGACCACTTTGTTTATACTTATCCAGTGTTATTTGTAGTTTTATGATGTCGTCAAGCGCCGCATCGTTGCTGATGGCAAGATACAGAAAGCAGCTTCGATAGGGTAAAATCCCGTCGATATCGCGGTGCTGGACGGTCGGATCAACAATATTGCGGTAATGGCGCAAAACCGAACCGCCAATGGCAATCAGATCAACCCGGTCGGCCTGAAGCATCGGCAGTAAAAGATCTTCGCGTGGGACCATGACCAGATATTTCGCCCCGCGTTCGCGCAAATACGGTTCGCGGGCCGACCCCATCAAGACCCCGATGCGGGCACCTTTCAAGATGTCATCAAATGCCATGTTCTGCCATTTGGCATCGGCATAACCATACAGGTTCCAAATTGTCCGACTGACCGGGCCGACCCATTTGAAGCTGTTTTCACGATCGATAGTCCGGGTGGTGGGATAAATCACATGCCGGGACCCTTTAAGGGCTTCTTCCATGACGCGCTTCCACGGCACCTGTTTGGCAACAATGTGTGACAACCCGGATTTTGTAAAAAGCGACAGAACCATTTCATCAAAATAGCCCGGTTCAGGACGCAGGGCTTCGACGCCATTTTCAGACAGATGAATGGTATAGGGCACGGTGCCATCAATATAACCATCAATACCATGCGCCCGGGCAGGTATCGCAGACAGGTTCAAAATACCCGAAAGACCCAAAATCATGGCAATGCCCAGAATACCGGGAACACCAACCATTCTGGAAAGCCCGATAAACCCTGGCCGGGTCATAGATAAAAGATGGATTAAGCGGATCCTTTGGTAGCAATCAAAGCGTTTTGAACAGGTGGCACATCGCGAAAACATGCCTGTCACATCACGCCTCTTCCTGTTTGAACCAAAGGGCGTTCGCAACCTTTTTTTCGATATAGGCGCGATGGGCGGCAAGTTCATCGTCGCTTACAATATGCAGGCGCGGTTCCAGGCGGCCTTCCTTTGGCCCCAAAATCCGACGGTCATCGCCTTGATTATTAGCATTGGGATCAAGCAAAAGCCCGTGTTGGCGTCCGCCGAGCAATTCAAGATAGACCACCGCCAAAAGATCAGAGTCAAGCAGCGCCCCATGCAGGGTACGATTTGAATTATCGATTTTAAACCGGCGACACAACGCATCAAGACTGACCGGGGAACCGGGGAATTTTTTACGCGCCATTTGAACGGTATCAATGGCACGTGCCATATCGATCTTGGGCTTGTTCAACCAGCCAAGTTCCGCATTCAAGAACTTCATATCAAAGGCAGCGTTATGAATGACAAGCTTGGAATCATTCCCGATAAATTCGATAAAATCATCGGCAATCTCGGCAAAAAGCGGCTGATCTTTCAGGAAATCATCGCCCAAACCATGAACGTCAAAGGCCTCTTTGGGCATTGGGCGCTGGGGATTGATATATTGATGATATTGCCGACCAGACGGCATGTGATTGATCAATTCGATACAGCCGATTTCAACCAGACGATGGTCTGAGTAAGGGTCAAGACCGGTGGTTTCCGTATCAAGCACGATTTCACGCATATCAGGTCCGATTTCCAAGTTGATCAACAATGTTTCGGATCGCATTAAACGTTACCGCCCGACCCAATCCTGTTGGAATAACAAAATCGGCTTTGCGGCGTTTTTCACGATCTGGCATTTGCTTACTCAGAATGGCGGAAAATTTTGCTTTCGTCATCCCCGAACGTGCCATAACACGTTGAAGTTGAATGAATCTGGGTGCTGACACTACCGCAACATGATCACAGCGTTCTTCGCCATCGGTTTCGAACAAAAGCGGAATATCAAGTACAACCAGTGATCTTCCAGCCCTGCGATAACGCTTGATGAATTTGGTTTCCTGAACCCGGACAAGCGGATGCAAAATTGCTTCTAATCGGGAAAGAGCAACAGGATCGCCAAACACCCGAGCCCCCAAAAGCTGACGATCAATTTTACCATTCTTCAGGGCATCGGGAAATGCGGCAATGACCGGATCAAATGCCGCCCCGCCCGGCACCATCAATTGATGGACAACAACATCGGCATCATAAACCGGCACCCCGAGATAACGAAACATCCCCGCTGCAGTGGATTTTCCCATGCCAATCGATCCGGTAAGGCCCAAAATCACCATTTTAAATAACGTCCTGTGATCTTAATTCGGATTAATCAGGTGAAAGAACAAAATCACGAAGTTCCGCGGTGACTTCCGGATCAATTCCAAACCAGCGATGAAAGCCCGGTCGTGCCTGATGGAGCAACATGCCTAAGCCATCAACAATCGAATTGCCGCGCTTTTGCGCCTGGGCCAGCAAATCAGTGATAAGCGGCGCATAAACAATATCGGTGACAAGAGCCGTTTGCGGCAAACCATCAAGATTAATTTCAAGCTTTGGCTGACCAACCATGCCAAGGCTTGTTGTATTAACCAGCAAGGATATATCGGCCAATGCCGCCGGTTCCAACGGCCAATCAACAACCTTGATACGCGGATCATTAATTTCAGCCGCCAGATCATCGGCGCGTTTGCGTGTGCGATTGGCAATGCGGATTTCCGGGCTGCCTTCGTCAAGCAGGGCGAATAAAACCGCCCGCGATGCCCCGCCAGCCCCCAGAACCACCGCTGGTCCAGCACAAAAATCCGCATTCGGGGCTTCCTGACGCAGGTTTTCGATAAAACCGAACCCATCGGTATTATCGCCTAGTATCCGGCCATCCTTGGCAAAAGTTACGGTATTTACCGCCCCGATCCGCCGCGCCCGATCCGACAATTCATCACATTCAGGCATCGCCATTTCCTTTTGCGGAATGGTGACATTAACCCCGGAAAAACCCAGATTGCGCAGGGAAATAAGGGCGGCCTGAAAGTTTTTGGGCTCGACCGGCAGCGGCATATAAGACCCGTCGATCCCGTATTTCGCCAGCCAATAACCCTGCAAACGCGGCGATTTTGAATGCGATACCGGCCATCCCATCACACCGGCAAGGCGTGATGTACCTGACAAAGTTTGATAGGGAATCCGAGAGGTCATGGTTAAATTTCCTGCCTGAAAATCGGTTTTGTTATGATTTAAGAATACCGTGATCACGCAAAAACCCAATCAACGGCAAAAGCGGTAACCCCAGCACAGTAAAGAAATCCCCGCGCACCTCGGTAAACAACTGCGCACCAAGACCTTCAAGCTGATAACCGCCGACACAATTATAAATCTCGTCACCACAGGCATCTAGATAATCATCAAGCCATTCTTCGGTAAAATTACGCATGGTCAGATGGGCGGTATCGATCTTGCCCCAAATACGCGATCCTTCTTTATAAACCACGGCGGCTGAAACCAATTGATGGGTCTTACCCCGCAGGGCCAAAAGCTGAGCCCGGGTGTTGTCACGATCGCGTGGCTTGTCAAACCAGATGCCATTGCATTCCAACATCTGATCCGCAGCAATTACAATGCCATCGGGCTGTTGGCGATACATACGCAACGCCTTCATTTCAGCCAGAGTTTCGGCCGCTTCGGCAGCCTTGGCCCCTTCGGCCTTCATCGATTGCTTGTAACCTTCCTCGTCAATCATCGAGGCAATGGCTTCACAATCAACACCCGCATTTTTCAGCATGGTGAAACGGGCTTTGCTGCTTGAAGCCAGAATAAGCCGGGTCATGGTCAGTATCCTTAATGCACTTAAATCAGGATCAGGTTGGTATCAAAATCAAACCTTCGGGTCAGGACCTAATGTCCGCGACGGTCATACATGGTTGCCATAATCATCGCAGCGGTTTCTTCGATGGATCGTCTGGTAACATTGATAATCTTCCAACCACGATCGGTAAAATAACGTCGGGCCTGATGGACTTCGTTACGCACGGCAACCGGATCAACATAATCACCGCCCTCGCCGCGTTCGATCTGGCGCAGGCGGTTTTTACGGATCGAAACCAATTGATCAACATCCTTGATCAACCCAACCACCAACGGCTTTTTCAACTGATCCAGTTCCGGCGGCAACGGACAGCCGGGAACAAACGGCACATTGGCGGTTTTAATGCCACGATTGGCCAAATAGACCGAGGTCGGGGTTTTTGATGTCCGCGATACGCCAACAATCACCACATCGGCTTCTTCCAAATCCCAGGCTGATTGCCCGTCATCATGGGACAGAGTGAAATCAATGGCCTCGATCCGGTTAAAGTAATCCTCGTCCATTTTATGCAATGCACCGGTCCGGCCGCGCGATTGCTGTCCCAAATAACCGGCCATCATGGTGATGGTGTTATCAAGCACATGACTGTGCGGGATCTGCAAACGACGACAGCCTTCTTCAAGCTTGCGACGAATATCGCTATCAAAAACGGTATATAAAACGATCCCCGGATTGCGTTCAATATCGGCAAGTACACGGGCAAGCTGAGCATCGGTGCGGATCAGCGACCAGACATGTTCATGGGCCCGAACATCAGGGAACTGCGCAATACAGGCGCGCGCCACCCCATCAACGGTTTCCCCGGTCGAATCAGACACAAGATGAAGATGAAAGATATTATCGTCGTCAATCATAACCGGTATGTATTACGTCCCTGTTCGAAATTTTGATCACCTTCAATCATATAAGCTCGGCAACCCCAACCCTAAATTAAACCGACGGAGTCGCGCCTGTGGATAAATGTGAATAACGGGGGCGACTCCGGCCAAATCTTTTCCACAGTTTTTATCATCCCCGTCATACATATTTTCTCAAACCATCTATCCCGCGGTGGAAAACCCGAAAATTCTTTATGTGAGAACAAGGATAACAAAGCCAAAATCAATTTAATCCCCGTTATTCACCTTATTCAAAATCGGCTTTTCCCAAGCTTACATCTGGGAGTCGTTCGGAGTCGTCCCCAGTTTTCCCCAGATCGACTTGAGATGAATCATTTTTCCCGAGTCGCAATGTGGATAAACTGTGCGTCGAATTTAATCCCCGTTATCCACAGGCATCCACTAACAAACAACATCCTTTTTTATTTAAGAAGGTTTTGTTAGAGACACGGTGGAAAAACGATCTGGAAAGGCTTCAGGACAAAATTCACGTGTCAGAGATCGGGAACCAGACAAGAGCAATCAGAACCACCGTTTTCGGGCATATTGCCTAAAACGAGCTGTTTTGATCCGTAAACAGGAAACGCTATGCCCAAACCTACAAAAACGTTTTTGCGCGCCCTTACCGGCGAAACATTACCCGTACCCCCCATATGGCTAATGCGCCAGGCGGGTCGTTATCTGCCAGAGTATCGCGCAACCCGGGCAGAAGCCGGATCGTTTCTTGATCTTTGTTATAACCCGAAACTTGCTTGCGAAGTCACCTTGCAGCCGCTTAGGCGCTATGACTTCGATGCGGCAATATTGTTCTCCGACATTCTTGTGATACCGCAGGCACTTGGACAGCATTTGGCCTTCAAACAAGGAGAAGGCCCACAGCTTGATCCCATTCGTGATGCTTCGGGTCTTGGTCGGCTTAAGGTTAATGGCATTCATGACATTCTTGGTCCGATCTATGAAACGGTTTCCAAGTTATCGGTATCTATCCCGTCCCATACGTCGCTGATCGGCTTTGCCGGATCACCATGGACGGTGGCGACCTATATGGTTGAAGGAAAAGGTAGCAAGGATTTTGCTAATATTCGTCGCTTTGCCTATGGCGATCCGACCGGGTTTGATCAACTGATTGCCATTCTGGTCGAAGCCACAACGCAATACCTTCTGAAACAGGTTGAGGCCGGTGCAGAATGCATCCAGTTGTTTGAAACCTGGGGCGGGGTTTTGTCGGAAAATGGCTTTAGACGCTGGGTGATTGAACCAACCAAAAAGATTGTCGCAAATCTTAAGGTGGTACATCCGGATTTGCCGGTAATTGGCTTTCCAAGGGGTGCCGGTTTGCATTTGATTGATTTCAAGCAACAGACCGGGGTTGATGCGGTTGGGATTGATAGTGGTGTGCCGCTAAAATGGGTGGCGGAAAACCTTCAGCCGCTTGGTCCGGTTCAGGGCAATCTTGATCCGATGTATCTGATTACCGGCGGGGACGAGATGATCACGGAAACGTGCCGTATCCTTGATACATTGGCCAAGGGTCCGTTCATCTTTAACCTTGGACATGGCATTACGCCGGAAACCTCGCCGGAAAATGTCGGCAAGCTGGTGGAATTTATCCGAAATTATCGTTGATAATTGAAATCGATCAAATCGATTGAGAAATTCAATGTATAAAATGGCTTAAACCCGTTGCGCTTCGATTCTGATCGGCCATTATGAGGTCGGGAACATGTGAAGCGGAACGGGGTTATCCAGACGTGACTTCGGGATTGCCCGCAGTCGTCACGACGCCATGAAGGATATGCCTATGTCCGAGACGAAGCGTAAAAAACGCGCAATTATTCTGTTCAATCTGGGCGGACCGGATGGACCGGATGCGGTAAAACCATTCCTGTTCAACCTGTTTAATGATCCGGCAATTATCAGCTTGCCCAATCCGTTCCGTTATTTTTTGGCCAAGCTGGTTTCAAGCCGCCGTGCCCCGATTGCACGCGAGATTTATGCTCATATCGGTGGAAAATCACCGCTTTTGGAATTGACGCGGGAACAGGCTAATGCGCTTGAAACTGCGCTAAACGGGCTTGATGACGGTTATGAAAATCGTTGTTTCATTGCTATGCGGTATTGGAAACCGTTTGCGGCTGAAACCGCGGCCGCAGTTAAGGCATGGGGCGCGGATGAACAGATATTACTGCCGCTTTATCCGCAATATTCAACAACGACCAGCGGATCATCGGTCAAGGACTGGAAACAGGCCTGTCATGATGTTGGATTAAAAACACTGATTAAAACGGCATGCTGTTATCCGACCAATTCAGGCTTTGTCCAAGCCACGGCTGAAATGGTTAAAGCCGGTTATGAAAATGCCTTGAAAAAGGCCGCCGAGCTTGGTGTTGGCAAGCCGCGTCTGTTGTTTTCAGCTCATGGTGTGCCAAAGGTCGTGATTACCAAACGCGGTGATCCTTATCAGTCGCAGATTGAAAAATCGGCCCAGGCGGTGGTGGATGAAATGGCGATCACGGATTTGGACTGGCTGGTATGTTATCAAAGTCGGGTCGGACCAATGGAATGGATTGGACCCTCGACCGAGCACGAAATTGAACGTGCCGGTAAAGATGGCGTACCATTGGTGATTGTACCGATTGCCTTTGTTTCCGAGCATTCTGAAACGCTGGTCGAGCTTGATATCGAATATCGCGAAATTGCCGATCACCTGAAAATTCCGATTTATGAACGGGTTCGCACGGTGTGTTCGCATCCGCGCTTTATTGCCGGGCTGGTTGATGTGGTCAAAGAAACCCAGGATGTTCTTGATCAGAACGGATCGGACGATTACAGCCTTGAAACGCGGGGCTGGTGGTGCCCGGACGATCATAGCTGTGCGGTAGCCAAACAACCGTCAGGTGCTGGTCGCGCCTGATTTCGTGGTCAGACTTGCCCCGCAAAAGGGGCAAGTCGTTTGGCGTGCAGGCTTTTGTGATGTAATACCATTTTCAGATAGAAAATCGATTTTCCCGGATCGAGCGTAAGAGAGAGATATGGATACCTATAGCGTCATTAAATCCCTGCATGTCATCAGCATCATTGCGTGGATGGCTGGTCTTTTGTATTTACCACGGCTTTTTGTTTATCACTGTGAAGTTGCGCCGGGGTCAGAAGCCAGCGAAAAGTTCAAGATCATGGAACGTCGGTTGCTGCGGGCGATTATGAATCCGGCGATGATCGCATCGTGGATTTTTGGTGGCTATATGATCCATGGCAGCGGTGCAATGACCGAAGGGTGGTTCCACGTTAAATTGCTTTGCGTGGTTTTGATGACCGGCATGCATATGATGATGGCGCGTTATCGCCGGATGTTTGAATCCGATGGAAACGTCAAATCCCAGAAATTCTTTAGAATTTTGAACGAGGGACCGACCATTTTGATGATTGTGATTGTCTTTATGGTGATCGGCAGACCCTTTTAATTAGGGGATGTGTTCGGATATTTTTTAAATCATTTCGATTTGAAAATAAAAAGGCCGCCAAACTGGCGGCCTTTGTTTTGGTATCGTATCAAATAGGAAATCAGGCGTTGCCCGCAGGCTCGCCTTCCATCTGTTTGGCAAACTTTTTGCGGAAAAGTTCAGCAAAATCAATCTGCTGCATCATAAGCGGCGGGAAGCCACCATCGGCCGTCAGATCAGAGATGATTTTACGAACATAGGGGAACAACATGCGTGGGACTTCGATCAGAAGAACCGGCAGGCGATGCTGTTCTTCAACATTCAGGGTCACGACGGCGCCATATTGAAGTTCGGCGATGAAGGCAACCTTGTCGGCAACATCGGCTTTGACGTTGATTTTGATGGTTACTTCATGAAGCTTTTGATCCTGAGTGGTGCGCGCCTCGACATCGACATCGATGTTGATTTTTGGCTGCTGCTGCAGGGCGACACTTTCCGGTGCATTTGGATTTTCAAACGAAAGATCCTTGATGTACTGGGTATGGATCGTGATCGGGTTGCCGGCCGGCTTCTGTTCTTCGCCGTCCTGTGCTGCACCGGTATTGGTTTCGGCCATTAAAGTCTAACTCCCTAAAATCTTGGTCTTGATCAGAAACAAGCCGTTCAGAAAACCTTCTGAAACTGGCTGATATGCTTGTTTCTGACGCCGCAACCCTGCGGCAGGTTCTATGATGGCTAGCATGTCTGTTAGGCACGGGCAAGAAAATCGCCACATGATATACGCTTGTCATAATGGCATGTCGGGGACGTAACATCGGCGCAGAACAGCGCATTTTCACAGGTCACCTGCCCCTGGTTTTCACAGACGAGATGATTGTCTAGTTACAGGATGTTCGTCAGGCTATTGAAACGACAACAGGACCCGGCATGGCCAAGGTCCTGTTGTGATGATTTTTGACGTTTTAGGATCAGGACCCTAGGCATGCGTGTTTTAGCAACAGGCCGTAAAGCAGGATGACAAATATGTTTTGCAATCAGTCTTTGCGGTTACCAGTCAAAATCACCCCTTAAAATTATTTCCGGGGGTTTTGCGGTGGCAAATTGCGTGGATCATTGTCATTGCCCGGATTTTCATCTGTGGCATTGCCATTATCATTGGAACGATCATGGGACGGTCCGACATTTTCAAAATCCCCATCAATGATCGGGCCGCTGCCCGGACGGTGACCACCCGTTGACGAATTGTTCCCGGGTGAAGCCCGGCCATTTGACGATCCCGGATTGCCATAGGTCCGACGCGAGAAATTGGTGCGGATATTGCCTGATTTAACCAGTTTCATGATGACACCGGCGCCAACGGCCTTGCGCAAGGGCGGGATCAACAACAAAAATCCCATGGTATCGGTAACAAAACCCGGGGTTAGTAACAATACACCGGCAATCAGAATACAGATGCCGTCAAACATTGCCCCGATTGGCATTTCGCCCTGATCCATCTGTGTTTGTGCACGGGCAAGGGTTTGCAGGCCCTGTGCACGCATCAAAGATGTTCCGATCACAGCCGTTAAAATGACGATGGCAATGGTTGGCCATAACCCGATCAGTTCGCCTGCCTGAATAAAGACGGCGATTTCGATGATCGGCATAGCCACGAATATAGCCAGAAAATAAAAACCCATTTTTTCTCCGCTCGGCTTTGCGTTTGGGTGACCTGATCGTGTTTGATCGATGTCGTTTTAAAGAAACATACTTTGACAGGACCGGTCCGCAAAGCGCAGTATTGTATAAATATGTTGGATTTCAGATATTTCGCTTTGATTTGACCTGAAATTCTCTTGGAATTTGACGGCAAACTATCTGCATAACTGGACGAAAATGCGGCAGTTTGCCAACATGTTCATGACGGTATTATAAGTGTCCAAACCTGCAAGGTGAAACCGATCACATTTTTTGTGCGATCCACAGTTGCCCTTGCATTCGCGACGGTCCATACCATTTCACGACAACGGTAGTTTTGTTGTTATCGGCGTTTTTTGAAACCTTACAGATCAAGAGTTCGGGCTTGCAGTATTTCGATATCATCCTTTTCGCATTGATCGCTGTTTTTCTGGTGTTGCGTTTGCGCAGTACCCTTGGCCGTCGTAATGGCGAAGAAAAACAGGGCCCAACGGATGTCTTTGGCCGTCGTCCTCACGAGGATGACAGCAATGACACCGCCCATGGTGCCGGTGCTGCCAATGGCGCGCCGCAACCATCAGACAATGTTTATCGCTTGCCCGATGCCGATAAGGCGACGGGTAAGGATCAGGGCGGTGTTGCCCCAGATAGCAGCGCGTTCGGTGTTTTGCAGGAAATTCAGAAAACCGATCCCGATTTCACCCAGCAGGATTTCCTGAATGGGGCGCGGATGGCGTTTGAGATGATTGTCGAATATTTTGCCAAGGGCGACAAGGATGGCCTGAACCCGCTTTTATCACCCGAGGTTTACAAGAATTTCGCAGCGGCGATTGATGCGCGCGCAGAAAAGGGTGAACAGGAAGAAACCACGCTGGTTGGTATTAAAAGTGCCACCATCGATGATGCCAGCTTTGAAGGCCGGACGGCTTATATCACCATCAAATTTGTGTCCGAGGAAGTATCGGTCATTCGCAATAATGATGGCGATGTGATTTCGGGTGATCCCAATAAGGTGGTCGAGGCCGAAGACCTTTGGACGTTCGCACGCAATATCGAAAGCCGCGATCCTAACTGGTTGCTGGTTGCGACCGAGACCCCCGATGAAGAAGCCGCGAAATAACCAAGCGGCTTTAAGGCAAAGTCGCCAGATTGCCATCCGACCGGATTTTCGGACATTGTTTGGCGCGGCTATAACGGCCAGAATTTTTGCAAGACAGATATGATAAAGGCGATCCAATCGGGTCGCCTTTTTTTGTTGGTTTATGGGCATTTCAGACGATTTGATTATCGGCTTGTTAAACATGTTTTTGCACAATCGCGCCAGATAATCCAAACCAGCAGCATGCCGATAAAAATGCTGTCAGGGTTTGATCACGATTTTGCAGATAACAGGTTTTACCTTGAAAAGACGTTTGATTTTGTCACGCCTTCTTTCATTTTTGTCGGTCTTTGTCGGGGTGCTTGCCGCCCTGATCTGGATGTTTTGGGCCGATATCGCCGTTTTTGTAGGCATTGGTGAAGTGCCGGAAAAACCGGCTGATGTGTTGACATTGGAACCAAGCGATTTTAGTCGGCTTGACGGGTGGCGCACAGATGACATGCGCGCCAGCTTAAAAGCATTTCAGCGATCCTGTGTAGCCATGGTTCGGCGCGATGATGATCGTGATATCGGGCCGGATGCACGAATGGGGACAATTGGTGACTGGCGCGCATTATGTGAAACTGCGCTTTCTCTTGACGTTGCGACCATTCGATCAGAAGACGCCCGAACTTTTTTCCAAAGCGGATTCAAGCCGTATTTGGTGGGAAATAACGATAATCCCGAAGGCTTGTTTACCGGTTATTTCGAGCCAGAATTGCGCGGCAATTTGACACGTGAAGGTGCTTTTCAGACCGCGATTTATTTAAAACCCAATGATATGGTTTCGATTGATCTGGGGGCATTTCGCGAAGATTTAAAAGGCACCACCCTGATCGGGCGGCTGGATGGCAACAGGGTAAAACCCTATTACGATCGGGCATTGATTGAAAAAGGCGCGCTTTCGGGTCGTGATCTTGAAATGGTTTGGGTTGATGATCCGGTGGATGCGTTTTTCCTGCAAATTCAGGGATCGGGTCGGGTTGTTTTGCCAGATGGCAGTGTGTTGCGCATCGGATATGCCGCAACCAACGGGCACCCGTATTTTGCCATCGGGCGTGAATTGATTGCGCGCGGTGAACTGACACGTGAAACCGTATCACTGCAAACCATCCGGCAATGGTTATCCGATCATCCTGATCAGGCCGATGACGTGATGAATACCAATGCATCCTTCGTGTTTTTCCATCCGCTTACAACCGATCCGAATGATCCCGATGCCGGGCCGCTGGGGTCGCAGGGGGTTGCGTTGGAACCGGGCCGGTCATTGGCGGTGGATCGACGGTTCCATGCGATGGGGGTGCCAATCTGGCTTGAAACCGATGATGCGATGAATGTCGATGCCAGATTCCACCATTTGATGGTTGCACAGGATACCGGTGGTGCGATTCGTGGCCCGGTACGCGGCGATATCTTTTTCGGGCCGGGCGAAGATGCGGCCCTTCATGCCGGGCATATGAACCGCAAGGGTCGGAAATTTATCCTGTTACCGGCATCAATCGATCCGATTAAACTGGCGGAGGTCAAATCCTGATGTTGCGTCACATCGTTCTTTTGCAGATTGGTGATCAGGTCGGGGCCGCGGAAATTGTGAGCCTGATTGATGAATTAGCGGCAGTTGCCTTTGAAATCCCGGGAATAGTGGCCTTTGCCGGGGGTGCCAAAACCCAGGGAAGTGGCCTGAGCCAGGGTTTCACCCATGCGCTTACCATTGATTTTATCGATGAAACCGCACGCGATGCTTATTTGTCCGGATTGGACAAGGATGATGTCGGTCGGCGGATATCGGAAATGACTGTCGGTGGGCTGGGCGGTGTTCTGGCGATGAATATCGATATCTCGGATATGAAATTTCCTGATGATATACCACCAAAGAAGCTTCAGGCGAAATGGGTTTGAATTCAATATAGAATTATATAAATGATTTTATATCAAAATAACTGCCCTTTTCTTATAGTCAAAAATCCTAATCAGAAATTTGTCGTGTTGCGGGTTATGTGATCAAGCGCACAAAAGAAAACGGGCAGGTTAACCTGCCCGTTTGGAATACTTTGCCAATTATGGTCTGGCTTATTGGGCGGCAACCACATTCGCAGCATCATCGCCTGATGCTTTGGCACAGCCACCGGCACGTGATTTGCGCTGGCGCTGGCTTTCGGATTTTAACTGACCACAGGCGGCCAGGATATCGCGGCCACGCGGCCAGCGGATCGGGGCTTCGTAGCCGCATTCAAGCAGGGTATGGGCGAATCTTTTGATATCGGCGGTCGGTGTGCATTCATAATCCGAACCCGGCCATTTGTTGAACGGGATCAGGTTGAATTTGCAATGAACACCTTTGACCAGTTTGGCCAATGCGCGCGCATGTTCGGGTTTGTCATTCACGCCTTTCAGCATGACATATTCCATGGTGATCGGGCGTGAATTGGCCATGCCGGGATAATGGCGGCAGGCATTCATCAGTTCTTTAAGCGGGTATTTCTTGTTGATCGGCATAAGTTCATTGCGCAAATCATCATCAGGCGCATGCAAGGAAATTGCCAGACCCACACCGAGCTCTTCACCACAACGAACTATTTCCGGTACCACACCGGATGTCGATAGTGTGACACGGCGGCGCGAGATCGAAATACCATCGCCATCCATGGCAATTTTCAGGGCTTCGCGGACGTTTTCATAGTTAAACAGCGGTTCACCCATGCCCATCATGACGATGTTCGACAAACGGCGGATGCCATTTGCCGGGGTTGGCCATTCGTTGTAGCTGTCACGGGCGACCATGAACTGGCTAACAATTTCGCCCGGGGTCAGGTTGCGCACCAAAAGCTGGGTGCCAGTATGGCAGAATTTACACGTCAGGGTACAACCGACCTGAGATGAAATACATACCGCACCACGATCTTCGTTGCGATCGGGGATATAGACGGTTTCGGCTTCGTTGCCGTCGTGGAATTTCATCAGCCATTTATGGGTATCGTCCGAGCTTTTCTGATCGGCGGTTAAAACCGGGCGGCCGACATAATAATCCTGTGATAGACGATCCCGCAGCTTTCTGGAGATATTGGTCATATCCTCTATATCACGGACACCGCGGTTATAGATCCAGTTCCACATCTGTTTAACGCGAAACTTGCTTTCGCCCATATCGCCCAGAAGTTCGGTCAGTTGATCCCGCGATAGACCGACCAGATCACGACGTCCGTCGGCAGCCTGCCCATTGGCGGCGCGCGTAACGAAATCGGTCAGGTTCGGGCCACTTTGGCTTGATGCGGCGGCGGTATTTTGGGTCGCGTTTTCGGACAGGACGTCGGTCATCCCGGGCTCTCTCTTTGGTTCTGGCAATTATGCGGTCTTGTCTGCTGTTTGTATGCGTTTTGCAGCATTTGATCATTTTCGGCCATTTTGGGCCGTTCTGAACGGTTTAACACCGGCGGGAACTATAACAGATTTCCCGAAAAATGCTTGCCGTGCATAAACCTTGGCCCCGCATATAGCGGGGCCGGGGCAATTTACAAACGATAAAATTCACATTGCTGCTATTTGTCAGGCTTGACGCAGATGCGCAAATCCCCTTTGGCAGCAGCAATTTATCGGATACCAGCGCGATCAGTTGACCGGTTTGGTATCGCAAGCCTTTGATATCGCGTTATAGGCCGAGGTAAACCCGGAAAGCGAATATGTATCGGTGGTTTTCGTCCCGCGCGATGAACTTCCGACCACAACCATGTTGCTGCCCGACTTCATCGCACTAACCAGTTTGCGATCTTCTTCGCCATTTACGGCCCAGGCTGAGTCTTCATAGGTGAACAGCTTGAACTTTTTGGAATCGATTCGAAGATCAACATCACTGTCTTTTTGATAGACATAACCGGTGATGAAGCTGACTTCGTTAAACAGTTTAAGCGCCGGGCGATGGGTGACCATGACATAGATTTTGCCACGTTTGGTGTAATCACCCTTGGCCGAGGTTGGCTGACTACCGATATAGCAAACTTTTTTGCCTTTTTCGGTATAGCTATAGGCTTCCCATTTTCCATAGACATCAATCAGCTGCGGCGCATTTTGCGCAAGCACAGCCTGGGATACCAAAGCAACGATGATGGCAGCAGCACCTGCCATCGAATTTCTGACAAGACGATGGGCGTGTTTTTTCATGGGCTCGCGTATCGTGTCTGAAGTTTCGGGACGAAAACGTTAAACCCGCCGGATTTGGCGGATCTACGCAGATCTAAAAGGAACTTTACCCAAGGGTGGCGTGAAAAGGTAAATATTCGACCAAGGAATTGAAGCAGTTCGGAAAATTCGGCAAAAATTGCGGTTTATGTCATTTTCCGAGACGTTATTTAGGCAGGCTCAACCGTTTTGAGGTCATCAGCCGTTGGCGGATCGGCTTTTAAGGACCTGATCAAGGCAATCTTGTACTGAAATTTTGTCGGCACTTTTGCGAAGACGGGCCAGCATATGGGTCATTTTACGGGTTTCGCCCTCGGTCCCCGGGAAAAAGAACGCATCAAAGGAACATTCATCAGACCGGTATTGCCAGACACGTGTTGGCCCTTCGCCGCGGATCATTTCCGGCGCGCCGATTTGTGATTTAACCGCGGTTTCGGAAAGACCCATCAGGGTTTCGGCCTTGATCGATTTGATCGGCCTTGGCGGAATAGCAACGGTTTTGCGCGCTGAACCCGGTTTGGCCGATCTGGTGGTTGTTGTCACGCGGGTAGATGCAGAAGTCGTTGTTGAGGCTGAGGCCGAGGTTTTGGGTGGAATGTTTTGGGTAATGCTTGGGGTGCCGCTGGATGCGGTCCCATAGGCCTGATTGGTGTCGCCGGGCAGGACGGCATTGCCGCCACACGCCACAAGCGATGTCGCCATCAGCGCCATCGCGCAAATAATCCCGGCGGAGCGCAATGCGCTTCGCCGGGGCAGGACCGAAGTAATTTGAAACGATGTGCGGTTTGTACCGGTCACGGATCAGTTATCGTCGCTTTTGCGCGGAATGGTGATCGCGGCCGAGTGACCGGTACGGCTGGTGCCGTCGTCACTGCCTTCGACATATTCCAATGCGCCTTTGATACGGGCCCCGTTTTCGATCTGAAGCGCACCATAGGTGATTTTGCCGTTAATATCGGCCGAACCAATAATGATGACACGCCGTGCTGTCAGGTCACCTTCGAAGGTGCCGCTGATTTCGGCTTCGTCAACCTGTGCGGTGCCGACAAAGGTGCCACCCTGGGAAACTTCAAGACGCGAGCAATCTTTGATCTGTGCTTCGACATGGCCTTCGACGACCAGAACGTCGCATGATCCAATTTCACCGGCCAGGCGGATATCGCGGCCAACAGTCAGTTTTTTGCCTTCGGCGTTACTGGCGGTGGCACTTGGGCGGCCAGCACTGCCACGGGTCGGAATTTCAAGCGGGCGCTTCGGGATTTCCGGGCGGAAGTTGGTAGAATGTGGTTTGCTGGACATTTGCGGTTGTTCCTTTGTGCGCGGCTGGGTGAACAGCTGCGGCTCTCTGCGTTTTTCTGTTTTGGTGGCGGTAACATTTCTGGCGCTTGCATTTTCACCCGATACCGGTTTGATCGGCAAGGAAGCTGCGCTGTCGGAAAGACCGCCGGAATTTAATTTGGATGATGTATCCGACGAAGCCGAGCTGCTGTCGACTGTTTTGTTGGCTTTTTTCTTTCCGAACATGGGCGTAACCAAATCCTTGTCTTTCAGTTTCGTTTCGGTTGTTCGCAATTGTACCTGAATCCGCCAAAAAAGCGTCAGGTGGTGATTCGGTTTTCAAACGCACCCAAACGAACAGAGTAATGCACCATAAAGGCCGTTGCTATGATCGGTGCCACAAGATTAATCAGTGGCACAGTCATCAGGAATGTCAGGCCGACCCCGGCAATCCAAAGTTTTGTCTGATGGTTTTTGCGAATGGCATTCACCGTGCGCACATCATAGCGACGTGCAGCGACCAGTTCAAAATATTCGCGTGACAACAGATAACCATTCATTCCGTAAAACGCGATGACATAGACCGGACCCGCCAAAAGAAGCGGCAGTATCAGGACGTTAAGCGCCAAAGCTGTTAAGGCAAATTTCAGGCCGCTGATCAATGCCTCGGTGATGGGTTGCGGGCGGGTATCGGGAAGTGTTGGGTAATATTTGTCTTCGACCGCATCGGCAATCTGATCAAGCAGCAGGCTTGAAATCAGGACCGTGGCAGCCGGGAACATCAACAAAACCAGAAAAGCCAGACCGACGCCAAGCAACCAGTCAGCCGCTGTTTCCAGCCAGCCGCCGTCGGTGAAAAACGTGATTGAATTCAGTCCGAAACCAATCAGCAACCAAAGCCCGACAATGGTTGCCAATGCCCCGGCAACACCAATTAAGACGACCTTGCGAAAACGCGGGTCGGAAAACTGGGAAACGGATTTTAGAAAGTCATTGATCATGGGGATTGTTGGTCCTGCACGCGGATAAAAATGTCAGATGAAAGCAATCATGCCAGACATTACTAGGCAATCAAAATTAACAGGCGGTGAAATCAACATGGTGTTTGGAAGATTTTTATCCCAAGCGTCGGATATCGTAAGCATTGGGCAAAAAAAAGGCGTCCGGCCAGGGGGGAGAACCGGACGCCAGCGCTCCGATGATCTGGAGCGTGAGGAAAGGTAGGGGAGACCTGTTCCTCACACTTGGTTCCCAAATCAAATTTCAGGAACCTTGTGACAGCTTTTCATATAGGAAGTGCAAGCCCCGTCTGCCATAGATCATAACGTCATATCAGCCATAAATTTTAGGTATGGCTGTAAAATTTTGCGCTTTGATTAATCGTTGCGAAACCATAATATTTGCAAAGGGTTGAATCAGAAAGCTTAACCGTTCCATCAGACCATTTTGATCTTGTTGCAAAGTCAAACGGGTTTAATTTGCAATTGCTGTGAAAATTGGTGATTAGCCGCGTTGGCCTGGCCAGATGCGTTCAAATTTGAACAATTCCGGATCAAGCGAGATGCCTTCTTCGGTGTTAAACAGGGTGACCGTTGTTTCGATCCCGGTGGGGTCGGTGACGATCCACTGACGCAATTGCATCGGGTTTTCCTGAAACACCAAGGTGACACTTCCGGCACCCGGGTCAGTTTTGCGCACCAGTTCAACCCGAATGGTTTCGGCCGTCCGTTTGAAATCAACAACCTTGACATCACGGGTCAGCGAAACATCTTCGGCCAGGATCAGACCGGCCGGGGTTTCATCGATATCGAAATAGGTCGGTGCGTTGATTTCCTTGTCATAATAGATGAAATCATGACCGGTCGCGACCAGCAGGATTTGCGCCGGTGGATTATATTCAAAGCGCATTTTGCCCGGGCGCTGCATGTAAAGCTTGCCCTCGGCGGCACCGCCATCGGACGAAATCTGAACGAAATCGGCCCTTAATGTGGTGATGGCCCCAAGATAGTTTTCGATCTTGTCGATGGTTTCCTGATCAATTTTGGCCGCGGATTTATCATCCGATTGCGCCAAGGCACTGGTGGGTGACAGGTTGATGGCGACAGGTGCGGCAAAGATAAAGGCCGCAGCACAAGCAGACGCCAGCGTCGTGGTGTGAAAGCGCAAGCCCATCTGTTTAAAGCCGAATTTGCCGAATTTTCTAAAGAAACCCATCGTAACGCCTGTTTGCCTATTTTAAAAATCCGTTGATCACGATTGCGAAACAGGAATGGCGAATGGTAAAAATTCAGCCAAATTGTAACCAACCACAATAGAAACAACATATCGCATCATTTGGCCGTGAAGGCCAGCCGGGTCAAGCCACGCCTGCAAATGATCACAATTGGCCGGTTTTGGCCGCATTTGCGTTCGTCGTTGCCCTGAGCCAGACCCGGTAAAAGGAGAAAGCGTTCTATGAGCCGCATCGTCGCCATCCAGATGGATCCGATTGAAACAATCAATATCAAGGGCGATTCCAGCTTTGTCATGGGGCTTGAGGCCCAATCGCGCGGTTATGAACTGTTGCATTATCATCCCGACGATATGTTTTATGACCGCGGCCGGATCAAGGCCGAGGTTCGCCCGCTGACGCTGCGCTATGAACATGGCAATCATTTTGATTTCGGCGAGGCCAGGATTATTGATCTGGCAAAGGAAACCGATGTGATCCTGATGCGCCAAGACCCGCCGTTTGATATGAATTACATCACCGCGACCCATTTGTTGGAAGCGATTCATCCGGAAACCTTTGTGGTCAACCATCCGGGTCATGTGCGCAATGCGCCGGAAAAGGTGTTTGTCACCGAATTTCCCGATTTGATGCCGCCGACCATGATCACCCGATCGGCGGCGCGCATTCGTGAATTTCGCGAAGAATACAAAGACATCATTGTCAAACCGTTATTTGGTAATGGCGGTGCGGGTGTGTTTCACCTGAAACCGGGCGATGAAAACCTGAATTCACTGTTGGAACTATTTGCCGCGCAATCGCGCGAACCCTTGATGATACAGGCCTATTTGCCCGATGTACGCAAAGGCGATAAACGCATCATTTTGGTTGATGGCGTCCCGGTCGGTGCGATTAACCGTGTCCCGGCCGAGGGCGAGGCACGATCAAACATGCATGTCGGCGGGATTGCCGAAAAATCGATGCTGACCCCGCGTGAACGCGAAATCTGCGACCGCATCGGGCCAGAGTTGAAAAAACGCGATCTGATCTTTGTCGGGATTGATGTGATTGGCGATTATATGACTGAAATTAACGTCACCTCGCCGACCGGGCTTCAGGAAGTGAACCGGTTTGATGGCGCGAAACTTGAATCCCTGATCTGGGATGCGATTGAAACGCGGATATCATAATCGGTTCTGATCAAACAAAGATCAGGAAAGATTTCCGAAATATCGGGCAGGTGCGATTGTGGGACCTGCCCGGTTTTTGCTTATGGTTTGAGTTCAACTTCAACAAAAGTGAACGCAAACGGGTTGTCATTAATGACATTATGGGCAACGCCGGTTTTGCGGGCATAGGATTGTCCAGCTGTTAGTTCTGATGTGACGACACTGCCATCATGCATTTCGATGGTCAGGGCGCCGGTGGTCATCGGGACGACGACATAATCCATTTCATGCACATGGCCGCCAGTTTCCGCACCGGGCGGAAAATGCCATTCGGTGACCCTGACGGTGTCGTCATCGACCTGAACCGTTGGAATGGCTTTGGGGCGCTGTGAAACCAATGACTTTCTCCTATTCAAATTTAATCTACCTGTTTTACAGGTAGAACCGCATCATCATATCGCATTGCAATATATGAGCAATCACTTGATTGAGCGAAATATTTGGACATCGTGCAAGGTGAATACCACCTGATTCGTCCGTCCGACATGTGATGTATTTCGACTTCATCTGTCAAAATGGATGGGTTTGAGGTATGAGCGGCGTTACGTGTCTGATGCGCGATGGATCGCAATCGGATATGATAGAACCCAATGCCGCGATTATTCGATAGTTCAAGGAACCAGATGACCGTAATTACCAAAGCCATGCGTGAACGTGCCTGGGCAAGGGCCGGAAAAATTCAGGGCGAGGATTCCGCCGATGTGCGCAAACACCGCGCTAGCGGCATCACGATGAAAAAAGAAAGCTTTGGCAAGTTTCGTAATTTCGGCTGGACTGTCGTGGACGGTGCGGCTGTGCCGTGCCGTAAGGAATTCCTGCCGCCGCGTGATGAAGAAGCCGCGGTGGGCGACGTGGGGAATGCGGATGACGCCGTTTCCGATGAACCGGAAAAATCCCCGGAAGCAGACGCATAACCTTTGTTTTTCTGGACGTATTTGACATCTCGTCACGTATCAAATCGTGAATGACGGTGATTAGACGTGTCTTGATTGTTTGGTCGGGTGATGAAGAAATATCACTTTAACACGGATTGATCCGATCTTTTGCAAAAGACACCGGCGTGCGGGTTCGTTCCTGATCTTGCTTGTCCCTAATCCCCGTTCTAATCCACTGGCATTTAACGACTTGTTGCCTTGATCTCGGTTTCCCGCCAAAGTAGCGCAACTATGGGTTATGGGGAATGCCATCACATGACAGCACGGGTCACAACCGTTGCCTTTTCCGGGATCAACACCATCCCGGTCGATGTTCAGGTTCAGATGGCAAGCGGATTGCCGGCGTTTACGGTTGTTGGCCTGCCCGATAAGGCGGTGTCCGAGGCGCGGGAACGGGTGCGATCGGCATTATCGGCCATGGGCTTGGCATTGCCGCCCAAACGCATCACGATCAATCTGGCCCCGGCGGATTTGCTTAAGGAAGGGTCGCATTTCGATTTGCCGATTGCGTTGGGCCTTTTGGCCGAGATGGATGTGATTGGTCATGATGATCTGGCGGGTTTTGTTGTTCTGGGTGAATTGGGACTTGATGGTAGTGTGACCGGGGTTGGCGGGGTTTTGCCCGCAGCCATGCAGGCAAGCGGCATGGAACGCGGGATCATTTGCCCGGTAGATAACGGGGCAGAGGCGCTTTGGGCTGGCGCGCTTGAAATCCTTGCGCCGACCAACCTGACCATGTTGATCAATCATTTCAAAGGCACGCAGATTTTATCGCGCCCAATTGCACCAAAGGTCATACCAAGCCCGGTTTCCTTGCCTGATTTGCGCGATATCAAGGGGCAGGAAAGTGCCAAACGGGCGTTGGAAATCGCCGCCGCCGGGGGGCATAATTTATTGATGAGTGGCCCGCCCGGATCGGGAAAGTCGATGTTGGCAGCACGTTTACCGGGGCTTTTGCCCGATCTGGATGCCCGACAGGCGCTTGAAACCACAGTAATTCATTCAGTATCCGGGATGCTTCCCGAAGGCGGGTTAATCCGAACCCGGCCCTTTCGTACCCCGCATCACAGTGCCAGCATGCCCGCCTTGGTCGGGGGCGGGCATCGGGTGCGCCCGGGCGAGATTTCGCTGGCGCATAATGGGGTGCTGTTTTTGGATGAACTGCCGGAATTTCAGCGCAATGTGCTTGATGCGCTGCGTCAGCCACTTGAAACCGGGCAGGTATCGGTGGCGCGCGCCAATGCGCATGTGACCTATCCGGCACGGGTGCAATTGGTGGCGGCGATGAACCCGTGCCGTTGTGGTTATCTGGGCGATAATGATTTGGCATGTACCCGTGCGCCGCGCTGTGGCGAGGATTATCAGGCGCGGATTTCGGGGCCGCTTTTGGATCGTTTCGACATTCAGATTGATGTTCCGGCTGTTCGGCCAGAGGAACTTGACCTTCCGGCAAGCGGCGAGAAGACGCAAGCGGTGCGTGACCGGGTTTTGGCGGCGCGGGAAATTCAATCATATCGATATAAAAACGACCATGTTTTAACCAATGCCGAGGCTGATGGCGAGGTGCTGCAAAACGCCGCTAGCCTTGATGAAGGTAGCCGGGGGCTTTTGCAGGATGCGGCGCGCCAGATGAAGCTTTCAGCGCGCGGATATCACCGGGTTTTACGGGTTGCGCGCACCATTGCCGATCTGGCCGGGGCCAAAGCCGTTAAACGTGGTCATATTGCCGAGGCGCTTGGTTATCGGCATATGGTGTATCGGCGTTAGGTCAGTCGGGATCTGGTTGCTTTTCGATTTAGGGAATGCGTGAAATCCGATAGACCGAGGATGGTGGGACATTACGCATGATTGTGCCAATCCGGGTTGAACAAAGACCCATGCGGTCAAGGATCTCAGATGGCACCGGGCAGCGCGGGCCATAGGTGAACTGATAAAAGGCACCGTCGGGCCGCATATAGCGAAATGCCCCGTTTAGGACCCCCATAACCTGACGCGAGTTCATGGATAGCAATGGCAGGCCGCTGATGACGGCGCCAAGACTGAAGGCGGGGTAAAGATCGCGTTGGGCAAGACGGGTGGCATCGGTATGCAGGATGCGCGCCCGGGGATAACGCATTGACAGCAATCGGGCGAAATCCGCCCCGGCTTCGATCAATGTCAGGTCGGCTTCATCCAGACCGCGTGCGATCAGCGCCCGGGTAAAAACCCCGGTTCCGGCACCAAGTTCAAGAACCGAGCTGATGGCAGGCGATATTTCGGACGTCATTAGGGCTGCCAGTGCCGGGCCGGACGGGGAAATAGCGCAAACCCGCCGGGGATCGGCAACCCAGGCCCTGAAAAACGGCAACAGGTCCGACATTTTGGTATCCGCCTAAGGGTCAGAATTGAAGAACGACATTAAACTTGTCTTTCTTCATGTCGCCAAGCGTGCGGGTTTGTGTTCATTTTGTGCGCTTGCAGATGAATTTGTGATTGCGCGACTGCTGTATATTATTGCGTATTTCGGCGCAACTCGTCGATCAATTGGGCTTTATCCGGGTCGGTATGGAAGCTTGTCGGGATGATCATCATGCCTTTGGTGCCGTCGCTGGCCTCGATCATGTAAAGCGTGGCATCATCCCCCGGATCAGTACCCTGATCGACGCTGTTACTGTGGACGATTTTCAAATCCGCCGGGGGATAAACCGGGCCATTCCCATCGCATCGCAGCCCGCCTTGTTCATAAATGAAGTGATGCGAGAAACCGTGACGAATGGCGTTTTCTTGTAATTCGGCGAGGTTCATTGTCATCTCCTTGGTTGTTTCTAGGGTCTTGGTCCATAAAACGCGCAAGGAGCATGACTGTTCCATATTGGTCTTGAGAAGTTCAGGCCCTAGCGTTTTTGGCGTTGTAAATGATCAACCAGTTCGGCCTTGTCATGATCGGTATAGAAGCTGCTGGGGACAATCAGGGTGCCGCGTGTGCCGTCACGGGCTTCGATCATGTAAAGGGTGGCGTCATCGCCGGGATCGGTGCCCTGATCGACGGATCGGCTATCGATGATTGTCAGGTCTTCGGCCGGATAGTTCATATCCTTGCCATCGCAGGTCACATGATTGCCATGGGCGTTGAAATGATGGGTAAAGCCTTTGAGGGTGGCCATTTCCTGTAATTCGGAAAGTGTCATGATGTATCTCCGCATGCTGTAAGGCTTGGGTCTTGTGGGATCATAACATGATCGGGCGGGAAAGAATGCCCTGACTATCGTTGATAAAGGTTGTTTGTTTGGGATGACTTGTGGGACAGGTCCAGAACCTAGATTTCCTTTTTCATGCCCTCGTGACTGGCGATAAAGCCAAGCCGTTCATAGAACCGATGGGCATCTTTGCGCGTTTTATCGGTGGTGAATTGTACAAGTGACGCGCCAAGTAATTTCGAAATCGAAATGGATTCGGAAATCAGCTTTTCACCGATTTTTTGTCCGCGGCAGTTTGACGATATCCGGACGCCTTCGATTTGCGCCCGTAAACGGCCCATGCGCGACAATCCGGCAATCAGGGTCAGTTGCAGACAGCCAACAATGACCTCATCCGTGCACGCCAGCAGGTATTTATTGGGCAGGGCGGTCGTACTTTGCGATTCCATGGCATCAAAGGCAGCGTAATAGACTTCCGGTAAAGGATCGCAGAAATCCTCGCGGGTTTTGCCCTTTTCGTCATCGGCCAAAAGGGCAACGATGGCGGGCAAGTCATCGCGGTTGGCATAGCGAAAGCTAATCGTGCCGGTATTATTGGTGGCGTCGGTCATGAAGGCATCCTTGGTCGGTTCGAGGCAAGGTAAAGTTGATGCCTATCATGATGGAAAACCGGGGTTTTGCCAAATTTCCGGATGGAAATTTTGCTGTTTTTCCAATCCTGTTTGGGTAAAGCAGCCCCCGCCATATAGCAAAGGTGCCGCCCCTTTTTTCGGGACGGCACCTTTGGCTAATGACCTTGTTATGTGCGATCGGGGGAATGCGCTGCAAGGTCATCAGATTGTATTGTCGGGCTTAGGCAAGGCCGCCATTGGCGCGTAATGTCTGACCATTGATCCAGGCGGAATCCGGTCCGGCCAGGAAGGAGACAACACCGGCGATGTCATCGGGCTGGCCCAGACGTTCAATCGGCGGCATTTTGGAAAACTGGGCGATTTGTTCGTCGGTCTTGCCGCTCAGGAACAATTCGGTGGCCACCGGACCGGGGGCAACGGCATTGACGGTGATATTACGCCCGCGCAGTTCCTTGGCATAGACGCCGGTCATGGCTTCGACCGCAGCCTTGGTGGCGTTATAGATCGCATAGCCGGGCAATTTCAGATGCAGGGCGGTGGTTGAAAAATTAATCACCCGGCCATTATTGCGCAGGCGTTTGGCCCCTTCGCGCAGCATGTTGAACGTGCCGCGCACATTGGTATCCATCATCGCGTCATAGACAGCGTCACTCATTTCCGAGATCGGCTGTGTTGTCATGACACCGGCATTATTGACAATGACGTCAACACCGCCAAACCGGGTTTCGGCATGATCAAACATCTGTTTGACGGCATCGGCATTGGTAATGTCGGCCTTGATTGCCATGGCCTGATGGCCGCTTGCGCTTAGTTCTTCGACAAGGGCATCGGCACTGGCTGCGCTGTTGGCGTAATTGACGACAACGGCAAAGCCATCTTGCGCCAGACGTTTGGCAAGGGCAACGCCGATACCGCGGGCTGCACCGGTGATGATGGCGGTTTTGGTTTCTGTTGGAGTGGTCATATTGAGGTCTCCTGCTTGGCTGTGATGCCGCGTTTTGATGGGTGCAGTATGAACCAGATGACATTTCGGATAATTACCGCATAATCGACAATACTATTCGGTTTTAAATAACAATCAGGCGGGTGATGGACCGGTTCGAGGAAATGCGCAATTTCGTTCGCATCGTCGAACGCAGCAGCTTTACCAAGGCGGCAGCGGATCTTCAGATTCCGCGTGCGACCATGACCAATGCGATCCAGCGGCTTGAAGAACGGCTGGGCACGCGGTTGCTGGCCCGTACAACACGCACGGTCAAACCGACGCTGGATGGCGAGGTTTATTACAAACGATGTGTGCGGATTTTGGCCGAGCTTGAAGAAGCCGATGGTATTTTTCTGCGCTGTGCGCCCAAGGGGCTTTTACGGGTCAACCTTCAAGGCACGCTGGCGCGGATGTTTGTTATCCCCGCCCTGCCCGATTTTATGGCGCAATATCCCGATATTACGCTTTTGGTCGGCGATGGTGATCGCTATGTCGATCTGGTGCATGAGGGATATGATTGTGTGCTGCGCAGCGGGGAATTGGTCGATTCGTCGATGATTGGACGCCGCCTGATGACCATGAATGAGGTGACGGTGGCAAGCCCGGCCTATATCGAAAAATATGGTATGCCCCGGGAAATAGACGATCTGGAACGTCAGGGGCACCGGGTTGTCAGCTTCCTGTCTGGGGCGGATGACAAACCGATGCCACTTGATTTCACCATTGATGGTCTGGTGCGCCATGTTGAATTGCCCGCCGATGTTTCGGTGACCGGGGCGGATTTATATATGGCCGCGACACTGGCCGGACTTGGTATTATTCAGGTGCCGCGTTATCGCGCGCTTGCTGATTTAAACGCCGGGCGGCTGGTGGAAATCATGCCGCAATATCCGCCTGAACCGATGCCAGTTTCGGTGCTGTATCCGCAAAACCGGCAACTTTCGCTGCGTGTGCGGGTGTTTACCGATTGGCTGGGGCGGCTTTTTGCCAATGGGGTTGATGGGTTGATGAAGGAATTTTAGCGAAAGGTTAAAGGCGCGGGCGGTTGGAACCATGCGGTGTTTGCAATCGCGTTCGTATCCTTGCCGTCCCTTGCCGCCGCCGATGCGGTTATGTCATCGACTTGCCCGGTTACTCATCCTCCTCGCCTGTAAGGGCGGAGGGATGAGATGCTAGGGAAAATGCCTTAATAACCTGTTTTGCGATCAACCAGCCCGCGCGGGGTTTCGCCGCGGGTGATGCGATCAATGTTTTCGGCGATCTGATCAACTGATTCTTCGATCCGTGTGGCGGCGGCGATATGCGGGGTGACGCGGATTTTTGGGTGATCCCAGAACGGATGGCTTTCAGGTAGCGGTTCGGTTATCGCGACATCCAG
This sequence comes from Thalassospira alkalitolerans, assembly GCF_002115745.1. Taxonomy (GTDB): domain Bacteria; phylum Pseudomonadota; class Alphaproteobacteria; order Rhodospirillales; family Thalassospiraceae; genus Thalassospira; species Thalassospira alkalitolerans. The sequence goes on from NZ_JFKB01000001.1 coordinate 351,162, forward strand.
AAACGCACCACGCAAATGCCCGGTATCAAGCAGGCGCAGCAAATCGGCCTCGACAATCATGGCACCGCGTGCGGCATTGATGATGGCGGCATTTTTGGGCAGTTGCGATAAGGTGTTGCTGTTTAGAACGCCTTCGGTTTCCGGGGTTCGCGGCAACATGCAAATCAGGATGTCGGACTGGCCAAGGAACTCGGTCAAGGTTTCTGATCCGGCATAGGTGGTGATGCCGTCAATCGCTTTCATCGTTCGGCTCCAGCCTGATACGGCAAAGCCAATCTGGGTCATGGCGGTGGCAACAGCGGCCCCCAGCGCGCCCAAGCCCATCACCCCGACCCGGTATTTTGAAATGCGCGCGACGTCATGCTGGGTCCAGTCGGCCTTGGCTTGCTGGCGGGTATAGATATCGAAATCGCGCAGGAAATGAAGCGCTGCATAAAGGTGATATTGCACCATCTGATCCGCCATGCCGGCGTCTTCAAGGCGAAGCACTGGAACCTCGGCCGGAAGGCTTGGCGTGGATAAAACATGATCGACCCCGGCACCCAGTGAAAAGATTGCCTTAAGCCCGCTCAGGGTTTTCAGCATTCCCTGGGGCTGTTTCCATAACAGGGCATAATCAATCGTTGCGGGATCGTAATTTTCGTGTTGGGTGACGATATCCGCATCTGGCAGGCGGGCGACCATTGCCTTTTGCCAGATATCATCCTCGCCCGCCGCAGCGATCAGAATTTTCGGGTGGGGGCTGGTGGTTTTGGCGGTAGCGGCGGACATGGTCGGTTCTCCTGACGGGATGGGCAATGGTGCGTGATGGGGCGATGTGTTTTGATTATATCTGTCTATCAAGGATACCGGTAAAAACCGGTATCCTTGCATTATACATGATCACATAACGCGTTGTGGAGCAAAGCGTTCCGGCATTTTGATCAAAACCCGCCGGTGGTTTGCCGGGTATTTTGCCTGATGTGGTGTATCAATGAGCGAAAATCATCGCCGGATCGCGGAACGTCTTGAATTCAAGGCCATTTCCCGCCGGGTCTTCGACAAAGAAGGTACCCTGTTCGCCAGGTTCGTCTTTAAAGCGGATTTTGGGCTCTAGCAGGAATTTGACCCCGGCCGATTTCAGGCGATCCGCCAGATCATGCCATTTTTCCCATTCCAGAACCGCGCCAAAATGCGGGATCGGCACCGCATCGCCATCAACCGTGCCCGACATGGCATTTTGCCCGCCATCAGGGCGAATATGGGCTGACAGCTGATGACCAAAGAAATCAAAATCAATCCATGCCTCGGTCGAGCGACCTTCGTCACAGCCAAGAACATCAATATAAAAAGCGCGGGTATCGGCAATGGATTTGATCGGAAAGGCCAGATGGAAGGGGGGAAGCGACATGGGGCACCTGTTATGCGGGTTTAAGCTGGTTCAAAAGCAAAACTAATGCTTTGATGCTGGAATCAGTCTAAAACAAAAGAATACTGCAGTAAAAACCAGAAGTTCTGCCTTTAGCATCAGGAAATCTATTGTTATGGCGTTGCGCCCGACCACTCCGCCGCTCAATGCCCTTCGCGCATTCGAAGCCGCCGCGCGCCTTGGCAGTTTTGCCCGCGCGGCGGATGATCTTTCGGTCACACCCGGCGCGATCAGTCAGCAAGTCGCCAATCTTGAGGCCAGCCTTGGCATCGCCCTGTTTGATCGCCAGGGGCCGAAACTGTCACTACGGGATGCAGGACGGGCCTATTTACCGGCCTTGCGGCGCGCCTTGGACGGGATCGAGGCCGCGACGCTTGACCTTGTCACCCATGGGGTTGGCGAGAAACGGTTGGTGATTGGGGCGCTGCATACGCTGGCCAGTTCATGGTTGATCCCCCGATTAAATCGGTTTCAAAACGAATACCCGGATATCCGGCCGGTGATCGAAACCCTGTCGCTTAATTTTGCCACCCCGGACCGCAGCCCCGACCTTGGCGGACGCCAAATTGATGTCGGACTTTATTTTGGGGATGGTGATTGGCCGGGATTGGTATCGCATAAAATTCTTGATGAAATTCAGGTGGTTGTCGCCAAACCCGGATTGGTGACAGATGTCCTGCGGGCTGATCCGGCAGTGATAATTGCGAGTTTGCCGCGCCTGATCCATACCACCCGGCCCAAGGTATGGCATGATTGGGCGGCGGCGCATGATATTGCGATTGGCGGTGCGCCCGGTGCCGGGTTTGAACATTTCTTTATGTTGATCGAAGCGGTCAGGGCGGGCATGGGATTGGCCTTGTTACCGCGCGTTTTGATCGAAGGGGCGCTGGCCGATGGATCGCTTGAAATCGTTGCCGATGCCAGCCTGCAAAGCAGCGGGGCTTATCACCTGATTTATACCGAGGGACGCGGCGAAGACCCGGAAATCGCGGTATTTCGCGATTGGATCCTGCAACAGGCAGCATCTGGCGCAGCGTAAAATGCAGGTGATCGGGCTTAGGCCCCGTGCCAAACAGGTTGCGGTCTTTGGTGTTGGGGCAGTGATCACGTTTTGCGGCTGGGCTGGATGTGAGGGGTGGTTTTCGAACCGGGCAGCGTGATGCCAGAACCAAATACTAGTCGACCATGTTTAGCTGATTTTGCGACGATAAATGCTGTGCAGCAGGTGATCTTTTTTCGGGCCGGTGATTTTTATTTTAGTTTCGAAATGATTGGCATCATGCCAGATCATGCAGTGGTGATAGAAATCCTCGCCACAGGGATGAATGTCGCGCGCACAAAAGCCTTCGGTTGCATCCTCGCCAAATTGCAGCAGAACATAGCGATTGCCAAAGCTGAGCGGATCGCGAAACAGAAGCTCGATCGCGGGCGGGTCTTCGCGCAGGACGAAGTCATATTCGCGGTAGCCGTCAAAGCGTTTGCCATCACCGCGTTCCAGCATGCCTTCTTCGCGATAGCGCAGAAAACCGGGCTTTTGGGGTTCTGCCAGGTTGAATGTCACATCACCCTTGAATTGGCCAGTCGGGCCGAGATCGCGCATAAGTGTCCAGTTGCCCGGCAGGCTTTGGAAAATCTCGGTGGTGGTCGGGATGGGTCGGGTCATGACATTCCGAAAGTTAAAAAGGCAGGGATACCGTGGCGGCCCTGCCCCTGAAATCTGGTTTAGGGTGCGAAGCCTAATCTTTTGGCAACATCAGGCCGAGCTTCTTGCCGCCAATGATATGGACATGCAGATGCGGGACGTCCTGACGACCGTGATCGCGGGTATTGGCAATCAGGCGGTAACCGTTCTCAATGACACCGGCCTCGGCAGAAATTTTACCAATCGCACGGGTATAGGCGATGATTTCGGCGTCTGAGGCATTGACGGCGAAGTCGTCATAGCTGGTATAGGCGCCCTTTGGGATCACAAGGATATGGGTTGGGGCCTGCGGGGCGATATCGTTAAAGGCCAGAACGTGGTCGTCCTCATAGACCTTGCTACACGGGATTTCGCCGCGAAGGATTTTGGCAAAGATGTTTTGCGGATCATAGGCTGGGACGGCCATTGGGATGCTCCTGGTCGCTATATTTGATGTATGGCGGATATATTGGACAGGCTTGGCCGCGGACGCAATTTGCATTTTGGGCAATGCGCCCCGTCCGTGCAGATATGGCAAAATTCCACCATATCTGCTGTGTTTTTAATGCTTACTTGTTTTTGCGGGCGGCTTTTTCCACATTGCCGGAAATGCCCTGACGTTTGGCAAGCGCGGCCCAGACATCGGTTGGTTCAACCCCGCGATCGGCCCACAGGACCATTAGATGATACAGCAGATCGGCACTTTCGGATGCGACGTTTTCCGGGCCTTCGGCAAGGGCGGCAATCACGGTTTCAACGCTTTCTTCGCCGACTTTCTGGGCGATTTTGGCTGTACCCTTGTTAAACAGCTTGGCGGTATAGCTTTCTTCGGGGTCGCTTCCCTTGCGCGATGCGATGACCGTGTAAAGCCGGTCAAGAATGTCACCTTCAAGTGTTTTGGTCATGATGGCTGCCTTAACTTTCACGGACCGGAATACCGGCGGCTTTCATGTGGTCTTTGACCTCGCGGATGCGATAGGTCCCGAAATGGAAGATCGATGCCGCCAAAACCGCCGATGCATGGGCATCGCGGACACCTTCGACCATGTGATCAAGTGTGCCAACCCCGCCCGATGCGATAACCGGTACATGGACACTATCGGCGATGGTGCGGGTCAGGGGCACGTTAAAGCCCGATTTGGTGCCATCACGATCCATTGAGGTCACCAAAAGTTCCCCGGCACCGTATTCGACCATTTGTTTTGCAAACGAAACGGCATCAATTCCGGTTGGTTCGCGCCCGCCATGGGTAAAGATTTCGAATTTATCCGGGCCGGTCGATTTGGCGTCAATCGACACCACAATGCATTGCGACCCGAACTTGCGCGCAGCCTGGCGGACGAAATCGGGGTTTTTAACCGCGGCGGTATTGATCGAAACCTTGTCCGCCCCGGCAAGCAGTAATTTGCGGATGTCATCAAGTGTGCGGACACCGCCGCCAACGGTGACCGGCATAAAGCAGGCCTCGGCGGTGCGGGCAACGACATCGAAAATGGTATCGCGGTTGTCGCTGGACGCGGTGATATCAAGGAAGCACAGCTCGTCGGCACCCTCGGCGTCATAGATGCGGGCCTGTTCGACCGGATCACCGGCATCGATCAGATCAACGAAATTGACGCCTTTGACGACGCGGCCGTCCTTAACGTCAAGACAGGGAATGACACGGGTTTTCAGCATGGTCGTTTTCCTGTGTGGGTCCTTTTAGGACAAGGCTTTGATGGCTTCGGCAAGATCGATACGGCCATCATAAAGCGCGCGTCCGGAAATCGCGCCATCAATCCCGGCATCGGTATGTTTGGCAACATCAATCAGATCATCAAGCGATGAAACCCCGCCCGATACGATGACCGGGGTAGAAATTGCACTGGCAAGGGCGACGGTGGATTCAATGTTTGGGCCACCCATCGCGCCATCGCGGTCGATATCGGTAAATATGATGGCGGTAACGCCACAATCTTCGAACTTTTGCGCCAGTTCAAGGGCGGTGACTTCGGATGTTTCCGCCCAGCCTTCAACCGCGACATAGCCATCGCGCGCGTCAATGCCAACCGCAATCCGGCCCGGCCATTTGGCACAGGCCTGTTTGACGAAATCGGGATTGCGCAGCGCAACGGTGCCAAGGATCACGCGGGTGATGCCTTTGTTCAGCCAGTAATCAACCGTTTTCATGGTGCGGATACCGCCGCCAAGCTGGGTTTTGGCTTTGTCACCAACAGCAGAAAGGATGCTATCGACCGCACCACCATTGACCGGTTCCCCAGCAAAAGCGCCATTCAAATCGACGATATGAACCCAATGACATCCCGCGGCCACAAATTCACCGGCCTGTGCGCCGGGATCATTGTTAAACACGGTGGCCTTGTCCATATCACCGCGCAAAAGGCGAACGCAGGCACCATCTTTCAGGTCGATTGCCGGATAGAGATTCACTTGTCAGTGTCCTGTATTTTCTTGGTGTAGTAATAACCTTCGACCATTTTGCCGTCGATCATCGCATAATAGGGATTGATGCCCCAACGGACATAACCCAGCCCGTTATAAAGTGCGATGGCGGCGGTTTGAGTTTCGCGAAGGTCGAGTTTTAAAACAGAATAGCCATGTTCACGGGCATAATATTCGATACTGCGCACAATCGCTTTGCCATTGCCACGCCCGCGCGCCCAAGGGGCGACAAAATGGCTGGAAATCTGGGCTGAATGGCACTGTGCTTCAAGGTTAGACGGGGTTTCAAGCAACTGGGCTGCACCGGAAATCACACCATCAACGCGCGAGACAAACAGGTGGCGTCCCGGCATCAGTAAAACACCGCGCCAGTATTTTTCCATATCCGGACGGTCGGGTGGGGAAAGCCAGCCAAAACCGCCACCTTCGACAATGGCCTGGGTACAGGCATCGACGATGTCGGAAAGCTCGCCCGCGGTCAGTTCGGTGACGTGTTGTGCGGAAACTTCCGGTCCGATGGTGTCGCTGGGTGCAATCATGGTTTCCACCCCAGGAAGTTGCCAAGGATGGTTAATCCCGTCTTTTGGCTTTTTTCCGGGTGGAACTGGGTGCCGACCATATTGTCACGCCCGATCATTGCGGTTAATGCGCCGCCGTACTCAACCGATGCCAGACGTTCATCGGGGTTTTGCACATGCATGTGATAGCTGTGGACGAAATAGGCATGATCGCCATCCGCAATGCCTGAAAGTACCGGATGGGCCTTGCCCGTCGGATCAAGCACCAGCTCGTTCCAGCCCATATGCGGAATTTTAAGGCCGGGATCGTTTGGCTTGATCGCAACGACCTCGCCCTTGATCCAGTCAAGGCCCGTTGTCGTGGCGAATTCACGCCCGACCGATGACATCAATTGCATCCCGACGCAAATGCCAAAGAACGGTTTGCCGCCCTTGATCACCTGTTCGGTCAGGACATCAACCATGCCGGTGACAGCATCAAGACCGGCACGGCAATCGGCATAGGCGCCAACGCCGGGCAGGACGATATGGCTGGCATTGCGGACTTTTTCCGGATCATCGGTGACGATGACATCATTGGAAAAACCGGTTTCGCGGGCCGCGCGTTCAAAGGCTTTGGCAGCCGAACGCAGGTTGCCTGAACCGTAATCGATAATCGCAACAGTCATGGGGTGGGGATGCTCCCGGGTAAGGCGGTGGGCACAGCATTTTGCAGGGTATTTTGGATGGTGTTTTGCGCGGTGTGATGACCCCGCAAACGATCAAATAACCGATGTTCGGCGGCGTTTTCATCCGCGCCAGCGACGATTTCAACCAGCTTCCAGCCCTCAGCGGCTAGTTTTTTACGCCGAAGATCATTGGCAATCAGGCCGAAACCGATACCGGTCGCAAGGGCGAGGGCAAAATCCATCTCTGGCCCGCCGTCAAAAAGGTAAGTCAGCAGATTGCAAATCAGCGATACAGCCAAAAGACTAAAGAAAGCCGCCCATAACCGATGATACAGCGCCCAAAGGCCGCTTAGGATAAAGGCCCAGAAATTAAAGCCTTCATGGATCAGGATCGCGTTTTCCATCGGATCGGCATCGCCGGGATGGGTATGGACTGTGTAAACCTTCATCGAACACCGATTTCCTGTTCCGGGTGATACCCTGTGCGGTATCTTTACCCGGTTTTTCGGATCAGATCAGGGGCATTTGGCGGGTTAAAGCGACCCGCCCAGAACACCCTTGGTCGAGGGAATGGCATCGGATTTGCGCGGATCAATTTCGATTGCAGTGCGCAGGGACCGTGCCAGTGCCTTAAAGGCACTTTCGACAATATGGTGATTGTTATCGCCATACAGGTTTTCGACATGCAGTGTCAGACCTGCGGCCTGGGCAAAGCCCTGAAACCATTCGCGAAACAGTTCGGTATCCATATCGCCCAGTTTGTCGCGGGTAAATTCGACATTCCAGATCAGATAGGGACGGTTTGAGCAATCCAGCGCGACACGGGTCAATGCCTCGTCCATCGGCAAAAGGCAACTGCCGTACCGATTGATGCCTTTTTTGTCGCCCAACGCCTGTGAAAAGGCCTGACCGATGGCGATACCGGTATCTTCGGTGGTGTGATGAAAATCAATATGCAGGTCGCCCTTGGCCCGGACTTTAAGGTCCATCAGGCTGTGGCGTGAAAGCTGTTCGAGCATATGATCAAGGAAGCCAACCCCGGTCTCGACATCATAAATGCCAGTCCCGTCAAGGTTCAGCTCGACCGTGATCTGTGTTTCGTTGGTATTACGCTCTACGCGGGCCTTGCGCATGCAAAGCTCCTTTCCTGCAGGTATCGATGCATCTGTTGGGAGGTTATTTAGCAACAAAGTGGCGAAATTGCCAGTTTAACCGGCCAGGTATTGGTCGCAAAACGCAACGCGCATTTGTAAACCGCCAATGTCCTGAACCAATTGATCAGACAAAATCAAATTTATCGACATCAAACAGGCCGCGATCGGTCATTTTAAGATGCGGGATGACCGGCAGGGCAAGGAAGGCGACCTGAAGGAACGGTTCGGGCAGAACACAGCCAAGGTCTTTGGCGGCGGCGCGCAGCGTGATCAGGTCTTTTTCGACCACCTCAAAGGGTTCAAGGCTCATGAGACCGGCGACCGGCAATGGCAATTCTGCCGTGACCTTGCCACCATCGGCAACGGCAAAGCCGCCGCCCATTTCAATTAGTCGATTAACTGCGGCGGCCATGTCGGCGTCATTGGCACCGACCACGGTGATATTGTGGCTGTCATGGCCGACCGAGGATGCAATCGCCCCGCGTTTCAGGCCAAAACCGCGGACAAAGCTGCGGCCGATATTGCCGTTTTTACCATGGCGTTCGACGACGGCGACCTTGATCACATCGTTTTCAAGATCGGGTTTCAGGCCATTTTCGCCGATTTCAAGCGTTGCTTCATCGCGGAAGGTCAGGATTAGACCCGGTTTAACCTTGATCACCGGGGTTTGGTTCTGGCCCGGTTTTGGTTCAGCCCGAAAGGCATCGGCACTGATCGGTTTGGCCTTCATCGATGTCAGGCCAATCGGGGCAACGGTTTCGCGTGCGTCAAACATTGCCGACGTCACCAGACGACCGGCTGCGATGACGTCACTGACGGCACAGGTTTCAAGATCATCAAGGATCGCGATATCCGCCCGCCAACCCGGCCCGATCAGGCCGCGATCACGCAGGCCAAAAATACGGGCCGCCGAATGGGATGCGGCGCGATAAACGTGATGGATCGGGCAATTGCGGGCCTTAAGATGGCCGATCAGGCGTTCGATCAGGCTATCAAGATGGCCTTCTTCGCCGATATCAAGCGGATTGCGATCATCGGTGCAAAGGGCAACGAAGCTTGAGGTGTTTTCATCGAGAATTTCGGCCAGAGCCTCCAAATCCTTGGAAACCGACCCCTCGCGGATCAGGATCGCCATGCCCTTGGCCAGTTTTTCACGGGCCTCGGTTGCAGAAGTTGCTTCGTGATCGGTACGGATGCCTGCGGCCATATAACCGTTTAATGCGGTGCCGCGCAAAAGCGGCGCATGGCCGTCGATATGACCATCCTGAAACGCATCAAGTTTGGCCATGATGCCGGGATCAAGGTTCAGCACACCGGGATAGTTCATCATTTCTGCCAAACCGATGACCTTGGGGTGGTTTCGAAATGGCAACAAATCTTCGATTTCAAGTTCTGCACCCGATGTTTCAAACCCGGTGGCCGGAACACAGGATGACAGATTGACCCGAATATCCATGATCGACCGTTCAGAACAATCAAGGAAATACCTGATCCCGTCAGCACCCAGAACATTGGCAATTTCATGGGGATCACACAAAACAGTGGTCACGCCATGGGGTAAGACGCAGCGATCAAATTCCAGCGGTGTCACAAGCGAGCTTTCGATATGAAGGTGGGTATCGATAAAGCCCGGTACGGCGAATTTCCCGGTGCAGTCAATCACGGTGTCGCCGTCATATTTGGCGTGGGTGCCGACAATCCGGTCGCCAACGATGGCGATATCGGTAGTTGTGATCGCCCCGGTAATAACATCAAGCATCCCGATATTGCGCAGGACCAGATCAGCACGAACCTTGCCCTGACCGGCAAGAATGCATTTGCCAAGATGGGTTTGGGAAAGATCGGGGTTGCTCATGACCGTGGTCCTTTGTTCTTTGATGCGTTTATGGTCCAAGAGTAACGCAATGGCGCAAGGATTGCCGTGCCTTTTTATGCTTTTCTGCGTTGAAACTGTGTTTGGGATTGGGGGAAGGCGGCGCAGCCTGATGTGATCCGGGGTACGGTTGCGGCGTGTGGGTGGACTGCATTGGTAATGCGCACCCTTGACCCCGGCTGTCTGCGTGCTAACTCTTGAGCGAATGCATAAGATGATTTTCAAGGATTTTTCATGAGCGAACAATCACAGCCGAGCTGGCATGGCACGACGATCCTGTCGGTGCGCAAGGGCAATGAAGTCGTGGTGGCCGGTGACGGTCAGGTGTCGCTGGGCCAGACCGTGATCAAGGGCAATGCGCGCAAGGTGCGCCGGATCGGCCAGAAAGGCGAGATTATTGTTGGTTTTGCCGGGGCGACGGCGGATGCCTTTACCCTGCTGGAACGGCTTGAAGCCAAGTTGGAACGTCATCCGGGCCAGACCATGCGTGCCTGTGTTGAATTGGCCAAGGATTGGCGCACAGATCGTTATCTGCGCAAGCTTGAAGCAATGATGGCGGTGGCGGACAAGGATGTGTCGCTGGTGCTGACCGGTCAGGGTGATGTGCTGGAACCTGAAGACGGCCTTATCGCTATTGGTTCGGGTGGTAATTATGCCCTTGCTGCGGCGCGGGCCCTGATTGATCTGGATCTGAGCGCCGAGGAAATCGCCCGCAAGGCGATGGCGATTGCCGGTGAGATCTGTGTTTATACCAACGGCAATGTAACTTTGGAAAAAATCGAGGATGCGAAATAAAGGTGCCTTTCGGGCCTGACATCGCATTTCCGTCGCAAGAATTAACGGATAAAATTTAAATGACCCAACATTTCAGCCCGCGCGAGATTGTTTCCGAACTGGATCGCCATATCATCGGTCAGAAAGATGCCAAGCGCGCCGTCGCGATTGCATTGCGTAACCGCTGGCGCCGCCAGCAGCTTGACGATGACATGCGTAATGAAGTTCTGCCGAAAAATATCCTGATGATCGGCCCGACCGGTGTTGGTAAAACCGAGATCGCGCGCCGCCTTGCCAAATTGGCCGAGGCACCGTTTATCAAGATCGAAGCCACCAAATTTACCGAAGTCGGTTATGTCGGGCGTGATGTCGAACAGATTGTTCGTGACCTTTTGGAAGTGTCGCTGGATCTGACGCGTGAAGCGATGCACAAAAAAGTCCGCGCCAAGGCCGAAATGCAGGCCGAGGAACGTGTTCTGGATAGTTTGGTCGGCGAAAACGCATCGGCCGATACCCGCCAGAAATTTCGCAAGATGCTGCGCGAAGGTGAATTACAGGACAAGGAAATCGAAATCCAGGTTTTGGAAAACAGCGGGTCCTCGATGCCGACCATTGATATTCCCGGCATGCCCGGCGCGCAGATGGGGATGCTTAATCTGTCCGACGTGTTTGGCAAGGCATTCGGCGGACAGACCAAGCCGAAACGCATGACCGTTGCCGAAGCGTTTGAACGCCTGATCGATGAAGAAGGCGACAAATTGCTTGATATGGACAAGGTCACCGCCGAGGCGATTGATAATGTTGAACAGAACGGCATTGTGTTCCTTGACGAGATCGACAAGATCACGGCGCGTTCCGAACGTGGTGGTGATGTCTCGCGCGAAGGTGTGCAGCGTGATTTGCTGCCGCTGATCGAAGGAACCAATGTTTCGACCAAGCATGGCACGGTTAAAACCGACCATATTCTGTTCATTTGTTCCGGCGCGTTCCATCTTTCAAAACCATCCGACCTTTTACCGGAATTACAGGGGCGCCTGCCGATCCGGGTCGAGTTGAAGGCCCTGACCGAGGAAGATTTCCGTCGTATTCTGTTGGAACCCGAAGCATCCCTGATCAAGCAATATATCGCCTTGCTGGGGACCGAGGACGTGACGCTGGAATTCACCGATGATGCGGTGGGGGAATTGGCGCGTATTTCGGCCAGTGTGAACGAAACCGTCGAAAATATCGGCGCACGTCGTTTGCATACGGTTCTGGAAAAGCTTTTGGATGAAATCAGCTTTACGGCGACAGACCGGGGGGGCGAAACGATTAAGATTGATGCTGATTACGTCCGTGAACAGGTTGATGGCCTTGCCAAGGATGCCGATCTTTCAAAGTTTATTCTGTAATCGAAATAATCGATTTCAGGTGTAATACAAGGCCAGCATTTCGGTGCTGGCCTTTTTCGTTGGATCGTCGCGCGGATTATGCCCGATGAAGGGTACGGATATTGTCGTTGGCCTTGGCGGGCAGATAGACGGTAAAGACCGACCCAACCCCCTGTTCGCTTTCAATCACCATAGTTCCGCGATGGCGTTGGACCAGATGTTTGACGATGGCAAGACCAAGGCCAGTGCCACCAACAGCGCGAGATCGCGCGGTATCAATGCGATAGAAACGTTCGGTCAGGCGCGGCAGATGTTCGCGTGCAATCCCGTCGGAATGATCGCGGATGGCGACGGCCAAAATTCGGTCATGGCGGAAACGGGCCAAGGCACCGGGCGGGTTTTTGGCCAGCGTAATCGATACTTCGATATTGGTTTTGGCATGGCCGTATTTTATGGCGTTTTCGACCAGATTGACAAAGACTTGGGTCATTTCCTTTTCCTCGCCAACAATGTCGGTGTTGTCGAGATTGCAGGAAATCTTGATTTCCATGCCTTTGGCCTCAGCCTTCATCAACAGAGTCTGGGCGACCTTGTCGATGACTTTGCCGACATCGCAATCATCAGAAGGCGGGGTATGTTCGTTTAATTCGATCCGGGCAAGTGATAGGAGGTCTTCGATCAGGTGTTGCATGCGCAAACCCTGATCGCGCATGACCGGCAGGAATTGACCCAGTGCATCGGGATCGTCTTTGGCCGGGCCTTCCAGCGTTTCGATAAAGCCCAGCAAAACCGAAAGTGGTGTGCGCAATTCATGCCCGGCATCGGTGGCGAAATCGGCCCGCATTTGTTCCAGTTTGCGAAGCTCGGTCAAATCCGAGAAGGACAGGACAAAATTCCGGTCCCCGGTTGCCGCCGGAAGACGCGCGGTCAGCACATCAAAATGATGATGTGCGTCACTGGCCAGCACAAATTCGGCATGTTTCATCTGTTCGCGTTCAGCCGCGACATCATCAAAGGCATCAAGCAGGATCGGGTCGCGGATAAAACGCGTCAGGTCGTGACCGGTTTCAAGGTTATGAAACAGCGATTTAGCAGCCCGGTTGAAACCGGTAATGACGCGCTGCCGATTGACCATAACCACAGGGTTGGGTAGGTGATCAAGGATTTCGGCATCGGTGCTGGTGCGGGTTTCAAGATCGGTAATGCGTTCCCGAAACGTATTGGCGATCTGGGTATAAAGCGATGAAAGTTCGGATGCGGCACTAAACGACAGATGTTGTGGCGGGGTGCCACGGAATTTATCGCGTAATGCAACGGCATAGCGGGCAACGCGGCGCAGATCGCCGAAATAGATGCGCAGAACTGTGGTGCTGCCCAGCCATGCCAGAACAGCGCACAGGATTGCCGTGCCCCAGCCAAGAAGTTCCATTGCGGCAAGCACGATGAAAATCATGGCCGCAGGCAATGCAACCGCAAGTGCAGTTGTTAACAACTGGCTGAAACCCAATTGACGCTCCTGTTTCAGGTACCCGGTTTGGGACGTGTAAACCTATTTTAAAAATTTGGACTAAAATGATGATGCGCTGGTAAAGATCAAATAAAAGTTAGATGACAGTTTTCAAGCAACGGAAAAGCTTGAAGAAATACGTCGCCAACTAAGAGATCATACAAGTGTATAGGTCGATTTTGTCCAAAACTTTGTCAAAGAGTCACGCTGAACACGCCGCGTCGATTTCAATTTTTAGGATCGGATCAAAGGATTTCAGCCCCGTCATCAAAGCCAAGTCGCGGGCTGCGATCAAACAATTTTGATGAATCGCCATAGCCGATATTGAGCAGGAAGTTGCTTTTGATCGGAGTGCCGTCAAAGAATTCGGCATCGACCTTGGCATTGTCAAAGCCCGACATGGCGCCGCAATCCAGACCGACCGCACGCAGTGCCATGATAAAATAGCCAGCCTGTAGCGTTCCATTGCGAAATGCGGTGGCTGAAATTGCGGCTTCGTTGCCTGCAAACCATGATCTTGCATCGGCATGGGGGAAAAGTTGCGGCAGCTTTTCATAGAATTCCATGTCATGTGCGATGATCGCCGTTACCGGGGCGGCCATGGTTTTTTCAAGGTTACCTGCGGACAGGGCCGGTTTCAGGCGTTGCTTGGCCTCGGCTGATTTGATGAATGTAATGCGCATCGGTTCGCAATTGGCACTGGTCGGGCCCATAACCGTAAGGTCCCATGCCTTGTGCAGCAGGGCTGTTTCGACATCGCGATCCTGCCAGCCATTATGGGTACGAGCTTTGTAAAAAAGGGTGTCGAGCACGTCTGAGCTGAGCATTTTAAATCTCCGATAAAGCTGGGGTTGTGTCGGGCCTTGAATAGAATGTCCTAAAGTTAGGATGTGGGGGACTATACACAAGCGCAATGACGAAATTGTGGAAAAACAACTGGTTCGCTGATAGGTTCAGGGAAACGTAATCCCAAAGAAACGATAAAAATAATTGCTGTGGTTTTGGGGCTACAGTGACCAAGGAGTGGGGTCGCAAACGAGATGGATGTGGCAATGCAATCACAGACCAATGGGCAGCGCTATTTTGAAAATGGGGCGCGCCTGCATCGGATGCAGGGTCGTGGCATGTTTAAGTGTATGGTTTTTGGCGCGGCTTTTGCCGTTGGGCTAACATTTGGTCCATCGCTCAGTCTGGCGCAGGATGCCGACAATACAAGCGTGACAGCAAATGACCAAGCCCCGACCGTGGATGGGGCAAAAGATACCGACGAGACCGGTGAAGGCACCAAAACGCCTGTTACCATGGAAAGTACGGACACGTCAGCCCGTTTCAAACAGGTGCCAACAGGTGATGCGACATCGGCTGTTGTGTTTATGTATCATCGCTTTGGCGAAATCGACTTTCCGTCAACCAATATCCGCAAGTCCCAATTCGAGGCCCATATCAATGAACTGACCAGTAGCAAATATACCGTAATCGGCGTGCCTGAAATTGTTTCAGCCCTTCAGAATGGCAAGGGTTTGCCCGATTATACGGTCGGGATTACCGTCGATGATGCCTATCGTTCGGTTTATGATGTGGCTTGGCCCGCGTTAAAAAAACATAATTTGCCGATGACGGTGTTTGTTTCAAGTGAACAGATCGATGCCGGTTATACCAATTACATGACCTGGGACATGTTACGTGATCTGGTGAAGGATGGGGTTACCATTGGCGGTCATACCCAGCATCATTCGCATTTGCCCAGCCTGTCTATCGAAGATGCGAAAGCGGAACTGGCCCATTCCGCAGAACGGTTTAAGGCGGAACTTGGCTTTGTGCCTGATATCTTTGCCTATCCGTATGGTGAAGCCAGTGACGACGTGATCAAGCTGGTTCGTGAAGCCGGGTACAAGGCGGCCTTTGGCCAGCAAAGCGGCGCGATGAACGCGGAATCGGATATGATGTATCTGCCGCGTTTTGCCATGAATGAAAATTACGGCGAGCTGGAACGCTTTATTCTTGCGGCAGAATCCCTGCCACTACGTGTCAGCGATATAACCCCGTCCAATTATATGCTGGAACGAAATCCACCGGCTTTTGGTTTTACTCTTAAAGAAGCGGTGGCCAATATTGCCTGTTATCCGTCCGAGGGTGAATCAACCATGAACCGGCTGGGGGATGAACGGGTCGAGATCCGGCTGAAGAACCCGGTATCATCGGGGCGCTGGCGGATCAACTGTACCTCGATGGGGCCAAACGGGCGTTGGCGCTGGTTCGGGATGTTGTATACCGTTCCGTAATAAGCCTTTGATAATAAATTATAAAACGACGCTGCGGGATTTACGGTTCCGTGGCGTTTTTTTCTGATTGTTCTGGACGCTTGCGCAGGATCATAGGAGAAGGTAGGTTAACCACACTTGTTCAACGTAAATAATTGGTAACCACAGTGTTAGCTGGAAAAAATATCCTTTTGATCATCTCGGGCGGTATTGCTGCCTATAAGGTTCTTGAGGTGATTCGGCGGCTGCGCGACCGTGACATCAATATACGCGCCATCCTGACCAAGGGCGGGGCGGAGTTTGTAACCCCGTTATCTGTGGCGGCCCTTACCGAGAACAAGGTTTATCAGGATCTTTTTTCCCTGACGGATGAGGCTGAAATGGGCCATATCCGCCTGTCGCGCGAGGCTGACCTTGTTTTGGTTGCCCCGGCAAGTGCGGATATTTTGGCCAAAATGGCAACCGGTCAGGCCAGTGATCTGGCAACCACCGCCTTGCTGGCGACCAATAAGCGGGTTCTGATTGCCCCGGCGATGAATGTTGAAATGTGGAACCACCCGGCGACTCAGGCCAATATCGCGACCCTTGAAAGCCGTGGTGTGATGCGGATCGGCCCGTCGGCCGGGGATTTGGCCTGTGGTGAAGTCGGTTCGGGCCGATTGGCCGAACCTGTCGAAATTATTGCCGCGGTTATTGATTTTCTGGAAGGTCAACCGGTTGGCAAGCCTTTGGCAGGTAAAAAGGCTGTGGTCACCAGTGGCCCGACGCATGAACCGATTGATCCGGTGCGCTATATCGCCAATCGATCATCGGGCAAGCAGGGCCACGCGATTGCAAGTGCCCTTACCGCGGCGGGTGCCGATGTGACACTGATCAGTGGGCCGGTGGCCCTGCCCGATCCGGCGGGTGTGAATGTGGTGCGGATTGAAACCGCGCAACAGATGCTTGATGCCGTGCAGGCCGCCCTGCCGGCGGATATCGCCGTTTGTGCGGCTGCCGTTGCCGATTGGCGTGTGGCCGATGAAGCCGGGCAGAAGCTTAAGAAAGACGGATCAGGACGGATCCCGGATCTGAAGCTTTCGGAAAATTCCGATATTTTGGCAACCATCAGCAAGGTCGGGCCGAACCGACCGGGGCTGGTTATTGGTTTCGCTGCCGAAACGGAAAATGTTATCGCCCATGCGCGCGCTAAACGGGTGCGTAAGGGATGTGACTGGATATTGGCCAATGATGTGGCACCGGGAACCGGCACTTTTGGCGGTGACGAAAATGAAATCTGCCTGATTTCCGGTGAAAATGCTGCAAGTGATGAAGTCTGGCCGCGTCAAGATAAGGCCGGTGTGGCGCGTGCACTTGTGCAGCGTATTATCCGGCATTTCCCCTGATATTGAATGATGTACTGGCTTGTGCGGGCGAATGCCAAAGCCAAAGCACGGCCCAGAACAGTGAAGACAAGGACCTTTGATGACGCGTTTGACTGTTAACTTGAAACAATTGCCCCATGGTGCGGATTTTCCGTTGCCTGATTATGCCACCGAACAATCGGCGGCCGTTGATTTGCAGGCAGCGATTAACGATACGCTTGTGATTGAAGCGGGCAAACGCGCCATGATTGAAACCGGCATTGCCATTGCCCTTCCGGCCGGGTTCGAGGCACAGGTACGTCCGCGTTCGGGACTGGCGGCGAAAAATGGCATTACGGTATTGAATAGCCCGGGCACAATTGATGCGGATTACCGTGGCGAGATCAAGGTGATCCTGATTAATCTTGGTGATGATGCCTTTACGATTGAGCGCGGTATGCGCATTGCCCAGCTTGTGGTCGCACCGGTGACCCAAGTGGCGTGGAATGCGGTTGCTGATCTTGATGAAACGGCGCGCGGTACTGGCGGATTCGGATCGACTGGTGTTGCGGCACCGTCAGGTAAAACCGTCTGATTTTGGAAATTTTTGTCGGGAACTGGCAATTTTCGATGCTCTGTTAACTCTGACAATGATGGGTCCCAATGTTTCCGGGGGGATCACCGGGGCCGAAAGGGGAGTATGAAAGAGACGATGTTAAAGCTGTCAAAAAAGATGCTGTTTGCCATCGAGGCGGTGGTGGATATTGCCTATAACGCAGCGGGTGAGCCGGTGCAAAGCCGCGATATCACCGCGCGTCAGGGCATTCCGAAACGCTATCTTGAGCAGACTCTGCAACAGCTGGTGCGTGCCGATATTTTGGTGGGTGTACGCGGTCCGCGCGGCGGATATCGTCTGGCGCGGGAACGTCGGCGTATCACGCTGGCCGATATTGTGTCGGTCATCCGATCAATGGAAACATCAGATGACCCGATCGAGGATCCGGCTGGCTCGCCACTGGGCAAAGAAGTCGTGCGGCCATTATGGCGTGAACTTCAGGATGAAATGATGGTGGCGCTGACCAGGATCACGGTTGAGGATCTGTGCAATCGGGCCCGTGATGCGGGCCTGCGCAGTGGGATCGAGGAATCACCGGATTTCATTATTTAATCGTCTGAACCGATCGCGGATTATTGTATCGTAAAACAACAAGAATCCGCTGCGGTTCACACCTAATGCACAAGTATCTGGAAGCCAGCCAAAATAGAATTTGCGTAAAAATTGTTTAACTCCAATTCATTTAGGTGTTAAACAAGGTAAATACAAATTCCAAATGTGATTGGTTTTAAATTACAAAAATTGCGAGGAAAACATGACTGAGTTTCGCGGCAAGATTTACGACAGCATCATCGACACCATCGGTGCGACGCCTCTGGTTCGTCTTTCCCGTCTGGCAGCGGCCGAAGGTGTGAAGGCCGACCTGATTGGCAAGCTTGAATTTTTCAATCCGCTGGCCTCGGTCAAGGATCGTATCGGTCTTGCAATGATTGATGATGCGGAGAAATCCGGGCGCATCAAACCGGGAGCAACCCTGATTGAGCCAACGTCGGGCAATACCGGCATTGCTCTGGCCTTTGTTGCTGCGGCCAAGGGTTACAAATTGATCCTGACCATGCCGGAAAGCATGTCGTTGGAACGTCGTAAAATGCTGATGTTGTTGGGGGCAAAGATTGATCTGACCCCGGCGGCCAAAGGCATGAAGGGCGCGGTCGCACGTGCCGAAGAACTGGTTGCCGAAATTGATGGCGCAATCATGCTTCAGCAGTTTGAAAATCCGGCCAACCCGGAAATTCATCGCACGACGACAGCCCAGGAAATTATCAAGGATACCGCAGGCAAGGTCGATATCTTTGTTGCCGGTGTTGGCACGGGTGGCACCCTGACCGGGGTTGGTGAAGCGCTGAAAATACATAATCCGAAGATTCAGATTGTTGCGGTCGAACCCGAAGACAGCCCGGTTATTTCCGGTGGTGCACCCGGCCCGCATAAAATTCAGGGTATTGGTGCCGGTTTCATTCCGGGCAATTTGCATACTGATGTGATCGACAAGGTCATGACGATTGGTAATGAAACCGCCTTTGCCACCGCCCGCAAATTGGCCAGCATCGAAGGTCTGCCAACCGGCATTTCGTCAGGTGCGGCTGTTGCCGCCGGGATCGAGCTGGGCCAGCTTCCGGAAAACGAAGGCAAACGCATTGTGATCATCGTGCCGAGCTTTGCCGAACGTTATCTTTCGACCCCGTTGTTCGAAGGTTTGCAGTAATTCGGGTTTCGTTGTTGGACGTAATTTGGAAAGGCCCGGAATTTTCCGGGCCTTTCCTGTCTGTGCCATGCGCGCTATATGCAATAGCAGACCTGTTTCGATCCGGATGAAAGAAGCCCCCGCGTGAGTGATTTTGATTTCAGCGAAAACGAAGTGCAACGTTATGCCCGGCACATTGTCCTTAAAGAGGTCGGTGGCACCGGCCAGATGCAGCTGAAACGCGGGCGTGTTTTGATTGTTGGGGCTGGCGGGCTTGGATCGCCGCTTGCGATGTATCTGGCGGCGGCCGGGGTCGGGACCATCGGGATTGTTGATGCTGATATTGTCGAGCTTTCCAATCTGCAGCGTCAGATTGCACATGGCATGAAGGACCTTGGCAGGCCCAAGGTTGAAAGTGCGAAATCAACCATGCTCGATATGAACCCCGAAATTACCGTGCAAACCCATAATCAGCGTCTTGATGTCTCGAATGTGATGGATTTGATTACCGATTATGACGTGATTGCCGATGGATCGGATAATTTTGAAACGCGGTTTTTGCTAAACGATGCCTGTTACTTTGCGGGCAAAACGCTGGTGTCGGGCGCAGCCCTTCGTTTTGATGGTCAGGTATCGACCTTTAAGGCGCATTTGGGGGATCCGCATCCGTGTTATCGCTGTATTTATCATGCGCCACCGCCCGAAGATGCCATTCCATCCTGCGCGCAGGGCGGGGTTTTGGGATCGGTCGTGGGCATGATCGGCGGTATTCAAGCAACTGAAATTCTGAAAGAATTGATGGGGATCGGGGATGGCCTGTCTGGCAAGCTTGTAATTGTCGACGCCCTTGGGGCATCTTTCCGCAAGATTAAAGTTCCGCGTGACCCGGGTTGCCCGCTTTGTTCCGAAAACGCCAGCATCAAGGATTTGTCCATTCATGAGCACTGAGATCGCCAATCAGAATGAAAGCCCCAGAAAACTATCGCTGGTGGTGTTTTCCGGTAGCTTTGAAAAAGTTCATTACGCACTCGTAATGGCGTCAGCAGCGCTCGCATCCGGGCGCGAAGTGACCCTGTTTTTCACAATGGAAGGTTGCCGCGCGGTTCTTGCACCATCGGGTTGGCGCCATTTGCGTACCGATGCTCAGGGGGCGACGGCGACCTCAATTGATCTAAGTTATTCCCAGCGTGGCATTGGCACATTTGAGGAATTGCTGTCGGCCTGTGTTGCATTGAACGCTAAATTCATGGTCTGCGAGATGGGCCTGCGGGCGCTTGGTCTTGAAAATGATGCCAAACGTGAAGAGCTGGCCATTGAAACCGGCGGGGTTGTGACCTTTTTGAACGATGCGCGGCAAAACGGCGAAATGCTGTTTATTTGAGGCATTCTACTATGCTCAAGGTAGCGTAATTTCTGAACTGGCTGTGGTGTGCCGTGTTTTTTCAGGATCGCGGTTGCGGTTGCAGATTTGGCCATGACTTTGCTTTGAGTTTCGGTCAGGTTACGCAGTGTTTGCGGGCATGGCACCTGTGATACGGGTTTTGTATCTGTCAGCCTGCCAAAATCCTGATGCCTAATCCCGCTAGACAAATGCCGACACCCCGTTCGACCCATTCCTTGATTGCGGCAATGCGTGCCTGCACCGCTGGCAGGGTCAGGGCGATGGCGACCAGGGCGAACCAGATCATGTGACAGGCAGCGATATAAAAACCGTATCCGACCTCGACCCATACCGGGGTATCGGGCGAAATCACCTGACTGAATAGCGAGACGATGAACAATATCGTCTTGGGATTTAATGCATTGCAGGCAAATCCAACCCAGAACGCCGATCCGTTTCGGTTTTGATCGGTGCTCGGGGCAATGATGCCTTGTGTGGTGCTTTGATTGATCGCTGCTGTGTGAGAGACGGTGACTGACGCAAAGATTTCTGACCCGTCGGACACTTTTTTTGCTGTTTGTCGTGTCGTGTTGTGCCCGTTGTTTTTAATCGCATGACCGACACAGCCCTTTGCAAGTTTTTTGATATCGGGCCACAGAGCCGAGCATCCCAGCCAAATCAGATAGGTCGCACCAAGATAGCGCAATGATGTCAGCACCCAGATGTTGCTGGCAAACACCACGCCCAACCCGATCAGGGTATAGGCCAGATGAACCGAAACGCCACTGCCGATCCCGATGGCGCAGAGCACCCCGGCGCGACGGCCACGGGCAAGTGCGATGCGTGTGACCATGGCGAAATCGGGGCCGGGGCTTATGACGGCAAGAACGGTGATGATGGCAACGGCGATGATTTCCATCTCGGCAATGGCGGGCATGGTTGTGATCCTTGATCTGTGAGGAGATTCAGTATCAAACTGGATCTATCGCCAGAAAATCGAAAAATAATGGGATATTTCGTGAGTAATATTCACAGAAAACGCAGCCTGCCACCGCTTGCCGCCCTGCCCGCATTCGAGGCCGCCGCCCGGCACCAAAGTTTTTCACGTGCGGCGGAAGAATTGCATCTGACCCATGGGGCGATCAGCCGCGCGGTCGCACAAATCGAGGAACGGTTGGGTGTTGATCTGTTTGTCCGGCGTAATCGGCGGGTTTGGTTGACGCCCGCGGGGGAACGGCTTTTAAAGGCGACGGTGTTGGCATTGGACGGGCTTGATAGCGCGGTTGAGGAAATCCATCGCCATGATGGTACATCACCAATTTTATCAGTTTCGTGCGAGCCAAGCCTTGCAATGCGTTGGCTGATGCCACGGCTTGGGGCGTTTCGCGACGCCAATCCGGATCTGAATATCGATTTGCGACCGGCAGGCGGCCCGGTTGATTTACTGGCCGAGGGATGTGATGTGGCAATTCGCCGTGCTGATTTCGGTATTGCCGAGGATTACGACGTTACCCGCTTGTGGCCGGAATTTGCCGGGCCGGTTTGTGATCCACAATGCTGGAAGACCATTCTGGCATGCGATCTATCCAATGCCAGATGGCTGCATAGTCGCACCCGGCCCGATGCCTGGGAGGTCTGGAAACGCGCCAGCGGATGTGAGGCCAACCCGGCAAGCGAGCAATATTTCGATCATTTCTTCTTTGCACTTCAGGCGGCGGTCAACCGGCTGGGAACAGCGATCGGGCCTTTGCCGCTGGTTTATGATGATCTGGCAGTGGGGCGTTTGATTGCGCCGCATGGTATGGCCCCGACCGGATATGATTATGTCCTGATTACCTTGGATCGCCCCGGTCGTGATCCGCGTATTTTGCGATTCTTTGACTGGTTGATGGGCGAGGCCAAAGGGATGGAAGACGGAATGCTGCCATCGGTCTGAGCGAAGCACCCGGTTTGCCGGATCGGATGTGGTCGCGCCAGATGGCGGAACAATGGGCGAATGCGGCGCGTTTTGGAATGTATCTGAAACAGATTGAGCTGCAGATTGGATTTGGGCATGACCGATCTTCCCTATTTTGCGAATGTTGAAAGCTATTTCGATATTGGTGTGATCGATATGATTTTGCGGCTATGTGCGGCGACCGTAATCGGCATGGTGATTGGTTTAAATCGCGATGTGAATGGCAAGCCAACCGGGATGCGCACATTGGCCCTTGTCGCATTGGGAGCCGCTGTTGTGTCGGTCGTCGCGGTGCATTTTCAGGATTTGATTGATCATCCAGATGCCCTGTCGCGTGTTGTTCAGGGTATTTTACAAGGGGTTCTGACCGGTATCGGGTTTATTGGTGCCGGGGTTATTTTACATCAGCCAAAAAGTATGTCGGTCAGTGGTTTGACAACAGCAGCAACCGTCTGGATCACGGCGGCCCTTGGTATTGCCTGTGCCTTGGCGGCCTGGCATATCGTGGTGATCGCCACGGTTTTGACCTTGGTTGTGTTGATTGCCCTGAAACCGGTTGAATTGATGTTGGTGCGTGTTCTGAGCAGCAAGGACCGGGCCGAAAACCTGAAACAGCAGAGCCAAGGCCGGGGTTAGGTGGAAATTCAGGTTTAAGCGCATTTAAGCGGCGGGTCCCTAGAAATCCTCGCCCTCGCGGAAGGCGGCAAGATCATCGATCCGGCGATAGGGCAAAAGCGTTTGCAGTTGTTCTGCCGGGGTGCCGGTCATCAGGCTGTGCAGATGTTCTGACAGGACTTTGCCGACCTTGCGTTGTGGCTGGTAATAATAGGCCAGTTTTTGTTTGGACAGCATGCGGAACGGCATACCGCCAAACCCGACAACGCCGATACCATCACGAATTGTATCCATACCCAGTTCCATTAAGGCCTCAAGCGCGCCGATCATGGTCATCTGGCTGGCGCACACCACCGCAGTTGCATCGCGGCGATTGGTGAACAGGCGGGTGGTTGCTTCGCGTGCTGCCCGCACGGAAACATCCGAACTCATCCAGATCAGGCTTTCGGGGTTTAGTCCGGCATCGACCATGGCGCGCTTTGCACCACGTTTGCGATAGCCAAAAAAGGTTAAATCATCGCGCGGATCGATCATCGCGATGATGCGATGGCCATCGTCAATCAGGCGTTTGACAGCATCATAAGCCGCCTGTTCATCATCATGATCGACAAAGGCATGCGGGGTCAAAAGTTCGGTTCGGCCAAAACTGACAAAGGGGAAGTCATGTTGCAGGCAGTATTTGGCGCGGCTGTCCTGAAGGGTGGTGCGTGAAAATACCACCGCATCGGCCATGCGTTGGGTATGGACACGTTTTACGGGCTCAAGCGGGTCTTCGGTGCTGGTTTGTGCCAATACGACCAGCGAGTAACGATCAGCCTCCAGCCCGCGAGCAAGACTTTCGACCTGCGCCAGAAAGCCCGGATCGCCGTAATCGCCGACTTCGGGGGAATACAGGATCGAGCAGACCTGCATGGTTTTGCCGGTGCGCAACATCACACCACGCGCATCGGGTTGATAACCGATTTCCTTGGCGGCGGCCTTGACCTTGGCGATGGTGTCGGGTTTGACCTCTGGCCCGTCTTTTAATGCGCGCGATACCGTCGTGACGGATATGCCAAGGCGGTCGGCGATAGTGCGTAGGTTCGGGCGCGAAGTTGACATACAGGGGTCCGTTTATTTTAGAGACAGGACAATCTAGAGCATGGTTCGTGAAATATGAACCATGCTCTGACTGTCGGCGTGTGATTAAGGTAGTGCGTTGCTTTCAATCACGCGACGCATGAAGTCATAGGATGCCTTAGGTGTGCGTTTTTGGGTGGTGTAATCGACATGCACCAGCCCAAACCGTTTTTCATAGCCATAGGCCCATTCAAAATTATCAAGCAGTGACCAAGGCATATATCCTTGAACATTTGCGCCTTCGCCGGTGGCCCGAATGATTGCACCAAGATATTCGGTGTAATAAGCGATGCGGTCCTGATCATCAATTAGGCCATCATTGCCGGGAATGTCGATAAAGGCGCCGCCATTTTCGGTCACAAAGGTCGGCGGGTTGCCATAGTTATCCTGAAGGATTTTCATGGTGCGATAAAAACAATCGCCATCAATCGCCCAGCCCATTTCCGTACGGCGGAAATATTTCGGCGGTTTAGCATGTTTGAATGGCCATGCACGACCGTCGGCGGCTTCGACATAGCTTGGAAAATATTGGTTCAGGCCTTGAAAATCGACCTTGGTTTTGATGGCTTCAAGATCGCCATTCTGAATGTGGGGTTCCATGCGGTCCAGAATCAGATCGGGATAGCGACCGTGATAAACCGGGTCAAGGAATACGCCATTCCATTTTGCTTCGAACAGGTCAACCAGATGGGCGTCCTGTTCGCGGCGATGTGGCAGGGTATAGCCCTTGTGCATCGGTAAAACAAAACCGACCGGCGCATCGGGGTAATGTTGTTTGATGACGCGGGTTGCACGGGCGTGGCACATATTCAGATGGTGGGCGACGCGCATGGCGGCACGTGGGTCGGTGATGCCCGGTGCATGGCGGCCTTCTTCATGGCCGACCCAGGCGATGACATTGGGTTCGTTAAATGTTACCCATGATTTCACCCGGTCGCCAAAGCGCGTGACAAGCAATTGGGTATAATCGCTAAACCAGTCAACGATATCGCGGTTGGTCCAGCCGCCCCGGTCCTGCAGTGCCTGTGGCAAATCCCAGTGATACAGGCATAGCCATGGATCAAGGCCACGTTCGAGCATGCCATCAATCAAACGGTCATAGAATGCGATGCCAGTTTCGTTGATTTTGCCGGTGCCATCGGGCATGACGCGCGGCCACATGATCGAAAATCGGTAATGCTTTGCGCCGAGTCCCTTGATCAGGTCGAGATCTTCAGCCCAGCGATGATAGTGATCGCAGGCAATGCTGCCATCATCCCCATTGGCAACCCGGCCCGGCGTGGCACAATAGGTGTCCCAGATGCTGGGGCCGCGGCCATCATCGGCGGCACCGCCTTCGATCTGATAGCTTGAGGTCGATACACCCCAGCGGAAATCGTCGGGAAAAGGTTTGGTCATGTTCGCTTCCTTGCCCTGTCATGGATCGCGTTCGTTGGTGAATCCAAAATCGTAACGTTTCGGAAATTTCGGCAAAAAAATAATGCCGGATTGATTTCACCTTATTATGGGCTGGTTTTGTTGATTGACAAGAGCGAATAAAGCGCCTATCAAAAAAATCGAAACGTTACGAATTTTCGGCCATTTAAGAAGTCGGGCGCGAACGTATCCATTAGGGAGGACATCCGTTATGAAGAAATTTTCCAAGGTCGCCGCACTCGCGACATTTCTGAGTGCCAGTGTATCTGCCGGTGCGCTTCACGCCCAAACCGCCGAAGTTTTGCATTGGTGGACATCGGGCAGTGAACAGGCCGCATTGGCCGAAGTTCGCAGTGCGTTTGAAGCGCAAGGCGGCACATGGGTCGATACGCCAATTGCCGGTGGCGGTAATGCCCGCGCGGCGGCTGTCAATCGCATGTTGGGGGGGGATCCCGCCACGGTTTTCCAGTTTTCTATCGGACAGCAATTGCGCGAATTGGCCGATCAGGGCCTTTTGGCCAATGTGAATGCCGTGGCCGAGGAAGAAGACTGGGACAATAAATTGCCGCCGCTGATTGTTAAGGCGGCGAAATATGATGGCGATTATATTGCCGCGCCGATCAACATCCACGGCGAAAACTGGATGTTCTTTAATAAGGCGGCGCTTGAAAAAGCCGGTGTCGAGGTGCCAAAAAGCTGGCCCGAGTTCATCGAGGCGGCCAAGAAGCTTGGCGATGCCGGGGTGATACCGATTGGTCTTGGCGGACAGCCATGGCAGGAACGCATCATGTTCAATAGCGTCCTTCTTGGCGTTGGTGGACGTGATTTCTATGCCAAGATTTACAGCACGCTTGATGATGATTTGCTGGCGTCCGATACCATGCGCAAGGTGTTTGAAACCTTTGCGGCATTGAAACCCTTTGTCGATGAATCAAGCCCCGGACGTAATTGGAACGAGGCGACCAATATGGTCATTCGTGGCGATGCGGCGTTTCAGTTCATGGGGGATTGGGCCAAGGGTGAAATCATTGCTGGCGGAGTCGAACCGGGTACTACGGTGGGTTGTGCTTTTGCCCCGGCAATTGATACCGCCTATATCATGACGGTGGATGCGTTTGCATTTTCTGCCATTGCTGATGACGATGCCATTGCTGCTCAGCAAAAAATGGCCCATGTCATGCTTGAACCGGACGTACAGATCGCCTTTAACAAGAAAAAAGGATCGATCCCTGCCCGTCTCGACGTCCCGGCCGATAGTTTTGACGCCTGTGCCCAAATGGCGATTGCCACCCTTCAGGATAAGAAAACCCATCTGGTCAGTACCGGACTTTTCGGTGTGCCAAGTGCGGTTTCCGGCGCAATTGATGACAGCATCTCGAATTTCTGGAACAGTGCTGACATGAGCCCGGAAGAGGGTCAGGAACAATTCCGTCAGGCGATTTCCTACGCCAAGTAAGGCGGTTGGAAAGACACGACTTTGCAGGTGCGCCGCTGTTGATTGCAGCGGCGCTTTTCCAAAGAAGCGAGAATATTCATGGCCGAACCGGCACAAGGTGCGTTGAAACCTTCGCATGACGGCAGGCGGCGCTGGCGTCCGCAATGGACCGCCAAAATGGCGTTGATCCCTGCGATGACGATCACCATCGTTTGTTTTTATGGCTTTATTATCTGGACTTTTGTGATCTCGCTGACGCGGTCGCGTCTGTTGCCGGTCTATAAATTTACCGGGTTTGATCAATATATACGCCTGTTCGCCAATGAACGCTGGTGGACGGCAATGCAGAATTTGGCAATTCACGGATGCCTGTTTATCGGTGGCTGTGTTGTTTTTGGCTATTTGCTGGCGATCCTGATTGACCGCGGCATCAAGGCCGAAGGCATGTTTCGCACCATTTTCATGTTACCGCTGTCGATGTCATTCATCGTGACCGGGGTGATCTGGCAATGGGTGATGAATCCGGGGCTTGGTTTGCAGGATGCGGTCCGTGAACTGGGTTGGACCACGTTCGAGTTCAACTGGATCGTGCGTCAGGACCGATCGATTTATACGCTGGCAATTGCCGGGGTCTGGCAGCAGGTCGGGCTGTGCATGGCGCTATTTTTAGCCGGGCTTCGCAATATTGATCCCAATATCTGGAAAGCATCCCGGGTCGATGGCATTCCGGTTTGGCGGGTTTATTTCCATATCGTCACGCCGATGATGCGCACCGTGTTCTTTACGGTGTTTATCCTGATGAGCGCGATTGTCATGAAGGCCTTTGACCTTGTTGTCGCGCTGACCGGCGGGGGGCCGGGCTTTTCATCTGATTTGCCAGCCCGGTTTGTTGTCGATCATATTTTGAACCGTCAGGAACTTGGCCTTGGTGCGGCGGGTGCGTTTGTTTTGCTATGTACCGTGATTGCTGTGATTTCGCCCTATATCCATTTTGAACTGCGCAAAGAGCGCGGCGGTCGGGGGCATTGATTATGCGCTATAATAAAATTGCCCTTTATGGTTTGCTTTGCGTCGCCGCCGTCCTGATCTTAGCGCCGGTTTTCATCATGGTTTCGACATCGTTGAAATCAATGGATGAAATCCGCAACGGTAGCATTTTTACCCTGCCGGTTGATCCGGGGTTTGGCGCTTGGGGCAAGGCATGGTTTGGCGATTGCGCCAAGACGCTGGGTGAAAAATGCGGTGGGTTGTCTTCATCGTTTCTGACCTCGGTCAAAATCGTTATTCCCGCCCTGTTCCTGTCAGTCGGGTTGGGGGCGGTAACCGGTTATACGCTGGCAGTATGGAAGATGAAGGGCGCCAATATCATGTTTGCCGCCCTTTTGGTTGGCATGTTCATCCCGCCGCAGGTCACCCTTTATCCGTTGATTATTATGGTGCGCGAGCTGGGGATATTTGGATCTATCCCGGGGCTTGTTTTGGTGCATGTCATTTGGGGTGTTGCCTTTACCACCATGATGTTTCGCAACTTTTTCAAAACAGTACCGCAAGATTTGCTGAAAGCTGCCCGGATTGACGGGGCCGGTTTCTGGCCGTTGTTCTGGTATGTGATGTTGCCGCTTTCATTGCCGATTCTGGGTGTCGCGATGATTTTGCAATTTACCTATATCTGGAACGATTTCTTGCTGGGTCTGACGTTTGGCGGGCGGTCCGGGCAACCGATGACGGTCGCACTGAATAACCTTGTCGGATCGCAATTCGGCGAGAAGGAATACAATGTCAATATGGCTGCGACCATGCTTACGGCCCTGCCGACCTTGGCGGTTTACCTGTTGTCGGGGCGGTTGTTTGTGCGCGGTATCGCCGCGGGTGCAGTGAAAGGATAGCAGGACATGAATGGCGTTGAATTGCGCGGTGTGACCAAGGCCTATTCCGGCCTGACGGTGATGGAAAACATCAATCTTGAAATCGAAGACGGTGCCTTTCTTGTGCTGTTGGGGCCATCGGGATGTGGCAAATCGACCCTTTTGAACATGATTGCCGGGCTTGAACCGGTAACGGATGGATCCATCCATATTGCCGGGCGCGATGTAACAGCACTTGAACCTGATGAACGCGATATTGCGATGGTGTTTCAGTCCTATGCGCTTTATCCGACGATGTCGGTGCGCCGGAATATCGGTTTTGGTCTTAAGATGCGGGGTATGCCAAAGGCCGATATCGACAATCGCGTTGGTGAGATTGGTGAACTTTTGCAGATCAGTCCGTTGCTGGATCGCAAGCCATCGCAATTGTCAGGCGGGCAGCAACAGCGTGTGGCGATTGGCCGTGCCTTGGTACGGGAACCATCGGTATTCCTGTTTGACGAACCGTTATCAAACCTTGATGCCAAACTGCGTGCGGATATGCGGGTTGAGTTAAAGCGCCTGCATGAACGGCTTGGCCGGACAATTGTCTATGTTACCCATGATCAGATCGAAGCCATGACGCTGGCGACCCGTGTTGTGGTTCTGGATAAGGGACATATCCAACAGGCCGATACCCCGGAAAATGTTTATCGCCGACCGGCCAACCGGTTTGTAGCAAGCTTTGTTGGCGCCCCGACGATGAATTTCATGGATGGGAAGCTGGTTCAATACGGCGATGGCATTGCCTTTGACGGCGGTATGGGTCAGTTGCCAATGGCAGGTTTGCCGGCAAAGGCCAGGGATTTGATTGGTCAATCGATTACGCTGGGCGCGCGCCCCGAACATCTGATGTTTGATGATACCGGGGTCAATGCCCGTGTGTTGCTGGCTGAGCCGACCGGACCGGATCAGTACGTTCGTCTGACCGTGGCCGGAACCGAGGTGACCGCGCGCACTGGACCGGAACAGCAGTTTAAATCTGGCGGCGATGCCCGGATCATGGTGGATGGGGCGCGTGTATCGCTGTTTGATCCGCAAAGCGGGCGGGCAATGCTTTAGGCGCAAGGCATTGGAAACAAGACATTAGAAACAAGATACAAGACAGGCTTCGTCTTCAACAGCAGCACGGCATCGGGTTTAAAAGATGCCGTGTTGCTGTTATCATTTCAGCATGCTTTGCGGTAAAGAGCTGTCGGAAAACAGCGGGTATTTTTTGCGCGCATCGGGCAATTGATAGTGCCACCATTCATGATCGTAATATTCAAAACCGGCACTGACCATGATCGCCAGCAGCAGAAAACGGTTGGCTTCGGCGGTTTTTGAAAGTCCGTCCGCCCCGTGAT
The DNA here is from genome assembly GCF_002115745.1 of Thalassospira alkalitolerans. Lineage (GTDB taxonomy): Bacteria > Pseudomonadota > Alphaproteobacteria > Rhodospirillales > Thalassospiraceae > Thalassospira > Thalassospira alkalitolerans. Next base: position 381,634 of record NZ_JFKB01000001.1, read on the forward strand.
TGGACCGGGTATGCATTTCATCAAACCCTGCCCCCATATCCAGTTCCTTGCCGTTTGCGTCCAACAGCGTTAGATCAATGGCGACACCACGGCCATGTGGCGATCCAAGATCGGGATTGGCGATGAAATCGGGATTGGGTGTATGGTTCCAAAGAGCTCGCTGGGCTTCTTGTGGACGGAAAGCATCCAGAACGCGTATGCGTTTTCCATGACGTCGTGCCATGGCGATCGCCTTTTTCAGGCAGTCCGCCGCATCGCGATGCAGATAGCAGGCAGGCCGTGAATAAATTGGTGCCCCGGTGAAGTTGCGATCCGTGGCATAGACGATATCGATGTCGACATCATATTCTTGTGGCGTAATTTCGACCAGCGCCATTGCCGGAGGCCCCCTGTTCTTGTCGTTTACCGATTACATCAAAAAAATGCTGACCGGTCAGTTGCGTGGCAATTCCCATAGCGCAGATCCGACCGCATCGCAAACGTCATCCGGGGTCGTTGAAAAAACCGGCCCGACCCTGCTTGCCATTGATACGGCGTCAACGGCGCTTTCAACCGCAGTGCTGATCAATGGCGAGGTCAAGGGCGAGCTTTATGAAGATATGGAACGTGGTCAGGCAGAACACCTGATGGGGTTCATATCCGAAAGCCTGAGCCAGGCCGGGATTACTTTTGACGAGGTTGACGGGATCGCTGTGACGGTTGGGCCGGGGGCTTTTACCGGTATGCGCATCGGTCTTGCCACCGCACGCGGCCTTGGCCTTGCGCGGAAGATTCCGGTGGTTGGGGTCAGTTCGTTAGAAGCAGTGGCATATGGTGTTTCGGAACGCGATCAGCAGGGGCGCAACATCCTTGTTGCACTTGATAGTAAACGAAACGAGATTTTCGCCCAGGCGTTTGATAGTAAAAAACGCCCGTTGAGTACGGCTGAATGCGTTGCGCCGCGTCAGGCGCTGATGATGGCGCCACCCGGTGATACGGTTTTGGCCGGTGATGCGACTGCGCGCCTTTTAACGGCTGCTGCCCATGCCCCGGATGCGTTTTATGACTGCACTGCACCCGGATTGCCGCGTGCGGGCAATGTCGCGCGGATTGCGGTCGGGCGTTGGGGGACGGATGAAAATCTGCCGCCAGTACCATTATATTTGCGTGCACCCGATGCGCGCCGGATCGAAGATCAGGGACCAGCCAAGAAAAAACCGCTAAAATCCAGATTTACCAAAAACAATCTTCCGGCCAAGAACAAATGAGCTCCGAGTCCCACGTTCCAAAATTTGCCAACGAGATTGAAATCGTTCCGTTGACGGCGGCATTTTGCGCGGTGGCAAGTGTCCTTCATACCGACGGCTTCGAAGATCACTGGTCCGAGGACGAGATGATCGCCTTGCTGGATGTGCCCGGTGCTTTTGGGTTTTTGGCATTTGCGCCGGGGAACGATGCGGAAAACCAGCTTGATATACCGCTTGGGTTTATCCAGATGCAGACGGTTCTGGACGAGGCCGAAATCAATACCATTGTCGTTGCCAAACAGGCCCGCAAATGCGGGGTTGCCCGAAAGTTGCTGTCTGCGACATTTGATCGGTTGCGCGAAACCGGGATCGGGCGGGTTTTATTGGAAGTTGCCGATGATAATACATCGGCGATTGCGCTTTATCGGCACAACGGTTTTGTCGAAATTGGCCGACGTAAACAATATTACCGTCGAAAATCCGGCCGTTCTGTCGATGCACTTGTTATGGAGCGCGATCTTGGCCTGTGTGTTTTGGGATGGGATCGTTGATGCAAGCTGGACGCATTCAATTTTTATATCCACATCAAATGTGTGGTTTTGAGCATCAAGCTGTTATAGTCTAAGCCACGATGATGACAGGCCGAACTGATTTCAGGTTTTTTGTATCGTTAACCGATATGTGTTTGGCGTGTTGGCAAGTTCGACAAGATCGATAATGGTGTCGCCCATTTCGGTGACAGAGCGCGGAACGTTTTTAAGCGGTTCGCCAGCGCCCAGTGTGACTTCAAGCACTTGACCCTGTGTCATGGTTTCCAGTTTCAGGCGGGTGCGAACAAAGGTCATTGGACAGACATCGTTTGTAATGTCGATCTTGTAGTCGGGTGTGATGTCATCCATATGTTGTCTCCTGAACGGGCCCCGAAAACGTGAAGTAGCGTTTCATTGGGCAGGAGGCAAGCCAGAGAGAACAAATTATCGCGAATTGTACCTTGCGATATGTGTCAGTTTTCTCGATATTTAGCCCACGAGAGAGCAAAAGCCTGGGGAGCACCCCGGGTTGGGGACAGGCGGAACCGGAAACGAGAAAAAGACTATGCTTGCAGAATCAACCATCGAGCAGAAGTGCATCGACGCGGGTCTGAAAATGACTGGCCAACGTCGGGTGATTGCCCGGGTCCTGTCGGACTCCGAAGACCATCCCGATGTGGAACTGGTTTATCGCCGGGCAACGGAAATTGATCCGAAGATTTCGATTGCAACCGTTTATCGGACCGTTCGTCTTTTTGAAGAGGCGAATATCCTTGAAAAACACGATTTCGGCGATGGCCGTGCGCGTTACGAGGAATTGACCGAGGAACATCACGACCACCTGATCGATATGCGGTCTGGTAAAGTGATCGAGTTTTCGAACGAAAAAATCGAAAAGCTTCAGGAAGAGATCGCTCGCGAGCTTGGTTTCAAGCTTGTCGGTCACCGATTGGAACTTTACGGCGTCCCCGCGAAGGACGAAAAGTAACCGTTTTCTGACGGAACGGTTGCAAAAAACCAAGATTTAAGCCACCCGTTCGTCGCGAGCGGGTGGCTTTTCATATTCCTGTTACGCGTTCTTAACAAAGCCTTCACTCGCCCTTAACGCAAATCTTGCGCAAAATCCGCGCAGATGAACGAAAGGGAGTTGCGATGAGCGACGATCGACAGCAGCGGCTTGAGGTGCGCCTCGCCGAAACCGAGGATGAACTCCTCGCAAGTCAGAAACTTCGTTACAAGGTGTTCTATGATGAGCGCGGTGCAAAGCCGAGTGCCGAGATGGCCAAGGCCGAGCGCGACTTTGATCATTATGATCCGCTTTGCGACCATTTGCTGGTGATCGACCACAATCGCGGTCAGGGTGCTGACGGGGTTGTCGGCACATATCGTCTGCTACGTCAGTCGGTGGCCAATCAGAATGGTGGCTTTTATAGTGCCGATGAATATCATATTCAGTCGATGCTTGATGCCGTACAGGGCAATGGCGAGATCATGGAGCTTGGGCGTTCCTGCGTCGAGGCAGCCTATCGCACCATGCCGACCCTTCAGCTTTTGTGGCAGGGCATTGCGGCATATGTTTTCAAATACGATATCAAGCTGATGTTTGGCTGTGCATCGTTCCATGGCACCGATCCGGATGCGTTTGGCGATGTGCTGACCTATCTGCATCACAACCATCTTGCACCGGAAGAAATGCGTCCGCGTGCCGTGGAAGATCGATACGAACCAATGGCCCGCACAACCATCGATACGATTGATGCCCGTCAGGCCCTTCGGGACTTGCCGCCATTGATCAAAGGGTATCTGCGATTGGGCGGTTTTGTTGGTGACGGTGCGGTGGTTGATCATCAGTTCAATACCACGGACATCTGTATCGTGTTACCGACGGAAAAGGTAACCGATCGTTATTATAAGCATTATGAACGGACCGCGAGGGTATCGTGAACTGTTATGCGTGTGCAGCCATGCGGCTGTTGGCTTATGCCTTGCTGACTTTGATCTTGTTGCCGGTACAGGTGGTGGCGATTGCGTTTCGCCTGCAACTGGCTGATGACTTACCGCGATTCTATCATGCGCTGTGCCTGAAAATCCTGCATCTTGAAGTGCGGGTTTCAGGTGCAGAATTGATGGATGGTCCGGGTATTATTGTTGCCAATCACGCGTCCTATCTTGATATCCCCGTGCTTGGTGCGCTTGTGCGTGGCAGTTTCATTGCCAAAACCGAAGTGGCCAGTTGGCCGGTCTTCGGGACGCTGGCAAAATTGCAGCGATCCACATTTGTTGAACGTCGCCCTGTTCGGGCACGTGATCAAAATGATCAGCTTTCTAAACGCCTTGCGGCGGGGCACAAGCTGATCCTGTTCCCGGAAGGGACCAGTAATGACGGCAACCGCGTGCTGCCGTTTAAATCGACTTTGTTCGGTGTTGCCGAACGGACCCTGCCCGATGGGTCGCCGGTGAAAATCCAGCCGGTTTCGATTGCGGCAACCCGTTTGGACGGCGCGCCGATTGGCCGGGACTTGCGGGCATTTTATTCCTGGTACGGCGATATGGACTTGGCCCCGCATTTGTGGCAGTTTCTCGCGCTTGGCAAAGTAACGGTTGAGCTGGTTGTTCATCCGCCTGTGACTTTGGCGGATGCCGGGTCACGCAAGGAACTTTCCCGCATGTGCGAAACCGCTGTTGCGCGCGGACATCACGCAGCATTAACGGGCATGCATCGGGGGGTTCCGGTTCCGCTAATAGACAATGGACGTCCGGGTGACCTGATCGGCTGTTCGCCGTTGGCCATCGTTTCAGAAGACTTTCGTCTGTTTGGACCGGATCGTCAGTTCGGCTCTTGATCGTTTTGCCGTATAATCCGTTTGCGTGAATTGGGTTTCATGTAACCGGAATTTCAGATATCGAAGATGTCCGGTTTGCGGTGTGTAACTTTCACACCGCTTTTCGGCGTATTCATAAGCGGAAAACGGGATCAAAAGTGAGCGAGACGAAGAAGCTTTTTGTGAAAACCTATGGCTGTCAGATGAATGTCTACGACAGCCAGCGCATGCAGGACGTTTTGGCGCCGCTGGGATATCAGCCGGTCGACGACCCCAAAGGTGCGGATATGGTGATCCTTAATACCTGCCATATTCGTGAAAAAGCATCCGAAAAGGTCTTTTCCGATCTGGGGCGTATCCGTAAACATAAAAAAGCCAAGGAAGCCAACGGCAAGGACAGGATGATTGTCGCGGTGGCGGGCTGTGTTGCGCAGGCCGAAGGTGCCGAATTGATGCGCCGTGAACCGATGGTCGACATGGTATTTGGTCCGCAAACCTATCACCGTCTGCCGGAAATGGTAGCGCGCGCCAATCGGGCGATCGGGCGTGATCGTATTATCGATACCGATTTCCCGGCCGAGGAAAAATTTGATCACCTGCCTGAACAGGTTTCCCGGCAGGGATTTTCAGCATTTCTGGCGATTCAGGAAGGTTGCGACAAGTTTTGTACTTTCTGTGTGGTGCCCTATACCCGCGGTGCGGAATATTCCCGACCGGGCATGGATGTGATCAATGAAGCCCGCCAGCTTGTTGCCAAGGGAACACGCGAAATCACGCTTTTGGGCCAGAACGTCAATGCTTATCACGGTGCAGGCCCGACGGGCGGGGAATGGAGCCTGGGGCGGCTGTTGCGTGAATTGTCCGATATTGATGGGCTTGATCGCATCCGTTACACGACTTCGCATCCGCGCGATGTGGATGATGACCTGATCGCGGCCCATCGTGACCTTCCGAAACTGATGCCGTTCCTTCATTTGCCGGTGCAGGCGGGATCGGATCGTGTGTTGCAGGCGATGAACCGCAAACATGATGGCGCAGGCTATCGTGATATTGTCGCCAAGCTTAAAGATGCCTGTCCCGATCTTGCCCTGTCGTCGGATTTCATTGTTGGTTTCCCTGGGGAATCGGACAAGGATTTCGAAGACACGATGCAGATGGTGCGCGACATCACCTTTATTCAGGCGTTCAGTTTTAAATATAGTCCCCGTCCGGGCACACCGGCATCGGCGATGGAATTGCAGGTTCCCGAACCGGTAAAAACCGAACGGATCATGCGCTTGCAGGCCCTTTTGGCGGAACAACAGCTTGAATTTAACCGTAACTGCCTTGGCAGGGAGATGGATGTTCTGTTGGAACGGTTTGGCAAGTTGGATGGTCAGCTTGTTGGCAAAAGCCCCTATATGCAGCCGGTTCACGTCAGTGGCCTGCCGGAAACGGCACTCGGTCAGATTGTGCGGTTGAAAATTATCGAAGCCCTGCCTAATTCCTTGGGCGGAGAACTGGTCGATACCCCGGTTCAAAAGCGGGATTCTGAAAGGAACGTTGCGTGAGCGCCACCTCAGCCTCAGCCAAGGCAAAAAGAACGGCAAAAGCCAAACCATCGACCAAAGACAAAGAACAGATCGAATTTTCAGACAATGCATTGGCCCAGCTTTTATATGGGCCACAGGCCGAAAACCTGACCCGCCTTTCCGAAGGCACAGGGGTTCAGGTTTCCAGTCGTGGATCGATTGTGACCCTTGCCGGTCAGGCTGCCAAGGTTGCCCAGGCCAGAAAGGTTCTGGGGCAGCTTTATGCACGCCTGCGCGACAAGGAAATAGATCATGTCGATCTCGAAACGGTCGACGGTGCTATTCGTCTTTCGGAACCGGATGAAACCGATCCGTGGAATGGTCAGACCAAGGATCAAACCAAAGATATGTTTGGTGGGTCGCGCCTGACCATCCAGACTAAAAAGCGCCGTATTTCGCCGCGTTCCAAACGTCAAAAGGACTATGTCGAGGCCATGCTTGATAACGAGCTGGTGTTTGGTATTGGTCCGGCCGGTACTGGCAAGACCTATTTGGCGGTGGCAATGGCGGTTCAATCCCTGATTCAGGGGCAGGTCGACCGTATTGTTCTGTCGCGTCCGGCGGTTGAGGCCGGCGAACGGCTTGGCTTCCTGCCTGGGGATCTTAAGGACAAGGTTGATCCGTATCTGCGCCCGCTTTACGACGCGCTGCATGATACCTTGCCCGGTGATGTTGTGATCAAACACATGGAAAGCGGCGAGATCGAGGTTGCACCGCTTGCCTTTATGCGCGGGCGTACACTTGCCCATGCCTTTGTCATTTTGGACGAGGCGCAAAATACCACTGCGATGCAGATGAAGATGTTCCTGACCCGACTGGGCGAGGGATCACGCATGGTGGTGACCGGTGATATGACCCAGGTTGATTTGCCCGACGGGACAAAATCGGGTTTGCGCGATGCGCTTGAAACCATCGGGGATGTCAAAGGTGTTGCGACGATCAAATTTGATCAGCGCGACATTGTGCGTCATGCGCTGGTGACCAAGATCGTTCAGGCATATGACGCGGCAGATGCCCTTCGTGATCGATTGAAAAAGGGCTATCGCGGCAATAAGGACGAGGATCAGGGTGATGACAGCACCACTTGATCTGGACCTTGATATCGATGCGGGCGATTGGACCAAGGCCGAGGTTGATGCCATTGAAAACGCGGTAGTCGCCGCCCTTGACGGCGCTGTCATTGATGGTGCGCTTTGGGAAGATGATGCTGTTCCGACTGATGGCACGCCTGATGAAGGTGATGGTGCGTCATTGCTCAGCATTGCACCGGTGATCGAAGTTGGCGTGCGTTTGTCTGATGATGCATCGGTGCGTGTGTTGAATCGCGATTATCGCGGCAAGGACAGTCCAACCAATGTATTGTCCTTTGCTGCCCTTGAAAGTGCAGATGATGCAGCCGATTTCATGATGACGCCTGATATGCCGCTGATGCTGGGTGATATTATTGTTGCACGTGAAACATGTGCCCGTGAAGCTGCCGAGCAGAACAAGGCGTTGATAAATCATCTTGTTCATCTGACCGTGCATGGCACGCTACATCTTGTCGGCTATGATCATATGGTTGATGATGAAGCCGAAGAGATGGAAGAACTTGAACGGCAAATTCTTGCCAGGCTGGGGATTGATGATCCCTATGAACCGATCGAAGACCAGGATGTCGAAACAGGACAATGACCGAGAATAGTCAACGCGACGACGACCACGACAGTATGCGCCCTCGCCTGGGCGGGGAGAATAGTCAGGATTCGGAAAGCGGATCACTGTGGGGCAATGTTGCGCAGGCATTGGGCCTGCGGCGCAAGGTCCGTAACGGCGAAGCATCGCTTTCTGATACGCTTGAAGAACTTGCCGAACGTAGCGGGGAAGACGACGAGCCGGTTTCGCTTCATGAACGGTCGCTTTTTGAAAACATCATCGCATTGCGCGATATGACCGCCGAAGATGTTATGATCCCACATGCGGATATTGTCGCCGTCGAAAAAAGCATCACCCTTGATGAACTTGTCGAAGTGATGGTCAAAAAAGCCCATTCGCGCCTGCCGGTTTACGGTGAATCGCTCGATGAAATTGCTGGGATGGTCCATATCAAGGACGTGTTGGGCTGTGTTGCTGCGGGCAAGGAATTCCGTCTGAAGTCACTGTTGCGCCGGGTTTTGTTTGTGTCACCTGCGATCCGTGTTCTCGATCTTTTGTCGGAAATGCGCTTGTCGCGGACACATATGGCGCTGGTGGTCGATGAATTTGGCGGCACTGATGGTCTGATTACAATCGAGGATCTGGTCGAGGAAATCGTTGGCGAAATCGATGACGAGCACGACGTTGATCAGACCCCGAAACTGATCCGGCTTTCGGATGGTTGTTATATTGCCGATGCTCGTTACGAGGTTGAAGACCTTGAAGAAAAGCTCGGCTTTAGCTTGCTTGACGAGGATGAGGACGAAGATATCGATACCCTGGGTGGATTGGTCTTTTCGTTGGCCGGGCGTGTTCCGGCGCGCGGCGAACTAATCGAACATCCGACCGGTATCCAGTTCGAAGTTCTTGAGGCTGATCCGCGCCGAATCCGTCGTTTGCGTATTCATTTGGTCCGGACTGAACCAGCCGTGATCGGTGACGAAAGTTCCAAACAGGGATCTTCTGATGATTGATAGACTGGCGTCGTATCTGGCCGGCCTTTCAGGCTGGCGCAGGCGTTTTCTATGGCTGGTTTCGGGGGCGGTTGCGGTATTGGCGTTGCCGCCTTTCTTCTTTTTGCCTGTCTTGCCCGTGGCTTTTGCCCTGCTGTTGTGGTCGCTTGAAGGTGTTAAATGCAACAAGGGCGCACTTTCCGCCGGTTGGTGGTTTGGTACCGGGCATTTTGCCGCAGGATTTTATTGGATCAGTCATGCCTTTTTGGTTCAGCCGGAAGTTTATGGCTGGATGATCCCATTTGCCTTGCTGGGTCTTGGCGGGGGGCTGGCAATTTTTCCGATGGTTGCCGTCTGGGCAAGTTGGCGCCTGACGCACGGGATTATCGGTCGTGCGGTGATGCTGGCCACCCTTTGGGCGGTGGCGGAATTCCTGCGGGGGCATATTTTAACCGGATTCCCGTGGAATTTGCTGGCTCATGTCTGGGCGATTGATCCGGCACCAATGCAGTTTGCCTCGGTGGTCGGGGTTTATGGGCTTTCGGTTGTTACCGGATTGTTTGCAATGTTACCGGCAACCGTGATTGCCGGGCGAGCAGGACGCATGACCGCAATTGCGGGGATTCTTATTGCAGTTTTGTTGTGGGGCGGCGGTGCGATTCGCCTTGCCATGGTTGGACCGCTAGATGCTGAAGCAACATTGGCCGATGATTTGCCAATTGTGCAGGTGGTACAACCCAATATTCCCCAGCGTGAAAAGTGGTTGCCGGAATTTCAGGATCAGCATTTTGCCAAGCTGTTACGCTTATCGCGCCGGCCGGGGGATATGGATCCTGCCCGAAAACGCATTGTGATCTGGCCGGAAACGGCGGCGACATTTTTTGTCGAAGCACAACCGGTGCGCCGATTGCAGATGGCATCGATTTTGGGACCGGATGATATCCTGATCACCGGTGCGCCAAGGACCTATCCACGAGATACCGATGAATTCAAGGTCTGGAACGCTGTTCAGGTTCTGGACGCTAGTGGTAAGATCATAGCAAGCTTTGACAAGTTTCATCTGGTGCCATTTGGTGAATATGTCCCGTTCCGTGACTGGATATCCCTTCCCAAATTGACCGCAGGTCGGACTGATTTTTCCTTTGGCGACGGTCCTAAAACGCTTGATGTCGGGAACATACCAAGCTTTTCACCGTTGATTTGTTATGAAGTGATTTTTCCGGGTGCGGTGATTGATGACGCACATCAGCCGGACTGGTTGTTAAATATCACCAATGATGGATGGTTTGGCAAAAGTGCCGGCCCCTATCAGCATTTGGCCGCGGCAAGATTTCGGAGCATCGAGGAAGGACGCCCGATGGTCCGTGCGGCCTATACTGGCGTATCGGCAATGTACGATCCTTATGGGCGGGTGTTGGCTACACTCCCCTTAAGTGGAGAGGGAGTCCTAATTCACCCCCTTTCGGAGGTGTACAACCATACCACAGTATATTATTTGTGGCGTGATATTCTATTTTACGGTATTGTAGCCTTCTTGGCCGTTCTCGTTTTGGGGTATAGTAGGTTTTTCAAATCCCTTAAAGCGGCTGTGTGAAGCACCAAACCGCTCACTGATTGTCCCATCAACAAAAAGAGCGGGTAGGTCGGAGTGAGAGAAGGACAACACAAAATGTCGCCTAAGGATGAAAGCACGATGGTAAAAAATACCCGTGGTAGAGGTCGAGGCCGGACCGCCAATGGTAAGCCGAACCCTGTTGATATTCACGTTGGCGCACGTATTCGCCTGCGCCGTACCCTTTTGGGTATGAGCCAGGAAAAGCTTGGCGAGGCTATTGGTCTGACCTTTCAGCAGGTTCAGAAATATGAGCGCGGCGCAAACCGTGTAGGCGCATCGCGTCTGTATGATTTGGCACGTGTTTTGGAAGTGCCGGTTTCGTTCTTCTTTGACGATATGCCGGACGAGATTTCATCGAAATCCGTTCATGAACGCCGCGAAATGTCGGAAAGCCCGGATCCGTTCGATAATGATCCGATGAACCGTCGCGAAACACTTGAACTGGTGCGTGCTTATTATCGGATCACTGATCCGACCCAGCGTAAACGTGTTTTCGAATTGGTTAAATCGATGGGCATTATTGTTGCTAATGCCGAAGGCACTAAATAGAAAGCCTTTTGATTTATAATGTTAAAAAGCGCATCTGTGACCTTGGGCCGGGTGCGCTTTTTTCATTTTTAGCGCTAATTGGTGGTTGAAATGCACTTGGCGCGTTACGTTTATGCGTCGATCTTTCTTGACCCCCAAATGTCATTGGGGCAAAACCTCTGTTCGGGTGATATGCTCGTAAGGATACGTGGACGGATTTGGACCGCTTGCCACCACGCAAAAAAAGGCTAAGTGGGCGCAATTGATGCAGGCTTGCATCGATGCCCTCCGGTCCAGTTTTTGGAACTCCTTTTTCACCGGAGAAGGTTTGAATGTCTCTTTCCGAATATCTTTTTACCAGCGAATCCGTTTCTGAAGGTCATCCAGACAAGGTTTGTGACCGCATTTCCGATTCTATCGTTGACGCATTTTTGGCGGCCGACGAAGATTCACGTGTTGCTGTCGAAACCCTTGCCACCACCAACCGCGTGGTTTTGGCTGGCGAAGTACGCGGTCCAGAAAGCGTTTCCAAGGATGTCATGATCGAAAAAGCGCGCGAAGCTATTCGTGCCATCGGTTATGAACAGGAAGGTTTCCATTGGAAAACTGCCGAAGTCGAATGCCACGTTCACGAGCAATCGGCGGACATCGCCCAGGGTGTTGATTCTGCCGGCGAAAAAGACCTAGGTGCTGGCGATCAAGGCATCATGTTTGGGTATGCCTGCAACGAGACGGACGAGCTGATGCCAGCACCGATTCAGTTCTCGCATCGCATCCTGCGCAAAATGGCCGAAGATCGTCATTCTGGTAAATCTGCCGAATTCGGCCCGGATGCAAAAAGTCAGGTTACGCTTCGTTATGTTGATGGCAAGCCGGTTGGCGCGACCTCGGTCGTGGTATCCACCCAGCATGCTGATGGCCTGAGCCAGGCTGACGTTCGTTCGCTTGTACTGCCGTATGTCGAAGCGGTTCTGCCAGAAGGTTGGATGCCGTCGGAAGACGAGATCTATATTAACCCGACGGGCCGTTTTGTTATTGGTGGTCCCGATGGTGATGCGGGCCTGACGGGTCGTAAGATCATTGTTGATACCTATGGTGGTGCTGCACCACATGGTGGCGGTGCGTTTTCAGGTAAAGACCCGACCAAGGTTGACCGTTCGGCGGCCTATGCCGCGCGTTACCTTGCGAAAAACGTTGTTGCGGCCGGTCTTGCCGAACGCTGCACCATTCAGGTTGCCTATGCGATCGGTATTTCCAAGCCGCTAGCACTTTATGTGAACAATCACGGTACGGGCAATGTGGATGAAATCAAGCTGGGCAGTGTTCTACGTCAGTTGATGGATCTTAGCCCGCATGGCATCCGCGAACATCTTTCGCTTTGCCGTCCGATTTATGTCCCGACTTCTGCCTATGGCCATTTCGGCCGCAAGGCAGAGGAAGACGGTCGTTTCTCGTGGGAACGTACCGACCTGACAGGTGAATTGAAATCGGCATTCGGTGCCTGATTGGCAGCAATGTCAAAGCGCAATTTGCGAAAAACGCGTGACATGATATGACGCGGGCGGCCCTGATTGGAATTTGGGGCCGCCCGTTTGATTTTTAAGCCTTTTGATTAAGGGCTTGATCCTGATTTCCCTAATTCTGACAGATAAGACAATGCGCAATAGTAACCGTCCGATTCCTACCCCTGATCGCCCGAATTTCTATGGCCGTCGTGGCAGCCGCCCGCTTAAGGATTCGCGGCGCGCACTAGTTGACGCGTTATTGCCAAAAATCGGGATCACCTATCCTGAACAGGCTGGCGTTGTTCCGCATGATTATTTTGATTTTACGCCCGATCAGCTGTGGCTTGAAATCGGATTTGGGGGGGGCGAACATTTAGCTGGTCAGGCGCAAGCCAATCCGCAGACCGGCATTATCGGGGCGGAACCGTTCATGGACGGGGTTGGCAGCCTGCTGCGGCATATTGACGAGCGCGGCCTGACCAATGTTCGGGTGATTGCCGACGATTCCCGGCCATTGCTGTATAAATTGGTCGATGCCTGCTTTGACCGGGCGTTCTTGCTGTTTCCTGATCCCTGGCCGAAAAAACGTCATGCCGAACGTCGTTTTATCGGGCCCAAGAACTTGGCCCTTTTGGCGCGTCTTTTGAAAGACGGCGCCGAGTTCCGGGTTGCCAGTGATGATATGCAATATATTTCCTGGACCTTGCAACATTTGCATAATCATCCTGATTTCGAATGGCTTGCCGAAAGTCCGGAAGACTGGCGCAATCCGCCGGAAGATTGGGTTAAAACCCGATACGAGCAAAAGGCGTTGCGTCAGGGCAAGAAATGCAACTATTTGCGGTTCCGTCGAAAGCATCGTGATTAGGGTTCTGATCCTAAGACACCATCTTAAAAAATATGCCCGCTCGGCAAGGGAAACCTTGGCGGGCGGGTTTTTTGTTGTGGCAAAGGATTGTGCCTTTATTTCAATGTGTTGAAATTATAATTGCGAATGATTGTCATGTGCGATATGTATGGTATTCCTCTGATGACATCGCCGTAAACAGCCTTTGCCAAATATCTGGTAGGGAAAGTTTAATCGGCAATTTCAAAGGTTCGATCCGTGACGCAATGGGATGTCAACACACTGTTCCGAACTTATCGTTCCCGACTGCTTCATTATGTGCAGCGGCGGAAATTATCATGGCATTTGGCCGACGATATTGTGCAGGATACTTTTTTACGTGTCGTTACCACACCGTCCCTGCCCGATCAGCAGTTTGCCCAGTCCTATTTGTATCGGACGGCACAGAATCTTGTGATCGATCATTTCCGGCGTGAGCGGATACTGACCTTTGTTCAGGACCCGGACAAGGTGTTTGAGGTCGTCGCCGATGATGCCCCATCACCGGAACAGATTGCATGGTCGCGTCAGGAATTGCGCCGTTTGCAGGTATCGCTGAATGCCTTGCCAAAAAACTTGCGCGACGTCTTTGTTCTTGCCCGGTTGGAAGGAAAAACCTATGGCGAGATTGGGGTTGAGCTGGGTATTCCGACGCAAACCGCTTTTAGCCGCATGGTCCGCGCCTTAAGCTTGGTTAAGGATGCGATGGAAAAATTCGAAAAAAAGTAACCGATGGATCAGAAATCGTGTGCTCCGGATCGTTAAAGTAACCGGAGCCTTTGGGCGTGGAAGGCCACAGGATATCTGATCACGACCACATCAGCACACCATCAGAGCACGGCGACCGGAACCCAGTATTTATGACCATGACAGGTGAGCATCATATTACAACCCTGCCCGACACTGTGTCCGAGCAGGCGGTCTATTGGTTCGCCCTGTTACTTGATGGTAGCGAAACCGAGGAAGACCGCCGGGCTTTTGCACGCTGGATTGATGCCAGCCCGGCGCATCTTGATGCCTTTCACCAGGTCGAACGTCTTTGGAGTGGCAGCACCACTCTTGATCTCTCACAAAGTACCAAAGTTGGGCGGCGCGCATTCATGGCCGGAACGGCTGCGGCTGCGGTGATCAGTGCGGGCTGGGCATTTGCCCCGCGCCATCCATTTGCCGATGTGCGGACTGTAACCGGTGAACGGGGTGCGTTTTCCCTGCCGGGTGGTGTAAAGGCTGAATTGGCAAGTGATACGGTCATGTCCTATGTCACACGTCAGGGTATAAATGGTGTCGAATTGCATCGTGGTGAGGCTTGGTTTGACCATTCTGCCACACAGCAGGCCTTTTTCGTGGCGGCTGCCAATGGGGCAAGCTGGTCGCGTGGCGGGCGACTTGATGTCGCGGTCTATGACGATGAAGTCACGGTGATTGCCGAACAGAATCCGTTGATGGTGCGGATTGATGACCGGGAAGTTTCGTTGCCTGCGGGCAATGCAATGCGTTATCGCGGGGCAAAGATCGGACGGCCCTATGGCGTGGATCTTTCGACGGAACTTGCCTGGCGCAATGGACAGCTTGTGTTCATGGGGCGTCCTTTGGAAGACGTGGTCCGTGTGCTGCAACGTTGGCAAAACAGCAAGATCATGATTATTGGCGAAGAGCTAAAATCACGTCCGGTTACCCTTGTGGTCGATCTTGATCGGTCAAAGGATGTTTTGCCGGTTCTGGCAAATGTTATGTCAATCAATGTGCATCATTTTACCGACTATCTGACCGTTTTACGGGCGGCCTGAAATAGTTCCACGACATGAATAAACTGCCGAATCAAGGTCATTTGACAGTCTGTATTTCATGATAATGACAATTAATATCATAAAAATTCATTATATTTCAGATATCTGTATTTGCGCCTCGTCTGACTGAGTAACAATATAGCGAATGCGACGTAATCTCATAATTGCATTCGTGGCTCAGGAGATAAAAAAGAATGCTTTCTTATGAGGTGGGTCGAAAGACCGCAAATTACACAACAATCTCACGACCAGGGGTGTCCATTGTTGCGCGTCTTTTGGTGGCGACATCATTAACTGGAACGCTTTTTATGCCGATAGCTGCTTTTGCACAGTCTCAGCTTGAACAAACGACGCAGACAGCACAGGCACCAAATGATGGCTTTGCGCTTGGTGATCGCCAGTTTCAGTTCGATATTGGCGCACAGGCGTTATCAGGTGCACTGTTGGCCTATTCAAGGGTTTCGGGGATTGACGTTGTCTTTGATGGCAGTCTGCCGGAAGGTGTGATGAGCACCGCATTGTCGGCGGAGATGACAGCGGCGTCTGCATTGAATCTGATTTTATCGGGAAGTGGCCTATCCTGGGTTGCGGTTAATGCGACCACAGTATCGATCATACGGTCTGATACGATGTTGGAGCAGGAGACTGTAACGGTTCCGGTTACTGTAACATCACATCAGCAGAGTGCTGGTTATAACGGAGTGCCAGATTCGGTCTATGACACGCCGGGTTCTGTTGCCGTTATCACGCAGGAAAGTATGCGCAAGGCACCCGTTCGCGAAGCACGTGAAATTTTTAATCAAGTTGCCGGTGTGGATATTTCCAATGACGCACGTGACCCCGGCTTGACGGTCAACGTTCGCGGTCAGCAGGAAATGGGCCGTGTGAACGTTAATATCGATGGTGCGCGCCAGAACTATAATCAGCTGACCCACGGGACAACGTCGCGTGTCTATATTGATCCGGCCTTGCTGGCAGAAGTAGAGATTGAAAAATCCAACCTGACCCAAAATGGCGGTGCAGGTAGCTCTGCCGGTATTGTCACAATGCGTACGTTGAATACGCAGGATATTCTTGATGATGGCGAAGATTGGGGCGGTAAAATCAATATTAGCCACGGTAACAACAGTTATGACTTTGCGGGTGATGCGTCTGTTGGTGCCCGGATCTCGCCGAAGTTAGATATCGCTGCTGCGGTCAGCCGGAAAGCCATTGGAAATTATGGACCGGGGTCAAATAACCCCGGACTGTTCACCACGGGTAACGGGAAGTACTACGACAGAGACAGCTCCCGTCCAGAATATACATTCCTGCGTCAGACGTCGGGGTTGTTGAAGGCAAATATATATCTGAGTGAAGATCAGGAACTTAATCTCGGTTACGTCGGTTCAATGAGTGATTATGCGAAAACGAACGACGTTACTAATTTGTATGCCGATTTCAACGAGACGCAAGTTCACACCCTGACGGCAAAGCACAATTGGGATCCGGAATCAGAATTGATCAACCTTGATACCGGGGTGTACTGGACGCGGACGGACAATCACCAGTTCCGCCCGGCGCGTTACACAGCCTCTGGTACGGTGTCGACGAGTTCTTTTGATAATGATTACACGCTTGATACGTTCGGTGCGGATATTGCCAACAAAAGCAACTTTGAATTGGACCCGGTCTTCGATGGAACATCAGAGTTGAGTTTTGATTATGGAACCGAGCTATTCGAGGATAAGGCCAAGACAACATCGGAGCTGGGGGATGAGGGTGGCTATGGTGCAGCATATCAGGTCGAAGGATCAACACCGGGTGGCCAGCGTGATGTTTATGGCGCTTATTTGACCACGACCTATGGCTGGAATGATCTGTTTACGATCCATGGCGGCCTGCGTGCGGATCGTTATAGCCTGACGGGTGATACGTTTTGGTGTGAAACCCAAGCGTCATCAGGGAATTTGTGCGAAGACGGGGGGACGCCGCTTGATGTCGATTTGTCCCAGAACAAAGTGTCACCATCCTTCGGGGCCAGCATCTCGCCGTTCAAGGGTATTCAGTTTTATGCCAATTACCGTGAAAACCTAAGGGCACCGACAGTTCAGGAAGCCCTGCTCGGCGGTGATCATATCGGTAATGTCGGTGTACCATTCTATTCCAACGCCAACCTTAAAGCTGAAGAATCCACAACCAGTGAAATCGGGGTGAATTTCAAGTTCAACGATGTTCTGCGCAAGGGTGATGGTTTTCGAGCAAAAGTATCCTATTACCGTTCTGTAATTGATAACTATACAACTATTGCCTATGTGCCTCAGCCGACACTAAGTGGCACAACCACGGCTCCTGTGATCAATACCTCACCGAAAACAGCAGCGGCAATCGTCAATCTTACCGACCCGGTTTATATCAACGGCACAGAACTTGAACTGTCATATGATGCGGGCCGTTATTATCTTGGTGGAACATTTACGCTAAACGATATGGATCTGGAGGGGAACTATAACCCCTTTGTTCTTGATACGGCATATTCTCAGTATGCGAACCAAACTTATACAAACATCATTCCATTGGGGCAGGAAACTATCGGTGCTCCGATATATGGCGCTTCCGATCAGCTTTATGGCATTTATTCGATGCCCAGACGGAAGATTACCCTGGATGGGGGGCTTCGCTTTTGGGATCGGGATCTGGTTTTGGGGATGCGTGCAACATTTGTCACCCCTCAAAACAATTTCGGCAGTTCGAACGCTTCGAGCATCGTTGGGCAGTACTTCAAGTACCGTGTGTTTGATTTTTACAGTTCCTATCAAATCAATGATCATGTTTCGCTAAGTTTTGCCGTGAACAACATGCTTGACGAGGCCTATGTCCAGGGTTCTGGCGGGACTTATTCTGCCGCGCCAGGGCGTACTGCCATCCTGAGTTTTAGCGGCAATTTTTAAGCTGCCCGATAATTTGAAACCTCACCTTGGTCAGGTCTTTTACCTGACCAAGGCGGAGCTATATTTAAGATAAGCTATTGTTTATAAACAATTATTTTTGTTGACTCATAATGATAATGAGAGTCATTATTATATTGTCGACCCCAATGGTTGGGCGACGAGTTAACAGGAGAAGTCCAAAATGACGATTTCGATTAATCTTACCGCAGACTCATCGGGCAACGGTGTTGACCTGCACGGTGCACTTGAAGATTTCAACAACAACTTCTCGCTCGGAAGTGGGAATCACGGCACGTTCTACACCGGTCTTACAGACACGACGACGTCCTATGGTGGTACGCATTTTTATGCGGAGGATCAGGATAGCAGTAGTTCATATACCGGCGGTGTTCTGGCCTCTGCAGGCGATACAAATTTCGCCTATGACCTTGCGACACATACTATTACCGGCAACCTTGACGCCTTGTCGTTCGGTGAGACACTTGGTTACAACTCTACCTTTACTGCGCATGAGTTTACCGATTCGTCGATTGATATTTCCGGTCTGGATCTTTCCGACAGTGATACCAATGGTGTTCTTGTCGATATTTATACCGGTAGCACGGATACGCTGGAATCTGTCTTTGATTCAGAAGGTGTCGAAATCAACGGCAGCACCGGTGCTGATGTCATCGGCGGCTGGGCCGGTGATGACGTTCTGACCGGTAATGGTGGTGCCGATACCTTTGAATTCGATACTTCGGCATCGTTTGGTGATGACACCGTTACTGATTTCGACGATGGCACCGATGTGCTTGATATCGATTTCGCCTCGGTAACGATTGCGGATGATGGTGATGGCAACGCGTTGATCACACATGCCAATGGCACGGTGACCCTGACCGGTGTTGATTTCACCGACCTTGACGCAAGCGACTTCGTTTAACGAAGACGGCCCGCCCCGCAAGTAGCGGAACGGGCGCAAGGTCTTTCAATGCAGGGCACCGCGTAAAAGCGGTGCCCATCCCATCCTAATCCCATATTTTCCGAAATGGAAACAGCGTGTCTGATAAAGCCAGTTCGCATCATTCAATGTATTCGACGGCGGTATCGCCGTTAGCGGAGGCTCTTGCTTCCGTACGCGGTGCCTTTTTGTCGGTTGCGGCGCTGAGCGGGGTATCGAATATTTTGATGCTGACCGGTCCGCTTTTTATGTTGCAGGTCTATGACCGGGTTCTGGCGAGTGGCAGCATTCCAACCCTTGTGGCGATGGTTGTTTTGATGCTGGCGATGTATTTGTTTTTGGGCACGGTTGATGCCCTTCGCGCGCGCATGTTGGTCCGGATCGGGTGGCGTGTGGATGAACAACTTGGCCCAATGGCATTGTCGACAACGCTGGATCAGGCATTGCGCAACGGCAATGCAACAGTCCGTCCGCTGAACGATTTGGATCAGATCAGACAATTTTTGGGCGGTGCCGGACCGATTGCTGTTTGCGATATGCCGTGGATGCCTTTGTTTCTGGGGATCGTTTTTGTCTTTCACCCCTGGCTTGGTTTTTTGGCCCTGACCGGTGGTGTGGTTCTGGTTGTTCTGACCCTGATCAGCGAGTTTGCCACCCGGCGCCAGGTTGAGCGCCTGAACAAACAGGCGGTATCACGGGCCAACTTGGTCGAAGCCGGGTGCCGGAATGCCGAAGCCATCCGGGCGATGGGCATGTTGCCGACATTTACCGCACATTGGGCGCGATTAAATGACCGCTATTTGCGCGACAATACCGGGGTTGGCGATGTGAATTCAACGTTCTCGGCCTATATCAAAGTTATCCGTCTGGCCATGCAATCGGGCGTTCTTGCGCTTGGTGCCTATCTTGCCATCGGGCAGGAAGTAACCCCTGGCACAATGATTGCGGCATCGATTCTGACCGCGCGCGCCTTGTCCCCGGTTGAACAGGCAATTGGCAACTGGCGCGGTTTTGTGGCCGCACGTCAGTCGCGCCATCGTCTTGACCGTTGTCTTGCCGACGCACAGAAAACAACGGATCGGCTTGAACTTCCGGCACCGTGTCAAAGCTTGCAGGTTTCCAATCTTATGGTTCGGGCCCCGGCCCTTCGGAGCGGCGGCAAACCCGCGGCCCCTGGCCGGGTGTTGCTTCGGGTGAGTGATGTCACATTAAAGGCCGGCGACGGTCTTGGCATTATCGGGCCAAGCGGATCGGGAAAATCGACATTTGGGCGGGCATTGGTTGGTATTGGGGCCATTCAGAATGGCGCCATTCGCCTTGATGGGGCCGAACTTGATCAGTGGGATCCCGACAGGCTTGGTATGCATGTTGGCTATTTGCCGCAGGATGTTGAACTGTTTGACGATACGGTTGCTAAAAATATCGCAAGACTGCGCCGTAATCCCGATCCGACGGATGTTGTTCGGGCCGCGCAATTTGCCGGTGCGCATGACATGATCCTGACATTACCCGATGGTTATGACACCCGGGTCGGTGCGGGGGGCATTGTTCTTTCCGGCGGGCAGCGCCAGCGAATCGGGTTAGCGCGCGCCTTGTTTGGCGACCCGTTTTTGATTGTTCTGGATGAACCGAATTCCAGTCTTGATAGTGCGGGTGAGCAGGCCTTGATCGAAGCTGTACGGGCCGCCCGGCAGCGCGGCGCAATTGTTGTGATGATTGCACATCGTCCCGGTGCGCTGGCGACGGTGAACTTGGCAATGGTCATTCAGGATGGTCAACAGGTGGCATTGGGGGCGCGCGATGACATCTTGCGCAAAACCATGCGTCAGGTCGGAGAAAGCGCATGACCGGTAAAAATCTGTCCCGTATGACTAATCCCAATCCCAATCCTAGCCCCAGCCCGGCATTGCAAAGTCTGCGACGTCATACTCTTTTTGGGGTCACAGCGGTTTTGGTGCTGTTTGCCAGTCTTGGTAGCTGGATGGCGCTGGCAAAGCTTTCCGGTGCGGTGGTTGCCAGTGGTAAATTGGTGGTCGAAAGCAATGTAAAGGATGTTCAGCATCCCGATGGTGGCATTGTTGGCGAAATTCATGTCCGTGACGGGGATCGTGTGCGGGCTGGGGATCTTTTGATCCGTCTGGACGATACGATGGCACGGGCAAGTCTGGGTATTGTGGATAGTCAGATTGATGCCTATCGGGCGCGCCGAATGCGCTTGGTCGCGGAACGTGATGAGGCCGACAGGCTTGTCATTCCTGATATGTTGACACAGCGTCTTGGCGATCGCGCGATTGCCGATTTGGTTGCGGCCGAGACAAAGCTGTTTGAAGCACGGCGTCAAAGTCTGGAAGGCGAAAAAGCCCAGTTACGTCAGAAATTGATGCAGCTTGCTGAAACGATTGTCGGGCTTGAAGCGCAAAAAGCGGCCAATGAAGAAGAAAGTCTTCATATTCAGGACGAACTGGACGGGCTTGAGATGCTTTATGAAAAGCAACTTGTGGCGATTACGCGGGTTGCGGCCTTGCGGCGCGAACGCGCCAGTCTGGGGGGCAAGCACGGGGAATTATTGTCCGAAGTCGCGGCAATTGGCATGCAAATCTCGGAAACAGAAATGGCAATTCTGCAACTTGATCGGGATCGCCAGACCGAGGTCCTGACAGAATTGGGCGACATTGATCAGCAATTGGCCGAGTTGTCGCAAAAACAGATTGCCCTGCGTGATCAGATGCGGCGTATCGATATTCGCGCCCCCTATGACGGGACGGTTTATCAGATGGCGGTGCATACGGTTGGCGGTGTTGTTGCTGCCGGGGACCGGGTTATGGGAATTGTGCCTGATCAGGATGAATTGGTGATCGAAGCCCGCATCAATCCGCAGGATATTGATCAAATTTATCCCGGCCAAATAGCCATGCTGCGCTTTACCGCGTTTAATCAGCGCACCACCCCCGAACTTACGGGCAATGTCATTTTGGTTGCGGCCGATCTGTCACGTGATGAGCTAACGGGTGATACATATTATAATGTGCGGATCAGGATCACAGCCGGCGAGGTCGCGAAGCTTGGCGATCAGGGGCTGGTTCCGGGCATGCCAGTCGAAGCTTTTATTGCCACCGGCGAGCGCACGGCACTGAGCTATCTTGCCAAACCGTTTTCCGATCAGTTCGCGCGTGCTTTTCGGGAAGAATAAATTGTTGTCTGTTTCAGATATCGTTCGTCCCGGATCGTTCTTGTCTTTAACGGGTCGTCAGTTTGCGCGGCACTTGCGGATAGCAATGAAAGGCAGGTCGGAATGAATTTGGACGGGGATTTAACAGAGGTCAGTCGGGCAGAGACTCGGCTTCAGAAACTTAAACGGATGACGACAAGCGATCACCAGCATATCGATGATATGGTGATGGCCATGGCGCCGTTTGATAGTCGCGGGAATTATGCCCGGTTTTTGGGGCTGCAATACGTGTTTCATCGATTGGTAAAGCCGTTTTATACCGCCGATGACCTGAATGTCCTGATACCGGGACTTTCAGAGCGAAGCCGTTTTACAAGCGTCTGTGCGGATATTGCAGATCTGCAATGCGCCGTACCTGAAATTCAAACCCCGGTTGCCGTTCCCGATGCCGGTATGGAACGTCTTGGATGGTTATATGTTTGTGAAGGTTCATCGCTAGGCGCGGCATTTTTGCTAAAGGCTGCAACAAATATCGGGCTTGATGCCAGTTTTGGTGCCCGCCACCTGGCCGGACACGAGGATGGGCGGGGCAAGCATTGGCGCGAATTTGTCGATCAGGTCAATGGTTTGGCGCTTGGCGAACAGCAAGAGCAGGAAGTCATTAACGGGGCGATTGCGGCCTTTGACTTTTTCCGCATTCTTTTGATCGAAGATCAAAAGAATGCCGCATAGGGCCAAAGCCCTTGGTTGAAAGGCTTGCAGGGTCAGGATCGTGACTTGATTTCTGGCAAAAGCGGCTGTATAAAGCCGCCAAGCTTTTTGTAAACACTGACAAAGAGTGGGCCCTGCGCCCGCTCTTTTGTGCATTTTGGGGTATGGCATCGCTATATGGCTGAGGTAATCGGACAACAGTTGAAAGACCCGTTGATGATGCGGATCACGGAGATTATCGAGCCGTCGATCAACGCGCTGGGTTTTGAACTGGTGCGTGTCACCATGATGGGCAAAGACAGAAATGTCTTGCAGATCATGGCAGATCGTATTGATGCCTCTGGCAGTATCAATGTTTCGGATTGCGCCGAGATCAGCCGCACCGTGTCTGCCCTGATGGAAGTTGAAGATCCGATTTCAGGTGCTTATCACCTTGAAGTTAGTTCGCCGGGTATTGACCGCCCGCTGACCCGTGCAAAGGACTTTGACGTCTGGCGCGGGTTTGAGGCAAAGGTCGAATTGGTGATGGCCCAGAATGGTCGTCGCCGTTTCAGCGGATTGCTGGATGGAATCGAAAATGATGCGGTCGCCCTGATTGTCGATGGCGAACGTGAATTGTTGCCGTTGGCCGATATCGCCAAGTCGAAATTGGTGTTGACGGATGAATTGATCGCGCATGTCACCGGCAAGAGCCGGTCTGACGACAACGCAGAATAGAGGTTGGATATGGAAGCAACTTCGGGAATGCCGCGGCCGGAGCTTCTGCAAGTTGCAGATGCCGTTGCCCGTGAAAAAGGCATTGATCGTGAAGAAGTTCTTGGTGCAATGGAACAGGCCATTCAAAAGGCCGGTCGTTCCAGATATGGCCATGAGCATGATATCCGTGCTCATATCGACCGCAAAACCGGTGAAATCAAGCTGGCGCGTTTTGTCGAGGTCACGGATGACATCGAAAATGACTTCACTCAGATGTCGCTGGAACAGGCGCGTATTCGGAACGAGAATATTCAGCTTGGTGAATTCCTGATTGATCCGTTGCCGCCGATTGATTTCGGTCGTATCGCCGCACAGACCGCCAAGCAGGTTATTGTTCAAAAAGTACGTGACGCAGAACGCGAACGTCAGTTTGAAGAATACAAAGATCGTGCTGGTGAAGTTATCAACGGTCTCGTCAAGCGTGTTGAATTTGGCAATATCCTGATCGATCTGGGTCGTGCAGAAGCCATTTTGCGCCGCGAAGAACTGATTCCGCGTGAAACTGTACGTCAGGGTGATCGCGTTCGTGCGCTGATCCTTGATGTGCGCCGCGAACAGCGTGGCCCGCAGATCTTCCTGTCGCGTACCCATCCGACCTTTATGGCAAAATTGTTTGCCCAGGAAGTGCCGGAAATTTACGACAATATCATCGAGATCAAATCGGTTGCCCGTGATCCGGGTTCGCGCGCCAAGATTTCGGTTCAGTCGTCTGATCATTCGATTGATCCGGTCGGTGCCTGTGTCGGTATGCGCGGTTCGCGTGTACAGGCCGTGGTTGCCGAACTTCAAGGCGAGAAAATCGATATCATCCAGTGGTCGGAAGATCCGGCAACTTTCGTGGTTAATGCTTTGGCCCCGGCTGAGGTGACCAAGGTTGTTATCGATGAAGAAACCAACCGTATCGCCGTTGTCGTTCCGGACGATCAGCTAAGCCTTGCCATTGGCCGTCGTGGTCAGAATGTGCGCTTGGCTTCGCAGTTGACCGGCTGGGATATCGATATTCTGACCGAGGAAGACGAAAGCCAACGTCGTCAGGAAGAATCACTCAAGCGTGCGGAAATGTTCATTACCGCCCTTGATGTTGACGAAGTTGTTGCACATCTTTTGGTCGCCGAAGGCTTTACCTCGATCGAGGAAGTTGGTTACGTGCCGTTGGCCGAGCTGGCAGAAATCGAAGGTTTCGAAGAAGAAATCGCCGAGGAACTGCGCAATCGTGCACGAAGCTACCTTGCCGAAGAAGCGGATCGTCTTCAGAAGCGTCGCGAGGAACTTAAAGTTGCCGATGACCTTGTCGAATTTGGTGATCTGTCGCTGGCAGTTGTCGTGCGTCTTGGCGAAAACGATGTTAAAAATCTTGAAAACTTCGCCGATCTCGCAAGCGATGAGTTGATCGAATATGTTGGTGATGCGGATAATATCACCATGGATCAGGCGAATGACCTGATCATGAACGCACGTCGTCAACTTGGCTGGTTCGAAGGGCTTGAAGAAGAAGCCGCCGAGGAAGCAGAAGTTGAAAGTGAAGAGGCTTAAGGCCGATCGGAGGACGCCATGTCGCATCGTAAAGGCGGCAAGGTAGCCGAGGTTCCGGAACGCCGGTGCATTGTCACCGGCGACGTCCGGCCCAAGGAAGATCTTCTCAGGATTGTGATAGGACCGGATAATACGGTCGTTCCCGATCTTGAGGAACGGTTGCCGGGACGGGGATTATGGTTGTGCCCGTCGCGGGATGTGATAAATACCGCCTGTGCAAAGAATGCTTTTGCCAAGGCGGCACGGCAGAAAGTTGTGGTTGACCCTGCGCTGGCTGACCGGATCGAGAAGCTTTTGCTTCAGAAAAGTCTCGATCTGCTGTCGCTCGCGCGGCGTGCTGGTCAGGCCGTTGCCGGATACGAAAAAGTCCGCTCCCAGATTAACGAGGGTGCGGCAATGATATTGGCAGCCCGAGATGGTGCTGCGGACGGAAAATCCAAGATCGAGGCGAAGGCCCGGGATCTGCCGATTTATACCGTTCTGGATGCTGCCGAGATTGGCGCGGCCTTTGGCCGCGATAAAGCAGTACATGTGGCTGTTGCGCCGGGCGGACTGGCAAAACAGCTGGGCCGCTCGCTTAGGCGGCTAAAAGGATTTCGCGCGGTCTGAATGCAGGCTTGCGCAGAACGGACAGGACAGGACAGGCAAACGATGCCAGTCCCGCAGGAAATGAGGAAGTTGGACGGATTATGAGTGATCGCGATCAGGAGAAGAAACCGCTGAGCCTCAACAGATCGAAACTTGAACTGAGCAAGACGGTCGAGGCTGGGCAGGTGCGGCAAAGCTTCTCGCATGGACGGTCCAAATCTGTGACTGTCGAAGTGCGCAAGAAGCGGACTTTCGAAAAGAACGAATCCGGTCGCTTCCGTGAAGTGAAGAAGGATGCGCTTGCCGAGGAGCAACCGGTACAGCAGCAACAGCCTGATGCTTCGGCACCAGCGCCTGCACCGGTAGCTAAGCCAGCAGCCAAGCCGGTAGCCAAGCCTGCTCCGGCTAAACAATCGCGCCCGGCCAGAAAGCCGCGTCAGGTTGAAGATCAGAGCAAGCTGACCGATGGCGAGCGTGCCGTACGTATGGCAGCGCTTAAAGCATCTGAAGTGCGCCGCAAGCAGGAAGAAGCTGCTGCCGCTGAACTTGCTGTTCAGGAAAGCAAGCGCAAGGCTGAAGAAGCAGAGCGCCTTAAGCAGGAAGAAGCTGTAGCTGCCAAAGCTGCGGCTGATGCTGTTGCGCAGGGCAAGGATGCCCCGGTTTCGGTTGAAGATGTTGAAAAGACAATTGCAGCGTCAACGACCAAAGGAAAATCCAAGCCAAAACCGACTGCTGTTGCGAAAAAACAAGAAAACATTATGCCCGGTGAGCCGGGTGAACCGATGGTTCCCGAAGAGCGTCGCCGTGTTGATCCGTCCACTGTGAAGCCGAAAAGCCGCAAGGAACTGGACGAGGAAGAAGCCCGCACGGTTGCCGCACGCAAGCGCGCCGAGGAAGAAGCCCTTGGCCGTGCTGCACGTACCAAAGGTGACGAAGGTCGCCGTCGTGGCAAGCTTTCGATCAACAATGCGATGTCCAATGATGAAGGCGGTCGTCGTCGTTCGATGGCGTCGATCAAACGCCAGCAGGCTAAAACCAAAGCCCGTATGCAGGGTCAGCAGAAGCCGAAAGAAAAAGTTGTACGTGATGTGATTGTTCCGGACGTGATTACCGTTCAGGACCTTGCAAACCGTATGGCGGAACGTGCAACTGATGTGATCAAGGCCCTTATGGGACTTGGCATCATGGCAACCATCAATCAGAGCCTGGATCCAGATACCGCACAACTGGTTGTCGAAGAATTCGGCCACAAGATGAAGCGCGTTTCGGATGCCGACGTTGAAGAAGCACTGGTCAGTGCAGATGACAACGACGATCAGCTGATTGGTCGTCCGCCGGTCGTGACCGTTATGGGCCACGTTGACCATGGTAAAACCTCGTTGCTTGATGCGTTGCGTAAAACCGACGTTGTCAGCGGTGAAGCCGGTGGCATTACCCAGCATATCGGTGCCTATCAGGTGACGATGGCAGCTGGTTCGAAAATCACCTTTATTGATACCCCGGGGCACGCTGCATTTACCGAAATGCGGTCACGCGGTGCCAAGGTTACCGATATTGTTGTTCTGGTTGTTGCAGCCGACGACTCGGTCATGCCACAGACCATCGAAGCCATCAACCATGCAAAGGCTGCTGGCGTTCCGATGATCATCGCGATCAACAAGATCGACAAGCCGGGTGCGAACCCGTCCAAGGTGAAAACCGAACTGCTGCAGCATGAAGTCGTCGTCGAGGAAATGGGCGGTGAGGTTCAGTGTCTTGAAGTTTCGGCCAAACAGGGCCTTGGCCTGACCGAACTTGAAGAAGCTATTCTGTTGCAGGCAGAGGTTCTTGACCTTAAAGCCAACCCGGGACGTGTTGCCGACGGTGTTGTCGTTGAAGCCCGCATGGAAAAAGGCCGTGGCCCGGTTGCTACTGTTTTGGTTCAGCGCGGTACGCTTAAAAACGGTGATATCTTTGTTACCGGTCCTGAGTGGGGCCGTGTGCGTGCATTGGTCAATGATCATGGTGTTCGCATCGAAGAAGCCATTCCGGGGATGCCGGTTGAAGTAACCGGCCTGAACGGGGTTCCGTCTGCTGGTGATGACTTTGTGGTTGTCGAAAACGAAGCCAAGGCGCGTGAAGTTTCTGATTACCGTCAGCGTCGCATTCGTGAAACCCAGGCTGCGGCAATGAAGAAATCCGCGCTTGAAAACATGTTTGCAACGTCGGGCGAAGTCAAAGAACTGCCGATCGTTATCAAGGGTGACGTGCAGGGTTCTGTCGAAGCTCTTATCGGTACCCTGCAAAAATTGGGTAACGAGGAAGTCAGCGTCCGTGTTCTGCATAGTGGCGTTGGCGGGATTAACGAATCGGATGTCACGCTTGCCCGTGCATCGAACGCGCTGATCATTGGTTTTAACGTTCGTGCCAACCAGCAGGCTCGTGAACAGTCCCGTCGTGATAACGTGGATATTCGCTATTATTCGATCATCTATGATGTTGCAGACGATATTAAAAAGATGCTGTCGGGCATGCTGTCACCGGAAGTTCGCGAGAAATTCCTGGGTTACGCAGAAATCCGCGACGTCTTTACAATTTCGGGCAACAAAATTGCTGGTTGTATGGTTACCGAAGGTACGGTCAAACGTGGTGCGGGTGTTCGCCTGCTTCGCGACAATATCGTGATCCATACGGGCGATCTGTCGACATTGCGCCGCTTCAAGGATGAAGTAAAAGACGTCCGCGAGGGCTATGAATGTGGCATGTCGTTTGCCAAGTATAATGATCTGCAGGTCGGCGATATGATCGAGTGCTTCGAGCAAGAGGAGATCGCCGTCGAACTTTAAGACGGTGGATTGACAATATGGCGAAGCAACCGGCCAAAGCACCAAGCCAGCGACAGTTGCGCGTGGCGGAGGAAATCCGCCAGGCCCTGTCGCGAGCGCTTGAGCGTGGAGACATTTATGACCCGGAACTGACCCGGCGCCCGGTAACCATTACCGGCGTCAGTCTGAGTCCGGACATGCGTAATGCTATGGTATCCTTTACGCCACTTGGCGGGGGCGAGGTGGAAACCTCGCTTAAGGCGCTGACGCGCCAGAAGGGCCATCTGCGTAATCATGTGGCGCATACAGTTCATATGAAATACGTACCGGCATTGCGATTTATTGAAGACAAAAGTTTCGATGTCGCCGACCATATTGGTGCCCTCCTGCGTGACCCACATGTCGCACAGGATCTTGCCGCCGATCCGTCGGGCGACCCTGAGAATGAGGAAGACTGATGGCGCGTCGGCGTCGCGGTAGAAGCATTAACGGCTGGCTGGCTGTCGACAAACCGCTTGAGATCACGTCTTCGACGGTGGTCAACAAGGTGCGTCGTTTGCTTGATGCAGCAAAAGCCGGTCACGGCGGGACACTTGACCCGCTGGCGACAGGTGTACTGCCGATTGCCTTTGGCGAAGCAACAAAAACTGTTGCCTATGTCATGGATGGCAGCAAAAGTTATCGTGTAACGCTGAAATTCGGCGAAGCACGTAGCACGGACGATGCCGAAGGCGACGTTATCGCCACATCGGATCATCGTCCGGACGCAGAAGAAATCAAGGCTGTGCTGGGAGAGTTTACGGGCGAAATCCAGCAGGTGCCGCCAAAGTTTTCGGCGATCAAGGTCAATGGCAAACGTGCCTATGATCTTGCGCGTCGCGATGAAGACGTGGTGCTTAAACCGCGTCCGATTCTGATCAAGGATCTTCGACTGGTCGATATGCCGGATCGCGATCATGCCGTTTTCGAAGTTATTTCGGGAAAAGGGGCATATATGCGGTCTTTGGCGCGCGATATTGCGCTGCGCCTTGGTAGTGTCGGCTATATATCCGCTCTTCGCCGGACGTCGGCGGGACCGTTTCCTGAAACAAGCTCTATTCCGCTTGAGGAATTGCTTGCCATGGAACCGGATGCGGTGTTGGAGAAATTGCTTCCGGTCGAGACCGCGCTGGACGACATCCCGGCGCTGGCCCTGACCGAAGTCGAAGCGCAGCGGCTTGCTTCTGGCCAACCCGTTGGGTTGTTGGCGGTGGCAAAGCGCAGTTGCCTCGAAACGCCCGTCGTGCAGGACGAAATCGTCTGTGCCATGCTTGATAACCGCGCGGTTGCGTTGGTCGAGATCTGTGGCAGCGAAATTCGGCCTGTA
Source organism: Thalassospira alkalitolerans (assembly GCF_002115745.1). Taxonomy (GTDB): domain Bacteria; phylum Pseudomonadota; class Alphaproteobacteria; order Rhodospirillales; family Thalassospiraceae; genus Thalassospira; species Thalassospira alkalitolerans. The sequence continues at coordinate 411,531 of NZ_JFKB01000001.1, forward strand.
CGTGTTTTTAATCTCTAAAGGCGAAAGGATGCCCGATGTCGATTACTGCTGAACGCAAAGCCGAGCTGATCAAAGAATATGCTCAGAAAGACGGTGACACCGGTTCCCCTGAAGTTCAGGTTTCAATCCTGACCGAACGGATCAAGAACCTGACCGAACACATGAAAGAACACAAACACGACTTCCATAGTCGTCGTGGTCTTCTCATGATGGTTGGCCAGCGTCGTCGCTTGCTGAAATATCTGCAGCGTAAAGACCAGTCGCGCTACGAAACTGTTATCGAGCGCCTCGGTCTTCGTCGCTAATTTTAAATTGCGGCGGAGTGGTTTATCCTCTCCGCCGTCGTTTTTTTTATTGTCCCGAGCGGATCGGGCAACACGGGAAAGCAGGGTCGGATGGGCCGATCTGTTTTGCTTGGTCCGGACCCATTAATTATGCAGCTTTTATGAAAGCCTCATAATTAATGTGTTCGGAACTCGTGTATGACTATCCGGGTCCGCTGAAGGTTTGGAAGAGGAAGAGAAAATAATGTTTAATATCGTCCGCAAGGAAATGCAGTGGGGCAACGCCAAACTGGTTCTGGAAACCGGTAAGGTCGCGCGTCAGGCTGACGGTGCCGTTATGGTTACCTATGGCGAAACTGTTGTTCTGTGTACCGCTGTTGGTGCCAAGTCTCCGCGTCCGGATATCGATTTTTTCCCGATGACCGTGAACTATCAGGAAAAAGCCTTTGCAGCCGGTAAAATCCCGGGTGGCTTCTTTAAGCGCGAAGGTCGTCCTTCAGAAAAAGAAACCCTGGTTTCGCGTCTGATTGACCGTCCGATCCGCCCGCTTTTCCACCCGCAGTACCGTAACGAAACCCAGATCGTTTGTACCGTTCTGTCCCATGACATGGAAAACGATCCGGACGTGGTTGCCATGATTGGTGCCTCGGCGGCGTTGACCATTTCCGGCCTTCCGTTCCTTGGCCCGATTGCTGCGGCACGTGTTGGTTACAAAGACGGCGAATACACTCTGAACCCGTCACCGGAATCGGTTAAAGAAAGCGATCTTGATCTGATTGTTGCCGGTACTCGTGATGGCGTGATGATGGTTGAATCTGAAGCCAGCGAGCTTTCGGAAGAAATCATGCTTGGTGCTGTTAAATTTGGCCATGAACAGTTCCAGTCGGTTCTTGACCTGATCATTGATCTGGCCGAAGACGCTGCCAAAGAGCCGCGTGCCATTGCTGAACTTCCGGATGGCTATGATGCGCTGGCCGCAAAAGTTGCTTCTATCGGCACCGATGCTCTGACCAAGGCTTATGGCCATGTTGTCAAACAGGAGCGTTCTGCTGCTATTGCCGAAGCCAAGGCTGAAATCGTTGCCAAACTGGCCAGCGAAGAAATTGCTGACGATCTTAAAGGCAAGATTTCCACGGTTATCAAAAACCTGGAAAAAGACATCGTTCGCGGTGCAATCCTGAAAACCGGCAAACGTATTGACGGTCGTTCGGGTTCGGACGTTCGCCCGATCATTGGCGAAGTTTCGGTCCTGCCGCGTTCGCACGGTTCGGCGATCTTCACCCGTGGCGAGACCCAGGCGCTTGCAGTTGCGACCCTTGGTACCGGCCAGGATGAACAGATCGTTGATGCACTTGACGGTGAATACCGTGAAAACTTTATGCTGCATTACAACTTCCCGCCCTACTCGGTTGGTGAAGCTGGTCGCATGGGTTCGCCGGGACGTCGTGAAATCGGCCATGGTAAACTGGCATGGCGCGCCATTCATCCGTTGATGCCGACCAAGGATCAGTTCCCTTATACGGTTCGTATCGTTTCGGAAGTTACCGAATCAAACGGTTCGTCCTCGATGGCGACTGTTTGCGCAACCTCGCTTGCAATGATGGATGCCGGTGTTCCGCTGGCAACCCCGGTTGCCGGTATTGCCATGGGCCTGATCAAGGAAGACGACGATTTCGCCGTTCTTTCCGACATCATGGGTGACGAAGATCACCTTGGCGACATGGACTTCAAGGTTGCAGGTACCGAAAACGGTATTACCTCGCTTCAGATGGACATCAAAATTACGTCGGTTACCCAGGAAATCATGAAGATCGCTTTGGGCCAGGCCCGTGATGGTCGTCTGCATATTCTTGGTGAAATGTCCAAAGCACTGCCAGAAGCACGTGGTGAAGTTTCGGACAATGCGCCGACCATCACCCAGTTCTCGATCCCGCGCGACAAGATCCGTGACGTTATCGGTTCAGGCGGCAAGGTCATTCGTGAAATCTGCGAAGAAACCGGTGCGAAAGTCGATATCGAAGACGATGGCTCGATCACTGTGGCACATACCGATGGTGCCAAAGGCAAGCAGGCTGTTGATTGGATCAAATCGATCGTTGCAGAACCTGAATTGAACCATATCTATGATGGTAAGGTTGTTAAAGCTGTTGATTTTGGCGCCTTCGTCAACTTCTTCGGTGCACGCGATGGTCTGGTTCATATCTCTGAACTGGCTCAGGAACGCGTCAAACAGGTTTCTGATGTCGTCAAAGACGGCGATGCGGTCAAGGTTAAGGTCATCGGTTTTGATGATCGCGGCAAGATCAAATTGTCGATGAAACGCGTTGACCAGGAAACCGGTGCCGATCTTGAAGCCGGCGACGCTGAATAATCTGATCTGATATACCGGACGGCGATAATAATAACACGCCGTCCGGGTTCCAAATGCGATGCTTGGGGCATCGCTGGCGATGAAAAGCCGAACGGGAGAGACGAATTTGAAAGCCCTTAAACCGCTCGTCATGTCGGGAAAAGAGGTCTTGCCGCTGGTTGAAGGTGGCAAGGGCATCGCTGTTACAACGGGTAAAAGTTCCGGCGCATGGGCAGCTGCTGGTGGCATCGGGACGTTTTCCGCCGTCAATGCCGACTCCTATGACAAAAATGGCAATATGGTTCCGGTTGATTACATCGGAAAAACCCGTGGTGAACGCCATCAGGAACTGATCGCCTATGGTATTCGTGGCGGTATTGCTCAGGCACAGATTGCGCATGAAGTTCGCGGCGGCGAAGGCCGCCTGCATATGAACGTTCTGTGGGAAATGGGTGGCGCCGAAGAAATTCTGCGCGGCGTGCTTGAAGGGACCAAGGGTCTTGTTCATGGCGTGACCTGTGGGGCTGGCATGCCCTATAAAGTGGCGCAGATCGCCGCCCAGTATAGCGTGTATTATTACCCGATCGTTTCGTCGTCACGTGCTTTCCGCGCATTGTGGCTGCGTGCGTATAAGAAAACTCCGGAATGGCTGGGCGGTGTGGTCTATGAAGATCCATGGCTTGCCGGTGGCCATAATGGGCTATCAAATTCCGAAGATCCTTTGGTTGCTGAAGACCCGTTCCCGCGTGTCGCAGAACTTCGGACCTATATGAATTCGGTCGGTTTGCATGATGTTCCGATCATCATGGCCGGTGGGGTTTGGTTCCTGCGTGATTACGAAGACTGGCTCGACAATCCGGAAGTCGCACCTGTTGCATTCCAGTACGGGACCCGTCCGCTTCTGACCAAGGAAAGCGAGATTTCCGAAGAATGGAAAAATCGTCTTCTGTCGTTGCAAGACGGTGATGTTTCGCTGCATAAATTCAGCCCGACCGGTTTCTATAGCTCGGCCGTTCGCAACGATTTTCTCGAAGATTTGCATCAGCGTTCCGACCGTCAGGTCCGTTATTCACGTGCCGCAGAAGCCGATCTGCATGTTGGCATTCCGTTGGGCCGTCGTGGTCGTCCGATCTATGTTCGTGAAGACGATGCTGACAAGGTTCGGGCATGGCTTGCCGCGGGTTATACCGAAGGCATGGCGACCCCGGACGAGACCATGGTCTTTGTCACACCTGAAAGTGCGCTTGGCATCAAGAAAGATCAGATCGACTGCATGGGTTGTTTGTCGCAATGTGCGTTTTCGAATTGGGAACAGAACGAAGGCACCACAGGCAAGCGCGCCGATCCGCGTTCATTCTGCATCCAGAAAACCTTGCAGAACATTGCACATGGTGCCGCGGTTGATCATGAACTGATGTTTGCCGGTCACAACGCCTATAAATTTGGTCAGGATCCGTTCTATGCCAACGGTTTCGTCCCGACGGTCAAACAGCTGGTTGATCGGATTGCGACTGGCGACTAGGCCAATAAATTAGACGCAGATTTCAAAAGGGCCGGTATTTCCGGCCCTTTTTTAATGGGCAGCGGGTCAGTTAACGCTTTGGGATGGTATGATTGGAGTTGATCAAAATCAAAGAAAGACGCGTAGAGGTTCCCTAATATACGCTTGGATTTAATCGGGAACCGGAACGTAACCGGGCCCGGAATGCGTATGAAGGGACAATTTCATGACGACCAACCCGCGTCCATATACCCATGCTCTGAACCGTTTGAAAGAGGCCGGATTGCGTCCGACCCGTCAACGTTTGGCATTGGCCCGTTTGCTGTTTGACAATGGCCATCGCCATATCACAGCTGAACAGCTTCATTCCGAGGCGATGACCCAGAATATAAAGGTTTCGCTGGCAACGGTTTACAACACGTTGCACCAGTTTACGGATGCCGATCTTTTGAATGAAATCGTCATTGATTCCGGTCGGTCGTATTTCGATACCAATACCAGCCCGCATTATCATTTCTATTGCGAGGAAGATGGTATGTTGTGCGATATTCCCGCCGATGCGGTCCAACTGGCGCGTATTCCGAATATGCCGCGCGGGACTGAGCTGGAATCTGTTGATCTGGTGTTCCGCCTGCGGCGCCAGTCGGCACGTACTGTTGCTGCTTGATTGAACGTAACCGGTGTTTTTCGACCGTGATATGGCGTGAATATAGCCACACGGTAACAGGGAAATGACGGACTGATGAAAACCACCCTGAAAGGTGGAAAACGTCCCTTCAGTGCTTGACGGGTGTGGTTTCAAAGACAAATACAGAAGCGGTGGTGCCAATAGGGACCGCCGCATTTTTGTTGGTATCCCCTAGCGGACCGACAATGCCTTCTTAGACCAGAATGAAAAAAAGGAAGCCCATAATGGTGCTTAAGGGAACACGTACCGAGCAACATCTTCGCGCGGCATTCGCGGCCGAGGCGCAGACCAATCGCCGTTATCTTTATTTCGCACAGCAGGCGGATATTGAAGGTTACACAGAGGTCGCCGAAATGTTCCGGGCGGCCGCCGAAGCCGAAACAGGTCATGCTTTCGGGCATCTTGAATTTCTTGAACAGGTTGGGGATCCGGCGACAGGCCAATCCATCGGAACCACGCGCCTTAATCTTGAAGCAGCATTGATCGATGAAAAAAACGAGGCCGAAAACCGGTATCCAGAAATGGCGCGCGCGGCACGTGAAGAAGGTTTTGACGACATCGCTGATTGGTTTGAAAGCCTTGCACGCGTCGAAGCGGCACATGCAAGCCGGATGGAACGTGCGCTTAACGAATTTGGCAATTCCCGATAATGCATCCGCATTTTGCGGTCCTGGTGTTTTGGCGGTGTCTTTGCCACATTCCCGATACAGGAAAAGTGCATGTTTATTGTTTCACTGACCTACAAGGTGCCGCTTGATCAGATCGATGCTCATTTGGCCGAACATGTTGAATGGTTAAAGGCCGGATATGCCAGTGGTGTCTTTATTGTGTCAGGGCGCAAGATACCGCGCGACGGCGGGATTATCATGGCTGGTGGTGATCGTGATCGATTGCAAGAAACCTTGAAAGGCGATCCTTTCCATCGTCATGATCTTGCCGATTATGTCATCACAGAATTCGAACCGAGCATGACAGCAAACGGCTTTGAACGTATGGCCGGGATATAGGCCAAAATCTGGGGTTAAAGCCCAAGGTTCCAGATTGGCCGTCAAACCAAACAGAATCCGGAAAAGATATCTATATTTCCGGGCCGGATGGTCAGCTTTACTGGGCAGCCATCAGGTTTGTATCTTTGCTGCCGGTGACCGTGCCGCGCAGCACGATATGACGTTGCCCGAGCGAGTTGTGTTCAACCTCGCCATCGACCTGATAAACATCGCGTAAAAGATCACGATTGATGACGTCTTCGCTGCGTCCGAATGTCACCATTTTGCCGTTGGCAATTGCCAAGGCATGATCACAATAATGCAGGGCATGGTTGAGATCGTGAATGGCAATCAGGACGATCATCTTTCGGTTTTGGGCAATATTGCGCATGAAGGTCAGGACCTCCATCTGGCGATGCAGATCAAGGGCCGAGGTCGGTTCATCCATCAGAAGAATTTTTGGATCGCGAATTAGTGTTTGGGCGATTGCAACCAATTGGCGTTGACCGCCGCTAAGCTCGCCAAGATTACGCGCCGCAAGGTCGGATATGCGAAGGGCCGCCAGAATATCATCGATCCGGGTCAGTTCATCGGCCCGAACGCGAAGCGACGATCCTTGTTTGGCCGCCAAAATTACCGATTCATAAACCGACAGAACCGCATTTGACCCTGTATCCTGTGGCATATAGCAGATCGTATTGCGGTTATAATCCTGTGTTTCGACATGGACCTGGCCTGTGCCCTTGGCAAGACCGGCGATGCGCTTGAACAGGCTTGATTTACCGGCCGCATTCGGGCCGATCACAGCGGTTAACCCGCCACCGGTCAGAACAGGGGTGGTGACACCGGAAACCACATAGGTACGGCCATAGCGCGTCCCAAGGTCTTCAAGCCGAAGTGTTACCAAGATTTCCTCCTGCTTGCGAAAATCAGCGAGAAAAAGAACGGCACACCGACAAGTGCGGTAATCACACCAATCGGAAGGATCGCACCGGGAATGATCAGTTTGCTCAGCACGGATGTTGCCGACAGGATCAAAGCTCCACACAGCACCGAGGCCGGCAGGAAGAAACGTTGATCTTCGCCGACCAGCATACGCGCAATATGCGGCCCGACCAGACCAATAAAGCCGATGGTGCCGACAAACGATACCGGAATTGCCGCCAGAAGACTGACGAGCAACATGGTCTTAAGGCGCAGTGACTGGACATTTACTCCAAAGCTTTCGGCCTTGGCATCGCCAAGACGAAGGGCGGTCAGTGCCCATGCCTGTCGGGTGAAAAGTGGTAGGGCAATGGCGACGGCAATGGCGGTAATGGCGACTTTTGACCAGGTCGCTTTGACCAGACTGCCCATTGTCCAGAAGACAACAGCGGCCAGTGCCTGTTCGCTGGCAAGATATTGCAGCAAAGCCAGCAGCGCATTGAAGGTAAACACCAGCGCAATGCCAAGCAGAACAATGGTTTCAACCGTTACACCGCGCATGCGGCTGAAAAAATGAATGATCAGGGCGGTTGCCATCGCCATGATAAATGCATTGATCGGAATGATGAATTCAACAAAAGCTGGCAGGATCGCAACCCCAAGAACCAGCGCCATTGCCGCGCCAAACCCTGCTGCGGCGGAAATGCCCAGTGTAAACGGGCTGGCCAGCGGATTGGCAAGAATGGTCTGCATCTGTGCGCCCGCCGTTGAAAGGGCTGCACCAACGGTCAGTGCCATCAGGGCAACCGGCATGCGGATTTCCCAAATCACAACGCGCAATTGGTCGCTAACATCGGATGGGTTCAACAGGGCAAAGATCACATCACGAAGCGGATAATTGGCCGGCCCGGTTGCCAGATCGACGGCAAAGGACAGGAACAGGGCAATTGTCATGCCGCTTAGGATCAGGATACGACGCAAGGAGCGCGCTTTGTAATGCGCGCTCCCGGTCAGGTTTTTGGTTTGTTCAACGGTCATGGAAATCAGTTCTGATCGTCGATGGAAATGAAGTAGCCCGGCTGATAATCAATCGGCAGGAAACGTTCATGCAGTTCGCGGAACGAGCTTTCCGGATCGATATCGGCAAACAGGTCCGGGTGGAACCATTTGGCCATCTGTTCGATCACGACGAACTGATAGGGGCTGTTATAGAACTGATGCCAAACCACGTGGATATTGTGGTTTTTGGTGGCTTTGATATCCTGAAATGCTGGGCGTTCCGTTAGGCCGATCAATTTGCGTTTGGCTTCTTTCATATCGGCACCCGGGCCAACAGGCACCCAGCCCATACCGGGTGCATATGCTTCCCAATCACCGCCGGTGCCAACAAACTGGTCTGGATCGCTTGCAACAACCTGTTCCGGATTGATTGTGCCAAAGGTGCCCGGAATGATATCGGCGGCAATGTTTTTGCCACCGGCAAATTCAACCATTTTCCCGAAATTTTCGTTGCCAAACGACATGCAGCATTCATCGGAATAACCCGCAGCACGTTCGATAAAGACATCAGGTTTTTTCGGGTCTGCCTTGGCCAGGCGATCGGTAATCAGCTTGATATGGTCGGCACGGAATTTGATGAATTCTTCGGCGCGTGCTTGCAGACCGGTTAACTGACCCAGAATACGCATGCTGGTTTCGGTATTCTTCATCGGTGATTCGCGGAAGTCGATATAGATCAGCGGAATGCCAACCGCGGCGAGTTTTTTATCAAGGCTGGCGTCTTCGGTAGCACCCTTGGATTCAAGGTTCATCACAACGACATCGGGGTTAAGCGATATTGCCTGTTCGATATCAAATGTGCCGTCCTTGATACCGCCAAAGGTCGGCAGGCTGTCAATCGCCGGATATTTGGCGGCGTAAAGGCCATAACCCTGTGGGTCGGCCTTTTTCAGGTCATCGCGCCAACCAACGACTCGTTTGAACGGATCTGCGCTATCAAGCGTCGCAAGACCATAAATCAGGCGGCCTTCGCCAAGGATAAGTTTTTCAGCTGGAACTTTGACGTTGATCTGACGGCCCGTAACATCCGTGATTTTGATGGTTTCTGCGGCATGAACGGTCCCCGCGACCATGAATGCAACGGCAGCAATAGCGCCAAAAATTTTCATCCCCGTACCTTTTTTAGGATTGCCTGACGGCGGCATTATCATTTATTGAGAATGCAAATCAATCTTTTTTGCATTTATTGCATAATTTTCAGGTTGATGGATATCCGTGCCGGTATCGGTTGGGTTGGGCGGGTTTGCACCTTAATATGTAATTCATAGTGACCGTGTCGGGATATCAGGGGTGACTGGACCAAAATGACGCAATCAGGCAATTTCAATCTGCGCGACGAGATCAGGGAATATTGGTCGATGCGGGCCGTGACCTTTGATGATCAACCAGGGCACGAAATTTTTTCCGATCAGGAACGTTTGGCTTGGCACGATTTGTTTCGCCGTCATCTGGGCGATGGGGTGCTTGGTGATGGAACGGTTAGACGCGCGCTTGATCTTGCCAGCGGAACCGGCGTTATCAGCCATTTGCTGCATGATCTGGGCTTTGACGTAACCGGCCTTGATTGGTCGGAAGCGATGCTGGCCAAGGCGCGGGACAAGTCGAAATTACGCCAGTCAAATATTCGGTTTCTTTTAGGGGATGCCGAAAATACGTTTGAAGATGATGATAGTTACGACGTGATTGTGACCCGCCATCTGGTTTGGACGCTGGTTGATCCCGCCATGGCCTTTGCCGAATGGTTGCGGGTTCTAAAACCCGGTGGCAAGCTTTTGATTGTTGATGGGGATTTCGTTTCACCGACCTGGATGAGTACGCTGAACAAGACGATGGCCAACCTTTTACACGCCATCGGATTAAAGCGTGTGATTGATGAAACGCCGCAGATTAAAACCCATCGGGATATTCTGGCGCGCGTGCATTTTTCCCAGGGTGCCCGGGCCGATGCGGTTTGTGAAATGTTGAAATCCGCCGGGTTTGATCCGGTAACGACTGATTTTAACATGCGGCAAATTCATCGTGCCCAGTCAAAGCATCTTGGCCTTGCCAAGGGGTTGGAACGCGGGGCACAGCATCGTTATGCCATCTGTGCGATCAAGCCATAAACTGGCGGTAAATCACCAAATCAACGGGATCTGAAGACCGGTATCGTGATCGGCCATTTATTTATATCTGGGCGAGCTTGATACTGATGTCGGTTTTGACCGAATTGGCAAGAAAGCAGGCGTCATGTGCTGCGTGGTGTAACTCGGCTTCGACCTTGGGCGAAGGCGCTGTGCCGGTATATGTGACCTTTGGGCATAGTTCGACCCGGGTGACGAGGGTTTTGCCATCTTGCTTTTCCATCACACCATTTGCGCTATCAACATAGCTGTCGACGACAAATTTCTTGCGGGATGCAAAATCAAGAAAGAACAGCATATGGCAGCTTGAAAGTGCGGCGACATAGGCTTCTTCAGGATCGACATTTTCTTCAATCGAATAGGGCAGCGGTACGACATGGGGCGATGCGGAGGCGGGGACTTCGGCACCACCATCAAAACGCCAGATGTGACCGCGGCTGTAACGGCGATCGGTAAAGGTGGCACCGTCGCGCTTCCATGTGACTTCTGCGCTAAAACGGCTCATTACGGTTCTCCCATGTCGTTGGCTTGGACAAGGTTGCCTGATGTGATTCCGATATGGGTCATAAGGATCGAAACTGCGTGTTCGACATTACCATCGGCACAGGCGTTCAAAAGGGCTTCGTGTTCTTTGTAAAATGCGGCGCGCGACCAGGAACCTTTGGGCTGACGGTAGTAGGACCGCCGGGCTTCGCGGCGCAAATCCATAATCATCTGCACCAGACGGGGATTGTTGCACGGCGCATACAGGGTTTGGTGAAACGCAATATCAAGTTCTTCGATGGTTGACGGGCTATCTTCTTCTTGCAGGTCTTCGTTCAGGCGGCGCGCCTTGCGCAAATCGCGCGGGACCAAATGCGGGATCGCAAGGCTAAGCGCCATTGCTTCTAGCGAGATCCGAATCTGCGATAAATTTCGGACTTCCTTGGCACTTAGGCCATTAACCGCCAAACTGCGATCAGATCGTTTGGTCAGAAGTCCATGGGTCAGAAGTCGTTCCAATACCTGGCGTATGGGTTGGCGGCTAACACCAAATCGTTCGGCCAGCATTTCCTGTTTAAGGACTATGCCGGGGCCAAGGATGCCAGTTTCGATTTCATCCTGAAGGATTTTAGTAATTTTATTTGTATCCATGGATCCAAAGTTAGGAAAAAGCAGCTAGGAGTCAAGCAAAGACAGGGTGTGACAACGCGGCGATATGGTTTCGTTCTGTATTGGTTCAGGATTGGTTTTGGGGGCATCCATGATGTGTGTTCATACCGATGACCTTCTATGGCCAAGTTTTGGGGGGCTGGTGATGGCAGGTATCGGGTTTGATCTTGGCTGGTTTGTTTCGTTTATTCGGCGGGAATGGTCTGTATCAGGGCGGCATTGGTGGGGGCGGTTTTGATAACAAAATCGATCACCCGGTCAATGGCACCATCGATATCTTCGTTTAATATGCCGTGGCGATCAGAATTCAGGATTTGGATGTCGATATCGCTGCAATTGGTGGCATGGCGTTTGATCAGGGTGGCGCTGGCCGGGTCGACAACCTGATCGTTATCACCCTGCAAGATCAGGGTTGGACAGGCAATATCAGGCAGGCGGTCGCGCATTTCGGAAACCGCCTGACGCAGGTTATGAAGACCGCCAATTGGAATGTTGCGGTAATTGATTTCGGGATGTTCCGATTCATTTAGCCGGAAGCTAAGCCGTTCCTGTGCCGAGGGCACCCACCCCATCAATTTGTTGGCGCCATAAAGCAACGGCACAAACATAAGGTTGCGGTTGCGGAATTTAAGCGGCGTCGATGCCATCACAAGCCCGGCAAGCTTTTCGGGCTGATCGGCGGCCAGAATGGCCGATAACGCCCCGCCGGTTGAAAAGCCGACAATAATGACATTGTCGCAAAACGCCGACAGGATTTCATAACTGTGTCGTACCGATGCAAGCCAGTCTGTCCATGGGCGCTTTTGTAATTCATGGGGGGATGTACCATGCCCGGCAAGGCGAACCCCCAGAACGGCGTAATTTTTTGCGGCAAGACGATCACCAAGGGTGCGAAGTTCAGCCGGGGATGCCAAGAAACCATGAACGACGAGAACACCAGTGGTGAAATGGTCGCTTCCATTGGGCAGCAGCAAATAAGGGCGGCTGTCGGCGGTGGCGGTTTCTTGTTGGTTGATCGCGGCATATTTCGGTTTTTGATATTTCGCGCGGTTCCATTGCCATGCCCGGATTTCATCGTCAAACCGGCGTTTGGCGAAATCGCGCGGGGTCAGGTGATCGATGTCGCCACGCGCCTTTTCCAATGCGGTCCATGCCGTATGGATCGGAGCCATTTCATTGGCATAGACCATGATCGGGTTATCCATGCGAATTTGGTCAAAGGTGGCTTCTTGTTGCAGTTTTGGCAGGAAACAATATTTGCCTTCGGACCGCGCAATCAGTCCAAGCCGTACCGCAGCATCAATATATTCGCGAATTTGCGGGCATTTCAGATCAAAGATGCCGACGTAATCGGCCGGGTTACGCATGCCACGATGTAGATGGATTTCTTCGGCCTGCTGGACGTTTTTGATGGCCAGATAAAGGGTCCGGTCAAAATGGGCGATGTCGACTTCGGTGACACCATCGGCAAGCCACATCATGATCAGTCTGGATGCCAAATGGCTGACGTTTAGGGTCAGATTGGAATACATCACCGACATGCAATGATCACGAAGCGGACGAATATGACGGTTGATGGCATATTGTGTGATGCGATCTGGAATTCTTTTCAGTGTTTTGGTCGGACGGAACAGGTCATCGATACAGGTCGCCGTTTGTATGCGATGGGCCAGCATGCGCCGATCAATCCAGTTATATTGTCGGCGTGGGTCAACCGGCTTGCCAAGGCGGATATCCATATCGGTCTGACGAAACAGCAAATTGCTTTCAACAATCAGTTCTTCGGCAACCTTGGGGCTAAGCCCGCCGGCAAACAGATCCGCCCCGCGTGCCAAAAGGTTTTGATCAACGCGTAAGGGGTGGAAGGTAATATTGGCCGGGAACATCAGGGTTGGTTTTGCAATGGCGATCTTGAGTTTTTCAGGTGTGGTATCGATGGCCGTGGCCCAACGATCAAGTTCGTCGTGGTGGCCTTTATCAAGCAACATCGAAAGCCCAACCTTAAAGCCGTCAATGCATAACCCCAACAGGGCGGCACCGGTGTGATGGGCGCGACGTTGATCCGCACTTCGGGAATAGATACTGTAATCGGGGCGTTTGGGATGGGGACGTTCGGCTTCAAGAACGCGACGGTCTTTGACCATGCCGCCTTCGGGGAAAACGACGACTTTGCCGCCCCGTAAAATTTCCTCGGCCAGAAATGGCAACAGGCGTTCATAATCGTTGGGCACACCGCCAAGCGCACGAAGATAGCGCGAAAAGGTGCTGTCCTCGGCAAAGAATTCGCCCGACGCGATGGACCGGCAAAACACCCCGGTTTCAAGCGCAATCAGATATTGCGGAATAAAGGTTTCAAACCGGGCGAAATGGTTGAACATGAAAATGTCGCCCTGGGACAGATGATCACGGTCGCCATGCATCTTGATGTTGATATGGACTTTGGCGCGTAATGCGCTCATGGCCCTTATCGTCCATTCGCAGGTCTGAGTTCGGATCGCAAATTTTTCGCGTTCGATTTCTCGAAAATTCTGATGCATGGGTGACGGTGCCTCAAAGGCATATGTGCCGTATTAGTTGGCGTTATGATTGAATGCGGTTGTTTCGTTGTTGATAAATATGTGGTGCTAGACTGGATTTTGGAAGGCCGGTTGCACGTTTGTGGCGAACAATCTGTGGCACGTCTTTTTGTGTATCTCTATAATCGGCTGTGCCTTTCAAATTACGGCTGTTTGCAAATCAGTGGTCCATCCGCCCATGCATGGCCCCCCGGAACAACATGATCCCGCCCCATCATGAGAATTGGAAATCCTGTGTGCCCACCGGTCCCCGAAACGCCAGAAGACCGTAATAACTCGCCTGAAAGTACGCCATCTGCAATGCCGGATACGTCCGATATATCCAAATCCATTTTTCGGGATCGCAATTTTGTTCTGTTTCTGATTGGGCAATGCATCACCACCCAAGGGCTGTGGATTCAAAAAATTGCGATGTCCTGGTTGGCGTGGACATTGACCGGGTCGGCATTTTGGACCGGGTTGATTGCAGCCCTTAATTTTGCCCCTGCTTTTTTATTGGGGCCGATATTTGGTGTTATGGCGGATCGGGTTGATCTGCGTCGAACGGCGGTGGTGCTTAACCTGATGATGACAGCAACAGCGTTCTTGTTGATGGGGTTGTCGATTGCCGGGCAAATCAATTTGTTTTGGATGTTGGTTCTGGCCGGGGTCAATGGGGTACTGGGCAGTGCGATGACGCCAATACGGCTTTCGCTGGTGCCGGTTATTGTCCCGCGCGAATTCATGAGCCGCGCATTGACCTATGCCGCGATGAATTTCAATATTTCCCGTTTGGTCGGCCCGGCGGTGGGCAGTGTTGTCATTGCCACATGGGGCACGGGTGCGGCTTTTATGATCAATGCGCTAACCTATATTCCGATGATTTTTGTCTTGGCGACGGTGCGCATTCATGTTGAACGGGCACCAGATGCCAAAAGCAGGCGGGTTTTCGCAGCTCTTGTCGATGGTGCAAATTATGCCATTCACCATCGGGTGATCCGCTCGGTTCTGGCTCTGTCATGTTTTGTGGCATTGGTCGGTACGGGCATGGTCGAACTGCTGCCGGTGTTTGCCGAGGCGGTCTATGATCGCGGTGTCACCGGGCTTGGCATGTTGGCATCGGCAAGTGGTGTTGGTGCGGTGGCCTCGGCCTTTATGTTATCGCGTGTCAAATCCGATCCGGCCCATTTTCAACGGATATCGATCATCGGCGCCTTTGCTGCGGGATGTGGCATGGTGGGGCTTGGCTTTGCCCCTTGGTACGAACTGGCGGTGGTTCTGGTTGCGGTGACGGGTTTTGGCCTGACCGCAGTCGGGGTCGGGTCGCAGACGGCCTTGCAATTGACTGTGGATAATAAGTTGCGCGGGCGCGTCATGAGTTTTTGGAGTGCGACAACCTTTGGCGGAATTGCATTGGGCGGGACCATGTTGGGCGCAATATCCGAGGTCGGGAAAATTCAATATACCGCATGTGGATCGGGGGTTTTGATCCTGTGTGCGGCGATTACCGGACTTTGGCGATTACGTCGAATTGGTGCAATGGATGTGAAGCCTGCCACAGAAACGTCTAATTGATCGTGTTTTTCAGGGCGCTTTGTAAACGCTTGTTTAAAACTCGTCGGGTTAGGGTGCCTGATCATGCCTTTTGGGGGAACTTCGCATGCGGTTGGCTTTCGTCATCGGACTTTGTGTGCTTTTGTCTGGATGTTTTGCATCGGCAAGTACCCCAAAACCCAATGCCAGCCTTGGAAATGATCAAGTTTCGACGGTTACGAATATTAGCCTGCCATCATCGCGGTTAATTCCCTTCGCCCCGACAGACGAATTTCTGCAATGTGTCCCTTATGCCCGTGCCGTTTCCGGGATCGCGATTTATGGTGATGCATGGACATGGTGGGGGCAGGCGAAAAACGCTTATCAACGTGGCAAGCAGCCAGAAGTTGGGGCGGTTTTGACGCTTAAGAAAACATCGCGTTTGAAATATGGCCATGTCGCCGTGGTATCGGCCATCCTCGACAGTCGCCGGATCATGGTCAATCATGCCAATTGGGGCAGCAATTCACGGACACGTGGTAAGGTGCATTACCGCCAGCCAGTTGTCGATGTATCGCCAAACAATGACTGGTCCCAAGTCCGGATGATGAACACCATTGGGACGTTTGGCCGGGTTTACCCTGCGCATGGCTTTATCTATCAGCCCCGCGAAACGGCCGAAGCCAACTGAATTTCCCGATATTGTTTCCATGAAAACCTGGTGAAGGCACGCAAGTTGGCGGCCTTCGTCAATTTGTCTATGCAGACAAAACGCACTATTTGGCAGCACTAGATTTCCAAAGATTTTGTCAGGTGGCCGTGATGGGGCCAAGTGCTGCGAACAGGGTTGTGTCGCTATCTTGTTCGGGGTTTGGCGTGGTCAGGCACTTTTCCCCGTAAAGTACGAATTGGCCTTGGCGGTGACCGTTGCCTTTGCCGGTTTTCATGATTTTATAGATAATTAGCAAACGCGGAATTGTCGATAAACATTGATGCGTCTCAATGTTGTGCAGTGCGGTAGGTATTAGAACTTTTTTATCCTTCCCAAAGTGAGCGACGCCAATGTTTGATCAAAAGACTGCTGTGGATGACGTGCCGGTTAATCCAGATCGTTTGCAAACAGATCCGCAGCAAGGTTTGTCAGCACAAGAAGCCGAAAAGCGGATTGTTGAATTTGGCGAAAACCGATTGCCGGAAAATGAAACCAGCGTATGGCGGAAACTTGCGGGTTTTTTCTGGGGGCCGATCCCCTGGATGATCGAGATTGCGGCCATATTATCCGCTGCGGTGCAGCATTGGTCGGATTTTGCGATCATTTTGGTCATGTTGTTTTTGAATGTCGCGGTTGGATTTTGGCAGGAATACAAGGCCGGCAATGCGATTGCAGCGCTAAGACAGCGGTTGGCACCCGAAGCACGTGTTCGCCGTGATGCCACATGGGGGGATATTCCGGCATCCGGTCTGGTGCCGGGGGATATTATCCGTTTGAAACTTGGCGATATTATTCCTGCGGATGTGCGGCTGATTTCCGGGGAATATTTGCGTGTTGATCAATCTGCCCTGACAGGCGAGTCGCTTGCGCTTGATAAAAAGGTCGGAGACATTGCCTATTCCGGTTCAATTGCCCGTCAGGGGCAGATGGATGCGATCGTGACCGCAACCGGTATGGCGACCTATCTTGGCAAGACAGCGCGCTTGGTGCAGACGGCGGGCAAGGCATCGCATTTCCAGCGTGCCGTGCTGCGCATTGGTAATTTCCTGATTTTGGTGACGATTGGATTGATCGCACTGATCATGACGGTTGCACTGTATCGTGGTGATCCGATCACGGAATCGCTTCTTTTTGCATTGATTCTTGCGGTCGCGGCCATTCCGGTTGCGCTGCCAACGGTTTTGTCGGTGACGATGGCCGTGGGCGCCGAAAAACTGGCCAAAATGAAGGCAATCGTATCGCGCCTTGTCTCGATCGAAGAAATGGCCGGTATGGACATTCTGTGTTCGGACAAGACCGGAACGCTGACCCAAAATCGTTTGACCGTGGGGGCACCTGTTCTTATCGGCGGGGCCTCGCAAGACGATATTTTGCGGATGGCAGCACTGGCTTCCGAAGCCGACAGCCATGACCCTATTGATTTAGCGATTTATGCATCCCTTGGCAACACGGATGCCCTTGTGGGGTATGACGTTGTTTCATTTCGGCAATTTGACCCGGTTCGTAAACGGGCAGAGGCAATCATTGCTCATGACGGATTAAAGTTTCAGGTGGCCAAGGGCGCGCCGCAGGCGATCCTTTCATTGCTGCTAAACGGCGAAGGCAAGGACATTACCAGCCTGACCGAATATGCATCGGTGATGAAGGCAATTGACGAAATGGCAAAGCGTGGCTTTC
Source organism: Thalassospira alkalitolerans (assembly GCF_002115745.1). Lineage (GTDB taxonomy): Bacteria > Pseudomonadota > Alphaproteobacteria > Rhodospirillales > Thalassospiraceae > Thalassospira > Thalassospira alkalitolerans. The sequence continues at coordinate 429,075 of NZ_JFKB01000001.1, forward strand.
GCGCGCTTGCTGTTGCGCAAACAGATCAAGCAGGTAAATGGCAATTCATTGGTTTGCTGTCCTTGTTTGACCCCCCGCGCGAGGACGCAGCCGCGACAATTGCCGAATTGCGCGCCAAAGGTGTCGATGTCCGCATGATTACCGGGGATCACGAGGCCATTGGCCGTGAAATCGCCGGGCAGCTTGGCTTGGGTCAAAATATTTTACCCGCTGACGAGGTTTTCGATGAAGATGATCGTCCGCGCAATTCGCAGGCGATTGAGCAGGCTGATGGGTTTGCCCGCGTTTTTCCCCAGCATAAATATGCGATTGTGCGTGAATTACAGGACCGTGGCCATATCGTTGGCATGACCGGTGATGGTGTGAACGATGCCCCGGCGTTAAAGCAGGCTGATATCGGTATCGCCGTGTCGAATGCGACGGATGCTGCACGTGCAGCAGCGGATCTTGTCCTGACAGCACCCGGTATTTCGGTGATTACGTCGGCCATCGAAGAATCGCGGCGTATTTTCGGGCGCATGAACAGCTATGCGACGTTCCGTATTTCGGAAACGATCCGGGTTTTGCTGTTTATGACGATCTCGATCCTGGTGTTCAATTTCTATCCCGTGACGGCGGTGATGATCGTGTTGCTGGCGTTGCTGAATGATTTTCCGATCATGATGATCGCCTATGATAATGCCGATGTTGCGCCGCGCCCGGTGCGCTGGAATATGGCCAATACCCTGACGATGGCCTGCTTGCTGGGTGGTATCGGGGTGGTGTCGTCTTTTGGTGTGTTATGGGTGGCTGATGTCTGGCTGCATTTGCCGCCTCATGAAGTTCAGGCGTTGGTGTTTCTTAAGCTTTTGGTGGCCGGGCATCTGACGATTTATCTGACCCGTCACAAAGGATATTTCTGGCAGAAACCCTATCCAAGCTGGAAGCTGTTTGTCGCGACAGAGACAACACAGGTGATCGGGACGCTTGCGGCCGTTTATGGTTGGTTTGTGCCACCAATTGGCTGGTACCATGCATTGATTGTGTGGGGTTATGCGTTGGGGTGGTTCTTTGTTGCGGGGTGCATCAAGGTCTGGGTTTACAGGCTTTTGACCCATGATCATCCCACGCAGGCCGGGCATCTGGCCCGTGTCGAGGGATGGTTGCATCGCCGTCGGCTTCGCGGGAACCGGTTGCGGAAATAACAATGAAACGGGGCAGCATGTGATGCTGCCCCGTTCTTGTCATCTTAGGGTTTGTGTCTTGGTTGGTCTTAGGTTCTGACTCTAAGCGTTCTTTTCGTCGGGCATGTCGGCGAATGCTTCGCGCAGTGCCTGTGACCAGGCTTCTGAAAGTGCGCGAAAAGCGGGATCTTCGGCTTCAATCCGGCGATGTTCGGAAAAGTTGCATGATCCTTCGGGCAGAACCGCAAGATCAAGTGGCATGCCCACTGACAGGTTCGAACGCAGGGTCGAATCCATCGATAGCAAGGCTGCCTTTACGCCATCGGCAATCGGGGTTTCTGGCGTGATCACACGATCGAGGATCGGTTTTCCGTATTTGTGTTCGCCGATCTGCAAATAAGGCGTGTCTTCGGTCGCTTCTATAAAGTTGCCCGCCGCATAAATTAAAAACAGGCGCTGTGCCCCGCCCTTGCGTTGCCCGCCGACCATGATTGACGCTGAGCTGCTTTCTTTGCGCTGTTCAAGCGTGTCATGATATTTGTGCTGCACTCTTTGCATGGCTTCGCCCATCAGTTCCGCAACACGGAACATGCTTGGTGCGCTAAGCACACAGTCGCCCGGCTTTGTTTCCGGGTCGTCAATCGCTTCTTGCAGGGTGCTCATCACGGCCTGGGTGATGGCAAGGTTCCCTGCGCTCAAAGCGACAATGGCGCGTTCCCCGGGGACGTCCCAGGTAAACATCTTGCGATAGCGCGAAATGTTATCGAGCCCGGCATTGGTTCGGGTGTCTGAAAGGAATACCATCCCTTCATCAAGCATTAAGCCTACGCAGTATGTCATCTTCGATTCTCGAATCCGGCTATTGTTGGGATTGCGCAACGATGACTGTTACATTCAAATCTTCGTTTGCACCACCAGTATGTACGCCCCGTATAGGTGTGGCGATCTGGGCGTCAAGTCCAGACCCCAGCCGGATATAATATTCTGTCGGGCAACAATTGTTTGCCGGATCAAAGCCGACCCAGCCAAGTTCGGGCAAATAAAGCTCGGCCCAAGCGTGGGATGCCTCGTGTGCCAGGCCATCTGAATCGGCAAATAGATAACCGGAAACATAACGTGCCGGAATGCCCAGATGGCGTGCGATCGAAAGCATCACATGCGTATGGTCCTGACAGACACCCTTGCCATCGGCCAGCGCATCGGCAGCCGTGGTGTGGACATGCGTGGCACCGGGTGCGTATTCAATGGCCTTTGAAACGGCAGTTGAAATTTCATGCGCCCGTTCCAAAAGGTTATCCGGGCTGGTTTTCTTTTCGATCTTGGCGGCGAGTTTGCGAATGGCGGCACTTGATTTTGTGACCGGTGTGGATCGCAGGAAAACAGCCGGAAACGCCCGTTCTTTGTGCCCGCGCAAAACGCCAGTGGTATCGCTGGTTTCGATCTCGCCGGTTACGACAACATCAACGGAATCAACCGGGCCTGTGGCGGTTAATGTGCTGATGGTGTCGCCATTGCCATCGATAAATTCGGAATTGATCACACAGCCCTCGGCCGTGATCGACCAGTTGATGACTTTTTGGCCGTCAAATTGCGACGGGGTCAGTTTCAGGCTTTGCACGATATAGCGTGCAGCGGGCGCAAAGCGATAATGAGTTCGGTGTTCGACAACAAGGCGCATATTATTGTCCCCCGAAATAATAGGTTTCGGCAATTGCCGATGACAGGCTCTGACTTCGCATCAGGAAGTCGGACAGGAATTCATGCAACCCTTGAGCAAAGATTTCCTCCATCTGGCTTTGCGTCAGAAGCGAATAGATTTCAACCGCCTGACTGTGCACTGCTCCGCGTTTGCCATAATGACGGGCTAAGTGTTCCAGATGATTAGTGATCTGTTCGACGCAATGGGCCAATGATCGTGGACTGAAGGGGTTCAGGATCAGGAAATGTGCGATGCGATAGGGGGAATAATCATCGCGATAGACCCAATGAAAGGCCCGCAGCGAAGATGCGGCGCGCAACACGGTTGTCCATTGATAGTTATCGACCCCATCGCCAACCATGCTGGTTTCCGGCAAAAGGACGTAATATTTCACATCCAGCAGACGGGCCGTATTATCAGCGCGTTCGATAAAGGTGCCCAGACGAATGAAATCATATCCGTCATCGCGCAGGATTGTTGAATCGGTTGCCCCGCGGAACAAGGCACCCTGACGTTTGACCCAATCAATGAATTCCGGCAAATCGGTTTTCGCCAGATTATGCATCGGGGTACGACGCAGTTCCATCAGTGCATTGTTCAATGCTTCCCACATCTCAGCGGTGATGGCGGTACGCATTGCACGCGCATTTGCGCGCGCGTTTTCAAAGCAATTCAGAATTGATGACGAATTGTCGCGGTTAAATATCAGGTAATCCGTCACTTCGGCCTGACGCAGGGGCATTTCGGGATCATACCCTTGTGCACAGCCAGAAGCCGATAATACAGACGCCCATTCTGACCGGTTACCATCACCGGCGGACGGCATCAGGGCCATGCGATAGCCCATTTCCATCAATCGGGCCATGTTTTCGGCCCGTTCTACATAACGGGACAACCAGAAAAGGTTGTCAGCGGTACGACTAAGCATGTTGTGACCTCCCTTTTCCTAATCCGCCATGATCCAGGTATCCTTGACTCCGCCGCCCTGCGACGAGTTCACAACCAGCGACCCTTCGCGCATCGCAACGCGGGTTAGGCCACCGGGTGTCAGGCGAATATCGTCGCCGACAAGGCAGAATGGCCTGAAATCGACATGACGCGGGGCAACGCCGCTTTCGACAAAGGTCGGGCAGGCCGAAAGTGCCAGCGTTGGCTGGGCAATAAAATCATTCGGATCGGCCTTGATGCGTTCGGCATAGGTTGCCTGTTCTTCCTTGGTTGATGCCGGGCCGACCAACATGCCATAGCCACCCGAACCGTGGACTTCCTTGACTACAAGATCACCAAGGTTTTCCAGAACATATTTCAGGTCATCCGGGTTGGCGCATTTCCAGGTTGGCACATTGTTCAGGATCGGTTCCTGACCCAGATAGAACCGGATCATGTCAGGCACATAGGTGTAGATCGCCTTGTCATCGGCAACCCCGGCACCCGGTGCCGAACAGATCGCAACCCCGCCAGAACGATAGACATTCATCAGGCCGGGAACGCCCAAAACCGAGTCTGGTCGGAAACATAGCGGATCAATATAGGCATCATCGATGCGGCGATAAATCACATCAACCCGTGCCGGGCCCTGTGTTGTGCGCATAAAGACGCGGCCTTCGGATACAAACAGATCCTGACCTTCGACAAGTTCGACACCCATCTGGTCGGCAAGGAAGGAATGTTCGTAATAGGCACTGTTCATCGCACCGGGTGTCAGAACCACGATATTAGGTTCGCGGTCGCATTTTCGGGGTGCGATGCTTTTAAGCGTCTTGTGCAGCATATCCGGATAGCTTTCGACCGGTTCGATCCGTAATTTCGAAAACAGTTCCGGGAACATCCGCATCATGATTTCGCGGTTTTCCAGCATATAGGAAACCCCCGATGGCGTGCGGCAGTTGTCTTCCAGGACATAGAAATCATCGGGACCAACGCGCACGACATCAACACCAACGATATGGCTATAAACCTTGCGCGGTGGGTCAATGCCAATCATGGCCGGTTCAAAGGCGGCATTCCTGAACACCAGATCGGCTGGAACGATCCCGGCCTTGATGATTTCTGCATTGTGATAGACGTCGTACAGGAACGTATTTAGCGCACGGGCGCGTTGTTTGACGCCGCGCTCTATCTTTCGCCATTCGTTGGCTGTGAAAATACGTGGAATAAGGTCGAACGGGATCAGTCGCTCTGGATCGCCACCTTCGCCATAGACCGAGAAGGTGATACCGATTTTGCGAAAGAGTGTTTCTGCTTCCAGTCGCTTTTGCTGAAGGACTTCCGGCCCGCTGGCCTCCATCCAATCAACCAATGCGCGATAAGGTTCGCGTACTTCATCGTTCATCATCATTTCGTTGAACATGCACACTCCCCTTGTTTGTCCTTTGATTAAGGCGAGTGTCAGGGGTGCGGTCAAGGGTGTTCACGGTTGAAATGGTTCTTTTTTCGGCAAAATTGACCTTTGCCGAAAAAATGAACTTGGCTGTTTGGCCGATTGTGCAAAAAACGGGCGTTTTACAATTCGGCGGGCTTCTTGGGCCGCAAAACATGGTGATGATCGGCGGCATAAAGCCGGGAATCGGTGAAATCCTTACGTCCAAAGACCTCGCCGACCATGATCAGGGCGGTACGGGTAATGCCGCTGCCTTTTACCTTGGCGCGGATATCCCCAAGGGTCCCATGAATGAATTGCTGGTCGGGCCAGGTCACGCGATAGGCGACGACAACCGGGCAATCTTCGCCGTAATGGGGCACAAGATCACGAACCACATTAACCAGATTATTCACCGACAGATGCACAGCAAGGGTTGCACGCGCCCGGCCAAGTTCGGCCAGACTTTCGCCGTCGGGCATGGCGGATGATCGCATGGTCGTCCGGGTCAGGATCACGGTTTGGGAAATATCGGGCAGCGTCAGTTCCGCACCCAGTTCTGCCGCAGTGGCGGCATAGGCCGAAACACCCGGCGTGATATTGAAGGGGATGCCAAGATCATCCAGTCGGCGGATTTGTTCGGCGATTGCGCCATAAATCGACGGATCACCGGAATGAACGCGTGCAACGTCTTGGCCCTTGGCGTGCGCGGTTTCGATCTCGGCCAGGATTTCATCCAAATTCATTGATGCAGTGTCGATAACACGCGCATCTTTTGGCGCGGATTTGACGATTTCTTCGGGTACCAGTGACCCGGCATACAGGCAGACCGGGCATTTTTCGATCAGTTTAAGGCCACGAACGGTAATCAGGTCCGGGGCGCCGGGACCGGCACCAATAAAATGAACGGTCATCAGTTTGCCTTATCGTTTTTGGGGGCATAGGATGCATTTGCATCAGATCCACTGCTGTGGACCGGTGCATTGGCCGCATCCGGGCCCTTTTTTTCATAGCCGCGCGGGGTATAAACCCAATTGTTTTCGCCGCGTGTGATATGGCGGCTATTGCTTGATCCGACCAGAACAGTGGTCAGCATGTCGACCATATCAACTTCAAGTTTCGAAAGCGGAACGATTGTTATTTTCTCGTCCGGGCGGCCAAGTTGACGGCCAAGCACCACGGGCGTTTCCGGTCCGCGATGATCAAGCAATATGTCGCGGGCTTGCGCCAAAAGGTCGCGGCGGCGTTTGGAAACCGGATTATAGAAAGCAATGACAAAATCGCCTTCAGCCGCGGCTTTCAGGCGACGCAGGATATCGTCGCGCGGGGTCAAAAGATCAGATAGTGAAATCGCACAAAAATCATGGCCCAATGGCGCGCCAATCCGCGATGCCGCTGCCTGAAGCGCTGAAATGCCCGGTGATACCTGAATGGCAACCCGGTTCCAATCCGAACGATCTTCGCGGTCCAGCAATTCAAAGACCAAAGTTGCCAAGGCATAAATTCCGGCATCACCCGATCCGATCAGGGCGACATCCTTGCCGGTTGCGGCAAGTTCCAGCGCGTGTCGCGCGCGGGCTTCCTCGGCACCAAGATCAGAATGATGGCAAGATTTGCCATCGATCAGCGGGCCGAGAAGATCCAGATACATTTGATAGCCGACAATATCGGTCGCGCGCGAAATCAGGCTGCTGGCCTCGGGGCTGCGCCAGCCGGGCTGACCCGGGCCAATACCGACAATCGACAGACGCCCTTGGGAACAGCCGATATTGGATGGTTTAATATCGTCCGTTGAAAGCCCGATGGCGCAAGTCGCCCGTTTTGATTTCTTTTTCGAAACGACCAAGGTGCCATTCGGGCCCGCCGCAGCCAATGCCGCACCTTCTGCGACGCCGTGACAGCCGGTTTCGGCAAACACAATATCGGACGGATTGGCAAGACGAGGTGCCTCGGCCTCCAGCGTTGCGGCGTCATAAAACCGGGCCGGAACGCCAAGGTGGCTTGCCAAGGCATGAACGGCGGCCTCGTCGGATTTAAGGTCAATCGACACTACACAGGAAACGCTGTGCGGGCTTAGATCATTTGCCGCAAGGGTATCGGTTGCCAGTTTGATCAATTCGTCGGGTTCGCAATGGCGTTCGCATCCGACGCCAAGGCTGATGACCGGCGGATGATAGATAATTTCAGGGATGCCGGTTTCGGCGGTATTTTTGACAATTGCTTTTGGCGTTGCGCATATGCGCACCTTGCCATTGTCACTGCGCTCGATATTGCTGTTGGTCAACCAGGCGGCTGATCCGGCCTCGATTTCAAATCTTGCGATTTCACCGGCCAAAAGGGCGGCGGTGGCCGGTTTGACCGCATCCGGATTGGCAAGATGCCAGCCGACTGGCGGTTCATCAAACGCCAGACCCAGCATGGCATCGCCCGGCGTGGTGATTGCGGCCTGCCCGCCCAGCCGTTCGGCCAAATCACGGACCAATCGGTTGCCACCATGATGGCCGCCCAAAAGCGGGATAAACATGCTGCCTGCTTCGTCCACGGCGATCACAGCCGCGTCTTGCCATTTTCCGGCCAAAAGCGGGGCAAGCGCCCGGATTAAAATGCCCGATGCACAAACGCCGATAATCACATGATCGGCGGAAAATGTTTGTTGCAAATGCGTAATGGTGTTGTCGAAGGCCACATCGACATCGCTTGTGGAAACGCGTGTACGCAATCCATGAACGGATGCACCTTGCAGGCTTGCGGCAATGCGTTTGGCGGTTGGAAGGGCGCGTTGGGTCAGGCAGATGACCGCAATCGGGGCAATCGGGCCGGTTGGCAGGATCGGGTTGGTGTTTTCGGAAGCAGGAATATCTTGGGTGGTCATCGCCATGCGTCTCCGCGACGGTGGATCAGGATCATCGAAAAATAAGGGGCCGTGGCATCAATCGGCAGATCCCCCAGCGGGATCATTTTCTGGGTTTCAAGCGTCGCGCGTTCGATGTAGCGCGCCCGGTCGGTCAGGCCAAGTTCTTCGATCACCTTGCGGACCTTGGGAAAATGGCGGCCAAGCTTGATGATGGCGGCGGCGTCGGTGTTGCCAAGCTGTGCCCTCAGACGATCTTCGGAAAGCGGGCCGGGAATAACCTGCAAGACGTCGTTTTTGGCGGCAAGCGGTGCGCCAAGCTGGGCGGCACAGGCCATCATTGAACTAACCCCCGGAACGGTTTGTACCGGGTGCCCGGCCTCGGCAAGGCGGCCAAACAGATACATAAAGCTGCCATAGAAGAACGGATCGCCTTCGCACAGCACGGCAACGCTTTTGCCGGCTTTTAGATGTTCACCGATTTCAAGGGCGGCTTGGTCGTAAATCGGATCGGCCGGTTCACCCATGGTGATGCGAATGGCGATCTCGATACGGTCGTTCTGGCTGTTTCCGGCAAGATGCGGGGCAATGATCTGGCGCGCCAGACTGGCACCGTCTTCAAGTGCTGGATAGGCAATAACATCGGCCTTTTGCAATATGTTATAGGCTTTTAGGGTAATAAGATCGGGTTCGCCCGGGCCGATGCCAAGGCCATAGGCCGTTCCTGCCACAGGCAATTGGCCCGGAAGGGCGGGGGCAGGGATATTGGCCGTGTTGCTCATACTTTCACTCCGACATAGTGGGTGACGGGGGCAAGGTTGCTCCAGCCCTTAAAATTACCGCGCGGCACCAGCCGGGAAACCGACAGGCGCGACAGCGTGCCACCGTTTTTATTGTAAAACCGTAATAATTCTTCTTCACCCTCAAGCGTCACGGTATTGGCTACCAAACGCCCATGGGGTGGTAGCAGCACCCAACAGTGATCCAGAAGGCCGGGCGTGGTAATGCCGCCGCCGATAAAAATCGCGTCGGGGTCTTGTTCTGATGTGGCGGTAGGCAGGGTTTCGGCAAGGATATCTTCGATCCCCTGATGGCGAATGATCAGATCGGGGGTGCCAAGACGAATGGCATTTTTTCGGATTATATCGCAGCGTTTTACGTCGCGTTCAATGGCAATGGCCCGGCCACCGGCCCGCATCCATTCAATCGAAATCGATCCGCAACCAGCACCCAGATCCCAAAGCATCGCATCGCGCCAAGGCGTAAGTGACGCAATGGTTTGGGCGCGGATTTCCGATTTGGTAATCATGCCGTCATGGATAAATGCATTATCGGGCAATCCAGGCCCATTACCCAAAATCGTGGCTTTGGGGCCTGCGATCAGATCGATCATGATCAGGTTTAAGGGATCAATGGGTTTCACGTCTGGCATCGAGGTTGCGGTACCTTGCCAGGTTTTTGCCGTTTGGGTCGTGATGCGTTCCTGTGTGCCGCCCAACCGTTCGCAAATCGTCATGCGGCTTTGATCAAAACCGGCTTCGCATAACATGACCGCGACCAATGCGGGGGTACTGGCATCAGAACTTAGCGCAATCAGCTTGCCGCGCGGGCGCAAGTGCGATCGCAGGATTTCAGGAGCACGGCCATGCAATGTAATGATATCACAATCGGCCAATGCCCATCCCAACCGTGCCGCCGCCAGACTTATGCTTGATGGGTGCGGGATGACGGTGATTGATTTGGCGCCAAAATAATTGACCAGCGTATTGCCGATGCCAAAAAACATCGGATCACCGCTGGCCAGAATGACCGGGTTTTGATCCAGACATTCTTCGATCAGGGGCATATTGGCGTCGAACGGTGTGATCCAGCTATTTTGTGTGGCAATGTTTGATCCGGGTAACATGGCGATATGGCGTTTTCCGCCAAAAATAATGCTGGCGGATTCAAGGATTTGCCGGGCAATGTTCCCCAGCCCGTCATAGCCATCCTCGCCAATGCCAATCACTGTGATCTTGCCATTTATGGGCGATTGTTCATTCATTTTGCATCCCCTTTGCCGGGGGCCGGGATTGGTCAATGGTGCCATCGGGTGTTTGCCCCGGATGGGCAAGCCGTGCCAGTGCATTAACGGTTGCCGCCGTCACAGCGCTGCCACCAAACCGGCCGCGCAGGGTGATATAGGGAATATCCCCGGCATGTGTGATCAGGGCTTCCTTGCTTTCAAGCGCGCCAACAAAACCAACCGGCATGCCGATGATCAGGGCCGGTTTGGCCAATCGGTTTACCGAAAGGGCTTCCAGCAAATGAAAAAGAGCGGTTGGCGCATTGCCGATGGCAATTATTGCGCCTTCGATATGATTGTCCCAATCGTCGATTGCCGCGGCGGATCGCGTGGTGCCAAGGTGGCTGGCACGTGTGGCGTTACCATTCGCATTCAGGGTGCAAAGGATCGGATTATTGGCAGGCAAAAGGCGCGAAATGATGCCGTGACGGACCATTTCTGCGTCACACAGGATCGGTTTACCGTTTTGCAGGGCTTTGATGGCGGCGTTTGTGACGTCACTGCCATATGCAATTTTGTCGGCAATCTCGATCATGCCACAGGCATGAATGATCCGCACGGCAACGGGCCGCAAGGCTTCGGGAAAGCGGTCAAGATCGGCTTCGGCTTCGATGGTTGCAAAGCTTTGTCGATAGATTTCCTGCGGGTTTTGCAGATAGTCGAACATCGCGGCACCTTTTGCAGGTAACGAAGGACGACCGGTTATGAACCGGTCGCTTTCTTGGAGTCAGCTTTGGTATCGGGGGCATGGCTGTGCGAATGCCCGTGATCATGTGAATGGTCATGATGGTGGTGACCGTGGTCATGTCCATGGTTATGCCCATCCGTGCCAATCCCCATCACATGATGATGATGACCGACCTGCGGGGTGCCCACATCGCCTTCAAATCCGATGATCTGTTCGCGGTATTTGCACAGCTGGCAGTTCATATTGTTGTCGCCGGTATCGATTTCCGCCAGACGTTCGGCAAAGCTTTCAAGCACCAGCGGATGGTCGCGCAGATATTCGGCTTTGATAAATTCGATATCGGGGAATTCTGCGGCAACTTCGTCGGTATGGCTATAAATTCGGTCGATCAGAATGCCGGCAAACAGGAAATAGGGAAACACGACAACCCGTTTGTAACCAAGCTTCATGGCTTCGCGCAAGCCCGCATTGACCCGTGGATGGGCAACCCCGGAATAGCTGATTTCGGTCCGGCCAAAGCCAAGGCCTTCTTGCAGCATGCGTGCAACCTTGTAGACATTCGAATTGGCGTCCGGGTCATTGGTGCCGCGCCCGACAACCATCAGAAGAGTTTCTTTAAGGGGGACGCTGTCATCGACCTTTGCAAGGGCTTCTTCGATGCGATCAGCACTTGCCCGCAGAAGCTTGGGATCGATGGCAAGGTCACGCCCGAATTTGACATCGATATCAGGGTTTGTATGGGCGAAATTGTTTACTTCGCTCGGCAGGTCATTTTTGACGTGACCCGCGGCAAACAGCATACCCGGAAGGGCATAGATCTTTTTGTGGCCCATGGCTTTAAGCTTTTCAAAGCCATCGCGTAGAATCGGTTGGGCAAATTCGAGAAAGCCGCTTTCGACATCATAATCTGCCAGATGGGTCTGTTTCATCGTTTCAACCATGGCGTTGAACTGTGAAACAGCGCGCTCATCACGCGAACCGTGTCCGCATATCATTACGGCGCCTTTGGGGGACATAAAAGGCTGCTCCTTTGTCTCTCTCGTGTTTTTATGCGCGGCGGTTGTTGACCGCTACGGTACCCGTTGCCACCCCCGTTTTCACCGATTGGCTTGCGGAATGCAAGCTGCAGCTGATTGAACATTGGTCGCTAAGGGGTGCGGATATGAAAATACCAGTTGTTGTGGTTTGTTCTATGGATATTTGCAGATGTTGTGGGGATGCCGTGGGGCGTTGGAAGTTGCGAAAAGTTCGGGCGTTATGATCGCCTCCTTGTTTTTGGGTACGTCAAAGGGAGGTATGAAGAAAATATAAAAAGTATGAAGTCGTTTTATCAAAGCCGGATCAAATTGGCAAATCGTCATGATATTTCATTCATTTGTTAGCAGGGCCCCCATGATTGTTGACGTGCATGGTTCCCCGCCGCACATTGCCACGATGGAAACCGTGATCACCGAATTTCTGATCCCGCAGGCGGGCTTTATGGGGCCGCTTTTCACTGTGCTGGTACTGGCACTGGTGCTTGATGCCCTGTGCGGTGATTTTCCGTGGTTATTTCGCCGCATGCCGCATCCGGTGGTTTGGGTTGGCAATCTGATTGGCTGGTTTGAACGGCGATTAAATAAACCGCGTTATGGTAATCGTGATCTTTTGATGCGCGGCTTGCTAACCAGTGTTGCGGTTATCGGTTGTGCTGCGGGTTTTGGCGGTTTGGTTCAGCTTATATCCTCGTTTGGCGGTATTTTTGTCATCGCCGATATCTTGCTTCTTGCGGTGTTGATCGCCCAAAAAGGGCTTTATCAGCACGTCAGGGCGGTATCGGTTGCCCTGAAACGAGACGGGCTTTCGGGCGGGCGGATTGCGGTATCGATGATTGTCGGACGCGACCCAAACACATTGGACACGGCCGGGGTTAGCCGGGCGGCAATTGAAAGCTGTGCTGAAAACTTTTCCGATGGGGTGGTTGCGCCGCTGTTTTGGTATGTGCTGGGCGGGCCAATCGGGCTTTGTGCTTATAAGGCGATCAATACCCTTGATTCGATGATTGGTCATCGCAGCGCCCGATATCTTTATTTCGGGCGGTTTGCCGCGCGTCTTGACGATGTGGTTAATTTTGTTCCAGCGCGGATTGCAGGTGCTGTAATTTGCCTTGCCGCGGTGATCGGGCGTAAAAGTTCCGGCGAACGCGCCTGGACGGTTATGTTGCGCGATGGCGTAAAACATAAATCGCCAAATGCCGGGTGGCAGGAAGCCGCCTTTGCCGGTGCGCTTGGCCTGTCACTTGCCGGGCCGCGCTGCTATGGTGCTGAACTGGTGGATGATCCCTATATCGGTGATGGGAGGCGCGATGCAAATGCCAGCGATATTGATCGGGCACTTACGCTTTACACAACGTCCTGCATCCTTAACGCGGCATGGCCGATCGTCCTGAAGGTCTTGTGGATCGGGCTGATCTAGGTCTGATCCTGGGGTGTTTAGTCTTTGCCAAGATTGATACGGGCGATGGTCGATGTGGTTGAAAACCCGTCTGCCAGATTGGCCAGAACGATCTTGCCGCCATACCCCTGAACGATATCGGCACCAACTACTTTGTCGATGGTGTAATCGGCCCCTTTGACGAGGATTTCCGGTTTCAGGGCCTTGATCAGGTTGATCGGGGTATCGTCGCCAAAAATAACGACACCGCTGACAGTTTCAAGGGACCCAAGAACAGCGGCACGGGCGGCTTCGGATTGAACCGGGCGGGTTTCGCCCTTAAGTCGTTTGACAGAGGCATCTGAATTTAAGCCAACAATCAGGCGATCACAGTTCGAACGCGCCTGTTGCAGCAGGCTAAGATGGCCTGGATGCAAAAGATCGAAACAGCCATTGGTAAAGCCGACCTTGTATCCCTTGCGGCGCCAACGTTCGACACGATCGACCATCCGGTCAAGGGGCATCAATTTGGCTTCGCCGATCATCAGATCATGATGATGCAGGGCGGATATCAGTTCGTCCGGATAAACAACAGCGGTGCCAATTTTGCCAACCACAATACCGGCGGCAACATTGGCAATGCGTGCCGCATCGGAAAGCGCTGCACCCGCCGCAATCGCCGATGCAAGACAGGCCACAACCGTGTCACCCGCACCTGAAACGTCAAAAACTTCGCGGGCTTCGGTTGGCAGGTGAATGGCTTCGCCCTTATTGGTGACAAGGGTCATACCGTCCTGGCTTCGGGTCAGAAGGACGTTTTCAATACCGCATTCGGTGATGATTTTGGTCGCCGCCGCAATCGCGTCTTCGTCGCTATGAATGGTGATGCCGGTGGCAGCCTGCGCTTCGGCACGGTTCGGGGTAACAACCGTTGCACCGCGATAGATACTGTAATCAGTACCCTTGGGGTCGACGATGACCGGTTTTCCAGCCTTGCGCGCCGCGGTGATTGTGGCGATGACGACGTCGCTATGCAAAACGCCTTTGCCGTAATCGGACAGGATAATCGCGTTGACATCGGGGGCCAATTGCCCGGCCAGTGCCGAAAGGTTGCTGATTGTGGCCTTGGCAAGCGGGGCGGTAGTTTCGTTGTCAGACCGTAATAATTGCTGTCCGCCAGCGATATAGCGGGTTTTGATCGTGGTCGGGCGATTGCGCTCGATCTGGATATAAGGCTCAACACCCTTGTCACCGGCGACATATTCCATGACCTCGCGGCCCGGAAGATCATCACCGACCAGCGACAGAAAACGAACCGCTGCGCCAAGCGCTGTGGCATTGCGCGTAACGTTCCCCGCCCCGCCCAGCATTGCACTTTCACGTTCGACACGGATGATCGGGATCGGGGCCTCGGGCGATATGCGGGTGACTGATCCATAGACAAACCGATCCAGCATCACATCCCCAATACACAGAACTTTTGCGTCGGGAAGCTGTTCAACCAGGTTGGCCAGATGGCTTAGATCGGTCATGTTCGTATCGTCTTTTTTTCGTGAAAGCGGGATGGTTTGCAGGATTTCAATCGATCAGGATTTGGTCAGGCCAAGCGTTTGTTCCAACGCGCCGACCAACATCTGACCGATCTGGATATGCATTTCCTGAATACGGGCGGTGGTATTGCTTGGCACAATCATCAATGGATCGCAAAGACTGGCCATGGCGCCACCGGTTTTTCCGGTCCAGCCTGTGGCAATCAGCCCCATCTCACGGGCTTTTTCAAGACCAAGGTTGACATTCTTGCTGTTGCCGGACGTCGAAATGCCAATCGCAATATCGCCCGGTCGGCCAAGCGCCTCGATCTGACGTGAAAACAGGTAATCAAAACCGAAATCGTTGCCAATCGCGGTCAGGGCTGAACTGTCGGTGGTCAATGCGATGGCTGGCAATGCGCGACGGTCATTGATGTAACGGACGGTGAATTCGGTCGCGATATGCTGTGCATCGGCCGCTGATCCGCCATTGCCAAAGAACAGCAACTTGTTGCCTGCGTTAAACGCATTGGTGCAGATGGCAACCAATTCGGCAAAAGGCGCACGTGTTGCTTCGCGGGTTTTGTTGACCAGATCAAGATGTTCGTCAAACTCGGCATCGAAGAAGGCGTTGATATCCATTTTTTGATCTCTGGAATGTTCTAGGCGGATGAAATCGGGCTGAAACTAGCAGCTTGGATGATGTAATGCCATGACTTATCGGAATGCAACAGATGGCGGAAGGGAATTTGCGAAGGTCAGGAAATATCCGATTTTCGCGTTTGGTTTCAATTTGTCATAATGCTAATACATAAGCTGTTAACGGCCTGCGAACTATTGTATTTCAATCGGGACTTTTATCGAACGCTGCATGTTGGAAAATCTGGTCACCTTGTATGTCTGAAAACAGTTTACCCTCACCCGAAGCCTTTTTGGTTGATTATGTGCGTCGTCTTGAACGTCGCAAGGATGGCGTGGGGGCGATCCATGTGCATTTTTCCAAGTTGCAGGCGTTTAACCGCCGCGATCATCATATCCGCACGGCAATTGCCGCATTCGAAGAAATTGTTCCTGATGTCACCGGGCGTATTTTTACTCTGTCCAATCAGGATATGATTTTTATTTTCGATGCGGCCGAGGTTGACGAGGTCAACGCGGTTATTTTCCGGTTGAAATTCCTGTTCAACGATGATCCGTTGATCGGTGAAAGCAAGGATGAAAGTGGCGCACCCGCGACATTTACCGATTATTTCGACGTTGCGCAGCAATACAAGGACTTCCTGCATCTGACGCAGACGCTTGTACGCTCGAACGCCAATCGCCCGAAACAGGTCAGCAAGGCCGCCGAACGTCACAATGACAGTCCTGATCTGGAGGATGGCCGGGCGCCACTGACACCAAAGATTTTGGGCCGTATTGATGAATCCCTGCGCCGGGCAGATCTTTCAAACCTGATGCGACGTCAGGCGATTTGTGCGGTGATCGGTGATGCCAATCCGACCCCGGTCTTTCACGAGTTGTTTATTTCAATTAAAGATTTGCAACAAACGTTGATGCCGGATGTCAATGTCCTGTCCAATCGCTGGCTGTTTCAGCATCTGACCGAGATTCTGGATCGGCGCATGCTGTCGTTGCTGACACGCAGCAATGATGCATCGGTTACCGGTTCAGTCAGTATCAATTTGAATGTTTCAACCTTGCTGTCGCCTGATTTCCTGACTTTTGACAGCAATGTGAAAGCCGGGCAGCGCGGAACCATTGTTTTGGAACTGCAAAAAATCGATATTTTTGCCGATCTTGGGGCTTTCTTCTTTGCCCGTGATTTTTGCCGGGACCGCGGTTACCGGATTTGCATTGATGGCATCAGCCATCTTTCGCTGCCCTATATCAACCGCAATAAGCTTGGCGTTGATATGATCAAGATGATCTGGGACCCGGAAATGGAAAATCTCGACGAAGAACATAGCACTGCCATTCGCGATGCCGTGGCCCTATCGGGCGAGACGCGTGTCATCATGTGCCGTTGCGATGATGAACGCGCCATCAATTTCGGTCATTCGGTCAATATCACGATGTTCCAGGGCCGACATGTCGAGCATCTTTTAAGCGAACGCACCAAAAAATAACGCCGTTATTTTCGCGGCGTTATTTCTGATTTTCCGATCAGCGAAGATTATTCATCGCAAGTGGCGACGCCTGCTTTGGCAAAGGTTGCCATGCCATTGTGGCATTCCGCAGAAGCGCGCAAAAGTGGAATGGCAAGCGCCGCACCGGACCCTTCGCCAAGACGCATGCCAAAATCGATCAAGGCCTGTTTGCCAAGCTTTTCGATCAATCGTTTATGCCCCGGCTCGGCCGATACATGCCCGACCAGGCAATGATCCAGGGTGCTGGGATGAATGGCAGCAAGAACCGCTGCCGCGGCACAGGATACATATCCATCCAGAAGAACTGGTACGCGCTGGAAACGGGCGGCAACAATGGCACCTGCCATTGCCGCAATTTCACGGCCCCCAACGCAACGCAGAACATCAAAGGCGTCATGCATCTGGTTTTTATGCAAAATGATGGCATCACTGACGACACGTGTTTTGCGCATCAGGGTTTCATCGTCGATACCCGTCCCGCGCCCGGTCCAATCGGAAGCTTCACCGCCGAACAAACCATAGGCAATTGCGGCCGCCGCTGTCGTGTTTCCGATGCCCATTTCACCGGGCACAAACAGATCAAGGCCTTTTTCGATGGCGCTCATGCCAAAGGCCATGGCCTCGGCACAGCCTTCGTCGTCCATGGCGGGCTCTTGCGAGAAATCATTGGTCGGGATTTCCAGCGCAACTTCCATCACGCGCAATTCAGCATCGACGGTTTTGCAAATCTGATTGATGGCCGCACCACCATTGATGAAGTTTTCCACCATTTGCTGGTTGACCTCGGCCGGGAAGGCCGAAACGCCCTGTGCGCAGACGCCGTGGCTTCCGGCAAAGACGGTGACGCGTGGCCGCGACATGCGCGGCCGCGAACTTCCTTGCCATCCTGCCAGCCAAAGGCTGATTTCTTCCATACGGCCAAGGGCGCCTGCCGGTTTGGTCAGCTGGGGCTCGCGGGCAGTAACCGCGGCTTGGGCATCGTGATCAACCGCGGGCATTTTGGCCATAAGAGCGCGGATTTCATCAAGGCTTTGGGGGGGGTGTTTGGGGTCGAACATGGAAATTCTCCGGCTGGCGGACGCGGATGCATAGCGGCTTCTGCTTGGCTTCTGTCGCGGTCATGATTAATCTGATTGCGGCCATAATGCCAGTTCGAATATCGGATATTGCCCGTGAACAATAATCATAAACAATCCGCAACGAAATCACAAAGCCCTGATGCTTCTGCCTGTGATCAAAGGCCACCGATTGATGATGGTAAAATTCCAGTCAATGGATTGCTGGATGATTTTTGGCGGGCCTTGGCGCTGCTGAGCCGAATTCCGGTATCCATGCGATGTGATTTCCGCCCCGAGGCGATTGCCCGATCCGTTTGGTGTTGGCCCTTCGTTGGCCTTTTCATTGCGGGGGTTGCGATTATCCCGGCCTTTTTAACCGACATCCTGATCGGGAATAGTGCGGTCACGGCAATCATGGCAACGCTTGTTTTGGTTCTTCTGACCGGTGCAATGCATGAGGATGGGATTGCCGATTGTGCAGACGGGTTTGGCGGCGGGCAGGATCGGCAGCGCAAGCTTGAAATCATGCGCGACAGCCGGATTGGGACTTACGGCGTTATTGCGCTGGTTCTGTGTCTTGCCTTGCGCATTGTTTTACTAAGTTTGGCAAGTGATAGTGGCAGCATGGCCGCAATCTTGATTGTGATGGCGGTGACGTCGCGTGCAGCAATACCCGTTGTCATGCATTTTCTTGATCCGGCGCGGATGGACGGACTTGGCAAAGGTGCCGGGCGCCCTGAATTGCTGATGGTGGTGGGCGGGATCGGGGTTGCATTGTTGCTTGTTCTTGTTGTTGCCGGACCCATGGCCGTTATCACGTCTGTAATGGCCATGATGGTGGCGGTAGTGTTGGTTGGATGGATTGCAAAAAGCCAAATCGGTGGCCATACCGGTGATGTGCTTGGGATGACGCAGATTGCGTCGGAACTGTTTGTTGGCATTGCATTTGTCGCGGTAATTCAGGGTACTTGATGATAAGGTCATAAATAATGACCGTTCAAACAAAGCGGCAAATCAAGGGTCGCATTTTTCCTTGGGGGAAGAATGAACAAAGCAGTGACAACGCGGTGGTGGCTTGTCCGCCATGCACCAGTGACTAATCCGGAACGGCTTGTCTATGGGCGTAGCGATATGCCTGTTGATTTGTCTGATGAAAAGGCACTGCGTGCATTGTCGCGCCAATTGCCACGCGAAGCTGTTTGGGTGACAAGCCATCTGTCCCGCACACTTGAGACGGCGCTTAAACTTCTTGAGCTGATGGATGAAAATGTTTTGCCAACGCGTGAAACAGGTTTTGCCGAACAGCATTTCGGGGCATGGGAAAAAAAGCACTGGAATGATTTACCCAAAGGCGAGACCACGCGCTTTTGGACGGATTTCGCCCGCCAGCAACCGCCCAATGGTGAAAGTTTTGGGGATGTGGTTGAGCGCGTTGGACCGATATTTGACCGTTTGACGCGGTACTGGGCCGGTCGGGATATTGTTGCTGTTATTCATGGCGGAACGGTAAGGGCGACATTGGCCAATGCGCTTGGCCTGTCGTTGGAAGCCGCACTTGCCTTTCACGTCGATACCCTTGGATTGACCAGGATTGAGCATATTAGCGGTGTTGATCAACCGGGATGGCGGGTAACCGGTGTGAACTTACGATTTTAAAAACGGATTTCTTTGGTCGGTTGCCGGGGGCAAAAATACGGCTTGTACCCTGCATGAAAACATCACGCAGGGTACAAGCCGTCAGGCTGATTTTCGTTGTTCGGTTTCAAGTTCGCTGACCAATGCATATTCCGATAAATACCGATCTATCATGTCGGCAGTAACATCGTGTTTTGCACAGATTGCGGTAACATCTTCGAGATAGGCTTCGTAATAAGGCATAGGTCGGCTACGCGATTTTCCACGAAGATTAAGTATCGCAGGGAAGTCTGCGTGGAATTGCGGGCTTTCAATTGTCTGGATGATGGTGTCGTCGATGATTGCTGCGGGTTTGCCACGATATTTCTTGCCGCAGCCAGACAGCATTTTGCTTGCTGTCGGGATGGAAATACCGGGCTGACTAAGCAGTTGCGACAACTGGCTCTCGTCCAGATCGTCATGATCAAACAGATTAACAAGGTTCGGCAGGTCGCGAACCAGAAGAGACAGCGCATTAACGCGAATGCCACGCGCATGCGACCAGATAATGGTCGCAACAACACCACAGGTTGGTCGTTCAGCATATATGTTTCGAACATCATGCCGTGCCAGCGAAATCTCGCCGTTTACGGAATGTTGTTCCAGGAATTCAGGAAACGATTGATCGTCGAAATTTAATCGAGCCAGCAGACCGCGCCACATATCTTCGCGTGAAGCCGTTTGCCAGGCCAAGGATTTCATGTTCTGAATTCGTTGAATTTGTTCATGAATTGCCATTTGTTAGCAAATTCCCAGTTACCCCAAGAGTTGTTCCGACACCTATTGCGGTCTCGGCATCCGGACTTTGTTTGTTTTGAATTGCCCGAAGATAGCGCTGTATGGCTTTGATGCTCTAATTTCAACGCGATTAGATTATGTTCACCTAAACAATAGCTACTCACAAGCAGTCAATTCTTACAAATACTGACCTTATGGTTAGGCTGGAGTTTAGGCTTTGGTCATGCAGGCAAAACTGATAGGTTCGGTTTTGCCGTTTGGTGATGGGAAATCGGTGTGATGCCGATGCTGCCCCCGCAACTGTAACGGGTTGGGTGATCTAGGTGAATTGACCTTGCCAGCCACCGGAAATGTCGACAGCAGACAAACCGGGAAGGCGGATTGCTTTCATGCCCGAAGCCAGGAAACCAGCCACCGGCATCCTATTCGCAAGGAATATGGATAACGCAATCGGGCCTCGGTGGGAGGCCAAGGCGAGGAAAGCGGGTATGACCCAGAATACGGCCCAAAATGGCCAGCTTACCGGGATCCATTTGATCCTTGGTGGTGCCAGATCAGGCAAAAGCAGGTTTGCCGAAGATCGCATTAACCATGCAGGTGGCGGAACCTATATCGCGACCGGCCGTGCATGGGACACGGAAATGGCAAACCGTATCGAACTTCACAAATCAACACGTGGCAAGATATGGCAAACGATCGAGGAACCGCTTGATCTTTGTGCGGCATTATCGTCCTGCAACAACCGTGATGGGGCAAAGCCGATTATGGTTGATTGTTTGACGCTTTGGCTGACAAACCTGATGCTTGAAGATCGGGATATTGATGCCGAATTTGGTCGGTTGTGCGATTTTCTGCCCGCATTGGATGTGCCGGTTTTGCTGGTATCCAACGAGGTTGGTTTTGGGATTGTTCCGGAAAATGCCATGGCGCGTGTCTTTCGCGATCATGCCGGACGATTGCACCAACGGATTGCTGCGCTTGCCGATCAGGTAACGCTTGTGGTTGCCGGGATACCGATGTCGGTAAAATAGATTAAAATTCATCGTTTTAAGGATAATTGAATATGGCGCAGATCGGAAAAATTCCGGCAACAGTGATCACCGGATTTCTCGGTGCAGGCAAAACCACGATGATCCGCAACATGCTAGAAAATGCCGGTGGCAAGCGTATCGCCCTTATCATCAACGAGTTTGGTGATCTGGGTGTCGACCGTGAAGTCATCAATGGCTGCGGCATTTCCGGCTGTGCAGAGGATGATGTGGTTGAACTGTCGAATGGCTGCATTTGTTGCACGGTGGCGGATGATTTTCTGCCGACCATTCAAGGCTTGATTGATCGCGACACGCCCCCGGACCATATCGTTATCGAAACATCGGGTCTTGCGCTGCCAAAACCATTGGTAAAGGCATTTAACTGGCCGGAAATCAGATCACGTGTCACGGTCGATGGCGTGGTTGCGGTTCTCGATGGTGCGGCGTTGCGCGATGGATTGTTTGCCCATGACCATCATGCGGTTCAGGCCCAGCGCGAAGCCGATGAAAATCTGGATCATGAAAGCCCGCTTGAAGAGCTGTTTGAAGAACAGCTTCATTGTGCAGATATGGTTGTTTTAAACAAGATCGACCTTTTGAGTGAGGCAGAACGTGCCAAGGTCGAAGCCGATATTCGGGCCGAACTTAAACGCCCGTCCGTCAAAATTATCGCGACCGCGCATTCAAAAGTTGAAAATGCCGTGTTGCTCGGCCTTGGTGCCGCCGCCGAGGATGATCTTGACAGCCGTCCGTCGCATCATGATGACGGTCATGCACATGATCATGATGATTTTGAAAGCTTTGTGGTGTCGCTGGATGCCATTTCCGATGCGGCGGCACTTGAAAAGCGCCTGATTGATGTGGTGCGTCAGTTTGACGTCCTGCGTATCAAAGGGTTTCTGGATGTTCCGGGCAAACCGATGCGCCAGGTTGTGCAAGGTGTTGGTGAACGGTTCCAATGCTATTTCGATCGTCCTTGGGCTGAAACTGAAACCCGCCGGTCGGAATTGGTGGTGATTGGCTTGCATGGTTTGGATCGCGCTGCGATCGAGGCTGCGATCAAGGTATCGTAAGATCATTTGTTCATGTTTCGGGTCACGTGAAACATTGCTCCGGCGTTGTTGTCGCAAGGCGATGGTTGAAGCCAAAGCAGTGAATTAAAACAGGGATCATCCGGTCGCAGTTTTGCTGATCGGGTGATCCAAAGTCCCTGATACCCATAGAAAAGACGGAAATTCCCGATGCATTTGCTTGCTGCCCAGCCGGGGCTTGTTACCGATGGAAGCGAGGCCGTCGATCTGGGCCAAAGTCCGGGTGATGTCATCATTCTGTCAGCCGCAGAGTCGGAACTGGCCTGTCTGGCCGGGGCGCAAGCGCGCCTTAATGCGGCCTATGGTGACGATGTGCCGTCCCTGCGATTGGCAAGCCTTCTGCAATTGGGCCACAACATGTCGGTCGATCTTTATGTCGATGGCGTTTTGACGGATGCAAAATTCATCATAGTGCGCATTCTTGGCGGGCGGGGATATTGGGATTACGGGATCGAACAATTGGTCGATCTGGCGCGCCGAAATGATGTTCCCCTTGTTCTATTGCCTGGCGATGATCAGCCCGATGCCGAATTGCTGTCCCTTTCGACCATCAAGGGGGGAATTTATCAGCAAATCTGGCGGTATTTGATCGAAGGTGGCCCGGAAAATTCAGAACATTTACTTCGCCTTATATACGAAAAGTTAAATCCATCTGTTAGCTGGAACTGGAAACCGGCGGCTCCGTTGGTCAAGGCAGGCCTGTATTGGCCGGGAAAAGCCAGTATCGACCTTGATGAAATCGGGGGGGTATGGAAACAAAATCAGCCTGTTGTGCCAATAGTCTTCTACCGCGCGTTAATGCAGGCCGGTAATCTTGATGTTATTGATGTGATGGTTGAGGAATTATGCGCCAAGCACCTTAACCCATTGCCGATTTTTGTTGCCAGCCTTAAGGACCCTGTCGCGGCAGCACTTGTCGAGGATTGGCTTGGTGCAACCAATGCTGATTTGATCCTGAATACGACCGGTTTTGCATTGTCTGTTCCTGGCGGAGATCGTCAGAACGGGCCGTTTGATGTGGTGGATGCACCGGTCTTTCAGGTGGTTTTATCCGGTGGCGGGGAAGTTGGCTGGCGCGAAGGTGTTAACGGGCTTGCCGCGCGCGATATTGCAATGAATGTCGCTTTGCCCGAGGTCGATGGCCGTATCATTTCACGTGCGATTTCGTTCAAAGGATCGGCCGGTAAGGACGCCCTGACCCAGATTGATTTGGTCAAATATATCCCGGTGCGGGATCGTGTTTCTTTCGTCGCGGATTTGGCAGCCAATTGGGTGAAATTGCGCAAGACAGATGTTTCAATGCGCAAAATTGCGATGGTCATGGCTAATTATCCCAATAAGGACGCCCGACTTGGCAATGGGGTTGGGCTTGATACGCCGGCCGGGATGATTGAAACCCTGCGGGCGATGAAAGATGCGGGTTACGTCATTGACGAAGTGCCAGAAAATGGTGATGCCCTGATTGCAGCGGTTAAGGACGGACCGACCAATGATTTCAAATCGCTTGCGGCGCGGACTATTCGGGTGACGATTCCGATTGCGGATTATCGCAATGCATTTGAAGACTTGCCCGCCACCATTCAAACACAGGTGACGGATGCTTGGGGGGCGCCGGAAAGCGATCCGTTTTATCTGGCCGATCAGGGCGCAATTGCCCT
Source organism: Thalassospira alkalitolerans (assembly GCF_002115745.1). GTDB lineage: Bacteria > Pseudomonadota > Alphaproteobacteria > Rhodospirillales > Thalassospiraceae > Thalassospira > Thalassospira alkalitolerans. The sequence continues at coordinate 453,238 of NZ_JFKB01000001.1, forward strand.
TGCGATCCTGCCGATGGGAAATGTGGTGGTCGGGCTGCAGCCGGCGCGGGGATATAATATTGATCCGCTTGAAAGCTATCATTCGCCGGATCTGGTGCCGCCGCACAATTATTTCGCGTTCTATATCTGGTTGCGCCGTCATTTTGGGGTTCATGCGATCATTCATTTTGGCAAGCATGGCAATATGGAATGGTTGCCGGGAAAATCGCTTGCCCTGTCTGAGGATTGCTTTCCCGAAGCCGTATTTGGCCCGACACCGCATTTTTATCCCTTTATCGTCAATGATCCGGGCGAAGGCACGCAGGCGAAACGCCGTGCGCAGGCGGTGATCCTTGACCATTTGACGCCGCCTTTGACGCGGGCGGAAAGCTATGGCCCGCTTCGGGATATGGAGGCGCTGGTCGATGAATATTATGATGCGGCGGCAGTCGATCCACGGCGGTTGGTGATTTTGAAACGCGATATTTTGGAGCTGGCCATTCGGATTGGTCTAGATCGCGATTGCGGGATTGAACCGGACGAGGCCGAGGAAAGCGCGCTTGCCAAGCTGGATAACTATCTGTGTGAATTAAAAGAACTTCAAATTCGCGATGGGCTGCATATTTTTGGCAAATCCCCCGAAGGGGATCTTTTGACCGACCTTTTGGTGGCCTTGGTGCGGTTACCACGGGGTTCCGCCGATGGACCCAAAGCATCGCTTCATCGCGCAATTGCGACCGATATCCTTGATGATCCCGATTTTGATCCGCTTGATTGTGCCTTTGCCGAATTTTGGCCCGGGGTAAAGCCGAAAAGCCTTGCCAATTATGACGCTGGCCCGTGGCGCACGACGGGCGATACGGTTGAACGGATCGAACTTTTGGCGCGCGATTTGGTGCGGGGGGATGCCCTGCCCGATCCGGCATGGCGCCGGGTTTGTGATGTTCTTTCCGACATCGAAACATCAATTCGCCCGGCGGTTACGGCGTGTGGTACGGCCGAGATTTCAGGGCTTTTGCGCGGTCTTTCGGGCAAGTTTGTTGAGCCGGGACCATCCGGGGCACCCACACGGGGCCGACCGGATGTTTTGCCGACCGGGCGGAATTTTTATTCGGTGGATACCCGCACAATCCCGACGCCGGCGGCGTGGCAGTTGGGCTGGAAATCGGCCGAATTGCTGTTGGAACGCCACGTTCAGGATCATGGTGAATGGCCCGCCGCCCTTGGTCTTTCGGCTTGGGGGACAAGCAATATGCGGACGGGCGGCGATGATATTGCCCAGGCACTTGCGCTTATGGGGGTGCGCCCGACATGGGATAGCGCATCGCGCCGGGTAACCGGGTTTGAAATCATGCCAGTATCCGTGCTGGGGCGGCCGCGTGTCGATGTGACATTGCGGATTTCAGGTTTCTTCCGTGATGCGTTTCCTGGTTTGATCGATATGTTTGACAGTGCGGTGCGCGCGGTTGCCGAACAAACCGACGAACCCGCAGATATGAACCCGATTGCGGTTCGGGTCGCGGCTGAAACTGTAAAACTGTGCGATGCCGGGGCGACGCCCGATCAAGCAAAGCGACAAGCGGCATTTCGCGTGTTTGGTGCCAAACCCGGTGCCTATGGTGCCGGTTTACAGGCGATGATTGATGAAGAATTGTGGGAAGACGAAGCCGATCTGGCGGATGCCTATCTTGCGTGGGGCAGTTATGCCTATGGCAATGGTGCCGAAGGCGAGGCCGCGCGCGATCTGTTTGAAACCCGACTTTCGCGGGTTGATGCGATTGTCCATAATCAGGATAACCGGGAACATGATTTGCTGGATTCCGATGATTATTATCAGTTCGAAGGTGGAATGACATCGGCCGTCCGGCATTTGTCAGGCAAACAGCCCACGGTTTATCACAGCGATCATTCCCGCCCGGAAAGCCCCAGAATCCGCACATTGGAAGAAGAAATTGCCCGTGTGGTACGTGCGCGTGTCGTCAATCCAAAATGGATCGCGGGTGTGATGCGCCATGGCTATAAGGGGGCGTTTGAAATGGCGGCAACGGTTGATTATCTGTTTGCCTTTGCTGCGACGGCGCGGTGCGTTGCCGATCATCATTTTGATCTGGTCTATGATGCCTATCTGGGCGATGCCGAGGTGCGGGACTTTATCAACAACCATAATCCTGACGCCTTGAACGATATCAAAAATCGACTGCGAGAGGCAATTGATCGGGGATTATGGCAGCCGCGCCGCAACTCTGTTTCGGTCGATTTGGCGGCAAATCCCCAAGGGTGATAACCTGCGTATCACCTTTGAATCACAAGAATTTTATCGCTGGAATAAACCGGAGAGTTGAAACGTTTCGTTTTCGTACCATATCTTGTTTAACCAACCGTTAATAAGTTGGTTAAGGGACGGGGCAAACCTATCGGGCTGAAACCGCATAAGACGGATCGGTCGTTGAGTTAGGAGGCCACTATTATGGACAGAACGAAACACGTTCGCTTGCCTGACTATTTGCAGACCCCTTTGCCGGTCCATACCGGACATGCAGAAATTGTCGATTTTCTATTGATTGATGCCGATATTCCCGATTGGTTGCGTGCTGATTTGCATGGCCAGAGGCAATATCGCCCTGCACGCGGTGCAATCCGTTCCGTTCTTGATTTACGTGAACGGTTTAACGGGATTCATTTACCGGTCAGTATCGAAGAATTCCGCAATGGCCTGATCGAATTGGCGCGCCATCTGCCCGGGCCGGACCAAAGTCCCATCGATATCGATGCAAAGGTTCGGATTTATTGGCGCTATTTGCAAGGTGTCGAACGCCAGATTTGGCGGGCGACGATTTCCAGTGCCCATGTCGCCCTTGATCATTTCCCGGTGGTTCGCGAATTGAAATCGCTGATTGCCAGTGTGGTTTCAACGCGCAACTGGCTTGAACGCCGTTTGGAAGTGATCGAAACAAGTTTCCAGAAACCGGCATATACGCCAAATGATGCGGTTCGCAAGGCGCTTCTTCGTTTGCGGCATATGTCGCCGGGTGATCGGTTGCAGTTGTTTAATAAGGCGCGGATGCGCCGCCCGGAACTTCGCAATACTGATATGCGTGAACCCGATAAATGGGCCGATCTGGTGACCGGTGATCTTGGATTGTCATCGGGTTAAGCATCGGGAAATACAGATTGATTGACCGATCCCGGCGGGTTTCGGAGGATCGTACCCATAGAGGTGCAAGAGCGCGGCTGGAAACGGCCGCGTTTTCTTTTGCAGAGTTGCCTATTGCAATGATGAAAGGCAAAGTCGCGCAAGCGATATTTCGGGGTGGGTTCATGCGTGTTTTTTTGTTATTCGCCGGTTTTGTTTTGTGCCTTGCCGTGGTCGGCAGTAGTCGTGCGATGGCATCGGATATATCCGTCTGGCCAAAAGTCCCGAACGCGCCATTGCATTGGCAATTGCAGGGCGACATAGATGTTGGTGCCAAAATTCGGGTCGTGGATAGTGACCTGTTTGAAACACCTGCGAGACAGGTGCGTGAATGGCGCGATGCGGGCATTTTCCCGATTTGTTATATCAATGTCGGTGCTGTCGAAGACTGGCGCGAAGATTATGCGCAATTCCCGTCGGAGGTGATCGGGAATCCCTATTGGGGATGGGACGGTGAAAACTGGCTTGATATCGGCCGGTTTGAACGGTTTTCCGATGTCATTTTGGCCCGGTTCGATCTGTGCCGGGATAAGGGTTTCCTTGGGATTGAGCCAGATAATATAGATGCCTATGAAGCCGATTATTCGAACAAGGAAACCGGGTTTAATCTGACACGCGAAGACCAAATTCGCTATGTCAGCTGGCTGATCGATCAGGCACATGCCCGTGGTCTTGCCATCGGGCAAAAGAATGCTGCTGAACTTGTGCCGGAACTGGTCGGCCGGATGGATTTTGCCTTGCTTGAATCCGCGTATCATTTGGGCTTTATGGATGAATTTTCACCCTATCGCGACGTAAAGAAGCCGGTTTTCGCGGTTGAATACATCGAAGAAGGTGCCGATCCCAAGCAGTTCTGCCCCAAAGCCGGGGAATATGGTTTTCAGGGTGTCGTTGCGGGTTTGGAGCTGGATGGAAAACCCGAAAACTGCCCTTGATCCGAAGGCTTCTTCGCCGCATTGTTCGGGCAGAAATGCAAAGGGATGAAACCATGACCGACAAGATGACAGACGATGCCGAACAGAATGCGCGCCATGATGGAAAAATGAAGAAAATCAAGGCCGCGCGCGACAAGATGATGGCGCAAAAGATCGACAAAAAAGGTCTGATCATCGTTCATACCGGCAAGGGTAAAGGCAAGTCGTCATCGGCATTTGGCATGGCGATGCGCTGTGTTGGCCACGATATGAAGGTCGGCGTGGTGCAGTTTATCAAAGGTGGCTGGGAAACCGGCGAGGCCAAGCTTTTGAAGAAATTCCCGGATCTTTGCGAATTTCACGCCATGGGGGCGGGCTTTACCTGGGAAACCCAGAACCGGGCCAAGGATATTGAGCTGGCCCGTGAAGCCTGGAACAAGGCGCTTGAGATGATGCGCGATCCAAGCTTTGCCATGGTGATCCTTGACGAGATCAATATTGTGCTGCGCTATGACTTCCTGCCGCTTGATGATGTTCTTTCGGCATTGGCCGATAAACTGCCGGATCAGCATGTCGTGTTGACTGGTCGTAACGCGCCCGACACCCTGATCGAAGCCGCCGATCTGGTGACCGAAATGACGATGATTAAACATCCGTTCCGTGAACAGGGCATCAAGGCGCAAATCGGCGTTGAGTTTTAATCTCGTCCGGTGATTTTCGTCGAAAAATGGTTCTAATGACGGGTTATCAGGCCGGTCATTATCGATCATTGATCCCGCTGTTTTAAAGAAGGTTTTGAAACCGGAATGAGTTCGCGCGCAACCCCTGCCCTGATGGTGCAAGGCACCGGATCGGATGTTGGAAAATCCTTGTTGGTGGCGGGATTGTGCCGTGCTTTTGCCCGGCGCGGGTTGCGTGTTCGGCCGTTCAAACCGCAAAATATGTCTAATAATGCCGCTGTAACCGATGATGGCGGCGAAATTGGCCGCGCACAGGCGTTGCAGGCACGGGCCTGTGGGGTTCCGACATCGGTGCATATGAACCCGGTTTTACTAAAACCCCAAAGCGATATCGGGGCGCAGGTGGTGGTTCAGGGCAAGGTCCTGACCAGTGCCATGGCGCGGGATTATTATCGGTTGAAACGGGATCTTTTGCCGCGTGTGATTGAAAGTTTTGATCAGATTGCGGCGGATGCCGATCTGGTACTGGTTGAGGGTGCCGGTTCCCCAGCCGAGGTTAATTTGCGTGCGGCGGATATTGCCAATATGGGGTTTGCCGAAGCCGCCGAAATACCGGTCATCTTGGTCGGTGATATTGATCGTGGCGGGGTGATTGCATCGATTGTCGGAACGCATGTCTTGTTATCGGAATCTGATCGAAACTGGTTACGCGGTTATATCATCAACAAGTTTCGCGGTGATGTATCGTTGTTTGAGCCTGCCTTGCAGATCATTCGGGATCATACCGGGCTTGAAAGTTACGGTATCGTAACTTATTGGCCCTGTGCCCATCGACTGCCAGCCGAAGACGGTGTTGCGCTTGAAAAAGCCGGGCGCTATGTGCGGGCTGATACGGTCGAAGATCCGATCCGAATTGCCGTGCCGCATTTGCCGCGTATCGCCAATTTTGATGATTTGGATCCGCTGGCTGCCGAGCCGGATGTTGAATTGCTGATTATCAAACCGGGTGAAATTTTTCCGGCTGATATTGATCTGGTGTTGTTGCCCGGCAGTAAATCAACGCTGGCCGATCTTCGGTTCTTGAAAGAACAGGGGTGGGACATTGATATTTTGGCCCATCACCGGCGTGGGGGCCATGTGATCGGGATATGCGGTGGATATCAGATGCTGGGTCGGGCGGTGCATGACCCGAACGGGGTCGAAGGCGCCGCTGGATCGGAACCGGGGTTGGCGTTGCTCGATGTTGAAACTACCATGGGCGGGGATAAAACATTGCGCCAAACCACCGGATCGGCAACCACATCTGTTGGTGCGATGGGGGTCGATATTGCGGTAAACGGTTACGAAATTCATATGGGCGAAACGACGGGCCCGGATCGTCAACGCAGTTGGCTTGTGCTGGGCCAGGGGATCGTGGATGGGGCACAAAGTATCGATGGCCGGGTGATGGGGTGTTATTTACATGGCCTGTTTGGCAGCGATGCATTTCGTGCGGCCTATCTGGCGGAACTTAGGGGACAGGCGCGTGATGGTGGTGCTGATTTTGAGGCGGGTATCGATGCCGCACTTGATGAATTGGCGGATCACGTTGAAAACTGCCTTGATCTGGATGGCCTTTGGGCATTGGCACAAAGCCGTTCATAAGCAGGACCGTTTAACAGTGGCGTGACAGGATGATAAAAAGCGCATGAATGGTGTGAATTGGCACGACAAAGCCTTTACATCGGCACATTTGCGTGGTTTGAGAGAATTTAAAATTCCGGTCCTGTAATGAATGGCACGCAGATGCCATATGGTAAGTAATTGCCAAAACGGGCTGGTTTGTAAAACTTTCATCCTTGGTTGGGTATCTTCAATTCCATGCGTCAATTGTACCATTTCTGGCTATCACCATTTTCGCGCAAAGTGCGTTTGGTTCTGGCCGAAAAGAAGCTTGAATTCGAACTTAAGGCGGAACCCGTCTGGGAGCGCCGTGACGCGTTTTTATCGCTTAATCCCGCAGGCGAAGTTCCGGTTCTTGAAGAAGAAGATGGCACTGTTCTGTGTGATTCCGCGGTGATTTGCGAATATCTGGACGAAGTTTATACCGAGACGCCGCTTTTGGGATCGAATGCCAAGGAACGGGCCGAAATCCGCCGCCTTGTGGCGTGGTTTGACGGCAAGTTCAATCGCGAGGTTACCGACCACCTTTTAGGTGAGAAGCTTATGAAACGGTTCTTTGGAACCGGCACCCCCGATACCAAAATTTTGCGCGCTGGGCGAACCAATGCGGCCTATCACCTGGAATATATCGGCTGGTTGTTTGAGCGGCGCAATTGGTTGGCGGGGGATCACCTGACCATGGCCGATGTTGCCGCCGCAGCACAGATTTCGGTTATCGATTACATGGGTGATATCAATTGGTCGAAACATCCGCGTGCCAAGGATTGGTATATGCGGATCAAAAGCCGTCCTGCGATGCGCGATGTTCTGGCCGATCGTCAGGCAAGCTTCCCGCCATCCCCGCATTATGCCGATCTGGATTTTGAATGAGTGGTTCGTCGAAGGTCGATAGCTTCTATCCCAAAGGTGGCCTGAACGCTGCCAGCTATGACCTTCGTGCCGAACTCGATCGTAAACTTTTCGAAGACCCGATCCCGTTTTATCGCAATCTTGCAGTTAAATCCGGTGGTCCCGTTCTTGAACTTGGTTGTGGAACGGGCCGGATTGCGGCGGCCATTCGCGATGCCGGTGTTAGGATCGAGGGGCTTGATCTTTCCGAGGCGATGTTGGATCAGGCGCGGGCAAAATACCCAAAAATGGTCTGGCACAAAGGCGATATGTGCGATTTTGATTTGGGGCGGCAATTCCCCCTGATCATCATTCCGTTTCGCGGGTTTCAGGAAATTACAGACGGCAATGATCAGCGGCGGTGTCTTGCGGCGGCTTTTACCCATCTTGAGCCGGGCGGGATGCTGGTGCTAGACCTGATTGATCCCGATTTGCGGTATTGCCTGCCGGAAGGCGATCCTGAAATTGTTGAATTACCCCTGTTTCCGATGCCTGACGGGATTGGGGAGCCACAAAGCCGTTTGCGCATTACCGCGATGGAACGCACCAGCGATCCGTTAACCCAGCGGTTTGACGAACATTGGCGGTTCGAGGAACTCAATCCGGCCGGTTCGGTGATCCGGTGCGAAGATTGCTGGCATCATATGCGGTGGGTATATCGTAGCGAAATGCGGTTGATGTTTGAGGTTTGCGGGTTTGTTTCGATATCGGAATTTTCAGACTTTGCCGGAAATTCACCGAAATATGCCGCCAATCAGGTCTGGATGGCAAAACGGCCGGACTGATGCCCGGCCATTTTAATCATTCTGCAGATAACCGATATCTAGTTGGCGATGAATTTCTTTGCCTGCGAAAGGGCTTCGACGCGTTCGTCTTTTGGTAGTGGCACAAGGCCATTGTCGGCCAGCAGGCCTTCGTCGCCAATTATGGCGTCCGAGACATAGGTCGTAATGAAGGCACCCAAGGTCCGAACCAATTCCTGATGGTCATCCTTGACATAAAGGTAAAGCGCGCGGGATCCCGGATAACTGCCATCAAGGATTGTGTCATAATCGGGTTCGATGCCATTGATCGGTATACCCTGCATGGCTTCGCGATTGCGATCCAGGTTATTGAACCCCATCACGCCATAGGATGTTGGATCTTTTTCCAGCTTGCTGATGATCAGTCGGTCATTTTCACCGGCTTCGATATAGGCCCCGTCTTCGCGGATGGTGCGGCACAGCAGGTGGAAGCTTTCAATATCGGTCGATTCAAGATTGGCGAGGTCGCCAAAGGTGGAGCAGCCCTTGTCCATCAAAAGCTGTCCCATCAAATCGCGTGTCCCCGATGTTGGTGGCGGGCCATAAACCCGGATTGGGATATCGGGCAGGTCGGCATCAATATCGGACCATTTGATATTCGGGTTCGGAACGCTTGCACCCTGAACCGGGATGGTTCGCGCCAAGGCCAGATAAAGCTGACGGGCAGACAGGGCCATCGTTGGGGCATTGCGTGATCCCAAAATGACGATCCCGTCATACCCAATTTTGATTTCGCTGATATTGCGAACTGAATTGGCAGCGCAGATGGCCGTTTCCGAGCCGGTAATTTTGCGGGATGCATCAACGATGTCTGGGTATTGGGAACCGATCCCGCCGCAGAACAGTTTGAATCCGCCCCCCGATCCGGTGCTTTCGACAACTGGTGCCCGGTCCCCTGTGGTCTTGCCAAAATATTCCGCGACCTTGGTGGTAAGCGGAAAAATGGTTGACGAGCCGACAATGCGAATCTGGTCGCGGGCCTGCGCAACATGTGTGGCAAGCATCAAAGTCATGGATGCGGCAATGGCAGTCGTGGCGATCAAACGGCGCATGGGGTCCCCCGGCTGAAAATCTGGTGATATGGCCTTAAAACCTGCGGGCACATATCAAATGCGGATCAGAACCTATTCCGATCCGGTGTGAACATCCATCTTTTCTATATTCGCTCTTGCGGCATCTGCGACAGGGGTTCCGTTTGAATTTTCTATGACAGTCAAATAATCCCGACGTGCAAGGTCCTTATCTTTGTTGATGCGATGCAGGTTTGCACGTTCAAAAAGGGCCTGAACATTTCGTGGTGAAAGTTCTAGCGCATGTTCGATATCGCTCATTGCAAGGTCATAGGTTTCAAGCATACGCCATGCGGTGCCGCGATAGATCAGGGCCTCGACATTATCCGGGTCAATATCAAGGGCGGCATTCAGATCATCAATCGAATCCCAATATTGCCCGGCCATGCCCAGCACCATCGCCCGGTCGACCCAAAGTGTTGGGTCATTTTGAACGATTTTAAGAGCGCGGGTTTGATCGCGCCATGCGAATTCAAGGTTTCCTGCCATCATCCAGCTTTGCCCGGCTTGCGCCAGAAGCCCTGCGATGACTGGTTGCGGGGATGTGCTTTCATCAGCAAGTGCATTAAGGCGGGTAGCGGCTTCTTCGTATTTTTCAAGCGCAATCAGCGCCACAGCAACGCAATGCTTTGCCGGTTCCCCACCGCCCATGTCACGCCAGGCAATCGCACTTTCAAAACCGTCCTCGGGCTTAAGACGCGCCAGTTTCAGGCAAGCCTGATATTGTTGGGCATCATCCGCAGTCATATCCGTGCCTTGGGCCCGTGCCTGTTGCCCGGTGCCAAACGGCACCATTGTCATGCCAAAGACGATCATCACGATAAGGGATGATGAAGCGCGCAAGAATTTGCGTGCGGGCAGTTTTGACATGATGGACCTTTCTGTGGTTTGGCAAATAGATGTGTGGCAATCAGGCGATCTGACGGGGCGCATGCACAAAGCATATAAGGTGTTGAGTATGCGCCGACCAGACCCCGTTTGTCAGGGCCGCATTGCACAGTATGAAAGCGGCAAGATAATGATTGTGAATGAATTTAAACCTTAATGTTTCGATATTGATCATCCGAAAGCTTTTGTCAGGGAGAGTTCAGATCGATAGTGTTCGACGCTTGGTGATAGTCGCCCCGGCATAATGGATATGATGATGACCGAAAAACTGTTTTGTTTCGGATTGGGTTTTTCCGCGCGCCTTGTCGCGGATCGGTTGCGCGACGAAGGCTGGAAAATTGCCGGTACCACGCGCAGCACAGACAAAGCCGATGCGCTGCGTGCGCAGGGGATCGAGCCCTATATATTTTCTGATGACACACCGGTTTCTGATATCCAAACAGCGCTGGACGGGGTGACGCATATTTTGGTCTCGGCCCCGCCGGGTGGGAATGGCGACCCGGTTCTTGCCCATCATGCCCATGATCTGGCGGCGCTGCCGGATGGCACATGGATCGGTTATTTGTCGACGACGGGGGTCTATGGGGATCGCGATGGCGCGGTTGTAACCGAAGACGATGATTTGTTGCCCAGTGGGAAACGCGGCCGCAGGCGCGTGGCCGCCGAAAAGGCATGGTTTGATCTGGGACGACGCCACGGTTTGTGCGTGCAAAGCTTTCGCTTGGCCGGGATTTATGGGCCGGGGCGCAATGCGCTTGAAACGGTTCGATCTGGTCGGGCGCGGCGCGTGGTTAAGGCCGGTCAGGTCTTTTCGCGCATTCATGTTAACGATATTGCGCAAACTGTTTTGGCATCCATCAAACGCCCTGATGCGGGGGCGGCCTATAATGTTTGTGATGATGATGCTGCTCCGCCGCAGGATGTGATTGCCTATGCCAGCGGGTTATTGGGCATGGATCCCCCGCCCGAGGAAGATTTTGCGACGGCGGACCTAAGCCCGATGGCTGCAAGTTTTTATGAAGATAACAAGCGGGTTGCCAATGACCGGATCAAGGCCGAACTTGGCGTGAAGTTGCGATTTACCGATTACAAATCCGGTTTGTTGACCCTGCATGATGAAATAATGGCCAAAATCAACGGTACGAAGGCTAAAATCCGCTAAAAGCGCATTGTTGACGCACCCCATGCGTCGTATATAACCGCTTAGGAATTTGGATCGGGCCGTTACCGCAAACGGTCTTGAAGGTACCCAGCGCCGGATCGTGAGTGCGAGGTCATCGCGACGTCACCGATCGGCAAGGAGAGAGCAAGCATGGATCGTCGTATTGTAACCGTTTTTGGCGGCACCGGATTTGTCGGGCGCCATATCGTCAAGCGCCTGCTTGAGCGCGACTTTATCGTCCGCGTTCCGACTCGCAGTTTTGAACGTGTCAAAAAACTCAAGCCGATGGGCTATCTTGGTCAGGTGGTTCCGATCCATTGCGATGTGCGCAAAGAAGAATCGATTAAAGATGCGATCAACGGTTCCGAAGCCGTGATCAACCTGCTGGGTATTTTGTATGAGCGCGGCAGCAGCAACTTTATGAATATCCACGTCAAAGCCGCCAAGCGCATTGCCGAGGAAGCCAAGGCATGTGGCGTGAAAACGTTTTTGCATATGTCAGCCCTTGGGGTGGATAAGAACCCACATGCCCTTTACGCGACGTCGAAATTGGCCGGTGAAAAGGCCGTTCGCAGTGTTTTTCCCGATGCTGTGATTTTCCGTCCGTCGGTGATTTTTGGCCCGGAAGATAATTTCCTGAACCAGTTCGCCACCTTGGCGCGCTATTCGCCGGTTTTGCCGGTTATTGGTGCACCGGGCTTGCCAAAGGTTGACCTTGGCAAGGGCAAGGTTGATATGCTGGGCGATGGCGGTCCAAAATTCCAGCCGGTTTATGTCGGTGATGTCGCCGAGGCCTTTGTGACAGCACTGGTCGAAGGCAAAACTGCGGGCAAGACCTATGAACTTGGCGGGCCGGAAGTTTACAGCTTTATGGGGCTTCTGCGCGATATGCTGGAATATACCCGCCAGCGCGCCATTCTGGTGCCGGTGCCGTTCTGGTTGGCGTCGATCAAGGCCTTCTTCCTGCAGTTTTTGCCCAAACCGCTTTTGACACCTGATCAGGTCCGTCTGTTGAAAACTGACAATGTGGTTTCCGAAGGATCACTTGGTTTTGCTGATCTTGGCATTACACCAAACAGTGTCGAAGCCATTTCGCCGACTTATCTGAAACGGTTCCGTCCGCCGCGCAAAAGTGGTGAATTCCGTCGCGTCGTATAAGGCGGGTAACGGATGCCCAAGTTTTAGAAATTTTAAGCCGGTTAAAGCAGATGCTTTAACCGGCTTTTTATTTACATTTCGCCCAAACCCAGCGCGCGACCACGGGCATTTTCAAGATGCTGACGCAATGCGTTGACGACTTTGTCAGGGGCACGTTCTTCCAGACAGTCGATAATTTTCAGGTGATCTTGCATAACCGTGCGCAGAAGGTTTTCGTTTAAACGAAATCGTTCTTGCCGGATCAGTCGGATTTTTATTGAGTTAACTTTGTAGATACTGGAAATGATTGCGTTTTCCAGTGAATCAATGACGCAATCATGGAATGCCCAATCGACATTTTGCGCCCGTTCGAGCAATTCCGGCGTGATGTCGTGTTTGGCGGCTTCAATGATTTCTTCGTGATCTTGCCGCAATTTCACGAGCAAGGCATTGCTTGCCGTTGTCGTGAACAGTTTGATGGCTTCCAGTTCCAAAAAAATGCGCAGTTGGAAAGCATTGCGGACCAGATCAAGGTCTATATGGGCGATTTGCATGCCGCGCTGGGGAACCGTCGTAATCAGTCCGTCTGCCTCGAGGCGCGGAACAAGTTCGCGGATCGCACCCAGCGACATACCGGTAATATCAATCAATTCCCGTTGAGAAATGAACTGTCCGGGAAGAATATCACGCGCCAGAAGGTGTTCGGTAAAACTATCATAGGCGTGATTGCGCCGACTTTGTCGTTTTGGCTGCTTGGCAGCATCAGTCATTCGGGGTTCCATTGGTGAACAGACCATCATACTTGCTGGTCAGTATGTCATACTGTGCCTGATCCAAGGGGGCAAGCGGTGCCCGGATACGACGCCAGTCGGTATTTCGCGTCAGATGCCCAACCAAGGATTTGACCGCGGCGGTTACCGGGTATTCCAGTAACAAGTTGACCATTGGTGATAGCTGGGGGGCTGGGTCGTGTTTATCAAGCAGCGGAATTAACAGGTCAGGCCGGAAATTGGCGACACCGCTGATCGCACCCGCCCCGCCAAGTTGGATGCCAGGTGCCAATAGCCGCTCATCACCAATCAGGATGTCCAGTTCTTTGAACTGTTCAAGTAAAGCCTTGGTATTTTCCCAGTCGCCTGACGAATCTTTAACGCCGGATATGAAATCGGGAAACGCCTTTAACAAAACCCCGACCATGTCTGGTGTCATTGGCGCAGCCGTCATTTGCGGAATATTGTACAGGATGACTTTGGCGGGTTTATCGGCGATGGCGTTCAGAAAGTGCCGGAACCAATCGACGACAGCGCGTTCACTTGTGCCCTTAAAATAGAACGGGGGGGCGACAAGCAGATATTTGCTGCCAAGATCAAGCGCCTTGCGGGCGGCGGCAATTGCCGTTGGCAAAGCCGTTTCCATGACCGCAAAGACTATTGTTTCGGGGGCGATCCCGGCTTTTGTCAGTGCCATATGTGCCGAGATTTTTTCGTCAATTGACAAGGACGGCCCTTCGCCGGTTGTCCCGCCAAGTGTAACGGATGCGCAGCCTTGTTGAAGAAGGTTTGAGGCATGTTTACTGAGGGCGGAATTATCAACATTGCCGTTTTCATCAAACGGGGTCGTTAAGGCAGCTGAGATGCCAAAAAGACGACGGGGTACAGCAGTCATGGTGGCTTCCTGATATTGGCCCACAGCATAAAAATGGTGGGGAAATGATGTATTGATGCTTGTCTATCACTAACATGTTAGTTATACAATCAGTATGTTTCTAGTATGAGAAACGTTGATTTAACAGTAAAAATCAATGCAAAATAAGAAACGATAACCATAAAAATCAGGTATTTAGTCCAAGGGAGGACTCTATGTTTACACTGCTGTCCAAGCGTATTCTGACTTGTATGACACTGTCTGCCGTATGCGCCTTTTCAATCGGCACGACGGCGGCGTTTGCTGCTGATCCGGTAAAACTGCGGATATCGACCCCGGCTGTTGAGTCTGATTGGCATGCAAAGATGCTGACGGTTTTCAAGGACGAGTTGGCCAAGACTGCACCAAGCGTGTTTAATGTTGAAATTCACTTGAATGCCAGCCTGTTCAAACAGGGTACAGAACCGGCTGCGATGCAGCGCGGCAACCTTGATATGGCGATGATTTCGGCACAGGATATTGCAAAGCAAATCCCGGCATGGTCCGTCTTTACCGCGGGTTACCTTATTCGCGATCCCGGTCATCAGAAGAAGGTTTTCAACAGCGACATCGGTGAAGAATTTTATCAGATGGTTGCCGATGACATGAACATCGAGATCCTCGACGTTGGTTATCTTGGGACACGCCAGCTTAATCTGGCAAATGACAAGAAGATCAATACGCCGTCGGATCTTGCCGGGGTGAAATTACGGATGCCCGGTTCGGATGCATGGTTGTTCCTTGGCAATGCGCTTGGTGCGGATGCAACCCCCTTGGCCTTTGGCGAAGTGTATACCGGTTTGCAGACCGGCACGATTGACGGTCAGGACAATCCGTTGCCGACGGTCAAAGCCGCGAAATTTTATGAAGTTACAAAACAGATCGTCCTGACACAGCATCTGGTGGATGCCGTTTTCCTGTCGATGTCCAAAGAAACCTATGATGAATTGACGGCGGATCAGCAGGAAAAGGTTCAGGCAGCAGCGGCGGTTGCAACGGCGTTTAATAACGAAAACCGTATTGCTGACGAAGCATCACTGGTTGATTTCTTCAAAAATGAAGGCTTGAACGTCTATGAGCCGGATGTTGCGGCATTCCGTGATCAGGTTCAAAAAGCCTATCTTTCAAGTGAGTTTGCAAAAGACTGGCCTGAGGGGATTGTCGATCGGGTAAACGCTATTCAGTGATTTGCGCGATGCGAGAATTGACAAAGAAATTCCAAAAAGCGGCTTCTTTCATCGCGGTGACATTGTTCACCGCGATGTTTGCAGTCTTTCTGTTGCAGATTTTTTCGCGCTATGTCCTGAACACTCCGCTTGGCTGGACGTTGGAAGTCTGCATCATTCTTTATATCTGGCTTGTGTTTTGGACATCGGCGTTTCTGCTGCGTGAATGTGATCACGTGTCTTTTAATATGTTGTTTCTGGCGGCTCCCAGAAAAGGCAAGCGGATCATGGCGATTGTCGGGATTGCCTGCATTGTGATCGCATTTATTGCCGCCCTGCCGGTGATTATTGATTATGTGATGTTCATGCGGATCGAAAAGGCACCGGTAACGCGTATCCGCCTTGATTATGTTTATGCGATTTTCCCGATCTTCATTCTTGCACTTGTTCTTCGCGGGGTTTTATCCCTGTGGCGGCTTGTCAAAGCCGATACATATGACAAAGAAATCGCCTTGATTGCCGGTGAAGACCGCATTGGTGGCGAGGAAAAACTATGAGCATCGCCTTTGTGTTTAGCTTGGGGGCGTTTCTTTTGCTTGGTGCGATTGGGATGCCAATCGCGATTGCGGCATTTGCCGCATCAATTGGTTATCTGTTTTTAACCGGGCAGGATGTTGGCCTTGTTGCCGAACAATCCCTGAATGGCTTGTTTAACAGCTATGTCCTTTTGGCCGTGCCGTTGTTTATTCTGGCGGCCAATTTCATGAATGCAGGCACGATCAGCGACCGTTTGTTGACGTTTTGTATTGCGATTGTCGGGCGGTTGCGCGGCGGGCTTGCGCATGTCAACGTTATGGCCAGTGTGATTTTTTCGGGAATGTCCGGGTCGGCCATTGCCGATGCCGCAGGCATTGGACGGGTCATCATTGACCTGATGTGTCGCGAGAACCGGTATCCGCCGGGTTATGCCGCAGCATTAACCGCAGCGTCCAGCGTGATCGGCCCGATTATTCCACCATCAATTCCAATGATCCTTTATGCGTTGATATCAGATACGTCGATTGGGTATCTGTTTCTGGCGGGAATTGTGCCGGGGTTGTTCCTGGCATTGGCGTTGATGGTTTTAAACGTCATTGTTGCGCATAAACGTGATTTTAAACGCGATGAAGTTGTCCCGTTAAAAAAGATCCCCGGTCTGACCCTGCGGGCGTTTCCCGCGTTGATGTTGCCAGTGATTTTGCTGTACGGGATTTACGGTGGGGTGACCACGCCAACCGAGGCAGCGGCCGTTGCGGCGGTTTATGCCCTTATTCTGGCGGCATTCTTTTATCGTTCTATTTCCTGGCGTGATTTTTATGATTTGGTTTTGGATGGTGCAAAATCAACCTCGGTCGTGGGGGTGATTATCGCATCTGCGCTGGTGCTTAATTACCTTGTCGCAAGCGAGAACATCCCGTCTGTCGTTGCGGATCACCTGACCGCAGTCAATATGTCAGCCCCGATGTTCTTGCTGATGGTGAACGTGATTATTCTGGTCCTGGGGTGTTTGTTTGATGCGACAACACTTCTGTTAATTGTTGTTCCGCTTTTTTTACCCACAGCGCGGTTGCTTGGAATTGATCTTGTTCATTTCGGTGTCGTGGTCACAATCAACATTATGATTGGTTTGATTACACCACCATACGGGGTCCTTTTATTCGTTCTGAATGGGGTAACCGGTATTCCGCTGCGTGATATCATCCGCGAAATCTGGCCGTTTATATTCGTATTATTGTTGGCGTTGGCATTTTTGACATTTGTACCTACCGTGGTCTTGTGGCTGCCGCGACTGTTTGGCTATGCCGGATAAGGTAATAAAAAACCCCGCCAGAATAAATCTGGCGGGGTTTTATATGACGAAAACAGCCATATTTTGCAGATGGGTTAGCCTGCGCGAACGCGGGCAACAAAACCGTTGGCCTCGTCCTGAAGGCGGTGGGCTTTTTGCAGAAGTTCTTCGGCAGTGTTGCGCGTTGAACCGGAAAGGTCCTGCACCGCCTCGGCGGCACGCGATACATTGATCATGTTTTCCGAGACATGACGCACGCCGTTAGCAGCTTCTTCGGAGCCATTGGCGATCTCGGCGGTGGCGGCACCCTGTTGGCGCATCGCGGCTGCGATCGAGCTTGAGATACTGTCGATCTCGCCGATTGTTTTGGTGATTGTTGAAATCATTTCGACGGCTTTGGAACTGACTGACCGCATTTCATTGATCTGTTTGCCGATATCTTCGGTTGCACGCTGGGTCTGGGATGCCAGATTTTTGACCTCGTTGGCGACCACGGCAAAGCCTTTGCCGGCATCACCGGCACGGGCGGCTTCGATGGTGGCATTTAGCGCCAGCAAGTTGGTCTGATCCGCAATCGTGGTGATTAGCTGGATAACCTCGCCAATGCGTTCTGCCGTCTCAGACATTTGACGCACGGTTTCGTCAGATTTGCGGGCTTCGGAAACAGCGGCACGTGAAACTTCTTCGGCCTTGGTAACCTGGCGTTCGATTTCGGCAATTGATGCCGATAGTTCCTCGGTCGCGGATGAGACGGAACTGACATTTTCCGAAGCATTTTGTGATGCTTCGGTGACTTCGATAGCGCGATGGACGTTGTCACCGGCATTTTGGGCCATGTGATCGGCTGAATCACGCATTTCGCCAACCTGGGACAGAAGTTCTGCAACCAGACCATTGACCGAGCTTTCAAAACCATTGGCCATTTCAAGCAGGGTCTCGCGACGTTGTTCTTCGGCGCGCAGTTCCGCGGCTTTGTTTTGTTCGCGCAGGCGTTCGGCTTCCAGTGCATTTTCGCGGAAGGTTTCGACCGCGATGGCCATATCGGCAATTTCGTCGGTTCCGCGATCAATGACCGCGGTTTGAAGGTCGCCTTTGGTCAGGCGGCTCATCGCGGTGTTTAATCCAATCAAACGGGTCAACAGGTTCCGCTGGACATAAAGCCAGATGATCAGGGCCGAGATGACCATTGCGGCGATTGCGACGCCGATCATGATTTTCTTGGCGGCGTCGATGGTTGTTGTCACGCCTTGATTGGCAGAACTGATTTTTCCGCGCATGTCTTTAAGAAGCTGTCGCGCCGTGACACCCATCTGTTGTGATGTTTCGGTGGTATGCGCCATTAAATTCGCGAGCGCGTTTTCGCTGGCGAATTCCGTTTGGCGCAGGCCAAATAAATTCGTGTCGCTACTTGGCGTCAGACCCTCGGCGATAACATCCAGGGCAGCTTTGGCTTTGACGCGGTCATCATCAAGCGGGATCTCATCAATACCACTTTGCATCTGAGGGATGAGTGGTGTTGACAGATTTTTTATCTCGTCCAACTTTTCTAGATTGATGGCGGTGGCTGTCATGCGGGCAAGGGCTGGAATTTTCAGCGAGACCGCACGCAGTTTCATCATATTTTGTGTTGTTGGTGAATCCGTGCCGCGAAGCGTATTGAGCGTCTGGATGACCTGTCGTGCCTTGGCCGGATTACGCACCATTCCATACAATTGGCTTAGATTGTTTTCCAGATCTTCACTTGCATTCTCGCTGGCATTAATCGAAATGGCTTCGATATCATTTGCCGCATTTATCAGATTGCTCATCATTGATTCGCGTAATTTTTGCGTCTCAAACTGAGTTCTCATGACATCTGACAGATCGCCAATGTTGTTGATCATTTTTCCGGTTTGCTCGGAAAATGCGCTCAATATCTTGCTGTCGATGTCGTATTTTGCAAGTGACGCGATTTGATCGTTCATTCGGTTTTCGATCAGATCAAGATCTTTGGTTGCGGTATCCAATTGGGGTTCGGATTGTGCTGTTGTCACGCGACGGGCCATATTTGTAATGGCTTCGCTGAAGGAATTAAGTTCTTGTCCGGATATCAATGCCGGAATGGCTTCTTCGGTGACAACTTCTTGCTGCTGTTCAGTCTTTCGGAACGAAAAAACCGCCAGGGCGGCGGCACATACGGCGAGCAAAGCGATGGGCACAATTGCCAGCATCAACCTGCCGCGCAAACCAATTTTGCCGGTCATTATAGTTTCCACTCAATGATTTCAGGTTGCCGGCGGCTATTTTGCCATTCTCGACAGTTGACCTTTGACCGCCCTGAAAGGTCAAAAATCAGATTCGAAAATATCGCTGAAAATTATGCACTGGCAAGGGTGTTTCTAACGTTTTCAATTATTTCTTGTATATTTTCAGCCTGAGCAACCGGTGATGCACCAGGGCGTTCAACCATAAGGATCGGAATGTTCAGTTCACGGGCAGCAAGAATCTTGGCCTCGGTGGCGGAACCGCCGCTATTTTTACTGACGATCACATCAATATTGTGTCGTTGCAGCAGCTCGATCTCGCCTGCGACGGTAAAGGGGCCGCGTGCGATCAGCCATTCACCATATTTCAGATTAAATGGTTCGGTCGGGGATTCGACCGTTCGCACCAGCAACCAGGTTTTTTCCAATCCTTCGAAATGGGCAAGATCCTTGCGACCACTGGCAATCAGTGCCCGTTCACCATGTTCAGGCAGGATATTGGCGGCATCGGCAAGGCTTTTGACCATGATCCAGCGATCCTGATCGGTTTGTTTCCAAACGGATCGTTGAAACTGGATGCAGGGTGTCGCAACCGCGTGGCAGGCCATGGCGACGTGACTGGAAATTTGGGTGGCATAGGGATGGGTGGCATCAATCACCAGATCGATCTTTTCCGATCCCAACCAGGAAATGATTCCTTCGGCCCCGCCAAATCCCCCAATCCGGACGGGAATGCCATCGGGAAGCCGCGGGGCGCTGGTGCGACCGGCAAGGGACAGTTGCAACCGCAGATCGGATCCGAATTCCTGTAACAGGTCACCGGCAATACGATTGGCATCCCCGGTGCCGCCAAAAATCAAAATGTTGAGCGGTGCGGTGTTGCTGTGCGCGGGGATCATGTGATGCGGGCCTTGGTTTTGTGCGTTGTGACGGTTCGAGTCTATAACACGCGGAATTACGCGGGCTTAAAGGCATTAAAATCGCCATGTCCGGCGCGGGCAATGATGGTGCCGTTGCGGTCGATAATGACAACTTCGACGGCGCATGCACCGTCAATGGTGGCACGGGCGGTTTCACCGGCCTGACGGGCAATGGTGCCTGCTATATCAACGTTTTTCGATGCACAAAGTTCCAGAACCTGTTTGGCGGTGTTGGCCTTGATGATTTCCGATACCAGTTCGTCATCGCCGCCAAGAGCCGCGACCGTTTCAGCCAATTTGGTGAAATCGACCTCGGATCGGCTGCTGTGTAAATCCATGTGGCCTTGGGCCAGTTTTACCAGTTTGGCGAAACCACCGGAAATTGTCACATATTCAACCGGGTTACGGCGCAGATATTTCAGCATGCCACCCACGAAGTCACCCATATCAAGGATGGTTTCTTCGGGAAGGTTGTAAAATTTCCGGATGGTGGCCTCGGACGTTTTTCCGGTCGCACCGGCAACATGGTTGTGACCTGTGGCGCGCGCAACGTCAATGCCGCGATGGATGGAATGGATCCATGCCGAACAACTGAACGGGATGACAACCCCGGTGGTGCCCAAAACCGAAAGCCCGCCAAGGATCCCCAAGCGCGGGTTCCATGTTTTTTGGGCGATTTCCTGACCACCGGGGATGGAAATTTCGATTTCGACATCCGGGGCAGCATTGAATTTGTTGGCGATTTCGATGATTTGATGGGTCATCATTTCGCGCGGTTTGGGATTGATTGCGGCCTCGCCGACCGGCAATGGCAAACCGGGTTTGGTAATCATACCAACGCCGTCGCCAGCATGGAATGTGATCCCGACCCCGGTTTTGGCGCGCCGGATCGTTGCAATGATTTCGGCGCCATGGGTGACATCCGGGTCGTCCCCGGCATCCTTGATGACGCTGGCGCGGGCCCAGCCATCACCGATTTCCGACTTGATCAGGGCAAAGGACGGCGTTTCACCGCGCGGCAGGGTGATTGTTACCGGATCGGGAAATTCGCCAGACAAAAGCGCCTGCCAAGCCGCACGGGTGGCGGCGGTGGCACAGGCCCCCGTTGTCCATCCTTTGCGGAGCGGTCCGTCCGGTTTTTTGCTCATGCGGCGGGTGATCCCGGTTTATGCCTTTGAGGTTTGTGATAAATCATTATTATTCTGATGCGTTCTTTGACCAGAACTTCATCATTAAACATTAAATTCAATGTGATATTTGGTAAATAACTAAAAAAATACGGACTAATATGTTGGACGCTGCATCATGATGTTGTTTAACATATCCAATTGATCCGGTCCCGCACAGATGGACCCAATAAGCACGAGATAAAGAATTCGCCATGACAACACTTGGTCTTGATTTTCCGGTATTTGAACCGGGTTGGGTTTGGCTGGTTGGTGCCGGTCCGGGGGATCCCGGTTTGCTGACGCTTCATGCCGTCAATGCCATGCAACAGGCCGATATTGTTGTCTATGATGCGCTGGTTGACGAACGGATTCTCAATCTTTTGCGGCCTGATGCGCAACGGGTTTACGCCGGTAAACGGGGCGGTCGCCCATCGGCCAAACAAACTGATATTTCGTTGCAACTGGTCGATTACGCCAAACAAGGTTTGCGGGTTCTGCGCCTTAAGGGTGGCGATCCGTTTGTGTTTGGCCGCGGTGGCGAAGAAGGTCTGACGCTGGTTGATCATCATATACCGTTTCGGGTTGTGCCGGGCATTACGGCGGGGATTGCCGGTGCGGCCTATGCCGGTATTCCGACCACACATCGCGATTGCAATTCATCGGTCACCTTTGTCACAGGCCACGGTTCCAGCGGTGAAATGCCCGATAATATCAATTGGGCGGCACTGGCCAAGGGTTCGCCGGTTCTGGTGATGTATATGGCGATGAAACATTTGCGCCGGATATCGTCTGAATTGATGGAAAATGGTCGGTCTGGTGATGAACCGCTGGCGGTTATCAATCAGGCGACAACGCCGGATCAGGGTATTTTGATCACGACATTGGCCAAGGCGGCCGATGATGTTGAAAAGGCCGGTGTTGAACCGCCTGCGGTTTGCATTTTGGGCAAGGTCGTTGATTTGCGCGAACGGTTAAATTGGCTTTCGCCGCAGGATAATGTCACGGCGGTGCGCCATGTTCCGTTCGAACAGGTTCTTGAACTGATTACAACACCGATTGATGCCGGTGCGACCAAGTCCTGATCCGTTGATTGATCTATATCGTTGTCTGGACATGATCGGCGCGTCACAATCGCCGCAATCGATCAAACCGGATGGATCATGGACGAGCAACAGATACTGATCCGCATCATCGAAAGTGGCTGGGCCCAATGCGCGACTGTCTTGCAAGAAGACAGGGGTGTTTTGGCGACGGCGTTGATTGCCGGTCTGGTTGGCAGTGCCACCCATTGTGTCGGCATGTGTGGTCCGTTTGTGATCTCTCAGGTCACCGCCCGCATGGAAAAACTGCCGCTTGCCAAAATGAACGAGTTTCGCCGCCTGACCGGCGCGGCGTTGCTGCCCTACCAATTTGGCCGTCTGACGACTTACACGCTATTGGGCGTTCTGGCCGGTTTCTTTGCCGATAGCATTACCGTTCTGACCAAAGTCTGGTGGCTGGGCCCGGTTTTGTTGCTGTGTGCGGCGGCATTCTTTCTTGTTTTTGGCATCATGGGGTTGGTTCCCCATCTTGGCGGGCTGTTCCCGAATTTGGCAATGGCGGATGGTGTGGTTGGCGGCAAGGCGGGCCAATGGTGGAGCCGCGTGATCGGGGATCGGATCAAACCGTTATTTGGTGCCCCGTTTGGCTGGCGTGGTTATGTTCTGGGTGTCATGCTTGGGTTTATTCCCTGCGGGCTGATTTACGGTGCGCTGGTTTTGGCTGCGGCCAGTGGGGATGCGCTTAGCGGTGGTTTTGTTATGGCGGCATTTGGCCTTGGTACGGTGCCGATGTTATTTGCCACCGGTGTGATCGGGCAATATGCCGCCAAACGTTTTCGAAGCTTTATGGCCCCGGTCGGGCGCGGTTTGATGGTCGCAAATGCGGTTATCCTTGCCGTGTTGGCATTTCATCAGATCGGATAGTTTTGCGAAATCGCAATGACGATAATGTGAGCGATGGCAAAGTCATGGGTCTTGCATGATCGGTTTGCGGATTTATAGTGCCCGCAAGATTGTTGATTATTATCCGGATGGTTGCAAAGCGATGGCGATCCCCGGACAAAAGGAACAGGTAATAGCGTGAGCAAGAAAACACTTGTGATCATTTTGGCGATTGCGCTGGTTCTCGGCGTTGGTTTGACCTATCGCCTGATGATGATGGGATCGGAGACGGCGTCTTCCGGTTCTGGGGTTGCGGCAATTGGCGGGCCGTTTGAACTTGTCGATCAAAACGGGCAAACCCGCACGGAACAGGATTTCCGCGGGAAATATATGCTGATTTATTTCGGCTATACCTATTGCCCTGACGTATGCCCAACCGAATTGCAGGTCATGGGCAATGCGCTTGACGAACTTGATCCGGCGATTGCCAGCGAAGTCATCCCGGTGTTTGTTTCTGTCGATCCGGAACGCGATACGGTTGATGCGATTGCTGCCTATGTTCCGCATTTTCATGAACGCATGGTCGGTTTGACCGGGACGCTGGAACAGACCACGGCGGCGGCGAAAGCCTTTCGGGTTTATTACGCCAAGGCCTATGCCGATGGGGAACCGAAAGATTCAGAATCCTACCTGATGGATCATTCGTCCTTTGTCTATCTGATGGGGCGTGATGGATTATTTGTCCGTCATTTCAATTACGGTACAGCCCCGCAAGATATGGCAAAGGGTATTGCCGAAGTTGTGAAAAAGAACGGATGATTGCAGCGATCTGGTTGTGATCAGTTCAGGCGGCAATCAGGGAAACCGGCATATGGGATTAACCGCAAAGCAGCTTCCGGGCCTTGTGATTGCCGCACCGTCTTCCAATAGTGGCAAGACGGTTATAACGCTTGGTTTGTTGCGCGCCCTTGCCAATCGCGGTGTTGCGGTTTCTGCGGCCAAAACTGGCCCGGATTATATTGATCCGGCCTTTCAGGCGGCGGCATGTCGGCAAAGTTGCATCAATCTTGATCCCTGGGCGATGTCACCAGATCAGATGACGATACTTGCCCGCCGTCAGGCCGAGAATAAATCGGTTCTTTTGTGCGAAGGCGTGATGGGGCTGTTTGATGGTGCTGCTGATGGTGCCGGATCAACCGCCGATCTTGCGGCGTTGATGAATTGGCCCGTGGTGCTGGTGATTGATGTCAAGGGGCAGTCAATGTCGGCCGCAGCGGTGATTGCCGGATTTGCCAGCTTTCGCAAGGATGTGAAGATTGCGGCCGTGATCCTGAACCGGGTCGGCAGTGACCGGCATCGGGCCATGGTCGAAACCGCCTGTGCACAACATTTACCAGATATTCCTGTGATCGGGGCGGTTCGGCGCAGCAATGTGTTGTCATTGCCAGAACGCCACCTTGGCCTTGTGCAGGCGGGCGAACATGACGCGCTTGATGGGTTTTTGGATCAGGCGGCGGCGATTATTTCCGATGATGTGGATCTCGATCGTTTGATCGGTTTGGTACATGGGGGGCATAATTCGGCACCGCTGAATGACACCGTCTATGCCACCACCAGTATTCCGCCACTTGGGCGTCATATTGCTGTTGCCCGCGACAGGGCATTTGCCTTTGCCTATCCGCATGTTCTTGAAGACTGGCGCCGTCAGGGGGCTGTGGTGTCCTTTTTCTCGCCCCTTGCCGATGAAACCCCCGATGATCAGGCCGATGCGGTTTATCTTCCCGGTGGTTATCCCGAGCTTCACGGCGCGACTTTGGCAGGTGCCAGCAAGTTCAAGGCATCATTGATGGGGTTGGCCGGGCGTAATATCCCGATCTATGGCGAATGCGGTGGCTATATGGTGTTGGGCAAGGCCTTGATTGACGGTAATGGGGATCGTTATGACATGCTGGGTCTTTTGCCCCTTGTCACGAGTTTTGCCGATCGCAGATTGCATTTGGGCTATAGGGCATTGTCCTTGACCGATGCAACACCGTTTGGCCCCGCAGGCACAGTGTTGCGCGGGCATGAGTTTCATTATGCATCGACAGTTTCGGCAACTGGCGTTTCACTGGGCAGCATGGTAAGTGCAACGGGTGAAAAGCATGGTCCGGCCGGACTGGTTGATGGTTCTGTTTTCGGGTCCTTTTTTCATATGATTTGTCGCTAGGATGAATTCCGGAACTTTGCGAAGTCATTTCCGATAATATCCTGTAATATATCAATAATAATATAAATACCGGACGAGAGAGACGATGATAAAGCCAACCCGCGAGGCGGGTGAAATCCCGTTTTGGGAAGCCAAAAAACTTGACGAAATGACGCCGTCAGAATGGGAATCCCTTTGTGACGGCTGTGGGAAATGTTGCCTGCACAAGCTTCAGGATGAAGATACCGATTTTGTTTATTACACGTCGGTTGCCTGCCGGTTGCTTGATTGTGAGAGCTGTAGTTGCAAGGATTATCCCAATCGGACACAGCATATTCCTGATTGCGTGCAACTTTCGCTGGAAAATGTTGAAACCCTGTCATGGATGCCATCAACCTGTGCCTATCGCCTGATTTCAGAGCAAAAGGAACTTCCGGATTGGCATCCGCTTGTGACCGGTCGTTCAGACTCGACCATTATGGCCGGAATGTCGATCAAAGGACTGGTGATTTCCGAAGATGATGCCCATCCCGATTTGACCCGCTATATCGTTAAGTGGCCAGCCTGAAATCAAGATTCAACGCAGAGTTTATTGTTCGAAGATATATGTTCCAATTAGACGTATGTATAGGTAATATTGTTTATTAGTTTTTCTTTTATATCTGCGGATCGTGAGACTGGGTTTGGAATTGAACTCTGGTCGTTGGAAAGGAAGCATCGAGATGGGTTTCGCGTCAATTTTCAAGAATAATAGCGCGCAGGACGGGCAGCAGATTTATAATGCGCTTAGTCTTTCGATGGCTGTGATCGAATTTGCCATGGATGGCAAGATCCTGACAGCAAACGATAATTTCCTTAAGACGATGGGTTACAAGCTTGAAGAAGTGGTTGGGAAAAACCACTCGTTGTTTGTTCCAAAAGAAATTTCCAGCAGTGATGACTATCGTCGGTTCTGGGATCAGCTTCGCGCGGGCAAGTTTTCGGCCGGGGCCGTGCCTCGTGTGAAGAAGAACGGCGAAATGATTTGGCTTGAAGCGACCTATAATCCGATCATGGGCGCAGATGGCAAACCGACCAAGGTGGTTAAATTCGCAACGGACATTACAGAGCGACGGGTCGAGCGGGCGTTGTTGCAAAGCGTGTTTAGTGCAATTGAAAAATCCCAAGCCGTCATCGAGTTTGACCTTAAAGGTAAGATCCTGAAGGCAAATAATAATTTTCTTGATGTCATGGGATATAGTGAGAATGAAATCGTTGGCAAACATCACAGCATGTTTGTTGAAAAGGGTCAGCGTGACACCGAGGAATACCGTTCGTTCTGGCAGAAACTGAATGCCGGTGAATTTCAGGCAGGTCAGTTCAAGCGTCTTGGAAAGGGCGGTCGGGAAGTCTGGATCGAAGCATCCTATAACCCGGTGTTGGATCCGGTGGGCAAACCGTTCAAGGTGATTAAGTTTGCGATTGATATTACCGAGCAAACCAATCTTTTGCTTAATCTTAAAGCGATGATTGATAAGAATTTTTCAGAGATCGATAGCAATATTTCGGCTTTGGATCGTTCGGCTAATCAAAGTGTCAGTGCATCCGAAGAAACCTTGCGCGCGGTTCAGACCGTTGCTGCCAGTGCCGAAGAAATGGCGGCCTCGATTGCCGAAATTTCGCGCAGCATGACGCAGTCACGGACGGAAACCGAACGTGCATTTGATCAGACTGTCAGCGCAAACAGTTCAACACAGCGTATGACGGAAGTCGTCGAGTCGATGGGAAGCATTGTCGAAGTCATTCAGAATATTGCCGGGCAGATCAACCTGCTGGCATTGAATGCGACGATTGAAAGTGCGCGTGCCGGGGATGCTGGCAAGGGTTTTGCCGTTGTGGCCAACGAAGTTAAAAACCTTGCCAATCAGGCCGCCCGTGCAACCGAGCAGATTTCAGCAGAAATTTCGGGCATTCAGTCAATTTCGTCCGAGGTTGTCGAGGCGCTTGGAACTATTCGTCATTCTGTCGAAACTGTCCGTGACAGTGTGACCAATATTTCGTCGGCCGTTGAAGAACAAAGTGCCGTGACCGAAGGTGTTTCGGAAAACATGCGCATGATGGCATCGGCAGTGGATGGTTTGTCGCAAAATCTGGACTCGATCAAATCGACCACAGGAATGGTTGCCGACTCGGTCAGCCGCACAAGAGAAGCCGCCGAGGTTTTGGCGCGTTAATTGCGTCTTGTCCTATACATTTGTATTGAAATCCGGGGCGATTGACGTATTTGGTCGCCCCGTTTCCTTCGCACGGTGACAGTTTCGAGACTTTCTTGACCAAAGAAATTTGAACAGCTTGCCTATTGTTTGTTGTCTCAGCGAAAATAGACATTCTTTCAAATGATCCGCAAACAACGCGGCGATCAGGAAATGTCGAGTGAATATATGCGCATAGATGTTTTGGGTGTTGGCGAGGCATTTGACCCTGCCTTTGAAAATTCGTCCGTCGTTGTTACGGCGGATGGGTATCGCCTGATGATCGATTGCGGCGCGACAGTGCCGGGATTGTTGATGCGCAAATTTCCCGATCCCGATGCGATTGATGCAATGTACTTTACCCATATGCATCCGGATCATGTTTTCGGTTTGGTCCCGGTTATGCTGAACTGGCGTGATGACGGGCGTTCAAAACCGCTTCATATCGTTGCCACCGCCGCCGTTCGCAACCATCTTGAAAAGATTATGGAACTTGGTTTCGCCGGTCTTGGCAGTGCCTGGCCGTTTGAAATCATATGGCACGGGGTTCCTGAAACGACCGAAATTGGTCCGTTCAAGACCAAATTTGCCCGCTCTGATCATAGCGTTCAGAACAATGCCATCCTGTTGCGTTTTGATAACAAGGGGTTTGCCTATTCGGGTGACGGTAATGTCACAGCGGATACGGCGGCACTTTTCACCGGTGCGGATTTGGTGTTTCAGGAAACATATCTGCCCAAGCATGATCTTAGGCATGCCGCGCATTGTGATCTTGAAACCATTCTTCAATTGGCATCCGATATGCCCGGCGCCCGTTTCTGGCTGTATCACATCAAACGGGATGCCCGGCGCGAGATCGCCGAAATTCTGCGCGAAAACGAACAGGTCCGTTTGGCCGTACCCGGCGAAGTGATTGAAATCCGCTAGCTTTTGAATTTTCAAGTTTTGTAATAAAAAAGGCAGCCGAAAGGCCGCCTTTGTAATTTATGGGGTCGATTGACCGCGTTCTGATCTGTTTCAATGAACCGAACGCGGGTCCATATCGTGCTGGCGGATTGCCGCATTGGCGACAGCACAGCTTTCGAATGACGCGATATGCGTACCGTCGGCCGTAAAGACACCAAATACGATTGCGCTGCTTTCTTCCTCGGCATGGGGCATTGCACGGACATAGGCAAAGTCGTGAATGCCCAGCATGGCGAAATCCCCCGATGACAACAGGTCCAAATCCTGATCTGCGCCGTGGGCTTCTTCTTTGGTGTCATGGTCTGTGATGCGATTGCTCATAAAACCACTCTCCTTGTTACGCCTTGCGGCTAGTGTCTTTGACCGTGTCGGTATTATTCTCAGCGTCGACGGTCATATCTATGGTGCGTGACGAGACGGCTTTTTTCTTGGCAGAGTTGATCGCGATTTCTCGGACGACCGGTTCTGGAACAGGACGGTTCAGGTCCACATGCAAAAGTCCGTTATCAAGATGGGCCCCGACAACTTCGATGCCTTCGGCCAGCACAAAGGAACGCTGGAACTGGCGCGAAGCAATACCACGATGGATATAAATGCGGTCGCTTTCGTCTTCCTGATGTTTGCCACGAATGATCAATTGGTTATCTTCGGTGGTGACCGAAAGATCGTCTTCGGCAAATCCAGCCACCGCGACGGTAATGCGCAGATGATTCTCGCCGATTTGCTCGATATTATAAGGGGGGTAGCCTTCTGCCTTGGTTTTGGAAACCTGATCAAGCACACGTTCGATCTGATCAAACCCCAAAAGCAGGGGGCTGTTAAACATAGAAATTCGTGACATTGGTGGCACCTCCTCAGCAGAGCGAGTGTGATATTCGACCAGACCCCACGCTTTTACGCGTTTCGGGCATCTGTAAATCTGACCCGAACCATTCGGCATCAGACATATGTATCTAGTCGAATAAATGTGGTTTTCTGTGACATAGTCAAGACCCGGTTTTGATCCGGCGTCTTCGCAAAGCTCGGAAAACTGTGATATTTGCCCTTTGTTATCTGTAGATAGTGATGGTTTGGCACGAGTCAGGCGACCTATTATGTATTGCGTTCTGGCAATTCTGGCATGCTTTCCAATGCGTAATAGGCAACGGTCTGGTCCTTACCGCGAAGGGCTACTTCATGCAATGCAGCATTTTCGGGCAAGGGAATCGGCCCGTGGTCGAAAATCGCCTTTGAGATGACCAACGGCACGCCGTGCTCTTTGGTCTGGCTTTCAAGCCGTGCGGTAATATTAATTGTATCGCCGATTGCGGTGATATTTTCCCGGCCGGGTGGCCCCATTTCGCCAACAATTGCTTCACCCATGTGAATGCCAATTCCGATGCGAAGGGTATGGGGCAGTTCAGATTTCAAATGTTCATTCAGATTTTCGATCCGTTTTAGCATGCCGGACGCACCGTGCAGGGCATCGCGGATCATGGTTTCGGTATCGTTGGTATCGAGCCCATAAAGCGCCATCAGCCCATCACCGGTAAACTGGGCATAAAGCCCGCCTGTTTCCCGCAGGGCCTCGGTCATTTCGGCAAAGAACTGGTTTAAGATGAACAACACGTCATAGGGCATTTTCTTTTCGCCAAGACGTGTTGAATCACGCAAATCGGTGAATATGACAACGACCTGACGTTCACTTCCTGAAAGGCCACCCGGGCGGCGGCCATCCTGTGCCGTGGCGTTGGGGGGTAAAAGCGGTGCCAGGGCCAAATCGTTCTGCGGTCGGATCTGGCAGGCCAGTCGCATACCGTGGGGCGCCTGAATGCTTTGCAATGCGGCGGCCTCGATGGTGCCGGGGGCCGCAAGTTGATCAAGACCTGATCCGCAATGGATCCGGCATGTCGTGCAACGCCCATGCCCGCCACAGACCGATGCCATCTGAACGCCGGCATCGCGCAGTGCCTCAAGTGCCGTAGCGCCCGGCGAAACGCGGATTATGCGACCATTGGGCATCGATAACATCGGCCCGCGTTTGATCCGGTCAATGGTTTGGCGGATTTGCCGGACGACAAAGGGGGCAAGGGCCAGCGCGATTGCAATGATGGTGCCGGGAAGCAAGGCGTTTTCATAGAATTTGACGGCAGCATCATTAACGTTTGCGGCATTAAGAACACCGAAAATATATTTACGACCGCCTTCTTCGGTTCGGCGGATAATCTCGGCAGATGCGGCGCCATATCCGGCAAGTGCCATTGTTGGGACAAGGACGGCACTTGCACCTAAAAGACCGCGCCATTTCGGGTAAAACGGTTTTAGCCGCAACCAGAAATGAATGCCGATGCAGCCATGTGTCCAGACTACAATAACGGCAATTGCGTGCAAAATGCCTTGTCCGGGAACGAATATGGCAAGGTCCAGAAGGACGCGTTCAAATGCGGAATCAACATCAAAGCCGATGTCGATAATCCGGGTCGCGATGATATGACGGAACAACAAGAATGGTATGCTCAGGCCAAGGAGCATCTGTGCCCATTCCCATTTGCGCAGACGCAGGGATCGGCGGCTGGTCAATCTTGCGGTTGCCAGCAGGAAATGGGTGATGGCCGCCGTAAAAAGCAGGATTTCCAGAGGGGGAAATTGCCAGATTTTGGTGGTGAATTTATCGATGGATTCCATTGCTTCGGGCGAAATGATGCCCGCAGCCTGATTGATCAGATGCATGAACACATACGCAAAAAGCGTCAGTCCGGAATAAAGCCGCAAGCTCTGGATCATGGATTTCGGTTTCTTGGCTGTTGTCGCGGGAAAACCTAGTATCAGGTGCAATCATAAATAAATCATATCATTTGGAATGCTTCAAATCAGGCATTCCATAATCAATAGTTTGTCATCGGTTTGCTGTTGCAGCAGGCACGGCGTGTCGATCAGATGCCGGTCAATATCAATGTGGCCGGATCACAAGGCGTTGCCATGCGTTGGGACGGGCGTATAGCCGGTGCCGCCTGGGAGGGGGGGCCGTTTTAAATGGCATTCATTGAGGTGCGGGTTTGGTGATCTGTCAAAAGGGCATCTGATGTTCGGTTTCCCGAAGCATCCGATGCCGATTGATTGTTCTGATCTTTGTGATCAAGCCGCTTTGATGGCCTGATTGCGCTGCAGGAAGTTCAAAATCCATTTGGCAAACAGGTCGCTATCGATTTTTCCCTCAAGCGATGAACTTGCCTTGGAATGCACGTCTTCAGGCAGCAGCGTATAGCGGGCTTTTAACAATGCTTCTTCGTAGGGGCGCTGGAATTCCGGGTGTGGCTGGATCGAGGCAGCCGTTTCGCCATATTGCAGGGCGGCATAGGGGCAGAATTCCGAACTTGCCCACACAACGGCACCTTCGGGCAGTTCGACGACCTGATCCTGATGGAAAGCGTTCAGTTTGAAGCTTTGCGGTGCGTCGCCAAGCCATGCGGGTGCCTGATTGCTGGTGACGTATTCATGAACGCCAATACCCCAGCCCTTGTCGGATTTGACGACCTTGCCACCAAGGGCCGCAGCCAGAATTTGATGGCCAAAGCACACGCCAAAAACCGGTGTTTTCGCGGTGACCATATCGCGCAGCAAATCTTGCAGGCGGATCATCCAGGGTTCATTTTCATAAACACCATGTTTTGATCCGGTAATGATCCAGGCATCGGCGGCATCCATGCTTTCGGGGAAATCACCCAAAACAACCGTCCAAGTCTGGAATGTCAGCGTGGGATCAATCGCACCAAGCATTGTTTCAAACATGCTGGGATAGCTTTTGAATGTGTCGCGTAGATCATCGGGCACAAGCCCGGTTTCAAGAATGCCGATTTTCATGCGGGGCCTTCAAAATCACATTGTAGCGTTGATCTGCACATATGTCAGTGTACGCACAAAGACAAGCTTGTTGCTGCGTGATTTCACATGTTCGGCGCAAGGAAATGCGAATTTGAAACGCTAAAGCCTTGATTTGTCGCAGGATGCGAAGCAGGGCCGACATGGCTGGAATGCATGTGGCCCTGCTTGGATGTTCGTCAGAACAGAATTTAACGTGACAATCGTGGGCTTCTGACTGATGTCGGGATAACAAATCTGTGGATGATCATGCCGCCGATCATGGCCAATACGAATATGAACGTTTCTGTCTGGCCAAAGGCAAGTGCACTGATTGCCGGGCCCGGGCAATATCCGACCATTCCCCAGCCGATACCAAATAATAGCCCGCCAATGACAAGATCGCGGTCAATATCGCGTCGTGTGGGAAAAGCGATTTCGCCGCCGCACATGGCCGTGCGCTGTGAACGGGCGAAATGGAAAATCGGAAATGCGATGATAAGGCCACCGGCCATGACAAAGGCAAGGCTTGGGTCCCATCCACCATTGGCAATGGCGGCAATATCAAGGAAACCAAGGACTTTTTGCGGGTCGATCATGCCGGAAATCAGCAATCCGGCGCCAAATATCAAACCGCAGAAAAGTGATGCAAGAATACGCATGATTCTATCCCCCGATCACATGGCGAACGACAAAGGTGCAGGCCATGCCAGCCCCCATAAAGCATAGCGTGGCCACCAGGGATCGCGCAGAAAGCCGTGACAGGCCGCAAATGCCATGTCCGCTGGTGCAGCCACTGCCAAGTCGGGTGCCGAAACCGACAATCAACCCGGCGACGATAATGACGGGCAATGATGCGTCCACGACGCTTTGTGCCTGAATAGGTGAGGTTGCGATCACAATGATCGGACCGACGATCATGCCAATGATGAAGGCAAGTTTTTCGAGCCGTTCACTCATCGCGCTGCCGCGCGACATCAAACCGCCAAGAATACCGCTGATGCCGGCGATGCGACCGTTAAGCAAAAGATAAAGACCGGATGCCAAGCCGATCAAGGCGCCACCCAAAAGGGCAGAAATTGGGGTAAAATTTTCCATCGTAGGTTCCGGTTAGCCTGTGTGATGATTTAATATATTATAACATTAATATGTAATGCAAGTGTTCTGGTTTTCTTGTCTGTCATGTAGATTGTTGCACAAAGCGGGTTTGATCTGATGGCCGTAGCGTCTTATGCCACCGGGTAAGGTTACAGCGGGGCTATGGTTATGTTGGTGATCGTGATCGTTTGATTTGAGCGGGGAGCGATGATTGCGCGAGTTTGCGACATGCAGATAAGGTCTTTTTGTTGCAACCCCAAGTGCATTTTTAGCTAATGCATTGATAAATATTAAGATTATCTATCTTGCCAAAGATCCGAATTGGGCAGATACAGCGATGGAGTTATCCCAGTGTTTTTGGTCTTCCTGACCGGGAGCCGTATCGGATTTTTTATCATACATGAGCAAAGATCGAATGCTTGCCAGTCGGCGGCTTGATATCGCGTTGGCGCTTTTGGACCAAAATGATATCGAGGCCGCAATTGAGGTGGCCCAGGCGGCGTTGTCGGCTGATCCTGATTGGCAAGAGACGCATTTTGTGCTGGGCGATATGTTCGAACGTGCCGATCAGCGCGAAAACGCCATCGAAGCATTTCGTCAGTGCCTTGCGCTGGATCCGGTTGATCGGATGGGGGCGGAAATCCGCTTGACGTTGTTGGGGGCTGTTGCGCTTCGCGACCGTTTGCCACCCGATTATGTGCGTGCTCTGTTTGATGATTATGCGCCGCGTTTTGAAACCTCGCTGCGTGACGGATTGGTGTATCGTGGACCGGAATTGCTGTTTGAAGCGGTTCGTTCCTGGTTGCCCGAATTGCTGCGTCCATTACGGGTGCTTGATCTGGGATGTGGTACGGGATTGGTTGCCGATGTCTTTGCCGGGCATGTTGATGTCATTGACGGTGTTGATCTGTCACCGCGCATGATTAACCGTGCACGCGCCAAAGGGATGTATCGCAATCTGGTTGCGGCCGATATTACGGACCTTCCCGATAGTCTGGATGATGATTACGGTCTTGTGCTTGCCGGGGATGTTTTAAACTATCTGGGTGATCTTGGCCCGGCGCTGCGTGCGGCACATGCACGGTTGGTGCCCGGTGGTTTAATGGTCTTTACGCTTGAACATGGTGACATATTCCCGTTCGACCTTGGCCCCGGTCAGCGGTTCCGCCATCACGAGGGGGCGATTTATGACTGGCTGAAAGACTGCCAGTTTGAATTGCTGTCTGACGCGACGGGTATCTTGCGTCAGGAAAAGGGGCGTCCCGTATCAGGACGGATTATGGTTGTGCGTGCCGGGGATGGTATTGCGAACTTGCTTGGCGGTCATGATCGCGTGTCCGAGCCAGACCATTCGATAGATCAGACAGTTCACTGATTACAAAGTCGGTTACGGATTTTCCGGATAGGAATTCAATTATTTTACAGGCCACTCTTCGGGGTGGTCTTTTTGTTTGGAAAAACAAGTCGGAAACGACAAAACCCGTCGCTTTAGGCAACGGGTTTTGATGGTGGAGCCGATCAGGATCGAACTGACGACCTCTACAATGCCATTGTAGCGCTCTCCCAACTGAGCTACGGCCCCATTTATGTCCGCGACGCAACGATATTGACTGTGCCCGTTGCGGCGCGGGGGATATTTAGAAGGTTCACCAAAACTTGGCAAGACCTATTTTTAAAAAATCCTAGCGGTC
The DNA here is from genome assembly GCF_002115745.1 of Thalassospira alkalitolerans. GTDB lineage: Bacteria > Pseudomonadota > Alphaproteobacteria > Rhodospirillales > Thalassospiraceae > Thalassospira > Thalassospira alkalitolerans. Next base: position 488,556 of record NZ_JFKB01000001.1, read on the forward strand.
GTCGTCCTTGGTTTCGACATGCTCAAGGACTTCGCCAAGATCATCGTCGTCTTCGCCAAGATCTGACGCATCTTCAAGGATATCGTCATCAACATCTGCGTCGACATCGTCATCAAGATCGACATCGTCATCGATATCATCGTCTTCTTTCGGCTTTGGCTTTATAGCCGCGGCTTTCTTGATTTTGGTCACCCCGTCCGGGGTTGCGCATTTTGGGCACACGACCGGGGTGCGATTCAAATCATAATATTTGGTATCGCAGGCTTGGCAGTGACGTTTCTTACCGCGTGCTGACATTACGGCAAACCCTCTTAAATACCGTTATCTTCAAAGAATTGGGTTGAAGGGCGAATTCACCTTCTTCTGAAGGGCCCAATTGCCATCTTGAGGCGGGCTTGTCAAAAGGAAATTGTCCGATTTCTCGATAAGCTGTCAAAAGGCGGGAATCTGCGCTGTCGCCCGCCGTAAACTTGAAGGGAAATTTAGCTTCGATACTGGTGCGTCAAAAGCGCATATGATAGGAATTTCCCCCCGGCAATTGAACGCCTTGCTTGCGCCCGAAATTGCGGCAGCATCGAACGGTGTTCAAAGGGCGGAAAAACCAAAGATTTGATGGTCACAACCAGATATAGACAGGCAGGCCCGATGAGTTCCTCGCAGACCAAACGTCCGCTTCAATCGCTGAAGTCCCGTGCTCTTAATGGTGATATCCGGGTTCCCGGTGACAAATCGATTTCCCATCGTTCCCTGATGTTTGGTGGCCTTGCAATCGGTGAAACGAAAATTACCGGCCTGCTTGAAGGCGAAGACGTTCTGGCGACCGCAGATGCCATGCGCAAGCTTGGTGCAACCGTCATCCGTGATGATCAAGGTACATGGCATGTAACCGGTGTTGGTGTTGGGGCCCTTCGCGAACCCGATAGTGTTATCGATATGGGCAATGCCGGTACGGGAATGCGCTTGATGGCCGGGATTGTTGCAACCCATCCAATTACGACCTTTTTCACTGGGGATGCATCGCTTTGCAAGCGTCCGATGGGGCGCGTTGCTGATCCGCTGGCGGAATTCGGGGCGCAATTTATTACGCGGGATCGGGGGCGTCCGCCGATGGCCGTGATTGGCACCGACGAGGCCAAACCGGTGACCTATACGTTGCCAATGGCATCCGCACAGGTGAAATCGGCGGTTTTGCTGGCGGGTTTGAATACGGCCGGGACCACCACAGTGATCGAACCAATACCGTCGCGTGACCATACCGAACGTATGTTGCGCCATTTTGGTGTCGATGTTGATGTCAGCATCAATGACGATGGCGGTCGCACCGTTAGTCTGACCGGCCCGGTTCAAATGACGGCTGCGGATATTGTTGTGCCAACCGATCCAAGTTCGGCTGCTTTTCCGCTTGTCGCGGCGCTGATCAATCCGGAATCGCACGTTACGATTCGCGATGTTTGCCTTAATCCCCTGCGGACGGGCCTGATTACCACCCTGATCGAAATGGGTGGGGATATCACCATCACCAACGAGCGCGAAGAAGCCGGTGAAACCATTGGTGACCTTGTCGTAACCGGTAAAAGCCGCCTGACCGGGATTGTTGTCCCGGCGGAACGTGCGCCATCGATGATTGATGAATATCCGGTTCTGGCCGTTGCCGCGGCCTATGCACAGGGGGAAACCCGGATGTGCGGGCTTGAAGAATTACGGGTTAAGGAATCGGATCGTCTTGCCGCGGTTGCCGCCGGTCTTGCGGCGAATGGTGTTGTCCATCGGATCGAAGGTGATGATCTGATCGTGACGGGTGGGGATGTTCCGGGCGGTGGGATGGTGGAAACCCATCTTGATCACCGTATCGCCATGTCCTTCCTGGTTCTTGGTCTTGGTGCGAATGATCCGGTTGCCGTTGACGATGCCAGCCCGATCACCACCAGCTTTCCGAGTTTTGAATCGCTGATGCGCGAACTGGGTGCGAATTTCGCCCCGGCAGGATCGTGATTCGAAGTATAAAGGGCCTTCGTTATTCGGATATTCGGGCTCGTAAAGCAAATTACGGCTCACACATATAAGTGACATCAAAACAAACAGGGGCACCCGCGCATGATCATCGCAATTGACGGACCGGCAGCTTCGGGAAAAGGGACTTTGGCACGCCGAGTCGCTGATGCAATGGGCTATGCCTATCTTGATACCGGTCTTTTGTACCGGGCGACGGGGGCAAAAGTTCTGGCTCTTGGGCTTGATCCTTCGAATGATGATGCCGCGATTACGGCGGCTGAAAAACTGGTGTCTGGTGACCTTGATGGCGAAGAACTTCGCAGCGAGGAAGTCGGTAGTGCAGCGTCAAAAGTTGCAGCGATTCCAAAGGTTCGCGCCGTGTTGCTTGACTTTCAGCGCGACCTTGCCCGCACCCCGCCTGCGGGTAAACGCGGGGCGGTTCTTGATGGCCGTGACATCGGGACGGTTGTCTGCCCCGAGGCCCCGATCAAGTTTTATCTGACCGCCAGTGTTGAAGAACGTGCAAACCGTCGGTTCAAACAGTTGCAGGAAAAAAATCCCGCTGCTATATACGAGCGCGTTCTCAAAGAACTTGAAGAACGGGATGCCCGAGACAGTGCGCGTGACGTTGCGCCGCTTAAAATGGCGTCAGATGCAATCCATATTGATACGGATCGTCTGAATGCTGATGCGGTGTTTAACGCCGTCATGGCGCATATTCGGACCCATATGGGCGAGAATGACTGATATCGGTGCGTTTTAGCCGTCAGGCGATTGAATGACCCGAGGACTGATGTCCTAAGGTGAACGACTTGTGCGTTCACCTTTTCGTATATGGAAGATCGTTTGGTTTTCCGCGACGGGACCCGGACAGCGACTGGCAAAACCGCTGCAATTTTGTGGCAAGACCATCGGATACAACCGATAGGCCGGAATAGTGAAAATACACTCGAAAGGAAGTCTCTTTAATGACAACCGCTGAACAAGCACAATTCTCTACTGGCGAAGATTTCGCCGCACTGCTGGCCGAAGCCCTTGGTACTGAAGACGAAGGCTTTATTGGCCGCGTGATGACCGGTACGGTCGTCAAGCTTACCGACGATGATGCCATCGTTGATGTTGGCTTGAAGTCCGAAGGCCGTGTGCCGCTTAAAGAATTTGGCGTAGGCGACGTTACAATCGGCGATACCGTTGATGTTTATGTCGATCGCTATGAAAACAAAGATGGCCTGATCGTTCTGTCGCGCGAAAAAGCGCGTCGCGAAGAAGCTTGGATTGAACTTGAAAAACAGTTTAACGAAGGCAAACGCGTTGACGGCACCATCTTTGGTCGCGTTAAAGGCGGCTTTACTGTTGATCTGTCGGGCGCCGTGGCATTCTTGCCGGGCAGCCAGGTTGACATCCGTCCGGTTCGTGACGTTACCCCGCTGATGAATAACCCGCAGCCGTTCCAGATCCTGAAAATGGATCGTTCGCGCGGAAACATCGTGGTTTCGCGTCGTGCCGTTCTCGAAGAGACCCGTGCTGAACAGCGTGCCGAATTGATCCAGAACCTTCAAGAAGGTCAGGTTCTTGACGGCGTTGTCAAAAACATCACCGATTACGGCGCATTCGTCGATCTCGGCGGCGTTGACGGCCTGTTGCACGTTACCGACATTGCTTGGAAGCGTATCAACCATCCGTCTGAAGCTCTTCAGATCGGTCAGACCGTCAAGGTTCAGGTTATCCGCTTCAACAGCGAAACCCAGCGTATCTCGCTTGGTATGAAACAGCTCGAAGCTGATCCGTGGGAAGGTGTCGAAGCCAAATACCCGGTCGGTTCGAAATTCGAAGGCCGCGTTACCAACATCACCGATTACGGCGCATTCGTCGAACTCGAAGCTGGTGTCGAAGGTCTGGTCCACGTTTCAGAAATGTCCTGGACCAAGAAAAACATCCACCCGGGCAAAATCGTTTCGACCTCGCAGGAAGTCGAAGTCATGGTGCTTGACGTTGATGCCCAGAAACGTCGTATCTCGCTTGGTCTCAAACAGTGCACCTCGAACCCGTGGGATGCCTTCCTGGCCGCTCATCCGGTTGGTGCCGAGATCGAAGGCGAAGTCAAGAACATCACCGAATTCGGTCTGTTCATTGGCTTGCTTGGCGGAATCGACGGTATGGCTCACCTTTCGGACCTGTCATGGGACCGTGCCGGTGAAGAAGTCATCAAAGAATACAAAAAAGGCGACATCGTCAAAGCCAAGGTTCTTGACGTTGACGTTGAAAAAGAACGCATCTCGCTCGGTATCAAACAGCTTGCTGAAGATCCGTTCAAAGAAGCCGTTACCGGCATCAAACGCGGCGAGGCAGTAACCTGCGAAATCACCGAAGTTAACGACGGTGGCATCGAGGTTGCAGTTGGCGGCACCGATCTTAAAGGCTTCATCCGCAAGGCTGAACTCGCTCGTGATCGTTCGGACCAACGTCCGGAACGTTTCGCAGTTGGCGAGAAAATCGATGCGCGTGTTACCACCATCGATGCCAAAACCCGCAAGGTTACCCTCTCGGTCAAGGCTCTTGAAGTCGCTGACGAGAAGAAAGCCATGGCGGATTACGGTTCGGCTGATAGCGGTGCATCGCTCGGCGATATTCTTGGCGAAGCAATGCGCAAGAAACAGGAAGGTGCCGAATAAGGCATCTGTTCCTGAAAGAACAGGATCTGCTTTGGCAGGTCACAAAGAGACGGGTCGTGCATTGCACGGCCCGTTTTTTTGTATTTTTCACCGGATTTTTCGGTTTGGGGCTGACTTTTCCACTGAAAGGTCATTTTTTCACGAGAATTTTGATTTGAAACGTTTTTTATCCTTGCCAAGCGAATGAAGAAAAACCATTTGAAAAGGCAAGCTTTTGAAGCTGTTAGTTCACGATGCAATACCGGGGCACGTTAAATGGCATTTGATGCCGATATCCTTCTTGATCGCCGACGTTTGAAAAAATCAATTTTTCGCTGGCGCGTACTTGCGGCTGTGGCGGTGGTGATTGCCATTATCATTGCGTTTAAGCACAGCGGTGCCGGTGATGTTGTCTGGGGCGAAGCAGGCCCACGCATCGTCGAAGTAAACATCGAAGGGGTGATTACCGAGGACCCCTATCTTTTGGATGCGCTTGAGCAGGTCGAGGAAGACCGCGATGTTGTTGGTGTGATTGTTCATATCAATAGCCCGGGCGGCACCATGGTTGGTGGCGAGGTGTTGTTTGAAAGTCTTCGCCGGATTGGTGAAACCCGACCGATCGTTGCCGAAATGGGGACTGTTGCTGCATCAGGCGGTTATATGACCGCGATTGCCGCCGACCATATCGTGGCACGGCGCGGGACCGTCACCGGGTCAATCGGCGTGATTTTTCAGTCGATGAATTTCACCGGTACGCTCGAAAAGCTTGGTGTTGAGCCCTTGACGGTCAAAAGTGGTCCGCTTAAAGCGGTACCGAACCCGTTCGAGCCCATCGATGATGTCGCGCGAACGGCTATGGATAGCCTGATTTCAGACATGTTTAGCGTGTTTGTCGACATGGTTGCCGAACGACGTGGCATGGATAGCGATACCGTGCGCCGTTTGGCAGATGGCCGGGTCTATACCGGTCAGCAAGCTGTTGCCAACGGTTTGATTGACGAAATTGGCGGCCGTCGTGAAGCTTTGCGCTGGCTGCAGGAAGAAAAAGGGGTTGCTCCGGACCTTGCGGTTGTGCCGCTTGAAATCGATTATCCGGAAGACTCCTTTATGGAAGCGTTTTTCGAAGGAAATATCGGAAAAATGCTGTCATCTGAGGGGCTTAATCTTGACGGGTTGCTAACGGTCTGGCAACCTGAGTGAAAGCGCCGACGTGACGTAATCTAACCTTTGGTTGATTGGATATCTGTCAGAACGAACAGGATGGGGCCTGAATATGACGAAATCAGAACTGATCGCCCGGCTAGCCGAAATGAACCCGCACCTTTATCAGCGCGACGTTGAACGGATCGTGGCGACGATCTTTGACGAAATTACCGAAGCGCTGGCACGCGGAGACCGGGTCGAACTGCGTGGCTTTGGCGCCTTTTCCGTCAAACAGCGGGACTCCCGGGTTGGACGTAATCCGCGTACCGGTGAAGCCGTTCCGGTAGGTGAGAAAAAGGTTCCCTATTTCAAAACCGGCAAACAGTTGCGCGAACGTCTGAACTAATCGCAGCACTGTTTGATCGGCTTGCTGAAAGTGTGTGAACTGCGTTAAACCTGCCTTGTGGAAATTCTGCCGGGTGGTTTAACGCCGTTTGCATCGTTTTCCATTTGAGCCAATCGGGCCCCGCAGTCAGCATCCTGACCAATGGGGCAAGTTCCCGCCTTTATGCCATCGGCACGAGGAGTTGAAATGCGCATTGTTTACTGGATCCTTTCCATCCCGCTTGCGATCCTGATTGCGATTTTTGCCGTGTCGAATCGTGCGTCTGTGACGCTTTCGCTGTGGCCGCTTCCGTATGAAATCGACCTGCCGTTATTTTTGCCGATCATGGTTGCGTTGTTGATCGGGCTTGGGATTGGACTGGCATATGAATGGCTGGTCAATGGAAAGCATCGCCGTGCGGCCAAACGTCTGGATGGGGAATTACGTCATTTGCGCCCCGACGACGGCAAGGGTGCTGTGGTCGATCAACGGGCAATCGGCCAGGATCAGGCATCCTGAAGGGGATTGATGTGGGGCATTGGCAAATGCTCAAACCAATTTGGACTTGGTGATTTCGGGTAAAATCGGCTATGTGATGCCCGGTCCGTCGTGCTTATGTGGGCCAATCGTGAAATTACAGCCGATCGGAGAACGCCATGACCGAGATACTTGCCCCCCAGGATCGCATTTTTTGCGCCATTGATACGACCGATCTTGCACGTGCAATTGATTTGGCTTCAAGCCTGTCGGGTGTGATCGGCGGGGCAAAACTTGGCAAGGAATTCTTTGCGGCACATGGTCCGCAAGGCGTTCGCGAAGTTGCCAAGGCCGGTTTGCCGATCTTTTTGGACGTCAAATATCACGATATTCCCAATACAGTTGCCGGTGCCGTTCGTGCGGTGACGCCGCTTGGCCTTAAGATCGTCAATGTCCATGCCACCGGTGGCGCGGAAATGATGAAACGGGCCGTCGAAGCCGCACGTGAAGCTGCGGACAAGGCCGGAGTCGCAACCCCATGGGTCATCGCGGTAACCATCCTGACCAGTTTGGACCAGGGTGATTTGGATGATGTTGGCCTGAACGGCCCGATCAGTGACCGGGTTGTCAAATTGGCTGAATTGACAAAAAAGGCGGGGCTTGATGGTGTTGTTTGTTCCGCGCAGGAAATTACGGCTGTGCGATCAGCATGCGGTCCGGACTTTAAACTGATTACCCCGGGCATTCGGCCAAAATGGGCCAGTGGTGATGATCAAAAGCGTATCGTAACGCCGCGGGATGCCGTTGCGATGGGAGCCGATGTGCTGGTTATCGGCCGACCGATCACCAAGGCTGATGATCCGGTTGCGGCTGCTAAACGCATCGTCAAAGAGCTTTCCTGATCCATTTGATCCGGTTTGTGGTTTCTGCAGGTCCGGTGTTCAACCGGGCCTGTGTCAGTTGTGACATCGCTGCATAGTCTTTATGCCAATTTCGCGATGGTGGAAATTGTGCGCTGCACCCACAATTGAATCGTTTCAAGTTTCAGCTGGTTTTAAGACGTCGGTCTGACAGGCAAAACCGGCATGCTCCCCATAATCTCGCATTGGTGCCAAGCACCTTTGGACGCCCATGGACGTTTCGATCATGACGATTGCTGCCCGCACCGGTTTCTTCGCAAATCTTCCAATTCTTGCTCTTGCGCTCGCATCCTTTGGGATCGGGACCACCGAATTTGTCATTATGGGTCTGTTGCCCGATGTGGCCACTGATCTTGGTGTCAGCATCCCCGATGCCGGTTTGCTGGTAACCGGTTATGCGCTTGGTGTGACATTCGGTGCGCCGTTTCTGGCAATTGCGACGTCAAAAATGGATCGTCGCCGCGCATTGATGATGTTGATCGGGATTTTCATTTTCGGCAATTTCCTGTGTGCGATAGCACCGGATTACTGGCTTTTGATGGCGGCCCGTGTTGTGACAGCATTTTGTCATGGGGCGTTTTTCGGTCTTGGTGCAGTTGTTGCGTCAAACCTTGTCGCGCCGCAAAAGCGCGTTCAGGCCATTGCCCTGATGTTTTCCGGTCTGACGTTGGCCAATGTGTTAGGTGTGCCATTTGGAACCGCGCTGGGACAAGAATTTGGCTGGCGATCGACATTTTGGGTGGTTGTCGGGATCGGGATTGTGGCGGCCATTGCCCTTTATATATGTCTGCCGCGCAGGATTGCGGCAACAGGGGGAAGCCTGATTGCCGAAGCCCGTGCCTTGGCCAAGGTACAGGTGATTTTTGCCATGCTGATTAGTGTTCTGGCGGCTGCCAGTATGTTCAGCGTGTTTACCTATATTACCCCGATGCTTCAGAATGTGACCGGCATTTCCGCGCGTGAAGTGACCTATGTCTTGTTGTTATTCGGGGCTGGTTTGACGGTTGGCAATTATATCGGTGGTCGTCTGGGTGACTGGCGTTTGATGCCGGCGATCATCATTACCTTTGTTTTGCTGATCGTAATCCTTGCGGTGTTTGCTGAAACGGTCACCAATGTGATCCCGGCGGTTGTGACGGTTTTTGTCTGGGGTGTTGTGTCCTTTGCCTTGGTTTCGCCGCTTCAGATGCGTGTGGTAAACGAGGCGACCGAGGCACCGAACCTTGCATCGACCCTTAATCAGGGGGCGTTTAATCTTGGCAATGCAGCCGGTGCATGGTTTGGCGGATTGGCAATCATCCACGGGGTTTCCTATCAGGATATCCCCTGGCTTGGTGCCGGAATTGCGGTGCTGGCGTTGGTGTTTTCAATCTGGAGCCACTTGATGGACCGTCGCGACGAAGTGTTTGTCGAAACAGCAGCCAGCGCCTGAGTTTGAGACGTCTTATCTGAAAATAAAAAAACCGCCGTGACAAAGTCAGGCGGGTTTTTTGGGGGAAATAACAGGGGCGATTTAGCCGATCCAGATTTGCATCTGGTTCCAGTATTGGCCGATGATATCGCCATATTGATCCATGATCAGTTTGATGGATATGGCCATGGACGTAATGACTAAAAGCGGGCGGACCAAACGGGCACCGACCTTCATCACCATATGCGATCCGATTTGTGCGCCAATCAACGAGCCAACCGCCATCACAAGGCCGATGGTCCAGACAACATCACCGCCGGCAATGAACATCACAAGTGATGCAAAGTTCGACGTGAAGTTCAGAACCTTGGTATGGGCGATTGCCTTGGTCATGTTGAAACCAAGCAAGGCGACAAAGGCGATGGAAAAGAACGAACCGGTTCCCGGACCAAAAAAGCCATCGTAAAAACCGATGCCAAAACCGGCGGTAAATGCGAATGCCCCCTTGCTGATCAACTGATGGGCATCAAGATCGCCAACACGAGGCGATAACAGGAAATAAAGCGCAATCAGGATCAAAAGGGCGGGCAGGATCTTAAGCAGGATTCCCGGATCAACCATTTGCACCAATACGGTGCCAAGTGCGGCCCCGATAAAGGTCAATGCAATCGCAAGAATCATGTCACGCGGATCAACATGCCCTTTGCGGATGAAGTTAAGCGATGAGGTGAAGCTGCCAAAGCTGCCCTGTAATTTGTTGGTGGCAAGGGCCTGTGCAGGCGGGATTCCCGCCCAAAGCAAAGCCGGGATCGTAATCAGCCCGCCGCCGCCGGCAATCGCATCGACAAGGCCGGCAAAAAGAGCGACGGCGAAAAGGATCGCCAAAAGATCGACGCCAAATTCCATAAATTGAAATCCTGTAGATAGCCCGCAAGGTTGGGGCGATGCGCGACAAGTGCATGAAGCAATGCGATGCTCCATACTGATGGCAAGAAAACGCCGAAAGCATAGGGGCTTGTAAAACAGCGTCCATTGTTTCTTTGTAATGGCGACAATGTTCACCGGTGTGGCGGCTTGCTAATCGTCGAGTCGGGTTCTAGATAGTATTCCTGTCATTTTATATGTGAGATTTTCGATGCCCGAATTACCTGAAGTCGAAACGGTGACCCGCGGTCTGACACCGGTAATGGAAGGGCATATTGTTGATCATGTCGTACAGCGTCGCGCCAATCTGCGTTTTCCGTTCCCAGAGGATTTTGTCGGACGGATGGCGGGGCGGAGAATCGAACAGCTGACGCGTCGTGCAAAATACATTCTTGGCTATCTTGATGATGGTCAGGTTTTGCTGATCCATCTTGGCATGTCGGGTCGGATGACGATTTTCGATGATGCGATGGTTGGCGTGCCGGACCCGGAAAAGCATGATCATGTTGATTTTGTCATGCAGAGCGGGGCTGTTGTGCGGTTTACCGATCCCAGGCGATTTGGTGTGATAACCCTGATCGCAGCGGATGAAATCACAACCCACAAGATGCTGGCGGCCATTGGCCCGGAACCGTTGGGCAATGGTTTCAATGCTGAAGTTCTTGCTAGCGGACTTGTCAAACGGGCAAGCCCGATCAAAACCGTGTTGCTTGATCAGCGCCTGGTGGCTGGACTTGGCAATATATATGTATGCGAGGCCCTGTTTCGGTCGGGCATCGCGCCAGATCGGTTGGCAAAGACATTGAAAACCGCCGAGGTCGAGCGTCTTTATCGTGAAATCCGGCTGGTTCTTGAAGATGCGATTGCGGCCGGTGGCTCCAGCCTGAAAGATCATCGTCAGACCAATGGCGAGCTTGGCTATTTCCAGCACAGTTTCCGAGTCTATGGCCGCGAAGGTGAAAGTTGCGTTGTCGATGGATGTACCAGCGTGATCGAACGGATTGTTCAGGCGGGTCGTTCGACCTTCTTTTGCCCAACCTGCCAGAAATAGAGATTTTACCGGTCCGGTCGCCCGGGAAACGTCGGGATGCATCCAGATAATCATGCGATTCCCGCCGGTCTGGTTGCGACCGGGAAATAAAATCGGTAAAACAGTATCAAAATATGATTTCGACCGAATCGCCCCGAAAATCAAAACCGGCGCGATTCCCGACAAAGGATTATTGCGATGTCTTATGAAAACATCATTGTCGAAGTGAAGGACAATGTCGGTCTGATCACGCTTAACCGTCCTCAGGCCCTGAATGCCCTGTGTGCGGCATTGATCACCGATATTGGCGGGGCACTTGATCAGTTTGAAAATGATGACAACATCCGCGCGATTGTCATTACCGGATCGGAACGGGCCTTTGCGGCCGGTGCTGATATCAAGGAAATGGCCGATTACGACTATATGGATGTCTATAAAAACGATTTCATTACCAAGGGTTGGACCCGTGTGGCAAGTTGTCGTAAGCCGGTGATTGCGGCTGTGGCTGGCTTTGCGCTTGGCGGTGGTTGTGAAATGGCCATGATGTGCGACATCATCCTGGCGGCGGATACCGCAAAGTTCGGTCAGCCGGAAATCACCATCGGGACCATCCCCGGGGCGGGGGGGACCCAGCGCCTGACACGGGCGGTTGGCAAGTCCAAGGCAATGGAAATGTGCCTGACCGGTCGAATGATGGATGCAGAAGAAGCCGAGCGTTCCGGACTGGTCGCACGAGTCGTCCCGGCCGACTCGCTTTTGGACGAAGCTCTGAAACTGGCGGGTAAAATCGCCTCGTTCTCGGCACCGGTATCGATGAAGGTCAAGGAAAGTGTCAGCAAGTCCTATGAAATGACCTTGACCGAAGGGTTGATGTTTGAACGTCGCGAGTTCCATTCGACCTTTGCGCTTGATGACCGTGCAGAAGGCATGAAAGCCTTTGCTGAAAAGAGAAAACCCGACTTCAAGCACCGCTGATCGAGGTCGGTTAACCTACAAATCCCCGAAATGCATTCCTGCCATATGGCGCTGATGAGTCCCAAGCCGTGGGATTTCGCCGGAATTGGAGGTATCGGGGGTTGACGAGGGTTGGGGACGGAGCTATAAGCCGCGCTCCGAATTACGTAACATTTGTTTTAAGAGACAGGTTCGCAATGGCTCACCATAAATCGGCCAAGAAGCGCATTCTTCGCAACGCCGCACGTGCTACCGTTAACGGTAATCGTATCGGCCGCATTCGTTCCTTCGTTAAGAAGGTCGAGGCTGCGCTGATCGTTGGCGACAAAGATGCTGCTCTAGCTGCGTTGAAAATCGCAGAGCCGGAAATGGCGCGTGGCGCACAGCTCGGCGTTCTGCACAAGAACACCGTTGCTCGCAAGGTCTCGCGTCTGACCGCTCGCGTCAAAGCACTCTAATTTATCCCTTACGGGATGGCGAGTCGAAGGCCGCGCTTCTGGCGCGGCCTTTTCGCTGTCCGGATTTCGCTGAATCACCTTTTGTTCTATGGTTGCGGAGCCGCACAAAACCGCGCGAACCAAGGACCGTTTTGGTGCCGAAATCCTTTTAACGTTCTGTTAAAGATCGCCTTGCCTGATGCATATCGCATCAGTACAGTGTTTGGACTTCGCTGGCTGCGCAATGCGGTGAAAGACGAAGAACCAAAAAAACGATAGGCGCGAGTTTAAGTACGCTTCCAATACTTGGTGGAAGACCGGCGTGTTGATTGCGAATGTGATCAACGCGGTGCAGTACTTTTTTGTCTTTTGCTGTTTTTGTTTGGTGTTGAAGATTGGGAAAGCGGGGAAAGGTTCTAACAGTGCAGCACGCCGTTAGGGGAACGCAATCGGTACTCGGGGAGTCCAACGGGGGGATTCCAAGTGACCAACAGGCGGCACTAGACGATCATACTAAGGCGACCTGGCAGATTGTACGCGAAAAGCTTCGTTCGGAGTTTGGCGCGACGGCCTATCGTTATTGGCTTGATCCGGTCGCATTGATCACTGTCGAAGCCGGTGTCGCGCGTCTTGGCGTGCCGACTCGTGCCATGCGCGATTGGGTTACGCAGCACTATCTGGATCGCATTCAATCTTTTTGGCATAGCGAAGACGAGAACGTCCATTTCGTTGAAATCGTTGTGATTTTGTCGTCAAATGGGAATGGAAAAAACGCGGCTGCATCGTCGAACGCTGCGACGGATCATTCGCAATCTGCCAAAGTAGGCGCCGCACGTGGCCGGGGTGGCAATAATGCGTCCCGCCCGGGTCAGGCCGCAAACGAAGTTGATACCCACAAATCTTATGGCGGGCGGTCTCAGGCACCGGTTTCCGGTGGTCGCAAGGCAATCGGTAGCATGTCTGATGATGGCATTTCAGCAGCCCTTGATCCGCGCTATACCTTCGACAATTTTGTGATCGGCAAGCCGAACGAATTTGCCTATGCGGCGGCACGGCGTCTGGCCGAGGCCGAGTCGGTGCCGTTCAACCCGCTGTTCCTTTATGGTGGCGTCGGTTTGGGTAAAACCCACTTGATGCATTCGATTGCTTGGCATATTCGCCGGACCCAGCCGCATCGTACGGTAATCTATCTGTCGGCCGAGAAATTCATGTACCGGTTCATTCGTGCCCTGCGCGATAAGAACACGGTCGATTTCAAGGATCAGTTCCGTTCTGTCGATGTGCTGATGGTTGATGATGTCCAGTTCATTTCCGGCAAAGATTCAACCCAGGAAGAGTTTTTCCATACTTTCAACGCGCTGGTCGATCAGGGCCGTCAGATCATTGTATCTGCCGACAAGTCGCCATCCGATCTTGAAGATATTGAAGAACGCCTGCGGTCGCGTTTGGGGTCCGGTCTGGTTGCCGATATTCATGCGACGACCTATGAACTGCGTCTGGGGATTCTCGAATCCAAGGCGGAACGTTTGGGTGTTGAGCTTCCGCAGCGTGTGATGGAATTTCTGGCCCATAAGATCACGGCCAATGTCCGTGAGCTTGAAGGCGCGTTTAACCGTGTGATTGCGCATGCGCAGTTGGTCGGTCGTGAAATCGGGCTTGAGATGGTTCAGGACATCCTGCATGACGTTCTGCGTGCATCCGAGCGCCGGGTATCGATCGAGGAAATCCAGAAAAAAGTCGCCGAGCATTTCAATATCAAGGTGTCGGACATGCATTCAGCGCGTCGTGCGCGTGCGGTTGCCCGCCCGCGTCAGGTGGCGATGTATCTGTCCAAGCAGTTGACCACGCATTCCTTGCCGGAAATCGGTCGTAAATTCGGTGGACGTGATCACACAACGGTCATGCATGCCGTGCGCAAGGTCGACGAGCTTCATGCCAGCGATCCGTCGCTGTCTGAAGATATCGATTTGTTGCGCCGGATGCTTGAAAGCTGATTGCAGCAGTAAATATTTGATGCGGGTCACGGTTTGAAAACGGTGGCCCGTTCTGATTCTGGCGGGATGTTTTGATTGTAAAGGGCCGCTGAGAATGGCGGGTTGCGCGGGCTTCCGCGCTTTGCGTGCATTACGATTTAAAATATGCAACGACTCGTTTTGTTTGCTTGGGTTTATGCTGTAAAAATCCTTCGATTTCACGGCATGCATGTTATAATGCGCCGACTTCACCCGAAAGGGTGAGGCAAAAGTGAAAAAACCGATTATAAATCAATTTGTTAAACCAATACTGACAGACGGATAGGACGGGCATGAAGCTGACCATCGAACGCGCGGTTCTGTTGAAATCTTTGACCCATGTTCAAAGTGTGGTCGAACGACGCAATACCATTCCGATTCTGTCCAATATTTTGCTGCGGGCCGAGAAAGATCAGCTTTCTCTGACCGCCACGGATATGGATCTTGAGGTGATTGAAACCACCACTGCGGAAGTCAGTGAAGCCGGTGCAACCACCACGCCTGCACATACTCTTTATGAAATTGTTCGCAAGTTGCCTGAGGGCTCTCAGGTGCAGATCGCGCTTGAACCCGGTGCCGGGCGCTTGACCCTGTCAGCAGGGCGTTCGAAGTTCAATCTTGCCGTTCTGCCGGTTGATGATTTTCCGGTTATGTCGGGTGGCGATCTTCCGGTCAGCTTTAGTTTGGCCGCTGCCGAGCTTCGCGGGTTGATTGATCGTGCGGAATTTGCGATTTCGACTGAAGAAACCCGGTATTACCTTAACGGGATCTATTTCCATGCGACCGACGCCGAGGGCACCAAAATCCTGCGCGCTGTCGCGACCGATGGTCACCGTCTGGCCCGCGTTGAAGCACCGCTGCCCGAGGGGGCGGAAAATATGCCAGGTGTGATCGTTCCGCGTAAAACCGTTGGTGAATTGCGTAAACTGATCGAAGAAACCGGCGAAGCTGTCGATATTGCATTGTCTGATACCAAAATCCGTTTTGGTTTTGGCAAAGCGGTTCTGACCTCGAAATTGATTGATGGCACCTTCCCGGATTACGAGCGCGTTATTCCGTCTGGCAATGACAAGACGCTTGATATCGACTGCAAAGCCTTTGCGAATGCGGTTGATCGCGTTTCGGCGATTTCGATTGAAAAATCCCGTGCCGTCAAAGTCGTTATGTCGGGCAATACCCTGACACTGTCGGCTTCAAGCCCGGAACATGGTACTGCGACCGAGGAACTTGAAATCAATTATGATGCCGATGATATCGAAATCGGCTTTAACTCGCGTTATTTGCTCGACATTGCCAAACAGGTAAAGGGCGATACCGTGAACCTTTTGATGTCGGACGGATCGTCGCCGACCATCTTGCGCGATACTGATGACCTGTCGGCATTGTATGTCCTGATGCCGATGCGCGTCTGACGGTTAAGCGCACTTTTGCTGTGGCCGCCATTGCCCAAAACTTTTCACCACAAGACGGTGCGTCCATGACGAACCGTCTTGCCGTATCCCGCATCCAGCTTAGCGACTTTCGCTGTTATGAAAGCTTGTGTCTGTCGCTTGATACGGCGCCGGTTGTTTTGACCGGGCCAAACGGGGCCGGAAAGACCAACCTTTTGGAAGCGGTGTCGCTTTTGTCGCCGGGGGGCGGGCTTCGTCGGGCCAAATTGGGCGAGATGGCGCGCAATGTTCCGGTGTCCGATGATGGTGCGCCGCGTGCCTGGGCGGTATCGGCACAGTTAACCACCCCCGATGGGGACTATCAGGTTGGATCGGGGCTTGATCCGACGGCTCTTGCGCAGGGACGTGAAAGACGCGCGGTGCGGATCGATGGTGAAAATCAGCGCGGGCAGGCATCCCTTGGCCGGGTTTGTGCCGCAGTCTGGTTGACACCTCAAATGGATCGTCTGTTTCTGGATGGTCCGTCGGCGCGTCGGCGCTTTTTGGATCGGTTGGTTTATGGCCTTGATCCGGAACACAGCAGCCGCGTTGCCGCCTATGAACATAGTTTGCGAAGCCGGGCAAAGCTTTTGAAAGAAGGCAAGGGCGACGACAAATGGCTGGCCTCGATCGAGGATTCGATGGTTCGTCATGGAATTGCCGTTGCGGTTGCCCGGGCAGAATTGCTGGCAAAGCTGGGCCGGGCCGGCACCATGGCCGTTGGTCCGTTCCCGGTGGCAAGGCTTGCTTTGGCTGGTGATCTTGAGAATTGGCTGGAACAACTTCCGGCCATCGAGGTTGAAGACAGAATGCGGGCGGCATTGCGCGATGGACGTGCGCGTGATGCGACCTATGGCGGGGCAGCGGTCGGCCCACAGCGCAGTGACCTTCTGGTATGGCACGATGCCAAAAACCAGTCGGCGGACCAATGCTCGACCGGCGAGCAAAAGGCGCTGTTGCTGTCGATGATTATGGCCAATACCCGCCTGCAAAGCAAAGCGCGCGGGGCTGGCCCGTTGCTGTTGCTTGACGAAGTCGTGGCGCATCTGGATGCAGAACGCCGCGGCTACTTGTTTGATGAAATCGTGGCGCTTGGCGTCCAAGCCTGGATGACAGGTACGGACCGGGCGCTGTTTGAAGGTTTGGACGGACGTGCGCAATTCTTCCGCGTGGAAGATGCCGCACTGACCGCTGAAACCACTCCGTGAATGCCGAGGTTGTGACGCTATGACCAACGAAACAGAAGCTCCGAAAACTGACGAACAAGAAGCGCAGGATTACGGTGCAGAATCGATCAAGGTCCTGAAAGGCCTTGAGGCGGTACGCAAACGCCCGGGCATGTACATCGGCGATACCGATGATGGCAGTGGTTTGCACCACATGATCTATGAAGTCGTCGATAACGCCATCGATGAAGCATTGGCAGGTCATTGTGATACGGTTTGGGTACAGCTTAACGGTGACGGGTCGGCGACGATCCGTGATAACGGCCGTGGCATTCCAACCGATATGCACAAGGAAGAAGGCGTTTCCGCTGCCGAGGTCATCATGACCCAGCTTCATGCTGGCGGTAAGTTCGACCAGAATTCCTATAAGGTTTCCGGTGGTCTTCACGGCGTGGGTGTTTCGGTGGTGAACGCCCTGTCGACCTTGCTGAAGCTGCGCGTTTGGCGCAACGGCAAGGAACATTATATGGAATTTTCCGGCGGCGATGCGATCAAGCCGTTGGAAATTGTCGGTGATGCCCCGATCACAGCGGAAGGCAAACCGCTGACCGGGACCGAAGTTACTTTCTATCCTGATACCGAGATCTTTACCCAGACCGTATTCGACCTGCCGACGCTGGAACATCGTCTGCGCGAACTGGCCTTCCTGAATTCGGGGGTTATCCTGACACTGCGTGATGAACGCGGCGGGGAACCCGTTGAAAGCCAGCTGCATTATGACGGTGGTATCCGTGCCTTTGTTGAATATCTTGATCGCAACAAGGTTCGTCAGATCGAAGAGCCGGTTTCCATCGTGGGTGAAAAAGACGGTATCACCGTCGAAGTCGCATTGCAGTGGAATGACAGCTATCACGAAACCACACTGTGCTTTACCAACAATATCCCCCAGCGGGATGGTGGGGCGCATATGGCTGGTTTCCGGGCGGCATTGACCCGTCAGATCAATTCCTATGCGCAGGCAACCGGGATTGTTAAGAAGGAAAAGGTCAACCTGTCGGGCGATGATGCACGCGAAGGCCTGACCTGTGTGATTTCGGTCAAGGTGCCGGATCCGAAATTCTCGTCCCAGACGAAAGACAAGCTTGTATCGTCCGAAGTGCGCCCGGTTGTTGAAAACATCGTCAATGACCGTCTGGCTCAGTGGTTGGAAGAACATCCGCAGGATGCGCGCAAGGTCGTGACGAAGGTCGTCGAAGCGGCATCAGCCCGCGAAGCTGCGCGCAGGGCACGCGAATTGACGCGACGCAAAGGTGCGCTGGATATTTCGTCCTTGCCGGGCAAACTGGCCGATTGTCAGGAACGCGATGCGTCCAAAGCCGAATTGTTCATCGTGGAAGGTGATTCCGCCGGTGGTTCGGCCAAACAGGGCCGTGAACGTGGATTCCAGGCGATCTTGCCGTTGCGTGGTAAAATCCTTAACGTTGAACGCGCACGCTTTGACAAGATGCTTTCAAGTCAGGAAATCGGTACCCTGATTACTGCACTTGGGACCGGTATCGGGCGGGATGATTTTAACATTGAAAAAGCCCGCTATCACAAAGTCATCATCATGACCGATGCGGACGTCGATGGTGCCCATATTCGGACCTTGCTTCTGACGTTCTTCTATCGCCAGATGCCGGAACTGGTGGACCGTGGATATCTTTATATTGCCCAACCACCGCTTTATCGTGCGAAACGCGGTAATTCTGTCCAATATCTTAAAGACGACCGCGAAATGGAACAGTATCTGACGGCACAGGGCACGGAAGATGCGCTCTTGACGCTAAGTGGCGGTGTTCAGGTTGCGGGTCCTGATTTGGTTCGTGTCGTCGAACTGGCGCGTAAGGCAAAGGGTCTTTTGGAACCATTGTCGGTGAAACTGCCGATTTCGATCCTTGAACAGGCTGTCTTGGCCGGTGCCTTGAACCCGGCATTGCTTGACGATGACCAAAAGCGTCAAGATGCGGCTGATATCCTTGCCAAACGTCTTGATGCCCTGGCCGAAGATTTTGATCGCGGCTGGAAAGGCGAAGCCACAATGGACGAGATCGTCATGTGGCGTATGCTGCGTGGGGTCGAAGAACGTTACGTGATCGATGGCAATATCCTGCGGTCGGCGGAAACCCGTGCGATGGCTGGTTTGCTGACGGAACTGCGCGATTTGTTTGAAAACAGTGCAGAGTTCGGTGCCAAGGACAAAACCTGGAAAATCAGTGGTCCTGTTGATCTGGTCAATGCGGTGATGGAATATGGCCGTCGTGGTATTTCGTTCCAGCGTTACAAAGGCCTGGGCGAAATGAACCCGGATCAGCTTTGGGAAACCACATTGGACCCGAATGTCCGTTCGCTTTTGCAGGTGCGTGTTAATCACGTTGATGAGGCCGAAGAGGTCTTTTCAACCCTGATGGGCGATGTCGTTGAGCCGCGCCGCGACTTTATTCAGACCAATGCACTTAAGGTTGCCAATCTGGACGTTTGATCGGCGACGGTGGATTTTGTGATTTCGGGCGGGGCAGTTCTTTGGGCTGCCCCGTTTGCTTTGGATGAAGTGTTTTCTTAATAGCTGGGGGTTTACTGTACGCTGGCATAGGAAACCTGCGGGCAAAAAACGGATCCGGGTGTGGCAGACGAAGAACTAGAAGATACCGAGGCTGGTGGTAAGAACGCAGCCCAGGCAGCAATGCAGGAAATTGCGGAACGTGAACTGCGCATTATTATGCGCCGTCGCCGTCGCCGACGTTTGTTTCTTATTATGTTTTCCGCGGTGGTTGCCCTATCGGCGTTGTTGGCGATTGCGCTTTCAGTTCAGACCAATCTTGACTTCAGCCGCAATATGATCCGAAGCCCGGAAGTCCGGATTATGGGTTTTGACGGGGCAACGCTTGAAATCGTTCAGGGACGTTACAGTCAGGATGTATCCCTGACCACGCTTCCGGAACGCATTCAGAACGTTTTTGTCGTTGCCGCTGATCCCGATTTCTATGATCACCTTGGTGTCTCGAGCAGCGATTTTTTCCGCATTTTTGCTGGGGATGAACGTCCCGGTTCGACCATCACCATGAAGGTGGCGCGCAGCTTTTTCAAAACCCCCAAATTTGGTGCCGGGCGCCGTTTCCAGGAATTGCTGGTTGCTCTTTGGCTTGAATTTAAATTCACCAAGAAAACCATTTTGCGCAGCTATCTGGAGCGTAGCTATGTCGGGCGCGGTATTTTCGGGATCATGGCGGCGTCACGCATTTGGTATGGCAGTCCCGCGGAACGAATTACCCTGCATCAGGCCGCCGTTCTTGCCGCGGCTATGGGGGATCCAAAGAAATACGATCCCCTGCTTCATCCGCGTGAAGCGGCTAATGCGGCAAATGAAATCCTTTTGAATTTGGGGCGGTATAAGTTCATCGAATTGGATCGTGTTTCGGCCCTGACATTGGTCGAGCCCAAGTTGAATGTTCAATACAAAGAAGGCGTAATTTCAAATTACGTGATCGATATGGTGATGGACGAAGTCGCCGAACGGGTCGGCTATACCAGCCGCGATATCGAGGTGACCACCAGTATTGATCTGACGATCCAGCGTCTGGCACAGGATGTCGTGCGCGAGGTTGCCAATCTTCGGCTCAAACCCAAAGGTGCCGAACAGGTTGCCTTGCTTTCCATGAGTCCGGATGGCCGAATTCGCGCCCTTGTTGGCGGTGCCGATTATACTCCGTTCCAGCCAAATCGTGCGTGGGATGTGCGTCACTATCCCGGTCGAATGATCAAGATGATCACCTATTATTATGCGATGAATGAAAACAGCGACCCGGCACAATGGGTTCGTGATAATCGCATGGCTGTAGCGGGGTGGCGTCCGGTAAACCCGGATCACGAATATCACGGGCAGATTTCCTTGCGCGAAGCCTTTGTTCGAGACGTTAATACTGTTCCGGTCAATCTGGCCGATCAGTTTGGATTGTTGAAGGTCAAGGATTACGCCAAGGCGATTGGCATTCAAAGTCCGCTTTCAAACGATATTCGGACCGTTGTCGGGCTTGATCCGGTGACTTTGGCCGATATTGCGTCGATTCACGCAATTCCGCAAAATTCCGGGAAACCGGTTCAACGGAGCCTTGTGAACCGTGTTTCCTTTGTCGGAACCGGAATTCCGGTCTATCAGCGCGTCCAACAGCAGGTGGAAAAACGTCTTACCGATGAAGCAATTCAGGGGGCCTATACCCTGTTTTCCAGTGTGACGGATCCGCAACTTCGCCTTGATCGGCCGTTTGCTGGATACGGGACTCAGTCAACCGGTGCATCGGATGCCTGGTTTACGGGGTTCTCATCTGACCTGATTACGGTCGTTTGGGCCGGAAATGATGATAATCGTCGAATTCCACTGGTGCGAGGGGATGTAGAACTTGCGTCTCTTTGGCGGTTATTTATGCTGGACGCACATGACGGATTGCCGATCCGTTCAATGATTCGTGCCTCGTCGCAACGCCGTCGCGAAAATGATGGTGTGACCGATATGTGGAAGCATGACTTGTTGAAGGAAGAGCAGTAAACCGTCTTGTCATCAGGGGATGGGGTCTCCTGTAACGGTTGGGGCTTAATCATATAAATTTCAGTCGCAAAGGCTGAGCTGTGCAGATTTGAAGCCATTTTTTGCCTGTCAGGCGGTTGTATTGACAGGTAATCATTCATGGGCCCAAATCGGCGGCAAAATTCGATCAAAGGTACATTCGTGGCCCAAAGACCATTCAAAAGACAGCAAGCCGTTCGCAAAGGCAACACCGCGCCCCGCAAACGAAAGAAACGCGTTAATACCGGTAATGGTGGCGGTAACGGTAACGGTAACGGTGGATCGGGCATTTTCGCCAAGCTTGGCGTGATGATCCCCGGGCCCGAGGCGATTATACGATTTGCCGTTATTCTTGGTATCTGGGGTCTTGTGATCGGTGGCGGTATTGTTGCTTATTACGGCTATGGATTGCCCGGCAAAATCAATTTTGAAGTTGCCAGTGAACGCAAACCATCCATTCGGGTGATCAGCGTCGATGGCGCTGTACTGGCGGCTTATGGTGATCGATATGGCAATCCGGTTGAAGTTGGCGATCTGCCCGATTATGTCGGTCAGGCTTTTGTGTCGATTGAAGATCGCCGGTTTTATGACCATTTCGGCATCGATGTATTGGGCATATTGCGGGCAACCTGGGTCAATCTGAGGTCGGGGGGCATTGCCGAAGGCGGCAGCACAATCACCCAACAATTGGCCAAGAACTTGTTTCTGTCACCCGAACGCAGTTTTGGTCGCAAGATCGAAGAAGTTCTTTTGGCAATCTGGTTGGAATTCAAATTCAACAAGCAGCAAATCCTTTCGCTTTATCTAAACCGTATCTATTTCGGGGCGGGGATGTATGGCATTGATGCGGCATCACGACATTATTTCGATACCGATCCCCGGCGTCTGAACCTGTATGAGGCCGCGGTTCTTGCCGGGCTTCCCAAGGCACCAAGCCGCTATAATCCCTTGGTCGATCCCCGTGATTCGGCAAAGCGTGCGAATGTTGTTCTTGAAGCAATGGCGTCTAATGGCGTTATTTCATCTGCACGCGCCGAACGGGCAAAACAACCAACGGTAAGAACCGCCCGCCAGGTTAAAAGCGGCCCCGGTGTTCGGTATTTCACCGATTGGATTCTTGATCGGGTGCGTGACTATGTTGGATATGTCGATGAAGATCTGTTGATTCAAACAACACTTGATTCCCGTCTTCAGGAAATGGCCGAATTTAACCTTGAACGTGCGCTTGAAAGCCCGCGCGCGCGGGAAAAACATGTCGGTCAGGCCGCATTGCTTGCCATGACACCCGATGGGGCCGTACGCGCCATGGTCGGGGGCCGGAACTATTTTGAAAGTCAGTATAACCGCGTGACCCAGGCCCGTCGTCAACCGGGTTCGGTCTTTAAGTTGTTTGTGTATCTTGCTGCCTTGGACAAAGGCATTGGGTCAAATGACTGGATGCGCGATATTGCGATTTCGGTGAATGGCTGGGAACCGCGTAACTTTGATCGTAAACATCATGGAACCTTGTCGATCCGCGATGCGGTGGCGACGTCGAACAATTCAATTGCGGTTCAGGTCGCAATGGAAGTCGGGTTGGATGCTGTGATTAAAAAAGCCCATGATATGGGTGTTTCAAGCCCGCTTGGTCGGGAGCCCAGTCTGGCACTTGGCACAAGCGAGGTTTCGATGCTTGATATGACGGGGGCCTATGCCATCGTTGCCAATGGCGGGTTTTCGGTGTTCCCCCATGCGATCCGCAAGATTACCGGTCGCGGTGGTGAAGTCATTTATGAACGCAGCGAAGAGTTTCCAGGGCGTCTTATGAACCCGCTGCATGCCGGCGAAATGAACAATATGTTAGCAGCCGTGATTGCCAAGGGAACCGGTCGAAATGCGATTATTGATCGGCCGGCGGCCGGAAAAACCGGAACGACATCTGATTCCCGCGATGCCTGGTTTATCGGGTATACCGCGGAACTGGTCGCGGGTGTCTGGATGGGCAATGATGATGGCAGTCCGATGGATGAGGTAACAGGGGGCGATTTGCCCGCCAAGCTTTGGCATGACTTCATGTTGCATGCCCATCAGAACCTGCCGGTGCGGTCTTTGGGTAAGGCGGCACTGGCGCGGTCGAAAAAAGCTGGTGAAGACGGCAGTTGGCGTGATTTCACATCTGGCTTTACGACGGGCAACAAAAAGTAACAGCAGACTGGTTTTATCGTTTGCAATACCATTGGGGGCCGGTGCAAATGCACTGGTCCCTGATGTGTGATGGCCAAAAAAATGGCCGGCATCCACATGGGAATTACCGGCCATCAAGTTCGCAGTTTGCATGGCTTCGTCGGGGGAGACCGACAAAGCCGAGGGAGTTCTCACCTGTCGAATATCGCGATGGAATCAAGGGACTGGGTGCAATCTGTCCCTTGCATCGAAAGACATCCGCATGCGCAGCTTCAGGGGCTGCGCATCGGCGAGGTTATCAGGCCGCTACAGCCTGATTGCTGAGCTTCTCAAGGAATCCAAGACATTCCTCGATCTGCGAAATTTCAATAAATTCATTGGCTTTATGGGCCTGTTTGATGCTGCCGGGGCCGCAAATGATGGACGGGATATTGCCCTGTTTTTCGAAAATCCCGCCTTCAGAGCCATAGGAAACCTTGCCTGAAACTTCGGGGATGACATTGCGTACAAGTTCGAATGCCTCGGCATCGGTGCAATCACCCATCCCCGGATAGGAAAAGATTTCTTCCCATTCAAAACCGGTTTCGGCCTCTTTGGCCTTCATTTCAGCATCAAGGGTTTTAAGGATTTTGTCTTTGATCCCGGCAAGCACGGAACCGGCATCGTGATCTGGCAGGTGGCGGATTTCGAACGTAAATTCACAGAAATCCGGCGTGACATTGGTGGCGGTTCCGCCACCGATTGTGGTCGTGAGCATGGTGCTGTGCGGGACCGTGAAATCAGGGTCAAACGGACCGGTTTCTTCAAATTCACGGGCCAGGTCTGAAATCATTGCAATCGCACGTGCGGCATATTCGATGGCATTAACGTGACGCGGGGCAAAGGATGAATGCCCTGCTGTGCCGGTCACGGAAACCCGCATCGAAAACTTGCCCTTTTGACCATTGATGACCTTCATATCCGTCGGTTCGCCAATGACGGCAAGGCGCGGCGGCGTTTTAAGCGCGGCCAGATGATCGACCATCGAGCCGACGCCAAGGCAGCCGACTTCTTCGTCATAGGACAGGCACAGATGGAACGGGATCGCGAGATCGTGTTTCACCAATTCGGGCACCATCGCCAGTGCACAGGCTGCAAAAGCTTTCATGTCGGCCGATCCCCGGCCAAACAGTTTGCCGTCGCGTTCGGTCAGTTCAAACGCCGGGCTGATCCAGCTTTTTTCAAGGGCCGGAACAACATCGGTATGACCGGAAAGCGCAATGCCCGATACATCCTTAGGGCCAATGGTGGCCAAAAGGTTGGCTTTTTCGCCGGTTTCATCGTGGAAAAGCGTGCAATCGACTCCATATTGCGCCAGATAGTCGCGGACAAAATGGATCAGACCGAGATTCGAGTTCTTGCTGGTGGTGTCGAACGCTACAAGTTTACCAAGCAAATCAATGGCATTATGCAGGCGAGACATGTTGGGTTTGCTCATTTTACTGTCGCTTCTCGTTTCTCGAATTATCAGGCTGAAGGTGCCGCATCACGGGATTTTTCACGCCATTTCTGCCATTCGCGGCGGATGGTCAGCGCGATGAACAAAATGGTCAGGGCAAAGAACCCCCATGAAATCCAGGACTGGAAAAAGACGCTCAGATCGCCGCGTGAAATTGCCATCGACCGGCGCATATTGTCTTCGAACATCGGGCCCAGAATGAAGGCAATCAGGAACGGTGCCGCCGGGATGTTCAGGATCATCATGATGAACCCGACAACCCCCATGACCAAAAGAACGGTCACGTCAAACGGGCTTGCACCAATTGAATAGATGCCAAAGACGCACAGGATCAGAATGCAGGGCAAAAGCAGTGTCTGGGGAATGCGCGATATCTTGGCAAAGGCACCTGCGGTCAGTTTGCCAGCAATAAACAGGAAGACCGAACTGAACAGGATGCCGATAAACAGGGAATAAACCTCGCCGATGTTGTTCTGGAACAGAAGCGGACCCGGCGTCAGGCCGTGGATCATGAACGCGCCTAACATCACACCGGTAATCACATCACCCGGAACACCAAGGGCCAAAAGCGGGATCATGGTCGCGCCACAACATCCGTTATTGGCCGATTCTGATGCGGCGATGCCTTCGAGTTCGCCCTCGCCGAATTTATCACCGTTTTTCGATGTGCGACGCGCCTCGCTATAGGAAAAGAACGCCGCCGTTGATGGGCCGATACCCGGAATGGCACCCAGAATCACACCGATCACAGAACCGCGCAGGATCGATTTCAGGCTGCCACGGAATTCGGCCATGGTCAGGCGGTTATCGCCAAGCTTCATGGCCGGATTGTTGTCTTCGGGGCGGAACACGATCATTTTGATCAGTTCAGGCAAGGCAAATAAACCGATCAGAACCGGAACAACACCAAGGCCGGATTTCATGTCTTCGGTCACGGCAAAGCGGAACGATCCATACATATCTTCGCCGACAGTTGCCAAAAGCAAACCGACACAGGCCGAAATGATACCGAGTACAAGTGATCGGCCCGAAATACTGGCGACGATGGTGAGCGAAAACGCCATCAGCATGAAATATTCCGGCGGCCCAACCCGAAGCGCAAACATCGCCAGCGGCATCGCCAGGAAAAACAGCGAAATATTTGATATGAAATCGCCGATGCAGCTTGAAACCAGCGCCATGTTAAGCGCCTTGCCGCCTTTGCCCTGCTGTGCCAGCGGATAACCATCCAAAACAGTACAGGCGGCCGATGCGGTGCCCGGTGTCTTGATCAGGATCGCTGAAATCGAACCGCCATAGGTCGATCCCTTGTAAAGGGCGACCAGCAACAGAATGCTGGTAACCGGCGGCAGATAGAAGGTAAAGGGCAAGGCAAGGGTCACGGCCATGGTGCCGGTCATGCCTGGAATTGCACCGATAATCACACCACCCCAGATCCCGGCCGCCATGGCGATGAAATTGGGCAGCGTTGCGACGGCTTCAAAGGCGTAAAGCAGTTCATTCCACATGAAGGGGCGCTTTCAAATCAGATCAGGGTCATGAAATCGGCGGAAAGGGCCGAAAACAGATGGCCTTCGGGGAAAGGCGTGTGGGTGATATTGGTGAAAAGAAGATACAGCAGGATCGGAAACACGATGGTCAGTCCGATCATCCAGGTTTTGCGGCTATAATCGCCCGACATCAGGAACAAATAGGCCAAAAGTAAAATGGTTGCGGCGACAAATCCGATCGCCGGTATGGCATAGGTGAAAACGGCAAAACCAATCAGAACCGCGCCAAAACGCACGATCAATTTGCGATTGCGGTAAAGCGTCTGACCAAAGGTGGTGACGGGTTCACCGCGGGCTTCGCGCATTTTTGGGATGGCAAAAATAATGGCAAGAATGCCCATGACCAGCCCGACACAGGTTACTACACGTGGCCACATATTGGGTGGCGGGGCAAATCCGGGAATGAAAGACGGAACCTTCACATAGATCGGGATCAGTACGAACAGGACAAGGGCGAAGAGTGCCGTTGCGATCAGTCCGGTATAAAAATCGCGATTTGGCGTCATGGTTCCGTCTCACATTCAGATGTTTATGGGGTGCGGTTTACTGAATGTAACCGAACTTTTTGGCCATGCCGTTATAAAGCTCGAACTGGCTTTTGACGTAGGCGCTTGGTTCTTCGTCACCGATGACCGATACCGAGCCGCGCTTTTTGGCAAGGTCAAGCCAGGTTGCGTCCGTGGCAACTTTGCCAAGGATTTCGGTCCATTTGGCAACAACGTCTTCCGGAAGACCTTTTGGTGCGTAAAGACCGCTCCATCCGCCGACCTGACCGGCCAGTTTATAGCCAAGTTCTTTGGCGGTCGGGACATTCGGAAGGGCATCCATGCGTTTCGGGGCATAGATCATCAATGCACGCATTTTACCGGCTTCGATGTGGGGCATCAGGGAGCCAGCAGAAATGGCGAGGAAGTCGACATGACCACCCAGAAGAGCTGCGGCAAGCGCGCTGCCGCCTTTGTATGGCACGAGGGTAGAAGCAGACAGCGGATCCATATCGGTGTCGGCCAGAAGGGCCTGAACCGTAAAGCCATCAATCGCAGTAGGACCGGATGCGGCATAGGTGGTCGCGCCATTGCTTGATTTGATCTTGGCGATCAGATCGTCAATGGTCTGGATGTCTGATTCTGCGTTAACCGCAAGGATCATCGGAGTCGATTCGAGAATGCCGAGGAAGGTGTAATCATCCCAGCCAACCGGGCTATCGGTATAAACGGCCGGATAAAGAGCCATGCCAACGCGCGACAGCAGCAGGGTGTAACCATCGGGCTTTTGTTCGGTGACATAACGTGCACCGTTCATGCCGCCATTGCCGGTCTTGTTTACAACGACGACTGGCTGGTCATCGGTGTAGTGACGCGCGGTTTCGGCCAATGCACGACCAGCCAGATCCGAGGCGCCACCTGCGCCATAAGGTACGACAAGGGTGATGGCTTTTTCAGGATAATCAGCGGCCTGTGCGGCTGAAACAAGCGTCGTGGTTGCAAGAACTGCAGCCGCAAAAGTCGCGGCCTTTTTGAGCTGTCGAAACATTTTTATGTCTCCCTGGATAGTGGTGGCAGGATTGCCCAAGCTCACGGTTTTTATTTTGTATACATTCCATCGCAAACTATAACTCGTTACGCAAAAAATTAATTTCAGTATAACTGATTTGCATGCTGAGATATTTTGAGAGGATAGGCTGATGCGGCTACGTGAACTTGAAAGTTTCAATGCGTTTATGACCTATGGATCGGTGACCAAGGCAGCATTGGCAATGAATATCAGCCAGCCGATGGTCAGCCGGTTGTTAAACAGCTTTGAAAAATCCGTTGGCTTTGCATTGTTCATCCGCAAACGAAATCAGGTGTTGCCAACGACCGAGGCCTTGCAGTTTCACACCACCGTCCTGCGATCCCTGAATGCCTTCCGCGAGATTGAAACCCAGGCCCGTGCGATTGCCAACGATCAGCTTGGCAGCATCCGCATTGCGGCTCAGCCGATCTATGTGGACACTTATCTTCTGGATGTGGTGGCAAAATTCAAACGCGCCCATCCCAATGTCGCGGTCAGCATTACCGATACCGGCCTTGAAGGGATGCTTGATCTGGTGACAACCCGGCAATGCGATTTGGGGATTGGTATCACTCTTGATCTTCAGGATCCGAATATGGAAGTCATGCCGCTTGCGCAATGCCGGGCCGTTTGCCTGATGCCGCGTGATCATCGGCTGGCCGGGTTTGAGACCATTGATATTGATCTTTTGCGCGGTGAAAGTTTTGTCGAACTATCTATCGGGTCGCCGTTGCGGACCAAGATTGATTATATTTTCCAGATCGCGGGCTGGCCGCGTAAAATCGCGGTCGAGGCGCGAACCATCCGCACCATTTCGCGCCTTGTTGAACGTAATGTCGGCATTGCCGTGATTGACCCCTTTGCAACTTTGTTCGTAGAGGAAGAAAAGGTTGTTGCTCGTCCCCTGACCCCGGCAATCGAATGGGATATTGCGCTTTTTCGGGCATCAGGGGAACTCAGCGCGGTTGAACGCAGTTTTCTAAGCTTTCTGCGTGCGGAATTGCCTGATTTGCGCAAGGCGGGGTGTGTTCTTTGACCTTGGTGGTGTTCAGGCGCGTTTGTCGAACGCCAGCCGGGCGGCAAGTGCCAGAAACACACAGCCGGTAAAAACCTGAAAGGCACGTGCCAGACGGGCTGATCGCGATAGAAATTGACCAAGTTTTCCGGCAAATCCGCCGACCAGACAATTTATGATTGTGCCGCCAATATTTAGAAGAGCACCAAGGATCAGGAATTGCGCCAAAACCGATCCGCGCGCCGGATCAACAAATTGCGGGATGAAAGCCAGCACGAAAACGATGATTTTCGGGTTCAAAAGATTGACGATGATCCCATCCTGCCATGCTTTCATTGCACTGGCCGGTGCGGTTTTGGTTGGTTTTAAAACGCCGCTGCGATCCCGGAATGACTGGAACGCCAGCCACACCAGATAGGCAATCCCGGCCCAGCGCAGAACTTCCAGCGCGACCGGATGGGTGGAAACCAGTGCGGCAAGGCCAAGCCCTGCTAAAAGTGTATGGATCATCGCCCCTGTGGCAATGCCAAAACTTGCTGCCAATCCGGCACGTGGGCCGGACTTTATCCCCTGTCCCAGACAAAATAGCATGTCATTGCCCGGCGTCATGTTAAGCGCCAGCGCGGTTGGAATGAAAATCAGCAGGGTTTCAGCAGGGATCAGCATATCGGGGCTCCAGATGGTGCGGTGGTCGCTGTGTTTTCCTAGGTTCCTGCGCCATAGCGATGCAGGGCCGAGCCGTTTTTCTTTAACCAGTGTTGTTGTTTTTTCGATGGACCATAAAGGTCTTCGACCACGTCCCAGAAACGCGCACTATGGTTTAATTCTTGCAAATGGGCGACCTCGTGGGCGACGACATAATCCAGCACATCTTCGGGGGCAAGCACGAGTCGCCAGCTAAAGGACAGATTGCCGCTTGATGAACAACTGCCCCATCGCGTGCGGGTATCTTTTAACGAAATGCGGTTGACCTTTTTGCCGATCTGTTCGGCATAGGCGTGGGCGCGCGGGGCGATTTCAAGCTTGGCCTGTTTTTTAAGCCAGTCGGAAACGCGGCGGTTGGTGTGTTCGGCAAGGCCCGATACCCAAATGACCCCGGCTTCGGCCCAGACGCCGCGCTTGGCATCGGGGACGGTTCGGATGGCGTGTTCGTTGCCCATGAATGGCACCCAGGCGCCGGGAACGAATTTCACCCGTTCCGGCAGGCGGCGCATATGGGCGGTGACCCAGTCGCTGTGCTGATGCAGCATCGAAATTGCTGTTTTGCGCGAAACACCGTTCGGAACGACAATTTCGACCCCGTCAAATGCCGGATCGATCCGCAATTTGAGCCGCGTCGCACGCGCACTTGGCCGTAACCGGACTGGCAGGGGGCCAATTTGCGGCAGGTCGATTTCGGTTTCTTCGATATCTCGCAGCATCAATGGTCGCTCTTTGGGCGGATTTTTCCAAAAGCAGGGTGGAATTTTTGCACTTTTTGCGCCTTTTTCACCAGAAGGTCATCTTGGCCCTTGCCCGGCACTAGTGTTTTCCTATACTCCGCGCTCAAGGTCTAGGGGACTTTTGCAATGCATTTGTTGCGCCCCCCATAAGGGACGTTGGCCTGAATGTGCCGCGCCCCGGTTTACATCGGAAGAAGAAAGGCGTCACTCCAATGAGCGATCAGGTCAAAAAGGTGGTGCTTGCCTATTCGGGCGGGCTTGATACCTCCATCATCCTGAAATGGCTGCGCGAAGAATATAATTGCGAAGTCGTGACTTTCACCGCCGACCTCGGCCAAGGCGAGGAACTTGAACCTGCCCGCAAAAAAGCCGAGATGTTTGGCGTCAAACAGATCTTCATCGAGGATTTGCGCGAAGAATTCGTTCGCGACTATGTCTTTCCGATGTTCCGTGCGAACGCGCTTTATGAAGGCGTCTATCTGCTCGGGACTTCGATCGCGCGTCCGCTTATTGCCAAACGCCAGATCGAAATTGCCGAAGAAGTCGGCGCCGATGCCGTTTCGCATGGCGCGACCGGCAAAGGCAATGATCAGGTTCGTTTCGAGCTCGGCTATTACGGCCTGAAGCCGAATGTAAAGGTTATTGCGCCCTGGCGTGAATGGAAGCTGAATTCGCGGACAGCACTTTTGAATTTTGCCCGCGAACACCAGATTCCGATTTCGGCCGACAAGCTCGGCGGCGATGAGCCCCCCTATTCAACCGATGCCAACCTTCTGCATATTTCCTATGAAGGCAAGGCACTGGAAGATCCGTGGGCCAAACCGGACGAAAAAATGTTCGAACGGACTGTGTCCCCGCAGAATGCACCCGATGCAATCACCACGATTGAAGTCGAATTCGAACAGGGCAATCCGGTTGCGGTTAACGGCGAACGTCTGAGCCCGGCAACCCTTTTGGCCAAACTAAACGATGTTGCCGGTAAAAACGGTATCGGTCGTCTTGATCTGGTCGAAAACCGTTATGTCGGCATGAAATCGCGCGGTGTTTACGAAACCCCGGGCGGAACCATTCTGTCGGTTGCGCATCGTGCGATGGAAAGCATCACTCTTGACCGTAACGCCGGTCATCTTAAAGACGAGCTGATGCCGCGCTACGCCGAGATGATCTATAACGGTTACTGGTGGTCACCGGAACGTCAGGCGCTTCAGCGTTTGATCGATGATACCCAGCGCACGGTCAACGGTGTGGTTCGCCTTGACCTTTACAAAGGGAATGTCACGGTTACCGGTCGTAAATCGCCAAATTCGATCTATTCCGAAGAACATGTGACGTTTGAAGCCGACACTGTTTACAACCAGCGTGACGCCGAAGGTTTCATCAAATTGAATGCCCTTCGCCTGCGCCTTGGTTTTGATCGCGACAGCGTTAAGTAAGCTTCGCCTTTGCGACGATATATGGAACGAGGGGTGAATTTCGCCCCTCGTTTTCTTTTGGAAGCCCGGATATAAATGCGCGATGCAACGCTATAAATGCACAGTCGAATATGATGGCCGCCCGTATCACGGTTGGCAGTATCAGGACGAGGTGATCTCGGTACAGAAGGTTTTTGAAACCGCACTGGAAAAGTTCATCGGTGAATTTGTGCGCGTTTATGTTTCGGGTCGCACCGATGCCGGGGTTCATGCCATGGGGCAGGTCGTGCATTTCGATCTACCGCGTTATTATCCGGCCGAAGCGGTGATGAATGCGATCAATCATCACCTGAAACCCGATCCGGTTGCGGTGATGGATTGCCGTGAAGTTGACGAAGATTTCCATGCGCGTTTTTCATCGAAAAAACGCTATTACATGTATCGCATCATCAATCGCCGGGCACCACTGACGTTCGAGTCCGGGCTGGCATGGGGCATTTATAAGCCACTTGATATTGATGCGATGAATGAAGCCGCACAGCACTTGATCGGCACTTTTGATTTTACGACTTTCCGTGCCAGTGAATGTCAAGCCAACAGCCCGATCAAGACGTTGGAAAAGCTGATGGTCAAGCGGTGTGATCATGACCCGCTTGAAATCCGTATTTTCACCGAAAGTCGGTCCTTTCTGCATCATCAGGTTCGCAATATGGTCGGGACACTTGTTCTGGTCGGCAAGGGAAGCTGGAAACCCATTGATGTCAAAAAGGCGCTTGATGCATGTGATCGCAAAGCCGGGGGACCAACGTCACCGGCCGATGGGCTTTATTTCGTAAAAGTCGACTATTAGGGCGATTTCCCCCGGGGTCCACTGAATAAAAAATTACATTAGAAAAGTCGTAAGATACAAGGATTCTGTAATAATTTTTCTATTGGTTGAATATATTGCGATGCAATATCAATCATTAATTCTTGATATTGCGGCCAAATAGGCCAAGGCTCCAACAACATATAGGCAGGCATTTAACTGCCAGTTTTGTTCGTTCTGATTTGCGGACACGCTATTGCCAATCAGGTGATTGCGGGCAGATCAAAGGGCGTTCGTTTGCTTGTGCGCCATATGGTGCCGACGATGGGGTTGGGGACAAAACGCCATGTCCAAAAGTATTGTTTTAAAAGTTGCTTTGGCCGCTGTGATTATTCTGATCGGTGGCATTTTGCTGCTGGGGGCTGTCATCATGCAGCGTGTTGATCAACAGGTCAGTGACTCCAGTCTTCAATCGCAAAAACTTAACCTGCGTGTTGCGGCACTTTTGCTTCAGGATGCCTATCCGGATATGAAGGTGACCATCGACGACGATGGTGAAACGACGAATTTGACCATTCCTGAAATACCGGATTTGTCATCGCATATCCTGATTGACCGCATTGGAACAGCAACCGGACAGACAGCGACGGTCTTTTCCTGGGTGCCCGGCGAAAAAGATTTTATCCGCGTTTCAACCAATATTATCAAACCGGACGGTAAACGTGCCGTTGGGACAATGCTGGGCAATGGCAGTGCGGCCTATGGGCCGACCACCTCGGGCAAAACTTTCCGCGGCGAGGCGCTTATCCTTGGCACTGAATACGTCACCCAATACACGCCAATCTTTAATCCCGCCGGTGAAACAATCGGTATTCTTTATGTCGGGATCAAAAAGGTTGAAGTCGCCGAAGTGGCAACGGCCATCGAGCTGCGCATTCTGATTTCCGGTATTATCGTTGCAGTGGTTGCCGCGATCTTGCTTGTTTTGCTGCTGCGGTGGCAATTGGGGCCGCTACACGTTTTGGGTAATACGATTGCCCGTTTCGTGGATCGTGATTTTTCAGGCGAGGTTGCCTATACCACGCGGGCAGATGAAATTGGTGTAATTGCCGATGGACTTGTCCGTTGGAAAGATACCGCAAGCAAGATCAAAGAGGCCGAAGAAGCCCGTATTTCCGCCGAAGAACGCGGCAAGCAGGAAAGCATGCAACAGCGCAATCGTCTTGCGACCGAGCTTGAAGAAAGCATCGGCCAGATTGTTGCATCGGTACGGCAATCGACCGAAGGCATGATGCGTTCGACCAAACAAATGCGTGAATCGGCGGATAATTCGATTCGCCAAAGCAGCCATGTCAGCGAAGCGGCCAACGAGTCGGCCCGCAGTGTTCAGACTGTTGCCGCTGCAACCGAGGAACTTTCGGCATCGATCAGCGTCATCGGAAGCCAGGTCGACGAATCGACATCAATTGCCGATACGGCAGTGGGCGAAGCGTCGCGTGCCAATGAAATGGTTAGCGGTCTTGCCGATGCCGCCGAACGGATTGGCGAGGTCGTCAGCCTGATTAACGATATTGCGGCACAAACCAATTTGCTGGCACTAAATGCGACGATTGAAGCCGCCCGTGCCGGTGAAGCGGGCAAAGGCTTTGCCGTTGTGGCCCAGGAAGTTAAAAACCTGGCTAATCAAACAGCCAAGGCCACCGATGAAATCGCCCAGCAGATTGGGGCCATTCAAAGTGAAACCAAACTGACGGTCGAAGCGATTGAAAAGGTGACACACACGATTGCGACCATCAACGATATCACCAACGGCATTTCGGCATCGGTTTCCGAACAGAATACCGCCGTTAGCGAGATTGCCAACAGTGCCTCGACCGCCTCGGGCGGATCAACCGAGGTGGTTAATAATATCGAGGATATCCATCACGCAGCCAGCAGCAGTGGTGCTGCGGCTAGCGAACTTGATGCAAATGTCGGGGCCCTGTCAGGACAGATTGAAACCCTGCAAACAACGGTTTCCAGCTTCCTTAAGCAGTTGCGTCAGAACTAGGGTCAGTCTTTCGGGTGGGTTTGTGCTCACCCGAAAAACCAATGCCACAGGAACGGAATGGTCAGCGCGGTGGCAATGGTGTTAAGGCCCATCGCCAAGCCGGAAAAGGCACCGGCGGTTTCATTGACCTGAAACGCTCGTGCTGTGCCGATGCCATGCGCCGCGACGCCCATGGCAAAACCACGTGCGCGCCAGTCTTTTAACCCGGCCAAATTCATCACCATCGGGCCAAGCGTTGCTCCGACAATGCCGGTGGCAATCACGCAAACCGCTGTTAAGGCCGGAACCCCACCGATTTCTTCGGCGATCCCCATTGCGACCGGTGTGGTCACCGATTTCGGCGCGAGGGATGCCAAGGTTTCCGGGCTGGCGCCAAGCAACCAGGCAAGGGCAACAGTGCTGGCACTTGCGACTAGTGAACCAAACAAAACCCCGAAAATAATAATCGGCAGAGCACGTTTGAGGGTTTCCAACTGACGAAATAGTGGAACGGCAAGCGCAACCGTTGCCGGACCCAGCAGGAAGTGAACAAACTGGGCACCTTCGAAATAGGTCGCATAGGGGGTGCCGGTGATTTTAAGCAACATTGCGATCAGGGCAATTGCGATCACCACCGGATTGCAAACCGGATTGCGGTCGGTTTTTTGATACAGCCAGAAGCCAATGGAATAGGCGACAAGCGTGATTGTAAGTCCGGTCAGCGGTTTGGTTGAAAGGTAAACCCAAAGCTGTGTGATATCGGTCTCACCCATCAGTTTGCCTCCGCTTTTGGTATGGTTTCATCACTGGATTTTGGCTTTGGCAGCAGTTTCGACATTAAAAATGCCGTTGAAACAATGGCAAGCAGGGTTGATACGATCAGGGCCGCTGTAATCGGCAACCAATCACCGCGCAAACGATCCAACTGGGTGACAACACCGACCCCGGCGGGCACGAACAAAAGCGAAAAATGGATCAGAAGGTTATCTGCTGCATCGGTCAAAACTTTTGGCGGGCGGCGTTTGATGATCAGGCCAACAAACATCAACCCCAGGCCGATAACCGGGCCGGGTACGGGCAGATCGAATAATTCCGACATGACTTCGCCAAGAAGCTGGCAGACGAGGATAAGCGCAAAGGCGGCAATCATAGGCGACCTCCCGATGGGGGTTTGATCCTGACCTTGTGGTTGGACCATCCGGTTATGTTTCTATTTCCCTGACATAATGCCTTTGAGGGTAATCGACTTTTATTAATAACGAAAAACGCCCGTGCGATATTGGCACAGGCGTTTGAAGTTCTTTGGTCTTTCAGATGGTTCTAAAGGATTTCCAGAACGCTTTCGGGTGGTCGGCCGAGCGCGGCCTTTTTGCCATTGATGACGATCGGGCGTTCAATGGCGCGCGGATGGGCACAAAGTGCCTCGATCAGATCATCGCCACGAAGATCGGCAATGCCTTCTTCGCGGGCTTCTTTTTTGCGCAGGATATCTTCGGGGGCCATGCCCAGCATGCCAAGGATTTCTTTTAATTCCTGTGGCGTGGGTGGGGTATCCAGATAGTGGATCACATCAGGCGTAATGCCCTTTTCCTCGATCAGGGCAAGGGTCTGACGTGATTTCGAACAGCGTGGATTGTGATAGATGCGGACCATCATGTCGGGGTCTCCGTATCAAAAGAACAATGTGCAATGTGATAGCCGCCTTTGCGGTTGCAATCAAATGCCGTCAATCATCGATAGCAGATCGTTGAGGTCATCAATCTCGCCGTTGATGATCCGCGTGGCGGTATCATAGCCAAACCCTTGGCGGGCAAGGGCGGCCAGATCCTTGTCGCGTTTTTCATCGCGCTGATCGGGTCTGCGAAACGGGCCCAATCGCCGTCGCCGGGCATAGGCCGCCGCCGCCGCGATATTGGGATCCGTGCCGCGTACTTCTTCATAGGCCGCCTGATTGGCTTCGTGTTTAAGATCGGTAATCGTATCATCAATCAAATCCGATGCGATGCCACGTGCGTTCAGATCCGCCGCAATCACACGTATTGCCTTGCCCTTGCGTAAAAGCGATCTGGCGCGGCCCTTGGCATAGGCGGTGTCATCGATGAAACCGGCATTCTCGCAAACCGATAGAACGTTTTTCATCCATTCTTCGGCTTCTTGCGGGTCGGTGCCGTATTCCGCGACTGAAAGCCGGATTTTTCCGTGGATCAGTTTTTCAAGCCGGGCCCGTGAAGCCGCAAAGCGTTCCAGATACCAAGTGGCATAATTCATCAGATAGTCGCGTGTCACCCGGCGCGGCTTTTGCGGCTCGCGCGGGTCGCGATCTTTCGCGCGGCCCTTTGCTTTTTCGGTAAAACGGGCGTTGCCGCCAAATTTTTCCGACGCGCTGTCTGCGGCCAAATCACTGTCTTTTCTGTGTGATTCTTTCATGTCATTTGCGGCCAATCGATACGCACCCTTGCACTTGATGCCTAACTCTCCCTATTTTACGCGCAATTGTCTGCATTTTTCCGAAGGGTAATTTATGAAAGAGCTTGCACCGCGTCAAATGGGCGCGATCAACTGGCTCGGTCTGTGGACGCTTTATGCCAAGGAAGTTCGTCGGTTTCTGAACGTGCATCTGCAAACCATCGGTGCGCCGGTGGTCACCAGTTTGCTGTTCATGGCGGTCTTTCTTTTGGCACTTGGGCGCACGGTCGAGACGGTCAATGGCGTGCCTTTCGCCACTTTCCTGGCCCCTGGTCTGGTCATGATGACCATGGCCCAAAACGCCTTTGCCAATACGTCGAGTTCGATCCTTATTTCGAAGGTACAGGGCAACATTGTCGATGTTCTGATGCCGCCGCTGTCGGCCGGTGAAATGGTTGCCGGTTTTGCCTTGGGTGCGGTAACCCGTGGTGTGATGGTTGGTTTTGCGACGACAGTCGTCATGGCGTTTTTTGTCGACGTCAGCATCCATAATATCTGGGCGATCCTGTATTTCGGCATTTCGGCATCGCTGATGCTGGCGCTGCTTGGGATTGCCGGTGGCGTCTGGTCCGAGAAATTCGACCATATTGCGGTGGTGACCAACTTTATCATCACACCGTTGTCGTTCTTGTCAGGCACTTTCTATAGTGCAAAAAACCTGCCCGAAGTCGGCCAGATTTTGGTGCACTATAATCCGTTCTTCTACATGATTGACGGGTTCCGCTATGGCTTTACCGGTGTTTCCGATGGCACGGTCATGACCGGTGTTGTGGTTCTGGCGGTGGTCAATCTTGTGCTTTGGATGTTGTGCTATCGCATGATCAAAAGCGGCTACAAGCTAAAGGCCTGATCGCTGCAAAACACGGTTTTCAGTATTAAATGCCGTTTGGGGGCAGCATTCCGCACGGGATGCTGCCTTTTTTCATGTCTGCTCTGTTCGAATACAGGGTTTTGTGTCGTTGACAGGGGTCAGGAATCTCTTGATACTCCGCGGCTTGCCGGTATTCTGCCGGAACTGACCCGTTGGTCAGGAATTGGATTTTACCCCTGATTGAGGAATGCAAAAGTGATTACTCCCGTCATGCCGACCTACGCACGGGCCAATTTGGCCTTTGAGAAAGGTGAAGGACCTTATCTCTATGCGCAGGACGGCCGACGATTCCTTGATTTCGGGTCTGGCATAGCGGTCAATACGCTTGGCCATGCACATCCGCATATGGTCAAGGCGATCACTGAACAGGCCAACAAGGTCTGGCATACCTCGAACCTGTATCGCATTCCGGGACAGGAAAAACTGGCCGAACGGCTGGTCGCCAATAGTTTTGCCGATACCGTGTTTTTCTGTAATTCCGGGGCTGAGGCCAATGAAGCCGGGATCAAGATGCTGCGCCGTTACCAATATGTCAGTGGCCATGCGGAAAAGAATCGGATTCTGGTCGCAAGCAATGCGTTTCATGGCAGGACACTTGGCACCTTGACTGCCGGGTACAGTGACAAGTATCGCGAAGGTTTCGGGCCGATGCCCGACGGTTTTGACCGCGTGGCATTTGGCAATTTGAATGAATTGCGCGATGCGATCACCCCGCAGACCGCCGGTATTCTGGTTGAACCTATCCAGGGTGAAGGTGGCATTTGTGCCGCACCCGAAGGCTATCTTGAAGGTCTTCGCAAGGCGGCTGACGAGTTCGGTCTGCTGGTGATGTTTGACGAAGTGCAGACCGGTGTTGGCCGAACCGGCAAACTTTATGCCTATGAATGGTCGGACATGGTCCCCGATATCATTTCCTCGGCCAAGGGCCTTGGCGGTGGTTTCCCGGTCGGGGCGTTGCTGGCCAATGAAAAGGCAGCGGCGGCTTTGACGGCAGGTATGCATGGCACGACCTTTGGCGGTAACGCGCTTGCCATGGCAGCGGCCAATGCGGTGCTTGATGAAGTGCTCAAACCGGGTTTCATGGACAATGTTCTCGCCATGAGCCAATTGATCCGTGATGGCCTTGCGACCATTACCCGAAAGCATCCGGGCTTTATTGTGGAAGTTCGTGGCATGGGCCTTCTTTTGGGCATGAAAACTGTGCCGACTAATGTTGATGTTGTCGCCAAACTGCGTGAACTGGGTCTTTTGACCGTTCCGGCAGGCGATAACGTGGTGCGTCTTATCCCGCCGCTTAACATCACCAAAACCCATGTCGACGAGGCGCTGGCCGCAATCGATGCCGCCGCTGCAGCCTTGGCGCAATAAGGAATACAAATATGACTGATATCAGGCACTTTCTCGATCTCGACAAAATGTCGGCGGAAACACTAAGCGATATTCTTGATCTTGGATCCGTGGAAAAGGCCGGCAAGGCACCCTTTGGTGACAAGCCGCTGGCGGGCAAGACACTTGCCCTGATTTTTGAAAAACCATCGACGCGCACACGTGTTTCGTTCGAAGTCGGCATGCGCCAGCTTGGCGGTGATGTGGTGACCCTTGATGCGGAAAGCTCGCAGATTGGCCGGGGCGAATCGATTGCGGATACGGCGCGTGTTCTGTCACGCTTTGTCGATGCGATCATGATCCGTACGACGGACGAATCCAAACTTTTGGAACTGGCACAATATGCGACGGTTCCGGTGATCAATGGTCTGACCGATCAAAGTCACCCGTGCCAGATCATGGCTGATCTTATGACGATCAAGGAACATAAAGGCCGCCTTGACGGGCTGAAATTCGCCTGGGTCGGGGATGGCAACAATGTTTCGACATCCTTTATCCATGCCGCGCCGAAATTTGGTTTTGCGCTCGATCTGGCATGTCCGGTGGGCTATCGCCCCAATCAGGGCTTGATTGAAACCGCGAATGCCGAAGGTGGCAAAGTTCGACTGACGGATATGGACAGTGCATTGGATGGTGCGGACGTCATCGTTACCGATTGCTGGGTGTCGATGGGGGACAAGGACGCCGATGCCCGTATGGAAGCCCTGACCCCCTATCAGATCAATGCATCGACCATGGCCAAGGCAAAGCCGGATGCGATTTTCATGCATTGCCTGCCGGCGCACCGTAACGAAGAAGTCACCGACGAGGTGATTGATGGGCCGCAATCGGTTGTCTTTGACGAAGCCGAAAACCGTCTGCATGCGCAGAAAGGGGTTCTGCTATACTGCTTTAATGGCTTGCCATCCTAGGGATGCGGACTACATAAGGCATCAGAATTTCGGGGCGGACAGCAGTGTTCGCCCCTTTGCTTTGGACTGATATGTCCTGATACGGCTTGAACATGGCTGGACAATGTTGTCTGGCTATTGTTATACGCCCGGATCACGTCAAAACGCGGAACCCGAACATGCAGATCGCCGTCGATTTTTGTCAGCCCTTCACGTTGGATCATTCCAATATCCGCGGCCGTTTCGCACGGCTTGGCCCGACGGTGCAAACCATCGTTGGTCAGCACAGCTATCCGCCTTTGGCAAATCATTTGCTGGGCGAGATTATCGGGTTGGCAGTGTTGCTGTCATCGGCCCTGAAATACGAAGGCCTGTTTACCCTTCAGACGTCATCGGATGGGCCGATTAGTATGATGGTTGTCGATGTCGATAGCGACGGCAACATTCGCGCCTGTCTGCGTGTGGACGAAGATCGCCTGAAAACCATGATCGCGGGCGAAGAAGGCGGTGAAGACGCTTTGCGCGGTCAGGTGCATAAGTTGATGGGGCATGGCCATATTGCTTTTACCGTCGATCAGGGTGGCGATCACGATCGCTATCAGGGGATTGTCTCGCTTGAAGGTGATACGCTGTCACAATGTGCCGAGGCCTATTTCCGTCAGTCCGAACAGATCGAAGCCTCGGTCAAGCTTGAAGTCCATCAGGGCGAACAGGCCGATGACTGGTGGGTTGGCGGGATGTTCTTGCAACGTCTTCCGGCCAGCGCATCGGGCGATGCACCAACCCCGGAAGAAGCCGAAAAAATTACCGAGGACTGGAACCGATCAAAAATCCTGATGGCAAGTGCGACTGAAAACGAACTGGTTGATATTTCGCTGTCAGCACATGACCTGATTTGGCGTTTGTTCCATGATGAAGAACCGCGTGTGTTTGATCAAACGCCGTTACAGTTTAAATGCCGGTGTTCGCGTCAAAAGATCGAAGGCGCACTTGTGTCCTATCCGCTGGAAGAGCTTTTGGACATGCGCGAAGCCGATACCCATGAAGTCGGCGTGTCTTGTCAGTTCTGCAATACGCGATATGGTTTTAACGAGGCCGATCTGCGGGCGCTTAAAGCGGCTGAAAATGAATAGATTGCAACGTTCTGTCGGTTTTTAATCGTCACAGCCTTGCCTTAATCGTCAAGCAACGTCACCATGCCAATTCAAAGGTTTGGTGGCGTTTTTATTTGCGGCAGGAGAAAGACTTGATGAAGGCATTGTCCATCCATGGAGTGCGCGTGGCCCTGGCGGGTGCAGTTGTTGCCCTTCTGGCGGCATGTACCAGCGCACCGGTGCAAACCTATCCCGATGTGACCTGGCGCCATCTTGACCCGATTGTCTTTGCAGCCGGTCCGGTCGAAAAAGTGGCAGCCTATCCGGCGGGCGGGGACAACAATCTTGAAGGCTATCTGCCCTTTAGCCTTGGCAAGATGGCGATGAATTGGGTCGATGATCGCGTCCAGACGGCTGGCACCAGCGACATTTTGCGCTACAGCGTGACCGAGGCTTCGATCAATTCGAACGCGCTTAAAACCACCAAGGGTATCAAGGGTGTCTTTACCGATGATCAGTCCGAAAAGGTCGAGATGAAGGTATCCGCCAAGCTTGAAGTCCTCAATGCCAACGGCACCCAGAAAGGTGAAGTAATGGCAACGGCGGTACGCACAAGGACCCTGTCAGAATCGATGTCCGTCGCAGAACGTGAAAAGGCCGTTTACGACGAAACGGCAACGCTTCTGATGGATCTTGATCGCGAACTTGAACGCCAGATCAATGCCAATCTCGGACGTTTTCTGTTGCGTTAACTAACACTGGATCAATTTTCATGAAAAACCCCGATGCATCCATCGGGGTTTTTTGTTGTCTGCAAGTTTAATTCGCGGGACAAATAATGAGCCCGCTATATCCGCAGGAATATTGCCGCGTGACATGATTGAAATTCCATTGCCATTCGTTGTTGCCCTGTTCTTGGCGGTCCTTTTGGCGCGCTTGATCCTGCGTGGGCCGGGTGGCCAGATGGGGCGGGCGATGCGGGTTTTTGTCGGGGCCTGTCTGGCGCTTGTCATCATTGTCGGTCTGCGTTGGCAGTTTGATTTGCTCTTAATTCGGGTTTTGCGGCCAGTATTCGCCGCGATGCTGCCACCAATTGCCTGGAAATGTTTTGCCGCACTTGGAACACAGGATACATCGCGACCCAGATCAGGGTGGCTGCATATTATTCCTGTAATAGCCATTTTGATCGGGTATTTAACCTGTAAAGAATGGCCTTTTGTTGTTGATTTCCTGTTGATGGGGCAATTTGCCGGATATGGATTGGGCCTGTTATTTCTGGCTTCTCGCGGCGAGGAACGGTTTGCACAGGCGCGTCTGGGGGATGTCGGATCGGCACGTGGCATCGTGGCAGTGGTTGGGGGGATGCTGATTTTATCGGCGGTGGTTGACGGGTTGATTGCCCTTGATTTTAGTATCACAAGTGGCGCAAATGCCCCCGAGATTGTCAGTTATGCCAATTTAATTGTCTTGTTGTTACTGGCCGTGCTGATGGCGTGGTTGGGGCGGTT
Source organism: Thalassospira alkalitolerans (assembly GCF_002115745.1). GTDB lineage: Bacteria > Pseudomonadota > Alphaproteobacteria > Rhodospirillales > Thalassospiraceae > Thalassospira > Thalassospira alkalitolerans. The sequence goes on from NZ_JFKB01000001.1 coordinate 531,774, forward strand.
AAGCCCGGCCAGGGCGATATCGGGTGACACGGTGCCAGAAACCGTGGCGGCGATGCAAAAAATGGATCTTGAACCTGATAACGATATCGGTGGGGATGATGATGCAATCCTGTCCGCGATTGATGCGGTGATGACCGGGCAGCATTTATATCGCGATCCTGATCTGACATTGGATCGATTGGCCCGTCGCGTGGTGATCCCGGCACGGCAGATTTCCGGGGCGATCAATCGCCGTTTCGGGCGCAATGTGTCACAGATCGTCAATGAATATCGCATTGCCGAGGCCAAAATCCTGCTGCACAGCACCGAAAAACCGGTGACCGAGATCATGTTCGATTGCGGGTTTCAAACCAAATCGAACTTTAACCGCGAATTTGGGCGCATTACCGGTACGAGTCCACGGGCCTATCGCGCTGAGGACTCAGACCGGGATCCCGGTCAACCGTTTGGTCCCATCAGGAAGCTGTTTTTAGCTGATGCAGAAAGTCGCGAATGATGGTGATGGTCTGTTGATGCAGGGCAGATCGATCACTTTCTGTATCGCCATCCAGACAGATAATGCCATCGCCGGGGACGTCCTCTTCAAGGAGTGCCACCGCATTTGGTTTGCATTCCGGTAGGAAGCTGAAATGTGCTGCACCGGGCAAGGCATAATATTGTTGTAATGCCGTTGGAAGGTGATCGATCAGATACCCGGATTCAAGTTCCTTTGGAATCTGTGGATTGGGCGCACCGGCGGCAATCACCAGAACGGGGATGTCGATAGCGGCCAGGCTTTCGGGGGTGAAACTGCGGGCAAGCCCAATATCAAGTGAGATGGCTGCACGGATGCGTTCGTCTTTCAGGTTTGCGGCCAGCTTTTTGCGGTCTGCGGTTTTGTGACCGACTTCAAGAGCAGCGATACCATCACAGGCCGCGAATTCGGGGTGTAGTTTGCAATCCGCATCTATACGATCCATATCCATTCGCGCCCCGGCAAGTTCAAGTGCGGTCCAACCGCCCAGTGAATGACCGATGACTGTGATGTTGGTTGTGTCGATATGTGCTGACCATGCCGGGTTTTCGAGAAGCGATGTGATCAGGTGGCTGATATCGCGCGGACGTAACCACAAGGCGGATCCGATTTTTGCGGTGACGTCGCGGCTGGTGGTGCCGGGGTGATTAATTGCGGCAACGACATAACCCGATTGGGCCAAGGCGGTGGCAAGCCACCCCTGATTGCGCCAGTTGCCACCATACCCATGTGACATGACCACCAATGGATATGCGCCGGTTAAAGCGCGGGCATTGGGTTGAACCATCTGACCGATAAGAACCGGATTTTCCCCAACGGATACGGGCGGGGTTTTATCCCCTGTCGGGTACCAGATTACACCGGCCAAAGCGCGGTTCCCGTTTGCCGCTGCGATGGTGATTTCCTGAAAACCAACGGCGTTTGGCGATGCTTTTAAGGGAGGGGAAATAACAAATGTGGCCATCAGGGCCAGAAAGGCAAACACAACACGAAACATGATCGGTTCCTTTGATCAGGATGAAGTCATGTGATGAGCTTGGCCTGTTGCAGGTTTTCTGGCGTCCTTAATCACGATCAAGGACCTTTTGGGCAAAAGAAAACCCCGGCCAGTTGACCGGGGCTTGGTATTTGATTGCGGCATGAAAGATGTTTTAGCGGAACATCATCACCGGCACATGGCAGGACCGGACCATTTCGGTCGTGGTGCTGCCAATGATCAGATTGCGAATGCGTGAATGGCCATAGGCTCCCATAACGAGAAGATCGATACCATCGGTTTCAATACGGTTTTTGATCACGTCTTCGGGGTCGCCGGTTTCAAAACTGGCATCGACGTCATAGCCGACCTTGCGCAAAAGGGCAGCCGCATCGTCAAGCTTTTCCTGAAGGTCGTTGTTTGGTTTGCCAACGCAAAGAAGCACACAGGCAAGCCCGGTAAACAGCTTGCCAGACGCGATATGGCGCACGGCCTTCATCACGCTTTCGCCGCCGTCAAATGCGATCAGGAATTTATTGATCGGCTTGAAGGCACGTGATGCGACAAGCACCGGTTTGGTTGCCGAACGGACAACCCGTTCAAGGTTCGATCCCAGATGCAGTTTGGCAAAATCAGATGCCTCGCCACGTTTGCCGATCAAAATAAGATCCGCAGTTCCTTCGAATTCGGCAATGCTTTCGATCAGATCGCCATGACGCAATTTGGTCGTCACGGTCGAAATTTTACCGTCTTCAAGGGCCGCTTTGGCTTCTTCAAGCAGCAAACGGCCGCGCTTAAGGTCAAGCTTGGCCTTTTGTTCATCAAGATCGGCCAATTCCTGAAGCAGGGCGGTTCGCGCGCCAAGTTTCAGATTGCCACTTAGATCGGCCGGTTCAGAACCAGCACTCCGACGGCCCAGAATATGCATCAGCTCAACCGACGCAGCGGTGCGTTCCGCCGCCCAGCGTGTCAGGTCGCAAACACTTTGCGAATAGCCCGATCCGTCGATCAGTGCGATCAGATGTGTCATTGATCGTCCCCTTGTCCCTAGTGGCCCATCAGGCGTTCAAGTGCGCCGGGCTTGTCATGGATGGCCAGCTTATCAACGATTGTCTCGCTGGCTTCGTTGAGACCGATCAATTCGACCTCGGCTCCTTCACGGCGGAATTTCAGCACGACCATGTCAAGTGCCGCAACACTTGATATGTCCCAGATATGGGCGTGGCTGACATCAATCGTGACTTTGTCCAATGCTTCGCGGAAATCAAATGCCTTGGTGAAATCCTCGACTGAGGCAAAGAAAATCTGGCCGCGTACTTCATAGGTGCGATGCGTGTTGTCATTTGAAAGCGTGCTGGTGATGCGGAAAATCTGCGAGATTTTCCAGGCAAAGAAAATACCTGACAACAAAACGCCAACCAAAACCCCAATCGCAAGGTTATGCGAGCCAACGACGGTAATCACCGTTGCCAGCATGACGATGGAAGAACTGCGCGGATGGTCTTTCAGGTTCTTGATCGATGACCAGCTAAATGTCCCGATTGATACCATGATCATGATGGCAACAAGGGCCGCCATCGGAATGATCGCAACCAGATCACCCAGAACCACAATCAGGATCAAAAGGTAAATACCGGCAAGGAAGGTCGAAAGTCGGCCACGCCCGCCCGATTTCACGTTGATCACCGATTGGCCGATCATCGCACAACCGGCCATGCCACCAATGAAACCGGTAAAGAAGTTGGCGATCCCCTGACCATAGCATTCACGCGTTCTGTTTGACGGTGTATCGGTCAGTTCATCAACGATCTGGGCCGTCATCAGACTTTCCAAAAGGCCAACGGCTGCCACCGCTGCCGAATAGGGCAGGATGATCAGGAAGGTATCAAGGTTTAGCGGTATATTCGGCAGATAGATTGCCGGGAAGGCATCGGGCAGGGCACCCATATCGCCAACCGTGCGCAGATCGGCATTGATAAACAGCGACAGTCCCGTCAGCACAACAATACAAACCAGCGGCGAGGGGACGACTTTTGTAATACGCGGAAACAGGTAAATGATGCCAAGACCACCAGCAACCATCACATAGGTCATCATGCTGACATTGGTCAGTTCAGGAAGCTGCGCCATAAAGATCAGGATGGCCAGCGCGTTGACAAAACCGGTCATGACCGATTTTGACACAAACCGCATCAGGCTGCCCAGACGAAGCGCCCCGGCGATCATCTGAATGACACCGGCAAGAATGGTCGCGGCCAGCAGATAATCAAGGCCATGTTCACGCACCAACGATCCCATCAGAACCGCCGTTGCCGCCGTTGCTGCCGAAATCATGCCCGGTCGTCCGCCAAAGATCGCCGTGATCACCGCAATCGAGAAGGATGCATAAAGCCCGACCTTCGGGTCGACACCGGCAATAATGGAAAAAGCAATTGCCTCTGGGATGAGTGCAAGTGCCACGACGAGGCCGGAAAGCACATCACCTCGAATATTGCCAAACCACTCGGTCCGCAATTGCGGAAGGAAATTGGTATTCACAGACTCTCTCCAGTATCACAGTCCGTCAGTAATCAGACTGACGGATTTCTGTTTATGTAATCAAGGAATAAAAAGCGGGGCGGAAGGCTGTTTCGTCACTGCAATACGTCATCTTCGGCGCTGCAAATACAGTCCGGTCGTAAGCAGGAATTATCGAAACAGTTCTTACATCGGCCACATGTCCGTCAAAGGATAAATTGTTATTTGCCGCATCGCAGCGCTGATTGTCTATAGGAATTCTATAATTTGCACAACTGGCAATATTCGAGCGCACTTGGAAAAGTCTTGTGATCCAACGGAAAGAACCCCGTTGCGATAACAACGGGGTTCTTCCTAGTAATGGGTAATTCTGAGATGTTATTACCGGTTCTGACGGTTGTCGATCAGGTCATCAACCACAGCCGGATCGGCAAGGGTTGATGTATCGCCAAGTTGATCGAATTCGTTGGCCGCGATCTTGCGCAGGATACGGCGCATGATTTTGCCCGAACGGGTTTTCGGAAGGCTCGGCGACCATTGCAGGTAATCCGGGCTGGCAATCGGGCCGATTTCCTTACGGACCCATTTGACCAGTTCAAGGCGCAGTTCTTCGGTTGGTTCCTCGTCAGCATTAAGGGTGACATAGGCATAGATGCCCTGACCCTTGATGTCGTGGGGAACGCCAACCACGGCGGCCTCGGCCACTTTGGGATGGGCAACCAATGCGCTTTCGACCTCGGCCGTTCCCATGCGGTGCCCCGATACGTTGATCACATCATCAACGCGGCCGGTGATCCAGTAATATCCATCCTCGTCGCGGCGTGCGCCGTCGCCGGTGGTATAGACATTGGGGAAGGTGCTGAAATAGGTCTGGATAAAGCGTTCATGATCGCCGTAAACCGTGCGCATTTGGCCCGGCCAGCTATCCTTGATCACAAGGTTGCCATCGGTGGCGCCGGTCAGTTCCTTGCCCTCGTTATCGAACAAGGCCGGTACAATGCCAAAGAATGGCAGGGTGGCCGAGCCCGGTTTCAGAGCGGTCGCACCGGGCAGCGGTGTCAGCAGGATGCCGCCGGTTTCGGTTTGCCACCAGGTATCAACAATCGGACATTTTCGTTTGCCGACATGCTCGTGATACCATTCCCAGGCTTCCGGGTTGATCGGTTCACCAACCGAACCAAGGATACGCAAGGACGAAAGATCGGCCTTGTTCACCCACTGCTCGCCTTCGCGCATTAAAGCGCGGATCGCGGTCGGTGCGGTATAGAAGATATTGACCTTGTGTTTGTCGCAAACCTGCCAGAAACGCGATGCATCCGGATAGCTTGGCACCCCTTCGAACATCAGGGTCGTCGCACCATTGGCAAGCGGGCCATACACGATATAGCTGTGCCCGGTGACCCAGCCAACATCGGCTGTACACCAGTAAACATCGCCATCATGATAATCAAAGACGTATTTATGGGTCATCGACGCATAAACAAGATAGCCGCCAGACGTATGCAAAACGCCCTTCGGTTTTCCGGTCGAACCCGATGTATAAAGTACGAAAAGCGGATCTTCGGCATTGACCTCGGTCGGCGGGCAATCGGGTGACGCCGCATCACAAACTTCATGGTACCAGACATCGCGCGCATCGTTCCAGGCAATGTCCTTGCCGGTATGCTTGACGACCACCAGCTTCTCGACGGATTTAACACCGGGATGGGACAGGGCTTCGTCGGCATTGCGTTTTAACGGAACACCACGGCCCCCGCGCAAACCTTCGTCCGAAGTAATAACAACCTTGGCGCCGCAATCTTCAACCCGGCCGGCAAGCGCCTCGGGCGAGAAACCGCCAAACACGATGGAATGGATCGCACCGATACGTGCACAGGCCAGCATCGAAACGGCTGCTGCCGGGATCATCGGCATATAGATGACAACGCGATCACCCTTGCCAACGCCCATTGATTTTAGCGCATTGGCAAAACGACAAACACGTTCGTGCAGATCTTTATAAGTGATGTTTTCGGAAACCGACGGATCATCGCCTTCGAAAATGATCGCAGTCTGATCGCCGCGCGTCGCCAGATGACGGTCCAGGCAATTGGCCGCAACGTTCAGCGTACCGTCTTCATACCATTTGATATAAACATCCTTGGTATCAAAGCTGACATTTTTGACCTTGGTAAACGGTTTGATCCAGTCAATGCGTTTGCCGTGTTCGCCCCAGAAACCTTCCGGGTCTTCGACGGACTGCTTGTACATGGCGTCGTATTTTGCCTTGTCGATCAGCGCGCCTTTTGCGATGTCGTCGGAGACGGGATAAACGTTCGCAGACATATTTGGCCTCTTGTTCGTTTCCTGTGGTCTGTACGTTCGCACCGGCCATTTGCCCGCTAAAAGGTCTTTGGACCGGTGCGATATTCTTGTGCGTGTCAGGTGCCGATTCTCACGGCCGCAATATGATTGCGAAATGCACAAACGGACGATGTTTGATCGACCAGATGGCATCTGGAAATCGGTTCCTGTCGCTTGTCCCTATGCTAGTGCGCTGTTGGATTTCAGGGAATACAACTTAAGGCGGGGGGCAAAAGGGCGCGGGTTAATCACGGACGCACCTTGTTTTCCCTGCCCGATGATCAAGCCGGTTGTTTGGTAAAACCAAAGCCACCCGGCAGCCTGATTAATTGACCAGATCAGCGCAATCCCTGAATAGGTAATTGAAACATAATCATATTATCGCAATTTCGCCAGTCACGATCTGGCGATTTATGGTGTTTTCATGTGGGACAACAATGTGGTTGAGCTCTGGATTTGATGGAACAAAACAGATACAAAGGGATCAGTCTTTAATCGAACGGTGGGAATATGGATCCGATTTCTCTTGCAGCGGGCGCAATTGCGGCATTTGTCGTCGCACTCGTTTTCAGTGTGCTGATGGTAAAACGCACCAAAGAAGCCACGATGGCCGAGGCAGAGTCGCGGTCCAGTGTTTTGGTTGCCCAGCTTGATCAGGCCGATTCCACCCGCCGTGAATTGGCCACGGAACTTGCCGTTACCCGTGATAAATTGGCCGAGGCATCCGAAAAACGCGCAATTGCCGAAACCACTGCCAATCGGGTTCCCATTCTTGAAGCCGATATCCGCGAAATGCGTGTTGCCCTTGATCATTGGCGTGAAAAGGGATCGGAACTTGAAACCGCGCTTGAAAAAGAACGCGAGGCCGCGGCTGAAAAACTCGCCATGCTTGAAGATGCCAAAACCAAGCTTCTCGATAGTTTCAAGGCATTGTCGTCTGATGCGCTCAAGGTCAATAATGACGAGTTCATGAAGCTGGCGCGGGAAAACTTTTCACGCCTTCAAGAAGGCGCACAGGGGGATCTTGAAAAACGCCAGCAGGCAATTGATGGGCTTGTAAAGCCCATCAAAGAGCGGCTAGAGGCATTTGATACCAAGGTTAATGAACTTGAAAATTCGCGTAAAGAAGCCTACGGCGAGCTAAAAAGCCAGGTTGGGAATCTGGTGCTGTCACAGACTAAATTGGCCAAGGAAACGCAAACGCTGAGTTCGGCATTGCGATCAAGTTCGTCAGTTTCCGGTAAATGGGGCGAATTGCAGCTTAAGCGCATTGTTGAACTGTCAGGGATGCTCAAACATTGCGACTTTGACGAACAGGTTCATTTCAACACCGATGAAGGTGTTCAGAAACCTGACATGGTGATCCATCTGCCGGGTGGTAAAAACATTGTTGTGGATGCCAAGGCCCCGACTTCTGCCTATCTCGAAGCAATTGATGAAAAATATGATGATGAACGCCGTGAAGCCCTGATGGGGACTTATGTCACCAATGTGCGCAAGGTGATTTCCGAACTGTCGAAGAAATCCTATTGGAAATCGGTCGATAGCCCGGAATTTGTTGTGCTGTTCCTGCCCGGTGAAAGCTTCTTCTCAGCCGCCCTTGAACGCGATCCGCGTTTGATCGAGGACAGTTTCCGCGATGGCGTCATTCTGGCAACGCCAACGACCCTTTTGGGATTGCTGAAAGCCGTTTCCTATGGCTGGCGACAAGAAGCCTTGGCTGAAAACGCGCGCGATATCAGTGAAATCGGTTTGACCCTGTATGATCGTCTGGGCGCCCTTGCCAAGCATTTCTCATCAATGGGCCGGTCGCTTGAAAGCACGGTTAAACATTATAATAAGACGCTGGGCTCGCTAGAAGGATCGGTGCTTGTTTCTGCGCGCAAGCTTAAGGAAAAGCATATCGTTGCCGATGATCGCGTGATCGAGGAGCCGGCTCATTCGGAAACTCATGTTCGTGAATTGACCAAAACGGAACTGTTGGCGGGACCGAACGTGGAAGAAGGATCGGATGTCATAGAAGGTCAAAATATCAACCCGGATAACGCCTGATCTATTCATTATAAGGGTGGTTTACTTGACTCGGATGCAGGGACACCTTATTTCGAAGCCCGAAATTTGCTATCATTAAACATATGCTCTCGTTTTAAATCGGACAAAAGACACATGGCCCTGCGCGAAATTCTCATTGTTCCCGATCCCCGCCTTAAGCAGGAATGCGAAGAGGTGGCCGAGGTGAATGACGAAATCCGTGAGTTGCTCAACGACATGCTTGAAACCATGTATGCAGCACCGGGGATTGGTTTGGCCGCACCGCAGATCGGCGTGATGAAGCGCGTTGTGGTCATGGATGTGTCTGACGAGGCGGAAAAACGCCAGCCCCTGAAACTTGTGAACCCGGAAATCATCTGGGAGTCCGAGGATACAGAGGTCTATCAGGAAGGCTGCCTGTCGATTCCCGATCAATATGCCGATGTCGAACGCCCGTGCGAAGTTGGCATGCGGTATCTCGACGAAAACGGCAAGGAACAGGAAATCGAAGCCGATGGCCTGTTGGCGACCTGTATCCAGCACGAACTGGACCACCTTGATGGCATTTTGTTCACGGATTATCTCAGCGCGCTTAAGCGCAACATGATCCTGAAAAAGGTGCAAAAGCTGCAAAAGACGAAAAAGTCTGCCTGATCGGCAACGCATTCAGCATTACCGCAGCATCGTATTCAGGGGCCGGATTTTCCGGCCCTTTTATGTTGTCTGCATGTCATGGTGTCGTTTGATTGTCAGGGCTGTGCAGGCTTGGCTTGTCATTTGGCACAGATAACGCCAAATTGCCGCCAGACCCCTAAATTGATGATGATTGGACGCAACCGATGACCAAACTGCGCATTGCCTTTATGGGAACCCCGGATTTTGCCCTTGTGGCGCTTAAGCAATTGGTCGGTGCCGGTCATGACGTGGTTTGTGTTTATTCGCAGCCACCCCGCCCGGCGGGTCGCGGGCAAAAGGAAACGCCAAGTCCGGTTCATGGCTGGGCCGCCGAACAGGGGATCGAGGTTAGAACGCCGGTTTCGCTGAAATCTGATACGGAAAAGCAGACATTTGCCGATCTTGATCTGGATGTCGCGGTGGTTGCGGCCTATGGCCTGATCCTGCCCAAGGCTATTTTGGATGCGCCGAAATACGGCTGTTTAAATATCCATGCCTCGCTTTTGCCGCGCTGGCGCGGGGCCGCCCCGATCCAGCGGGCAATTTTGGCCGGGGATACCCGCACGGGTGTCACCATCATGCAGATGGATGTCGGGCTTGATACCGGCGATATGTTGCTGATCCGCGATATTCCGATCACGTCGGAAACCTATGCCAATGCCCTGCATGATGATCTGGCCGATCGTGGTGGTGATATGATCGTTGAGGCACTTGAAAAATTGCCTGTCGGTCAATTGGTGGCGGTCAAACAACCCGAAGACGGGGTTACTTATGCCGCCAAACTTGAACGCGCCGAGGCCAAGCTTGATTTTGCCGATGATGCGGTGGCACTCGAACGTAAAATTCGTGCCTTTACGCCTTGGCCCGGTGCCTATTTCGAATTTGGCAAAGAACGTATCAAGGTTCAGGCCGCTGATGTGATTGATCAATCCGGCTCAGTTGGCACCATTCTTGACGATGATCTGACGATTGCGTGTGGCAAGGGGGCCTTGCGCCCGACACGTATTCAACGACCGGGAAAATCGGTGATGGATACCAAGGAAGTGCTGCGCGGCTATCACAAACTGGTGTGCGGCGTCGTTCTGGATCAGTAACCGATCATAATAAACCCTGTTATTGAACGGTCCGAAAAATGGTTTCTGCACTGACAATCCGCCCGGCCACCGATCATGATGGCGATGCAATCGGGAACTTGATCAAGGCGGTGTTTTCCGACTATCCGGGGTGTGTATTTGACCGGCATGGTGAATTTCCCGAACGGGATGCCATCGCCAGCAGCTTTGCGGCGGATCACGGCCATATCTGGGTTGTCGAGGATGCGCAAAGCCGGATACTGGGTTGCCTTGGTGTCACCTATTCACCCGCCATTGGCAAAGCCGAATTGCACAAGGTCTATCTGGATCGTGCAACCCGGGGACAGGGTATTGCCCAACGCATGTTGACCACGGCCCTGAACTGGTTGGGGCAAACACATGTCGATTGCACCGACATTGTGCTTTGGACCGATATCCGGTTTGAAGCCGGGCACCGATTTTACGAGAAATGCGGATTTACCCGCACCGGCGAAACCCGTGATCTTGATGATCTCAGCGTCTCGTCGGAATACCGGTTTGCCGCAAACCCGGCTGATATTCGTGCCCGCATCCGCCAATCGTAATTGTATGATTAATCAGTTTTAGGCTGATGTTGTTGCGGGTTTGGCATCTGATGTCTTGTCTGTGGGTTTGCGTACGGAACGGGCATCGCGCAGGCCCAGTTCCCATGGCGGGACCGGGGTGAATTTTTCGGCCAGAAAATCAACAAAGGCCCGGACTTTGGGCGATAGATGGCGTTTATGCGGATAAACGGCGGAAATCCATGCCAGATCGTGGACATATTCGGTCAAAAGCGGGGTCAGGCGACCGGCCCGGATATCTTCATGAACCAGATATTCCGCCAATCGTGCCATGCCAAGCCCGGCAACGACGGCTTCGTGCAGGGCATCGCCATCATTGGCGGAAAAACTTCCCTGTGCACGGAAGGATACATGGCCTTCGGGGGTGTCGAAATGCCAGTCGTTAAAGCTTTCGCGTGACGACAGGTGCAGACAGTCGTGATTGTCCAAGTCCTGTGGTCTGCGCGGGATGCCGTTCTTTTCCAGATATTCCGGCGATGCGACGATGACGCGGCGGTTGACCGCATATTTGCGCGCGATCAGGGACGAATCTTCAAGGGCTGACAGGCGAATTGCCAGATCATAGCCATCGTTGACCAGATCGGTGAATTTATCATCCAGTGTCAGTTCAATGCGCACATCGGGATAGCGCGCCAGAAATTCCGGGATCAGGGGCACGACTTGGTATTTGGTAAAGGCGACCGATGCATTGATGCGAAGTGTGCCGCGCGGGGCGGCATAAAGCTGGGTGACGACTTCTTCGGCTTCTTCGATTTCGGCCAGGATCGTTCGCGCCCGCTCGTAAAAGGCGCGACCTTCTTCGGTCAGGCTAAGCTGGCGGGTGGTGCGCATCAAAAGACGGGCGCCAAGCCGATCTTCTAACCGTGAAATGTATTTTGACACGGCCGAAGGTGACAGACGCATGGTCCGTGCAGCAGCCGAAAAGCTGCCCTCTTCAACGGCATGGACAAAGATTTCCATTTCTGCGGCGCGATCCATCGGCGATATGTCCTATTTATGACTGTAATTCACAAGTAATGTGCATATTGAGGTAATTCTCTTCATCCGTAAAGCAAATTAGATTGGGTTCATCAAACGCGACATGTTGTCGCACCGAACCAAATCTGAAGGAGGTCTGCCATGACCGTTTATGCTGACATCACCGAGCTGAATATCAAAACCAGCGAGATTGAAGCTGGCGTGCGCAAAGGCCAACAGCTTCGTGCTGAATACATCGGCAGCATGTTCCGTAGCCTGTTCAAAGGCTCTGACAAATCTGCTGATATCAAGCATCCGGCTGGCACCGTTGGTGGTGCTGCCTGATCGGGTCCTGCGGTTGAGCGACGTTTGATCTTTCCTCCCCAAACGGCGCTCCCGTGATCTGCCAAGTTTTTTTCTAGCGTCTTCCTCCCTAGACGACGCTGTTTTCCCGACTGGCCCGGGCTCTTTTGAGCTCCGGGCCATTTTTTTGTCCGATCCGGCAAATCCTAGTCGCTGGCCTGGCGAGTGACACCGGGCGGGATGTAAAAGCCCGGCCGTTCTGACATCCAGGACAGAACAGATATAATCACCATCGCCAGAATGGTGATCCAAAGGGTCGCGCCGATGGCGATGTTGGCGGCAAACATCCAGCCAAAGATTGCCGGTCCGATGGCCGATGCCAGAACCATCACGGCGGTTAACGTGCTTCGTGCCGAACCGATTTCATCAAGGGGTACCAATTCCGCAATGATCGCGGTCCGCAAAGTCGTGGCAAAACCGGTGGTCACCCCCAGCAATCCCATATAGATCGGGATCATGACCGGGCTTTCTGCAAATGCCAGGCATGCCACCGCAGCAATTGCCGGGATCAGGTGATAGGGAAACAGTCGGCGCGCACTATGACTGTCAATTAACGGACCACTGCCAAAGGCGCCGATAACCGATGTGATGGCAAAAACCGTGAACCCGGCGGCAAACCATGTCAGGTCAATTCCCTTGGCCGTGGAAATGGTTCCCTGATGAAAGAACAATGCGGTCATCACCAATGGCGGTGCGGCCAGCATCGGGGTGCAGAACCAGATATAGCGTGACCGAAACAGGTGTGGGTGGCGGCTGTCTTGCGCCTCGTTCTGGGGGGTGGTTGCTTCGGCTGTTGCGCTTTTTGTACCGGTTGTCGGTATGGGGTTATCTTGTTTTGGGCGGCCCGGTGCGGCGCGGAATTCCATATTCCTGCGAATAAGCAGGATCGCCAGCGGCATCAGAATGAAAACAATAAAGACTCCGGCCCCGGCATAGGTATTGCGCCAGCCAAATGTCGCAATCAGTGCCAAAAGGGTAACCGGCATGATGGCTTCGGCAACGGGAAATCCGAAACTGGCGATTGCCAGTGCCCGACCGCGGTTGCGATTAAAATAACGCGCAATACCGGTCATGCTGACATGGGTCATAAGCCCCTGTCCCGCCAAACGCAGGATGAACAGAGCGCCAATCAGCATCCAGATCGATTGTGCGGAGGCCATGATAAAGCAGCCAATCGTCAGCAACGCCATGGTGGCAAGGCTGTATCGCAGCATATCAATCCGGTCGATCAATCGCCCGATAAACGGCAGGCACAGCGCGCTACCTATGGTTATTCCGGCATAAATATTGGCAAATTCGGTCTCATTTATTGCCAAATTAGCGCCAATAAAGGGCACAAACAGCGCAATTAGAAACGTTTGACCAAAGGACGATCCGAAGCTGTGAAGCGCGCCAAAGGCAAGCGGGCGCGGTGCCTGACGCAAAAGAGTGAGGAATTGCATAGGGTTCAATCAATGGTATGAGGAATATTTTGCCAATTGTATCGATTCAACTCCATGCCGTCTACTGCCCGCACGCATAGGCATTATGTGCAGACATAATACGAAAAAACACCTGCAAGAAAGAGTGTCTTGCAGGTGTTTTTTTTAGTGTTTGGATTGAGTTTGATTTGATCAGGATTATGCCGCTTGTGCGGTTGGTCCGTTTGTCGTGCGGCTTTTCCACCAGTTAAAGCCAAGCACGGCCAGAATGACGATGGTCCCGACGATTTCAGCCTTAAGATCAGGATAGAAGATCCCGATGGTGGCCGGAACAATCAGAATTCGCGAAATCAGGTCCAGTTTGGCAAACATGAAGCCTTCAAGCGCGGCAGCAAAGGCCGCCAGACACAAGATGGCGGTAAAGCCGGTCCACAACACGAGCGGCAAGGGGCCACCCAAAATGATTTCCGGATTGAAGACCATGAATGCCGGGATCAGATACAGGCCCTTGGCAAATTTCCAGGCCTGAAAACTTGTTTCCATGGGACTGGCCCCGGCAATCGCGGCCCCGGCAAACCCCGCCAATGCAATCGGCGGCGTGACGTTACTATCCTGCGAATACCAGAACACCACCAGATGGGCGATCAAAAGCGGAATGCCAAATTCGTTCGACAATGCCGGACCGACCAGAACGATCAGAACGATATAGGATGCCGTTACCGGAAGCCCCATACCAAGGATCAGGCTGGCGATCAGAACAAGAATCAGTGCCAGAACAATGTGGCCACCTGAAAACGCGATCATCATCGACGAGAATTTAAGCCCAAGACCGGTCAGGCCAACAACGCCAACGATAATCCCGGCAACCGCACAGGCCATGCTGACGGCAACCGCGTTTTTTGCCCCGAGTTCAAGGGCGGCGATTGTAATCCTCATACCATTGGCCAGAGCTGCTTTGAGCCGGTCGTGACTTGGCTTTTCACCGTTCTGGGGGGCGACAAAGAAGAACCAGATCGTATAGCGCAGGGCGGCAACGGCCATCACAGAAATGATCGCCCAGAACCCGACACGCATTGGCGAAATGTTGAGCACCAGAAGGTAAATCAGAACCCCAAGCGGCAAGATGAATTGCCAGCCTTCTTTGAGAACCTGTTTCCAATCGGGAAGTTCTTCGACGGGCATGCCGCGCATACCGTTTTTAAGGGCAACGATATGGACAAACAGATACACCGTGCCGAGATACAGGATCGCCGGGAAGATCGACACCATGACGATGTCGAGATAAGGCACCTGGGTATATTCGGAAATCAGGAAGGCACCGGCGCCCATCAGTGGCGGGGTGATCTGCCCGCCGGTTGATGCCGCGGCTTCAATGCCGCCAGCCTGTGCCGGGCGGTATCCAAGGCGTTTCATCAAAGGGATGGTAAAGGCACCCGTGGTCACGACATTGGCAATGGCCGATCCGCTGATCGATCCCATACCTGCCGATGCCAGAACAGCAGCCTTTGCAGGGCCGCCGGGTTTTTTACCCGTCGCGGCATAGGCCATATCGATAAAGAATTTGCCCGCACCGGTGACTTCAAGAAACGCACCAAACAGTACGAACATGAAGATATAGGTCGCAGCAACCCCCATCGGCAGGCCATAGATGCCTTCCTGGCCAAGGTAAAGCTGACCAACCAGACGGTCGACATCGGCCCCCCTGTGCGCCAAAATACCGGGTAGCCATTCCCCGATCCAGGGCAAGGCGCCCCTTGGTCCTGACAGGGCATAAATAATCGCGACAATCCCGATGACCGTCATGCCAAGGCCAACGGCACGGCGGCTTGCTTCAAGCACGGTAACGGTTGCAATTACACCGATGATCAGGTCGGTGTCGCTCCAGAAACCGGCGCGGTTGAAAATTTCATCGAGATAAAATGACAGATAGAAACCTGTGGTAAAGGCACCGGCGAGAAAAGCGATATCAATGATCCAGCCCATCGCGCCGCGCTTCTTGTTGCTGCCAAAGACAGGAAACATCAAGAAGGTCATAAACATGATAAAGGCAAGATGGATGCTGCGCTGATAGAACAGGCCAAGCGGTTCGATACCCGCGCCGTACATTTGGAACAAGGAAAGTGCAACGGCAACAACAGAAATTGCCACCACAACCAGTTTTGGCTGTGGCAGTTTGTCCCTTAAGGACGGAAACGGTGCCGGTTCAGACATAAAACTTATTCCCCGGTATCAAGGCGGATGGTGACACGGGTGTGTTCAGCCATCTTTGAAAGATAGATTTCGTCACCATCAGTCGTGACGATACGATGGTCAACAGCAAGACTTCCGACGCGCAGGGCATAGGCATTGCCCGGCACAGGTTCGTCGATATCCTCGATCCAGTATCCGCCGCCTTCGGCGCTGGTCAGGATTCCACGACCCGGATAATGGCCAAGACCTGCAGCAAAATCGGGTTGGTATGTACGATGCAGAACCATCTTGCCAAGATCATCGATATAACAATCGATAACCCCATCACCAGTGACCGAATGGTTCCAGTAAAGGCACCAGCCAGATTGGCGTGGAATGCGTGTTCTGGCTAGAACCGATCCGTCAGATGCAGTGACTTCAAGATGGTCAGTGACCGTACCCGGCATGGTTTCAGCATGCCGGGTTGGTCCGGCACATGCTGATATCAGAAGGGCAAGGGCGGCCAATGCTGGCCGCCCCCAATTTAGCAAGATCATGGATAAAGCTTAGGCGGAATCGGTGAACCGGTTTCTTCGTAGTAACGAAGCGCACCCGGATGCATCGGAATCGGGGTCGAGTTCAGAGCAAAGTTAACGGTGGTGTCGTTGGCTGCCGGATGGATCGCGATCAGTTCATCAACCTTGTCAAACAGGGTTTTGGTGATCTGATAGGCGAGCTCTTCGTCCATTTCTGCGTTCACGAACAGAACGTTCGGGGTCGAAACGGTGTTTACCGGTGCAGTCACGCCATCATAGAGGCCTTTGCGCAGGGCATAGGGTGCGAAGGTCGGTTCTGCATCAAGGGCAGCAACGATTTCCTCGTCGGTCAAGCCGATCAGCTTGATCTCGCGGGTGGTTGCGAGGTTGAGGATCGAGCTGGTCGGGGGGCCGACGCTCCAGAAACCGGCATCGATGTCACCATCACGAAGGGCATCAGCCGTTTCGTTGAAGTTCAGGCGTTGTTCTTCGATGTCATCATAGGAGATGCCATTGGCTTCGAGCAGGGTTTTGGCTGAAACTTCGGTGCCTGAACCCGGTGCGCCAACAGAAATGCGTTTGCCTTTAAGGTCAGCAAGGCTGTTGATGCCGCTGTCTGCCATCGTCACGATCTGAACGGCATTCGGATAGATCGATGCCAAGGCGCGAACATTATCAAGTTTGCGGCCTTCAAATTTGCCTGTGCCGGTGAAGCCGGCATAAACAGTGTCAGCCAGACCGATTGCAATGTCACTGTCACCACGGGAAATCAGGCCCATGTTTTCAACAGATGCGCCGGTGACTTCGGCAACCGCGGTCGCCCCGTCAATATATTTGCTGATCAGTTCAGCAAGACCGCCGCCATAGGGGTAATAAACGCCGCCGGTACCGCCGGTCGCAATTGAAAGCTGGGTCTGGGCAAATGCCGGTGCGCTGACCATCATCAGCGCGGCGGCTGCAGAAAGCAGGTTCCGCAATTTCATATTTAGTCCTCCCTAGGATCTATGATTACTGCATTGATAACATCAGAAACGGTCAATAAAGGAACATTGGCAGTTATCTTTTGGTATCTCCGCAGTTGTTGGTCGACTTATTATCTAATGAAATAATGTGTTGTTAAGGCGTGTAACCGATGGGCTGGATTTATAATGCCTGTCTGCGGCCGGAATGCAAAATTCGCATGCAAAAAATCCCCAGGGAACAATGTTCCCAAAGGCGGCTTTAAAAACCTGAAAATTTGCGATTGCGGCACTTGGCGGCTGGTCGGGCAAAATGCCGATCAGCTTTCACGTGTTGAAAACATGCCGTAACAGACATTGGTTATCCTCCCTGTCGACTATTGTTTTATTGTTTTGGGTTTCTGACTAGCAAATTCTGCGCCAACCTTAGCCGTAATTTTTATCTTTATATATCAAATAGATATATAAATCTTCCTGCGATTTTAGGCGAAATTCTGCCTGTTTGCTGATTGCGATAGGCAAGATTTCGCCGAAATGACCAGTTGCAGACAGTCTAACATTTTATGGCCACATGATAAATTGTTGCTATTCAAGTTCGGCCCGACGGATATCGAGCTTTTTCATTTTTTCGTTCAGGGTGCGCCGTGGAATGTCGAGTTCGTCCATGACCGGTTTGATATTACCATCATGTCGTATCAGCGCATCGCGGATGACGTGTTGTTCAAAATGACGCAGTTGTTCTGCCAGTGATCCGGATTTATCGCTTTCGGAAGGCGTGCCGGTATTGGCGCCTGTGCCAAACAGGCGTGCCCATCTTTCATCCGGGTTGCCGGTGAGAAGGACATAGCGTTCCGCCAGATTTTTAAGTTCGCGCACATTGCCCGGCCAATCATGGCTTGACAGGCTGGTCCACAGGCTTGCCGCGGGTTTTTCATAGGGCCGGTCAAATGTTTCGCCCGCCCGTTCGGCAAAGATATCAAATAACAGCGGCAGGTCCCCTTTGCGTTGACGAAGCGGTGTGATTTGCAGTTCGAATGTGTTGATCCGAAACAGAAGGTCTTCGCGAAACTGTTTGTCGGCAACCGCCGTCGGCAGGTCTTCGTTGGTCGCGCAGATCAGCCGGAAGTTGACCTTGACCGGGGTGTTGGAGCCAAGGCGCACGATTTCGCGTTCTTCGATAACGCGCAGAAGCTTTGCCTGAAGGGCAAGCGGCATGCTTGAAATTTCGTCGAGAAACAAGGTGCCGTTATCGGCATGTTCGACCCAGCCGATCCGACGGCCCGCCGCACCGGTAAAGGCGCCTTTTTCATGGCCAAACAATTCGCTTTCGGCGGTGCTTTCGGGGATTGCGGCGCAATTTACGGCAACAAACCGCCGATCACTTCGTGTGCTAAGATCATGAATGGCGCGTGCCACCAGTTCCTTGCCCGTGCCGGTTTCGCCCGATACCAAAACCGGGACTTCTGTGGACGCAATATTGGCAATTTCTGCTTTTAACAATCGCATGGGCGGGCTGTTGCCGATCAGGCGGCTGTCCAGCGTGCCCTGTTGGGCAATTTGTTGGCGCAAAGTGCGGTTTTCGATAACCAGTTTGCGTTTTTCGATGGCGCGTTGAAGGCTTTCGAGGATGTCGGTCGGTTCAAACGGCTTTTCGACGAAATCATAGGCGCCGCTTTTCATCGCCTCGACTGCCATCGGAACATCCCCGTGCCCGGTCATCAGAATTACCGGAATATCACGGTCAATGCCCAGCACGGATTTGGTAAAGGCAATGCCGTCAAGTTTTGGCATTTTGACATCGGTCAGGATCACCCCGGTGAAATCGGGGGTAATGGTTTCAAGGGCGGTAACCGCATCGGCATGAACGCGGACTGTATATCCCGACAGATCCAGCCATTGCGACAGCGATACCCGAAGGGCTTCTTCGTCATCAACGATGATCACCTGTGGCAATGGTGTGGTTGCGTTTGCGATATCTGTGTCGGTCATGACGTCTGGTCCCCCCGCATCAGCGGCAATTGTATTTCAAAACAGGCGCCGCCGTCTGCCCGGTTATAGGCGCGGATCGTGCCGCCAAAGTCGCGAACAATCCCGTATGTGACCGACAGGCCAAGCCCCACCCCCTGGCCGGGGTCCTTTGTTGTAAAGAACGGGTCAAATAGCAATCCCAGGCTGGCTTTGTCGATGCCCGGCCCGGTATCGGAAATGCGGATTGTTGCCTGATCGCGTGCATTGGAAAGTTCAACAACAATGCGTTTTTCAAGATCACCATCCATCGCATCAAGTGCATTGCGGATGATATTGAGGAAAACCTGTTCGATCCGCACCAAATCGGCATGAACGATCAGTTTGCCGTCGAATTCTTTCTGTTCCAAGACACAGCCTTCGTTATGAAGCTGTGATGACAGAAATTGTATGACGTTATCGAGTGCGGATTTGATATTGACCGGTTCAAGTACGCCGGTTGATTTGCGCGAAAAGGTTTTAAGTTGCCCGGTAATCGCACCCATGCGTTCGGTCAGTGCCGAAATTTGCGAGATATTCGGGCCAAGCTTTTCGGGCTTGCCGCGTTCAAGCAGCAGTTTCGCGCTGGCACAGAAGGTTCGGATGGCGGCAATCGGTTGATTGATTTCATGGGCAATCGCAGCCGACATCTGGCCCAGTGCCGCAAGCTTGCCTGCCTGAACCAATTCATCCTGGGTGCCGCGTAATTCGGCCTCGGTTTTGCGTCGTTCGCCGATTTCCTGTTCAAGGCGGGCATTAAGTGCCTGAATACGGGCGAATTCGAGCGATTTGCGCTGTGATGCCAGTTTTAATTCGCGTTCGCGCAGGAACAGGACAGTCAACAAGATCAAACCCGATCCGATGATGGTGATCAAAAGCGCACTGGTCCGGCGTTCGGCGACATAATCCATCGGTGTTAGGTAAAACAGGTTCCAGTCACTGCCGCTGATCGGTTTGACATCAAACAGGAACTGTTCATTGCCGATTTTTACAATGTCATCGTCGCCAGATGGTTTTTCATCCATATGCAACGGCAAAAGTTCCTGACCGGAATATTGCCGGTTGCGCAAAATGCGATCCCGTTCGGTAACGGTCAGGGGGCGGATGGTGCGATATTTCCAGTCACTGCGACTGGTCAGGATGATGACGCTATCCGCATCCGAGACGAAAACCGTTTCGCCGCCGCCCTGCCAGTTCTGTTCCAATTCGTCGAGTTCGAGCTTAACCGCAACCACCCCGATGATTTCACCATCCTTTGAAATCGGATGCGAGATGAAAAGCCCGGATCGTCCCGTTGTGACACCAATTCCGTAGAAGAAACCATCCTGCCCGGCAAGTGATTCCTTGAAATAGGGGCGGAAGCCGTAGTTCTTGCCCAGATAGTTATCAGGGGTATTCCAATTGCTTGCCGCGACCGTGGTTCCAGTGTGATCCATAACATAAAGAGCCGCCGCCCCGGATCGTTCATTGACCTTTTCCAGATACCGATTGGTGATATCGGCATTGCCATTGCCCGATACGATATCGGCGATATCGTGGTTTCGCGACACGACATAGGGCAGATAGCGATACCGATCAACGGCAGCGCGCAGTGTGCTTTCATAAAGGGCAAGGCGTGCCTGTGCGGTTTGTTGCAACTGGTCAATGGCAATATTGCCTGTCGAAGTCACCGCAAGCCAAACCGCCAGCCCGGCAATGGCGATTCCCGCCAAGCTCAGCGAGGCGCGGCTATAAGTGCTTAGCCAGTAGAACAATCCTGCCTCCTGCGCGTTGAATGGTTATGCCTGTTTGGCCAGGTGGGTTACTATAATAACCAGTCCGGTGATCGGGCCGCCGATTTGCCAATCGGATTTCGGATAGTTATGTGGCTTGGGCACAATTAGTCAATAAAGACGCATTCCAATACCGGAATTACATTCCGATTTTAGACAGGGCAGAATGGTTGAGATCCGGTCACGGGTTTCGTGTCGTACATGAACAAAGCCGCAAATATGCCTCAAGTGGTTATTTTTTCGCCACAATGGAGTGTATTTTGTTACGCTTGTTTCGAATTTTAATCTGTCCAACTGATGAGGTTCAGGTGAGTAAGATTGCACTTGTTGATGACGACCGTAATATCCTGACATCGGTTTCGATGGCGCTTGAAGAAGAAGGCTATGAGGTCCAGACATATTCCGACGGGTCGGAAGCGTTGCATGCGCTGACCAAGGAAGAACCTGATCTTGCGGTTCTTGATATCAAGATGCCGCGCATGGATGGTTTGGAACTTCTGACCCACCTGCGCAAGAAAACCCAGATGCCGGTCATTTTCCTGACGTCCAAGGATGACGAGGTTGATGAACTGACCGGTTTGCGCCTTGGGGCGGATGATTATATCAAAAAGCCGTTTTCACAGCGTTTGCTGATTGAACGTATTCGCGCCTTGCTTCGCCGGGCTGAAATTATGCGCGCCGGTGGTATTCGTCCAAACGGTTCCGAAGACGTTGTTCAGCGTGGTGATCTGGTTCTGGATCCGTCGCGTCATATGTGCAGCTGGAAAGGTTTGCATGTTAACCTGACGGTGACCGAGTTCCTTTTGATTCAGGCTCTGGCGAAACATCCGGGGCATGTTAAAAACCGTGATCAGTTGATTGATGCGGCATATGGCGAACATATCTATGTCGATGACCGTACAATCGACAGCCATATCAAACGGTTGCGCAAAAAATTCCGCGAAACCGACAAGGAATTCAAGGAAATCGAAACCCTGTATGGTGTCGGTTATCGTTATCGCGATACGGCAACTGTCGCGAGTTGAAACCAAGAATACTTTTGTCGCAGTGCCGGGCCATTTGGCCCGGCCTGAATTGCGGGTCTGAATGAGCGATTTACCTGCCTCGGCCAAACAGCAATCCGCGCCACAGCATGAAACCCGTGTGGCCCGGATCGAGGAACGTCACGGGCTGTTTTCCCCTTTGACCTGGCGCATTCTGGCGGTGAATGCGCTAGCACTTTTTGTGCTTGTGGCGGGGATTCTTTATCTTGGCCGTTATAAGCAGGAATTGATCCATTCCGAACTTGAAGCCATGGCTGTGCAGGCAGAAATGTATGCCGCCGCCCTGTCGACATCGGCGGTCGGACAGGGCGATGACGCGACCAACCGGGTTAAGTTGGAAGTGGCGCGTGAAATGGTCCGCCGTTTGGTTGGTATCACGGGCGCACGGGCGCGGTTGTTTGGCGCCAATGGTCAATTGATCGCCGATAGTCGCAATATCCGATCCTTTGGTGCTGGCGCGGTTCAGGCCGAAGAACTTCCGGCGCCGGGTGATGATGACGAGCTTGCCGAAATCATGCGCAGCCTGACCGAGGGCGTCTTGTCGCTGTTTGAAGGTGAACAGCCGTTACCGCTTTATATTGATCCGCCGGTTGCCAGCGCAGCCGATTATCCCGAAGTTCGGGCCGCACTTGCCGGGTATTCCCGTGGTGTGGTGCGCATTGACAGTCAGGGACGGCGGGTTTTATCGGTTTCAGTCCCGGTGCAGCGTTTCAAGCAAGTTCTGGCATCGATCATGTTAACCAAAAACGGTGACGCGATTGAAAGTGCCCTGCATGCTGTGCGGCTTGATATCCTTAAAATCTTTGTTTTTGCCTTTGGGATCACGGTTCTTTTGTCGATCTATCTGGCGGGGGTGATTACCCGGCCCCTGAACCGGCTGGCGCGTGCCGCCGAGCGGGTGCGGCGTAGCAAAAACCGCCAATTTACCATCCCCGATTTATCAGACCGCCACGATGAAATCGGTGATTTGTCGACCACATTGCGGGATATGACCGAAACGCTGTGGGACCGTATGGATGCGATTGAACGTTTTGCCGCCGATGTTGCGCATGAAATTAAAAATCCGCTGACCTCGCTTCGCAGTGCGGTTGAAACCGCGACCCGCCTGAAAGACCCCGAACGTCAGCGCCGCCTGATGGAAATCATTGCCGAAGATGTTCAGCGCATGGATCGTTTGATCAGCGATATTTCCGATTATTCGCGCATGGATGCCGAATTATCACGTGCAGAGACCGAAGAAGTCGATCTGCGCGCCTTATTGCAAACTCTGTGCGAGCTTTATAACGCCGATGCGAGCGGGCCAAGGATCAAGGTTTCCGTGCCTGAAAACCTGATTGTGCCAGCCCTTGAAAGTCGGCTGGCGCAGGTTTTCCGCAATTTGATTTCGAATGCGATTACCTTTACCCCGGATGGCGGGACTGTGCGTGTTCGGGCATGGCGTGATCGGGACGAGGCGGTGGTTACTGTCGAGGATGACGGGCCGGGAATTCCGCCGGGCAAAGAAGAAGCCATTTTCAATCGTTTCTATACCGAACGCCCATCCGGCGAGAAATTTGGCCAGCATTCGGGGCTTGGTCTGTCGATTTCAAAACGCATTGCATCGGCCCATAATGGGGACCTGACTGCATCGAACCGAATCCTCGATGATGAGGTTAAAGGGGCGATGTTTACCCTTCGGCTGCCGCTTGAAGACGGGGTGTAAGGCGCTTAATCAGCGGGATTATATATCCATGAGGATAGATAAGAATGTTTCACGTTTGACAAGGCGGGAACAGCCGCGCATCGTTTGGCCCGATATGACACAAATTCATGCAAATTGTGTCGCGCTTGGCCCGCATGCCATCTTGTTGCGCGGGCCATCCGGCAGCGGCAAATCCAACCTTGCACTGCGGCTTATCCGTGCTGGTGGGCGATTGGTTTCTGATGACCGGACCGATCTTTCGGCTCAGGACGGAAAACTGATTGCAACATCGCCGGCAATGATTGCCCGATTGTGTGAAGTTCGCGGGATTGGTATCGTCCGCGGGCTTGCCTATCAGGGGGCGGGTGATGTGCGTGTTATATTTGATCTGGTGGCCGATCCAGCCGAAATAGAACGGATGCCTGATCCGCAATCAGAAGCGTTTTGTGGTATTTCGATTCCATCCTGGAAAATCTGGCCATTTGATATGGCGATCAAGGCCAAGATTGAAACAGCCTTGGCCTTGGCAACAGGTGAGATGCAGCTTGAAACATGACTGATGCAGATGCAATAGCTCAAAAGCAGCCTGATGATACATCGGGCAATACACGGCTTGTGCTGGTGACCGGTGTATCGGGTGCCGGGCGGACGACGTCGTTGAAAATCTTTGAAGATTTCGGCTTTGATGCGGTGGATAACCTGCCGCTTCGGTTGCTTCCGGCATTGTTAACTGGTGGAACGGACCTTGATCAGCCCTTGGCGATCGGGCTTGATATTCGCACGCGCGATTTTGGCGTGGATCAGTTTGTCGGGTTCGTCACCGAATTGCGCAAGCAGCCGGGTGTTAATCCGATGGTGGTTTTTGTGGATGCCGAAACCGGTATTTTGCAGCGCCGTTTTACCGAAACGCGCCGCCCGCATCCGCTTACCCATGATCGGCCGCTGGTGGATGCGATTGAACATGAAAAACGCCTGATGGCGCCGATTGCCGCGACAGCAGATATGATTATCGATACGTCGCGTTTGAAAGCGACCGAGCTTCGCAAGATCCTTCAGGATCAATTTGCCATCGGCGAAAAAGATGCCATGGCGGTGTTTGTTAAAAGCTTTTCGTTCCGTCAGGGGCTGCCTGGTGAAGCCGACCTTGTTTTTGACGTTCGTTTTCTGCGCAACCCGCATTATGATCCCGAGCTTCGTTTGCTGACCGGGCTTGATGACCGGGTTGGCGACTACATAAAAAAAGATCAGGATTTCGCCGGTTTCTTTGATCGGTTAAAAGCCCTGATTGGCCCGGTCCTGCCGCGTTATGCGCAGGAAGGGAAAAGTTATCTGACCATCGCGGTCGGTTGTACGGGCGGTCAGCATCGTTCCGTTTATATCGCACGCATGCTAAACGACTGGATTGCCGATCTGGGATATGATGTTCATCTCAGCCATCGCGACAAGCCAGATGAACCGAAATCGGGGGAGTGATTTGATGGAGAAGACTGCATGATCGGGATGGTGCTCGTCACCCATGGCGATCTCGCGAAGGAATTCGTATCGGCTTTGCAACACGTTGTCGGCGAACAGGAAAATATCGCCGCCGTTTGCATCGGGCCGGACGACGACATGGAACAACGCCGTGCCGATATCCTCGCCAGTGTCGAAGCTGTTGATGATGGCAAGGGCGTTGTGCTTTTGACCGACATGTTTGGCGGTACGCCGTCAAATCTGGCCATTTCCATTATGGAACAGGCCAATGTTGAAGTTATCGCAGGGGTTAATTTACCTTTGTTGATCAAACTGGCTTCGGTGCGCATCGATGGCTCGTTGGCCGAAACGGTCAATGCGGCACAGGAAGCGGGCCGGAAATATATCAACGTGGCCTCGCGCTTGTTAAGCGGCGAGGAATAAAACAAAAATAGAAGGCCGGGTGGTCCGGGGATGGCCCGGGCCTTTGAAAGCGGACCGGCGGGGACAGAAATGGCGCAAACGGAAAAGCGGATCGTCACCATCAGCAATCAGCGTGGATTGCACGCGCGGGCGGCGGCAAAATTTGTTAAACTGGCGGGCGAATTCGAATCGCGCATCATGGTGCGCAATCGCGGTACAGAAGTATCGGGTGTGTCGATTATGGGTTTGATGATGCTTGCCGCATCGACCGGCACGGAAATCGAGATCGAAGCATCCGGATCTGACGCCAAAAAGGCAATTAATGCCTTGAACGAACTTGTCGATGCCAAGTTCCACGAAGAATGAAGACATAACGTCCAAGACAATCACGCATGAAATACCTGCGACTGCGGAATAGGTTTGCAAGTTATATCAAAAGATCAGACTCCAACCGATGATCAATCGCCAAACGGCCGCCGGGTCATTACCGGGCTTGGGGCCTCGGGCGGGATTGTGATTGGCCGGGCCTTTGTTTTGGACCGGCAATATATTGATGTTAGTCGCAAACAAATTCAGCCTGCCAATATCCCTGATGAAACCGAACGCCTGCATAAAGGCGTTGCCGAAAGTATTGAACAACTTAAACGGTTGAAATCGCAATCGGCGAATGTTGGTGGGGCGGCGTCAGAAGAACTTGGTTTTCTGATGGATGCCTATGTGCATATGCTGACGCAATCGCGGCTTGTGCGCGGGGCCGAGGAACTGATCAAAACGCGGAACATGAATGCGGTTCACGCGGTCAGTGAAGTCATCGACGAAATCGCCAATCAGTTTTCCGGTATTGATGATCGATATATTGCCGCGCGCGCATCCGACATCCGCGAGGTTGGCCTGCGTCTGATGCGCTGCCTGCTGGGTGAAACCGACCGCGCATTTGAAACGGCGGCCAAGGGCACCATTTTGATTGCCGAAGAAGTCAGCCCGGCCGATATGGCCCGGTTCCAGCCCGGACAGGTGTCTGCCTTTGTCACCGCCCTTGGCGGGGCCGAAGGCCATACTGCGATTATGGCCCGCTCGTTGGGTATTCCGGCCATTCTGGGGGCTGCGGATATTATTCGCGGGATTTCGGGCGGTGATGTGATCATTGTCGACGGGGGGCGTGGTGAAGCCATCTTGCGCCCGACCGATGATGACCTTGCCCATTATACGCAACGTCGCGAAGACTGGCTGGCAGCCCGGGCCAAGCTGGCAAGTTTGCGCGATGTGCCCTCGGCCACGCGCGATGGCGTTGAAATTGATCTGCATGCCAATATCGAATTGCCCATCGAATTGGCGGCGGCATTGGAAAATGGCGCGACCGGCATCGGGCTTTTGCGCAGCGAGTTCATGTTTATGAACAAGGACTATCTGCCAGACGAAGACGAACAATACGCCGAATTGGCCGATATCGTTACCCGGATGGAGGGCAAGCCGGTGACGATCCGCACCCTTGATATTGGCGGGGAAAAGCTTGCGGTGGCGCTACAGGCAGAAATGGGGTCTGGTCCAAATCCGGCGCTGGGGTTGCGCGGTATTCGGTTGTCGTTACGCAAACCGGAATTGCTTGAAGCCCAAATGGCGGCAATCCTGCGCGTATCTTTGCTGGGGCCGGTCCGGGTTCTGATCCCGATGGTGGTCAGCGTCCATGAAATGAGCCGGGCGCGCCAGATTTACCAATCTGTTGCCAAGCGTCTGCGTGAGCAAGGTCATGCCATTCCCGATGAATTGCCGCCTTTGGGCGCAATGATTGAAATTCCCGCCGCCGCGCTGACCATTGATGCCTTGGCGCGCGAAAGCGATTTCTTTGCCATCGGGACCAACGATCTGACGCAATATACATTGGCGATTGACCGGACCGACGATCAGGTGGCGGGGCTTTACGATCCGCTGCATCCATCGGTTTTGCGCCTGATCCGCGATGTGATCAAAACGTCATGCGAACGCAATATCCCGATTAGCGTCTGTGGCGAGATGGCCGGTGATCCGCGCTATACACCACTTTTCATTGGCTTTGGCCTGCGCAATTTATCAATGTCATCGGTCAGTTTGCTTCCGGTCAAACAACGTCTGCGCCGCCTTGATACCCGCAATTCCGAACAACAGGCCGCGCGCGTGATGGAACAATGGGATTCGGCGCGTATCGCCATGATGCTGGACGATTTCAACGATCTTGCTTGAATTCGGACGTATAGACCCAAAATCATCGAATACGGACGCGCTTGGTCAAGGTCGGCTGTGAAATGCTGCGCGTGGCCCTTGGTGTATTGAAAATTCATCGAAGAAAAGACTTGAAATCCATATAAAGAAATCTTTATATGTCTTCCAACGCGATGGGGAAACCGTCGCACCAGAATTCTTTGGCGTATCTGCAAGATCGATGGGTCTGCACTTGCGCTGTTTTTGTTTGATTGGAGACGACATGTCCAACTTTACCGATTGCAAGGTCGCAGACACCTCGTTGGCCGCTTGGGGCCGCAAGGAAATCGCGATTGCTGAAACTGAAATGCCGGGCCTGATGGCGCTGCGCGAAGAATATGGCGCGACCAAGCCGCTTGCTGGCGCGCGTATCATCGGTTGCCTGCACATGACCATTCAGACCGCCGTTCTGATTGAAACCCTGACCGCACTTGGCGCAGAAGTTCGCTGGTCGTCATGCAACATCTTCTCGACCCAGGATCAGGCTGCTGCGGCGATTGCTGTTACCGGCGTTCCTGTCTTTGCCTGGAAAGGCGAGACCGAGGAAGAATTCTGGTGGTGCATCGAACAGACCATTACCGGCCCGAATGGCTGGAAACCGAACCTTATTCTTGATGATGGCGGTGACGTCACCCAGTTGATCCACGAAAAATACCCGGAACTTCTTGAAGACATCAAAGGTCTTTCCGAAGAAACCACCACCGGTGTGCACCGCCTTTACGAAATGGCGAAAAAAGGCACGCTTAAGGTTCCGGCGATTAACGTCAATGACTCGGTCACCAAATCGAAATTCGACAACCTTTATGGTTGCCGCGAAAGCTTGGTCGATGGCATCAAACGCGCAACCGACGTGATGGTTGCCGGTAAAATCGGTGTTGTTGCCGGTTTTGGGGATGTTGGCAAAGGGTCGGCTGCATCGCTGCGCAGCCAGGGTGCCCGCGTTCTTGTGACTGAAATCGATCCGATTTGTGCGCTTCAGGCCGCGATGGAAGGTTACGAAGTCACCACGATGGAAGACGCCGCACCGGTTGGCGATATCTTTGTTACCACCACGGGCAATATCGACATCATCACCATCGACCATATGCGTGCGATGAAAGACCGGGCAATTGTGTGCAACATCGGTCACTTCGATTCCGAAATTCAAATCGGTTCGCTGAAGAATTTCAAATGGGAAAACGTCAAGCCGCAGGTTGACGAAGTTGTCTTCCCGGATGGCAAACGTCTGATCGTTCTGGCCGAAGGCCGTCTGGTCAATCTTGGTTGTGCCACCGGTCATCCGAGCTTTGTGATGTCGGCTTCCTTTACCAATCAGGTGCTGGCCCAGATCGAGCTTTGGAAGAACTTTGCGAACTACGAAAACAAGGTTTATGTCCTGCCGAAACACCTTGATGAGAAAGTTGCCGCTTTGCATCTTGACCGTCTTGGCGTGAAACTGACCAAGCTTAGCAAAGAGCAGGCTGATTACATCAGCGTGCCGCAGGTTGGTCCGTTCAAGCCGGATCACTATCGCTACTAAGCTGTATTGAGCTTTGCATCAAAGCCGGTCCGTTTGTTCGGGCCGGCTTTTTTGTGTTTGGGGCCTTGCGAGTTCAGGTTAAAAAGGCCGTCATCCGGAACAAGGACAAATATCATGCCCCAGATTGAAATCGAATATTCCGCCAATCTGCCGATTGTCGAACAGTTGCGGGCACTGGCAATCAGTTTGCACCGCGAAATTGCTGTCGCAGCCGATGCCGAACCGGCCAGCTTTAAAACCCGTCTGTCGCCGCTTGAAAATGTCGTGATTGCCGATGGCGGGCCGCATCATGGCATGGTGCATTTGGATGTGCGGTTGCTATCCGGGCGTTCTGATGATGTGAAATACGAAGTTGGGCGTATTGCGCTTGAAACATTGCGGGTGCATTTGGAAAATCTGGTCGGTGACTATGCGGTTCAGTTTTCCGTCGAAGTCCACGACCTTGACCGGGCGAATTATCACAAGCATGTCACCACGCGCGGATAATCAATTACATCAAAAGTGCTTCATGGATCGGGTGATCGGGGCCGTAACGATCATTCATCAGTTTGATCAACTCGCGCGAGAATTGTTTGCCCGCATCAAGTAACGACCTTAGTTCTTTGTCGGTGCGGTCATTCGGGCCGACCTTTTCAAGCCGTTTGCGAACGTCCGGATCGCTGAGTTCACGCAGGAACCGGTCATATAGTTCAAGTGCGGGCAGGCTTTTATCGCCAAAGACGGTTTGAACGCGGATAATTGGCGGAAGCTGTAAAAGTTCCGATAATTTTGCCCGTTTCCCAACGTAATCACGGTCAGCGGTTTCAGCCGCCGCGATTATACCGCCAAAATAAAGCATTTTTCGCGAAAAGACGAGCTTAAGCCGCCGGGGGGCCCATGCCTTGCGGGCATCGCCTTCGCGGGTTTTGATTTCGAAATCGACGCTGATGGTGCGGTAATAACGGATGACGTCATTGACCAGAAAACGCGCAATCGATTCCCGTGTGACGGTTTCGGTCACGTAGTTGGCGATCAATTCGTCAAAAAAGGCCCGTTTGCCGGTTTCATTATAAAGCCATTCGCATTCCAGCAAAAACAGCAGGCGACGCGTGGTAATCGAATTGGTATCGCCATCAAGCCCGATGCGGTTGACCAGTTCTTCGGCCGGGACATAAGACGAAAACGGACCATCGATTGCGGCCTTTTTGGTGACCATGCCCTCTAGAATTTCGGAAACGGCCTGATGCGGGGCCAGATCGCGATCGACCTCGCGCCCGATGATGAAATAATCCAGATCGGATTGTTCCGATGCCTCGTGACGGCCAAACGACCCGGTCACAACCACGCAAAAGGCGCTGCCATGCAACTGATCGGAAAGTGCGTTCCGCATTTCAGCCAGCCGGGCAGCGGTATAGTTCTGATTGGTTGTGATGGTTGCTGGTAACAAGATTGGTCCGGTTCCGTCTGGATTCCCCAAGGTTTCCAGTATCGGCCTAAAGCCCAAAGATTAAAACCGGGTTTATAAGCGAAACATGCATAGATCGGCACGGGATCGGTCAATTGGCACATAATTGCCATGAGTTGCCAGTAAAACGGCCTTAAAAGCGGGCAAGGCTTGGCCAATCATCGAATATCGGGGCCATTTGCCACAAAATGTCCCCGTTTGGAAATCACGCCAGATGACGGAGAAGTCCGATCAAAAATTTTCATCGCACCCTGCTTGCCATTCCGCTGCTTGGCCTGATGGCGACACCTGTTCTTGCCCAGTCCCCGGATCAGACCTCGCCCGAGGAAATGAAGGATATGGCCCCGGATGTTTTGCGCGACGGGATCGAAAATCGTCATCCATCGGCCTATTATATTCTGGCAGCCAAGCTGTTTAACGATGGCAAACGTGATGATGCCGTGTTCTGGTTCTATACCGGGCAGTTGCGGTTTCGCACGCTTTTGGGCTGTAAGCCCGATCTTGCCCCGGATCGGGACCCGGCATTGTTCGCATCCCTGAATGAAACGGTCGGTCGGCCGTTAAATAGTTATGCCTTTGGTGACGTCAATGCGCTTGGCGGCATGATCGGGGGCGTTCTGGAATGGGATGGCGAACATCCCAACGGATATGTTGCAAAGTCCGAATGTGAACAAACCATCACGGCCGAACGTGCCGGACTGGGCGAGTTGCGAAATATGATCACCGAGAAGGCAGATGAAATTCGCAAGCAACGCGCAGAAAACGGTTTGGAAAATCGTTAAGGCAAATTCCATGGAAAATGGATGACAGGTGATCGATATGCAATTATTGATTGAATTTCTTGAAATTCAAGTCTCAGTTAGGGCGCATAATGATCAGAACCGCTCGCCTGTTGCTTCGGCAACCACACCTGTCTGATCTTGAATTCGTTTGCGACCTGTTTGGCCGTGCGCAAATGGTGGCGCACCGCCCAGATCCGACACCCGAGGATCGGGAGACATGCACCAACCGGCTGCTGCGCGATATCGGGCATTGGGAACAGCACGGTTTCGGGCGGTGGGCTGTGGAGAATGATAGTGAGTTGATTGGATTTGGTGGTGTCACTGTGTCTGAACATTTTACCGGATTGAACTTGTCCTATCACGTTCACCCGGCATTCTGGGGGGCCGGTTATGCGACCGAAGTTGCGGGTGCCGCCTTTGATACATTGGGTGCCCAACGGGTCATTGGTTTGGCGCATCCTTCAAATCCCGCTTCACAAAGAGTCCTTTGCCGGGCGGGGCTGCGTTTCGAGCGAACCACAGAATTGCGCGGAGCAGAGGTTGCCTTGTTCGCCTGTTCGGCCAATGTTGTTTGATGGCAGCGATATTGACGCTATGTCTGTGAACGCGATAGCGTCGGGGCGATGCTGCCCGGTTCCGGGTGGTACTGCCCCACATATCCATAGAAAGATTTCCCATGGAAATTTCCAATCTTCCGTTCGGGACAACCGACTGGTCGTCGATTGCCCAGACCGAGCATTCAGGTGATCGCGGAAAGGCGTTGTGGCGCACGCAACAATTCGGGCCGATCCGGGTGCGTATGGTGACTTATACGCCGGGCTATCTTGCCGATCACTGGTGCAAAAAGGGTCATATCCTGTTGTGCCTGGAAGGCGAGCTGGTGACGGAACTTGAAGATGGCCGGGTGTTTACCCTTAAACCCGGTATGAGTTATCAGGTTGCAGATAACGCCGAGGCGCATCGGTCATCGACCGATCCGGGTGCGACATTGTTTGTCGTCGACTGAAAACGGCCTATCGGGCGGTTCGGGTTTGTACCAGACCGCCCGATACCTTTTGGCTAGACTTTGCCTGTGGCGGCGACTCGTTGCTGCCGTTTGCGGATTTGCAGAACCAGCGCCAGAAAGGTTAAAGCCACAAGGGCGATGCCATATCCTTCGGCTGTTCTGATAAGGCCCCAGATGGATACCAGTTTGCCCGCCAGAAGGGCCGGAATGCAGAACGACAGATAGGACATCACATAGAATGCCGCCATCAGGCCGCCGCGCTCGTGCGGTTCTGCGCGTGGCAGAAGAGTTCGGATCGATCCAAGAAAGGTCGCGCCAAACCCGAATCCCGCCAAGATTGACCCCGCCAAAAAGACCCAAAGCATGCCGAGCCCAATGCCGAGCACCAAAACAATAATGCCAAGCGTTTGGATGAAAGTTCCCGCAAGCAGTGTTTCAGCCGGTTGGCGTTTTTGGGCAATCAGAACGGAAACCGCCCCGGATAACATCAGACAGGCAACCGCAAAACCGCCTGCAAGCGAAGATGGTGCATCGGTTGCGCGTGCGATTACGGATGGCGCAAGGGACAGATAAAACCCGCCAAGTGCCCATGCGCTGCCATTGGCTGGTGCAATTTCGAGCATGGTTGCGCGCGCGGTTTCGGGGACGAAGACCCGTGGTGTCAGCGATTTCAGAATGCCGGGGCGGCGTGTGGCCGTTTCGGGCAATCCCCAAAGTAAAAGGGCGAGAACCACCATCACCAACAGCATGGCGAGATAGCTTAGATGCAGGGGAGATGGCCCGTATTCGACCAGAATGCCTGTGATCACGGCACCACTGGCCAAGCCAAGCAGTGGGGCGATGGCATTGGTGATCGGGCCTTTGTGGTGATCGTTGTCAAATAACGCAGCACCAAGGACAGCGGTTGCAATGCCGGTGGCAAATCCCTGAATGGCTCTGGCGATCAGCAAGGTTTGAACGTCTTTGGCGATCAGGAAGAAAACCATCGCGACGATTTCAAACACAAGGGCCGTAAAAATAACCGGTTTGCGGCCGATATAATCAGATGCCGACCCGAATATAAGCAGAGAAATCAACAGGGTCAGAACATAGACCGCAAAGACAGCCGTCAGCATCGAGGCCGAGAAATGCCAGCTTTGCTGATATAGCTGATACATGGGTGTCGGGGCGGATGCGGCGGCAGTAAAGATGACAATGACAAGAGCCAGAAACCATCTGGCGGGGGTGTTTGTTGCGGGGGGCGAAGGCGCGTGCATGGGAGCGCTCCTTAAAGCGAATAATTTGCGTTTAATGCAGTTTGCGCGAAGAACTCGCTTAACGCAAATAATTTGTGTTAAGGTCCGTTTTATGAAAGTCCACAAAGGCATAAGAACCGGCGGTCGAAGTGCGCGCGTGCAAAAAGCAGTCCATGAAGCTGTTCATGCGCTTTTGTCGACCCATGACCGCGACAGCCTTACAGTTCCAATGGTCGCCCAGATGTCGGGTGTAACCCCATCAACGATTTACCGTCGCTGGGGTGATTTGCCGTCCTTGTTGGCGGATGTGGCACTGGATCGCATGCGACCCGATGAAGACCCGGTGGATACGGGGTCGCTTGATTCCGATCTTAAACAGTTTGCCGAAGCCTATCTGGATGAAACCGGTTCTGAACTGGGGACGGCAATGTTGCGTGATGTTGTCGCATCTGGCGATAATGGGACGACGATGCGCTGTGCAGATATCGCGCGGTGTCGTCTGGCGGTAATTGTTGAACGTGCAAAAGAACGCGGGCAACCAGCCCCCACGGTTGATCAACTGGTTGATGGCATCATTGCGCCGATGACCTATCGCATTTTGTTTGATCGGCAGCCGCCAACCACGGATGCGCTTTTCGCCATGGTTGACCGGTGCCTGTTGCGCCATACCACCGGCATCAGCGAAGCTGGGCAGGGGTAATCTGCTTTGCCGCGAATGGTCAGCCCAGATAGATCTGGCTGGCTGGATAGGAAATCCGTGGCGAAATGCGCCGGGCCAGAAAGAAGCCAAGTGTAAGCGGGCCAACCCGGCCGATAAACATCGTTACCCCGATGACAATCTGGCCCAAGGTATCGAGTTCCCCGGTCGTGCCACGTGAAAGCCCAACCGTGCCAAAGGCGGAGGTCACTTCAAACACGAGGTCGAGAAAATCGCCATCGTGGGAAATGGTGATCAGGAATATGCTGCTCATGATGACGAAGATCGACATCATCGTCAGGGCAAGTACCTTCATGATTTCTTCGAGTTTGATGCTGCGACCAAAGGCGCGTAACTGGTTATGGCGTTTGAAAAAGGCAATGGTTGCGAGAACCAGCACGATGAATGTGGTGACCTTGATCCCGCCGCCGGTCGATGTGCTGCCGGCCCCGATAACCATCATCAAAATGAACATCAATGCGGTGGAGTCGTGGATGGCAGCGATATTGACGGTGTTAAATCCGGCGGTACGGGTGGTCAGACCTTGAAACCAGCTGATTTGCAGCTTGTCCCAGGGATTGTCAAAGGCACCAAGCGTTTCGGGATTGGACCATTCAAGGGCGGCAAACAGCGTCACCGACCAGACGATCAGAATGGCAGTACCGGTCAGCATTATTTTACTGTGCAGGGATAGATGGCGCCAGCCGCGATGGATCGACAGATCGGAAATGACACTGAACCCGATGCCGCCGATCAGAAGAAGTGCCGGGATTGTAAAGTTGATTATCGGGTTGGTCGCCCAGCGGCTCAGACTATCGGGCATCAGGGCAAAGCCTGCGTTGTTAAAGGCCGATACTGAATGAAACACCGAAAACCATATTCCCTTTGCCCAGCCGAAATCAGGCACAAACACGGTTAATAACAGGATGCCGCCGATCAGTTCGCAGACCAGCACAACCGACAGGATGGTTTTGATCAGGCCAACAAGCAGATGGATTGATGTCTGGTTAAGGTCTTCGCGCAGGATATTGTGATGACGCAGCCCGATCGGCAGGCCAAGAACGGATAGGACAAGGGCGGCAAAGGTCATCAGGCCCAGCCCGCCAAGCTGGATCAGGATCAGGATGATAATTTGACCAAACAGGGTAAAACTTGATCCGGTATCAACCACGGCCAGCCCGGTGACCGTGACGGCCGAGGTTGCCGTGAACAGGGCATCGGAAAAGGTGATGGATTTGGTGACCGAAACCGGCAGGAAAAGGATTGCCGCCCCGATCATGATCAGGGCCAGATACAGGATCGCCAGCAAAAGGGGCGGCGGGATCCTGATCGGTTTGCCAAGCCGGTTTGGAAAATAGAACTGCATGCGTCAGACGCCGTCGCTAAAGTCACGCAGATTTTCGCGGCGACCCAGGATCAGGATTTTATCATTTTCGGCCATTGTGACCGATCCGGTTTGACAATCAATGAAATCGGTTCCGCGCAAAATGCCAAGACAGCGCAGGTCATGGGATGCTGCAAGATCAAGTGATTCGACAGTTTTCCCCGCCAAATCATCGGGCACCAGCATATTGATAACATGCATGCCGTTGCCCAGACTAAGATAGTCGCGCACGGCTGGGTTATGCAGTTTTTGGGCAATATGCTGACCGATTTCCTGTTCGGGAAGGATGATCCGGTCGGGTTCAAGCTTGGTCAGGATACGGTGGTGGGTTTTGTTGATCGCCTTGACCCAGACGGTTTTCACGCCGAGCATTTTGACATTCATGGTGCACAGAAGATTGGCTTCCAGATTGTCGCCAATCGCGATCAGGGCAACGTCATATTTGTCGACCCCTACCTCGCGCAGGACTTCTTCGTCCCGGCCGTCGGCAATGATGGCTTCGGACAGGATATCGGAAAGGGCGGCGACAGGTTTTTCATCAATGTCGATGCCCATGACATGATTGCCATTGCGCGCAAGGTCGGTTGCGACGGTGCTGCCAACAGTTCCAAGTCCGATGATGACGAATGTCCGGTTACGTTTCTTGGGCATATTGGCGGCTCCTGATTGAGATGGATGACCGAATGGGGCAACTTTTGGCGACTACTGCCTTGACCGACGGGCAAGCATATCAGTCAAACAGGCTTGCCGCAGCAGCCTGTTGTGCTAGGTCGGTCAGATTGCCGACACGGCGCAGGAACGAGTTTTTTTCCTCGTAATAGCGGTTGCCAAGATCGGCAAAGCTTTTGACATCGGCATCGGCATTGATGTGGAATTCGCGCTTGGGCACTTTGGTGGCATGGGGATCCATAAGGGCGGCGCTGATTTTTGGATCAATAACCTCGGCAACACCGTCAAGTTCAATCCGGCTTTTCAGGCTGAACAGGAATTTCTTGAAGGTCGGATGACGCAGCAAAAACGCTTTTTCGGTCAGCAGGAAATCATTGGCGGCAAAGTCCGGGGCGTTTTCAACAACGAATTCGCGGCACAGATGATCGGTGGCGAAACACATCGGTCCGAAAATGAAGTTGCGATAGATGTCTTCTTTAAGCTGCCAGAATTTATCCAGCCGTTTAAGCGATTCGTCATCAAGTTTTACCGCGGCCTCAAGCAAAAGACGTGGATGGCAATGGACATAATGCGAATGAACATAGGTTTTGGTGCGGCTGATGCCTTCGAGTGTGTCGATATTGACCGGACCGGACAGAAGGCTGGCATGGGGATGGGTCGATTTTTTTGACAGAAGGGCAATGACTTCGGCCGGATCGACACCATGTTTGACCAGAAGATGATTGACCGACAGATCAAGTTCGACTTCGCCGGTGATGATTTTTTCGGTCAGTTGATGATGGTTTAAGTCAAAGCGGCGGGCAAATTCCGGTTCCAGCGTATGGGAAAACGGCCCATGGCCAATATCATGCAACAGGGCCGCGGCCCCCAAAAGGTCGCGATCGGCATCCGAAAGCCCCATCAGGCGGCAATATTGCTGTGACAGCAGGGCAACGCCAATGGTGTGATCATATCGGGAATGGCGGATATTGGCCGGGCGTCCATTGGGATGGAACAGGTAATCAATCGCGCCAAGAAAGGATATTTCGCGCAGGCGTTCAAACGCATGCGACGCAATCAGCTTTTTATGCAAGGGCCGGTCAAAGGCCGATGCGATCTGGGCGCGTTTGAAATGATAGTTGTATTGCGGGGCATCGCGAAACAGCAATTCCCATTCGGCGATGTCATCGGCACTGAAACTGGTATCGAAAAGGTCGCGCATTTCCGGTCCCGCCGGTTTGGAGGCGGCAGATTCCTTTTGCGGCGTGGCTGGTTTCGATGCCACGCGGGGTGCAAAAAGGTCTAGCTGCGGTTTGGGACTCATTTTTGGAATGACGAGATCATTGTAAATGTTGTTTCGACAATAGCGCAGACATAGCCCGATTTGAGGTATATGTCATCGCGGATTTTCCCGCGATGACGGGCATTCGTAAGGGTATCGGGAAAACGTCGTGAAACAGTGGTAAAAGGCAGACGTTTTCACCATAATAATAGCTCATAAACACAAACGGTTAACAACACGTGACACGGCCTGCATCCGATCATCACAGGGGAAAAGGACCAATTGGTTCCCAAAAGGGGGGGCCAAGCCAATTTTCCTTGTCCAGATTGTGGCAGGTGGGATGCTATGGCCTGACATCGTTTTTCATCGCGGCCGATGTGCATGCACAGGAAAAGTTCCAGCTTTCCCCGGTGCGCGAAGCCGTGCCCGACCTGGTTCCGCCGATTGTGGATCATTCCATTTTGGGAAATCTGGTCGATCTGAGCAACCGGGACTGGTTGGTGGTTGGGCTGGCCGCCCTTGGCGGGGCGGCGATTGCCGGGGGGATTGGATGGCGGTTATCGTTGCGGATGCGTCGCCATTTGGAAGAGGCGGAAGATCACGAATCCGAGCTGGCCGACAGTACCGAACAATTTACCCATCTGTTATATGCCGGACCCGACCCGGTTTATTATTGGAGCCAGACAGGCTTTGCCGAGGGTGCAAGCCCGTCGCTTAAGCGCGCAT
This sequence comes from Thalassospira alkalitolerans, assembly GCF_002115745.1. Taxonomy (GTDB): domain Bacteria; phylum Pseudomonadota; class Alphaproteobacteria; order Rhodospirillales; family Thalassospiraceae; genus Thalassospira; species Thalassospira alkalitolerans. The sequence continues at coordinate 570,243 of NZ_JFKB01000001.1, forward strand.
TCCTTTTGGGAAAAGACGGGCGGTTTCCCGATATACTCGATCAGTTGCGCGACGATGATGCCAAGGCCCTTAAGGATCGTGTGCGGAACCTTAAATCCACGCATGAACGCTTTGAACTTTGGATCATGGCCGTTGATGGCCGCAAATTCCATGTGACCGGCACGATGGCACGCAAGGATCGAAATTCACCGGTTCTGGCGCATGCCCTTTGGTTTCGGGATGAAACCCGTCATACCCGTGAACGTGAAAGCCAGTTTGGCGATTTCACCTTGCTTAAGCACGAGGTCAGTGGCCTGCGTCTTTTGATCGATAGCTTACCATTTCCGGTTTGGCGCCGTGATGGCGATTTGCGTTTGATTGATTGCAATGTCGCCTATGCGCGTGCCCTTGAACTTGAAGACAGGGATGATGCCATTTCCCGACAGGCGGAACTGGGAAGCGGGGTTATCCCCGATCATGGCAAGTCACTTGCCGCAGCAGCGCTGCGCAACGGCGAAACCATGACGCGCGATTATCATATTGTGGTCAAGGGCGACCGGAAGCTTTTGCGCATTACCGAATGTCCGTCGCAAACCCCCGAAGATCTGGATGGTTTGATCGGCTTTGCCATTGACTGTACCGCGACCGAGGAATTGCAATCTGATCTGTCGCGCCACATCCGGGCCCATGCCGAAGTACTGGAAAACCTTGGTACTGCGATTGCCATTTATGGCGGCGACAAACGGCTTATCTTCTTTAATACCGCCTTTACCAAACTTTGGGATCTGGACGAGGATTGGTTATGGGCCGAGCCATCGCTTGACGATGTTCTGCGCCGGATGCGCGATGAACGCAAGTTGCCCGAAGTCACCGATTTTAATCAGTTCCGCAGCATCGAAAATCAGCGATTTACCGATCTTTTGAAACCTGAAGAAGATCTGATGCATCTGCCCAATGGCATGACATTGCGGCGGTTCATTTCGCCCCATCCCTTTGGCGGGTTGATGTTTGCCTATGAAGACGTCACCGACAAGCTGGTCCTTGAAAGCAGCTATAACACCCTGATTGCGGTTCAGCGTGAAACGCTTGAAAATCTGCACGAAGCGGTTGGCGTGATCAGTGGTGATGGTCGTTTGCGGCTTTATAACCACGGATTTGCCGATATCTGGGGGCTGGAAGACGTTTTCTTGTCTGGCGCCCCCCATATTGCCGAAGTGATCGAGGAAGCCCGAGATTACTGGCATGAGCGCGACGATTGGGAAAAATTCAAAAACCGTATGGTTGCGCGCATCACCAATCATGAACCGATGAGCGGCCGTCTGGAACGTGCAGATAACAGCATTATCGATTTTGCCATTGTGCCACTGCCCGATGGGGCGGTGATGATGTCTTATAGCGATGTGACCGATACCATCCGCGTTGAACGCGCCCTTCGCGATCGCAACGAGGCGCTTCGCACGGCGGATCAGATGAAGTCGGACTTCATTTCAACGGTGTCGCGCGAATTGACCCGGCCACTGGATCATATCAATGGCGAATCGGATCGGTTGATCCCGCATTTGCAGGGCAATGTCGCGCAATCGGTCGAAACCATTCGGGCCGAGGCCCAAAGTATGCTGGCCCTTGTTGATGATATGCGCGATCTGGCAACACTTGGATCGGGGCAGGTCGCCCTTGAACTCGATACGGTTGATCCACGGCGGTTGTTACGGTCGCTCGAAGCCTTAACCCGGGCGCGTCTGGCCGAACTTAACGTGTCACTTCGGCTTTATTGTTCGCGCAATATTGGTTGGATGGTGGCCGATGAACGCCGCCTGAAACAGGCCTTGTTTATCCTTGTCACCAACGTCCTGCGCACAGCCCCGGAAGGCAGCGAAGTTTCGGTGGTGGCGCGTCGGCGTGGCGAGGATATTGATATCAGTATCTCGTTGTCGGACGAGACTCCGCAACCGATGTTATTCGAAGGTTTGCGAGAAGGCGAAAGCCCATCGGCGCGACGTGCCCTTGGCATGGCGATGGTGCGCGCCGTGGTTGAAATCCACGGTGGCCGGGTCAAGGTCAGCCGTGATGGTCACGAAATTTCCTGTATCTTGCCGGCGGGCGAAGAAAGCGATCTGGAATAGAACAAGGCGCCAGATACAGCGCCTTGTTCTTTTGTATTTGGCCGGTTAGCGATTGTTTAAACGCAAAACGGGACGTCCTTGCCCTGGGTAAAGGCATCGATGTTATCAAGGGCGCGGAACCCCATGGCATTGCGTGTTTCCACGGTCGCCGATCCCAGATGCGGTAACAGGAAGGTATTGGGAAGGTCACGATAAGCCGGTTCGATATTGGGCTCGCCCGCAAAAACATCCAGTCCGGCAGCGGTCAGTTTCCCCGATTTCAAAGCGGCAATCAGATCACCATCATTGACCACATCACCGCGTGCGGTATTTACGATAATCGCCCCATTGGGCAATTTGGCGATGAAGTCGGTGTTGACCATGCCACGCGTTTCCGGCGTCGAGGGGCAATGCAGTGACAGGAACTGACAATGGGGCAGCAATTCATCGATGGATGAATGATAGGTCGCGCCGAATTCCTGATCTTTGGGTAATTGGCGGCGATTAAAATAATGAACGTCCATGTCAAAACCACGCGCACGTTTGGCAACGGCCTGACCAATGCGGCCCATGCCGATAATGCCAAGCTTTTTACCTGTGACCTGTGTGCCCATCAGATGGGTCGGGCGCCAGCTTGACCAAGTCGCATTGCGGACTTCGGCCTCGCCCTCGCTGGCGCGGCGCGCAGCACCAAGGATCAAAAGCCAGGCAATATCGGCGGTTGCATCGGTCAGGACACCCGGTGTATTGCCGATGATGACGCCTTTGGCTTTGGCAGCGCCAAGATCAATGTGATCGGTTCCGACTGAGAAGGTCGCAACAATGCCGACCTTTTTGGGCAGGGCATCAAAAAACGCTGCATCAATCGGATCACCAACGGAAACAAGGGCGGCATCCGCGTCCTTACACAGATCAAGAATTTGATCGCGCGATAGCGGTTCATCCCCGTCTTGCATGCGTAAATCATAGCTTTCGCGCGCGCGTTTTTCGACGGCATCCGGCAGGCGTCTGGTGATGGCGAGGACCGGTTTCATTTTGATATTCTCCCTGACGTTTTTGATTTATTTGACTTTTTATCAGAATAGCTGACCAAGGGCCAAGCGAATGCCAATCGTCGTTATCACCAGTGACAACAGGAAATCAGCCGCGACAATTGCCCCGGCTGTCACGGCCGGGACGGCAAGTGTCAGTTTTGCAATATAGACCCCGTAAACCAGCATCGCGATGACGGCAACCAGCACAAACCCGCCAGCCCCCAATCCGGGGAAAGCCGCACCAAGGAACAGTGCGATCAGATAGACCCCCATCTGCAAGACGCTTGACCAGTTATAGACCGTGATAAAGGCGATATACCGATTGGCCCGGTCGATCATTGGCGCGACATGAAGCATCAGAAGCGGAAAGGCGAACCATTTCATCACATAGGCGATGGTTTCGATGATCATATAGCGCCCGACGGGGAAATCGTCCGGCGCGCTTCCAAGGTCGTGCCAGCGCAAAAGCGCAAAGGCCGGAAAAACGATGAATGCGGCAAGAAAAGATCGCCAGAATGCATCAATTGAATATTCAAAAAAGGCGAGGCCCTTGGCATCGCCGCGCGCAATGCGCCAAGTGCCATAAAGGGCACGGAGGGTTTCAGTCGACATGGTCATTGGTGGCGGTCGTTCCAGACAAAAAAGGGCGATTAGGGCAAAGCCGTTTAGATCGGATCGCAGCTTATCCCCGAATGCCCCTGCTTCACAAGGTGGGGTGCTTCCCCGTCTATCTTCTGTCATCGCGAAGTGATTGAATTTAGGTAAAACAGGGAAGAGACATGTCGGATAAAATTGCCGGATATCTGCCGCGCGTGTCATTCCTTGAAGCGACGGAACCCGGTTCATTAACGCTGGCACGTCTGTATCTTGAAATGGCTACCGTCCTTGATCATTCCGAGCGTTTGGCGGCTCTTTCGCTGTTTGACAAAGCCGATCATTTGTTTGCCGCCCATTGGCAAACTGCCCCGGATGCGGCGCGCGCCGGGATGGCCCATAGTTTAAACAACCGGGCGGCACTTGAAATCAATGCACAGCAATGGGCTGATGCCGTTGATGCGGCCAAGCAGGCCGTTGAATTGCGCCGGGATCGATTGGGCAGCCAGACAACGGGGCAGAACGAAGCCGCCCGCCTTGATCTTGGCTATTCGCAAGGCGCGCTTGTTCTGGCCTTTCGCGGGGTCGGGCAATTTCAAATCGCGCGCGAAACCTGTGGCGAGGCGCTTGTTAACCTTGGCGTGTTTGCAGGTAAAAAAAATCAGCATGCCTTTATTTTGCTGGCAAAACTGATTTGTCTTTACACCGAACTTTGTCAGCAAACCGGTCAAAATCCCGATCCGGTCCTGTTGCTGCCACTTGCAAAGGCATTCTATGACAGCAACCAGACCTGATCGGAAAATATGCTTTAGCGGGTGCTTTTCACAGACCAGCTCAGTTTGACATCCTTGCCTGCCGGAACCTCTATCGTCCAGACAAGAAGATCGGGCTGCGGTTTGCTGTGTTTGTGGTCCTCGCCGGTGACAATCCAGTCACCCGGAACATTTTCGCGGATGGTCACTGTTTCGGTGCGCGCACTGCCATTTGAAATCGCCCATTCCATATTGGCCTTGATTTCATCGGGCATGTTCGGGCGTGATTTACGATCAAATGAGGTGACCTTGCGGGTGCCGGAAATCTCGCTGGCTTGACCAAGGCGGATGGTTGCTTTGCGCCCGACGGGCGTCAAAGACAGGTTATCTTCGCCAAGAAAACCGGTTACGCCGCTTTGCGATTGGCCAAATACGCGAATTGTGCCTGCTGGCCAGGGGCTTTTTTGATCAGTGCCGCCGTCATTTTCGACTTCGATCTCAAGATCAGGAAGGGCGAATTCGGAAATGTCGCTTTGACCGGCATAGTAAAGATTGGCACTGCCGTTAAAGGTGACCTTGCGGGTGACAGGCAAGACCTGTGGTGCAAACAATGGCAGCATTACAACATCGCCATTACGCATCGAAAGATCATCGAACGGGCCGTAAACATGGAGACCTTCCATGGTTTCACGATCCAGCCCGCCGCCACCCGGCGCGGTGTCCGCCATTGCCGACATCAGTATTTCACCGCGCGCGGCCTTTGCCATTGGGGCACGTGTGACACGGTTGGGATCACCGGCGATCAAACGCAACTGGGCATTGTTGATTGCGGCACCTGTTTGGTTGCTGACGCGCGCCATTGCCGACAGGTTCAGGACGTTTTTGTCGCTGTCATATCGCCCGGCATAGGCCGTTTGCCAAGCAACACCGCCAAGAAGATAGGCCAGTGAAACGTGGTCAAGTGCGCTATCGCTGCCGATTGTGGCCTCGATCGCCGGGCGGGTGGCAAAGTCATTGGGCAGGTCGGATATGATAATCTGTTCAATCGGAACCTGTTCGATGCCATCCAATGTGCGGACCAGCGCACCACCATCAATCGATAGCAAAGTGCCTTCGACAAGTTCGTCTTCTTTGCGCCGCACCGTGATGGTTTTGCCGATTTGATCTTGTAGCAAACGATACATGGTTGTCGGCCCGTTGGCCGTATTGCGCAATGTATGCCAGACAAGTTTGGCCTCGGTCTGGGCGCCCATCAGGAATGTGTCATCCATGATGGTTTGCGGCAGGTCTTCAATACGAAGCGTTTTCAAGCCTTTGGGGATTGATGCGTTTCGCTGTTCGGCAATCATGCCAAGGTTGCCCGGATAGATGGTCAGTTGCATCTTGCTGCGGTTTTCACCGGTCAGTGTGATGGTTTCTTCGATTTTTTCATCGTTTGACTGGGCCCGTGCCGGATCGATGAACGGGCCAACAAAAACAGCCGCGCCCAAAAGTGTGGCCACGGCAAAACGACTGCGCAATTCTGAAGACATCTCGGATCCCTTATACCACCTGTTGCGTATTGTTCTAAAACGACCTTTACGCGAAAAAGTGGCAGGATCAAGGACATATCAGGCGCATGGCCGGACCGGATTTTATAATATCCGGTCCATTTTCAGACATGCCCGTGTCGCGGGATTAATCGGCCAGCGACTGATGATAGGAATATCCTGCATCCGGCAGCAAATGCTGATAGGCCGTCTGGCGTGATGTATCGATGATGATCGGCGCACGCAGATTAACCGACATGCTGGTATCGCCGCCATCTTCGGGTTTGTGCAAGGTCACGATCAGCAAAACCGCGCCGTCATCCTTGCCAATGCTATGGATGGTAAAAGCCTGGGCAAGGTGTTCAGCCTTGATGCTGTTGCTTTCCATATTGTAAGGCGCGACGATAAAGGCGAGTTCGGGTTCGGTCAGGCTCTGCATCAGGATGAAGGAGCCATTGCTTTCGCCGGGAAAGTTGGCGAGTGCAAAAACATTATGATCGGGAAAGCCCTTAAGCCCTGCCGGAAAATAAATGGCTTTGTCCCACAAAAATTCCTTATCGCCGAACAAAGTGCGGATCGTAACGGAGGACGGCACGCCGTCCGTTCCGGGTGACTGCGGTATTGTGGAATCCGCCATACCTTCCTCCCTTGAAGTGGCACCTTGGACAAGTACAAGGCATTTTGGGCCGATTTCACCATAATTCAAGGGCTTGGCGTATATCAGCTTGATTATTCTGAAGCATTTTAGTCAGGATTGGAAGTGTACGGGGATGGGTTGGCTGAAACCTTTGACCCGAATGACATTCTGTTTGGTGAAACTGTGCAGCATTGCCGGTTGGTCCGAAGCGGCTTCAGTGCGCAGTTTTTGGGCAAAGCCGTCACTTATGATGATGTCAGTTCCAAGCGTTCTGGTCGCACGTTCCAGCCGTGCCGCCAGATTGACGCTGGCGCCGATGACGGCGGGGGTGACGGCCTCGCCTTCGCCGATATCACCGACAACGGCAGGCCCGAAATTCAGCCCTATTCCGATTTGCAGTGGCGTTGTGCTGTCGGCAAGGTCGCTGTTTTGCCAGTCACGGACATGCGCGACCATGGATTGTGCCGCTGACAGGGCATTTGACGCCGGACAGTCCAGATCGTCAAATGCCGCAAAGCTCGCCATGACGGCATCGCCAATATATTTTTCAACGATCCCGCCATAGGCGCCGATCTGTGTCGTCATGATGTGATGAAACTGGTTCAAAAGCCGCATGACATCCTGTGGATCGCGTTTTTCGGCATAGCTAGAAAACCCGATAATGTCGGCAAACAGGATAACGCATTCGCGCCGCGCACCGATTCGCAAAGGTTCATCGCGATCCGCCAATTGATCGGCAAGGGCGGCCGGGAAATATCGAGCAAGATTGCCATGGGCGCGTTCGGCGGCGGCGAATTGATTGATCAAGACACGCAACCTGGAAACCATCACGGCACAGGCCAGCGTAAAGACAACAACAATCACCACCTGTTCGGCCAGTGCCGAAATATCGATAAATTCCGGCGAATTATAGGTCGTGATGATTTCCTGTTGGGTCGGTGTCCAGTCATCGCCGAAATGTTGGGATATGATCACGCCCGGGCGTGTCATCAGCCAGACGATGCCGGTGCTCCAGGCGATGAAAAGCCAAAAGCCAAACCAAAGAATCAGTCGCGGGGAGAACGTCATAATGACGAGCGCCATCATGATCATCGAAAACACAACGCCGCGATCACGAATAACAAAGCTGTAAAGCCATGCGGGATGATCTGTAAGCGGGTGCAACGGGTCGGGGACGACCGAAACGTAAACAATCAGGACGGCATCAACGACGGCCAGCACATATAAAAGCCAGCGCCATTTTCCGCCGTACATGGCAACAAAAACCTGAACCAGCACACCGGGAATAAACCAGCCCAGAACTTCCAACAGGGAATAAAGTTCGCCGGTTGGGGAATCGGGCTTGGAGAATAGCAGCAAGATGAAGGCCAGCATGCAGATGCGCAAGAACGCGACAAGGAAAAGGCCGCGCTGTTCCTCGCGTGCGACGAGCCGCCCAAACAAAGAGTTGGGTCCGATATCAGCTTTTGATGGCATCGGCGAGAAGGTCTTTCAGGCCGTCCCTGTCACGAATGACCAATCGGCCATCGCGGCGCGTGATCAGGTCGCGCTTTTCAAGGTCGCGCAATTTCTTGTTCACGGCTTCGCGGGTCACGCCAAGCATCAGGCCGAGTTCCTGTTGGGATAATGGCAGGGCAATGCGAATGCCTTCGGGATCTGGCCCGCCATGGCGTTCTGCCAGCCACAAAAGGCGTTTGATCAGGCGCCCGGTCAGATCAAGGAAATTGGCATCTTCCAAAAGGTCACTGACCCAGCGCAGCCGACGACATAAAAGAGCGGTGATATGACGGCGCAGTGGTGCTTCGCGGTCAAATATTACAAAGAAATCGTCGCGTGAAATGAACAAAAGCCGTGTTGGGCCAACGGCACGTGCGGTTGCTGTTCGGGCCTCGCCATCCAAAAGGGCGATTTCGCCAAAGACGGCACCGGGTGCCAGAACGTTCAGGACAATTTCCTTGCCGCTGTCAGAAACGGTTGAAATACGGACCTTTCCGGCCTCAACCGCATACAGACCATCAGCAGGCGCACCTTTTTTAAACAGGAATTCGCCGTCATCCATCCGTTTCACACTTGCCTGATCCGACAGCTGTGACAGCAGTTCGGGATCAAGATCTTCGAATAAAAAGCTGCCCGCAAGAATGCGCGAAGCAATTTTGGCAAGTTGGGGTGTTGCAGTGCCGGGAACGCTATTCACTGAATTCACTTTTGAAAAGGGCGTCGTTTCGATCATCGAAAGATGCATTACGGCGTCAAAGTAGCATGAAATGCCGGTTAAATCGCAAGTGTTTTACAGAGATTTCCATAGTCCCGGCAGGGGGATGGCCGCCATAAGGAATGAATGTTCCATTTTTTGCCTTGGAAGATCAAAGCCACGATCCCGATATTGAAATTTACATATCGTTTGGCGGGGCATGACGGGTTGGAATGCTGTGGGAACAAGGGGTTTGCGGCGCTAAGTTATTCTGAACTATAATAATTATAGAAGGTTTGACAAAATCTCCTATATTTTTTAAATTCTCCCTATTCCGATATCGGATCGATGCATAAGAATCTATGAATTAATGTCGGTCCGTCGGGATTGTTTTATTCGGGAGGAAAAAAATGAAACGTGTTTCCAAAAGTGCATTGCTGGGTGCGGTGTCGCTTGCAGCAGCTTCTTTTATCGCACCAGCAATGGCTGCGGATATTACTTTGAATTTTGCCCATGTTGACCCCGCGGAATGGACCACCTCGAAAAAAGGTGCGGCCTCGCAGGTGTTCAAAAATATTGTCGAAGCGGAATCCGCGGGCCGGATTGAGGTTCAGTTGTTCCCCGCCGGTTCACTGGGCGGTGAAACCGATCTGCTTCAGAATACCCAGGATGGCACCCTTGCCATTTCTATGGTTTCGGGCCCGTTTTCCAAGGTTTGCCCGGAAGCCGCTGTTTTGGATATCCCCTATATGTTCCCGAGTGCCAATGTGGCCTGGAAAGTTCTTGATGGTGATTTCGGCGATCAGCTTGCCGCGCATTGCCTTGAAAAAACCGGGCTGCGCACCTTGGCGTATGGCGAAACCGGTTTCCGGAACTTCACCAACTCCAAACGCGTTGTTGCCGAACCCAAAGACATGGATGGCCTGAAAATCCGCGTTATGACGGTCCCGCTGTTTGTGGAAATGGTCAAGGCGCTGGGTGCGGAGCCGACTCCGATCCCATGGCCGGAAGTTCCGACCGCATTGACCACAGGTACGGTTGATGGTCAGGAAAACCCGATCAGCGTGATCTATGCCAACAAGTTCTATGAAATGCAGAAATATCTGACGCTTGACCGTCACGTATACGGCACTGATTTTATCTTGATGAATGAAGCAACCTATCAGGGGATGTCAGCCGGTGATCAGGCTCTTTTGCGCCGGGCTGCGGGCATTGCATCGAATGTCGGGCGTGCGATCCAGCAATTTAACTCGGCCGAGGGTGTCGCCAAACTTGCCGCCGAGGGCATGGAAGTCACCACGCCAACGGCTGATCAGTTGAAAGCTTTCCGCGATGCGGCTCAGCCTGCTGTGATCAAATGGCTTTCGGGTCAGATTGATGCGCAGTGGATTGAAAAACTGCAATCTGCTGTCGGTGAAGCCGAAGCTGAAGCTGCCATGTAATGGTATTGGCAGGCCAGGTGTCGCCGCCTCCTTTGACCCTGGCCTGTCCTTTTTCCCGCCATTGTGTCGGTGATCGTATCGTCACGGCACCGAAATTTCTGTGATTATTCAGAGGACCCTATGCAACGCGCAGAGAATGCTTTCAGGCGTCTTCTTGCCGGACTTTCGGGATTTAGCATCCTTGTTGTCTTTGGCGTTGTCTTTGCCGGCAGTGTCAGCCGCTATCTTTTTTCTGCCCCCCTGCAATGGAGCGAGGAAGTCGCGAAATACGCGATGATCTATGGCACCATGTTTGGGATGGCCTTTGCCTATCTTCAGGGTACTCAGATTACGTTCAGCATTTTCATTGATGCTTTTCCCGCCGCGATCCGCCGCAAGTTTGGCGTTGGTGTTGATCTGGCAACGTTTGTTCTTGGCGGGATCCTTGTTTATGCGGGGCTTATTTTTGCGGCCAAACGCGGGGGGATTGTGGCGTCGGGCATTGGTATCCCGATGTATTGGGCCCAAATTGCCATGACAATCGGCGGTGGATGCCTTTTGATCGCGGCGCTGTTTCGATTGATTGCGTTGCGACCAAAAAAATCCACCGGGGGTGAAGCATGATCACCGGTCTTGGTCTTTTTGTTCTGCTTGCCATTGGTGCGCCGGTTGCCTTTGCGATTGCACTGGCGATTGCGATTTATATCGGTGGGGCGACGTTTTCGATTGATTTGCTGCCCCAGCGTATTTTTGCCGGGCTTGATAGTTTTACCATTCTTGCCATCCCGTTATTTGTTCTTGCCGGCGAATTGATGAATGCCAGCGGCATTACATCGCGTGTGATTAATCTGGCCAATGCATTGGTCGGTCGTACCAAGGCTGGTTTGGCGCAGGTTAATATCTGGTCCTCGGTGATTTTTGCAGGCCTTTCGGGATCGGCGGTGGCCGATACATCCGCGATTGGGCGAGTGTTTATTCCGTCGATGGAAAAAGAAGGCTATCCGCGTGATTTTGCGGCGGCACTGACCGCGGCATCATCGGTTATCGGGCCGATCATTCCGCCCAGTATTCCGGTGATTATCTATGCCCTGATCACGACTAATGTTTCGGTACCAGCTTTGTTCCTGGCAGGGATTATTCCGGGGTTGTTGTTGGCGGTCGCACTTTCGGTTTATGTGCGCCTTTTTGCGGGCCATTATGCCACGCGGCGCCCGAAGATTAGTTTTGCTCAGAAACTGCGTGCGCTTTGGGATGGTGTGATCCCGCTTTTCATGCCGGTCTTTGTTATCGGATCCATTTTGGCCGGTATCGTGACCCCGACCGAGGCCGCAAGCTTTGCTGTATTTTATGCATTGGTCGTTGGATTGTTTGTTTTTCGCGAACTTAAACCGGCCGAATTGCCGGGCATATTCGCCAATGCCATGCGCGATTCGTCTAGCATCCTGATCATTATGGGGGCGGTTGCGGCGGCGAATTGGTTCATGACATTCGCCGGTATTCCACAGGCGGTCAGTTCATTTGTTCTGGGGTATGTCGATAGCCCGACCATGTTCCTGATCCTGATCAATCTGATGTTGCTGGCCGTCGGCCTGGTGCTGGAAGGCATTGCAGCGATGCTGGTTCTGGTGCCGATCCTGCATCCGATTGCCATCAGTCTTGGTATTGATCCAACCCATTTCGGCATCGTCGTGATCTTTAACCTGATGATCGGGCTGATTACGCCGCCGATGGGGCTTTGCCTGTTTGTGGCTGATGCCATCGCCAATGTTGGTATGGCCCGGATGATCAAATCGATCATGCCTTTATTCCTTGTGGAACTGATGGTGCTGATCCTGATTACCTTCGTGCCGCAGCTCGTTACCTTTATGCCCAACCTGTTCGGATTTTAGGATTTCGCCCCATGTTGAAACTTGGTCTTATTGGTAAAGGCATATCACGCAGCCAGTCGGCCAGACTCCATGTCTTGCTTGGCCGAATGTGCGGGTTTGATGTGACCTATGATTATCTCGACAGTGAAAAGATTGCTGATTTCGATTTGATCGATCAACTGACGGCTTGCGCGAATGCCGGTTATGCCGGGGTGAATGTTACCCACCCCTATAAGACCGAAGCGCGCAAAATGATTACCCCGCGAAAACGCCTGGCCAATGCCCTTGGTGCGGTGAATACGGTTGTTTTCCGTGACGATGGCTGGCGTGGGGATAATACCGATTATGTCGGTTTCATGCGGGGGTATCGCGGGAAATTTGGCGATCAGGCACCCGGGATGGTCCTTCAGATGGGGGCGGGCGGTGTTGGTCTTGCCGCGGCTTTTGGTCTGCATGGGCTTGGTGCGGACCGTATCCTGATCCATGACAAGGACGCAGACCGGGGCAAGACACTTGTCGCGACCCTTAAGGATGGCGGGGCGAATGCCGCCTTTGTTGGGGAAGCTGATTTGTCTGATGCTATTCGCACGGCTGATGGTTTGGTCAACTGTACGCCGGTCGGCATGAACCAGTATCCGGGAAGTCCGTTTGAGGCCCGGTTGCTGGGCGGTCAGAAATGGGTGTTTGATGCGGTTTATACCCCGGTTGAAACCGCATTTGTTCATTCCGCCCGTAAGGCAGGGATTTTGGTTATGACCGGCTTTGAACTGTTCTTCTTTCAGGGTATTGAAGCGTTTGAAGTTTTCAGTGGTACGCAGATCGACGGGGATGCGGCCCGGATCGAATATTTCAATGCCTATCCCGAGGCATTGACGGGGTAAGGGAAAAATTCATGAGCAGCAATACCGTTGCAGAGACAGTCTATAACGAAATTCGCGACGATATTTTGTATGGCGAATTGCAGCCGGGTGTGAAGCTTAAGCTTGATGCACTGCGTGATCGGTATAGTGCGGGTGTCAATACGCTGCGCGAGGTGCTGAACCGTCTTGTTGCATCGGGATTTGTTTTTGTTGAAGGCCAAAAAGGTTTTCGGGTGGTCGGGACTTCGGCCTCGAATTTCAAGGAACTGACCGCCATGCGGTTGTTGCTTGAAACCAACGGGTTGGCGAAATCGATTGAGATCGGTGATGTTGAATGGGAAGGCCGGGTTGCCGCCGCCCATCATAAACTTTCGGCGATTGAAAAACGCATGCTGAGCGAGGAAAGCCGCGAACTTACGGTCCGTTGGAGCCAGTATGACCGCGAATTTCATCAGGCATTGATTTCGGCCTGTGGCTCGGATTTGCATATGCGCATGCATCGCGAAATCTTTGATCAGTTCCGCCGCTATGTGGTGATCGAGCTTAAAACCCACGGCTTTCGTGCCGAGGAAATCATCTATGAACATCGCAGCATCTGCGATTTGGCACTGGCGCGTGACAAGGACGCAGCCCTTAAGAAACTGACCGATCATATCGAAACCTATCGGCGCCGTTCACAGGATTGATCCCACCGATCCCCCGGGTGCCTGCCCGGAAGTCCTTCCGAACGCGTGCGCCATTGCGCCACACGACCATCCCGGAGGGATAAAATGCTGACTTCCATCGCCACCGTATCGCTGTCTGGCGATCTTCAGGAAAAGCTCGACGCGATTGCTGCTGCGGGTTTTGACGGGGTCGAAATTTTTGAAAACGATCTGCTGACCTTTGACGGATCACCCGAAGATGTCGGCAAGACCATTCGTGATCTTGGCCTGAAGCTGGTGACGTTTCAGCCGTTTCGCGATTTCGAAGGCATGCCCGAACCCCAGCGCAGCCGTGCCTTTGATCGGGCCGAGCGTAAATTCGATCTGATGGAAGAACTTGGCACCGATCTTTTGATGGTGTGTTCGAACGTATCCCCGCATTCGCTGGGCGGGCTTGATCGGGCGGCAAAGGATTTGGCCGAACTTGGCGATCGTGCGGCCAAGCGCGGATTGCGGATCGCGTTCGAGGCCCTTTCATGGGGCAAACATATCAGCGACTATCGCGATAGCTGGGAAGTCGTGCGGCGCGCCAATCATCCTAATGTCGGTCTGGTACTTGATACGTTTCACATTATGGCGCGCAAGGTGCCGCTTGATGCCATTGCTTCCATCCCCGGTGACAGGATCTTTTTGGTGCAGGTTGCTGATGCGCCAATCCTTGAAATGGACCCGTTATCATGGAGCCGCCATTTCCGGTGTTTTCCGGGGCAGGGTGATTTTCCACTTGATGAATTTATGCGCAATCTGGCGGTCACCGGGTATGACGGGCCGCTTTCGCTTGAAATTTTCAATGATCAATTTCGATCCAGCTCGACCAAGAATGTTGCCAAAGATGGCTTGCGGTCACTGATTTATCTGGGCGATGGCGTGGATGGGATCAAAGTGGGGGCAAAAGCAGCCGCGTTGCCGCCCAAGGCCCATGCCCGCAATGTCGAATTTGTTGAGTTTGCAGTCGAAGAAGAAAATGCCGAAAAGCTTGCAACCTTGTTTGCCGGGTTGGGTTTTGAAAAGCGCGGCAGCCATAAATCCAAGGCCGTAACATGGTGGAAGCAGGGCGATATCAACCTTGTGATCAATTGCGACAAGGATGGCTTTGCGCATTCCTATAACATCGTGCATGGCCCGTCGGTATGTGCCGTCGGACTTAAAGTTGATGATGCCGGGGCAGCATTGCGACGGGCGCAATCTTTGTTGGCATCGTCCTTTACCCAGCCGGTTGGTGCTGGCGAGATTGCAATGCCTGCCATTCGCGGTGTCGGGGGCAGTCTGGTTTATTTTCTTGATGATCAAAGCGAGCTTGCACGCATTTGGGATGTCGAATTCGAACCCGAAGCCACGACTGGAAAACCATCGGCCGGTGCCAGCCTGAAAGCGGTCGATCACGTTTCCTATTCAATGCAATACGAAGAAATGTTGACCTGGTTGCTGTATTTTACCTCGATCTTTGATCTGGGGAAAATGCCGACCGTAGATGTGCCTGATCCCGGTGGTCTGGTGCAAAGTCAGGTGGTGCAGGGTAATGATGGCGGGGTGCGGCTGATCCTGAATGGATCGCAAAGCCCCCATACCCAGCATTCCCAGTTCCTGAATGAATTTTTTGGCAGTGGCGTTCAGCATATCGCATTTTCTAGCGATGATATTTTTGCCAGTGTCGATTATTGCCGGAAAAATGGTGTTGAAGTTTTGCCAATTTCAGAAAATTACTATGATGATATCGATGCCCGGTTTGGCCTTGATCCTGATCTTCTTGATCGGTTGAAGGCTGCCAATATTTTGTATGATCGCGATGATGACGGTGAATATTATCAGGTCTATACAAAGACCTTTGCCAATCGGTTCTTCTTTGAACTGGTAGAACGGCGTGATTATCGCGGGTTTGGTGCGGCCAATGCGCCGATCCGGCTGGCATCGCAAACTCGTATGAACCGGCACAGCCAGACGTCGAAATAAACAGAAAATTCAGGGGAAGTCATCACCATGAGTGTTGCGGAAATTCTTATTATTAACGGTCCGAACCTGAATCTTTTGGGGCAGCGGCAACCTGAAATTTACGGTTACGACACATTGGCAAGTATCGAGGATAAATGTGTATCCTTGGCCCAAACGCTTGGTGTTTCTGTGCGGTTTGAACAGTCAAACCATGAAGGCGCCATCGTTGATTTTATCCATGATGCGCGGATCAAATCGGCTGCGATCATCATCAATGCCGGGGCTTATACTCATACATCGGCGGCAATTCATGACGCGCTAAAAACGTTTGATGGCTATATCATTGAATTGCATATTTCGAACCCGCATGCCCGCGACGAATTCCGCCATCACAGCTGGATCAGCCCGGTTGCCAATGCGGTGATGGCTGGTGCGGGGGCCTATGGTTATGAACTGGCAACCCGTTTGGCCGTGGAAAAAATCGCAGCCGCCAGCTAAGGCGTTGGATCAGGTTTGATGCAAGGTGACAAAGGCAGCATCAAATGCTGCCTTTTCCGTTTGGATTAGATATCCGAGGCGGTGTTCAGACGGGACTGCGTGATCGCAGGGCGGCGGCCAATGTGCCGTCATCAAGATAATCCAGTTCGCCCCCGACAGGCACACCATGAGCCAGACGGGTAACCTTGACCCCGGTTTCAATCAGCCGTTCGGTAATGTAATGCGCCGTGGTTTGGCCATCGACCGTTGCATTGGTCGCCAGGATGATTTCGGTGACATTTTCACCGCGCGCGCGTTCGATCAGTTGATCAATATGCAAATCATCTGGCCCAATACCATCAAGGGGCGATAACGTGCCACCCAGAACGTGATACTGCCCCTTGAATACGCGGGCACGTTCAAGCGCCCAGAGGTCCTGAACTTCTTCGACCACGCAAATTGCCTCGCGCGTTCGGCCGCGATCAGTACAGATATGACAGGGATCGATGACATCGATATTGCCGCAAATGCCGCAATTGGTCATGGCATTCGCGGTTTCTTCCAACGCATGCGCCAGCGGGATCATCAGGGTTTCGGGTTTTTTCAGCATCTGCAAAACGGCGCGCCGTGCCGACCGCGGGCCAAGCCCCGGAAGGCGTGACAGAAGCTTGATCAGATTTTCGATTTCCCGTCCGTTCATGGTCGTCCCGTCTTGCGGTGGATCTGGCGATTGGATTGACTGATAGTTTGTATCAAAAACAAAGGGCGGCGCAATGCCACCCTTTGCCAAATGCGGTATTGCCGCAATTTCGGATCAACAGGGTCGATCAGAACGGCAGTTTGAAACCTTCTGGCAGGTTCATGCCGCCGGTGACGTCTTTCATTTTATCCTGAACCGCGGCTTCGACCTTGACCTTGGCATCGTTATAGGCGGCAACGATCAGGTCTTCGAGGACTTCGGTTTCTTGGGGATCGACAATGCTTTGGTCGATCTTCAGACCGCGCATTTCGCCCTTGCCGTTTAGCATGACCTTGACCATGCCAGCACCCGACTGACCTTCGATTTCAAGTGCAAGCAGACCGTCCTGCATTTCTTGCATTTTGGACTGCATTTGCTGGGCCTGTTTCAGCATCCCTGCAAGGTTCTTCATAGCTCGTCGTCTCCTTCGAGATAAAACGCATCATCGTAAACGGAACCGCTGTCGTCTCCTTCACCGTCGGTCTCTTCTTGACCCGGTGGCAGATGTACGGCAACGATTTTTGCTTTGGGCAGTCCTTCAAGGATCGCCTTGACCAGCGGATCAAGCGATGCATCCGCCTTGCGCTGTTCAAGTTCCTCAAGTTCCTGTTCTTTAAGGGTCGGCGCGCCCTCTTCACGTTCTGAAACACTGACCAGCCAGCGATGGCCGGTTAGATTGTTCAGTGTCTTGATCAATTGGCTCGATAAATCCGCACGTGCGCCGCGTGCCGGACGAAATTCAATGCGACCCGGTTCGTATTTTACCAGATGCATATAGTTTTTAAGCTGGATCGAAAGCGCGGTGGTTTCGCGTTCTTTTGATAGCAATTCTGCGACTTCGGCAAAGGTTTCGGGCAGCTTGGCATAAACCTGTTGGGCAACTTCCGGCTCGCCCAGTGGATCGGGGCGGGCATGTGCCACTGCGGCCCCACCGCCACCACCATTAACCAATTGCATACGCGGGCCGGGGCCACTGCCGCCACCATTGCCACCAGAACCGCCGCCTTGCGGGGCGTTGCCCGCCTTGTTCAAATCGTTGCGCAGTTTTTTGATCAAATCGCCAGGGGCTGGCATTTCGGCGGCATATGCCAGCCGGATCAGGATCATTTCAGCGGCCTGAATGGGGGATGGTGCAATGCGTGTTTCTTCAAGCCCCTTAAGCAACATCTGCCAAGAACGGGTTAATTGCGGCATGGCAAGCTTGGCGGCAATTTCCTTGCCGCGATCCCGTTCAATTTGCGAAACGCCGGGGGCATTGGCCGCATCGGGTGACAGTTTCACGCGTGTCAGCCAATGGGTCAGGTCAAGCATGTCTTGCAACATGACTGCCGGGTCACCGCCAAGCGCATATTGCGCACCCAAAAGTTCCAGCGCTTCGTTGATTTCGCCCTTCATGGTCTGATCGAACAGGTCGAAAATGCGTGACCGGTCCGACAGGCCCAGCATATCGCGGACTTGTTGGGTTGTGACCTTGCCCGCACCATGCGAAATTGCCTGATCCAAAAGGCTCATGCCGTCACGCACCGATCCATCGGCAGCGCGCGCGATCAGGGCAAGGGCGTCGTCATCGATATCGGCTTTTTCAAGATCGGCGATGCGTTTGTAATGCGCGGTCAGTTCATCGGTCTGAACCCGGCGCAAATCAAACCGCTGACACCGGGACAGAACGGTAATCGGGATTTTGCGGATTTCGGTGGTCGCAAAGATGAATTTCACATGCTCTGGCGGTTCTTCCAGCGTCTTTAGCAGCGCATTGAACGCATTTTTCGACAGCATGTGCACTTCATCGATGATGTATATCTTGTAACGCGCTGATGTCGGGCGATATCGAACGCCTTCGATCAGTTCGCGAATGTCATCAACACCGGTGCGCGACGCCGCATCCATTTCCAGAACATCAACATGGCGATCTTCGGCAATGGCACGGCAATGCTCGCATACGCCGCAGGGATTGATTGTGGCGTTGCCCGTGCCGTCCGGACCAATACAGTTCAGCGCGCGCGCAATGATACGGGCCGTGGTGGTTTTACCAATCCCGCGCACCCCGGTCAGAATAAAGGCATGCGCCAAACGTCCGCTTTCAAGCGCATTTGACAGCGTCTTGACCATCGTCCCATGGCCGATCAGTTCGTCAAAGGTCTTGGGGCGGTATTTACGGGCAAGAACCTGATATTCGCTTTTGGGCGCTTCTTCGACGATGGCCGGGCTTGCGGCCTTGGGCGTTGCAGCGGTCGGTTCCTGTTCCACCTTTACCTCAACCTCTGGCGTTTCTGGTGCGGGCGTTTCGGTGCTGTCGATCTGGTCCGTCATTCATCCGGTCCGGCATGTTTCAAGTTGGTTTGGTTTTAGCAGTTTCAGCGGCCGATGGGAAAGGCCAAGTGGGAAATTTCCCACACAAAACCCCATGGCAAACGTGACGCTGCACAGCATGGCGGAAATCGGAGGGGGATACTTGGGGGAAATAAAAGGGTGAGAGACTGAACCGCGACCCGGAAAAACTCGTTACGGCTGCTACCTTCCGGTCCTGACCGGGTTGGCGAGCGGTCCGTCCACGGCCAGCCTCTCGCCCTCTATATCGCGCAAGGGACTATAAAACGCAAGACCCGGCTGCGATTTTTTGACAAATCGCGTGATCGTGGCTTTGACGGTCGGTTTGACAGCGGTAAGGTCGGGACCCGTTACCACCATAAAATGGTTCGCCGCCCTGATTGCCGGGACTCGACCGACCCCCGGCACCGATCAGAACCCGGCGCGCCAGAACAAGGAAATGCCCCATAATGGACAGGCTGTTCTATGAAGCAACCGATCTGGATCGCGATGCCCAATTGCGATCTCGGGAAAACTGGCGTGAAATCCTGTTGGCCGAGGACACCGTTCGCATTCTGATCTGTCATAATGGTGATCCGCTTTTTGCCTGGCCCGAAGATATGAACGAACACGAGCTTGTCGTGGTGGGCGGTCCTGCCTTGCCATATCTGGACCTTGAAATCGAACAGGCAAGCTGGATTTATATTGGCCGTCACGGTGGGGAAGCCGTCATTGCGATTGATATTGCGCCTGTGATTATTGATCGTGATGATGCCATTCGTCGTTTGGGTGGCGGGTTTGGCGATATGCGCAGTCGTATGGCCGCCCTTTCCGAAGACGAAGCCGCCCTTGCGGCACAGGCGCGCGCCATTTTTAACTGGCATCAGAAGCATCAATATTGCGGTGTCTGTGGCCATCCCAATCACGTAATGGAAGCCGGATATCGATTGCAATGTGGCAATGATGCCTGTGCGACACCGCATTTCCCGCGCACGGACCCGGCGGTGATTATGCTGATCCATCAAAATGATCAGGTTCTTTTGGCGCGCTCGCCGCAATTTTTGCCCGGTATGGTTTCGGTTCTGGCCGGGTTTGTCGAGCCGGGCGAGACGCTGGAACAAGCTGTTGCACGTGAGGTGTATGAGGAAGTCGGTATTCGGATCAAACGTGCGCGTTATGTCGCATCGCAGCCATGGCCGTTCCCGGGATCGTTGATGTTGGGCTTCATCGCAGAAGCCGAAACAACCGATATTGTGATCGACGAAAAGGAAATCGAGTTTGCGATGTGGGTCCATCGTGACGAGGTTGCCGGGCTTCCTGACAAGGGAATTAATTTGCCGCGTCCGATATCTATTGCACGTTACCTTCTGGAAAATTGGTGCGCAGGACGCATATAGAAAGAAATTCCTCGATTGTGCGGCTCTGTGCGCGACACAGGTGAGACATCGATGGAAAACACAGGCAGTAACAAGGTTAAGTCTTCGAATGAAGCAGATGTTTCGATGGTTTTGCACCCTTGCAGGGATTGCGGGTTGTGCACTGGCAATGGTTGGTGCAGCCCATGCCACGACGCCGATCACGGTTAAGGTCGGTGCCTATGAATACGGGGTGGTTTATTTTTTTGAAGATAAGAACCCCACCGGTTTTGCCTTTGAAATGGTATCGGCACTGAATGCTATTCAGTCGACCTATTATTTCGAATTGGTCGAAACATCGTCACGACGGCGATACAGCGATCTGGCATCGGGTATGTTTGACATGCTTTTGCTTGAAAGCCCGGATTGGGGATGGCGCGACCAGAACGTCGTTTATTCCAATCAGATCGTTACCGAACATGACCTTTATGTTGCCCGGCGCAAAGACATCCCGGGGGCGGGATGGTTTAACGATGTGACAAAACATACCATCCTGGGTGTTCTTGGATTTCACTATGGGTTTGCGAATTTCAAGGCTGACCCGGATTACCTGAACGCCCATTTCAATATGTCCCTGCTTTATAATGAACAACAGGTTCTGGACAAACTTTTGGCAGGCGATGGTGATGTTGCGGTTTTGTCGGCCGGTTTTCTGGCGGCTGCCTTTCAAAGACGCCCGGAACTTAGCAATCAGATCTTTATGGGGCCCAAACAGGTTTCCAGCAGTCATTTATTGTCGGTGATGTCGTATGATTCCGCCATTTCGGTTGCGGATTACAACGCCCTGATTAACATTCTTCACATCCAAGGCAATCTGGCCGAAATCTGGCGTAAATTGCATGGTGATCTTTTGGGCTGAGGCCGTTTTTTGGGCGGTTTTTTGTGAAATTAGTCCAATGCGGGGATGCGGGCGATTACATTGCGCCGCAGGCTTTCGGGGCGTTCACGCCATGCGACAATGCCATCTGTGGTATTGGCATAGCGTGCGGCAAGGTCGCACAAATCGGTGATTATGGTTTCCGGATCAAGATTGCCATAAACATATCCCCATCTGCCCGATCCGCTTAGCGCAACAGAACAACCTGATTTGCAATTGGTCAGACATTGGGCCGGTTTGATGTCAAATGGCAGGTCCTGATCGGCACAGGTTTCAACCATTTTATCAAACAGTACCTTGCCATGACGGGGATCGGTCGCCGCGTCGGCCGAGGACGCGGTACAGGTCGTGCAGATATGCAGGCGGGGTTTGGTTGTCATGGCATCCGGTTTGTTATTTGGCGTAAAACGGGCGCGCATCCAAACAGTTTACGGTCTGTTTGGTCAAGCATCATCGATGATATTTGTGCTGACATAGTTTTGAATGTGGGCGGCCAATTGCCGATCAACAAGCGGATGGGACGCATCAGAAAGCATAAGGGCAACCCCGACAGCAGGCAGCGGTGCAAAACCGTCACCATGATCCAGAATTAAAAATTCGTCTGTGACGCTGGCTTTGGCGAGGGCAGCCACACCCAGTCCATCCCGCACGAGATGTAAAAGGGATGCGGCTTGTCGTGAGGTTGCAAACAATGTGAACGGGCGGTCTGCCTTTGAAATAGAATCAATTGCCCAAGCATAAAATTTGCAGTCGCTTGCAGGCAATACAAGCGATATCGGGTTGGATAAATGTTGTTTGTGGATCGGGGAAGAAACCCAGACGCCGGGCTCACGCCGCAGAAAATATCCTTCTTCGCCTTTTTCCGAACGGCTGATAACCGCCAGATCAAGTTCCCCCTGATCCAGCATCCGCTGCAACAGGATCGTTGGGTTGACCGATATAAAGAACTCTATATCGGGGTGGCGTTCTTTTATGGCGCGCAAAACGATGGGTAAAATGTTTTGCATGTAGTCGTCAGGGCAACCGATCCTTATCGGGCGGGCAATGTCTTTACTGCGCAATATGCCGATGGCTTCGTCCTGAAGCGAAAGAATACGGCGGGCATATCCGACAAAGGTAATGCCATCTGACGTCAGCAGAACATTACGACCTTCGCGTTCAAACAGCTTGTTCCCGACAAGGTCTTCAAGGCGCTTCATCTGCATCGAAAAGGCCGATGGTGTGCGGCCGATGCGATCCGCAGCACGGTTAAAGCTGCCGCATTCGGCAAAGGCGACAAAGCTGCGCAGCAAATCGGAATCCATTGAGGTTCCTTTGGTCAGAAAAAATGATCAACAAAATTGAACAGTCAGGTCAAAACTATTCGATTGTTTGATTTTGGGCCAGCCCCAATTATCGCGACCGGCCGGCCATTGCGAAACTGCAAGTGCCAAAGGAAGACAAAATGATCCTTCACGATTTTTTACCATCCGGGAACGGGTACAAGATCCGTTTGCTGCTAACCCTTCTCGGCAAACCGTTTGATCTGGTGGAATATGACATCACCAAGGGCGAAACCCGCACACCGGAATTTATATCGCGGATTAACGCCAACGGAAAAATCCCGGCGCTGGAACTTGGCGATGGGCACATTCTGACCGAAAGCAATGCGATCCTGATCCATCTTGCGGAGGGAACGCCTTATTTGCCCGCCGATGTATGGCAACGTACCGAAGTCATGCAATGGTTGTTTTTTGAACAATATGACCACGAGCCAACGATTGCTGTTTTGCGTGCGTGGGTCGCGATTAAGGGCATGCCGGAACATGCTGATATTTTAGTGCCGATGAAGCAGGCGGGGGCGAAAAAGGCCCTCGAATTCATGGAAAAACGTTTGTCAGACCATGACTGGCTGGTGGCTGATGGGCTTTCCATCGCCGATATCTCGCTATACGCCTATACCCATGTTGCCGAGGAAGGTCACATTGATCTGTCGGTATATCCGGGCATCATGGCGTGGATGGATCGTATTTCGGCTTTGCCGGGCTATATTCCGATTACGATGAAGCCCTGAAACAGCCTTCCTTGAAAAAACAGCCGCCCCTGCATCAGAAATTACATTGGGGCGGCTGCAAGGCCCATTGGATGATCCAGATAGCGCAATGGGGATAGACATTTGGCCTGTGATCTATGCGGATCAAATAACTTGATAGATACAGTTGCGAGTGCCCCCAAAGTCGGAAGAACCCCGGTTTAACTTGGGTATGGATGGAACCTGAATATCAGCGTTTCATCGCAAGCGGTGCGATCTGGCCTTTACGCTGGGCAATCATTTTTTGTTCGGCAATCGCACCGGCTTCGTCGGTCAGGAAGGTGAAAATCCCGAAGCGACGCCCTTTGGTCACCGGCATTGCTTCATGCAGCAGCGAGCAGGAAAAGATCACAGCCCCCCCCGCGGGCGGGGCATAAAGGCCACGACCATATTCCGGGAACCGAACCTGCCCGCCTTCGTAAGTAATCGGGTTCAGGTTTAGCGATACGGCAAAACGACGATGTGCGGTAAACGCTGTGCGGTTATCCCGGTGACGGCCGAAATGCCCTTGATCGGCGGCGTCATAGCACCCGATCCGCAAGACCTCCATGCTGGCTGTTCTGAATTGGAACGCCTTGAACAATTCCGGCAAAATGCGGGTAACGATCCGGGTTTTGACTTTTTCAAACAGCACTTCGTCCAAAAGGACGACATCGTTGCGTTTTTTGATGTCGGATTTTGCTGTGCTGCTGTTTTCCGCCCCCTGAGAGACACCGTCGGCGCGTTTTTCACCCGCCTGCCAATAGGCAAGCAGAGCCTCGCACAATTCAGGTTCGAGAATATCATGTAGCAACATGACCGGGGCTTGGCGACTGGCCAGGTCAGGTTTGCTTCCGGCGTGGATTGCCTTGCAGACATCAATGGCGTTATTCATATCCGCCAGCGGTGCATTGAACATCAGCCGATGGTTGGGATCGATCAGCAGTATTGAGGGCTCGTTCACACCAAACAGCTTTCTGACAGCATTTTCCAGGTCATAAAGCTCGGTTGCCTTGGCGTTTGATTTGGGGCTTTTCTTTGGGCTTTTCTTTCCGTCAATGATCAGAAAGGTCAGAGCCTCGTAATCCGATACCTGATCGAGAAACCGGTCGATCATCTGCCAGGTTTCTTTGGTTGGTTTGTCATCAAGCAAAAAGAGCGCAAGCGTATTTCCGGCAATGAGCTGATCGGTCAGATCGACCGTCTTTGCGGCAACGTCGGGCAGGGAAATTTTCGGGACGATATCACCTTTGGCAACTCGGCTTGTGCTGATTGCTGTTTTTGGTGTGGCCGACATTTTTTGTTGTCCCGATCCGTTGTCATGCAATTTGCGTTTATCAGATTTTCGCAAAATATCCTGAAAGGACTTCTGCGTAAATCACAGTCAGGTTTTTAATATCATCGACCATGGCATGTTCATCGACCTTATGCATGCTTTGCCCGACCAGACCAAATTCAGCGACTTCGCAATATTTGTGGATAAAGCGTGCGTCCGATGTGCCGCCTGTGGTGCTCATATCCGGGCGGTGACCGGTGACTTTTTCCGCGGCATCGCCGATTAAGGTTGCCAATTTTCCCGGTTCAGACAGGAAAGCTTCGCCGGAAATCTTGACTTTAAGGTCATGCGCCCCGGCATGTGCGGCACAGGTTTCGCGGATCCATTTTTCAAGATCAACACCCTGGTGCAGATCATTAAAGCGGATGTTGAACGCCGCACTGATTTTGGCCGCAACCACGTTTGTTGCCGGGTTTCCGGCATCAATTGTCGTGACTTCCAAATTGCTGGGCTGGAAATGTGGCGTGCCGGTATCAAGTTCGTGGCTGGTTAAGGCATCAAGGACCTTGATCATGCGCGGGACCGGATTATCGGCCAGATGCGGATAGGCAACATGGCCTTGTGCGCCATAGATGGTGAGCCAGCCGGTGATAGAGCCGCGCCGACCAACTTTCATCATTTCGCCGAGATATTTCGGGTTGGTTGGTTCGCCGACAAGGCAGACGTCAAATTTTTCGCCATGCTTGTCACACCAATCCAGCAGTTTGATCGTGCCGTTGACCGCATCGGCTTCTTCGTCACCGGTGATCAGGAAACTGATGCTTTCGTCAAAATCGGGATGGCGGGCCAGGAACTGATCGATGGCTTCGACAAAGCAGGCAATGCCGGTTTTCATATCGACCGCACCGCGACCAAACAAACGGCCATCCTTGATTTCGCCGCCAAACGGATCGACGGTCCAAGCTGCGGTATCCCCCGCCGGGACAACATCAGTATGCCCGGCAAAACAGAAATTACGGCCCTTTGTTCCCAATCGGGCATAAAGGTTATCGATGCTGTCCCAGTTATCCTCGTGGAAAACCTTGCGTTTGCAGTCAAAGCCACGGGCTTCAAGGGCGGTCTGCAAGACATCAAGGGCACCGGCATCCGCGGGGGTGACAGATGGGCAGCGGATCAGGGACTGGGCAAGATCAAGGGCGGCGGACATTTAATGTTCTCTGTGTTGAGCGCACGATAGGGCGGGGTAAAGCTGTTTGTAAAAAGGGGCAAAACGGACTGGCCGTCTTGCCCCTTATAGATCATTGGCAAATCGGGTGACAGAAATCAGTCCCGCAGCAATTCGTTGATCGAGGTTTTCGAACGGGTTTTTTCATCAACACGTTTGATGATCACCGCGCAATACAGGCTTGGGCCTGGCTTGCCATCGGGTAATGGTTTGCCCGGAATGCTGCCCGGAACCACAACCGAATAGGCCGGAACACGACCGATAAAGGTTTCGCCGGTGGTGCGGTCGATGATTTTGGTCGATGCGCCGATGAAAACGCCCATCGAAATCACGGCACCTTCTTCGACGATGACGCCTTCGACGATTTCCGAACGCGCACCGATAAAGGCATTGTCTTCGATGATAACCGGACCGGCCTGCAACGGTTCAAGAACACCACCGATACCCGCACCACCCGAAAGGTGAACGTTTTTACCGATCTGTGCACAGGAGCCAACCGTTGCCCAGGTATCGACCATCACGCCGGTATCGACATAGGCGCCAAGGTTGACAAAGCTTGGCATCAGAACGGTGCCCGGTGCGATATAGGCCGAACGGCGCACGATGCTGCCCGGAACGGCGCGGAAACCGGCCGCTTTAAATTCGGCCTCGCCCCAACCTTCGAATTTCGACGGAACTTTGTCCCACCAATTGGTGTTCTCGCCCGGACCGCCGGAAATGGTGGTCATGTCATTAAGGCGGAAGGACAGAAGAACCGCCTTCTTGGCCCACTGATTGACAACCCATTTGCTTTCATTGCTGTTCTGCGATTTCTCGGCAACGCGCAACGTGCCGCTATCAAGTGCGGCAAGTGTCTGGTGGACCGCCTTGCGGATTTCACCCTGGGTGGCCGAGCTGATTTCGTCGCGGTTTTCCCAAGCGACGTTGATCACGCCTTCAAGTTCTGTTCTGTCCATTTTCAGAGGTCCTTGCGGTCAGCCTTAATTTCATGTCGGGCGGAGAATGGTCAAAGCCTGCGCTTAAGTCAACTCCGCCAGTTTACGTAGTTTTCCGGTTCCTGACCTGCGCAACACCTATCTGATCAGGGCGGAAACCTCAATCTTGGAACGATGACAAATTTGCGCAAGTTGTGTGTTTTTATACCGTGGTGTTGCCCAATGTGCGCAGGAAAGCCGTCATATCATCGGTTTCATGGTCAATCCGCGGGTCACCGCGTCCAACCTGTGCCCATTCCTCGTCGGTATGGACCCAAACTGTGGTCATGCCCATTTCCTTGGCCGGCAGCAGGTTTTTTGCCATGTCTTCAAAATATATGGCGCGTGTTGGATCAATTGCATCCCGTGCCAGAAGAAGGTCATAGGGATGTTGCTGTGGCTTGGGAACATAATTGGCATCGACAATATCGAAAATGGTTTCGAAATGGCTGGCGATGCCAAGTCGTTCCATCACCCGTTCGGCATGGCCACGTGATGCATTGGTAAAAATCACCTTGCGGCATGGCAGCGCATCAAGGGCAGCGGCAAGATCGGGGGCGGGATCGACAACCGACAGATCAATATCATGAACCTTGTTCAGATAGTCGGCCGGATCAATGTCATGTTCAGTCATCAGACCGCGAAGGGTCGTCCCATAACGATGAAAATAGCTTTTCTGAATCACATAGGCTTCATCGGCTGGCAGGCGCAACGCATCGCGAACATATTGCCCGATCAGGTTTGATACCTGTGAAAACAGGTCGCATGCCGCAGGATACAGCGTGTTGTCGAGATCAAAGATCAGAACATTGTCGGTTTCGACCTGCGGGATGGTTGATGGAGCAGAAGCGGGCGAAGACATTTCAGATGAATCCGGTTGTTTGCCGTTGCGGTGGCGCAATTGGCAGGTGACAAAAGCAAGCGTGTTTCAGGCATTTGTTTTATGGGATTTCGATGCCTTTGCAAAGGCATCGTCGGTGACATCGACGTTAAAGATGCAGATATCACATTTTGATGGCTGTTATCGGGCCAAGGTTTTGGGGGGGCGCAATTTTACCGTGACAGCACGGTCAAAGGCATTTTTGATTTTGGATTGAATTTGATGGCATCATGCGGTGCCTTGAGTTTCGAATAGGAAAATATCCGGAAATTTATCTACATGGGTAGAAATTTGTCAGTTATGTAAAGGGCTTATTAAGAGTGGACATGCAGAAGATAGGCTAATCCACCATGGTGAAAGTGTAGTAATCCTGAGTTGGGGCAGGAAGCTGCACCGGTTTTGAGTTAGTGCGAGAGAGCCCATTGGACAAACTTCTGAAAAGTCGAGCTTCGGCGCTTAGGAATGAACGCAACCGTTTTGCAGCCCTTGCGTTTGTATGGGGGGACCTTCTGCTTGAGCTTGATGACGATCTTCGGATTGTTTTCGCATCGGGGGCCGCCGACGGTATGCTGGGTCGGGCGGCCGTTGATCTTGAAGGTCATACATTGCAGTCGGTTTTGGCACCGCAGTTCAGGCCGCTGGTGCAGGAAATGCTGTTTGCGGCGCGCCGTCGTGGCCGTATGGACAATATTCAGGTGCGTTTTATCCGCCCGGATGAACAACTCAGCGCACCAGTGTCGATGAGCGGCTATTTTTTGCCTGATCTTGGGGATCATTTCTTTGTCGCACTTCGTATCGCGGTCAATACCCTGCCACACGACATTGCGCGTTCGATAAAACGTGATGCTGCTACGGGCCTTCTGGACGAACAAAGTCTGTCGCGGGTTGTGACCGAACGCCTGATGGCGCAGCGTGAAACCGGGGCGGAACATAAATTTTCCCTGATGACACTTAATGCGTTCGATCCGCTTTGCAAACGGATGGAGCAGATCGAGCGTGATGAAATGCTTGCCAGCATTGGCGCCTTTTTACGCGCCCATTCGGTTGCCGGTGATACCGCCGGGCGAATGAACGGCAACCAGTTTGGAATGCTGCATCGTGCCGATATTCCGGTTGGCGAACTTGAAAGCCGGATTGCTGATTGTGCACGCAATGCCGATCCTGCGGGCACAGGCGTCGAAATATCGACATCGGTCACGGATTTTACGGCTGAAATGATCCCGCCGGGTGATCTGGCACGCGGTGTATTATATTCTATTCGTCGGTTTTGTGATCGGCAGGAACATGGGTTCACTTTTTCCTGTTTGACCGGGCAGGCCCCAAATCTGGTGAATGATACATTTTCTGCGATGCGCGATTTTGGCATGCGGATTGATCGTTTGAAATTTGATGCGGTCTATCAACCGATTGTGCGATTGCCTTCCGCGGAAATCCATCATTTCGAGGTGCTTGCCCGGTTTTATGACGATGACGATAAACTGATTCCGACGGAGCGCCTGATTACCTTTGCCGAACAGGTGAACATGATCCATCGACTGGATCTTGCCATGATGCGCCGTACCCTGAAATGGATCCGTAATCAGCTTGATGACGGTATTGATGTGCGTGTTGCTGTGAACGTATCAGGTGACAGCATCGAACATCCTGATTTCTGTCGTTCAGTGATTGCTTTGTTTGAACGCAATCGCGATACGATGGGGCATCTGATGATTGAAATCACCGAAACGGCCAGGATCAGCGATCTGGACAATGCGGCAGTCTGGATTAGCAGATTCCGGGATTTTGGCGTTGAAATCTGTCTGGATGATTTCGGGACCGGGGCGTCCAATTTCCGTTATATCAGTGCGCTTGAAGTTGATTATGTCAAATTGGACGGGGAAGCTATTCGTCAGTCCCTGAAATCTTCCAAGGGACGGGTGTTTATGACGTCGTTGGTCGATCTGTGTCACGAACTGGATATTGAAGTCGTGGCTGAAATGATCGAAACCGATGCGATGCGCGACATGGTCATCAAGGCTGGCTTTGATTACGCGCAAGGCTATTTGTTTGGCAAACCCGAAAAGGATATCACCCGTTATTGGCGCAACGTCCAGGACGGAAAAAATCCCTAGGGTCAAGATCGATTAATCCATCATCACGTTGTGTAAAGCCGCCCTTGGGTGGCTTTTTTTATTGTGAATGGCAAAAAAACATTGGCCAAATTTGGCGGTAAACAGCCCTTTTTGCCGTGGTCGCGATATTTCACCCAGAAAAATGATCAAAGCACCGCCAGTTTTGGCGCCTCGCCGCGTGGATATGAGTACCGACCTAGTTTTTGGTCGGTTGGCAGGTATGTCACGTCGATTATTCCATATAGGAGATCTAGAAAATGGCGAGCATTAACACAAATATGTCGGCAACCCTGGCGGTGTCGAACCTGAACAAGACCACAGAAGAGATGACTTCCGTCCTGACAGCAATGTCGAGCGGAAAATCCATCAACTCTGCTTCTGATGATGCTGCCGGTCTTGCAGTTTACACCGCAATGTCGGTCGACTATGCGGCCTGGGAACAGGCTGGTGATAACGCCGAAGTTGCAACTGCTATTCTTGAAACCGCCGATGGTGGTCTTTCGGAAATCGCAGATATTCTTGAACGTATGTATGAGCTGGCCTCGCAGGCATCTTCGGGGTCGGTGACTGATACGGAGCGTGGATATCTTGATACTGAATATCAGGAATTGGTCGCACAGGTCGATTCCATCGTTGCCTCGACCACTTATTTTGATACGGCGCTGGTGGACGGCACCTATAACGAGAACTTTACCGTTTCAGCGGATTCAAGCGTTGCGGCAATTGCTGTCGATTTGTCGACACAGGCCTTTGACGCAGCATCTCTTGGTCTTGCTGGTGATTTGACGTCATCGACCAATGCCGGGACCGAACTGACGGCGATTGAAGCGGCGGTTACGACCGTTTCGTCAGGTCGTGCGACGGTTGGTGCCCTGATGTCACGTTTTGACTATGCCGGTGGCAACATTGAAACGGCTCAGACCAACCTTGAAGCCGCAATGAGCGTCTATATGGATGCCGATATTGCGCAATTAAGCGCGGACCAGACCGAACTTGGCGTGAAGATGGATTCTGCCATCCAGGCCCTGTCGGTTTCCAATGAAAATCTTGAGAAGCTCACGCGATTGCTGAGCTAACTCGACACAGGGTCATCCGGTCTTAGAGCCGCCGGGTGACCCTGTACCATTTTGTGTCGCTGGGAAAGGAGGGCAGGATGTCGACAGTTAATTCGTCTACTACATCGAGTTACGTATCCTCGTCCTATGTGTCAGGTTTGACAGACCTTGATACCGCAGAATTGGTTGAAGACGCCTATAATACCAAGATGGAGGTCGCCGACACAATCGAGGCAGAGGTCGACGATATCGAACTTCAGATAGCGGCCTTCGAGGACTTGCAAGATCTTCTTGAAGCCCTTCAGGATGCGGCCGAGGCGCTGACGGCGTCAGCCGAACTCGATAGCCTGCGTGATGATGTCTGGGTTGGGAAATCGGCTTATTTGTCATCATCAGATGCGAATACCACGGCGTCTGATGTTCTGGGTGTTCTGGTCGATGACGAGGCCGCAGCAGGAAGTTATACGATTGAAATCACCCAACTTGCCACGGCGCATAAGCTAGGCGGTGATACCTATGACGATTCTGCATCTGCACTTGGCCTTGCGGGAACGATTAATCTGGTTGCAGGTGATGATTACACGGCAACAGATATCGAAATTACCGATGACATGTCGCTTGACGAGATTGCAGATGCGATCAACGAGCAAAGTAGTGCAACCGGTGTCCGGGCCAGTGTTCTTCAGATTTCTGATGATGAATATATGCTGGTGCTTTCGGCGATTGATACCGGGCAGGAAATTACATTTGATACCGATGGTGCCGATACGACACTGGCGGCTTCGCTTGGCCTGACCAATGCCGATGGTAGCTATGCCAATGAATTGGTTACTGCCGATCAGGCGATTTTTTCCGTTGATGGTGTCGAGGTTACACGCAGCAGCAATAGCGTCGATGATGTGATCGATGGTGTGACGCTTTATCTGTATGCCGAGGAAGAAGGCACGGAAATCACGCTTGAAATCGAAGAGGACGCCAGTTCGGTCTATGACGCGATTGAGGCCTTTGTGACCGCGTATAATGATCTGCGAAGCTTCGTTATTACCAATCAAACCTATGAAGCAGGTGAAGGAGCGGGCGAAGACGCTGTTCTGTTTGGCGACTCACTGCTTAGTTCTTCGGTTACATCGGTCTATGGCGCGCTGTCGTTTTCCGAAGACAGTTCAACATATGCAACGTTGTCTTCGATTGGCATTACCTTTGATGAAAG
Organism: Thalassospira alkalitolerans; assembly: GCF_002115745.1. Classification (GTDB taxonomy): domain Bacteria; phylum Pseudomonadota; class Alphaproteobacteria; order Rhodospirillales; family Thalassospiraceae; genus Thalassospira; species Thalassospira alkalitolerans. The sequence continues at coordinate 602,439 of NZ_JFKB01000001.1, forward strand.
CAATTATCTGGTCATTGACAGCGAGACGCTTGAAGAAGCGTTGGTCTCTGACTTTGACGAGATTGCCGATCTGTTTTCACTTTCGACCGATACCAATTCGGATGAATTGTTGGTGTCCGGAGCGGACGGTTCCTATACCGGTACCTTCACCATTGATATCACGACCGATGCCGATGGCAATATCACCTCGGCCAGTGTTGGCGGGGATGCCAGCCTGTTCACCGTCAGTGGTAATCAGATCATCGGGGTCGACGGATCGGAATATGAAGGCGTCAAACTTTATTTTGGTGGTGACAGTTCCGACAGTATCGATGTCACGATTTCAAGTGGCCTTGCCTATGAAATGATGAATGTGCTCGACACATATACCGACAGTTCAGACGGGTTGATTTCGGCCCGGATCGAACGTTTGGAAGAACAAACCTCAAATCTTGAGGATGAGATTGATGACGTCACAGCCGACGCCACCGCCTATGCCGAAAAGCTGACCGAACGTTATTCGGCGCTAGAAGCCAAGATGTATCAGCTTCAGCTGCTGCGCGAACAACTTGAAGCCTTGTGGGGTAACGATGAGTAATAATTCACAGGCGGCGGCTCAGCAGGCCTATCGCTTTGCCGGTGCGAGTTCCCAATACAACAATGCATTGCGCACGACCTCGCCGATTGCAATGATGGTGATTGCCATTACCCGCACGCGTCAGCATCTGAGAGCGGCCAAACAACACCGTGAAGAAAAGCATTTTGATCTGGAACATCAGGAAAAGGCAATTGCTATCAATCGATTGCGTGCCCTGCAAGCAATCGTGGCGCCGAAATCGGCCCCGGAATTGTCGCGTGATCTTTATGCGTTTTATGCCCGCATGATCAAACTTCTGGCTCGAAACGGGCGTGAAACCCCACTTGAGGAGCGTTACGTATTCGTCGACCGGAACCTTGAAGCACTGGCAAAACAGTGGGAATCGTTTAAATCGGTCAATCCACGGTCCGCTGGATCAAAACAGGTCCCCGGCACGCGTCACATCGTAGAGCAGGTGTTGTGAGGGGCAGTTGAGTGTAGGCATCCGTCGCGAAATGACGTTGGGATCACAGGCATCCGAAGTGGCCAGGCAAGCTGCCGCCCTGGCGGATTTGACTGATCCGGATCTTGTTGCCTTGATGGTTCATGGCGACAAGCGCGCATATCGCGTGCTTGTTGAACGCTATTACCGTGGGATCATCGGGATTGCGCGCCGGATGGGTTTGAACGGTGGTGACGTTGAAGATGCAGCGCAGGATGTCTTTGTCCGGGTTTGGTTGCATCGGGAAAAATGGCGCCCCGAAGGGGCAAGTTTTAAAACCTGGTTATATCGTGTTGCGGTCAACCGGATCATTGATTTAAAACGAAAACCGCAATTTGTTGATGGCGGTGATCTTGAAAGCATCCCTGATGGCGCAATGTCGCCGGTTGAAAAATTGGCACAGCATCAGGAATTCAAACGCTTGCGAACGGCAATAAAGCTATTATCCGAGCAACAACAAATTGCCATCAATCTATTTTATGATCGTGAGTTATCGAACCAAGAAGCGGCCGCGATCATGGGTGTTTCCGTTAATGCAATGGAATCGCTTTTAAAAAGGGCACGAAAGCGACTGCGTGAAGAGTTGAAAGCGATGGAATAGATCGTTAACTTCAGTTGCGTTCGAACAGGTAGGTTCGTCCTAGAAAAAAGCGGTGTGCTGTGAAGATCGAGAAATTTGAAGAACTGTTGGATCAATACGGGTGGGATGTTTCGTCTTGGCCGGAACTGTATCGTTACGAGGCTAACAGTTTTATTGCGCTTAATGACGAGGCGGCCGAATTGCTTCGGTCCCTTAAATCCGTTGAAGACTTTCTGGCCGATGATCCTTTGCCGATGGGCAAGCATCAGGCCATTGATGATATTTTTGCTGCGATTGATGTCAACGAGGGGCGTGCCGACCGCGCGGCTACGGGCAATGCAGATATCGTAGATATCAAAAGCGACATTTTCGCCTTCAGCGATGATCGCCCGAAACATCACAGGGTAACGGTTGCGGCGAAACAGTCCGATGATGTTATTGCACCCCGGCAAACCTATCCATCCGATCAGGCAGCAACACCTGCGCAAAATGCCGCAGTTCCAACTGATTCGGCACATAGTGTATCGAGCCTGACGGTAAAGTCATCACGTGCATTGCTGCGTTATTCCGCGACTTTTGCGTCGGCCTTTGGCATGGTGATTTGTGTTATGTTCGGTTTTGTCGTTGGGGTAATATTTACCTCGGAACAGGAAATTCAGTCCGATGTTCAGGCAACGGAACTGCCGATGGTCAGGGCACTTGAAAATCATTTTTTTGACGAAGCATCGCAGGGTATGGGTCTTGGTAATAATGTCGACAAATCGTTGGCAGGGCAAAAATGATGGCATTTGATGATCGCCGAAAATCAAATTCCGGTGGCAGGATCATGTGGGTTTCGCTTGCGCTGAACCTGTTCTTGATCGGTGCAATTGCCGGCAGCATTGCTGCGGGCAGTACGATCCTGCATCGCTTCTTTGAGGGGCCTTTGCCGCCCTTTGATGGGGGGCAGGACCGCCCGCCACCGCTTCGCATGCTTGAAGAAATACGGGATCGACTAAGCCCTGGCGGGAAGGAAGTCTTTGATGCAGAGTTTGGCCCCGTGGTCACGGAGTTGATGAAACGGCGTCAGGATGTTGAAGCATTCACGGAATTGCGCGAAGTTTTGTTACGCGATAATGCGACGGATGAAGATATCCGCGTTGCTTTTGATCAGTTGAAAGACGGTATCGGTCGTGACTTTACCAATATCCTTAATCATATGGCCAATGTTGCGGTTAAGTTATCATTGGCTGACCGTGCCGAGCTGGCGCTGCATCGCCCCGGACCACCGCCGCCACCAGATCAATAGGTCGCGATGGGCCGGTAATTTCAGCACGTAATTTTAAAGGAGCGCACCCGCGCTCCTTTTTTTATTTTCAAAAAAAGTAACTTTGTGGCGCCAGTTTTTCCGTCCGCCTGCGTGAAACGAACATAGACAAATTTAACAGTTCGATTTCCGGAGGCAGTGATGAGTTACCTCAGCGGCCTGACATACGATAGCCTGGCGAGTTCTGCGACCACATCGTCGAGCACGACAAGTTCGTCAAGCACGAGCGAAAGCTCGACCTATGAAACCTATATGACGCTGATGCTGACGACACTCCAGAATCAGGATCCAACCGATCCCGAGGATGTCTCGGAAATCACCACCCAGCTTGCAACCTTTGAACAGCTTGAACTGGCGGAACAGAACAATTCGCTATTGTCTGATTTGTCGGAATCGCTTTTGACCTTGCAGGGGGTTGTCGATAACAGCGCCGCCCAGTCCTATTTGGGAACAGATATCGTTGCCGTTGGCGATACTGCCCCGCTCGAAGATGGCGAGGCCGAATGGTATTTCGTCCTTGATGATGCGGCCGATAGTGTGAGCATCGAAATTACCGACGAAGACGGCAACGTGGTCTATCAGACGACCACGACCGGATCGGAAGGTGCGAATAATTTCATCTGGGATGGCACGACCGATGACGGCAGTACGCTGAGCTCGGGCACCTATACCCTTTCGGTCGAAGCGACCGATTCCGACGGTAGTTCCATAGATTCCGAAATTCTGATGACCGGTGTGGTGTCGGCAATCGACCTGACCGGTGATGAGGCCGTGCTGTATGTCAACGGGGTCGATATCTCGATCTCGGACGTTCAGGGCACGCAAACAGTTTCCTGAAGTGAAGGATCAAGGTCATGAGTTTAAGCAGTGCACTGAATTCCGCCGTTTTGGGGCTGAATGCGCAATCGACGTCGCTTGGTGTGATTTCGGGCAATATCAGCAATAGTGAAACCGTCGGTTACAAAGATAGTACCACGTCTTTCTCGTCGCTGGTGACGACACCCGGTTCGACGACAAGTGGTTATTCCAACGGGGTGCTTACATCGACCCAGACCAATATCAGTTCACAAGGTCTGATTCAGGCGGATGATACGGCAACCAGTCTGGCGATTTCGGGCGACGGCTTCTTTGTCGTGACCGATGCCAACGGCGATGTCTATTACACACGTGCCGGTGATTTTGATACCGATTCTGATGGTAATCTGGTCAACAGTTCCGGTTATTACCTGATGGGATATGCGCTTGATGAGAATGGTGATCCCGTCAACGGAACCGTTCCGACAAGTACATCCGCACTGTCTACCATCAATCTTGAAAACCTGACCGGGACGGCCGAAGCCACGACCGAAGTTTCGATGGTCGTTAATCTTCCGGCAGATGCGGCAGTGGGCGATACATTTTCCGTCGATGTCGAGATTTTCGACAGTCTCGGCACCAGTCACACGGTGACCTATGGTTATGAAAAGACTGCGGCAAACGAATGGGAACTGACCTATTCCGATCCGGTTCTGACCTCGGATGGTACCACGGTGACCGGCACGTCGGCCGGTGGCCCCCTGACCATCTCATTTGACGGCGATGGTAATCTGTCTGCGATTACTGATTCCGGTGGCACCGATGTAACCGACAGCGCAACCCTGACTGTGACCGGCTGGACCACGGGGGCGAATGACAGCTCGATCGTTTCCGACCTTGGCACTGCTGGTGATGATGATGGTCTGAAGCAACTTGCCTCGGACGAGGGAGATGGCGACATGACGATGTATTCGGTCGATCAGAACGGCTCGAACTATAGCGAGATCGCCGAGATTTCCATCGCGGATGACGGGGTGGTGTCGGTCACCTATGAAAATGGCGAAAGTGAACCGGTCTATCAGGTTGTGCTGGCTGATTTTGCCAATGCTGATGGTCTGACAGCCTATAGCGACACTGTTTACCGGGAAAGCAATACATCGGGTAACTATGTGCTGAAAACGCCGGGCGATGGTGGCACCGGTACGCTTGCCGATTATTCGTTGGAAAGCTCGACTGTCGATACCACCAGCCAGTTTTCCAAAATGATTGTCGCCCAACAGGCCTATTCAGCGGCGGCCCAGGTCGTCTCAACGACCAGTGACATGTATGACACGCTGATTTCGGCCGTGAATTAAGGGGATATGGGAATATGACTGCTTTGGCATTGGCCCTTCGTAACGACAGTGATGCGGTAACACAGATCATTCATCGTCTTGAAGAACTTCTGGATGTCGAATGGCGCATCCTTGAACAGGCGCAATATGATTTGCTGCCCGATATTACCGCCGAAAAAACCCTGCTTGAAAACGAATTGCAGGCTGAACTTCGTGCTCAGAAACAGGCTGATCCGACCAATCCGCTGGCGGGGCAGATTGTTAATATCGATGCCGTGCGCAGTTTGCGAACCAAGCTTGATCGCAACAATGTTCGTCTGACGGCCAAACGAGATGCGTGCATGAAGCGCATCCGTGCGGGCTGGGCTGCGACAAAGGGTGATCAGGCAACGTCATATGATCAGGATGGCGATCTGAACAACAAGACGACGCAGACGATCCTTAACTTCAAGATGTAATTGCAATTTTGGCAACTGACAGGTCAGAATCATGTCGATCCGTGCTGCCCAAACCGCTGCGCTAAGCGCATTGCAATCAAGCCAGGCCGGGATCGCTGTATCTTCGAACAACATCGCAAATGCGTCGGTCGAAGGATACACGACCAAATCTGCCAGTTTGGCGAGCAATGTCAACGGGGGAGCCGCCGTTGGCGTATCCGTCACATCGGTGGGGTCAACGGTCGATATTTATCTGATCAAGGCCATTAATGAAAGCGCATCGGAAAGTGGCTATGCCTCGGTCTTTGCCGATCCTCTGGAACTTGTTGCCAGCAATTTCGGAACTGTTGGTGATGACGATGCGATTTCGACCTTGATCACAGATCTGGAAACCTCGATTGCATCGCTTGCCGCCAGTGCCGACAGCCAATCTGCCAAGTCACTGGCTTTGACGGATGCGCAACAGATTGCCACGGAACTGAATGATCTTTCTGACAGTGTACAGGATCAGCGTTCTGCGGCTGATCAGTCAATTGAGGATACGGTCGATCAGATCAATACGCTTTTGACTGAGATCCAGAACTATAACGATCAACTAAGCGGCACGGACGGGACGACACTGTCGTCAAGCGAACTGGAAGATGCCCGTTCAGTTGCGGTTCAGAAATTGTCCGAGCTGGTTGATATAAGCTATTATACAAGTGGATCGAACCAGACGCAGATCTATATTGGGGGCACCCTTGTTGTCGGAAGTCAGGTTCAGCAACTGGAATACAACGCTGTTGGGGCGGTGAATGCTGATACCAGCTTTGGCGAGATCACGGTCAATGGCAATTCGATCATGGATGATGTCAGCGGTGGCGAACTCGGCGGGTTGATTGATCTGCGCGATGAAACCCTTCCTGATATTCAGGCCGAGCTCGATAACCTTGCGGTGACCTTGATGGATAGCATCAATGCTGTCATCAATCTTGGGACGTCGTTTCCCGGTGCCAGCGAATTGAATTCAAGCGAAACAACAGATTTGACCGATGCTGTTGCCGGTACGGGTACCGTGCGGTTTGCCGCAACCGATGAAGACGGCAATGCGGTTGAAATTCTTGATATCGATCTGACAACTGTGGCCACCGTTCAGGATCTTGTTGATCAAATCAATGCATCAACCAATATGACGGCAACGGTAAATGCCGATGGGACGTTGACGATTGCCAGTTCCGATGACGATTACGGGGTTTCGATTGTCAATATGGACGCCGAAATTGGCGCCGATGCATTGGGTTTTTCCGATTATTTTGGCCTGAATGACATGTTTACCGGCACCGGTGCCGATGACATTTCTGTCAATGCCGACTGGCTTGCCGATTCAAGTCTGGTGCCGACAGGGGCGGGATCGGATGATGCGGCCCTTGCGGTTGGTGACAGCGTGATTTCATCGGGAAGTTCCGATGTGGCCGAAGCTTTGGCAGAGGTGTTCGACACCAATGTCAGTTTTGATTCAGCTGGCAACCTTGGCAGCACCAAAACCACGCTGTCAGATTATGCCTCGGAAATATTGTCCGATGTTGCACAACAGGCATCCTCGGCCGAGACCAAAGCCAGTGTCGCTGAAACCGCCTATAGCGATCTTGTTGAAAGTTTTTCGAACCAATACGGTGTTAATACCGATGAAGAGGCCCTGACATTGGCCAATCTTGAAAGTGCCTATGAGGCCGCCGCCGCGATCCTTGAGATCACGCAGTCGCTGATGGACACCTTGCTTGAAGCTGTCCGGTAAAGGGTAAATAACATGAGAGTTTCGACAGCCGCCATGCAGCAAAACCTGTTGAATCAGATGCGAAGTGTACAATCGCAATTGGCCGATGCCACCAAACAATCCAGTTCCGGAATGAAATCCGATTCTTATGCCGGAATTTCGGATAATTCTTATATTATCAGTACGTTAAGCGCCGAAATATCGGAATCAGCAGCCTATGCCGATTTGGCCGAACAAATCCAAAGCCGGGTTGAAATGTATTATTCAACGCTTAGCGATATGGTTGATTTGCTAAGTGATATGGCGGCCGATATTTCGGGCGCGCTTAGCACCGGCAGCACAAATGTTGAAGGCATCAATGAATCCGCGACGGCGGCTCTTGCGACTATGGCATCGCTTTTGAATACCCAGTACGAGGATCGGTATCTTTTTGCAGGATCGGCAACCAATACAGCACCGGTGTCGGTTGATGTAGCTGATTACGCGGCTCTGACATCGCCAAGTACAACCGATACAAGTTATTATTCCGGCAACAACGATGTCGCATCGGTAAAAGTAGCCGATGGAACGACGATTGAATATGGCATCACCGCAGACCAGACGCCGTTCGAACAGGCTTTGCGGGCGCTTAACCTTACGGCTTATGCGTCTTCGGACCCGATTGATGAAACTGCTTTGACCGAGGCGATGGCCCTTATTGAGGATGCGGTTGAAGGCATTTCACAGATGCAGACACAGGTATCACTGACACAGGATGAACTTGAGGCCGTTGTCGATATGCATACGAATTTCCAATTGACCGCTGAAGGTATCGTGACTGATCTGTCCGAGGTCGATCTGGCCGAAGCCATGGTCAATCTTGAAACCCTGTCGGTGCAGCTTGAAGCGTCTTATTCAGTGGCTGGTCAGATTGTCGATATGTCGCTGTTCGAATATCTGCGGTAACATGCATCAAAGCGGTGGCGCACGGGCTTATCGGTTGTTTAACGGGGCAAGGATTTCGTGTTCTTCGGCCAGCATGCCGTATTTTTCAAGAATATCGCCGTAAACGCCGTTCTTGCGCAACACGGTTAGTCCATGATTAAGCCGTTCAAGCAAAAAGCCGGAACTTTTGGCCTTGCGCGAGATACAGGAATAATACGGGCTGTTATCAATGTCGCGATAGCTCAGTTTGACCTGTTGGTCATGCGTTTGATTGCGCGTGCGGATTGTGTATTGCATTGGTGCCTGAAAGCTGAAGATAGCGTCAAGGCGGCGTGCCAGCAAAAGCCCAAGCAGAGCGTTCTCGCTGTTGGCTGAAATGACATCAAGGCCCGCATTGCGTGCCTGGCTTTCAAGTGTGTAGCCTGCAACAACTCCAATCGTCAGCTGTTTGGCATCGGCCAGTTGTTCGATGCCATCAAGTGCCGCATTGTTCAAGCTGAACAGACCAATATGTTCGCGGCCAAGCTCGTTGGAATATAAAAATGCTGTTTCGCGTTCAGGGGAATAACTACACGAACACAGACCATCAGCGGCGCCTTGTTCGGCCATCAGATAGGCCCGTTTCCAGGGATAAAATGGTGTAATCACCGCGATATGGCTGACCGCAAAAGCCGCCCTGAGGATTTCCACATCAGAACCCGGCATCACCGGGCGATCTGCAATCTTGGACGGTGGGAACGGATTGCACATCAAGATGACGTTCTGGCGCGGATTGGGTGGCTGTAGGAGCGGGGGTTCTGCGGCGGCTTGTTTTGATCCGGTCATCACACCGGTAATCAAACAAACAACGCCGATCAGGCGGTAAATTGGGCGCAACAGCAATCCGAATGTCACAATGGTCTTCTTTTCCGGCCGTTCTGATAATGCACGATAGTTTACGAGTTTCGTCGCAAGACGTTACGAGACGTATCGTCTGTGATGTAACTGCAAAACAGGCATTATTTTTCAGATTCAGCCTCGAATCCGTTGCCGCCTGTTACCAATGATCCAAAGTAAAACCCAAAGAAGTGATAATCACAAGTCGCTTGGGGGTGAACTTTTCGGTAACGATCAACCGGGGCAAGGTTTTGTCGATCACGATGTCGAAAATAGAAAGCCGACGCAAATGCGCCGGCTTTCTATCTGAAATTATTTTGCCTTATTCGGCGGCTTTGACTTCGGCATTGCTGCGGATGGCGGCATCACGAACATCACCATCGACATGTTCTTCGAACTTGGTGAAGTTCTTTTCGAACAGGCCGGTCAGGTTGGCCGCGGCCTTGTCATAGGCCGCTTTGTCCGACCAGCTGTCGCGCGGGTTCAGAACTTCTGCCGGGATATCGCCGCAGGCGGTCGGATATGCCAGGCCGAAATACGGATCGGTTGCGAAGTCGGCATTTGTCAGTTCACCATTGAGGGCCGCATTCAAAAGACCGCGGGTATAGCCGATCTTCATACGCGAACCAACGCCATAGGCCCCACCGGACCAGCCGGTATTGACCAGCCAGCAATTGGCCTGATGTTTTTCCATCAATTCGCCCAGAAGCTTGGCATAAACCGACGGATGACGCGGCATGAACGGCGCACCAAAGCAAGCCGAGAACGCAGCGGTTGGTTCCTTGACGCCTTTTTCCGTGCCAGCAACCTTTGCGGTGTAACCTGACAGGAAGTGGTACATCGCCTGTGCCGAGGTCAGCTTGGCAATCGGGGGCAGAACACCAAATGCGTCACAGGTCAGCATGATGATGTTTTTCGGATGACCGCCACGGCCGTTTTCCGATGCATTCGGGATGAATTCAATCGGATAGGAAGAGCGGGTATTTTCGGTGTGACGTGCATCGTCGAGATCAAGCTGGCGCGATTGCTTGTTCATCACAACGTTTTCCAGAACCGTGCCAAATGTTTCGGTCGTGGCATAGATTTCCGGTTCGGCTTCTTTCGAAAGTTTGATCACCTTGGCATAGCAACCGCCTTCGAAGTTAAAGACGCCGTCTTCGCCCCAGCCATGTTCGTCATCACCGATAAGAGTGCGTGATGCGTCGGCCGAAAGGGTGGTTTTGCCGGTGCCCGACAGACCAAAGAAGATCGCGGTATCGCCGTCCTTGCCCATATTGGCCGAGCAATGCATTGGCATGACGCCTTTGGCGGGCAGAATATGGTTAAGGACAGAGAAGATCGATTTCTTGATTTCGCCAGCATACCAGGTGCCGCCGATGATAACCATTTTGCGTTCGAACGATACAACGACAAAAACTTCGGAGCGGGTGCCGTCGACTTCGGGATCCGCTTGCAAGCCCGGGGCGTGCAGAACGGTGAAATCCGGTGCAAAATCGCGCAATTCATCTTTTTGCGGCTGGATGAACATGTTGCGCGCAAAAAGGTTGTGCCACGCGTTTTCGGTAACGACGCGAACCGGCAGGCGGAAACGTGGATCAGAACCGGCATAGCAGTCCTGAACGAATAGTTCGGTGCCCTGAAAGTAAGCACGCACTTTCTGATACAGGCGATCGAATACTTCGGGGCTGACCGGGCGGTTAACGTCGCCCCAATCAATTTCGTTCTTGGTGCTTTCCTCTTCGACGATAAAACGGTCCTGCGGGGAACGGCCGGTATGTTCGCCGGTCAACGCAACAAATGCGCCACCTTTGGCAATTTTACCTTCCTGACGACGGATCGCATGTTCGTAAAGGCCTGCAGCGTCCAAATTCCAGTGAACGGCGCCAAGGTTTTTGAGGCCATGAGTTTCAAGGCCTACACGGCTGACAACGGGTCCTGATTGCAGCACGGATCTCTCCTGGTGGGATTAAGTCTGGGGGTTAAAAGGCAATTATACACAACCGATATGTGGGTTAACCGGTTGCGTTGCGACATATTGTTACAAAGGTGTCTTAAAAGCAACCGGTCCTTTGGCCCAATACCAAGGAAAACGTAGACGTTTTTGCGTTTACGAAAAGTCTGGTTTCGAAAGTGATAATTAAATCTTCATTGCCCAATTCAGGCCATCTGACCGCGCGCTTTTTCACACATTTCGACCAGAATGTCGCGTGCGTCGCCCGGACTTTTGATCGTTCCGGGGAACTCGATCCTTAAACGGGGGGAATCGGCAGAATCGCGTTCTAAATCCATTCCATCACAGTCGATGGCGATCATTTTCCAGCCGTCATTTTTGTTCTTATCGGTGAAATGACCAACAATATCGGCAATGGCATCGGCGTGATCGTTATTCATATGACCGACGACATCATCATGCCCGGCAACGAGTGAAAGACAGCCCCCGGCAATGAACTGATTTCCGTTCAGGCGGCGTTGCTTGCCAAATCCGCCGACCCAGTAAACGGCCTCGACCGCGACGTGGTAAAAGCCAAAATCGGCAAAGTCAGCATATTGCCCGGCATCCGGATGCGCGGTCAGATACCGTTTGCGGGTATCGGGTGCCGTATCGGGAACAGCACGGCCAAAAATCGTAAGTCTGGCACTGTCTGTATCGATCCGTTTGTTTTGTGCGGGATCGTTGAGCTGATCGATAAACAGTAATGACAGCCGGGGATCGCTTTGCAGATGGCGGGTATGGTCGGCCAAATCGGAAATAAGTAAAATCGGGCTGCCATCAATGTGAACGGCCGGAACGACCATAGATGTTACCGGCCAGCCATCTGTGACCTGTTTATGATCACGGGCCGTTGTTGCCAGAACGGTATGCGGCGCACGGCGCATCATGCGCCGAAGATCACAAGCGGCATTTCCATTCTGATTTTTGCTGTCCGGCATGTTATGCGCCCTTCGATGAACCGGACTTTTTATTTGGGGTGGAAAAATCCGCTTCGCAATGCATTGCGACAATGCATCTGTTTATGACTTGGTTTGACGGGCTTTTGATGAAGGACGGACCGTTGCCTGACGTCTTTTTCGAACAAGGTCTAAAACACGTTTTTTGCCACCGTCACTCATGCCCATCCAAGCCCCGATTTCATCGCCTGTTCGATAGCATCCGGTGCAATAGTCCGCAGTGGGGTCAAGAACGCAAATGCCGATGCACGGGGATTTGACAGGCATGATTTTCCGATATCGCTGATGGATGAAATGTTACCTGCATAGAAAACACAAAGCCTGTCGGGATCAAGGGGGAATGATCATGACGGGCTTTGTAAATTCGTTGAGGGTGGGTTGGCAATGAAATGTCAGAGACGCGAAAACCAGTTTCTGATTTGCCGGTCGGCTTCTTCGCGTTCAACACCATAGGCTTCTTGGATCAGGCCAATCAGTTTGTCACGCTGGCCTTGCGTCTGGTTGACATCATCGTCGGTCAGGCGGCCCCATTCGCGTTTGATGTTACCGCGCATTTGTTTCCAGCGGCCTTGGATCTGGTCCCAATTCATCAGGTATTCTCCTGCAGTATTATGGATCGGTTGCTCGTTTTTAATCGGAACATGGGATGGGCAATGCCCGGATTTTCCCGGTTCCTGTTTTGTTTTATGTAAAACGTTATGCTGGTGGGTTTGTTCCACAGGGGTCCTGTTGGCCGGGTGGGGCGCGATCCCGCTGGCTTGCCATATTCGCCCTGTGGGGGTATAGCCGACCCAGTTTTTTTTATTGGAGTGTGTGCCAAGCGCACCATGGGCGTGCAGCACGGAGGAAATGATGCGCGGATATTTCGGGATCGGAATCGAAGGGGCGAGCAAGCCCTTGAATGTGGGCACCCTGTTTCGCTCTGCACATGCCTTTGGGGCCAGCTTTGCCTTTACGGTCGACGCGGATTTTCGCGATGAACGGTCTAATATAACCGATACATCGCGGGCGACGGAACAGATGCCGTATTATCATTTCCCCGATCATGATCACTTTTTCCTGCCATCGGGGTGCCGGATGGTCGGTGTGGAACTGACCTCGGATGCGATTGAACTGCCCAGTTTCAAGCATCCGTCTAGGGCGGCTTATATCCTTGGCCCGGAGCGCGGCAACTTGTCACCGGAAATGCAGGAACAATGCGACTTTATTGTCAAGATCCCGATGAGCTTCTGCGTCAATGTCGCGATTGCGGCCAATATCGTGATGTATGATCGCCTGATCAGTCTTGGCCGTTTTGCGCCGCGCCCGGTGCGTGCCGGTGCGCCGACTGAACCCAAGCCCAAGGCATTTTATGGCGGCTGGATTTCGCGCACACGTGACAAGCACAAGGCCGACCCCGAGAAATTCCAAACAGCCCCGCCGCCAGATTATAGCGTGGTCGACGGCACGCTGGATGATGAAGATTAATCCTGATTAAAGATTGATCCCAATTAAAGGGAAGCAACGACCGCGAGGGAGGAGCGCGGCCGTTGCGTTTTCCTGACCCGGGTTTCATCGACCAAGGGGGGAAGGTCGATGACAGGGCGTTGGGTCAGGTTGTTTGATTGTCTGGCGGGTTCAGGCCGCTTTGATTGTTGTGGTTTCGTCTTTATCGTTATCTAGGGTTTCCACCTTGCCCGGCAGTGTGCCCATCGGGTTGCGCAACAGATTGGCGATCATGCGCATCCCGACATCGCCCTGAAGCGTTAGAAGGCTTTCGGGATGAAATTGCACCGCACTGATCGGCAGGCTTTGATGGCGAATGCCCATCACAACTCCGTCGCTGCTGCGTGCGGTTACTTTCAGATCGGCGGGCAGTGTTGCCAGATCGGCAAACAGTGAATGGTAACGCCCGACAACAATTTCATCGGGAAGCCCGTCAAACAGGGGATCGAATTGATCCAGTTTCACCTTTGACGGTTTACCATGCATCGGTGTGTCAAGTTGGCCGAGCGATCCACCGAAAAATTCGACAATCCCCTGCAAGCCAAGACAAACCCCAAAAACCGGAAGCCCGGCGGCAAGGGCGCGTTCGATACTTTGACGCAAGCCATAATCATCGGGGCGTCCGGGGCCGGGTGACAGAAACACCAGGTCGGGTTTGAAATCGTCAAATGCTTCGTCGGGGAAACCGGGGCGAAGCGTTAACGTCTCGGCCCCCGTTGCGCGGATATAGCTTGCCAGGTTTTGGACAAAACTGTCCTCGTGATCGATCAACAGTACACGTTTACCAACACCCGATACCGTTGGATCAATCATGGCTTCGTCTTTGGCGTCGCGGGTGACGGCATCGATCATTGCCGATGCTTTCAGCACGGTTTCGGCTTCTTCGGCGGCAGATTCACTATCAAACAGCAATGTTGCCCCGGCGCGGACTTCGGCAATACCCTGTTTTAAGCGCACCGTGCGTAATGTCAGGCCGGTATTCAGGTCGCCATTGCACAGAACCGCGCCAATTGCCCCGCCATACCAGGCACGCGGGCTGCGTTCGACGGTCTCGATATGCTTCATTGCGGCGCGTTTCGGGGCACCGGTCACGGTTACAGCCCAGCAATGGGTCAGGAAGGCATCCAACGCATCGAACCCGTCGCGCAGGCGACCTTCGACATGATCAACGGTGTGGATCAGGCGTGAATACATTTCGATCTGGCGACGGCCCAGAATGCGGATGCTGCCGGGTTTGCAAACGCGCGCCTTGTCGTTGCGATCAACGTCGGTACACATGGTCAATTCGGATTCTTCCTTGGCCGAATTCAACAGCGTGCGGATATTTTCGGCATCCTCAATCGCATCGCGGCCGCGCGCAATCGTGCCGGAAATCGGGCAGGTTTCAACCCGCTGACCGGTTACGCGAACATACATTTCCGGCGAGGCCCCAATCAGGTGTTCGCCATCGCCCAGATTGATCAGGAAGCCATAAGGTGCCGGGTTGCGCCGTTTCAGGCGGCGGAATATTTCCGACGGCGCGGTTTTGCATTCCGTGCGGAACACGCGGCTGGGGACGACTTCAAAAAGTTCGCCACGGGCAAAGCGCGGTTTGGTTTCATCGACCACGGCGGCGTATTCGCCGTCTATCATGTCATTTTCGACCGCCGTGTTTGCGCCATGCGACGGCGGGTGATCCTGTGCGATACGTTCAAGCCCGGCGGTGCTGCGCCCGTCAGGCGCAATGAAGTCATATTCAAACAGGGTCGCGACCTTGGATGCATGATCGACCGTAATGATCTGATCGGGCAGGTAAAGATGAACATCCTTGTGATCGCGGCTGCGATCCTGCGTCAGTGATATCTGTTCGAAATGAAGGGCGATGTCGTATCCGAACGCACCATACAGACCCAAACGTTCCTCGCCCTTATGGGCAAACAGATCGCGGATGGCGCGCACGACGGAAAACAGGCTGGGTTGCTGGCTGCGGTGTTCTTCGGGGAACCATGCGGCGGCCTTGCCGACAAAGCCATATATGCCATCATCGCCGTTGGTCAGGCCGTCAATATGGTGATGGTCAGAAAGGATTTTTTCGATGACGGGCAACAGCACCCGGCCGCGGTCATTTAGGGCGCGGATGGCAAAGCCGCGTTCACGCCCGGTGATTTCAAGCGGCGGTGTTGAAAACCCCATATCCCAACGCGAATATCGCCCCGGAAATTCATAGGAAGATGACAGCAAAACACCCTTGGTCCGATCCAACGCATCAATCAGATGCTCGGTGGCATTTTCATAGGTGATTTCCGTCTGGCGGCGAATGACAGCAATACCGCCATCGGTGGTATATCGATATTCGCTGCTGATGTTGCGGCCGGTTGTTTCGTGGGGCTTTGGGGTCGGGTTGGTCACGTCAGATTCTCCGTTTACGGGGCGCTGCCGCAGGCGGATTGTGACGTTTCAGCAAATGAAAAAAGGATCTGAAAACACAAAACCGCCTGCAAAGATCAGGCGGCCGGTAGGTTTAGGGCATGATAATTGGCCGCCCGCTTATGCGGACCACCACCAACGATTAGCAATAAGGATTGGGTTCATGCCGTGTGTTTTCATGAGGAAAACTATGATCAGAGATTGGTCATGCGTCAAGGCTTTTGATTAGATGGTTCTTCGTGGGGTTCGGAAAGTTCAAGATGCAGGGGTTTGTGACAATGCGGACAAATCAGAAGTTCATCTTCGTGGTCGTGATGGACATCGTGGATATCGGCGATGATTGATTGTGCCTGTTCATCGCTGATACCAAGTTCTTCCTGATGGGAACGCAGTTTGCGGCGCATCGCCTCGGTCAGGCGTTTGCCCGAAAGATGGTGGGCGGCCTGTTGGCGATAAATATCTTCGCGGCGGCGCAGTTCGCTGGAAAAGGCCGATGCCAGAATACCGGCCGGAACGGCAACAATCCCGATTCCGGTCAGGGAAATGATGCTGGCCAGGAATTTTCCAACGGCTGTGATTGGCACGACATCGCCATAACCAACAGTGGTAAGGGTGATGATGCTCCAATACAGGGTACTGGGAAGATCACCAAAGGCATCGGGTTGTACTTGGTGTTCGGCCAGATAAATAGCACCGGCGCTGAAGACCAGCATACAGGCCAATGCGGCACTGGCGGCACCGAAAATACCCAACTGTTGACGGAAGACCATCAACATCAAGTCCAGCCCGGTAGAGTATCGGGTGAATTTCAGCAACCGCAACAACCGCACGATTCGGATAAAGCGCAGATCGACAGAGGTAAACAAGAACAGGAAGGCCGGAAGAATGGCAATCAGATCAACGATCGCCATCGGACGTAGCATATAGCGCAATCGTCCGCCGCGACCGGTAAATTCCGGGTCATCGGGAGCGGACCAGATCCGCAATATGTATTCGATGGTGAAAACGGCCGTACAGATCAATTCGATGATCAGAAACAGCGTGAAATATCGGTCGGCAAGGTCCTGAACCGTGTCGAGGATGACGCAGATGACATTTATAATAATCAGGGATGCCAAAAGCAGATGCACAGACCGCGACAGCCGCGATTGATGGTCGACGCCATGCAACAGTTTTTGGGTCTGTGATCGAAGCGTCTGCGCCATTTTTTACCCTAGCTGGAAAAGGGCGGCAATGACCGTCCTCGACTGATTGATGGTCGCTGCAATCGCTTCAGAAATCGTTAAAGCAGTCGGTTGTGGGGCCGGTTAGGGTCAGTAACCCTTTGCCGCGTGGATGAAGTCGGCAATTTTGCGCGCGTCTTTGACGCCTTTGGTTTTTTCAACACCTGACGATACATCGACCCAAGGGGCACCGGAAATGCGGACCGCATCGGCGACATTGTCCGGATCAAGGCCACCGGCCAGCATCCAGTTGCTTGTGAAACTGCGCCCAGTTAGAAGCGTCCAGTCGAAACTGACGGCATTGCCACCGGGCAGGTTGCTGTTTTTTGGCGGTTTGGCATCGAATAGCAGGAAGTCGGCAACACCGTCATATTTCGACGCCGCAGAATCGATATCGGCAGCGGTACTGATGGAAATCGCCTTCATGACGCGCAGACCAAACTTTTCCTTTACCTCGGCAACACGTTCCGGGCTTTCCTTGCCATGAAGTTGCAGGACGTCCAGATGCCCGGCTCGGATTGCATTTTCAAGTGCGGCGTCACCAGCTTCAACAAACAAGCCGACCTTAAGGATACTGTCAGGGACACGTTCGGTCAGGGTGGCGGCACCGTTAAGCGATATGTGACGCGGGCTTGGCGGGAAAAAGACATAACCCAGCGCGTCAGCTCCGGCACTCATGGCGGCGATGGCGGCGTCTTCGCTATTGATTCCACAGATTTTGACCAAGCAGCTCATCGGGGTGTCCTGTCTTTAAGAGTCAATTTAATGTTCCGTCCAAGTCATTTGGTCCTAGCAGAAAGTTATACGGACCAACAGGGTATTTGCGAATTTACGTGGCTTTCCACTGGCGAGATGGCGGTTGCTGCGCTATTTTCCCGACCATGAGCAAGCACACAGGCCCAGCCGGGGGCGAAAACGGCGAACAGACAACCCATTTTGGTTTTCGGGACGTGCCCGAAAGCCAGAAGGCATCGATGGTGCGCGAGGTTTTCGATACTGTCGCGTCCAAATACGATTTGATGAACGATCTGATGAGCGGTGGCGTCCACCGTTTGTGGAAAGATACGTTTATCAACGAGCTGAAGCCACGCCCAGGCATGAAGTTGCTTGATGTTGCCGGTGGGACCGGGGACATCGCATTTCGCTTTTTGAAAAAGGGTGGCGGGTCGGTTACGGTTTGCGACATCAATTATGAAATGTTGCATGTCGGTCGGGATCGTGCGGCGGATCACGGGTTGCTTAAAAACATCAACTGGACGGTTGGCGATGCGCAAAAACTGCCACTGCCGGATCATTCGGTTGATGCCTATACCATTGCTTTTGGTATTCGCAATGTGACCCGCATAACCGAAGCCCTTTCCGAAGCTTATCGTGTGCTGCGTCCGGGCGGAAAGTTTCAGTGTCTTGAGTTTTCCAAGGTCGTGTTGCCGGGCTTTGACAAGCTTTACGATGCCTATTCGTTCAAGTTGTTGCCGGAAATCGGGCGGCTTATTGCCGGAAACCGCGAAGCTTATCAATATCTGGCGGAAAGCATTCGTCAGTTCCCCGATCAGGAAACATTTGCATCGATGATCCGTGACGCCGGGTTCGAACGGGTGAAATACCGTAATTTATCGGGCGGTATTGCCGCCATCCATTCCGGTTGGCGGATTTGAGGGCGTTGGGCGAATGATCCGTTTTATTCGTAACAGCTTCCGTCTGCTGGGCATGGCGCGGATTTTGGCGCGACATGATGCGCTGTTTCCGTTGGCGCTTGTCCCGGGTGGCAATGTGCTGGCATTTTTTGCCCGCCTGACGGCACCGTTTTCACGGCGTTCCGATTTACCACCGGGGCGCCGTTTGGCGCGTGCGCTTGAGGAATTGGGGCCAGCGTTTATCAAACTGGGCCAGACATTGGCAACACGTGCCGATCTGATTGGCGACGATGTTGCGGCGGATCTTTCAAGTTTGCAGGATCGCCTACCACCATTTCCGGCCAAAGTTGCCAAGCGCATTATCACCGAACAGCTTGGCGGGCCGTTCGAAACCCTGTTTGTCGAATTTGATGACACGCCCGTTGCGGCCGCATCCATCGCACAGGTGCATTTCGCCACAACACCGGATGGCCGTGAAGTTGCGGTCAAGGTTTTGCGCCCTGATATCGGGGTGCGCTTTGCCCGTGATCTTGATCTGTTTTACTGGGTGTCGGAACTTGTTGAACTGACGCAGCCGCGTTTGCGCCGGTTGAAACCGGTGGAAACCATCAAGACGCTTGAAGACAGCGTGCATCTTGAAATGGATTTGCGGTTTGAAGCATCGGCGGCATCCGAATTTCGCGACAATTTCGCAAGCGACCCCACCTATTATATCCCGCAGATTGACTGGGAACGCACCGCCGAACACGTTCTGACCATGGAACGGGTTAAAGGTGTGCGTATCGATAATGTCGAGGCGCTTGACCGCATGGGGGTTAACCGTTCCGCCCTTTTGGCCAAGGCCGCAGGTGCGTTTTTCCAGCAGGTCTTCCGTGACGGATTTTTCCATGCCGATATGCATCCGGGCAATTTGTTTGTCGATGAAACCGGGCAGGTTAGCGTTGTTGATTTTGGCATTATGGGCCGGGTTGATCGCCAGACGCGGCTTTATCTGGCCGAAATGCTTTTGGGCTTTTTGACCCGCGATTATCGCCGGGTTGCAGAAATCCACTTTGAAGCCGGTTATGTGCCGCGCAACCAGTCGCTTGAAAACTTTCAACAAGCGTGTCGATCGATTGGTGAACCGATTTTGGGCAAGGAATTATCCGATATTTCGGTTGGCCGTTTGTTGGGGCAGTTGTTTCAGATCACCGAAACCTTTGGCATGGAAACTCAGCCACAGCTTTTGATGTTGCAGAAAACCATGATCGTTACCGAGGGGCTTTCGCGGATCCTGAGTCCGAATGAGAATATGTGGGAATTGTCCCGCCCCCTGATCGAAGAATGGATGCGCGAAAATCTTGGCCCTGAGGCCAAAATTGCCGAAGCTACCCGTCAGGCTGGATCAATGTTGCGCCGGTTACCACGCGTTATTGAAGCCGCCGAACAGGCCGCGGCCGTCTTTACCGATCAGGGGTTGCGCCTGCATCCCGATACTGTGGCGGCAATGCGCGGTCGTTCGAGTAATGGGCAACGCAAAACCGGTGGCATTTCCAAACAATCGATCCTGCTTTGGCTGGCGATTGCCGCACTGTCTGTGGCTCTGTTCATGAAATAAGAGGCGACAATGGGTGACATTGACATCAGTTGTGACCGCGACCGTATCGATCTTGCCTATTGTTATGACTTTGTCGCCAATTCTTATTGGTCACGCGGCCGGACACGTGGCGAATTTGATCGGTCTGTCGATATGTCGATCCCGGTTGGGGCCTATTGCGATGGACGGCAAGTTGGTTTTGCCCGGGTTGTGACCGATTTTATTGCGATTGCCTATGTCGCCGATGTGTTTGTCGATCCGGATTATCGGCGGCGTGGGATTGCCGCCAGAATGCTTTCTGCCCTGCACAGCCATCCTGATATTGCGCGGGTTAAACGATGGATGTTGGCAACACATGATATGCAGCCACTTTATCGTCAGCACGGATATCGCGATCTTGATGATGTGATCATGATGCGGCTTGACGATGCCGCAAGCGATTGTGATCCGTTGCGCTAAACGGAATTTTCAAGGGGCACAGACACTAAAAAACGCCGCCCGGTCCAACCGAGGCGGCGTTTTTGTCTGGTTAATGGCGTGTGATCAGCTTGTTCTGACTTCATCAAGGAAGTTGCCGACTTCATCGCGCAATGTGCTGGATTGCGTACCAAGTTTTTCGGACGCATCAAGTACCTGCTGCGCCGCATCGCCGGTTTGACGTGCGGCGGCTTGCATTTCGTGAATATGGCTGGTGACTTCCTGGGTGCTTTGCACAGCTTGTTGCACCGAGGTCGAAATTTCCGATGTGGCGTGTCCCTGTTCCTGAACCGCAGCCGCGACTTCGGATGCAATTCCATTCAGGTTGGAAATGATGCTGGTGATACCTTCGATGGCGCCAACAGCTTCCTGGGTTGACCCCTGAATGCCCGAAATCTGGGCTGAAATATCCTCGGTCGCGCGGGCGGTTTGATTGGCAAGGTTTTTGACCTCGTTGGCAACCACGGCAAAACCCTTGCCGGCATCACCGGCGCGTGCGGCTTCGATTGTTGCATTTAGTGCCAAAAGGTTGGTTTGTTCGGCAATTGCCCGAATGATTTGCACGACTTCGCCGACTTTTTGCGCCGAGATATCCAGACCCTGAACCATTTCGTTGACCCGGTTGGCCTCGGTACTGGCATTGGCGGAGATGTTGGACGTGTCATTGACGCGCGCACTGATGTCGCGGATGGAAACGGCAAGCTGTTCTGCCGCACTGGCGACAGTTTCAACGCTGTGATTGGCCTGTTCAACGGCGGTAACGACGGCCTGCGAGCCTGCTTCGTTTTGGTGGACGGCGGCAACCATGGTCTGGGCGACTTGCTGCATTTCGTTCGAAGCACCCGAAACACCATCAACCACACCCATAACGGTTTGTTCGAACCGACCGGCAAGGCCATTCATCGAATCACGGCGTTTGACTTCGGCCTGTTCGCGTTCACTTTCGCGTTCGCGGTCAAGTTGGGTGACGCGCTTGGCGTTTTCCTTAAACACCTCGACCGAGGCGGCCATTTGACCAATTTCATCACGCCGGTTCAGGCCGGGGATGTGAATGTCGCGGTTGCCTTCGGCAAGGGCGGCCATGGCGCCATTGATTTTGACCAGCGGGGTGATGATTTGATGGCGAAGAATAAACCACGTGCTGCATAGCAAGACGGCAAGAATACCTGCGGCCAATGCAAGTTGTATAATGACGGCCTGTTTGACCTCGGCATTGACGCGTTCAACGCTCCAGGCCGTGATCAGCATGCCGCGATACTGATCTTCGTCACGACGCTTGGAATACTTGGTGATCGGCGCGGCAACAATAACGGCATCACCATCAACAAAGCTGACGACTTCCTTGTTTTTCAACCGTTCCAGATAAGGTTCGGCAAGTGCGGCCAGATCGTGTTCGCGCAGATTTTCCGACTGATAGGATGCGATTGCATCACCGTTCGGATTGGCGGCCAGCAGTGTTGCTAGCTGCGAACTATCCTTGTCGGTGATTTTGCGGAATTCTTTTTCGACCGAATTGCCATCCATGGCGATAAAGCCCGGCTGCACCGCCGTTGACAGCATTTCGGTTTTTTCGACCGATTCATTGTACATGATTTCGATCATCGCATTGCGTTGCGAGATCGTCTGGATGGTCATCATCGATGCAAAGCCCGCAATCAGCAATGCAACCATAACCAGAATGACTTTGCGTCCGACAGAGCCGCCGGATCTTTTGATTTCGGCCATTAGGGTCTCCCGCTCCTTTGAAGCCTGATGATATTTGTTCCCTCGATGCCTGTTTTACTGCGTGCGATCATTTTAAATTGTCGCCGCTTGGCAAAACAGGATGATGCCGTGTTTTCGGCGGTCCAAAATCCGTTTTCGGTTTTTAAGGGACCGTGGATCAATTGGTTTTGTGTAATTTTCCGGTTTGATGTTCCGGTCTGGCTTCCCTATGCAAATTGCCCAAGCATACGCAGCATCTAAACGTGCCTTTGATTATGCCGATGGTTGCAACCATACAAAGGCTACTGCAAAGCGCCAGATAACCGAAATAATTAAAATTTGCTTGTTTGAAATGATATCAAAATCACTAAATGCGATAAAATCATCCGGTTTTATTCGTGTTTTTAGTAAATAATGCTATTTGCATGTCGGGCATTTTTTATACGGCGAATCGCTTGATCGAAATGCCGGGCGGGACAGGCAATGATCAAAGCTGATCGCGGCTTTTCTTTTGGACAGTGAACCATCATGATGATGCAGTTTTTGCGGGACAGGGAACCCGAATGGCGAAGTCTAAAACCATGACAAAGCCGCGTGCGGCCAAAAAAGGTAAAAAAGCCACTACCGGCACGGCGACGGGAAGCCGCAAGGTAAAGGCAGCCGTAACGAGTGCGGCTGGTGCAGCGGACACGCTTGGGACCACGCCGGTATCGGTCAATCCGGTGACATCCGAACGCGAGCCAAAGGCTCAGCCGCGGACCTCGGCCCAGATCAAGTCCCAGACCCAGACCCAGACCAAGTCCGAGGCCAAGCTGATCAATTCACACCAAAAGCAGGCCGAAACTGCGGCGTTATCGCCATCTGTTGCGGTTTCGGCACCTGTTGTAGCAGCGCCAGCAACGGCGCGGCCCGGGAAATCGGAACTTTTTGCGCGCGCGCTGAAAGCCCATCAAACCGGTAATATTGATGAAGCAATTTCGCTATATGGTGCGGTTTTGCGACAAAACCCTGATCAGCCGGATGTCTGGAACAACCTTGGTGTGGCGCTTCGGCGCAGCAAGCGGCTGGATGCATCGCTGATGGCGTATCGTCGGGCTGCGGAATTGCGCCCGGGCAATGCCGGGCTTTGGTCGAATATGGGAAATTGCCTGCGCGAAATGATGCGTTTCGACGAGGCCGCCGCCGCCCATGCCAAGGCGCTGGAACTTGATGCATCCATCAAATCGCATCCGTTCAATGCCGGGTTGGTTTACCGCGATACCAACCGTTTTGATCAGGCGGTCGCGCATTTTGACGCGGCACTTGCCATTGACCCCGATTATGTCGATGCCAATTGGGACAAGGCATTGGCCCAATTGGCGATGGGGCAATTTGACGCCGGTTGGGCCGGGTATGAAACCCGTCGCAAACTTGCCGATAACCCGATCCGCCCGCTTGAAAGCGTTCCGGAATGGGATGGCAAGACTGATCTGCGCGGCAAACGATTGCTGCTTCGCGCCGAGCAGGGCTTTGGCGATATGATCCAGTTTGCCCGTTTCGTTCCTTTGGTCGCGAAAAAAGCCGCGCATATCATTTTGGAATGTCGCGGCGAACTGATCCCCGTGATGCGAACCGTTTCCGGTGTTGGCACCATTGTTGAAAAGGGGGCGAAGCTGCCGCCGTTTGATTTGCATGTGCCATTGCTTAGTTTGCCCTATGTCTTGAAAATCAATGCGCCTGATTTGCATCGGATCTCCACCGATCCCTATATTTCTGCACCAAAAGGCAAGCAGGCACGACTAAGCCCGCCTGCGGGGACGGTACTTAAAGTCGGGCTGATCTGGGCGGGGAAACTGAACCCGCGAGATCGATCCTGCCCGCTTGAACTGTTGTTGCCGTTGATGGCCCAAAAAGGGGCCAGTTTTTATAGTTTTCAGGTAGACGACCGGCGCGGCGATATCGCAAAGCTTGGTGCAGGCGCATTGATTACCGATATGGGCGACCATATTCACGATTTCGGTGATAGCGCGGTTTTGATGCGCGATATGGACCTGATCATCACCATCGACAGTGCGCCAGCCCATCTTGCAGGGGCATTGGGATTGCCGGTCTGGATGTTGCAACTTTACACGACCGATTGGCGCTGGATGGTAAACCGCGCTGATAGCCCATGGTATCCAACCATGCGGATTTATCGGCAGCTGTCCCCTGGGGATTGGCAGGATGCTATTGGTTATCTGAAGCAGGACTTTGATGTTCTATTGCAGGCGCGCTTAAGGGAAATATTGAAATAATCCGGACGTTTAAGTATTTGCCCCGAAAGACTAGCTTTTCTCTAGCCTTATGAGTAGTTCAGTTTCTTGTTGTGTTTATGCAAGAATACTCAACTTTAAAGGGGGATTTCGAAGGGGGAGGGGCACTTGCAGCGATTCTTCATATATTTTGTAATTCTGTTGGCAGTTCTGATTTTTGATGTAGGAAGAAACCATTCCTACGCTGCGGATTTTGTTGTGTCCAAAGCAGAAATCAAGCACCCCAAGTACAAGGTTGAATTATACGCGGGACCGGGGGCTCAGGACCCGGTGCTGGGGGCACGTAATAGCGATCAATTTCCAAAAGTCGTCCAATATTTCGGCACATCAACTGTTGCAGGCCGCATGCATCATATTCGGTTTGAAGGTGACCCGAATGATTACTGGGTTGCTGGGGATCAAGTTCTGATCGAAGCGGAAAACAGCAAGGTTGAGATCACATGTGACGCCAGTCAAGCTACGGCAACGGGAAATCTTGGTCGTGGTGCCGGGACCGAAGTCGTTTGTAAAAATTGATCATTTTCGGAAATACCATGAAAAAATCATATATTCCGCTGTTCGCGGTGGCTTTTGCGCTTGCCGGTTGTGTAACCAACCAGACGGGGATTGATCTTCCTTTTTTAAGCTCGATTCCGGACGAAGGGAAATATATTGATACGGTTGCTGTGCCGGAAATCAAACCATTCAGTGCAGAAGAAATTCATCAGGCAAAGCTTGAAGTGCTCGCAAATTCCAAGGGCATTGCCCCTTTGGGGGGCCTACAGGATTATGCGCAGACGGTGCTTGATAAGATAATTGCCACTTCTCCTGAACCGACAAGGTCGGTGAAGGTTTACCTTTTAGCAAATGCCAGTGCCGGGGCGATGGCATTACCCGAGAACATGATTTTTCTTCATCATTCTGTATTCAATTATTTGCAGTCGGAAGATCAACTTGCATTTGTTTTGGCACATGAATACAGCCACGTTATTTTGCAACATAATCCGGATTCACTGTTGCGAAGCCTTCGTCCTTATTTGGTCACGGCGGTCGATGTTGCTGTGTCGCGTTCGGGCGGTGGTGATCAGACGCGCAAGGCATTCCAGCTTTATGGTAGTGACATCCTGACACGTGATCTTTTGCTGCCGGTATGGGATCGCGCTGATGAGCGCGAAGCTGATCATATGGGTGTCGATCTGATGGTGCGCGCCGGATACAATCCTACAGAAGCAGATCGTTTCTTTGAGGTGCTCGATAAATACGAACAGCAGTATGACAACCTATTTCAGGATACGCGGAACCAACTTGAAAAACAGTTAGCTGCAGAATTCGATGCCACCCAGAAAAATAATGATAATGCGTTGCTCAATCAGGTTTTGACGGAGTTTTCAGATGCATTAACATCTCTGCAGGATAAGTTTGCGGACCGTCATGGTGAGGCAAAAGAGCGGGCAGAGGCTATCTTTGCTTATAACATGCGCGAATATTCGGCTATGCGCCGGACATCGGTACAAACTCAGAATTTTACTAATCTGGTTAAGGCGAACCGGGATATTCTGCACAAATATGATGTGGCGAATGGCATCATGGCTGCTTTGCAGAAAGAGGATGAAAATATAGATTTCAGGGCGCTTGAAAAAGAAGCCCGAATAGCTGTCAGTGGCGATACATCGACACATCCCTATGTTCGTTGGGCCTTTGCCAATCTGCGAGAAAAGCAGGGTGAGCGGAAAAAGGCGATCCAGAATATTAATTTGGTCAAAAGCGAGGATTATTTGCCTTTGCCATTTGAGATCAAACGGGCAGTACTTCAGGACTCGCTTGGGGAAACCGATATTGCTGTTTCACGAATTGAAGCAGTTGCTGCCTATTACAATTGGCCGATTGAGGCATATGAATTCCTGTATCCCCGTGTGAAGCAAAGCGGTAATTCGGTTCGTGCCAACGAGCTCGTGATGGGATGTACGGTTCGTTACCCCCAGCAGCGCGCACTTTGTAGCGGTATGCGTGGAAATTAATCAGGCATGAGCAAGAAAGATCAAGATAAACCAAGCGTACGTCTGGTGCCGCGCTGGCGTTATGTTGGTTGGATTGGAACGGTGGTTCTTGGGGCCTGGCTTTTGATGCGGCTTGAGCCTGAAGAAATATCAAGGCCGGTCGACGAATATTCCTATGCGCTTTTTAATCGTATTTTTTCGAGTGTGGTTTACGAGGCCGAAAATACCGACACGATTGGTGTCGTTATTGTTGATGATGATGCGCTTCGGGATATGCGATCAAGTTGGCCTGTTCCGTATGGTTTGCATGCAAGGGTGCTGGATGGCATTTTTTATGAACAGCCGCTTGCTGTTTTTCTGGATTTCACCTTGCGGGATCGCCGAGGCCCACCTGGTCCCGACGTGGGAGCAGAGAACGCGGGGAATTATCCCCAAAACTATGTTCTCGATCAAAGCCTGAACAGGCTGATGTTGGTGTTAAAAAAATACCATGAAAGTGGTATTCCCGTTTTTATTACGGCGGCAGAGCTTAAAAGTTGGGAGCAGAACGAAGTTCTTGAGGAATTGGCTGCGTATGTGACGCCGGTCGCCGGTTGGGGAGATGCCAAGAGCCAGTCGGATGTTCGGGGAATTTCGTATAGCCTTTATCCGGATAAACCCAATCAGAATGATAGCCATAATGCAGATCAAAGTTACCTGAAGTCTGCTGCATTGACCCTGTATGAGGATCTATGCTTGCGCAAAGCTAAGCTGCAGGCGTCTGAAAAGGGTAGCAAAAATGTTGTAAAGAACTGGAATTGCGATGGCGTGATTTCCTATGACGGAAAAGAAAAATTGTATGGCATTACAGATGCTTGGCGAGAATATAGCCGTGATAGATTGATGTCACTGATTTGGCCGGAAAAGCAATCAGCCTACGACGGTTGGACGTCTGGTGTGTTGAACGCGGACCTTCAGGATGAAGATAAAGATCAAAATTTAGGTCATCCTTATCGGTGCCCTGCTGCAAACCAGTCAGATATCTCTTCATGGCAACAGGTTATTCGCAATATTGGTTATGTTTTGGGGGTTGGCGAGCGTCCTGAAGTAAGGTGCGTGCCGTTTGATACCATTTCGTCGGCTCATGTCTTATTTGAAGCCCCCAAGCCTGCTACATTCGATGATGATCAAGACAGCGGAACTTTTAGTGGCCGTACATGGCGCAGCGAGTTCGCAGGTCGGGTTGTGATGTATGGTTTTAACCTTCAAGGGTTTCAGGATGTTATCCAGCCACCAACAATCGATGCAGGAGTCGCGGGGGTTTATTTACATGCGATGGCGCTTGAAAACCTGCTGACAAATGGTTGGGGATACCTTTCGGATCAGGCCATTGTCAGATGGCCTGTATTCGGTAAGTTTGGGCTGGATATCGACAGCATTGAAATCGTTACGCTGATTTTGGTTTTTGGTTTCCGGCTTACTGTTATGTGGATTATGCGGAAATATTGGCCATCGCCAATGACGAAATCCAGAACAATTAAGTTTTTTGGTTTGGGCAGTTTTTGGCGTCACAAATTCAATGCTGCGAAGAATGTCATTTGGAATATTCCAGAGAATCTTGGCAAAGCCAAATATAGGAAGCCGCTTTGGCGTACGTTATTCGTACTTTTTTTGTTGCTATTAGATGCGGTAATTGTTTGTGGCATCGTCGTAAGCAGTGCGTTCTGGCTTGAATATAGCTATCTAGCTTTGGCACCGGCCAATTGGCTTGGCATTCTTGGCTTGGCGTTTGTGACCTATCCTGTTTTTGTTGCTTCATTGTTTCGTGGCAGTGAGCATGAAGAAGGGGATGAAAAAGCCTCCTAAAAGAAGGATCGTTTAGGCAGGCTGCGTTTCTGATCGTAACCAGACCTTGTCATTGATCGTGACTCAGCGTAGGAAAACGCCTTAATTTATGAATGACGCTTTATGACTGTCCGGTGAACCTCGTATGTCGCGATGGGGCGCGGACCGGTTTGGCGATCTGGTTTTTGCGCAGGAGAATGCTTGTGAGCGAAGCAGCTTATAACAAAGGTTTCCCGGTTTCCTGGGAACAGATGCATCGCGATGCACGTGCACTGGCGTGGCGTTTGTTGGAAAAGGGCCCGTATAAGGGCATTATCGCGATTACCCGTGGCGGGCTCGTTCCGGCGGCGATCATCGCGCGCGAACTTGATATCCGTCTGATTGATACCGTGTGCATTCGCAGCTATGCCGACAAAACTCGCGGCGATCTTGAATGGCTTAAAGGTGTTGAAGGTGATGGCACGGATATGTTGATTATCGACGATCTGGTTGATACTGGCAAAACCGCCAAGGCTGTGCGTGAAAAACTGCCAAAGGCGCATTTTGCCACGGTTTATGCCAAACCACTGGGACGCGATATCGTTGATAGCTTTATCACTGAAGTTTCGCAGGATACCTGGATCTATTTCCCATGGGATATGGAGTTGTCGGTAAACGCGCCGATCTCTGAACGCGCCCGATAAGTTGTTTCGCGCTGATTGATAGACGGTGCAAAATGGCGGTTGGCACCGCACCAAATTAAATGATCCCGGTATCGGGGATGGGCTTGCACCTGACCTGAAACCGGGATATAAAACGCGCCGTTAAGCGGGTGTAGTTCAATGGTAGAACGGCAGCTTCCCAAGCTGCATACGAGGGTTCGATTCCCTTCACCCGCTCCAAATTTTCATAAAATTTAGATGACGTTACCATCACCACCGCATTGATTTTCGGGGCCGCATCCCTGTGCGCAATTTTGATTTGGCTGGGCTGATCCGTCCGGGCAACAGGCAAGCAGTCGATTACGTAACCTTTGGCGCGCACGTTGAATGCGGGATTTGACTGTTGGCAGGATGATGCCGTGATGTGCCGCATAATCTGTCTGGCGCATTTCTTCAAGATCGATAGCTTTTAGGATCAAACGATCCTGTCGATCCATCCCGGCAATCAATGGGGATAGGCAAATGGCCAACCCGGAAATCGACATGATGTCGTCTTTGTTGATCTGTTGGTCGGCAACATTGAAAGTTGGATCATTCATTGCGTCTTTAAGATTATTGTGACGCCGTGCCGTTTTGCGGAAATGGTCCGTAATTTTGTTTTTGGCGATGGCATAGATCCATGCTGATGGGTTATCGGAGTGTTGTAATTTTGCTCTGTGACGGATGATTGCCTCAAGAATATCGGCAACCACGTCATCACAATCGCGTTCGGGTACGCGCTTGTGAACATAACCTAGCAGGCCCTTTTTCAGGGCCTGCCAGTCCGGAGAATGTACTGTTTCTTGGCTGATCGGTAGGGTCATGGGACCTTATGCGCAGCAAGTGGTATCGGGTTTGATTTCCGTACCACAGCATTTTGTTGTGGGAGCCTTATCAAGGGCAAATTCCGGGTCAGGATTATCATCAAGAACATGATACCATTCCCAAGAAAGGTCGTCTGGCCCTGTGATCCACATTTTATCCTGCGTCGCGTGACAACATCCGGTTTTCAAGATGTTACCCGGTGTCAGGCCCTTGGCCGTCATGTGAATAGCGGCAGTTTCAAGGGCTGAGCGGTCTTCACATTCAACACCAATATGGTTGAGATGGTGTTTGGCTTGGGCATCCGTGTTTTCGAACAAAACCAGTTTTAGGGGCGGTTCGGTGATTTCGAAATTGGCATATCCCGGACGCTGTTTGTGGACGGATACCCCGAACATATCGCTATAAAAAGTGATGGCAGCCGCAAGATCGGGGACGTTCAGGGCAAGTTGAAGGCGCATTTCAGTCTCCTGAGTAAAATGTTGATACCCTTAAAGACGTCGTGCTGGCAGAAAAGATGCAGGTAGATGGCAAATTTTAAGGTGCAAGTGGAAGATAGCTTAGCCCTTTGGCACGTGCCTCTTCATCACTGCAGAGTTTGGGATGATTTGTTTCGACCAGTTTTTCAAATGCGGGGTCAAGCGCGCTAAGGTAATGGCCGTTGCCGTCCTCGATATACAGACAGCGATTTTCCTCGCCCTTAAGGCGGGTGCCATTGCGCCAGTCCGCAGGCGGAACAATTTTGCCGCCATGGATGCCGATTTCGGCGTTGGCGGCTTCGGCTGATAGTTGGTCATAGTGGTGTGAATATTCCGGGACCGGCAATGCTTCGCCGTCAATCACCATCGCGGCCCCGATATCACGGTCCCCAATGCCGCATTCGGCAATCGGAATGTCGCGGATTGGGGTGTTTTCATCTTCATGTCCCGGCCAGCAACGCACCGGGAACGGTGCCATCGCGAAATATTTGCGAAGCTGCATGGCCGACGACATGCCGCAATCCCAGAAACTGCCATTGTGTTGGCATTGCTGGCCCAGTTCCGGGGCATCGATACCGGCGATATCAAGGATCTGGCCGTTAATTTGAATGGTATCGCCGTCAATGATCTTAACATCGCGTCCGTTTGAGACCATCGTGCCTTCGGGGGCCGGGCGGTTTGCCGCCGCCCCGGCATGGGTGCCATAGGAAACAATCCCGGCAATGCCGAGTGTCAGGATGGCGGCGATGGCAATCAGGCGGGATATACGGATCAAAGGTACCTCGAATGATGCAAGGGGACGGGCGATGGTTCACCGATACAGAATGGCACGAATGGCTTTGGAAAGAACAGTTGAAAACAACGGCAAAATAATGGCTCGCAAACTCAGGGAATGTACGGTTCTTGGATTAATTGATGTGGTTGCCGTTCGATAACTGGATGCAAAGGCGGTGATTTGGCGTTACAAGCAGATTTTCCGAATGTGTCATGGACATAATTCTTGTTTCGATTACAGCCCATTTTCTTCGTCGTAGGTATCATGGTTATCATCATCGGTGTGTCGATGATGATCCCGGCTGGTGTTGATCTTTTTTACGGTAACCCGGACTGGAAGATTTTTGCCCAGGCCTCGATGACCAGTATCGGTCTTGGCGGTATGGCTTGTCTTGCCTGCCGGTCGGAAATCGGTCCGCGTGTAACGGCACGTCAGGGGTATGTTCTGACGGTGTTTTCCTGGATTGCGATCAGCCTGACGGGCGCATTGCCGCTTTGGTTTTCCTCGCTTGAACTTAGTTTTTGCGATGCGGTTTTTGAAACCGTATCGGGTTTGACCACGACCGGATCAACGATCCTGTCGGGGCTTGATGCGTTGCCACCGGGGCTTTTGCTTTGGCGGTCGATCATGCAATGGCTGGGCGGGATCGGGATCATCGTGACAGCGCTTGCCCTGTTGCCGATGATGCGGGTTGGCGGGATGCAACTGTTTCAGATGGAGAGTTCGGACCGATCGGAAAAACTCAGCCCGCGTATCCGCGACATGGCGCTGCAGATTGTGGTGATCTATGTGTTGCTGAGCCTTGTCTGCATGGTGTTGTACCGCATCTTTGGCATGAATTGGTTCGATGCAATTAATTACGGCATGACGACCCTTTCGACCGGGGGCTATGCCACGTCGGATCTGTCTTTTGCCAAGTTTGACAGCAGCCTGATGCTGCATTGGGTTGCCATCTTATTCATGTTTGCCGGGGGGCTGCCCTTTACCGCCTATGCGGTTCTGGCGCGTAAACGCGACTTTCGTGCGATTTCGGGTAATCAGCAAATTCGTTTGTTCTGTCTGATCATTGCCGTTCTGACCGGCCTTTTGACCGTGCGACTGTTGCATATTTCCGATGACGGGTTCTTTCGGTCGCTGACCATGGCAGCGTTTAATCTTGTTTCGGTGATCACAACGACCGGCTATGCGTCGGGTGACTATTTGCAATGGGGACCGGCAGCGATCATGCTGTTCTTCTTTGCAACTTTTATCGGCGGGTGTTCCGGATCGACATCCGGCGGGTTCAAGATGTTCCGCTTGTATGTCGTGTTTACCGGATTGCGGGCTCATTTCACGCGGTTGCGGAGCCCATCGGCGGTGGTTGTCAGCCGGATCGACCGCCATGAAATCACGTCTGACATCTATAACGCGGTGACGGTTTATGTCTTCTTGCTGACGATCAGCTATATCTCCGTCAGTGTGGCACTGGGCCTGACCGGGCTTGATCTCGTGACATCGATGAGTGCGGCGGCAACAGCCCTTGCCAATGTTGGGCCGGGGCTTGGACCGATTGTTGGTCCGGCGGGGACTTTCCAGTCATTGCCGGATGCGGCAAAATGGATCCTTGATGTTGCGATGGTGCTGGGGCGTCTTGAGTTCGAGACCCTTTTGGTACTGTTCATGCCAGCATTCTGGCGCGACTGATTTTTATGGCAGTTTGATCACTCGCAGTTGTGCGCCGATTTTATCGGCTATTTCACGGCAATACATCGTAATGCGTGTTTGGCCTGCTATCTCGAAACCCGTCAGGCAACCGTGGTTTCACTGAATGATGTGCTGTGATTGCGGTTATTGGGGGAAAACCCCAATGGGATGAATCTTGCGCAAATCCCTATGAAAAAAGACAGGAACAAGTCATTCAGGCTTGCGTTTGGCTTTTAAGATTGCTGCGCATGCGTGCGATGCAGCAAGGTGCATTTGCCTTCGCCCGATAAATCCCTATAATGCGCGGCCCGCGAGCAATCGCGACAGGCGAATACGACATTAATTTTTAGACGAGGTTAGACAATTATTATGAGTGCCGAAAATCTCCATGTCGGTGTGATTGGCGCAACCGGTGCGGTTGGCGTCGAGCTGATCAATGTTATGTTTGATCGCAACTTTCCTGTGGGTGAACTCACCCTGTTCGCATCCGAGCGCTCGGCAGGCAAGACCATGGAGACTAAGTACGGCACTAAGACCATCGCCCTGTTTTCGGTTGAAGAAGCCAAGCAGTGCGACATTGTCTTCCTTGCCGTTTCCGGTGATTTCGCCAAGGAATTTGCCCCGCAGATTGCGAAGGGCGCCTTGGTGATCGATAACTCGTCAGCATTCCGTATGGATGACGACGTGCCGTTGATCGTGCCGGAAATCAATGGTGCGCTTGCCAAGACTGCCAAGTTGATTGCCAACCCGAATTGCACGACCGCAATTGCGGCGGTGGCTCTGTGGCCGTTGCATCAGGCATTCGGTTTGAAAAAAGTCATCGTTTCGACCTATCAGGCGGCATCTGGTGCCGGTCAGCCGGGCATGAACGAGTTGCGTGAAGGTCTTGCTGCAGGTCTTGAAGGCAAGCCGGTTTCGGCCGAAGTATTTGCCCATCCACTGGCTTTTAACGTCATTCCGCATATCGATAGCTTCCAGGAAAATGGCTATACCCGCGAAGAGATGAAAGTCACGTGGGAAACCCGCAAGATTTTTGGTGAACCGAATTTGGCGGTGTCCTGCACCGCAGTTCGTATCCCGATCGAGCGGACCCATTCCGAGGCCATCGTGATTGAAACCGAAAAGGTTGTCACCCCGGCGGCGGCCCGCGAAGCCTTGGCCAAGGCCAAGGGTGTGAAACTGGTCGATGATCCGGCAAATAATGTTTATCCGATGCCGATCAATGCGACGAAACAGTATGACGTCGAAGTCGGCCGTATTCGGACCAATCTGATTTTTGGTGATCATGGTTTGGAACTGTTTGTTGCCGGAGATCAGTTGCTTAAAGGCGCGGCCCTGAACGCGGTGCAGATCGCCGAGGCCTATATCGCGGATTGATCAACCCGATCAATACATTGCAGATGATAAGAAAACGGCCCCGATTTCGGGGCCGTTTTTGCATTTCGGATTGAGTGGAACCGATTTGGTCAGGCGAACGAGATATGATCGCGACCGGCACTTTTGGCGGTATAAAGTGCATTATCGACGCGGGTGATCACGGTTTCGAATTCTTCGCCGTTACGATATTCGGTGATGCCGGCGCTGGCGGTGGTCATGATGTTGTCGCGGCCAAAACGGACAGGGTTTTCGCGGATGGCATCAGCGATTTCGCGTGCCTTGGCGATGGTGTCCTTGCGATCAAGCCCCGGCAATAACAGAATAAATTCATCCCCGCCCCAGCGGCACAGGGTATCGGAATCACGTGAATGGCGGCGGATGATCGAGGCAACTTCGCGAAGTGTCGCATCGCCACCGGGATGACCGAAGGTATCGTTGACGTCCTTGAATTCATCAAGGTCGATACAGACAACGCCAAGCGTTTCATCGCGCCGTTTGCAAGACTTTGCCACATTGTCAAATACCAGATCAAAAACCTGACGGTTGCACGCACCTGTCAACTTATCCCGTGATGCTAGTTCTTCGAGGCGGCCTTGATAATTGCGGATTGTCAGATAGGCCGCAATGCTGACGATTGCCGTAATCAGCAATGATACTGCGATATTGATCAGGAAGGTGGTTTCGATCTGTTGATCGCCAATATGTTCCCTTTGTTCAACCAGTAGCAACCAGCCAAATTCCGGGACCAGGCGGCTGTTGACGAAATAGGTTTCGCCGTGGTCCTCGTAGGTGATCGAGGCCCCTGGTGATGTCAGTATTTGGGTCGCATGGATGCGAATGCCTTCACGGTCATGCAGCGTGCCTGACGTGCCAAATCCACTGCCATGCAAGGTGATGCGGCCTTCCTTATCGACGAAATAAATCGTTCTGCCGTACCGCTTTTGATAGGTCTCGATCAGGCGGGTAACCGAATTGACCGAAAGGCCAACGCCAGTGATGCCAATGACATTGCCGTCATAGTCACGGACTTGATAATTGACGAAAACCGCCAGTCGGGAACGGTCAGCGGTGTCGCTATCAACATTGATTTCGTATGGTTTTTGATTGTTGCGCGCCTGAAAATACCAGGAATCGGCGGGGTCATCTTCGGAGACCTGTTTGATCACCCCGGTCGGGTGATAGTAGTTCCGGGTTTTTTCCGAGATGAAATAGGACGTTACAGTATCGTAGCGCATCTGGATTTCGCCGAGATAGCGAATGATCTGTTGGGGGTCTTCTTCGCCCGACAGGGTCCAGTCACGTACGAATGTATCCTGCGCCATCAGGGACGATATGAAAATCGGCTGAAGCAAATCACGCTGGATTTCAGAATAAATATTGTCGCTGGTAAGCGGCAAGGTGCTTTCGGCAATCTGATGTTCCAGCGACTGGCGTGCAACATAGAAGCTGACAAAACTTGTGGTCAGGAAACCGACAACAAGCAGGACGCACAACACGACGGCAAAATAGATTTTCTTTCCCGGCACGGGAAGCTCCCCAAGTCAGCGCAGTTCGTTACAAGTTATTGTTATTTCGGAAAATTTAAATTCCGTATGCCTAATCTATTCGAAAATGGGGGCCGTTTCCATCTGCCTTTTGGTCGAATTTCAATCGTCAATGCTAGAGGTCGTATTGCTGGAAAACAAATAAACCGCCGATCATGTGATGCGACGGTTTATGGTGAAATGAAATATTGCCGGTTCGGAATTTAGCGGCGGAAGACGACCGTTTTGTTGCCATTGCGAAAGACGCGGTGTTCGCAATGCATTTGAATGGCCCGGGAAAAGACGACGGATTCAATATCGCGGCCAATTTCAACCATGTCTTCGGCGGTCATGGTGTGATCCACCCGTTCGACTGCCTGATGAATGATAGGACCTTCGTCAAGATCCGCCGTTACATAATGCGCGGTGCCCCCGATCAGCTTCACACCGCGTGCATGGGCCTGATGATAGGGTTTCGCCCCCTTGAAACTGGGCAGGAAGGAATGGTGGATATTGATGCACCGGCCTTCAAGTTCGCGGCACAGATCGGTTGACAGAACCTGCATATAACGTGCCAGCCCGATCAGGTCGGCATCGTGATCGGCAATAATGTCAAGCAGCCGGGCTTCCTGGGCTGTTCTGGTGTCTTTGGTGACCGGCAGGTGATAATAAGGAATGCCGTACCATTCGACGATGCCACGCATGTCTTCGTGGTTTGAAACAATGGCCGGAATTTCGATATGGACGTTGTTTGACGCGACACGGTGCAGCATATCATTCAGGCAATGGCCGAATTTGGACACCATCAGCAGGACTTTTGGCTTGCGATGGAAGTCATGCAGTTTCCACTGCATGGTGAATCTGTCGGCGATGGTGGTGAATTTGTCGGAAAATTCAGATTCGCTGCGCAAGGCGCGACCGGTATCAAATTTTATACGCATGAAAAAGCGGTTGCTGCTGGTGTCGCCAAACTGTTCCAGCTTGGTGACAAACGCGCCTTCCTCTGCAAGGAAGCTTGTGACACCGGCAACGATCCCAAAGGTATCCGGGCAGGTGATCGTCAAGATAAAGGTTTTGGCGAGTTCAGACATTTCCGCTTTGTCTTTCGATTTTGAATTTTCGGACATCAAGCGATATAGCGGCCTTGGCTGATCATGCCAACCCGCAATTGTCCGAACGTTGATTATGCAAGGACAGATAGACGCAATTAACATGGCCGACCGATCAAGGGTTTGGCGCGTGATCACGATCAACTGATGCGTTTAAAAGCTGGACATTCCCCCGGCATATGCCAAGAATTCCGCTTTGCGTGACGGAAGATGATGCATCCGAACCCGTTTCTCGGTTATGCAGTGCAGATTAACAGACACATTTGCGAACACATGTGGTGCCTTTATCCAAGAGATGGGCGCAAAACATGTTACGGGGTTTTTCATTGATCGATTTTCGTCCAATCCTTTTTATTATCGGCATTTTGCTTTGTACCCTGTCGATCGGGATGTTTGTCCCGGCACTGGTCGATCTTTATTATGGTCAAAGTGACTGGCTGGTATTTTCGGCGGCGTCGGCCGTGTCGCTGTTTATCGGTGGCGCGCTGGTTATGATGAACCGGACGGACAATCTTAAAATTACATCGCGTCAGGCTTTTATTCTGACAACCGCAAGCTGGTTGGTTCTGACAGCGGTTTCGGCCCTGCCATTTGCCTTTTCCGACCTTGATATGAGCTATACCGACGCGTTTTTCGAAGCAATGTCGGGTATTTCAACCACGGGATCGACGGTGATTGTCGGTTTGGATACCGCCCCGCAGGGGATTTTGCTGTGGCGGGCCTTGCTGCAATGGCTTGGCGGGATTGGTATTATTGTGATGGCGATTGCCGTTATGCCAATGCTGCGCGTTGGCGGGATGCAGCTGTTTCGTATGGAAAACTCGGATAAATCCGACAAGGCGTTCCCACGGGCAACGCAAATTGCGATGGGCATCGCGGTACTTTATCTTTGCTTTACCGTGATATGGGCGGTCTTGTTGTGGTGGGCGGGGATGACGCCGTTTGATGCAATTGCGCATGCGATGACGACGATTGCAACCGGCGGGTTTTCGACGAAGGATGCATCGGTCGGCCATTTTGACAGTGCGGCGATTGATGCCATCATTACGCTTGGCATGATGACCGGGGCCTTGCCCTTTATTCTGTATTTGCAAATCCTGCGTGGCAAAGTGTTTGCATTGTTTAACGATGCACAGGTGCATTGGTTCATGGCAATTGCGGGATCGATTGTTCTGGGCCTGACGCTTTGGCATTCAGAAACCAATGGTGTCGGGTTCTTTCATGCGTTGCGTTATACATCGTTTAATATTGTTTCGGTGATGACCGGGACCGGATACGCCACCACCGATTACGGGCTTTGGGGCCCGTTTGCGGTGACGGTGTTTTTCTTTGTCATGTTTATTGGTGGATGTGCCGGATCAACCACCTGTGGGGTCAAGATTTTCCGTCTGCAGGTGTTGTATGAAATTGCCAAGATCCAGTTGTCGCATATGCTGCGCCCGCATGGCGTTTTCATTGCGTACTATAATCGCAAACCCCTTTCCGAGGATGTCACGGAATCGGTGCTGAGCTTCTTTTTCCTATTCGTTTTCTGTTTTGTCATTTTGGCCGCAGGATTGGGGGCGATGGGGCTTGATTTCGTCACCGCCGTTTCCAGTGCCGGGACGGCGATTGCCAATGTTGGGCCGGGGCTTGGCCCGATTGTTGGTCCGTCGGGCAACTTTGCGACCCTGCCGGACGGGGCGAAATGGTTGATGTCGATCGGGATGCTAATCGGGCGGTTGGAAGTCTTTACCGTTCTGGTGTTGCTGTTCCCGGCTTTCTGGCGCGATTGATTTTTCAGCCAATGATGTGACAAAATTCCTTCATCGGGCAGGTTTGTTTGCTTGAGAACTTTGTGATCTCGGAAGGGAAGGCATTGGAAATGATCTGGTTCAAACGATGAACGTTTGGGGTCCCTGATAGGGTGATTGCGGCGCATCTCTAAAACGGACACAGAATAGTGACTGCAACAACGGTAAGTGCAGATGGCAAAACGCGGTGTCGCTGGTGTGATGCTGCGCCGGAATTCGTTGCCTATCATGATACCGAATGGGGTTTCCCGGTTGGTGATGACCGGCGGTTGTTTGAAAAGGTCTGTCTGGAAGGGTTTCAATCGGGCCTAAGCTGGCGCACCATTTTGGCCAAGCGCGAGAATTTTCGCGCGGCCTTTCATGATTTCGACTTTGACCGTGTGGCGCAATTCACCGAAAGCGACGTTGAAGATTTGCTGGGCGATAAGGGGATTATCCGCCATCGCGGCAAGATCGAAGCCGTGATCAACAATGCCAAACGCGCACAGGAAATGGTGGCGGACGAAGGGTCATTGGCAGCTTATTTCTGGCGGTTTGAACCTGATAGCAGGCAGCTTGGTACGCCACAGATGGCGTCGACCTCGGATGCATCTGTGGCAATTTCCAAGGATTTGAAAAAACGCGGGTGGAAGTTTGTCGGGCCAACGACGGTTTATGCCTTTATGCAGGCAATGGGATTGATCAATGATCATGCGCTGGGATGTGTGATGCGACCGGTGATTGATCAGGCGCGCCGTGATTTTAAACGGCCATAAAACGGTTCGTAATTTTGGGGAAAATTCGCGGGCTATGTCCTGATCTGATCGGGATGGTCGGATCATCTAAACGGCTTTTGCACCGTATCATTTTTATTCTTTTGAAAGCGGCGATGCCAAACCGTGGGTCAGGAGCGGATCGGGGATCGGGATTTCGGTCCGGCATCGCCTTGACCCAACAGTGCCAAATAGATAGTTGATGGTAAAATCGAATGTAAATTTAAATTCGATAGGAAAAATCTATTTATTGGAATTGCCAAGGACACAGCGCCGGAGTATCGCAACGCCGGAAACTTAGGCCATGACCGGCAAGGTAACGCAGAATACTGCACCGTCCGGTCCTGTTGCGCTTAGGCGAAGGTCACCCTTATGGGCCAAGATCAATTCGCGTGCGATGGCAAGACCAAGCCCGGTGCCGCCTTTCCTGCCGGTTGCGGCAAAGGGCACAAACAGGTTCTTGATTGCCTTTTCGGGTAATCCGGGGCCGTTATCAATGATCAGAATTTCAGCCAAACCGGCAGGGACATTTGATGGGTCGGCGCCATTTCCAGAACTAGTCCGAACGGTGACTTCGGTTGCCCCGGCATCGAGCGGATTGCGGATCAGGTTGCTGAAGGCGCGAAACAGCTGATCGTAATCAGCTTCGACCATAAGTTCGATCGGCAGATCGATATGAATTTTGGCCTTGCAGGGTTCCCGGGCTGTGTTTGGGGCGTCCGGACCAAGTAAACTGTCATCGCCGTTTTGCAGCAGAACCTGATCGCGGACTTCTTCGATCAGTTCGATCAGAGTAAAGCGCGCGATATCGAGAGCAGGTGGGGCCTCGCGGGCAAAGGACAGGGTTTGCTCGCTGATATAGACAGCACGTTCCATCGACGATAACAGGCGCGGGACGACGGCACGGACTTCTTGATCAGCACTTTGCGCCAGCTTTTCGGTCATCAGCATTGAGGTTGCCAATGCATTGCGTAAATCATGGCTGATTTTGGTGGCGGCGGTGCCAAGGGCGGCAAGACGGCGGCGCTGATTAAGCATTGCCTGCAAATCGTGTTGCATATTGGCAAGTTCGTGCCGGGCGATGCCAATTTCGTCGTCGCGGTTATCGGGGACGATAACCGATCCGCTATCCTGTGGATTTTCGCGAAACCGGATCATGTCGCTGGTCAGGGTTCGCATCGGACGGACCAGCAAACGGTTTAACGCAAAATAGACCAACCCGGCGGTGAAGAACGAAATCATCAGCGACAATCCCATCACCCGCCAGCCGAAATCACGCATGTCTTTGGCCAGGCCATGTTCATGGACCAGTATTTCAATTTCGAAATCCGGGGCCATGGATGGCATGCCCATCACACGCAACATGCGATCATCGGATTGTGTAAGGGTCGAAAGGCCTTCATACACCGCCATCAGGATCGAAGAATGTGTCAGATCGACATCGTAATCGACCTTGGCGGGCATATCGTCGCGTTGCAAAAGTAATTTACGGTCATCGCGCCGCAAAATAACAGCTTCGATCCCGGCATTGGAGAGCAGTTCTTTTTCAAGGTCATCGGGGATCATTTGATCGGGGGTGGCTTCAAGTGCCAAAGCCGCAAGGTATCCGGAATCCAGATGTGCCTTAAGCCAATCAACGCGATAACGCGCAACTGAAGGGGCAAAGACAAAAATCTCGGCCAGCATGACAAACCCGACCGTCAGGACAAGCAGACGCGCGGATAATGATTTGGCCCATGGGGGCAGTTTGAGATGCGGGCGTTCCATGACCAATGTTAGCCAGAGACCAGGAAAAATGTACAGCGTTTCAGGAGCCTGGTTCTAGTCGTCATGGCTTAGCCGAATTTCAGAAGAAAACGGACAATCTTGCGGGTCTTTTCGCTAAACAGGCTGGGCGTATACCATGCTCCGGCAACCCGTTTGGATATCTCGCCAAGGGTTGGATAGGGCGCAATCATTCCGGCAACGGCGCCGATTTTCATTTTCCTGGAAATCGCCAGCGACCAAAGTCCGATCAGTTCACCCGCCTGATGCCCAACGATCCCGGTGCCAAGGATTTTGCCCCTCGGCGTGGTGATGACTTTGATAAATCCGGTGGTTTTGGCCTCGGCCCGGGCGCGATCGTTTTCGGCGTAATCCCAGGTCACGACCCGGATTGCATTGCCAAATTTTTCGCGTGCAGCGGCTTCGTTCAAGCCGACCTGTGCCAGTTCGGGGCTGGTGAATGTTACCCAGGGAACGGCGCTGTGATCGACCTTGGCAGGGAGCCGGAACAGGATATTGCGAATGACGATACCGGCATCATATCCGGCCATATGGGTGAATTGCAGGCCGCCGGTGACATCGCCAATGGCAAAGATTTTGCGGTTGCTGGTACGCAATCGTGCATCGACTTTGATCCCGCGCGGGCTGTAATCGATACCGGCATCATCCAAACCCAGATTTTCAACATTGGGTTTGCGTCCGGTGGCGATCAAAAGGTGGCTGCCTTCAATCGTGATATCGGTGCCATCACGTTCAATGATGACCCTGATCTGGTCGCCATGGGGTTCGACCCGTTTGGTTTTGGCCTTTTCGTAAAGGCTGATGCCTTCGGTTTCGACGGTTTTGCGGATTACGGCGACAAGATCGGTATCGTCCTTGGGCAGGATCGTCGACATTTCGATCACGGTGACTTTGGCGCCAAGTTGTTGGTGCGCCTGTGCCATTTCAAGCCCGATTGGCCCGCCACCGATAACGATCAGATGATCCGGGCAGGTCCGGTTTTCAAAGATCGTTTCGTTGGTGAAGTATGCAACGCTGTCAATGCCGTCAATCGGGGGGACTGATGCACGCGACCCGGTGGCAATGACAAAACGTTTGGCGATAATACGCTTGCCCCCGGCAATAAGTTCGTTCGGACCGGTAAAGCAGGCCTTTGCCTGAATGACGGTGCAGCCCAGTTCTTCGAACCGGTCAACCGAATCATGGGGGGCAATGCCTGCGATGACGGAATGCACATGATCCATGGCACCGGCAAAATTCACCGATACCGGGCCGGTGGTGACGCCAAATTGCGATGCGGTACGGGCATTTTCAGCGGCATGCCCCGCGGCAAGCAATGCCTTTGACGGCACACAGCCGGTATTAAGGCAGTCCCCGCCCATCTTGCCCTTTTCAATCAAGACAACATCGGCACCCATCTGTACGGCACCGGCCGCCACGGATAATCCGCCGGAACCGGCCCCTATCACACAGATATCAGTTTTAAGGATGTCATTCATCGTGGGATGCTCCGGTGGCGCGTTGGCGGAACTTTTTATAGAGCACAGGCACCATTGCAAGCACAGCAAGACCGATGATCGGCGTCAGGATACGGGGCTCGAAAATGATGCCAAGATCGGGTGTTTTGTCTTGATCAAACAGGGCGCCAAGACCATCACCAATTGACACAAAAACGAATGTGCCCGGAATAATGCCAATCGCGGTACCCAGAACAAATGACCGGAACTTAACCCCCAGCAGTGCTGGAACCAGATTGACCAGCCAGAACGGAAACAAGGGAATAAGCCGCAGCACCATCAGATAGCTGAACGCATTTTCGGCAAAGCCCGTTTCCATTTTGCGGATCGCATTGCC
Source organism: Thalassospira alkalitolerans (assembly GCF_002115745.1). Classification (GTDB taxonomy): domain Bacteria; phylum Pseudomonadota; class Alphaproteobacteria; order Rhodospirillales; family Thalassospiraceae; genus Thalassospira; species Thalassospira alkalitolerans. Next base: position 645,658 of record NZ_JFKB01000001.1, read on the forward strand.
CGCCTTGGCATGCATCAGATCATAAAACGCATATCGCGCCGCCAGATATACCGCCGTTGCCCCGAGTGTTGCGGCAATTACGGCATAGGCCGTGCCAAGCCATACACCAAACAGAAACCCGCCGGTCATCGTCAAAAGCGATCCGACCGGAAGCGATAATGCAACCGCAACTGCGTAAATTGCCATAAAGGCAAGCACGCTGATTGTCGGGTTATCTGCAACATATCCCTGCAGGACGTCGCGATTCTCGCGCAGTGTGGTGAATGAAAAATAATCCAGAACTCCGGACGACCATGCCAGTGTCAATCCGGCAATCAGGATTACAATCGGCAACAATTTACGCCAGAGCGGGGGCTTGGCGGGTTTGTCCGATGTGGTGCCGGTTGGATCGTGTGGTTGGTGGTCTGCGGTCATTGGTTGCGTCTTGGTCATTGATTCTACTGTCTTTAACGGCGGTCCTTTCGGATGCCGGTCATAAATGATTGCATTTCTTGTGCGAACATTAGAGGGAAAAAAGGCCGAAGGCTTATGAACTGCTTTCACCATTGCGTGAAGGAATAGAGAGCGTGCGCCATACAACCCAAAAATGATCCATGAAATTGCCGGGTGCTGTGGTGCTTGACGTTGGGGAAACCAAGTCGTATCGTTCTGCCTATCGTGGGATTTGTCGACCGGCTTGCGGCCACGTAAAAAATCGCTAAAGAGGGGAATCGTGGCTTTTGCCCTGACCCATCGTGCCGGTCAGGGTTTTTTTGTGCCCGGCGAGTACCGATATGATCGGGCATATAGGAGCAAGACGATGACGACCGAGAAAAAGGCTTCCGATAAATGGCGCGCGGCCACCCGTTCCGTTCGTGGTGGTACGGCGCGCAGCGGATTTAACGAAACATCCGAAGCGATCTTTATGAATTCCGGTTATGTCTATGACACAGCCGCCGAGGCCGAAGCATCTTTTGATGGTACCGGCCCGGAACGTTTTGTTTATTCCCGATTTGCCAATCCGACTGTCGGGATGTTCGAAGAACGTCTGGCAATGCTGGAAGGTGCGGCCTATTGCCGGGCGACGGCATCGGGCATGTCGGCTGTTTGGAATGCGCTTATTGCGTGCACCAAGGCTGGCGGGCGTGTTGTTGGATCGCGGGCGCTTTTCGGGTCGTGCGAATTTATTCTGACGACTCTTTTGCCGCGTTTTGGTGTTGAAACCGAGCTGGTTGATGGCACCGATCATGCGGCATGGGAAAAGGCATTGTCCAAGCCGACCGATGCGGTTTTCATGGAAACGCCGTCGAACCCGACGCTTGAAGTCATCGATATCGCCTTTGTTGCCGATCTGGCGCATAAGGCCGGTGCCAAGGTTGTTGTCGATAACGTTTTTGCGACCCCGATCCTGCAAAAGCCGATGGAATTGGGCGCGGATATTGTTGTTTATTCTGCGACCAAGCATATTGATGGTCAGGGGCGTTGTCTTGGCGGGGCGATCTTGTTCAATGACAAGGAATGGCACGACAATCACCTGACGACGTTCTTGCGTCATACCGGGCCAAGTATGAGCCCGTTTAACGCCTGGGTGTTGCTTAAGGGGCTTGAAACGCTGAGCTTGCGTATTGATCAGCATATTTGCAATGCGATGGATCTGGCGCAGTTTCTTTCGGAACAGCCGCAGGTATCGCGCGTTATCTATCCGGGGCTTAAAAGCCATCCGCAGCACGAATTGGCGATGAAACAAATGTCGGGTCGTGGTGGTGGATTGATCGCTGTTGAATTGGCTGGTGGCAAGGCAGCCGCTTTTTCGTTGATGGATAATTTGCAGATTATTGATATTTCGAACAATCTTGGTGATGCAAAAAGCCTTGTGACCCATCCTTGGACGACGACCCATCAGCGGGTTCCGGCCGAAGACAAAATCACGATGGGCATAACCGAGGGCATGTTGCGTCTGTCGGTTGGTCTTGAAGATATTGATGATCTTAAAGAGGATCTGTACGCGGCGTTGCGCGTATAAAGAAATCGTAGATGCGGTAAGACGCCTTGATCTGGCGGTCCGTACTCTGTGCGGACCGCTTTTTGCTTTTTCGGGACTTAACTGTGATCGGGATCGCAATTTGATGACAGGCATCTGGCACTCGGGGTGTGGACTGTCTAAATAAGAAATGTGTAGTGCCAAAATTGCGTGATGCCCGTGGCATAAGGAATGGAATAAAATTGGCCTGGAGTTTTGTATGTATTCATCCGTGACCCATGACATCAAAGTATCCGTGCAGCCGATGTTTCTTGACGAACAGTCGGATCCGGATAGCCATCGCTATGTCTGGGCTTATCGGGTTGTGATTGAAAATCAGGGCGCCCGGACCGTACAGCTTTTAAATCGTTACTGGCGGATCACTGATTCCCGCGGTTCGACGCAGGAAGTTCGCGGATCGGGTGTGGTTGGTGAACAGCCTGTTCTGGCGGGCGGCGAAAGTTTCAATTACACAAGCGGCGCGCCCTTGGCGACGCCAAGCGGTTTTATGGTTGGCACCTATGAAATGGCCGATATGGACGGCAATCGGTTTGATATTGAAATTCCGGCATTTTCGCTCGACAGTCCGCATAGTCAACGAACTGTGAACTAAAAGAATTCAGGGTCGGGAGCACATGACCCAACAGGACAGAGTTAATAAGAGGACATAATATGTGCAGCCAAAATAGCACTGATAAACGCCCCTCGCGCGAAGAAGCAGAAGACGCGGTGCGCACCTTGCTTCGCTGGGCAGGGGACGATCCCGACCGTGAAGGGTTGCGCGGCACGCCTGATCGCGTTGTGCGTTCTTACGGCGAATTCTTCGCGGGTTACGAACAAGACCCGGCTGAAATTCTGCGTCGGACGTTTGAAGAAACCGATGGCTATGACGAAATGGTCGTGCTGCGCGATATCCGGGTTGAATCCTATTGTGAACATCACATGGTGCCGATCATCGGTGTCGCGCATGTCGCCTATTTGCCGCGTCGTCGTGTGGTGGGTATTTCCAAGCTGGCGCGCGTCGTTGAAGTCTATGCCAAGCGCCTGCAGATTCAGGAAAAGATGACGGCACAGGTGGCCAACACCATTCAGGAAGAACTTGATCCGTTGGGGGTTGCGGTGGTGATTGATGCCAACCATCAGTGCATGAGCACGCGTGGTATTCACAAGACCGGCGTTTCGATGGTCACCAGCCGGATGCTTGGCGCATTCCGCGATGACCCGATCACACGTCGGGAATTCTTTGCGATGATTGGCCGCTAGGCCCGTCTGTCCGTCCAAAGCTTAAAGGCCGCCTTTGAATTGGCGGCCTTTTGCATATGCGCGATGCAGGGATAAAACTTAATCGGTTCGGAATTGCTGATGGCAGGATTTGCAGGTTTGCAACATATTGCGAAACGCATCCTGAAACGCATCGGCATCATTGTTATTACCCGATGCGATGTCTTTGGCGGCAACTTGTTTTAATGTGGTCGCGGTTGTTGCCAACTTGTCGGCAAGTTCGGAAAACGAATTCCATTTGTCCCAGATTTCCGGTGCTGCTTCGGATGGGTGGTCGTTGCTTCCATGAGGGAACAGCTTGGTAAAGGCTGATCCGGCACGATTGCGGATTTTCTTTGCCGCCTGTTCGACCTTGGCCGGATCGTATGCGGTTTGACCCTTAAGCATCGGAACCATCATTTTCACCTGCTTGCCGATGATTTCCATGCCATCCATGCGTTTCATCACGACGCCCGTTGCCCCCTGATGGGCAAATGCCGCGATGTTGACGATTGTCGCAAGAATGGCAGTGCCAATAAGTAATCCGGTTTTCATCGGCCTGTTGCTTCTTTGTGGTTTGAAACGGGGTTTTGTTCTCATACCCCGAAGCGGGTCAGAATGCGACCCACTGATCCAACATAGGATCCTCCGAAAAGGCAGACATGCACCAAAAGTGGATAAAGATTGTAAATATCACGGCGTTCTTCGTGAAATCCCGGATAAATTGGAAGTATGGCGGAATATTTTTCAAAGAAATCCGGCGTCAGATCACCAAATAATGTACCAAAGGCCAATTCGATTTCCCGGTCACCATAATAGATTGCCGGATCGATCAATCCGGCAATTCGGTCTTTGTGATACAGAATGTTTCCACCCCACAGATCACCATGCAGCAAGGATGGTTTTGTATCGGATGGCAAAAGATCGCCAAGCTTTGCCGCAAATTTTTCGATCCGGGGCATCACATCAACGGGTAATTGCCCGCGTTTGGTCGCCAGATTGGCCATGTAAAGCAGGCGGTGGTCGCGAAAAAATGTAATCCAGTCCTTTTCAGGGGGATTGGGTTGGGGCAGGCCGCCGATTAGGGTGCCAAATGACAGACCGAATTGATCCTGCGTGATTTGATGCTGGCCCGCCAGCAATACCGCCAGGTCGCATTGGGTTGCGCGGTTACTGTGGCCGTCATTTTCGATAAATTCCATGATTAGAAGGTCTTGTTCGCCATGCAAGACTTTTGGGCTGGGAACGGGGGAATGTTTCGCCAGGTATTTCAGCATCCGGCTTTCGATTGCAAGATCGCCCTTGTCGCCCAGCTTGAGCACAAGATTGCGTCCGTCCGTTAATCCGACCTTGGTTACATCGGCAACGGCATGGTTCAGATACCGTGCTTGTCCCGGATACAGGTCAAAAGCACGTTTGATGCTTCCTCGATCATATCAAACACGTTGGCAAAGCCATTGGCACCGCCGTAATAGGGATCCGGCACGCTTTGACCCTTGCGATCCGGATGATGATCCAGAAACAATTCAATCTTGTCGCGGAATTCTGCGGGGGACTGGCGATGCATATCTGCCAGATGCCCGTCATCCATGGCAAGGATATAGTCAAAATTGCCATAGTCGGTCGGATTGATTTTGCGCGACCGGATCATCGAAAGATCATATCCCCGGCTGCGTGCCATTTCGCGTGATCGCGGATCAGCTTGTTCGCCGACGTGATAGGCAGAAAGGCCACAGCTATCAACGTCGATATGTGCAGAAAGTCCGGCCTTGTCGACCATATCCCTGAAAACGCCATCGGCGGTGGGCGAACGACATATATTGCCAGTGCAAACAAACAGTACCTTGATCACGATATGGTATCCAGTTGTGGGAGCTATACAGCATTCAAGACAGACTGGCACATTCGTCCCGATTTGTGCAATGGCGTGCCGGTCTTTGGGATTAATCGTAACGATATTGCCGTCATGGTAATGATTGATCCTCAATGTAACAGCTTCGTGACATTTTACAGACAAGGCTGACAGCCGGGTCATATGTTTGTATGATCGCGCCATATTATGGTTTCACAATGTGATTGCTGATGCAGGAATTCGTTTCGTTTGGTTTGCATATCGCGCTGATCCGGCAACTGGCCTGGTTACCGAAAGGCTATGATCTTGTGCCCGAGGGCACGGTGATCAACAGTTCGCGCCTGCGCAGCACGATGCTTGCGCTTGAAGAAACCAATGGATCATCGGTGCTTGTCCGGCTGGGCCGTCATCTTGCGCTTAAGGAACAGCAACCGGTTCTGACGATGCTCCGTCAGGGGGCAACACCCGAACTGATCGCGGATCGCTGGCGTCGACTTGAAGGTTATTCGCATGCACGCGGTCGTACCGACTATCAGGTTACAGGCAAGTCACTGACATTGCATCGCGGGACGGTTCGCGGTCAACCACCTGCACGGGTCGAAAACCTTTTGCTGCATGGGTTCATGGTTGGCTTGCTTGAGGCCGTTGGCGTAGAGAATGTCAGCAGCGTCATTTTGCCAAGTCACGGTCCGGCCATTCCGGTGATCCGCAATGGTAAGCTTGTCAAAAAGCTCGAATTTGCCGGTCGGGCTTTGCGGTTTCGCATCAGTTGGCAAAGTTATGCTGCGATTTCGTCGGGCTATCCCTTTATGGCCAATATGCCGGGCACCGCACCGGCCATGGGCGCAACTCGCCCGGTGGTGCAAAAACTCTGTGCGATTTTGGAACATGATGTTGGGCGCAGTTGGACCATTGATGATGTGGCTAATGCGCTTGAAACATCGGGCCGAACCTTGCAGCGCCGATTGCAGCAGGCCAACAGCCGATTTTCCGATTTGCTTCGTTTGGTGCGTGTCCGCGAAGCCTGTCGTTTGCTAAATGGCACCAGTCTTTCGGTTGGGGAAATTGGTTTTTGGTGTGGTTTTACCGATAATGCCCATTTCAGCCGCGATTTCCGGCGCTTGGTTGGTATGCCGCCCTCGGTCTACCGCGAAGCAACCCTTGGGCATGCCGGTTTGACCCGCGCATAACCAGTGCTCGTATGGCGTTTCAGTCGATTAGGTGCATGATGGTCGCGATTGACCGGGCATGGATCCTTGGTTATCAGCAGGCAGCCTGACCTGATTTCTCAAGCTAGATCCCCAGACCATTTCACGAGGCCACCCATGACCGATATATCTGCAAGCAACCAGTATGCGGGCTTTTTGCCACCGTTTTTCCACGATCATCCCGATGCGGATGACGTGATAATCCGGACATGGCAGGTTGGGGATGCCCTTGCCAATCATGATGTCCCTGACATTCCGGCTTCACTTGCCCTGTTCTTTGATCTGGTGGCGCCAGCGGCCGAACGTGCCGGGTCAAATGGTTTTGCTTGTTTGTGGCTGGATCGTCATCCACATGAACAACCGGGCTGGCGACTTTCGGTCGGCCATGTCGGCACTGCCGATGATTTAAATGTGGTAATTGCCAAACCATTGGCGCGATTGGCAGCGTCCCTTGCCTTGGCGGAGGTCGAAACTGAAACATGGCACATGACCCGCCCGCTTTGGCGGAAACGTTCGGAACCCGTGCGGCTGATCTTTTGGGGGGCATTTGGCCGTCATGCTCGCGCCGTAACAGGGCACAGGGATGCGGCGGGTTTTTATCAGCCCATCGGGGCGGGTCTTCGCGCTGATCATGTCATGGTGGCATTGCCGATGCTTGAAGATATGCTGGGCGATCCGTTGCTGCGTGGCGGCATGGGGTTCGAGGATGCCTTGCGTATTGGCATATCGCTGGGGCGGGCGCATTTGCTTGAGAGCTGGATCGAGGCCGGTGGTGCGGAAAAGGAACCCTATTTCCGACCGATGCAGATATGGCATCAGGCGTGGTTGGCCAATGCGCTGATTGATCCGGCCGTGGCGACGCTTGCCATGTCGGCATTGCCACCGATGCCAGCCCTTGATTTCAGTAAAAAGGCAACGCCGGAAACGCGTCGGGCCGCACTTGATGATTTATCCGCTTGGCTTGCAACCGTCTTTTTCAACGATGCCAATCCGGCACTACGCAATGCTTTTGTTGCCGGTGTTCAGAATGCGGTCTGGCTTGATCCCGATCTGCAGCAATATACCCAACCGCAACAGCGCGCCGAAATCTTGCAAGGATTGATGCCCTATTGTCGCTGGTTCCTGGCGATGGCGCTTTATAACCATCTGGGCAATCTTGCCGCTGGAACCGCGCGCAATGATCAGGTTGATTTTTACGCTGCATTGGTCGATGCCCTGCCGGAACTGGGTGCCCTTGGTGAACTTGCTACCCAGCGTGATATTGAGCAGCATATTATTCGTATTGATGCGGCACGGGCCGCATCGGCGTTTGATAGTCTGGTCCTGCCATTTTGTGATCTTTTGATGCCGCGTCTGAAACTTGATGCTGTGCGCTCATAAGGCCCGCGTCACGATATCTGCTATAAACGGTGTCTATTAAAAAAGGTCCGCCGGTATATTTCGGCGGACCTTTTATGTGTTTGGCGCTGGCGTGGGCTATCTACTGCTGATAGGCCGCGATCGGGCGGTTTGAAACAATCCGGAACCGGATGGCAAGGCCGCTGACCGCGACAAGGCTTGCTATCACAATACCCCAGAACAGTCCGGCAACACCCATGCCACGCACAAAGGTCAGGTAATAACCGGCCGGGATCATGATGCACAGATAGGACACCAGATGCAGGATCGTCGGGACCCATTTATCCCCCGCCCCGCGCAGGGCACTGATCGCGGCATTTTGTCCGCCATCGGTCGGGAAAATGATCGGCATCAGGATCAGAAGCCCGGCTGTCATTGCAATGACGGTCGTGTCCTGACTAAATAATTGTGCAACCTGTCCCGGAAAGAAATAAATCGGCAGGCTAAGGACCAGCATGACGGCCATGGTCGTCAAAAGTCCGATCCACCCCGCCAGCGCCATATCGGCCCGATCCCGCCGGCCATAGGCAATGCCAACCCGTACCGATGTTGCAGATGCCAGGCCAAGGGCCACCATGAACATCAATGCCAGCATGGTCATGGTGATGCCGTAACTGGCCGCAGCAATGACTCCAAGCCGCCCGGCAAACAGCTGCATGGCGGTAAAGGCACCGGTTTCCATGCCCTGACTTGCCCCGGCGGCATAACCCATATGTCGCGCATTACGTGAATGGCGCCACCAATTGGAAAAGCCATCGCGAATCCCATAATCGGCATGTCCCCGCATACATAGAAGATAGGTCAGCATGCAAAGCGCCATGAACCACCGTATGACGGTTGATGTCCATGCCGCGCCTTCGGCGCCAAGTTCGGGGAAACCGAACGCGCCGTAAACCAGCGTGTAGTCAAGCGCCAGATTGATCACATTGGCGCTGATCATCATGATCATGCCCGGCAAGGGACGTTGCAGCCCTTCAAGGAAAAACGCACAGGTAATATAGATCATCGCCGCTGGCATCCCGATCGACAGGATCATCGCCAGTCGGGTGGAATGAAATGTAATGTCGTCAGACAGACCGCTGACGATAAATAGCCAGTTCGATTGCCAGGTCAGGATCATGAATACGACACCGATCAGCAGCGCATAGGGAAAGCAGGCCCGCCATATCTGTCCGGCCTCGCGAAGATTATCCCGCCCCACCGAATGCGATGTCAAAATCATCACCCCGGTCAAAAGCCCGATACCAGTCACCATCAGTGACGTAAACGGGGCATGCGCAATATTAAGATAGGCAAGACTCGCACTGTCGTAATTGCCGACAATGATCGTGTCGACAACGGCCATGATCAATATGCCAAGTCGGGCAATCACGACCGGAACCGACAAACGAAATAGCTCGCTTAGATGTCGTCGAACGCGGTTATGGGGATAAAGCGGCACCGGCGATACATCTGGTGGTGTGCCAGGCGGCGCACCTTGTGGGGCAATGGCCATCGGTTTCGTTTCCTCATTATCATTTTTGCGCGGTAGCGGCATTGGTGGCAGTGATGGCAGTGGCGGCTGTATTCTTATGGGGCTGTGGCTGGTGGTGGTGCTGCGGCGGGGATTGTTTGCCTTGTGACTTTATCTGGCATGACCCTGCGGATTGGGGTGGCGCGGGATTGCCGCGATCAATCTGGCGGGGTCGTCGGTAATCACCGATGTCACGCCCCAGTCAAACAGTTCCCGGGCGCGGTCCGGATCATTGACGGTATAACAGACGAGCGGCACATTCGCCGCAACGATTTCACCGGCCTTTTCGCGATCAAGCGCCTTGTGGTCAATATGAAGTGCGCTTGCGCCGAGCTTGGCATAACCGTCGCGCCAGTCGTCCGGCAGAGTTTCCAGCAACCAGCCGCACGGCATATCGGGCAAAAGCCGTCTGATCTCGGCAACGGCAATATCATCGAAGCTTGAAAGCAGGATCGGAACCGCTTTCGCATGTGCCAATTCGGCGGCGACTTCCTGACACAAACGGATTGGATCACAGCCTGACGGCTTGATTTCCAGATTTACCCCCATATCCATAAAGAACAGGGTTTCCAGCGTATCGCTCAGGGTCGGGATGCGTTCACCCTTATATATGTCCGAGAACCACGCCCCGGCATCCAGATCGCGCAGAGTATCTAGTGGCTGCTTGTAAGCAGGGCCTGTGCCGTTGGTGGTACGGTCGAGGGTATCATCATGAATAAGGATGCATTTGTTGTCGGCGCTTAGCGTCACATCGCATTCGATCCATTTGGCCTGACGTGCGCCGGCAACCCGAAAGGCTGCAATGGTGTTTTCCGGTGCTTCTATGGAGGCGCCGCGATGGGCGACAATATGGGGAATCTCGATCACGGTTCAGACCTTTTATATGGCGATGGTGAATGCGGGGTGGCATCGGGGGTTTTGGGTTTCAGACGAAACCGGTTTTTCCCTGAATAAATCAGTCTGAAATCTCATACGCCGGATGCTTTCTGTAAAAAAGCGAAAATCTTGTGTCGATTTGAACGCAACTCTTTTCATATTCGTGCCGAAGCTATTGGACTCCATGTCGGATTCTTGATGCTATCGGTTTGTTTCTGCCGGTTTTACGGTGTTTCCGGCGGGGGCTTCATGGTTTGGTGATTGTCTTGGCGTTGGGGCATGTTGATGGCAAATCCCGGAAAGACCAGTGTTTGTGCGGACTGTTTCGGGGGTGAAAATAACTATCTTCAGAAATATCCAAAAAACTTCAAAAAAGGTGTTTACAGGTTTGTTTATGGGCCCTATAACCCGCCTCCACCGACGG
>NZ_JFKB01000010.1 GCF_002115745.1 Thalassospira alkalitolerans
CACACCGGTAACGTCAACCGTGAGTTCCTCAACCACAACGGCGGTATCAGTACCGTCCGTTGTGGACACAGAGACTGTCAGATCGAAACTACCGCTAAAGTTTTCGCCCGGCGTGACGGTAAGACCATCCAGATCGCCAGTTTGCAGGGTCCAGGTTCCATCACCGTTATTCGTCCCAGCCGACAGCGTCGCGCCGTCGGGAACACCGGAAATGGTAATCGAGAGGGTTTCGCTGGAATCAAGTAATTCGGTATCGATTGACAGTGCAATCGCGCTGTCTTCAGCGCCACTGGCATTTGAAACATCAAGCGTCGCGCCATCAGAGACGGCATCAACATCCACGGTCAGAGTCGTGGTAGCCGAAGATCGGCTGCCATTGGCCTCTGCGCTGGTTGCTGTCACCGAAAGATCGAAACTGCCGTTATAGTTTTCACCCGGCGTTACGGTCAGGCCCGCAAGCTGATCCGGTCTTAGGGTCCAGGTCCCATTACCATTACTGGTTCCGGCAGACAGGATCGCACCATCCGGAACCCCCGAAATCGTGATCGAGAGGGTTTCATTGCCCCCATCGAGATCACGAAGGGCCGCAGAAATATCAAGCGAGATCGCGCTGTCTTCAGCGCCTGTCGCATTGCCGGCCTGAAGGACCGGCGCATTAGCGATTTTCGGCGCATCGTCTGTTGTGTCAGACACCGCAACATCATCGTCGTCCGCAGAAGCTTCTTCGTTGGCAGCTTCGGCAGAAACAGCGCCAGCCGAGCTGTCTTCAAGCCCACCATCAGAGCCACGGTCAACGTTTAGTTCACGACCGACATCTCCGATATCGCCTTCGCCTGTGCGCGCACCGGGCCCAGTTCTGGCTTGGATATCATAACCTGTCTGAAGGTCCTGAAGAGTGATGTCGTCGCTGCGAAGCGAGAGCGGTTCGCGCTCAATATTGGCCCGAGTCGGATCGACGCTTTCAGAAACCGTATCGATATTTGTCTGGGTTTCAGCCCTTTCGGCTTCGGCCAGGGACTGTTTCTGGACCGCATCGTGTTCAATCGCGTGTTCTTCACGCTGGTCCGATGCGTTACGACGACGGAATTCACGCTGCTGTTCACCCTCCGGATTTTCTGTACGGGTGCCATAGTGAACGGAACTGTACTGTTCATTAGGACGCGGCGCATCATCTACCTGTTCACGATGGAGCTCTACGAGTTCGTCGGAATCATCGGTATTGCTGCCATCACGCAACAGATCATTGTCAGCACCACCAGTCTCGGACTGTTTGCTACCAAGATTGTTCTGTTCGTGTTCCGAGTCGCGTAAATTGTCCGCCATCTAACCCATTCTCCGTGAAATGCGGACAGGGAACCCTGAATCCGCATCTCTATACAAATGTATAGAATTCTCTGAATTACCAGAGAAAAGTGCGGCCAGGCAGTAGAAATGACGATGTCATAACCAGCGGGACCATTATAAAATCAGCGTTCGCTAAATGCCTGATCAAGCGAGACATAAACCGGCTTGAGCAGATATTGCAGCAACGTCCTTTCCCCGGTTTGAATGTCGGCTTGAACCGTCATACCGGGGATAATCGGCTGAGCACGGGCGCCGTCACCAACCAAGTCAGAATCGAGAGCAACACGCCCTTTGTAATACGGACGTCCATCTTCATCAACAAAAGTAGATGCCGATATCGATACCAATTCGCCACTTATACTACCATATCGTATATAGTCAAAGGCACTAACTTTGACCGTGACAGGCTGCCCAAGGTGAACATGGCCGATATCCTCGGTGGAAATCCGAGTTTCCGCGACCAAAACATCATCAGTCGGCACCAGTTCCATCACGACCTGCGCAGGCGCAATGACCCCACCGATGGTGGTAAATTGCAGTCCCTTGATATAGCCTCTGGACGGTGCATGAATTTCAAGGCGTGCCACACGATCCTTGAGCTTGCGTAATGTCTCGCTCGTTTGAGCAATCTCGCCACCAAGACGGCCAAGTTCGCTGAAAGCCTCTTCGCGCTGACTGTTATGCAATTCATTCAGGCGAAGGTTAGCTTCGGCAATGGTTTCACGCGCGCGCGCCATTTCGGCAACAACCCCGGACAAATTCCCCTGTGCCTCGTTCAATTCGCGCTGAATATTCAAGAATAGAACCTTGGAATTCAGCCCCTGTTCGTAGAGCGACCGCCGCATGGTGACTTCCTGATTCAACAGATCGACCGATCGGCGTAACGTGCCTTCCTGCTGCTGTAGTTGGGCCAGTTCCGCATTCCGTTCCTTGATCTGGACCAGAAGGATGGCACGCTGGCTGATATCAAGATCGGTTTTAATCCGATAGATTTCCTGCTGATTTTGCGCCAGTTCCGGATAACGATCCATCAATGCACTAAAATCGGGATCACGCGATTCGGCAAGCGCACGATAACGTTCAGCCTCAAGCCGCAAGCTGGCAAGTCTGGTTTCGACCTGCGACAATTCCGCCTGCGATGCCTCGGGTTTGAGGCGCATCAATACCTGGTTCTTGTCAACCAAATCACCATCACGCACCATGATTTCGGAAATAATACCACCTTCAAGATGCTGGATCTTATTGACTGCACCGGTTGGGATAACCTGACCAAACGTGGTTGCCGTTTCCTTGATCTGTGTTGTCGCGGCCCATGCCACCAATGCAACGAAGCCAACCGACAACATCACCATGGCCGACCGGACAAAGATCGAAATACCGCCTTCTTCAAGCAGGACGGCATGCGACAAATAGCGCGCCATACGACGTGATTGACGAAACCGTTCAATCGCTGTGTTCTGAACTGTGTCACTCATAGGAAACCTCCGTCGATCACTTGTTGCTTGATGCGTGCCGGCGGTGCATCGGCGCGCAACTGCCCGGCTTCAAGAACAATGATGCGATCGGCCAGATCAAGATGACTGGGCCGATGGGTAATTAGAAAAATGGTTGATCCGCCACGCAAACGATTGATCGTATCCTGGAACGCACGGTCCGCCTTTTGATCAAGGCCATTGGTCGGTTCATCAAACAAGATAATTGGTGCCTCGCGAACAAAGGCACGCGCCAGCGCCAATCGCTGTAAGAAACTCGCCGAGAAACGTAACGAATGCTGATCGCCAATACGGGTTTCAAAACCGCTGGGCAGGGCTTCGATGTCGTTCAGAATGCCTGCAGACATACAGGCCATCCGCAATTCATCAGGGGATGCCACCGGATTTGCCAAACGCAAATTCTGGGCAATCGAGCCCCGGAAAAATTCGATATCCTGCGGGACATAGGAAATCGACTGGCGCAAAGTCTGTGGGTCCATCTGGCGGATATCAGCCCCATCAATCAAAACCGCACCGGCCTGTGGTTGATACATGCCGGCAATCAGTTTGATCAGGGATGATTTACCCGCCCCATTCGATCCAACAACGGCAATCACTTGCCCGGCTTTAATATCAAAATTCACCCCTACCAGCGCCGGATCGGAATCCGGGCTATAGCGGAAACTGACGCGCGAGAAGGTTACATTTCCCTCGAACCGGCGTTGCCCGACGGTACGCGGCACAAGATCGCGTTCAGGCGCCAGGGTCATCAAACGGTTAATCTGGTTCACACTGCCACGCAACTGGGCCAAACGCGGCATCCCGACGAACGCCTGGTTGATCGGACCCAGAACGCGCCATGCCAGCATCATCGATGCCACAAGCGCACCGACAGTCATGTTGCCTGCCATCACCTGAGTTGCCCCGACGGCAAGCACCAACGCACCAGCCGAAATCATCAGAATCTGGGCAGATGTATTGATAACGTTATTTACCATCGCCACCCGGAACCCGGCATAAGCGGTATCGGCCGAAATATCGCGGAATCGCGATAACCAGCGATGCTCGGCACCAGTATATTTTAACGCCTGCATCTTGGCGACGGTTTCGACAAGAAATTCCTGCCGGTTAGCGCCATTACGCCCAAGTTCCGAAACCCGGCGAGACACAACAGGAAAGGATACCAGACCGATCAGGGCAAACACCACAATCAACCCGATCGGAATCAGCGCCAGCCAACCGCCAAGGAGTGCCATCGCAATCAGGAAAATCGGCATAAACGGCATTTCCATGATCACAAGTGCCATCGGCCCGGTAAAGAATTCACGCACACTTTCGAAATCGCGAATACGCGAAATCTGCACCCCGACCGGAGCCCGTTCGGTAAAGGCAGGGGGCAAGGACAAAAGCCGTTCGAAGATTGCGCTGCTGACCAGCGTATCAAGCCGTGCGCCAAAATGACTGACCATCTGACTGCGCAGATTACGCAGCACCCAATCCATAATCAGGACAATGCTGATCCCTATGCCAAACTGGATCAGCATGGGAATGGATCGCGTGCCAATCACACGGTCATAAATGCCCATGACAAAGATCGGGCTGGCAAGCGCCATCAGGTTCAGCATTAGCGTGATCAGCAGAAGCTGCCCACCAAGGGCCGAAAACCGGGCGGTTATCCCGCCAAACCAACCACGCTTGTCTTCTTCAAAATACCGCTCGCTACGATCAGCTTGGGTAAACTGGAACAAACGACCAGGCAGATTGCCTGGTTTAATGACCCGTTCACTGCTGGTGCCACCATCAAATACCCGAATACCGATATTTTCCGGCCGGATCACAACCAATGCCGTGCCATTATCAGGCACAAACAGGCAGGGCATCAAACGATCATCAATCTGATCGAACGTGGTATCGATTTCACGCGACCGGTAATTCAGATTGGCCAGGACATTACGGAAATCAGTCAGGTCGAGTGCATCGCTCATATGAGGCAGTGCCTCGGCAACCTGTCGCGGCAAACCGCGCCAGCCAAGCGCCTGCAACAAGGGCCACAGACAGGCATCAAAATCCGACAGGGCATCATTGCTGGCAAGGCCCATACGATAGTTCAGCGCAAAGTCCATATTTTCGATGCTCATGACCGGGCCTCCAGACGCTGTACTTCTTCGGCCTCGATCACCGGTTGAGTTCCGCCGCGCCGCAAAACAGGCACAAGACGTTTCTCGATCAGGCGATATTGCTTATCCGCCAATGCGATCAATGACGGACGATGCGATACCATCACCAAGGTGCAATGTTTGCGTAATTCGATCAGAAGACCGGCCAGAATATTATCGCCCGCAATATCAAGCGAACTGTTGGCTTCATCAAACAAGACAATTCGCGGGTAATCGATCAGAGCACGCGCAATCGCAATGCGCTGTTTGACCCCGCGCGGGAGTGTCTCTGATGCCTGTCCGCCAACCTCGGTATCGTAACCATGCGGCATGCGCATCACAATTTCGTCCAGCCCCAGGCGCTTGGAAATCTCGACCACCCGTTCGCTACCAATTTCCTTACGAAAAGAGGTGATGTTTTCAATGATGGTGCCCTTAAACATCACCCCGTGCTGCGGCAGATAAGCAATCTGGCGGCGAATGGATTCGGACGCGTATTTTTTTGGATCACGACCATCAAGACGCACCGATCCGCTATCGGGACGAAGTGCCCCCATCAAAAGCCACAAAAGCGTGGTTTTACCGGTTCCGTTATCACCGGTAATTGCAACCGATTCACCCGGCTGAATTGCAAGAGTCAGGTTTTCAAATACCGTATCTCCATCCAGATGCGAGAAACTGACATCCTCAAGCTCGATCCGGCCTTCAAGCGGGGGCATCTCGGGGGCATCGTCAGCATCTTCGGGGGGCAAACGGAAAAGTTCGCGGCAACGATCCCGTGCCACGCGGATATTCTGGAATTGAGTCCACAGCCCCATCGCGCGTTGAAGTGGCTGGATCGAGCGCCCGGCCAGCATGGTACAAGCCGCAAGGCCACCAACCGTCAGTTCAGCATTAATCACCAGCAAACTGCCGACACCGGCAACAAGGATCATCGTAAGCATCGAAAAACTGGCGCTGGAATTGATTGCGGCATGAGCACAACGGGCCGCAATCAAATCATCCTCGGAACACTGGATCTGAAGCTGATCATGGCGACGGATCATCATATTTTCCATCGCCATCGCCTTGATGGTGTGAATCCCCGTAAGGGTTTCAATGATGAAGTTGTATCGCCGTTCGTCAGCCTGACTGCGTTCGTCCAGCGCGTGGCGTAACCGACGCCCCAACAGCAGTGCGGTCAACATGAAAGCAACCAAAATACCCAAGGGCACAATCACCAGCTTACCACCAATGATTGCAATCAAGCCAAGGAACAAAACAATG
Source organism: Thalassospira alkalitolerans (assembly GCF_002115745.1). Lineage (GTDB taxonomy): Bacteria > Pseudomonadota > Alphaproteobacteria > Rhodospirillales > Thalassospiraceae > Thalassospira > Thalassospira alkalitolerans. Next base: position 6,239 of record NZ_JFKB01000010.1, read on the forward strand.
AACGGCAAATCAATAACCGCGCCAATCGCCTGACCAGCATAGAAATCGCGCAGGACATTAAGGCTGTTTAGCCGTTGCAGGTGCAGACCCGGAGCTGTTTTTTCATAATCGGACAGACTGGTCGACAGTAAATGGCCAACCGCCGTCTGAGAGCTTCGATGTTCGAATTTGGCCGCCGATAGCGCAGAAATATAAGCCCGTCCCAAACGCAAAGTCGCCTCAAGCGCCAGCGCACCAAACACACCGAGCACCAAAAGCGTCAAAGTCGAAACCGCATTGTGCGGCAGAACGCGATCATATACCTGCAGCAACGTCACCGGCAGCGCCAGTGACAGCAAATTGATCACAAGCGCCGCAAGCAGGATGGCAAAACGACCAGCACGTAGATGCGACAACGTCCCGATATTCAGGACAGGCTTGCGTTTCATAACGCCATCAATCTCCTAGGCCACACCAAAGTATGGGAACATATACATTGAGATAGTATCAATAGTCCATGCCCATAACATACGCAAGAACAAGCTGAAGATATTACAACCTGTTATTTGGCTATGCGATGTCAGAGATCAATTCAAAGAAACAACTATATTTTAGAAACTATTCATCACTGCGCAACCGATCCGTTGCGCGCCTTTCGGCTTTGGTCGGACGCCCGCTTCCGGAGGAACGCTCTGCAACCGGGGCTGTTCGAATATCTGAAGCTACTTCTTTTTTCGCCATGCGCGGCGGTGAATGATCCGCGTAGAGCAATTGTGCTTCGGGTGCCGGACCACGCCGTTCACCAAGCACAAGAACCTCTACAACGCGCAAATGCGGCCCCTGAAAAAACTGTAACCGGTCACCGGTGACGACCATCACGCTGGCTTTGGATACGGATTTTCCGTTCAGTATAATATGCCCCGCCTGGCAGGCTTTGCTCGCCAAGGAGCGCGTTTTATAGAACCGCGCATACCACAACCATTTATCCATGCGGATCTTGCCGCCAGGCAATTCTTTCGTCATGTATTTATTTTACCATCCAAAACGCAAAACGGCGACCCTGTAAAGGATCGCCGCCGTGCTAAAAATCAGTCGAAATCAACCTTTGGCTGCCAGCATTTCTTTCAGCTTGGCAAACGGTGAATCTTCGTTGATTTGGTTATTCTTGGCTGGATTAGCCGGACGTGCCTGTCCGTTACCCTGACGGTCGCCGCCCTTATTCGGCCCCCCCCGGTTCGGACGTTGACCACCCTTGCCTTTCGGGGCCCCCTTGCCACGTGCTTCCTGACGCGGACCGCGTTGGCCCTTGCCAGCATTACCGCCACCACGTTTGCGACGATCAACACGCACAAAGTATTTGATCTCGACAAATTCCGACTCGGCCTCCCCGTCAGCAGCAGCTTCTGCCGGAGCATCAGCAGCCGCATCAACAGCAACGGCCTCGGCAATGCCTCCTTGCTCCGCCTCTTCTTTAAGAGGGGAAACTTCCGAAGAAGCAGAGGCCACTTCGTCTGTTGCTTTTGCAACTGGCGTAGCAACCGTTTCTGCCGGGGTTTCCACCGAAGTTTCGGCTGGCGCATCAGCAGTCGCCGCAACTTCAGAAGTTACGGCAGCTTCCGGAGCAGGAGCTGCAACAGGTGCATCAGCTGTTTTTACAGCTTCCTTGGCGTCGAGTTCAGCCTTGCTGACCTTGACGACTTCGGCACGCCAGCCAAGGGCGGTAAATACGCCTTCGGCCTGTTCGACCGTGCAGCCCAAAAGCGACAACAGATCAGGGTCCGGTTTTACCTTACCGTCATTTTCACGCGCTTTTTGGCGCAAAAGAGCAGCAAAGCGTTCCAGCATGTCAACACGGGCAGCCAACGGTCCAACCGGCATATAACCGGCCGCCAGATAGAAGCCCTTTGAATTGCTGCGATCATTGGGGACCGAAGTCCGGCCTGCCGGCGGCAGCTCCGGAAGCGCTTCAAGATCGCGGGCAACAGCCCACAAAATGCCGCGCAATTCAACCGGATCAGGTTTCAGCGCGTCAAGCACATGAACCGTTTCAACGCCCAAACGCACACCCAGCTTGGCCAACGCCTTACGATCTTCGTCGCCCAGATCCTTGATCAGACTTTCGAGATCGGAACGGGGTACACAGCCGAGTCCTTCGTTCAACTGGAACAAAAGACCGCGAATCGGACCAGGAAGTTGACAATCGCGCAAGCGAGTCAGCATTTTCAGGCGCGCTTCGATATGGGCATTGATGAAATTCTGAAGCCGGGTCCGCACACGTTCACGAGCTGGACCGTCAAAAAATTCGCTGTCAATGACCTGAATATCGGGGCTAAGGACGGTGTCGCCCTTTTTAAGTCCCCCGACAACTGAACTGTTCCAAAGAACTTCCAGTTGGCCATTCACCGCGAATTTATCGTCTTCATCGGTTTCCAGTTGTTTTACCCGCTGGGCAATCTCGCCAGTCAGCGCACGACGCGCAGCACTGGCAATTGCCTTGCCTTCAAACGCGGCATCCGTTTCATCAGCGATGAAACGGAACCCTTCCAGTCGGCCGACGTATTCACCTTCGACCTGGACTTCACCATTCGCAGTGATGGTAGACATGAGTTCAGACTTGTCCTTGAGACTTTTCAATAAAACCGAGGTTCGTCTATCGACAAACCTTTGGGTCAGGCGTTCGTGTAGCACATCAGAGAGCTTATCCTCAATGGCGCGCGTACGGTCCTGCCAGTGATTGGCATCTTCGAGCCAGTGATGTTTGTGCGATACATATGTCCAGACGCGAATACCCGCCAATCGTGATGATAACTGATCAATATCACCATCATAACGGTCCATGCGCAAGACTTGTTCGCCCAACCAATCAACTGGCAACTTGCTGTTCGGCTTCGCAAGAAAGCGATAGATAGATGTTAGCAGTCTTGGGTGCGTATCGGTATGGATATTTCTAAAGTCCGGAATCTGGCAGACTTCCCACAATAATTGCACCCGATCCGGGGCTGAAGCGATGCGCGCGACGTCCTCGTTTTGGGATAAATGGTCCAGCATCACCTCGTCGACCGGTTCGCGCGTCAAAACAAGCGTTGGATTATCCGAACGTCGGCGCAGCGATTTTTGCAATGCTTCCACCGACCTGAAATCAAGTCGCGCATTACGCCAGAAAACTTTTGCGAGCGGTTCGAACTCGTGGGCTTCGATCTGTTCGATGATATCGGGATCAATGCCCGAAAGATTTCCCGTGACCCCAAAGGTACCGTCATTCATGTGACGCCCGGCTCGTCCGGCGATTTGCGCCATTTCGGCAGCAGAAAGTCCACGATTGAACTGACCATCAAACTTGTGAAGAGCGGCAAAGGCCACATGGTTCAGGTCAAGATTAAGCCCCATACCAATCGCATCGGTCGCAATCAGATGTTCAACTTCGCCATTCTGAAACATTTCGACCTGGGCATTGCGTGTCCGCGGACTTAATGCACCAAGCACCACAGCCGCCCCGCCTTTTTGACGGCGCACCAATTCAGCGACGGCATAAACTTCCTGAGCGGAAAACGTCACGATCGCCGATTGCCCCGGCAGGCGTTGAATCTTTTTCGATCCGTTATAGGCCAGAGTCGAAAATCGTGCGCGCGTGTCAAATTCGACATTATCGATCAGCTTACGGATCACCGGACGGATGGTTTCCGCCCCCATAAACATGGTTTCGCTTAGTCCACGGGCATGCAGCAACCGATCCGTAAACACATGACCACGTTCCGGGTCGGCACACATCTGGATTTCATCAATGCCAAGAAAATCGACCTGTTTGCTAACCGGCATGGCTTCGACCGTACACAGAAAATAACGTGCCGATTTCGGAACAATGCGTTCCTCGCCGGTAATCAGGGCCACAGCCCCCTTGCCAACACGTGCTACGGCACGATCATAGTTTTCGCGCGCCAGAAGACGCAGCGGAAAACCAATCATACCCGATGTATGTGCCAACATCCGTTCCATCGCCAGATGGGTCTTGCCGGTGTTGGTCGGCCCCAATATGGCAAGTATACGGGGACCGGATCGGGTTGAAATCTGCATCAAACTTTTCCATCAGGCATCACGGATGATCTCGCATGCCCATTCATTGCGCCTTTCAACACGCCGCACTGCGCAATGTCAAGCATTCTGCCATATCAACGCCCATGCTCCGGACGCAGTCCTGATGGTTTATGACGTCTTGATTTTACAGTCGTGATCCTGAAATTCGTCAAGTTCAAGCAATCGAGCCCCCGCCCCTTCGACGGCCAGTTGATCTGCCGGATTGCGCAGCGGACAGTCGTCCATGGAGAGGCAGCCGCACCCGATACATTTGCCCAACTGGTTACGCAACAGGGTCAATTGTTCTATCCGCGCATCCAAATCATCACGCCACCGCGACGAAAGCTTTTCCCAATCTTTTGAATTCGGCGCCTTGCTGTGTGGCAAGCTGGCCAAAGCATCGCCGATTTCAGCCAATGGAATGCCAGTGCGCTGTGCCACCTTGATGATCGACACCCGACGCAGCACATCACGATGAAAACGCCGCTGATTGCCATCCGTCCGGATTGATCTGATCAGCCCCTTGCGCTCATAAAAATGGATCGCCGACACTGCAAGGCCGCTTCGTTTCGCAACTTCACCAACGCTGAGATAACGATGCAACACACCGGATTTTGACATTCTCATGCTCTTTCTGTCGCCCCGCACGAACGCTCTGACGTGCCGGAACTTCATTCAAACCTAAACTAATGTTAAGATTTTACAGAATTACCCTTTGTCGCAAAATTATCAAGAAGACAAACAGAAACGGGACGGTCAAATGACCGTCCCGTCGTTTAAATTTCTTGCTTTTACAAACAAGAACTCTAGTGATTTCGCATCCGTTCAGCATATTCCTTAAGCTGGCGGCGCGCAGCCTGATAGCTATTTTTAAGTGCGATATACACATCCTCGTGGGCGTGATCGGCACTATCGCGTTTCACCATGATTTCCTTGCCCGGCACATTGATCCCGAAATGAACTGCAAAGCGATTTTTCGGGGCATGGTGGGATTGGGGCCGTTCAATAATGACATGACAACTTGTCATGCGATCAAAGGTTTCTTCCAGCTTTTCAACCTTGTAGTGAATACGCTCGTCCAGCGCATCCGACTGGTCAACATCACGATAAGTGATAGTAACGGGAACCTTCATAATACGGCCTCCTGGTTTTGCATTTGTCACACACAGGGCATTGCACCCCGCGATTGCCGGAACGATTGCCGCCCCGGAATTCCTTTTGTGAAACCGGTCCTTTGGCCCGAACATTCACATCATTTCAAAACCGTCTTTCTCTATACTTAGGATACAGGGCTTGCGCTGCAAGATGCGTTGACGCATATCAAGCAGGCCTTATGGGTTATCGTTCAATTTGCCGATGATCGGGAATTGGACTTACTGCATTGATACAGAGGAGAAAACAGAGGTCATGACGGAAGAAAAAATGCGGTTCGAGGCCGAAGTCAGCCGCTTGCTCGATATCGTTGTCCATTCGCTTTATTCGAATAAGGATATCTTCCTGCGCGAGCTCATTTCGAATGCGTCGGATGCCTGCGACAAGTTGCGCTATGAAGCCATCGCAAAGCCGGAATTGCTTGCAGGTGATGCCGAATTCAAAGTTCGGCTGTTAACCGATAATGTTCGAAATGTTCTGACGATTGCCGATAACGGGATCGGGATGAACAAGGCCGATCTGATCGAGAATCTGGGCACGATTGCCAATTCGGGCACCGCCAAATTTGTCGAGGCACTGACAAAATCTGACAAAGGCAAGGATGTCGACCTGATTGGCCAGTTTGGTGTCGGGTTCTATTCCGCCTTCATGGTCGCCAACAAAGTCGAGGTCATCACCAAAAAGGCAGGCGAAGATCAGGCGTGGAAATGGTCATCGGACGGCAAGGGTGAATACACGATTGGCGAAGCCGAAATGGAAGGCCGCGGTACGCAGATCACCCTGCATCTAAGCGACGATTTCAAGGAATTCACCGAAGAACAGCGTTTGCGTCACATCGTCAAAACCTATTCCGATCATATCGGCATTCCGGTTGTCCTGATGAAGGCAGATGGCAATGACGAGACATTGAACGAGGCATCAGCGCTTTGGACCCGTTCGAAGTCGGAAATCACCGACGAACAATACAATGAATTCTACAAACACAATTCGCATGCTTTTGATGATCCGTGGAAAACCATTCATTATCGGGCCGAAGGCGCGATTGAATATACTGGCCTGCTTTATCTGCCGACCATGCGCCCGTTCGATCTTTATGATCCGGCCCGCAAGGGGCATCTGAAGCTTTATGTTCGCAAGGTCTTCATTACCGAAGGTGCAGACGAATTGCTGCCGCCTTGGTTGCGCTTTGTATCCGGTGTCGTCGACAGTCAGGATTTGCCGTTAAACATTTCGCGTGAAATGCTGCAGCACAATCCGGTCCTGACCAAAATCAAGAATGGCCTGACCAAAAAAGTGCTGTCGGAACTTGAAACAGCATCGAAGAAGGACAGCAAAGGCTTTGACACCTTCTGGGAAGCCTTTGGTTCAGTGGTCAAGGAGGGCCTGTATGAAGATTACACCAATCGCGACCGTATCCTGAAACTGGCACGTTTCCGGTCAACCCATTCGGATGACTGGACCAGCCTTGCCGATTACATCGAGCGCATGAAGGATGGCCAAAAGGCGATTTATTACATCAGCGGCGAAGATATTGATGCGCTGAAACGCAGCCCGCAACTTGAAGGCTTTGCTGCCAAGGGCATTGAAGTCCTGCTTTTGACCGATCCGGTTGATGAATTCTGGCTGCCGTCTGTTGGCCAGTTCGAGGAAAAAGACTTCAAATCCGTCACCCGTGGCGGTGCCGATCTGAACGACATAAAGTCGGACGACAAGGACGATACCAAGGATGATAAAAAAGACGACGCCGCATCGGATGCATCACTAGATGCCCTCATTGCGTCGATCAAGATCGCCCTTGGGACCAATATCAAGGATGTCCGTGAATCTGATCGCCTGACCAGTTCGGCCTGCTGCCTGATTGCCGATGAAACCGGCATGGATTTGCGGATGGAACGCCTGATGAAACAACACAATCGCGTTGACGAAATCAGCCCGCGCATCCTTGAAATCAATCCAAAGCACAGCCTGATCAAGAAACTTTCCGATGTTGCCATCAAGGATGCCAAGGCACCAATCCTGAACGATGCCGCCCTGTTGCTGCTTGATCAGGCCCGCATCCTCGAAGGTGAAGCCCTGCCCGATCCGGTCAGCTTTGCCCGACGCCTTGATCTGGTGATGGAAAAAGGTTTAGGCAGCTAAACCAAATCTGTTGATCTCCAAATCAAACGGCGCGTCTTCGGATGCGCCGTTTTCTTTTGAAAATCTTGAGAAACTTGCAAATTTAAAACGCTTATTTACCTCCACCCGCCATATTACCACCTTATGCATCAAACCGACTTTGGAAACGGGAAGCCCGAACCGATGATGAACTGGCAAAAACTGCTGTCACCCGCACGCTTGGGAACACAACATTCAAGCATCGGTGCCTTTGGCCGGTCCGATTTCCACAAAGATTACGACCGCATCATCTTTTCGAGCGCATTCCGACGATTACAACGCAAGACCCAGGTCCACCCCCTTCCGGAAAACGACAATGTCCATACCCGCCTGACCCATAGCTTGGAAGTATCGTGTGTTGCGCGCTCGATGGGGTTGATGGTTGGCCACCGCTTGGCCGAAAAAGACCACCTGCCCGCCGGTATTGAACCCGATCATCTGGCCGCCATCGTACAGGCCGCCGCCCTTGCCCATGATATCGGCAACCCACCATTTGGCCATGCCGGGGAATATGCCGTTCGCCAATGGTTCATGGATGCCGATCCAAAATATCTGGCTCCGCTTTCGGATGCCGAACGCGCCGATCTGATCACATTTGAAGGCAATGCACAGGGCTTTCGCCTTTTGACCAACAAGCGCAGCGGCCTTTATGACGGCGGCATGCGCCTGACCTATGCGACGCTGGCAAGTTTTGTGAAATATCCATGGTCCGCAATCGGCAGCCCCTATCCCGAGAAAATGAAATTCGGGGCGTTTCAGCACGAAATGGATTTATTGACCGAAGTCGCCGATGCCACCGGATTGATCCGGACCGGCGCACAGTCATTTTGCCGTCATCCACTGGTTTATCTGGTCGAGGCAGCGGATGATGTTTGTTATGCGCTGATCGATATTGAAGACGGGATCGAGCTGGAGCTGGTTGATTTCAGTGTATTTGAAGACCTTTTAAGGCCATGCATCGCCGATGAACTTCCCGGCGAATATCACCGTGAAACCAATATTCGTCGCAAAATGACTTTCTTGCGCGGCAAGATCATAACCGGAATTCTTGATGCCCTGACGGATACCTTTGTTGACCATGAACACCAATTTCTGGCGGGCGAGGTCCAAAACGACCTTTTGTCCTGTGTCGGAGGCCCGTTCAACGACATGATCGCAACGGCCAAACAGTTCTCGGAAAAACAAATCATCCTGAACCGTCGCAAGGTTCAGATAGAAGTCGGTGCTTTTGCCTGCCTTGAAACCCTGCTGGATACTTTTTGCAGAACCGCGCTGGAAATTCATCAAGCCACAGATGACGCCGCATTGTCCTATCGCACTGGACGGGTCCGTGAATTGGTTGGTAATGATTCGATGCCGGTCGGAGCACCGCTTTACGATCTGTATCTGACGATCCTGGATTATATTTCTGGCATGACGGATGACTTTGCGGCCCGCCTGGCACGCGACATCGGCGGCGGACAACATTAATGTCTGACCATCTGTACCGATTGCTGATTTCGGCGCATTAGGGATCAAACACGATGTGGTTGCTTGCCCCTTTTATCGGTCGATATCGCAGACGCGTCGCCTTTTTGGCCGGTGCGGGTATCGCGGCCGTGATTTATGGCTTGGTCGAACAAAGTACACGTCCCGAAGTCGATGCATGGTATTGGCCCGGTGTTGCCGGTTTTGTGGCCTTTATCATCACACGTTTCACCATATCGCGCCTGATCACACGGTTTGTCGGTGGTGTACGCCGCCACATGCACTGACTAGTCGCCCAACAAAAAAAGACAGGCCCGAAGGCCTGCCTTTCAGATGCAATACGGTTAAACCGCCAATGCGATCAGCACGGATTGGGCATCGCCAGGAATTATTCCTGACCACCGCCCATGGCGTTGCTGATCTTTTTGTCGGTGTTGTATTGGCTCAGCGCATAAGCCGCCCAGATCGCCGCCGGAATCCAGCCCAGAAGCGTAATCTGCAGGATTAGACAGATGATCCCGGCAATTGGCCGCCCGATGGTAAAGAACAACAACCACGGCAACAGAAGTGCGATGAGTAACCGCATATATTCATCCTCTTTGTTATTTCGGCTTACATGCCGTCTTCAAATTTAACCGTCACAACACGGTTGCCCTGTTCGGCCACACCATCAGCAGTCGCGACCGGTACATTGGCCTCGCCACTGATGCTGATGGCAAGCTTGCTTGCCGCAACCCCATGTTCACGCAATACCTTAACCACCGCATCAACACGCGATTTGGCAAGGATGTCGTTATACATCGGATTGCCAGAACGGTCAGCATAGGCGGTCAGGCTGATCATTTTCGGATCATATTTTTCATAGGCAGCAACGATGCCGTCAACCACGGTCATTGCCTTGTCGCTGACAACGGCACTGTCGAACCCAAAATAGATATTCATCGGGTCGGGCATCATCATCGGCATGGCTTTGGCCATCGGTTTTTCTTCAAGTTCGGCCTGAACAATCGCCAGCGCCTGATAGAATGCGGCACGGCAATTGTCTATGTCTGACTGCTGAATGTTTTCTTCAAGTTCCTGCATCCAGCAATCAAAACTTGTCTGGGCACGGGCTGCTGCACTTGCTGCCTTGTCACGGCCACCAGCATCAAAAGCGGACATAAGGTCGGCCCGGGCAACGCTGATTTCCGAAATGCTACCTTCTGGCAAATTACGATCCACCAATGGCTGAGGACCGGCATCCTGACCCATCGCTGCCATTTTGGCACGGTTGGTGAAATAACGCGCATCCGTCCAATCGGCTTCGTCATATTCGGCCTGAGCCAGGTCGGAATAACCCTGATGAAGCCCGGCGTCGAATGCCGAACCTTCGTCGGTCATCCCGCGAACGCCCGGAATATTCATATTCGCACAAGCGCCAAGAAGGGCGGCTGCAGAAATTACGCAAAGCAATTTTACTGTCATTGGTGTTCACTCCGTGTCTGGATGACGACAATCATAATCCCAGTCCCAATCAATCCAGTTTCCGGAAAATCCCCAACACTTTAACCATGACAGGAATTTTCCATTACGGCCGTTCTTTATCTGACGGCCTCAATTATCAGTGACGACGCCCCAATGAAAACAAGACCGGAATGACCCGACCCCGAAACTCATTCCCGATTCAAACAATCCTCTAGAACAGAGACTGCCCCAAGACGACACCTGCCGATCAATAGAATTTTTTCATACCCGCAAGTATATGGAAATAAAATTCCCGAAAAAAAGCAGCACGATAGAGAAAATCACACTTTGGTAATGCATCAAATGACGTTGCTACGGCGCGCACACAACAATTCAGGGCACGCCAAAATAAAAAAAAGAGGGAACGGCAACCGTTCCCTCTGCCAACCCTTTGATCGGGTTGAAACTATCAAAAAATATCTTTTCCAGGCCCGAGTCCCTATTTTGTGGGCGTCGCGCCAAACAGACCTTTTACTGCACCTTCAAGTGCGCCTGCACCGTTCTTAACCGCACCACCTGTACCGACCGCAGCACCACCGATAAGGCCGGTGACACCCTTGCTCAGATCACCAACCCCCTGCAACAGACCATCGACATTCAGGCTGGAAACCGATTTGAAAACAGCAGCATTAAGGGCGGTAATAACTTCTTCGGCCACTTTGGCCGGCGTCGCACCACCTTCAGCCTTGCCGATGTCTTTCAGATGGATTTCCGGCAAACTCGAGGACAGCTTTTTACCCTGAAGCATCGCAGCAGAAACACTAACCTGACCATTGCGGACATAAAGATTGTCGATCACAACCTTGGTACCGGAGCCATCATCAGCAGCGGTATCACCACTATCGCCATCTGCCCCACCGGCACCGGTCGGCCCCGACACACGCTGGACAAAACTTTCGACATTGCGCTGGATAGTTGCGATATTTGATGATCCCTGGCCCAATTCATAAGTCACGCTTGGGGCATCAACAATCACCTCGATCACACGGATGGTGTCACTGGTCAGGGTCGATCCATCCAGCCGAACTGAAATATTGCCCAGCGAGAATGCATAATCGGTTGTAAACCCATCCGGGTTCCCCACAACAAGACCACCAATTGACGCGGTATTCTGGGTCGTTTCGATTTTGACATTATCGACCGTGACATCGGCCAACGTCACACGCGTACCTGCTTCTTCGATGGTGGCTTTGATAATGTTGTCAAGATTGACATAGACATACACAAGACCAGCTACGATCAGCAAAACGATTGCTGTCAACGCGATAAGGATCTTTTTCATTGCCCGTATCCTGCTTTATGTTTCACCGGGGTCAAATTACGTAAGCCCATAGACCTTCTCCCCGGCAGGCTGTTCTATCAAGTCATTTTAGATGAAAAAACAGCAGACCGGATAGTGCCAGCCCGCTGTTCGATCTCAAACCATAACGCGATCACATATTAAATTCGACAATCACTGGTGCGTGGTCGGATGGCTTTTCCCAATCCCGTGCAAGGTCATAGACCGATGCACTTCGAACGGTTCCAGCCATATTCGGGGTCGCCCAGACATGGTCCAGACGGCGGCCCTTGTTGCTTTCACGCCAGTCACGTGAACGGTAGCTCCACCAACTGAACAGTTTTTCCGGCTCTTCAACAATTTCACGAACCGAATCCACGAAATCGCCAGATTTGCGGAATGCCTCAAGCATTTCGACCTCGATCGGGGTGTGGCTAATCACTTTCAGAAGTTTTTTATGCGACCAGACGTCATTTTCCGATGGCGCAATATTGAAATCGCCAACCAAAACCGCCTTGCGATCCGGATCGCTGATGCGGCGGTCCGCCCACCACGCCGTCATTTCATCAAGAAAAGACAGCTTATGGGCAAACTTTTCATTGATGGTGACATCGGGTTCATCCCCCCCGGCCGGAATATAGAAATTGTGCAATTCAACGCCATTTTCGAATTTCGTCATGCAATGACGACGATCTTCCTTGCCGCAGAAATGTTTGATATCGGTTTCAATAAACGGCAAACGCGAAACAATGGCGACACCGTTATACCCCTTCATGCCATGGTTATGGCGATGGGTATAACCGGCGGCCTCAAATGCTTCGTGGGGGAAATGCTCGTCCGGGCATTTCAGTTCCTGCAGGCACAGCGCATCTGGCTGTTGTTCTTGAAGAAAGCGCACCACCTGTTCGATGCGCAAACGCACGGAATTGATATTCCAGCTAACGATTTTCAAAACGGGCTCCGTTTCCTGATCGGGTGAATTGGGTCCTGCCCCTTCATTCCCTGCATGTGAATTCTTAGGTATTATTTCAACGTGACCGACAGGTCCGCAACACCGGCAATCGCCACATCCATCCGATCCCCGCGCACAACCTGCCCGACACCTTCGGGGGTTCCGGTAAACAGCAAATCGCCGGGCTTAAGTTCGATCAGGGTCGACAGATGCACCAGTGCATCGACCATAGGCCAGATCATTTTGGCGGTGGTGTCATCCTGCTTGACCGTACCATTAACCGACAGTTTAAGGTTGGTCGCCTGCGGGTTTCCGGCATTGGCCTTGGGACGGATTGCCGAAATCGCGGCACAATCATCAAACGATTTTGCCATATCCCATGGAAGACGACGGTCTTTAAGGCCCGCCTGCACATCACGGCGCGTCATATCAAGACCGCAGGCATAGCCGAAAATGGCTGCCTCGACGGCAGCGCGATCAAGGTTCTTACCCCCGGCACCAAGGGCAACAACAAGTTCACCCTCGTAATGCAAATCGTCAGTGCCCGACGGATAAGCAAGATCACCATTTCCGACCTTTAAACAATCGGTCGGCTTCATGAAGACACAGGGCGGCGTATCAGCCGGATCGGATCCCATTTCGCGGACATGATCGGCATAATTTTTGCCAATGCAAAAGATGCGATTAACCGGGAAAAGCTGATCGGAATTATGAACCGGAACGGCAACCGGCTCGGCTGCCGGAAAAATGAAACGCATGGTGCCCCCTATGGGAAAATTCTAAAGCTGATGTTGGTAATACTGATACCCAAGCTGTTGATAAATTGAAATGGTCTGCGTTCATAATTCGTGCCCATCCCTGTCAGAAGCTGTCAGGAGGTTTCCGGAACACCAATAAGGATATCAATACAGTCGCATGCTTGACCGCCGATGGAATTAGCGACCTAATTGGCTTTTATCATCGTGTCTTATCGTTACAGGTTACAGAGGTTTCCGTATGTCCGCCCACCATATTCAGCCGATCACGGAAATCCTTGAACATCTGGCGGTTGATCCCGACAAGGGGCTTGCCGAAGCAAAGATCACCGAACGCCGCAAGCAATACGGCAAAAATAGTCTCAGAGACCAAAAGCATGTCTCGTTCTGGTCCATTCTGATCCGGCAATTTACCGGATTGATTGTCTATTTACTGGCCGGTGCCGCAGCCCTGTCTTTTTACTTTGGTGACCTGACCGAAGGCGGCGCCATCGTCGTGGTCCTAATCATCAATGCCGCAATCGGCTTTACATCCGAATTTCGCGCGATCCGATCGATGGAGGCCCTTCGAAAGCTTTCAAGCGTTCAGGCCAAAGTCAAACGGGATGGTCAATTCAACATCGTCGCAGCTCAGGATATCGTGCCGGGCGATATTGTACTGTGTGAAGCTGGCGATATTATTCCCGCTGATGTCCGGTTAATCGAATGCACTAATTTGCAAGCTGATGAATCCACTTTGACGGGGGAATCCGTCCCAACGGACAAAACCATCGAAATACCGACCAATGCGGATGAAGATCTGCCACTTGGCGACCGCACGAACATGATGTTCAAAGGAACCGCAATCACCCGCGGGGACGGTTTGGGCATCTGTGTTGCAACCGGTATGACAACCGAGCTTGGCCACATCGCCGCATTAACAGAAATGGCCGATGCCGAGGCATCCCCCCTTGAAAAACGCCTTGATACACTAGCAGGTCAACTTATCTGGGCCACTCTGGCACTGACTATTTTCATTGCGGTTATTGGCATCTATGTCGGCAAGGACATGGTGATGATGCTTAAGACCGGGATCGCACTTGCGATTGCGGCCGTGCCCGAAGGATTGCCGATTGTCGCAACGGTTGCCTTGGCCCGCGGGATGTGGCGCATGGCCCGGCGCAATGCTTTGATCAAGAATTTGTCGGCGGTGGAAACACTTGGTGCAACAACGATCATCATGACCGATAAAACCGGCACACTTACCGAAAACAAGATGACGGCCGTTGCACTCAGAACATCCGAGACCGCCATTGATCTCAGTGCATCGCCACCCGCCGTACCGCTGCTGCCAAACAGCCCGGAAGAACTGGCAATACGGGTCGCCGTCTTGTGCAATGACGCAATATTGCCTGCCCCAAATAGCACGGACAAACGCATTGGCGATCCGATGGAACTGGCACTTCTGCAAGCTGCACGGCATGTCGGTGTTGAACAGACCGACCAACAAAACGCCTATCATGAAGTTCACAAAGAAGCGTTTAGCGCCCAAACCCGCATGATGGCGACATTTCACCGTCAAAAGGATGATCCCGATACCCTGTTTGTCGCGGTTAAAGGCGCACCTGAACCCGTTATCGAAAACAGTACATATTTCCTTGGTCCTGATGGCCCATGCGACATGGACGCAAAAGCCCGGCAGAACTGGGCCGGTTTTAATGATGAAATGACGCAAAAAGGCCTGCGTGTTCTGGCCCTTGCAATGAAAAACACGCGATCACCTGATGATGCCCCCTATCAAGACCTTACGCTGATTGCGTTAATCGCCCTTTTGGACCCACCGCGCAAAGACGTCCCTGCAGCAATGCAAGCCTGTCACACGGCCGGGGTGCGGGTCATCATGGTGACCGGTGACCATATTGGTACCGCCAGAAACATCGCCGAACAGGTTGGGCTTTGCGATACAAACGCAGCTGCACTTGAAGGAAAAATGCTTCAGGCGATCGACCTGACAGATCAGACTGAGCGTGATCGCATTCTTGCAACCCCGGTTTTTGCCCGGGTCAGTCCCGAGGCCAAGCTTGATCTGGTAGCCCTTCATCAGAAAGCCGGTGCGATTGTTGCCATGACCGGCGACGGTGTGAACGATGCCCCCGCCCTGAAAAAAGCCGATATCGGGATTGCCATGGGCAAAAGGGGCACCGATGTTGCCCGCGAGGCCGCAGACATGGTTCTGCGCGACGACGCCTTTCCATCAATCGTCATGGCAATGCATCAGGGCCGGGTAATTTTTGCCAATATACGGACCTTTGTCCTGTATCTAATGTCCTGCAATCTAAGCGAAATACTTGTAATCGGCCTTGCCGTTCTAAGCGGGCTTCCACTACCGCTTTTACCGTTGCAGATTTTATACCTTAACCTTGTGACTGACGTTTTTCCGGCATTTGCACTTGGTATAGGCGAAGGCGACCGGCATGTTATGGAAAGGCCCCCGCGCAACCCCAAATCCCCGGTTCTGACCAAACAAGACTGGGCCCGTATCTTCTTCTATGGCGCATTAATCACGGTCGGAACTCTTGGTGCTTTCAGCATGGCACTTTATGTCTATGATCTTGGTGATCAGGAAGCATTATCAGTATCGTTCCTGACACTTGCGACCGGGCAATTATTGCATGTATTTAACATGCGTGCCGCGTCTTCCGGATGGATTTCAAATGATGTGACACGCAACCGGTTTGTCTGGATTGCCTTGGCGATTTGTGTGGTTCTAATCGGTCTGACAATTTATATCCCGGCGTTTTCCCGATTGCTAATGATTGCACCGCCAAGTGCTACGGGCTGGTTACTGGTGCTGGGCGGCAGTCTGGTGCCACTGGTTCTGGGGCAAGTGGCAAAGATATTTACAAAGCCCGTTGATCAAAGTGTTTCGTCATAAGGCAAACACGCTTTGAAACGCAATGTGCCGGGCAACATAGCGCCCGGCACAAGAATTCCCAAACAGGTATCAAACCCCATAAAGCACCATCAAGGGGCTTAAAGCAGACCTTCGATGACGCGGTCAGGCGGTGTATGACCATCAACAAAGGTTTTGATGTTAATCAGCACCTTTTCGCCCATATCAACACGGCCTTCAAGTGTTGCCGATCCCATATGGGGCAGCAGAACCGCATTTTGCAATTCCAGAAGTTTCGGGTTTACCGCCGGTTCATGTTCGAACACGTCAAGGCCTGCCCCGGCGATCTCGCGGTCGGCTAACATACGTGTCAGTGCCGGTTCATCAACAATTTCGCCGCGTGCGGTATTAACCAGAATGGCATGTGGCTGCATCAGTTTAAGACGACGTGCAGATAACAAATGGTAGGTCGCTGGTGTATGCGGGCAATTGACTGAAATAACATCCACATGGGCCAGCATCTGATCCAGGCTTTCCCAATAGGTGGCATCAAGCTCTTCCTCGCTATCAGGATGGATGCGTCGGCGGTTATGGTAATGCACCGAAAGCCCAAAACCCTTAGCCCGGCGGGCCAAGGCCCGACCGATGCGCCCCATGCCGACAATGCCAAGCCGTTTGCCCCAAATACGATGCCCCAACATGGAAGTCGGTGCCCATCCGCCCCAATCACCACTGCGGATCATGCGCTCGCCCTCGGCCAGACGGCGAGAAACAGCAAGAATTAACGCCATGGTCATATCAGCGGTGTCCTCGGTCAGGACATCAGGGGTGTTGGTCACGGTGATGCCGCGTGATCGTGCGGTTTGCAGATCAACATGATCCACGCCGGTCCCAAAATTGGCAATCAGGCGCAAATTCTCGCCCGCATGGGCCAAAACGGAAGTATCGATCCGGTCCGTCACTGTTGGAACAAGGACATCTGCCTGTTTGACCGCTTCGATCAGCTCGGCCTTGGACATCGGGATATCGTCGATGTTCAGGCGCGCGTCAAACAGTTCCATCATGCGGGTTTCAATCGCTTCCGGCAGCTTGCGGGTCACGATGACGAGCGGTTTTTTCTTGGTCATCTGCCGTTCCTATCGGTCTTTTAACTCTTTTGCTGACAAGATAGGGTGGATGCGCCAAATGCGCTCTTGCCGCAATGCAGTGATGCCACGGCACAGAGTATTAAAGCAAGTATTTTGACGTCATTTTTGTAATTTTATTTCTTGTAGACTGGGGTTCGCCGGGTTCCGGCAGCAAAAGAAAGAACAGGGAAAACCGTCACAATGCCGCGGATCGTCCGTAAATTCCTTCATTCTTTGATCGCCATGCTGATCCTTGGCAGCATTAGCGCACCGATTGTTGCCAATGCCCAGGAATCCGGTTTGCCAATTCCGCGCTTTGTTGCGTTGCGGTCAGACAAGGTGCATCTGCGTTCTGGCCCGGGTCTGCGGTATCCCAAGGTTTGGATCTATCAACGACGCAATATGCCGATGGAAGTCATTTCGGAATTCGAAACCTGGCGCAAGGTTCGCGATTGGGAAGGCAGCGAAGGCTGGGTCCATCAAAGCCTTTTGATCGGTTCACGTCATGTCATTGTAACAGCCGATACCATCACGCTTTATTCTGCCGCCGATGAAAATGCTCGCAAGATCGCCCTTATTTCCAACAGCGTAATCGGCCGGATTGAAAGTTGTCCCCGCGCTGTCGATTGGTGCCAGTTGCAATTCTCTGATTTCGAAGGCTGGGCACCGCGTCAGGGATATTGGGGTGTCTATGACGGGGAATATATCGAATAACCCAAAGAAAATTCTGGCACCGGATCCGTTACCAAATTTGGTATTCTTATCGATCGACCTGCCATAACGGCAACTTTGGCAATGTCGACGATATCGCCCCTAAATCACGCCTCTATCGAAACGCTCCCCCCGCTACCAGATCTGCTGGACGATCCGGCACCAGACGATGATCCACCAATACCGGTACCACCACCATTGTGATTATATCCGCCAAAGCCGGTGGTGGTCGTCGGCGGGGTATAAGCCGAATTTTGATCATTGGCCGTGAAGTATTCCGGTTCGCTTTGACCGAACGGGTCATTATTGCTCGGGTAATCATTTGGATCATAGGCAAACGGATCGTCACGTTCGGTGACCGGATCGGATTGCTGTTCAGGTCGTGGTTCTGGCAAGCTGATACCGCCCACCGTTATCGTCTGATCCTGCAGACGGGCTGAAACCTCGCCTAGATACCCTTGGAGTGCTTCGGTGATTTGACTGCGCAACTGATCATTGCCATCAGGCTCACTGGCAGCAAGTTGTGCCTGTAAGATATTATCACTGGCTATTTGCGCAACACGGCTGCGATCCGTCGCCCCGGCAATACTTTCCCGATCTGCACGCAGCGATGTTTCACGACTTGATAACGCCCCGCGTGCCGCATCGACAAGATCGCGTGCATTTGTGACAGCCGTATCATCGGACACATCAATCGCCGATAACCCGGTCGCCAAATCATCTGCACCCGATGCATAAAGTTCGACGTTCAACCGGTCACTTGATGTTGTGCGCGTGCCGGTCTGCAAGACAATGGTCTGATCGCTATCAAGCAGATTGCGGCCGTCATAATTGCTATTGGCAGCAATATCGTCGATCTGTTCCAGATAATCCTGAATTTGCGATGAGATAAAGCCGCGCTCGGTCCGCGACAGAGACGGGTTTTCCTCGACACTGGTGACCAGCACATCGATTTCATCAAGTACCGATCCAATCTTTGAAAGATCGTCGACTGCCGTTTTCAAAAGATCGTCTGCACCACCAAGCGACCCACGCAGATTTTGCGAGGCGGAGTTGCTGCTACGCAATGCATCATTGCTGCGTGAAAATGTCGTGGAATTGTTGTTCTGGATGCTGTCGACAGACGCAAGCAAACGGGTCTGCGGCGCAATTGCGCGCGCAGTGTTGGTATAGACCGGAAATGGGCTGCCAACTGCCTGCAATGTCGTTTCCGCACAAACAAGCCGGTAATGCAGCTACTTGCCACGCACCGGTCCAGATCGGTATTGATCCGGAGCCGGGCAAACCATCCTGGACGTCCGGCGGAAAAACCAGACATAAGTATAGCGCATTCTGGATTAAATATTAAGCCAAAACAAACAACTGAAGCGTTTCATCACTCCATTGCATTTCAGGATACTGATTTCAGTCAGACCGCAGGACTTCTGCGCCGCAGCACTGCAAACATTTCCAGATGCGTTGACCACAGGAACTGATCAACCGGCATAACTTCCTGCACTTCGTAACCGCCATTACGCAACATCCGTATATCGCGAGCAAAGGTTGCCGGGTTACAGGATACTGCAAGAACCCATTCAGGCCCATCCACCGCAAGGTTTTCACATTGCGCCAGCGCACCGGCACGCGGCGGATCAAAAAGGACAAGGTCAAGCCCCGAAAGTTCGGATCGATCAAGAGGACGCCGGAACAGATCGCGGTCTACAACCTTGATCGGGCTGGCTGATTGACCAACCGCGTATTGCAAACTGCGAACTGCCCGTGGATCACTTTCAACCGCCAGCACATTGCGCCGATCCCCGCCAAGGGCCAAGGCAAAGGTAAAGCTTCCTATCCCGCAAAACAGGTCTGCAACATGACGGGCTGGAATCTGTTGCAAGGCCGTTTTGATCGCATTGGCCAGAGTTACCTCGCCCGTATGCGTCGCCTGAAGGAACCCCCCCGGCGGCACAGGAACGACAACGCCTTCGAAGGTTACAGTCGGGGTCCGCCGAGCGGCAACCGGTTCATCAATCGCATCGCCAACCTTCCAGCTTAGCCGCGCCAGATCCTGATCTTGGGCAAGCTCGGCCAGATCCTGGCGCATATCAAGCCCCGGTTCTGCACTGGCGTGGATCACCACATCAAGGCCGTTATCAACAAGGGTAACGAAAAGCTCGTTCACGACCTTTGCCGCAGCCAGATCACAGGCACGTAGAAAAGTCGCAAACGCATCGCGAAATGCCATCAGACCTGGATGGAGAACGGCACAATCGGTAATATCAATCACCGTGTGACTGAAACGACCATGAAAACCGACATGCACCCCCGATCCACTGACGTGCACCGCAAACCCGGCTCGGCGGCGCGTGGCCGGTGGCGATATTTCGACCGCCCCGACAAGATTTTCCGCATCATCAGGCTCAATCCCGGCACGTTGCAGGGCGATGACCGCCTTTTGACGTTTCCAGTCACGATATGCCGCGTCATCAAGATGCTGAAGCGCACAGCCACCGCAGCTTTGAAAATGGCTACATCGCGGTTCACTTGCCGGTGCGCTTCGGGTGATAAGCTCGATCAGTTCTGCGCCATATCCGTCGCCGCGCTTCTGGCGCAATGCGACGCGCACTTCGTCACCGGGCAACACACAATCGACATAGGCAATAATATTGGCACCATTTGGTACGGTTACGCTGGCAATCCCATCACCGCGTGCGCCGATTTCGCGAATTGTTGCCGTTGTTTCAAAACCGATCAACGGATCACGACGAGGCGCGGCCTTGCGGCGCCCACCGCGGGCACGGGAATTACGGGGATGTTGTTTCATAAACTCTCTCTTTGGTCGGGCATTTCGGGCGCGCATTGCGGGATGCCGCACCGGGCATCGACATACACCAAATAGACGCTCAGGAACAGACCCGCACGAAGGTACAGATGACAGATCGCTTGAAATCAGCACCTTTGGGCAGAAACTATTCTTCTGAGCAGGTCCTATTTGAAATTTATTCATATTTGGCTGCACGCAAGCCCTTAAAATTGTGCAAGAATACCCACATAAACAACCTAGCGGATTAATTTTGGAATCATGATCCACAGGCGTGCTATTTTTTATCTTTGCAGAAAAGTCGTCTGGTCAAAGTGATGGGTGCTATAGATACTGCTTGGTGCAAGCCTTGCTAACGATCTGAAATGAAAAACAAAATACACGGTGCAACGTTGACGTCGTGCTTGGGGAATATATGGCAGAAGACATCCAGCAATCAGAAGACTCCGCTGTCCGGCGGAAAACCGGCATTCGCAAACAGGCGCTGCTTGCCGGTTTTGCGATAGGCATTGTTCTGGCGCTGGCGACCTTCCTGCTCTGGAGCAACGCGCGGCAGAACCGCGACACCATGTTACTGTCCTCGGCCCGGATCATGTCGACAGGCATCGCACGTCAGATCAAACAGCTTGTCGATAGTAACCTGCATGTCATCGAGAATTTTGCTGATAACTGGCAAAATGGCCCCCCGGTCGAAGAACGCGATTATCTAAGCCTTGCGACCCCATTACAGGCCCGTTTCCCGGCTCTTCAGGCAATCAACTGGGTCACGCCCAACTATATTATCCTGTATGTTGCCCCGATCAAAGGCAATGTCCCGGCAATGGGGGCCGATCTTAAACGCCACCCGATTGCCGGTCCCGTTCTTGATATCGCCCTTGATCAGCGCCGCACCCAGATAACCCCGACCCTTGAATTGCTTCAAGGCGGTCGAGGCTTTGCCGTCTATACCCCGGTGCTTGACCATGAAGGTCAGATTGTCGGCATCATCAATGGCGTGGTTCGAATCCGAACTATGCTGACCTCGGTCATCGATGACGATGGAATCGTCGGATATTCCGTTCGCGTCCGCGAAGGCGATACCGTTCTGTTTGACCTTCAGGGCGAAGGCGACACACTAAATCTGCAACAAACAGCCAATATCGATATCGCCGGTCGCCAATGGCAGATTGATGTGATCGCAGATCCGACCCTGGCCAATCAGGCGATGTTCAGCCCGGAACTGGTTCTGTTCATCGGGGCTGCCATCACCATCATCATGACATTGATCGTGTTTGTTTTGACCAACCGGCAGCCGCGCATGTCAAACCGCATCATTCATCACATGCGCACGCCTGATGATATCAACGACCTGTCGCTGGCGATTACACGTCTGGATGGTCACCTGAAATCAATGACGCCGGAAACTGCGGATTTCTTTGATTTGCGCGAAGAGGATTACGGCTTTATCCGGTTCTATAATCTTGCACCCGAATTCCAGTCAGATGGCACGGCATCACGCCGTGCACAGGAAAAAATGTTGCTCGCGATCAATCGCGGTGATGAAGAGTTTCGCCGCGAATGGGTCGTGCGCAGCGCCGAGGGTGTACATGTCGTCTGCGATCTGTCGATGAAGCCATCCATCGACCACGAAGACAGCGTCGATATCACGCTACATCACAACCCGGCGGCCAATGCTTCGGTCAACCGTCTGCGTTACCTTGCCACCCACGATCCGATGACGGGTCTGCCCAACCGCGCTCTTTTTGACGACCGTCTAAATCAGGCCGTTGCCCACGCCAAGCGCTATGAAAAGCTTTTATCCGTTCTGGTCGTCGACATTGATAATTTCCGGGCCATCAATGACCGGTTCGGATCAGAAATCGGCGATGAAACACTGCGCACGGTTTCAGGTCGCCTGCGGGCGACGGTGCGGGAAAAAGACACCTGCGCACGTTTTTCGGGCGATATGTTTGCCGTCATCGCAACCGATTTATCCGAGGCTGAAGGTGCTGCACTCGTTGCGGAACGCATCGTCGAAGCCATGTCCCAACCGATCCAAAGCGGTGGCAGTGAAGAAATCCGTCTGCATGTCAGTGTCGGTGTTGCCCTTTATCCCAACGATGCCCGTGCACCGTCACAATTGCTGGCCAATGCCGATGCCGCGATGTATCGCGCCCAGAAATCAGCAGAATCGTCTTATTGCTTCTTTGTCGAGACGATGAACAGCGTGATGCATGCGCGTCTGTCGATGGAAACCCAACTGCGCAGGGCCGTAGACGAAAAACGCTTTATTCTGGAATTCCAGCCGCGCTTTCGCACATCAGATCGTGTGCTTACCGGGTTCGAGGCCCTTTTGCGCTGGATCGATGAAAGCGGCAAACGGCGCCTGCCGCCCGACTTCATCGCAGTTGCCGACCGTACCGGATTGTTATCGCCACTTGGGCGATGGATCATTGAAACCGTCTGTGCCCAAATCGCCGCCTGGCGTGACGACGGCTATACCCCGGTTCCAGTGGCATTAAACGTTTCAAGCCGCCAGTTCATTCAGGCCGATCTGATCAAGAACATTGTCGAACTGACCAATGCGCATGAAATCGATCCGGCCATGATTGAAGTCGAAGTGTCCGAGGAAATTGCCATGCGCGATCCCGAACGCGCCCTTGGTCAATTTTACCGCTTTGCCGAGGCAGGCATTGGTTTGACCCTGGATCACTTTGCCGCTGCCAATACGTCGCTGCGTTACCTTAAACGGTTCCCGGTTCAGCGCATCAAGCTGTCAAAAGCCTTGTTTAGCATCGCACTTGATGAACAGCCCGAAAACAGCATCCTTCAACCGGCAATTCGCCTGTGCAAAAGCCTGAACCGCAAGGTTGTCGCCGTCGGAGTCGAGACCGAGGATCAACTTGCGGTCCTGCAAGCTGCCGATTGTGACGAATTGCAGGGCTTCCTGCTTTTGCCGCCGGTTGATGCCTCGGAAACGGCCGCGTTGCTCAACCGCCGAACCCCGGCTGAAAAGCCAATCGTTCACAACTGAGCCCTCAGGAATTTCAGGCTAACGGGTTCCAGGTTCAGAACGAAACATCAAACAAAAAAGCAGGGCACGAACGCCCTGCTTTTTTACATATTACCTGCTTATCTGCGATTACAGCAGAATTACTGCCGCCAATCCCAGAAAGGCAAAGAACCCAACCACATCGGTGATCGTTGTCAAAAATACAGCCGACGATACTGCGGGATCAATTCCGGCCCGTTCCAATCCCAACGGGATCAACGCCCCAAAAAAACCGGCAAACAACAGATTGATCACCATCGCAATACCAATAACACTGCCCAGCAGCACGTCGCCGAACCAGAACCATGTAACCCCGCCTGCCAGAACAGCAAAGGCAACGCCGTTAAGACCACATACCGCCACTTCCTTGCGGACAACACGCCAGGCATTTGTACTGGTCAATTCACGGGTCGCAATCGCACGTACAGCAACCGTCAGGGTCTGGGTGCCCGCATTTCCGCCCATCGAGGCGACAATCGGCATCAGCACAGCCAAGGCAACAAGTTGCTGAATGGTCCCTTCAAAAGCGCCAATTACCATCGATGCCGCAATCGCAGTGCCAAGATTGACCAGCAACCAGGTAAAGCGTGATCGCGTGGTATCAAAAATGGCACTTGAAAGGTCATCTTCCTCGCCGACACCAGCAAGGCGCATCATATCTTCTTCGTATTCTTCATCGATAACATCGACGACGTCATCGACCGTGATGACACCGACCAACCGACCGCTGTCGTCAACCACAGGTGCCGAAATAAGGTCGCGCTGACGGAACAGATGGGCGACATTTTCCTGTTCTTCCGTCACAGCAACGGTGCGCATATTTTCCGCATCCATCACATCACGGATCAGAACCGGACGGTTGGTACGGATTGCACGTGACAGCGGCACAATGCCGACCGGGCTATAGCGCGGATCAACAACGATGATATCGTAAAAATCATCCGGAAGGTTTTTTGCTGAACGCAGGAAATCGATCGTCTGACCAACAGACCAGTAATCCGGGATCGCCACCAGCTCGCGCTGCATAATACGACCGGCGGTATATTCCGGATAGGACAGAGCTTCTTCAACGCGCGCACGTTCAATATCGGAAAGCCCGCCCAGAATTTCCTTCTGGTCTTCTGCTTCCAGATATTCGACGACCTCGACCACGTCATCCGAATCGAGTTCGGAAATCGCTTCGGCCACGGCTTCGGTACCGAGCAGCGAAATGACTTCTTCACGCAGGTCGTCATCAAGTTCGGTCAGAAGTTCCGGATCAAAATCCGGACGGATCAGTTCAACAAGTTTCGCGCGCTGATTGCTGCTTGCCCACCCCAAAAGGTCGGCAATATCGGCAAAGTGCAGCTCGGAAATCAGTTCGTCGGCACGCGCGAAATCATCATCGCCAAGTGCATCAATAATCTCGCGGGCATATTCAGGAGTAAGATCGACATATTCATCGCCAGACGAAGCGTTTTCTGCCGGGCGTTCCAGTTCTTCGACCTGGTCTGTCATTTGCCCCTCCCTGATTTATGTGCTGCGTTACAACCGTACCTGAATTTGACTTAAAAATGCCGTGCCGGACCTGACGCCCGACACGGCTGTTTCTGCGCTATCATCCTTGCCCGGTCAAGGGCCAGGACCACAACACCGACCGCAATCTGCGGTTATTTGTTGTCTTGACTGCGATTAATTGCATCGACCACGGCAACGGCGCTCATATTGACAATACCGCGCACCGTAATCGACGGGCTGACCACATGGGCCGGTTTTGCCGCCCCGACCAAGATCGGACCGACCGGCAAACCATCCCCAAGCATCTTGACCATATTGTATGAGATGTTCGCCGCATCAAGGGTTGGCATCACTAATAGATTGGCCGAACCTTTCAGCATCGAATTTGGGAAAATACGTGCCCGGATTTCTTCGGAAATCGCGGCATCCGCATGCATCTCACCCTCAATCTCAAGATCGGGGGCCAATGTTCGGATCAATTGCAACGCATCACGCATCTTGCAGGCTGATTTGTTTTCATGGCTGCCGAAGTTCGAATGCGAAATCAGGGCGGCTTTTGGCGTGATACCAAAACGTTTGACCACATCAGCGGCCATAATGGCCGTTTCCGCGACATGTTCCGGGGTCGGATCGACCGAAACATAGGTATCGGTCAGGAAGAACGTCCCCTGTTTCATGATCATCATGTTGACGGTCGAGAAATCAGTCACCCCTTTCTGCACGCCAACAAGATTACGCACATAGCGCAGATGACGCAGGAAACCGCCCTGACAACCGCATAGCATTGCATCCACTTCCCCACGACGCAGCATAAGGGCTGCGATCACGGTCGGACGGGTCCGTACGATTGAACGGGCATATTCCGGGTTAATCCCGCGACGCCCCATGATGTTGTGGAAATCCTGCCAGTCCTGTTCGAAATGCGGATTGTCCTCTGGATCATGGATTTCAACCTGTTCGTCCGGAATCAGACGCAAGCCAATCTCGGCAATCCGTTCAAGGATTACATCGCGACGCCCGATCAGAACCGGATGACAAACACCGTCATCAACCAGAACCTGACAGGCCTGAAGAACACGGCGCGATTCACCCTCGGGATAGACAACGCGCTTTTTGTGGGCACGCGCCATATCAAAGACCGGCTTCATCACCAGCCCCGACCGGAAGACGAAACCTTCAAGTTGCTGGCGATAGGCATCGAAATCAGTGATCGGACGTTTGGCAACACCGCTATCCATGGCTGCCTTTGCCACACGTGGCGGGATTTCAAGCATCAGGCGCGGATCAAACGGTTTCGGAATTAAGTATTCCGGTCCGAAACGAAGCTCCTGCCCGCCATAAGCGGCCGCCACGATGTCGGAAACCTCGGCAGTTGCCAAATCGGCAATCGCCTCGACCGCGGCAATTTTCATTTCTTCGTTGATCTCGGTCGCGGCAACATCAAGCGCCCCACGGAACAGGAACGGGAAACACAGGACATTGTTGACCTGGTTCGGATAATCCGTACGCCCAGTCGCCATGACGGCATCCGGGCGGATTTTCTTCACCAGTTCCGGGGAAACTTCCGGGGTTGGGTTAGCCAGCGCCATAATGATCGGACGTTCGCCCATCTTGCGCAACTCTTCCTCGCCCATGATATTTGGTGCGGAAAGCCCCAGGAACACATCAGCCCCTTCGATCACATCACTTAAGGTCCGGGCATTCGTATCGATGGCATATTCCGCTTTCCACGGGTCCATCTCTTCCTTGCGGCCCTTATAAGCCACACCGAAACGGTCCGTGACCGTGATGTTTTCGCGCGGCAGCCCCATCGACACCAAAAGGTTCAGACAGGCAAGTGCCGCCGCACCGGCACCAGACGTCACCAAGCGAACCTTGGTGATGTCCTTGCCAACAACGCGAAGAGCATTTCGAACGGCCGCGGCCACACAAATTGCGGTTCCGTGCTGATCATCATGGAAAATCGGAATGCTACAGCGTTCGCGCAGCGCTTTCTCGATGATGAAGCATTCTGGCGCCTTAATGTCTTCTAGGTTAATACCCCCAAAAGTCGGCTCAAGCGCCGCAACGAGATCGATAAATTTCTGCGGATCCGTTTGATCAACCTCAAGATCGAAGACATCGATATTGGCGAATTTCTTAAACAGAACCGCCTTGCCTTCCATCACCGGCTTGGAAGCCAGCGGGCCAATTGCACCAAGGCCCAGAACGGCTGTACCATTGGTAATCACACCAACCAAATTGCCGCGCGCAGTATATTCGGCTACGGTTTCGGGGTCTTTGACGATTTCTTCACAGGCGAATGCAACGCCCGGCGAATATGCCAGCGCAAGATCACGCTGGTTCGCAAGTGTTGTGGTCGCCGTAACCGACAGCTTTCCCGGGGTGGGATACCGGTGATAGTCCAAAGCTGCTTCGCGCAGCTTGTCATTTCCGTTTTCCATTATAATACCTTTTAATTTCAGGTATTTGAACAAATTTAACCGATTTACGGTTAAGTCCTGAATGTTTTGTCTTTAAGTGGGGCACACAACGTAGAGCACTTTTAGGTTGGTTTGAAGCATTCTGTTCAAATCATTGCTACGGCACAGCATTGCATAAATTTCAAGGCCGCACCGCAACTTTCCACGTTTCATATGGGGATGATCACAAACGAAAAAACCCGCCATCACTGGCGGGTTCTTTTTCGTGACCTTTCCCGAAGGATCAGTCCAGATAATGGTGCGGTCGAGAAGACTCGAACTTCCACGGGGGTTAGCCCACAGCGACCTCAACGCTGCGCGTCTACCAATTCCGCCACGACCGCATATGTCTTGTCGACAAGCCCTTGAGGTAATTTTGTGGGCTTGCTTTGGTGCGGAAAGGGAGATAGCAAAAAGGTTCACCCTGATCAAGGGCTCATTTCACTTATTTGACAGGAAAAATGCAAACCAACGCCCCATCCGCGCAAATCCCCGAATGGCGCACCGCCCCCGGGTTGGTCCCTTATCCCGAAGCACTGGCTGAAATGGAAGCCCGCGCCGAGGCCATACATGATGGCAAAGCCACGGAACTCGTATGGTTTTTGGAACATCCACCGCTTTATACCGCGGGCACCAGCGCCCATATCGAGGATCTCGTCGATCCCGATCGCTTTCCTGTCTATGACGCGGGACGTGGTGGACAATATACCTATCACGGCCCCGGCCAGCGCACAGTTTACCTGATGATGGACCTTAAAAAGCGTGGTCGCGATGTTCGCGCCTATGTTCACAGCCTTGAAGAATGGGTGATTCGCACCTTGGCCGTGCTTGGCATTGCCGGTGAACGCCGCGACGGTCGCGTTGGCATCTGGGTCGTCCGCGATGGTGGACGCGAAGAAAAAATCGCTGCCATCGGCGTCCGCATCCGGCGCTGGGTGACATTTCATGGTATCGCAATCAACGTTAATCCGGACTTAGGCCATTTTGGCGGCATCATCCCCTGTGGCATTTCCGATCACGGGGTGACAAGCCTCGCCGATCTTGGCGTCGATATTTCTATGGTGGAACTCGATAGGCTGCTAAAACAGACCTTTGTCGATGTATTTCCCGGATTCGTTAATGACCGAGAGCCCGAAAAAAGTTGCCACGAATAGCAAATCACCCACCGGAAAAATCCGGAAAATGGGTGAAAGCATCGCCGAGGTTGGTATGGCCGATGCGGAACGCGATATTCTGGCCGAACTCGACAAGGCATTAAGCGAGCATATTTCCCTTATGCTCGGTTGGTGCCGCCATTTGGTCCTGCCCGCAGGAAAACCCGAAACAAGCGTCCATGATCATACCGAAGACCACGATTGCGACTTTGGGGCGTGGTATGCGCTTAATCGCCATAACAGGCTGATCGACCAACCTGCTGTTCATGCACTGGCGGCAACCCATGAACAGCTTCATGCATCAGCCAAGCGGCTTCTGGACGGCTATGACATTGATGGTGATGTCGACGAGGCCGAGTTTGAAATGATGTCGTTGCGCGCTGAATCGTTCTTTGCGCAATTGCGTCGCCTTGAACGTGCCTTTCGCACCGCCCGGTCTGATGTTGATCCGCTTACCGGCACCTATAACCGGCAAACCATGCTGGGCGATCTTAGTAACGAACGCGAACGCTCTGTGCGCACAGATACACCAACCGCCATTGCACTGGTCGATCTGGATCACTTTAAGCTGGTTAATGATACTTATGGCCATCAATCGGGCGATCTTGTGCTGCAATCGGTCGCGGGCATCCTGCAATCGCATGTCCGGCCTTTTGACAAGGTTTATCGTTATGGTGGCGAAGAATTCCTGATCTGCCTGCCCAATGCCGATATGAAACAATGCGCCCGCGTTCTTGAACGCCTGCGCCGCGTGATCGAAGCATCCCCGGTCACACTGACCGATGGCTCCATCCTGCCCGTCACGGCATCTATTGGGGCCGCCCCGATGACCAAAACCCGAACCATAGAACAGATCATCGAAAAAGCGGACCAGGCGCTTTAT
The DNA here is from genome assembly GCF_002115745.1 of Thalassospira alkalitolerans. GTDB lineage: Bacteria > Pseudomonadota > Alphaproteobacteria > Rhodospirillales > Thalassospiraceae > Thalassospira > Thalassospira alkalitolerans. Next base: position 36,091 of record NZ_JFKB01000010.1, read on the forward strand.
GCGGCCAAAGAAGGCGGACGCAACAAAATCCGCGTCTGGCGCAATCCGGATAGCAACAAAGCAGTCAAAAGCGATAACGACACGCCAAAGGCCTGAATTGAATTGGGATCCTCGTTATTGCACCAAATCCACTCGTAGGTTGCTGCGCATTGCAAGCCTTTCCCGCCTGAGAACACAAAAAATTTTCCGTACTGCAATCTTGTCTTCACAAGTTGGAAACATATCTACAAACTATAATAATAAAAGGCAGCAAGGTCCGGAGACGGTCCTGAAAAGAGAGAGAAAAAGCGCTGCCCCTGGGAGGGAATTCGGTTCGGACAGAACGGAGGACCCTGATGTCCACTGCAACGGATTTCGTGCCTGGCGATCCCGCCTTGATGCTAACGGTGCTACGCGGCGCCGAAGGCAATCTTGACCATGACGTCTTGCTTGAACGCATTTTATCCCTGTTTTGCACTGATGATGTCGGCAATCAGATCATTGTCGAAGACACGCCGGATCTGCGGCGACGAATCAACAGTGCAGTTTCCCATTTGGAAATTGCCGGTCTGGTGCACAAAACCGCCGATGCCCCCCTGACGATCACATCCCTTGGCCGAGCCATGATGATGGCCTATCCACTGGGGATTGATGACGGGGTATTGTGCTCGTTACCAGCATTTCGCAATCAAATTTATGATGCCAATGCCCCGGTGGTGCATGAACGCCATCTTCCCAACCCGGCCTATGGCTCTGGCTTTTCGGCAGGGCTTGGTGCCCATCGGCTAACCGAAAACCCCTATCCATCCGATAGCCGCGACCATGAAGACTGGCTGATGGGGTGGGACGAGGCGCTTGATCAAAGCAAGCGCGAAGCGGAAACGCTTCTGTCCTAAAAGACCTTGGGGATATCATTCCAACCGTTCAGAACGGTTCGGTATGAATGATTTGCGACCGGCACCATTTGGGGGAACCAGGGCGGTGCCGGGAATTGACCAAACCGGCAACAATGCTGGTCGGCCCGGTTGCCCGCTGATGGCCAAAGACTTGCCCGCCTGTTGTGTTTGGGTACGACCCCGTATCACTTTCACACCAAATGCCGGGCAACGCCCCCTTATCATCCGATTCCCAAAGATAGCCAATATTCCTGCGAACGGCACCCTGTCGCTTAGTCGCACAAGCACGCGTGCTATCAAATTCACATTCGGTGCATCTGCTGTTCCGAATCAAAGCGGTGGCCAAGACGCTTTATTTCAAACAGAACTCAATGAATTAATAGGTCCTGCCCTTAGTCGTTATCAGGTTCTGAATTCGGATTTGCCGCCCGGAAAAAAGACACCACATTACTGGCGTCCGGCTTGACCGCCTTTGATGTCACAGGTTTTGCATCCTTAACTTGATCTACTTCAGGCTTTGGAACTGTGGGGTTTTCCGTCTCGGAACTGTCGGCATTGGGATGTTCGACCTCGGAAGATTTTGATCCAACGGTTTCCGCATCCGGGGCTTCAACATCCACATCCTCCCGAAAATGGCCTTCATGTTCCTTGTCGGCCTTGTGGTCCTCTGCATCCTTTTTGGTGCGTTCACCGCGCGTGCGCCCATGCAGGGACCGATTGGCATCGGCCTGCCTTTCCTTGGCATCGCGTTTTTTCTTTTTGCGTGCCTGACGCAAATTGACGAGATCGCCCACCCGGGCTTCCCCCTGTGATGACGCCCCGAAAAACCGGGCCGTGGAATCGGGTGATGGATTAAGCATAAACACCATCGCCCAAACGATAAACGGGTGCCCTGATCAATCAGGGCACCCGTTCACAACCGTTGATAAAACCGTATGCCGATCACGCCCTAGCGGACGAAGACATGTACCTCGTTGGCCGATACCGAGGCACTGGTCGCATCAGAAACGCGCACCCGTGTGCTTGGCATGCCCATGTCGGTCAGGGAACGTAGAACCGACTGCGCATTACGTTTGGATTTATTGCTGTTCAGCGCAACCTGCGCCGGGGTACCGCGATTGGGCGTCACCGCAACAACGTCAAAGCTGGCCTGCGGGCGACGCTCAAGAACGCGGTTAACCGCGTTATAAAGCGCCTGCTCGTATTTCACGCTAGGACTGTCGAAACGAATCACCACCAACGGGCGATCATTACTCGATGACATGCTGCTTGCCGGAGCAGGGGCAGCCTGCGACTGGAAGACACGCTTGGACAGAGCATCGCCAAAGATCTCGCCATTTTTAACCGCCAGTGCCAGCGCATTGAGGTTTGCACGCTCGTTGCTAACATAGGAAGTCTGACGGGCAAGACCTTCGCTGATTTCATTCAGAAGACGATCAATCAACACCGTCGTGCGATTGGTTTCATCTTCGAGAAGGGCAAGCTGACGATGGTCTTCATCAACTGCGCCGGAAACCTGATAGGCTGAACGAACCGATTCTAACAGGAAAGTCGACAGGGTCGAATCCGCGGCCACATTGTTGGCCAGTGAATTCATCGCCGCAATGTCGTCATTCACACGATCAAGTTCCTGTTGCGCGGTATTCCACTGTTGCACCAGTACCGGGTTGCCCGGAGTGGTGCCAACCTGAAGGCGCGCACTGATTGCTGCCACGGTCCCGTGATATGCCTGCGAGTTCCGCACGGTCTGTGCACGCAACTGCTGCAACTCGTTGTTATGCTCGTTCAATGCCACTTTCAGACGATTGAGTTCCGCCTGCATGTTTTCGACCCTGGAACCAACAAAGGTCCCGGTCTGTGACATGCCAGTCAGCGGCTGGGTGCTGCGTGCGACATCTGATGATGTCGTTGCATCGGCACCACTTGTATCAGCCATCATCGCCGAACTTTCGGTGGCGTCGTTACCTTCGCCAGCCAATGTCGGCCACAGGGCCTCTGAAGAAAAAGAACATCCCCCCAGCAAAAGGGCGGCGCCAATTACGGCGAGATAGGTTTTACGAACGGCCATTTCGATCTAATACCTAAGTAGGAATAAGCGAATCTCCCTGAGCTTGCTTTTTTATGAATTGAAACAAGCCCCTGCTCCCCCGGGATTGAATGCATCTTAGTCCACGACCAATTGTGGAACAAGACGCTTTTGCCCCTTTTTTAGCCATAGTTCACCATAACTGCGTCAAACGCAACAAACCGGGGCAGAACAACGCCCTAGCAGCGTGAAAAAACCTGCTTCTGGAAAAAATACGTTTTTTTGAAATTTACCGCTTGCAATGCCCCGCTCGTTTGCATAAGTTCCGCTCCGCCGACGGGGAGCACTCAACGCAAACCGCCGGAAACCAAGGCAAAGCGCCCGTAGCTCAGCTGGATAGAGTATCTGACTACGAATCAGAGGGCCGGAGGTTCGAATCCTTCCGGGCGCACCATTGAAAGGTCCGACGTTATCGCGTCGGGCCTTTGCCTTTTCCGGACCTTTTTTATAAACGGCACCATCACCACAATAACACTGTGACACCCCTCACAGTCACGGGCGCGCACATTCTGTGTTTTACGCTGAGACCTGAATACCGATGGCATCAGCAGAATCGCCTTAAAAATCACATGCATCCCAACCATGCCCGATGCTATGCTTTGGGCTCTGAACCTGTTGCGGATGCATGATGGAGCCCCAAGGATGAACGCCAATACGCGCATCACCATTTCCTGCACCGACCGTGTCGGTCTGGTTTCCGATATTTCCGGCCGCCTTTTTGATATCGGCACCAATCTTGGCCCGACCAGTTTCGCCCTTGATCAGGGCCGCGCGATTTTCGTCACAACCTGCGAATTGCCCGACACTTGCCCGATCACCGAATGCGAAGCCGCGCTATGCGAATTGCCGATGGAACAAGCCGAAATAGCGGTCGAAGCCATTTATCCTGCTCCGCTTCTAAACCATGCACCGGGCGCAACCCACATCATTGAATGTTCGGGAATCGACCAACCGGGCCTGATCGCACGCTTGTCTGAAATTTTTATCGAATACAGCGCCAATATCGTCCAGCTTGCAGCGTCGGCAACCGACGAAAAAGATGCCCGCATTTATACCACGCGCTTTGCCGTCGCCATCCCGACTGACCGCGCCAGCACCTGCCTTGCAACCCTTGCCAATACAGCCGGATCCATGCGGTTGCTGTTCAAATTCGAAGAACTTTGATCTTTAGGCCCCAAACTGATTAATCCGGGCCGGGCTGGACTAGATTGAGCCGGCTCGGATTAAATCACGACCCGGTTACGTCCTGCCTGTTTGGCGGCATAAAGCTTTTCATCTGCCTGTTTTAAGATCGCCCACGGATCGGTAATGTCATCATTACGTTCTGACAGGCCGACCGAAATCGTCACCGATACGGCCTTGTTCTTATCAGGCGGTGTAATTTTGATTGCAGCAATACGTTCCCGAAGCGCTTCGAGCGGTTCATACGCTTTGTCTACATTCCGCCCGGCAAAAACAACGGTAAATTCTTCACCACCATAGCGGAATGCCTTACCGCCCCCGCCAACACGTGCCAATTCGCGCGATACGCGTCTAAGAACGATATCCCCAACATCATGACCATAGGTATCGTTGAATTTCTTAAAGTGATCGACGTCAAGCATGGCAATCGCATATTGGCTGCCAAGTTCCGCGAGGGCATGTCCAAGCGCACGACGCCCCGGAAGACCGGTCAAGTCATCAACAAAAGCCATCCGCCAGGCTTCTTGCGCCAAGCCGGCCAGAACCACACCTGTCGCCGCCAGATATCCGTATTTGATAAAGCCCGGCCCCATCACAGTCGCCACGGCAATGGCGATGATTGCGGCGGCAAAACTGGTTTCAAGCGGCCGATGCAATATCAGTAAAACACCAACCGAGATGATCGAAAGGATCAGGGCAGGTTGCGGCATATCGGCCATGAAACTGCCAGTATCAATCACTTGGTAATTCAGCACATCAAACAGTGCCGCACCGACATCCGCCTTGCCCGCCAGCATCAACATGACAAAAAGCTGCAACCCCAACACCAGCATCCGCGCGATGCCGCGCGAGTTAAGAACACCGCGTTCTGCAGTAAAACCCAGAACCAGCAGATTGACCGGAATCAGATAAAGGGTGGCAATACGCAGAAATGCCAAACCTTCTGGCGAAAAGCCGCCACCATTCCCCACCAATAACCAGTAACAGACCAAAAGCAGGATCATGACAAAAACCGCGCGCCCGCGGTTGAACCACCAACCGATTGCACTGCCCAATACCGCAAGGATAAAAGGACCATATCGCACAAGCCCCGCCAACTCGCCGGGCACCAGTCCGGGCGACAGGGCAAGCACAAGACAAGCGCCTAAAATCAGAAAGGGCGCCAAACCGGCAGAGACAAATATGGAATAAGCGCGACGCATGGGCGGTTTGGTTCTGCCTGAAAATTCCCCCAAGGACACGGTAACGGGCACGCCCGATCCGCAATATTGCGTGCAATCTAACCTCTGCCTTCTTAAGGGGCCATCGCTTTATGCACAGTTTTTGCGTTTTCCAGACATCAAACAGGATCAAATGCCTGAAATAGCGCCCCCGTTTGGCCAATATAAATGTCTGGTATTCTTTTCTGGTCTCAGTCGATGGTCTTGTCCGCAAAAGGGCTTGCATCTGTTAGCATGCGCACCATAAGTTGGATCAACATCATGTTTTCTCACTGCGACGCACAAGGATCGCAGACCTGAATTTCTGTCACGGCGGCCACGGTACGATCCCGAAAACGGGACAACAGCATTTAACGCCGGAAGCCTGAACCTTATTTCGTTCAAGGCTTCCAAAATGACAGGCTTTGGAGAGACGTTACCATGAGTTTCACTATCCCGACCCCGGCCCCGGCACGCCTGAACCGTTCCGAATTGGCCGTTCCGGGCAGCCGCATCGAACTGTTTGAAAAGGCTGCCAAGTCCAAGGCCGATGCAATCTTCCTCGATCTTGAAGATGCCGTCGCACCAAGTGACAAGGAACAGGCCCGCAAGAACATTATCGCCGCCATCAATGACATTGATTGGGGGAACAAAGTGCTTTCGGTTCGTATCAACGGCCTTGATACACATTATATGTATCGCGATGTTGTTGATGTGCTTGAACAAGCAGGCGACCGTCTTGATCTGATCATGATCCCAAAGGTCGGCACGGCATCTGATGTCTATGCGCTTGATATGATGGCAACCCAGATCGAAGCCGCCAAAGGCCGCAAAAAGCGCATCGGGTTTGAGCTGATCATTGAAACCGCACTCGGCATGCAAAATATCCACGAAATTGCTGCGGCGTCGAAACGCAATGAAAGCCTGCATTTCGGTGTTGCCGATTACGCGGCCTCGACCAAGGCAATGACCACCGGCATTGGCGGACCAAACCCGCATTACGGCGTTCTGACCGACAAGGACGGCGACAATCCTCGCGATTATCACTGGGGTGATATGTGGCACTATGCCATTGCCCGCATGGTGGTGGCAGCACGCGCCAATGGATTGCGCCCAATTGATGGCCCGTTTGGCGACTTCTCCGATCCAGAAGGCTACCGCGCACAGGCCGCGCGCGCCATGGTACTAGGCTGCGAAGGTAAATGGGCGATCCATCCCAGCCAGATCGGCCTTGCCAATGATGTCTATTCCCCGTCGGACGCCGAAGTCACCAAGGCCAAACGCATCCTAGAAGCCATGGCCAAGGCCCAAACCGAAGGGGCCGGTGCAGTGGCACTTGATGGTCGTTTGATCGATATTGCCTCGATCAAACAGGCCGAAGTCATGGTCCGTCAGGCCGAAGTGATTGCAGCGCTTAACGCGGGCTAAAACACCGAACTGTTCGACAGCAAAAGGGGCACCCGACGATGCCCCTTTTGCATTTCATCTCAGATCAGTTCAAACCAGATCAGCCCGGAATACCGTCAAAAGTGATTTTACCAATTGCTTTGCCCGTTTCCAAAAGAGCATGCGCCTTACGCAGGCTTTCAGGCGTCAACGGACCGAAGCTTTCATTGGCGGTGTTCTTTAAGGTTCCAGCATCAATCAAACCGGCAACCGTCGCCAAAATTTTGTGCTGTTCGATCATGTCCGGCGTCTGGAACATCGAGCGGGTGAACATGAATTCATAGGCAAAGCTCGCCGATTTTGCCTTAAGCAAATCGACATTATGATTGTCTTTGGCTTCGGTGATCGTGGCAATACGGCCCTGTGGGGCAATGATTTCAGCCATGACATCGAAATACTGATCGGTTTCCGATGTGCACAGGATGTAATCAACGTTGGCAATATCGATGGCTTTCAACTCTTCATCCAATGGATTGCGATGGTTGATGACCTGATCCGCACCAAGATTTTTGACCCAATCAATCGTTTCCGGGCGTGAAGCAGTTGCGATCACGCGCAAGCCGGCAAGCTTGCCAAGCTGAATAGCAATGGAACCAACGCCACCAGCCCCCCCAATGACCAACAACGTTTTATTGGCGTTGGCGGCGATGTCTTCACGATTGATCATCATGCGATCAAACAGGGCTTCCCACGCGGTAATCGTGGTCAGCGGCAAAGCCGCCGCATCGGCGAAACCAAGCGATTTCGGCTTTTTCGCAACAATGCGTTCATCGACAAGCTGCAATTGGGTGTTTGAACCGGACCGGGTGACATCCCCGGCATACCAAACCTCGTCACCGGGCTGAAACAGGGTGACGTCGTCACCAACGGCTTCGACAACACCGGCCGCATCCCAGCCAAGAATTTTAAAAGTACCATCATCGGCTTTACCCTGACGAACCTTGAAATCGACGGGATTAACCGCAACGCCCTTAACCCGAACCAGAATATCGTGCCCGGTGGCCTGCGGAGTCTCAAGCTCGGCCTGGGCAAACAGACCGTTGGTTTCGACCGAAGCCGCTTTGTAAAGTCCAATAGCTTTCATTGTCAGCATCCTTTGCAAAAAGGTTTGATTTGTGAATGCACTGAACTTAGCTCATAATACCAATATAAGTAAGTACGCACAATTTTGGCATATAGTAACATTTTGTATACTAATGCTGATTTCTGCGGTATTTCGAGAACACAGGAAACAACACAATGGAAAATTGCCTGCCAAATCGCAGTCCCGGCTGCCCGGTTGAAGGGACACTTGGCGTCATTGGTGGTAAATGGAAAGGCGTCGTGCTGTATCATTTGCTGGATGGCAAAAAACGGTTTAACGAATTACGCCGTTTAATGCCGGGCGTGACCCAGCGCATGGTGACCCGGCAATTGCGTGAAATGGAAGCCGATGGCCTGATTCATCGCCAAGTCTATGCCGAAGTCCCGCCGCGCGTGGAATACAGCCTGACCACCAAGGGGGAAACCCTGCGCCCGATTATTCTTGCACTCAAGGATTGGGGTGAAATCCATGTCCCCTATTATGTGATCAAACCAACCACTGACGTCGCCTGATCATCCTGATCTTATTTCATAGAACCAGAAACGATCAATCTGGTCACGAGCCACTTAATCGCCGCGCCATTTTCCAGAATGTAGTGCGTTCAAAACCATCATGGATACCTTCACCTGCAACTTCAAACCCGCGCGATTCAAAAAAGGCAACATTACCGACCAGCTCAATCCGCACATGAAGGCGCATGTTATCCTTACCTGCCTTTTTGGCATAATCGCAGGCTGTTTCGACGAGCAACTTGCCAATCCCGCCCCCCTTTAAGGCCGGATCAACCGCCAGCTTGTAAAGATAGGCATCTTTCCCGACATCTTCGACCCAGATCTGACCAACCACACGCGCCGCAGCATCCTGTGCCAGAAACAGTTGATCGCGGGAAAATCGCCATTTAAGTTCGACAACATCCACCAACTTAGCCGAACTTGGTGGATCGACGATGTCGTCCTGATCGGCAAAGGCCGCTTGAAGAATATCGACAAGACGACCAAATGGCACAAGTGTGGGATCGGAAGGCGTGGTAATCTTGATATTGGTCGCCATGGATTTCCATTTACAAATCTGTCACTGTGCGATGCGATAAAGATGATATTAAACCGTGCAAGGATCGAATTTCTATCCTCTAAGGTCCTCAGCCCTTGACGTAGCAGGTCGATCAACTATGTTCCGCCAAATTGTTTCCCAGCCGGATATGATGCCCTGATGCATAACTTCCTGGATTTTGAAAAGCCGATCGCCGAACTCGAAGGCAAGATCGAAGAATTGCGCCACCTGACCGGCGATGATGAAGTCAACATCACCGATGAAGTGGCACGTCTGCAGGATAAGCTGACCAAACTGCTGCAAGGCACCTATGGCAAGCTGACCGCATGGCAAAAAACGCAGGTCGCCCGTCATCCGGACCGACCACATTTCATCGACTATGTCGAACATCTGTTTGATGACTTTACCCCGCTTGCCGGTGATCGCCTTTTTGGCGAGGACGAAGCCATCATTGGTGGTTTGGCACGTCTGCAAGGTCGCAGCGTGATGGTGATTGGTCATGAAAAGGGCCGCGACACCGAATCCCGTGTGAAACACAATTTCGGCATGGCAAAGCCTGAAGGCTATCGCAAGTCGATCCGCCTGATGCGCATGGCTGAACGTTTTGGCATTCCTGTCGTAACGCTGGTGGATACCGCCGGTGCTTTCCCGGGTGCCGATGCCGAGGCCCGCGGACAATCCGAAGCCATTGCACGGTCGATCGAAACCTGCCTTGATATCAAGGTCCCGCTGATTTCGGTCATCATTGGCGAAGGTGGCTCTGGCGGGGCGATTGCTCTGGCGGTTGCCAATACGGTCCTGATGCTTGAAAACTCGATCTATTCAGTTATCTCGCCGGAAGGCTGTGCCTCTATCCTGTGGCGCTCTGGCGATGAAGCCAAAACAGCCGCCGAAGCATTGCGCCTTACAGCGCAGGATCTTCAGCAGCTTGGCGTGATCGATGATATCATCACAGAACCGCTTGGTGGTGCCCAGCGCGCGCCGGTTGATACCTGCAAACGCGTTGGCGATGCGATCATCAAGGCCCTGCAAGGCATGGATAATATCGAAGGTGGCGTCCTTAAAGCGCGCCGTCGCGACAAATTCCTTGATATGGGCCGCCACGGCCTGAACTGATTTATTTTGCGGGGCGCATTTGCCAGATTGGCTAATTGCGCCCCGTTTGTTTTACCAGCACAAAATGCCCCGTCGTTTTCCACTGGCGCCTCGTTTCCGCAATCAATGGAAACCCGGGATACATACGCTAGACAGGGAAAGTCATTTGACTCAGGAAGCCACAATTAAGCGATCCTCTCTGATCGCAGTTTCCAACTGAATTCAATCATCCATTGATACCAAATCGCAAATGAGAATCGCTGCCCCCGTTTCCCGTCTTGATGCATGACCACGGTCGTTTTCGGCATAATCCGACCTGATGCAATCGTTATCCTGTGGAACCTTGCCCGCCCCTTTATATTTGGGATTATATCGTCTGCATCAAATTTAAAGAAACCACAGACTCGCAGTATGCTCGACTTCGCCTCTGCTGAAATCCTGCGGAATTTATAGGGTTTGTGCATCAAAGCCAGACGATTGGAATATGATTAACGAGATCCCCCATCGTGATGCAAATTCGGCAAACCGCCCCACATGCCTTGTTGAACCAAAGGTCAGATCATTCCTTTAGACGTGAAAATTAGCCTTTTCCACTCAAAGGGGGTGGCTCTTTGGCACAAATCTCGTCTAATCTTTTGACAAAATGTCGGGAGATCGGGGAATGAAGCTTACTTTTGCGGGGACAGGTTCGGCATTCTGCATGGCGGCTGACAACTTTCAGAGCAATATGGTTCTGGAAGTCGAACAGCCCGGCAGCGACCAACCGGCGCGCTTGTTGATTGACTGCGGTTCAGATGCACGGCACTCGCTGCGCAATCTGGGCCACATGCCCAATGACTTTGATGCCGTCTATATCAGCCATCTGCATTCAGACCATATCGGTGGACTCGAATGGATGGCATTTGCCAATTATTTCATTTTCGAAGGCCATCGCGTAAAGCTTCTGGCAGTTCATGAACTGATAGATCCATTATGGGAACACAGCCTGCGCGGCGGATTGGAAATCAGCGACAAGGGCAATAGTTGCCTGTCGTCCTATTTCGATGTTCAATCCCTAACTCCAAAAGACGGTTTCGACTGGCAGGAAATGCATTTCGATGTGATACCTGTTGAACATGTTGTGACGACACAAAACACCATGATGTCCTATGCTTTGTTTGGGCATGGAAAAAATAAAAGCTTTTTCCTGACAACGGATGCGATCTTCAATCGTGATGCCCATATGCCATTGTATCGTAAGGCGGATATCATTTTTCAGGATTGCGAACTTGGCCCACGCCATTCCGGCGTGCATGCCCATTACGAACAACTTGTGACCCTGCCTGCCGAAATCAAAGCCAAAATGTGGCTCTATCACTATCAGGCTTATGCCAAGCCGGATGCGGTTGCCGATGGCTTTTGCGGTTTTATCGAACCGGGCCAAAGTTTCGACCTTGGCTAGGGCAAGACAAGCCGGGTAAGGTTCACGTCAAAACGAGCAATCGGGGTCACAATCATGTGCGCCCGAAAAAAAACGGGACCAGTGAATGCCGAATTCGGTTTTTGCCTATATCTGGCGCCACAGCAGCACCCAGCAAATCATCCTGACCGCAATCACGATGCTTTCATTTCCATTTCTGTACTATTCGCTGGATTTGCCGAAACTGATTGTCAACGAAGCCATCGGTGGCGCGGGCGAACCTTATGACATTCTTGGCATAGAACTGAACCAAATCGAATATCTGTTCACCTTGTCGGGCATTTTTCTGGCATTGGTGTTCGTAAATGGCGGGTTCAAATATTTCATCAACGTCTATGTCGGCGTGATGTCTGAACGGCTGTTGCGTCGGTTGCGCTATACCCTGTTTGAACGAGTTCTGCGTTTTCCATTGCCGCATTTCCGCAAAACCAGCCAAGGCGAAATCGTTTCCATGATCACGGCCGAAGCCGAACCGCTGGGCGGTTTCTTTGGCGAAGCCTTTTCACTGCCTTTGTATCAGGGCGGTATGCTGATCACGATCACGGCCTTTATCTTTATTCAGGACCCATTGATGGGGTTGGCCGCCATTTCATTCTATCCGCTGCAAGGGTATCTGATCCCGAAATTGCAACGCCGAGTTAACCTTCTGGGCAAACAACGCGTTCAGAATGTACGTCGCATGTCCGAACATATCGGCGAAATCGTTGCCGGGGCGACCGACATTCGAGCCCACGAAACCCAAGGATTTGAACTTACCCACTTCACCCAACGTCTGGGCCGGGTGTTTGAAATCCGCAAGGAAATCTATTTCCGCAAATTCTTTATCAAATTTCTGAACAACTTCATCGCCCAGATCACACCATTCTTCTTCTATTCAATTGGTGGCTATCTGGTGATCATTGGCGACCTTAGCTTTGGGGCACTTGTTGCTGCTCTTGCCGCCTACAAGGATATGTCCGCCCCATGGAAAGAACTGCTGGCCTATTATCAGCGTCTTGCCGATGCACGGATCAAATATGACCAATTATACGAACAATTCGAATTACCCGATCTTGATCACGAACATCAACTTTTAGCCCCGCTATCTGATCCGCTAAGCGGTCCGCTGGACGTTGCAGCCCTGTCCTGGGTCGACGACGATGGCACGCGCGTTGTCGAGAACGTATCTTTCAATATGCCATTACCCGGCACGGCCCTTTTGACCGGATCCGCTGACAGTGGGAAATCCCAGCTTGCCCGTTTAATCGCGCGTATCCTGATCCCGACGAATGGGCGCATCCAGTTCCGTGATGCCAATGCCGCTGAAATACCAGCCCCGGTCATTGGTCAGCGCCTCGCCTATATTGGCAGTGACGCCTATCTGTTTAACGGCACCATCGCTGATAACCTGTTTTATGGCCTTAAACATCGCCCGATCATTATTGATCAGACCGATGAACAGAAAGCCGACAAAAAAGACACCGATGGAAAAGACAGTGACGACAGCCAGACATCAAAAGAACTGACCTTGCCGTTACCGAAATTTGTCGAAACCATTGAAATTACCGACCCGACCGAACTGCCCTGGCGCCTGACCCGTGACATGTATGACGAAATCAACCTGTCCGGAAACATCCCGCATGATCCAGCCGCTGAATGGATTGATTACCTGGGTCCGGGATTCCAGTCGATAGACGAGCTTAAGGTCGAATTGATGCAGTTACTCGGTGTTGTGCATCTGGACCGCGACATTTACCGCATCGGCCTGCAGCGCCGGATCAATCCCAAGGAACGTCCGGATCTGGTCGAAGCCGTTCTGGCCGCCCGTCCGAAACTGAAAGAAATTCTGGCCCAGCGCGGTCTGTCCGATCTGGTCGAGCCCTATGACATTGATCGCTATAACGACAATGCACCAGTCGGCGTCAACCTTCTTTTTGGTGCGCCGACCCGGACCGATTTTGAACGAACCGAATTCCTTGCCCATCCCTATATGCAGCAAACTCTGCGCGACACCGGCCTTTATGACGTCATGATCCGTATCGGGCGCGATACGCTTGATCTGATGATCGAACTGTTTACCGGTTTGCCGCCCGGGCATGAATTTTTTGATCGCTACAGCTTTGTCTCGGCAGATGAACTACCTGACGTCAAGGCCATGCTTAAACGTACCGAAGGTCTTTCAGTCGATGACATTCGACAAGAAGATCGCCTGCGCCTGCTTGATATTGCAATGAACTTGACCCCGGCGCGGCACCGTTTGCGGGTGATCGATGATGAATTCCGCCAACTGGTCCTGAAAGCCCGTCCGAAATTCCATGAACGCCTACCCGACGATATTTCCGGCCTCATCGACTTCTTTAAAGTCGATGAATATGCCGCGGCGGCACCTGTGCTGGACAACCTTTTGTTTGGTCGATTTGCCTATGGCCGCGCAAATTCCGAAGAACGCGTTGGCGAAGTCCTGTTTGAAATTGCCCATGACGGTGGATTATACGAAGCCCTTGTCGCACTGGGCCTTGAAAGTCAGGTCGGAGTTGGCGGCAGCCGTATTTCGCAAAGCCTGCGTCAGAAAATCGCACTGGTCCGTGCTCTGATTAAAAACCCGGACCTTGTGATCGTGGACGAAGCCTTATCGGCACTTGACCGTGAGACACGTGAACAAGTGTTGTCCTATCTGACCGAACACGCTGAACAACGCAGCGTCATCTGGGTTGACGATGATAACAGTCATAGCGAACGGTTTGGCACCTACCTGCATATGTCAAATGGCAAGCTGGTCAAACGCCAAAGCCATACCGCAGACGACACCGTCACCGAGGAAATCGAAGAAATCGCAGCTGATTCCAATGAAGTCAGCGATGGTAGCATCGAACAAGAAGTTCGTTTGTTGCGCACCATTCCGCTATTTGCCGGACTGGATGCCAGCGTGGTCAAATTGCTTGCCTTTACCAGCCCGCGTTTGACCTTCAAACGTGGCGAGGTTCTCGTCAAGCAAGGTGATCCGGGGGATGCGGCTTATATCGTGATTTCCGGTCGCGGAGAAATCTGGCTAACCACCGAAGAGGCCAAAACCATTAAACTGCGTGACGTTGAACCCAAGGAAGTCATCGGTGAAATCGCCCTTTTGGTCGATGCACCACGTTCTGCCACCATTCGCGCAGTAGAAGAAATGACGGTTCTTAAACTCGACAAAAACGAATTCCTTGGCCTTGTCCGACAGGATCAGGCGGTTGCCGTTCAGCTGATACGCGTCCTGGCACAACGTGTTGATGCCACAACCAAACAACTTACCAACCGCAATGGCTGATCAATTGAATGTCTCGGACCCGCTATGAATAAAATTGCCTCGATCATTATTGCCGCTGTCTTTGCCATTATCGTACTTGGCGGATTAGCGGCATTGATCGGGGGCGGATTGTTGGGCGCAATTGCGTTTATCATCGGCATTCCGGTTGCCTTCCCGATGTCGACCAGCATTGTTATCCTGTTCTTTGCTGTGGTCATTGTTCGGACCATGATCGAAAAACGTCGCGAACTCCGGGAAATGCGCGCATTTCTGCGCGATGGCGACGATAATTAATCATGTGACCATCCCTATCCGGTATCCGGTGCAGAAGAAATATCCGCTTTTATGCGGCTCCCGCCAAAAAAAACGCATCAAATAGCTCCGAGTTCGGAGACCTCCTCTGCCACCTTGTTGATAGCCTCCTTGCAGTTCAACAAGCGGGCTGACGCCAATCGTGCGGCCCGGTTTCAAGGAGGTTTCCATGACGGCACAACTTAAGGAACAGCGTTGCGTGTCGTTAAGTCAGCTTTCCGATTTACGATTGCTGCGCGAATACGCCTATATCGATGGTCGCTGGTGTTCGGCCGATAATCGTCAGATTATCGAAGTCACCAACCCGTTTGATGGTGCGTTTCTGGGAACCGTTCCCAATATGGGCGCTTCTGAAACCCGTCAGGCCGTTGATGCCGCAAAGGCCGCATTCCCGGCATGGGCCGCCCTTTTGCCACAGGATCGTGCCACACGCCTTCACCGCTGGCATGACCTGTTGATTGAAAACAAAGAAGACCTTGCTCTTCTGATGACGCTTGAACAGGGCAAACCAATTTCGGAATCCCGCGGCGAGATTGATTACGCGGCAAGCTTTGTTGCGTTCTTTGCCGAAGAAGCAAAGCGGATGAATGTCGAAAACATTTCATCCCACCTGCCCAACCGGAACATGAGCCTAAAACGTGAGCCAATTGGCGTGACCGCCGCCGTAACCCCGTGGAACTTCCCCTGTGCAATGATCACGCGCAAAGCAACCGCCGCCCTTGCCGCGGGTTGCACCATGATTGTCCGCCCGGCATCTGAAACACCATTTTCCGCCACGGCCCTGGCCGAACTTGCGGAACGTGCTGGTATTCCGGCCGGGGTCTTTAACGTTGTGACCGGCGACCCTGCCCCGGTGGTTGGCGAACTATGCCGCAACCCAATTGTCCGTGCGCTTTCCTTTACCGGTTCGACAGAGGTAGGACGTTTGCTTTTGTCGCAGGGCGCACAGACGATCAAAAAGATGTCGATGGAATTGGGTGGCCACGCACCGTTCATCCTGTTCCCGGATATCGATCTGGACCAGGCCGTTGAACATGCGGTTGGCGCCAAATTCGCTACCAGCGGACAAGATTGTCTGGCCGCAAACCGCATTTTTGTTCATCGCGATATCTATGATGCCTTTCTGGATAAATATGCCAAAGCGATTAGCGAATTGCATGTCGGAAACGGCTTGGACGAAGGCACTGAAATTGGTCCGCTGATGCATGATCGTGCCGTTGCCAAATGTGCCGAACATGTCGAAGACGCCCGCGCCAAAGGTGCACGTGTTCTAATCGGCGGTACGAAAATGGGTGGATTGTTCTATGCCCCGACCCTTCTTGCAGATGTCACCGAAGACATGAAAATCTATCGCGAGGAAACATTTGGCCCGGTCGCACCAGTCATTCCGTTCGATACCGAAGAAGAAGTCATCAACCGCGCCAATGATAGCGAATATGGCCTTGCTGCTTATGTCTATACCAGCAACCATGATCGCGCAGCGCGGGTATCAAACGCGCTTGAATATGGCATGATCGCGCTGAACTGCGTGAAGATCACCGGTGCCCCGGTCCCGTTTGGCGGGGTCAAACAGTCCGGTCTTGGCCGCGAAGGATCGCGCCACGGCCTCGAAGAATTTACCGAACTTAAATATGTCTGCGCGGCTTTTGCACCCCAGGCCTAGGGCCACCAGGCATTGCCGCGCATCCGACCACCGCATTCAAATGGGAGAAGAAAAATGAATGTCATCAAAAACACCACCGCCGATCTGCAAGAAATGGATCGTGCGCATTTCATGCACCCGTCAACCCATATGCGCCAGCATGCAGCAGGCGAAACGCCAAACCGCATCATCAATGGCGGCAAGGGTATCTATATCCATGACACCGAAGGCAAACAGTCGCTTGATGCCTTTGCGGGCCTGTATTGCGTGAATGTCGGCTATGGCCGTACCGAGATTGCCGATGCAATCTACGCCCAAGCCAAAGAACTGGCCTATTACCATACCTATGTCGGGCATGGTAACGAGCCGATCATCCGTCTGTCGGACCGCATCATCAAATCGGCCCCCGAAGGCATGCAGCGCGTCTATTACGGCATGTCAGGGTCAGATGCGAATGAAACCAACATCAAGCTGATCTGGTACTACAACAATATTCGCGGCCTGCCGCAGAAGAAAAAGATCATCTCGCGCTGGCGCGGATATCATGGTTCAGGGATCATGACCGGCAGCCTGACCGGCTTGGCTGCCTTCCACAACGCGTTTGATCTTCCACGCGCACCGATCCTTCATACCACTTGCCCGCATCATTACTGGAATGCCGAAGCCGGCGAAACCGAGGCCGAATTTGCCAAACGTTGCGCGGATGACCTTGAAAAAATGATCCTGCGCGAAGGCCCGGAAACCGTTGCGGCCTTTATCGGCGAACCGGTCATGGGTACGGGCGGCATCATCACCCCGCCAGAAGGATATTGGGAAGCCATCCAAAACGTCCTTAACAAATATGATGTGCTTTTGGTTGCGGATGAAGTTGTCACCGCGTTTGGCCGTACCGGCAGCTATTTCGGTTCCCAGCATTACGGCATCAAACCGGATCTGATCACGATTGCCAAAGGTGTCACATCCGGTTATCTGCCGCTGTCAGGTGTGATCATCGGTGAACGCGTCTGGAAAGTTCTGGAACAGGGCTCGGACAAAATGGGCCCGATCGGCCATGGCTGGACCTATTCGGCCCACCCGGTCTGTGCCGCGGCGGCAAACGCCAATCTGGATATCGTCGATGGTGAAAACCTGACCGGTAATTCAGCTGAAACCGGTGGCTATTTCCAGAAACGCCTGCGCGAAACCTTTAACGATCATCCGCTGGTTGGCGAAGCACGTGGGGTTGGCCTGATGGCAGCACTGGAATTCGTTGCCGACAAAACCAAAAAAGAGCGTTTTGATCCGAACGCAAAAATCGGTCCGCGCGTTTCCGCGGCCTGCTTTGAACGTGGCATGATCGCACGTGCCATGCCGCATGGCGATATCCTGGGCTTTGCGCCGCCGCTTTGCATCAACAAAGTCGAAATCGACAAGATCATCGACATTGCCAAACAAGCTGTTGATGCCGTTGCAGATGAAGTTGCCGCAGGCAAGTAATTCGACGTCTTTATCCCTTAAAATGACAAAGGCCGGTTTTTGACCGGCCTTTGTTTTTATAACCTCGCAAGAGCGAGATCACGTTTATTGACAGTTGGTTTCGTATTTACCATCTGTGCCTTTGGCCGAGGACACCGTACAACTGGCGGTAACACTGCCAGATGCCGAAACGATATTAAGCTTGATTTCGGCACTGTCCGCGCCATTGGACCACCAGATCGTTCCGGCGGAATCCGAACCTGAAAGGTTCAGATACGGGGTCGCCCCCTTCACTGCGGCAACAATCTGATCATTATCAGCATTGGTAAGGGCAGTCCGTACCGTCACCGCCGCTGTGTCAGGCGACTTTTCGTTCCATTGGGAAGATGACAGCGGCACATCACTTGGGCCCATGACTTCGGCCTGTGCGATGTGGGTTCCACCAATCATCAACACACCAAGAACAAGAATGGAAAGCAGACCATGACATGCTCTGCCCGTCCATCCGGATAGTTTAGAAGTCTTCACGGGAATCTCCTTCTTCAAGAGAGTATCGAAAACGCCAACCAACCAGGCTTTACAGATGCAAAAACACCCGCTGTTTCACAAGGTTGATTGGCTTCCAAATTGACGCCCTGTTCTGTGTGTTGTGATATGCATGACCCAACCGCATCAAGGCTTCCCGCCCAAAAGAAAACCCCGGCAAGGCACACCTTGCAGGGGTTTTCTGTCTCTCACATGCCCAAAAGCACGCAATCTAAAATTACATCGAAGTCCCGAACTCTTTACGCAAAGCTTTCAGCACCTCAGCCGTATCACCACCGACTTCTTTGATAAGGCTATCACCAATACCAGCCGATGCCTTTTTAAACGCGGCACGCTGTTCGTCGCTCAAACGGATGACTTTGATATCCGGTTTGGCTTCCTGAATCCGTGCAAGGGCGGCGGAATTTGCTTTTTCCTGGGCTTCATAAATGAAACCATCCAGCTCGGCTTTCACATCCGCCAACAGTTTTTTACGATCATCTGACAGGCCGTCATAGAACCCGGCATTTGATACGATCGTGGTAGTGTATTGCTGCTGACCGGCATAAATCAGGTAATCGGTAACTTCGTAGAATTTTGCACTTTCAATGAAGAAGATCGGGTTGACCTGTGCGTCAATCACGCTGGTCTGAAGGCCCGAATAAACTTCACCCCATGGCAAGGCCACCGGATCCGCACCGAAAGCCTCATAGCTTTCAATCAGGATCGGCGAGGTCATCACACGGAATTTCACACCATCAAATTCGGACGGTTGGGTAACCGGTTTTTTGGTCGTCCAAACCATCTCGCCTTCTGGATACATGGTATAAAGTTTAAGCCCCTTGGACTCAAAATCCTTGGCCATACCATCATAAATCGTCGGGCTGCTTGACAGAACTTCCTTGTTTACCGCGTTATCTTGCGACAGCAGGTAAGGAACACCGAAGACCTGAATTTCAGGAACGAACGTCCCAAGATGGCCCGGCGACGCATTCGAGAATTGAACCGCACCCGCAGCAGTCAGTTCGGTAATATCGTTTTCAGTACCCAACTGGCCATAGGTGTAGATCGTAACTTCGACCTCACCATTGGTCTTTTCCTCGACCAGGCGCTTGAATTCCTGTGCATACAGGTCCTGTACATCGCCCGGGCTTTCTTCATGCGCGAATTTCCATTCTTCGGCGTGGGCGGCTGTCCCGGCAACCGCAAAAATTGCGGCAGCAGACAGGGTTGCCTTGAAGAGCTTGTTCAAACTCATATCGAAGTCTCCCTTATTATGCCGCGACGACCGGGAATAACCCTAGATCGGCGGCGATTGGTTGGCACATTATATGTCATGAACGCGCAAAGTTTTGAAATGTTCCTGCATCAGGTCAATGTTAGTTTTGTATCATGACAAAATAACATTGACGTCTACACATTTACCCCCAGGTCATGTTAGGCTTCTGAAAAATCCAAGGGTGGAAATCAGTAAAATGTGGTTGCCAAATATTGACCTGAGTGGAGACACCGGGCCGAAATACAAGGCTTTGGTCGAAGCGATCATCACCGATATTGAGGCCGGACGCCTGCGGCACGACGTTCGCATGCCCACCCATCGCGAACTGGCCTATCGTCTGCATGTCAGCGTCCAGACCGTCAGTGCCGCCTATAAGGAAGTCGAACGTCAAGGATACCTTCGATCCGAACGTCGGCGTGGTACATTCGTTCAGGCCCGTATAACTGACCGGGCATCATCCTTTATCCTTGATAACCGCCAGCCCGATCTGATTGATCTGTCAATTGTACGCACCGCTTATACCGATTTCCACAATGACCTGTCTCGTCAGATGCATGCCAAGCTTGCCGAAGAAACCCACCACAATTGGATGGAAAGCTGCCGCCCGGTCGCCGGCTTTGAATATCACCGCGAAATCGGCGGGAAATGGCTAGAGTCGATGGGAATTTTCGCAAACCTTCCCAACATCCTGATTACCAATGGCGCGGCACAGGGCATTTTTACCGCCCTTGCAACCGTCGTCCAACCCGATGATGTCGTCCTGACGGAAAGCCTGACGGATCATGGCGTCATCGGCACCGCCAGCATCCTGCGGTTCAAACTGGGGGCCCTTCCAACCGATGATGAAGGCATCCTGCCCGATGCGTTTGAACGTGAATGCCGTGCGCGCCATATCCGGGCACTGGTCGTAACCCCGATCTATACTAATCCAACTAACTGCCTGATGGGACTGGAACGGCGAAAACGAATCGCCGAGATCGCCGAACATTATGGCGTCTACGTCATCGAGGATGATGTCTATCGCCCGTTACTGGAACAAAACCTGCCGCCGATCACAAGCTTCCTGCCGCGTCTGGGTTTCCATGTTTCCAGCCTGACCAAGATTGTCATGCCGGGGCTTCGCACCGGCTTTCTGGTCGTGCCAAAACATCTTTCAATCCGGGCAAGCAGCGTATTGCGCGTTACCGGCTGGATGGGTACCCCCCTTATGGCCGAGATCGGTGCGCGCTGGATTGCCGATGGCACTGTCGATCAGGCTGTCACGGTTCAGCGTGCCCTGATGCGTGAACGCCAAACCCTTGTAGCCGAGGTTCTGGGCGACGCCGTGGTCCGTCATCACCCAACGTCGCTAAGTGCCTGGGTACGCATTCCACAGCACTGGCAGGAAGAATGGTTTGCCTCTGAACTCAGGAAAAACGGGGTTGCAGTAACCATTTCTGATCCCTTTATGACGGTCAAGGTCCCCCGCCCCAACGCCATTCGCATCTGCATTGGCGGCGCGGTTGATACCCCGTCATTGCATCATGGATTGATGCAAATTCGTCATACAATGGATCAGATGCCTGGTGTGCATGCCTTCGACGTTATGTATTGATTTTTGTGTCATGACAAAAATCTGATTGAACCGTTACAAACCGTTTTTATTCTGACTGTCTGGCGCGAAGCGACGAACGACAAAAAGTGTGGGAGGGAACCATCAACCGCACACAACGTTCAACAAGAATGTCTCGCACGCGCATCATGGAGGTCGTATGTCAGAGTCAACCGGGGAGGCCCCCACGCCGAATGGCGGGGTACTAGCGGTATTAAAACGCCTTGATGACGGTTTGTCCCTCGTCGAGCGTCAATTACTGGGCTGGAGCATTGTGCTCATGGCTGTCAACACAGTCGCCAATGTGATCATGCGTCTGGGTTTCAGTTCGAGCATCTTTTTCTCAGAAGAACTCAATCAGTTCCTAATCATTCTTGTCACATTTGTCGGAATCAGCGAGGCGGCCCGCATGGGGCGCCATATCCGGATGTCGGCGTTTACCGATATGCTTGGCCCTAAATCGAGCAAAGTGATGATGATCATCATTACGCTTGGCACGGCAGCTCTTCTGTTTCTTCTGGCGTGGTATTCAATCGGTTATGTATCATCCCTGATCCAGTCCAATCGCTTAACTCCGGCTCTTCGCATTCCCTATTACTTTACCGTCCTCATCGTGCCCTTTGGCCTTACGGTCACGGGCATTCAGTTCGTATTTGCAGCAGCAACGAACATCTTCAAACCGGGGACGCATCTGTCGTACCAGGTAGAAGATACGTTTTCTGATGCCGACGATCATCATTTGTAAGGGGGGCGGAAAATGGATCTTGGAACCACAATTCTTCTGGTGATGCTTGTTTTACTTGTCCTTGGCTTCCCGATGATGGTGCCACTGACAACCGCCAGTGTCGTTGCTTTTACCTTTTTCATGCCGATTGACCCGAAAATCCTGATCCAACAGATGGTGACGGGGATTAGTCCGGTGGCCCTGATTGCGGTGCCGATGTTTATCTTTGCCGCTGATATCGTGACAAAGGGGCATACTGCCAACCGCCTGATTGACGTTGCAATGACCTTTGTCGGCCATATGCGCGGCGGCCTTGCGGTTACAACCGCCCTTGGCTGTACTCTATTTGGGGCGGTATCCGGTTCGACACAGGCCACCGTCGTTGCCATGGGCGGGCCATTGCGCCCCAAAATGCTACAAGCCGGTTATAAAGACAGCTTTGTCATGGCGTTGATTATCAATGCCAGCGACATCGCCTTTCTGATTCCGCCTTCAATTGGCATGATCGTATTTGGCGTGGTCGGCAAAGTCTCGATCGGGGAACTGTTTCTGGCCGGGATTGGACCAGGCATCCTGATCCTGATCATGTTTTCGGCCTACAGCATGTATTACGCCAAAGTTAATAACATCCCGACCATCCCACGGATGAGCTGGTTAGAACGCGGCAAGGCCATCATCAACGCTGGCCCCGCAATCATGTTCCCGGTTCTGATTGTTGGTGGCATCTATCTGGGTTGGGTAAGCCCAACCGAAGTCGCGGCGGTTTCCGTGGTTTATGCCATCATTCTTGAAGTGCTGATTTTCAAGTCCGTAAAATGGTCAGAACTTCTGGAAGTTGCGCGTTCCACCGGCCTGATCACCGCAGTAGTATTCATCTTGGTCGGGGCTGGCACGACATTCTCGTTCGTGATTTCCTTTGCCCAAATCCCTCAGCACGTCATTGCCGCACTAGGGCTGGAGGACGCGAACAGTTATCTTATTCTGGCCGCCATCTGCATCGCGTTCTTTATTGGCTGTATGTTTGTCGATCCGATTGTCGTGATTTTGGTTCTGACACCGATCTTTATGCCGCTGGTCCGTGATGCCGGTCTTGATCCGGTTCTGGTGGGCACGCTTGTCACCCTTCAGGTTGCCATCGGATCGGCCACCCCCCCATTCGGGTGTGATATCTTTACGGCCATCGCAATCTTCAGACGACCTTATTACGAGGTCATCCGAGGAACACCACCCTTTATCTTCATGCTTCTGCTGGCAGCCGTGATCCTGATCCTTGTGCCACAGATTGCACTGTTCCTGCCTAATCTGGCCTTTCATTAAGACCCGACGGGCACATAGAGAACCAAAAACCGCCACCACCGGCAAGCCGGTACGACCAAACCACATACTAAACAAGGGGTACGGGCATTTTGCCCGACCCCGCCAAGGAGTTCAGGACGATGTCCGTTGCCCCCGCGGTCACGCCAGAGCCGGTAGACCTTTCTTATTTACCCGATCCAATCGCGCCTGCCGGGCGGATCGGGTTGATCACGCTTGCCACCGATTTCAACAGCGAGGACGATCTGCGCCGCATCATCCCGGGTGATGTCGGCCTGTTCACCACGCGAATTGAAAATGCCAATCCGGTTACAGTCGAAAACCTGCGCACCATGGCCGATGACTTGCCGCGCGCCGCCCGCACCCTTTTACCCGGGTACGGCGTTGATGTTGCGATTTTTGGCTGCACATCCGGAACGGCGGTTAATGGGTCAGACAAGATCGAACAGCTAATCCATCAGGGAATGCCCGGCGTTGCTGTCACCAATCCCTTGCTGGCATCCGATATCGCATTACGAACAATCGGGGCGCAAAAAATTGCCGTCGTCACCCCCTATATTGCTGATGTCACACAATCTGTGGCCGATCAGTTGATAGCACGCGGATTTACGGTAACGCGCCTGCTGGGCTTCGGGTTGGACAGGGATCTGGATATGACCGCCCTGCCACCAGATGCATTATTGGCAGCAGCCTTACAGGCCAACAGCCCCGATGCAGATGCCGTGTTTATTTCGTGCACCGCAATCCGGGCGGCTGAAATTGCCGAACGCGCCGAAAAACTTCTGGGCAAACCGGTGATCACCAGCAATCAGGCCCTGATCTGGCACGCGCTGCATCTGATGAAATACGACAAACCGGTCACAGGGTTCGGAACCCTGTTCGACCATGCCCCGCAAACACTGTCATGATCGAGGTTGCCATGAAGGAACCCATCACACTTGGTGATGTGCTTTCTGCCCGCAAAACCATCTCGGGCCACGTGATCCATACGCCATTGCGCCCATCCGCCAGTCTGACGGATAGGATTGGATCACCCGTTTGGCTTAAATGCGAACAGCACCAATATACCGGCAGCTTTAAATTGCGCGGGGCGGCCAATGCCGTTCTGAAGCTGTCACCTGAACAAAAGCAAAAAGGTGTCGTTGGCGTATCAACAGGCAACTACGGTCGGGCACTGGCCTATGCGGCGCGCAATGCCGGGGTGCGGGCCGTCATCTGCATGTCGGAACTGGTGCCCAAAAACAAGGTCGATGGTATCCGCGCCCAAGGCGCAGAAATCTGCATTTCCGGCACGTCACAGGACGAAGCCCAAAAAGAAGTCGACCGCCTGGTCGCTGAACAGGGCATGACCATGCTGCCCCCGTTCGACCATGCAGACATCATCGCCGGTCAAGGCACGCTTGGACTTGAAGTTCTTGAACAACTGCCCGAAGCCAATACGTTGCTGGTCCCCTTATCAGGTGGCGGGCTTTTGGCGGGGGTGGCACTGACGGCAAAATCGATCAATCCAGCCATTCGGGTTGTCGGTATTTCGATGGAACGCGGCTGCGCAATGATCACCAGCCTTCAGGAAGGCAAGCCAACGGCGGTCAAGGAATTGCCGACACTCGCCGATAGCCTTGGTGGGGGGATTGGCGAAAACAACCAATATACATTCGATATGTGCGCTGATCTGGCCGATGACTTTGTACTGGTCAACGAGGCCCAGATCGCAGACGGCATAAGGGCCGCCTATCACGATGATCAGCAGGTGATCGAAGGATCAGGTGCTGTTGGCATTGCCGCCCTTCGTGCAGGCTTAATCGACAATCCGGGCACCACCGTCGTCCTGACCACCGGCTGTAATATCGATATGAGCCTGCATAAACGCATTATCGGCGGCGAAGACGTCGACCTGATGGCGGAGTAACCCCCATGCCCAAAATCAGAATTCTGACCGAAAGCGAGCTTCGCAACGTTATTGACCTTGATACCGATGTCATTGCCTGCATTGAAAATGCATTTCTGGCATTGGCAACCAAAGACGTGCGGATGCCGCCGATCCTGCGGCTTGATATCGACGATTATAACGGCGAAGTCGACGTCAAAACTGCCTATGTCCCGGGGCTGGACAGTTTTGCGATCAAGATCAGTCCGGGCTTTTTCGACAATCCGAAGCTTGGCCTGCCATCCGTAAATGGTCTGATGAATTTATTCTCGGCAAAGACTGGCCTGCTCGAAGCGGTCCTGCTTGATAACGGTTTTCTGACCGATATCCGAACTGCGGCGGCGGGTGGGGTTGCTGCCAAGCATCTGGCACGCAAGGATGCAAAACATGCCGCAATCTTTGGCGCCGGGGTTCAGGCGACATTACAGCTTAAGGCCCTTAGACTGGTACGCGGCATTACATCAGCCACCATCTGGGCGCGCGACATGGCCAAGGCGGAAATCTGTGCCGCGTCCTGCGCCAATGAACTTGGCATTTCGGTAACCGCAACGCCCGATGGCCGGGCTGCGGCGCGGGATGCCGATATTATCGTCACCACTACCCCCGCACGCGAACCGGTCCTGTTATCGGACTGGATCAAACCCGGCACCCATATCACCGCCATGGGGTCGGATGCAGAACATAAAAACGAAATCGACCCGGCCCTGATCGGCCGGGCGGATAACTATGTGTGCGACAGCCTTGCGCAATGCCGAGTTCTTGGCGAACTCCATCACGCTATCAAAGCCAAAATCATTGCCCAAGACCGCATATTTTCAGAACTCGGTCAGGTCATTGCCGGTTCAGCATCGGGACGTCTTTCCGATGATGCAATTACGGTTGCCGATCTGACTGGTACGGGTGTCCAGGACACCGCAATAGCCACCCTCGCCCGGACCCGCTGCGACGCAGCAAAGGCCGGGATCGAGATTACATCTTAATAACAAAGGGAAACAGGGTCAGAAAAAACTGAAACCCCGCCTTTTTTTGGAGGCCTGCGATGAGCCAGGTTGAATTGAATTTCACGCGTGAGGAATATGCCGAGCGTCTGGAAAAAACAAAAAAAGCCATGGTGGAAAAGGGGCTCGATCTTTTGATCGTGACCGATCCGTCAAACATGGCCTGGCTAACCGGCTATGACGGCTGGTCGTTTTATGTTCATCAATGCGTACTTGTCCCGATAGAGGACGACCCGATTTGGTTCGGGCGATCCCAGGATGCCAACGGGGCAAAACGCACGGTCTATATGACCCATGACCGCATCATTCCCTATGCCGATTACTATGTGCAATCGACCACCCATCACCCGATGGATTACCTTTCCGAAGTGATCGAACATCGTGGTTGGGGATCGCGCAAAATCGGCGTGGAAATGGATAACTACTATTTCTCGGCCAAGTGCTTTCTGCAATTACAGACCCATCTGCCCAACGCCAAATTCAGTGATGTCACTGCCTTGGTGAACTGGCAGCGGGCAGTTAAATCCGAGACCGAGATTTTCTATATGCGGCAAGCCGCCCGCATCGTCGAAAACATGCATGAACGTATTTTCGAAGTTGTCGAACCGGGCATGAAGAAAAACGAACTGGTCGCCGAGATTTACCGTTCAGGCATCGTCGGCATTGACGGGATCGGCGGGGATTATCCCGCCATCGTGCCATTGCTGCCATCCGGGGCCGATGCCGGTGCGCCGCATCTGACTTGGGATGACAAACCGATCCCCGGTGATGCCGGAACGTTCTTTGAAATTGCGGGCTGTTACAAACGCTATCATGCGCCGCTATCACGCACCATCTATCTGGGACAGCCCGAACAACGATTCCTTGATGCTGAGAGCGCCCTGATCGAAGGGCTTCAGGCCGGGCTTGAAGCCGCCAAACCGGGTAATGTCTGCGAAGAAATTGCCATTGCCTTCTTTGGCGTGCTGCAAAAATACGGCATCCACAAAGACAGTCGCTGTGGCTATCCGATTGGACTGTCCTATCCACCGGACTGGGGCGAGCGTACCATGAGCCTTCGCCCCGGTGACCGCACCGTGCTTGAACCCGGTATGACGTTCCACTTCATGCCCGGCCTTTGGTTTGATGACTGGGGGATCGAAATCACCGAAAGCATGATGATCACGGAAACCGGCAGCAAGACACTGACCAGCTATCCAAGGCAGCTATTCGTCAAAAACTGACGCAAGCACTGCCGATTAAAATCGCACCGGATATTTAAGATCCAGTGCAGGACCGACACAGCGCGATACCGATGGTCGCGGTATCGCGCATATTGCAAGGAAACGGCCATGACACAGAAATCTCCGATTACGCCAACGATCCCGCTAGATCAGGATGGCGTTCATCACGGCTTTTTAAAACTGCCCTATTCACGTGACGATTCGGCATGGGGCGCGGTCATGATCCCGATCACCGTCATTCGCAACGGTGATGGTCCCACCGCTCTTTTGACCGGTGGCAATCACGGCGATGAATACGAAGGTCTGGTATCGCTGTTCAAGCTGGCAGGCAAACTTTCACCGGCTGAAATTACCGGCCGCGTGATTATCCTGCCCGCGATGAATTTTCCGGCATTTTTGAACGCATCGCGCACGTCACCAATTGATGCGGGCAACCTCAACCGCAGTTTTCCGGGCAAGGCCGATGGCACTGTCACCCAAAAGATCGCTGATTACGTTTTCCGCCATCTGGTATCCGAAGCCGATATCGTTCTTGACCTGCATTCAGGCGGCAAAACGCTGGACTTCATTCCGTTTGCTGCGGTTCATGTCCTTGATGACAAGGAACAAGAGGCACGCTGTGTTGCCGCGATGAAAGCCTTTGCTGCTCCGTATTCGATGATGATGCTGGAACTTGATGCGGTCGGTATGTTCGACACCGTGGTCGAGGAAGCCGGCAAGACCTTTGTCACCACCGAACTTGGCGGCGGTGGATCGACCACCGCAGAACGGGTGGCGATTGCCGACCGCGGGGTTCGCAACCTTTTGATCCACGCCGGTATCCTTTCGGACAAACTAGATATCCCCGATGATAGCGGTGTCATGCTTGATATGCCTGATGGCAATTGCTTTGTCGCATCTGTTTCAAGCGGGCTTTACGAACCCTGCGCCGATCTGGGAACGATGGTTAAACGCGGCGATCTGATTGCACGGGTTTATGATGCCCATCGTACCGGCGGCATCCCGACCGAATACAAGGCTCCGCGCGATGGCATCATGGCATGTCGCCATTTCCCGGGCTTGATCAAAACCGGTGATTGTCTGGCCGTCATTGCCGAGGTCATAACAAAATGATCAGGCTTGATGATCAGGATCTGAAAATCCTGCTCACACTGCAACGCGAAGGGCGCATCACCAAGGTCAAGCTGGCCGAGGCGGTGAACCTTTCGCCAAGCCCGTGCTGGGAACGCCTTAAACGCCTTGAGGACCTTGGCGTCATTTCGGGCTATCACGCGCATATCAACCTTGAAATGCTGGCAAAGCCGACCATGGTCCTGACCGAGGTGACATTGCGCCATCACCAGCACGAGGATTTCACGACGTTCGAGCGCGCTGTTCAGGACATCCCGGAAAT
This sequence comes from Thalassospira alkalitolerans, assembly GCF_002115745.1. Lineage (GTDB taxonomy): Bacteria > Pseudomonadota > Alphaproteobacteria > Rhodospirillales > Thalassospiraceae > Thalassospira > Thalassospira alkalitolerans. The sequence goes on from NZ_JFKB01000010.1 coordinate 65,215, forward strand.
CGTCGAATGTTACGCATTAGGTGGCGGGGTCGATTATATGCTTAAAGTCCTGTGCCGCGATGTTGACAGCTATCAACGCCTGATCGACAGCCTGTTGATTGCCGGTATCGGGATTGACCGTTATTTCACTTATATCGTCACAAAAAAGGTCAAAACCACCGACTTTCCCCCGATAGAAACCCTTCTGGACCCACCGGTCCGCAATCGATAACCATTTGGCTTTGCACGGAAACACCATCAGCGATTAAGCTGATTGCCATCCAAATAACACAGAGCAAGGCCGATTGATGATGAAGGATGTGATGGAAAGCTGGCAATTTTGGGCGACAATGGCCGCCTGCTTTGCCGCATTGACCGCGATATTTGCCAAAGTCGGGATTGAAAATATCAATTCCGACTTTGCCACCTTTATCCGTACCGCGATCATTTTCGTGATGGTGTTTGCCATCCTGATGATTGGCGGGCACTGGCAAGACCCGGCAACGGTTTCTGGCAAAACATGGTGGTTCCTGATCCTGTCGGGGCTTGCAACCGGGGCATCCTGGCTGTGTTATTTCCGGGCCCTTAAAATCGGTGAAGCATCCAAAGTCGCCCCCATCGACAAGCTTAGCGTCGTCTTGATTGCCATTTTCGGTGCCGCATTTTTAGGTGAAAAGCTATCGCCGACAAGCTGGGTCGGGGTGGTCATGATCGGAAGCGGTGCGGCCCTTATCGCGTGGAAGGGATAGATCACCGTCCAAGCACAGATCCCCCCTCGAGCATGGCACACACCCGGCAGAAGAAATCCCTCAAAAACATCCCAACCAGCAATTAAACTCTAGGGCGAAACAAAGGCAAAAAGCGGCTAAAAAGCCGCAATCCCCTTGATATCGGCCGTAAATTCGCCCGCAGGACCACGTAACCTTTTTGTCAGATAACAAGGAGGTTTCGTGCGTGCCTGCGACTGTACATAACGAGGAACCTGCGGAAAACAACCGCGGAGACCGTATCTTTTTTGCCGCTTTCATGACCGGAATTGCCGCCATCAGCTTTGGGCTGGGCGCGTTTATCGTGCTGGCGGAAGTGCCGCCCTATCAGTCGATGAAAAACGCCTTCCGCGCCGGAACCGCCCTTTGGGAACAACGCACCAAATATACCGATGTTGAACGACTTGATTTCTGGGCACCTGCACGCACGGAAAAAACTGGCGTCACCATCCATGATGCCAACAAGACCCAACAAGGTCTGACCCTGTATTCATCCGGTGATGGGCCCCATGCAGTGCTAATCGATATGGATGGCAATGTTGTTCATGAATGGCGCATGCCATTTAGTGAAATTCACGACGAAACATCACCGATCCCGAACCCGCAAAAAGATGGCTTCATGCATTGGCATACGGCCAAGATGGCACCGGATGGCGATCTGATCGTGCAATATACCGCAGCGGGTGATACGCCATATGGCTATGGCATGGCCAAAATCGACCGCAATTCAAAACCGGTCTGGAAATACCTGGGCACGGCGCATCATGATTTTTCGATTGCGCCCGATGGCCGGGTTTATGCCCTGACCCAGGAATTTCGATTTAACAAATATGCCAATCGCAAACAGCTAACCCCGCCGCGTCTGGACGATTTCGCCGTGATCCTGTCGCCTGAGGGCAAGGAAATCAAGCGCGTGTCGATCCTCGATGCGATGATCAATTCCAGCTATGCCAATATGGTTGATTTTGCACCGTATTTTTCCAACGAAGACGTCCTGCATACCAACACAATCCAACTGATCACCGAAGAAACGGCAGCAAACTTTGCCCATGGCAAAGCCGGTGATGTCGTACTGTCATTTCGTGACCTGGGCATTATTGCTGTTTTGGATATGGACGTCGAAAAAATCGTCTGGGCAACACGCGGGCCTTGGCTGGGCCAACATGACCCGGATGTATTGCCCAATGGCGATATTCTGCTATTTGACAATCAGGGACAGCTTGCCGATCCCGATGCCGGTCAGTCACGCGTCCTGCAAATTGATCCGAAAACCAATGCGATCACCTGGCAATACAAAGGCACGATTGAGCACAAATTCGACAGTAACATCCGTGCTGACCAACAACGCCTTGCGAACGGCAACACATTAATCACGGAATCGACCGGTGGTCGTTTGCTGGAAGTGACCCCTGACGGCGAAATCGTTTGGGAATACCTCAACCCGGTCCGTCGTGATGATCCGGACAACTCCGGCAAGAAACTGATCCCGATTTTGTCACAGTCCGAGCGCATCAGTGATGACCGTGCGGCCCTGTTTACCGATACCGGTTTTACCCCGCCCTCCAACGATGGAGAACCCCGATGAAATCCAATATGAAAATGCTGTCGCTTGGCACTCTGGCGATTATGGCAGCAACTCTTTTGACTGCAATGCCCGCACAGGCCTATGTCGGTCCCGGTGCTGGACTTAGCCTTCTTTCCGCCCTTTGGGCTGTACTGGCCGCGATTTTTGTTGCTGTTGGTTTCGTTCTTTTGTGGCCAATCCGCAAAATGATGCGCAAACGCAAACGTGCGCGCCAAGAAAAAAGCGAACCGGCCAACACGGCATCGACACCGGTTTCAAATGCCACCGCCGAGCAGCCGAAAGCCTGATCTGGCCAATACCAACGGGAACGACAAAGCATGGGATTACTCGACTGGCCCGCCCCCGCCTTTGACACGTTTGACAGTCTGATGGCCGATGCCATCGGTCCATTTGGCCGCGTCCTTGTCTGGGCGCTGATCTGTGCTGTGATATCAATGCTGCTTTACAAAGCCATGTCACCGCAAACGCGCATCAAGGCAATCAAGGAACGGCTCAAAGAAGCCTGTCTGGCCATGGCCAATGACGATGGCGAGGATTTTGCCGAAGGCATGAAACTGGCCAAGGCACAGCTTGCCCAATCCCTGAAACTGGTTGGCTTTGTTATTGGTCCGGCAGTTGCCGCGTCCCTGCCCGCTCTTGCTCTGATCATCTGGCTGGATGGCCAATATAGCTATAGCTGCCCCGTCCCCGGCCAGCATGTTTCAATCAGTGTACAGCCTGAAAATGCCGCCATCGAACAAGTTGGCATCAATCCGGTAGGATTTCATGACGGTGCTTGCCCCGTTGTGCAGGTTCCCGGCACAACGGATAGTCAAACCTATCTGGTGGCACCAGCCGCCGCCATTCCCGTGATCCAGCAAAGGCAATGGTGGAACTTTGTAATTGGCAACCCCGCGGGCTACCTGCCTGATGACGGGCCGGTCACACAGCTTCGTTTCGATCTGCCGACACAGCAAATCATCAATACCGGCCCGGATTGGGCACGTGGATGGGAACTGACATTTTTCCTTGCCCTTGTTCTGGGATCGTTGGCGATCAAAAAAGGATTTCGCATCGAATGACCGGCCAATTGACGCCCGACCAAGCACGCGCCCCAAAGACCAAAACCAGCGGCGAAGCATTTCATGTATCAGGCTGGGATAACTGGCTAAGCGGGTTGATCGCGCGTCATCCCATGCAATGGATCCGGCTTGGCAATTTCGAAACAAAAATAGCCCGCGACGCGATCGAGGATATCAAAATCGAAAAGCCGGTCTTTGTCGCCGGACTTGCCCGATCTGGCAGCACGATCCTTTTGGAAACGCTTGCCCGTCATCAGGATGCAGCAACCCATCGCTATCGCGACTATCCACCTGTTTTCACACCGTATTTCTGGAACAAATTTGTCGACCTTGCGCCAAAGGGCAAGGAAGTCGCCGTTGAACGCACCCATGCAGATGGCATCAATATCACCCCCGAAAGCCCCGAAGCCTTCGAAGAAATGATCTGGATGGCGTTTTTCCGGCATTTACATGATGTCAATGAAAGCAACGTTCTGGATGGCCAGATCAGCAACCCCGCATTTGAACAGTTTTACCGCGATCACATCCGTAAATTGATCCATATCCGTGGCGGCAAACGCTACATTTCCAAGGCTAATTATCTGGTCACGCGGATGGAATATCTGTTGTCGATCTTCCCCGATGCGCGGTTTGTCCTGCCGGTGCGTGATCCATTATGGCATATTGCGTCCCTTGCCAAACAACATGACCTGTTTTGCAAGGGTGAACAGAATAATCCCCGCGCCATCGCCCATATGCAGCGGGTCGGCCATTATGAATTTGGCCTTGATCGCCGCCCGATTAATACCGGCGATGCACACGCCAGCCGTCAGATCATGAAACACTGGAAAGACGGCGAAGAAATCGCCGGATGGGCCCATTACTGGAGCGACCTGCATCATTACATTGCGGATCGCCTGACCGTGAATAAAGCACTTAAGGACGCAACGCTGGTCGTGCGTTACGAAGATTTCATCGCCGACCCGGCAAATCAGTTGCACCGATTGTTTAACCATGTCGATTTGCCCGATGCAGAACCGATCATCAACGAAGTCGCCCCGACCATCCACGCACCGACCTATTACCGCCCGAAATTCAACGACGATGAAATCGACTTAATCCGTGAGGTTACGGCAATTGCAGCCCGTCGGTTCGGATACTGATAATGAAGTTTTGAAACCGACACCGATATTTCGATGATCTGAATTTCAGTCAGGCGACCATCGCAGGGGCAAGGCAAATCCGGTCTTCCGCATAATAGTTTTCAAGAAACACAAAACTGTTTTCAGGGCGCCCAAACAGGTACCCCTGCAACCCCGTCACGCCGGAGTCACGCAAAGTTTCCGCCGTCTGTAAATCTTCAACACCCTCGGCAACGACACTGATACCGCTGGAACGGGCATGATTAATCAACCAGCGTGCAAAGCAGTTCTCATCTTGTAAGAATGACGGAGATGAGATCAGCAAACGATCAATCTTGATCCCGTCAAAAGCCGAGAAATTTAAAAGCTTTATCGAATTATTTCCTGCGCCAAAATCATCGACAAGAATGTCGATTTTTTTGTCGCGCAACATATTGATGTTTTCCAGGAAAACGGACGATACCGACTTGTCGCTATGTTCCGTGATTTCAACAATAATGTTCACGGACAATTCCCGAAGACGCAATATATGCCCAATCAGTTCATCGACAAATTTCACGTCGCAGATCGAAAACGGCGATACATTCAGGTTCAACCTGATTTCCTTTTTTACCAATTTCGGCACCACCTCAATAAGTCTCCTGATTTCCTCAAGCATTAAAATCGCAAGCTTGCTGACAAGATAATGATCTTCGATGCATGAAATTATGGCTTCGACGTCAAACTGTTCCTGCAATTTCGGAAATCTTGAAAGCATTTCGCCGCCAACAATTTCATATGTCACCGGATCGACAATCGGCTGTATGAAGACGCAATAATCACCACTACTTAATGCCCGGTTCACCTTACCGGGGACCATACTTTGCGCCGATGGGAAGGCACGCGGACCTATGATGCTGCCGTCAAGGGCTGCGATCAATTCATCCGTCGAAACCGGTTTCACAAGCACACGTGATACCATTCCCCGGTTCACCGCCCGTCGCAAGACATCCGGCGACACATATCCCGACAACAACAACCTTGGCACATCAGGGGCAATCTTGTGTGCCATCGTCAGGAATTTAATCCCGTCGATATCGGGCATCATCATATCCACGACAATTGCGTGAACCTCGTGACTATGGTTTTCCAGCCATTCAATCCCGGCTTTCGGTGATGTAAAACGCACCACCGTAAAGCGCCCGGAAAGTGACCTGGAAACTGAATTCAAAAGGTTTTCGTCATCGTCTACAAACAGAACAGTCGGAAGAAAGCCGCACCGATCTTGCATTTCGGTTACCTTTGGTAGGATTTCTCTACGAGAAAGATCTTGCCTGATCCCATTTGTTCAAGATGGGGATGGCAATATCACTATGCTACCGATAGGGGCTGTAATAATCGTAACCATGTAATTGCACTATCTGGGTGCCGTTTCGAGTGCCAAATAAAATCGTCTTATGGCTTTCACAATCGGAATGCTTTACCGCACCGCCACTAGCGTTCATACGGCACAAAATTCCGCCTAGCACTCAATGTATGCTAACGAATAAGGGCCTAAGGCCGATAGGCTAGGGTCACAAGACACTAGTGATGATCGCTTTTACGGCCGGTTGCCATATGCCAAAAATCCCACCCGGCCAGTGCCAAGGTTATACCAACCATGATGCCAAGATCCCAGCGGGTGACATAGCCAAACAGAATGCCGAGAAAGCCAAAGAACACAATATAGGCAAGAAGCGCCATTGCCTGATCGAGGCGTGATTGCGTCATGATGGAGCTCCTTCGGTTTCAGAATTCGTCACATGGTTCACAAGCCAATGTGCTGTGCGTAACAAGCGCGCATCATCGCCGGGCCGCCCAACCAGTTGCACGCCCATCGGCAACCCGTTTTCCGCCCAAAGCAGTGGCAAGGTTATCGCTGGTGTTCCGCACAAGGTCCAAAGCCCGTTAAACACCGGGTTGCCCGTGGTATCCAAACGCCCGGGGGCTGCCCCCGGTGCCGCCGGTGTGATAATCGCATCACAGCGTTGGAACACTTCATCAAGGGCGACATTGTAAAGATCACGCCAATCAAGGGCCGCAAGGTAATCGCGCGCCAGAACCTTATTGCCTTTATCCATGGCTTCCTGAATTTGCGGGGACAACTGATCGCGCCCACGCTTTTCATAGGCGTAATAACATTTGGCCATTTCGGCCAAATGGATCTGCCCACGCAAGTCCGCCGCATCATCAAATGCCTTGGGCAATGGCGCTTCGAAACATTGCTCGCCCAAAACAGCGGTCAATTCACGAAACGCCATAATGGTATCGTCATCAGCGATTGTATCAAATTGCGGCTGACGAACGAATGCCAGTGTTGGTGTCACCAGTGGTGCCGTCATTGCCGTTGCCAGAAGCCGTGGCGTCGGTTGTGGCGTGGTAGCAACATCGCGCGCATCATAGCCAAACAGGATTTCGGCAATCAATGCCGCCCCTTCGATCGACCGGGCGAAGACACCAATGGTATCAAGACTGGGCGATTGGGCCAGAACCCCGGTGCGCGGGATTGCGCCAAATGTTGGCTTAAACCCGACCACCCCACAAAATGATGCAGGTCGAATAACCGATCCACCAGTCTGTGTTCCAACGGCTAACGGAACCATGGCCGCAGCAACCGCCGCCGCCGATCCCGAAGATGACCCACCCGGGGTATGGCTGGTATTGTGCGGATTGCGCGTTTTGGACGGCTGCATAAAGGCCATTTCGGTCGAAACCGTCTTGCCCATAATGATCGCGCCCGCCGCCTTAAGCTTTGCGACGATCACCGCATCCTCGGTCGGAACCCGCCCGGCATCCAAGGGCGTGCCGTTTTCGGTTGGCATATGCGCCGTATCAATGACGTCTTTTAATCCTACCGGCAAACCATGCAACGGCCCAACCGGCATACCCGACTGACGTCGTGCGTCAAGCGCACGAGCCTGTGCAATCACATGATCGCCATCCAGATATGCCCATGCCTGTATTTCCGGCTCCAAGGCCGCAATCCGATCAAGACAGGCTTTGGCATATTCGACAGCACGAACCGCACCGCTTGCCAGCCGGTCACGTAGTTCGACCACATCAAGGGACAGTAATGGGTTGAGTGTCATGAAACCATCCTCCTAACGCGCACCATAAAACAGATCAGGCAGATGGAACACGATCTGCGGGAAGGAATACATCAACACCATGCTGACAACCACCATAAGCAGGAACGGTAGAATTCCCTTGAATATGTCGGTCAGAAGGAGCCCCGGGGGCGCAACCCCCTTAAGATAATAGGCCGACATCGCCATTGGCGGAGTCAGGAACGATGTCTGCAGATTAAGTGCGACAAGAATACCGAAGAACAAAGGATCGATGCCAAACAGAGGCAGCAACGGCAGGAAGATCGGCACAAAGATAATAATGATTTCCGACCATTCCAGCGGCCAACCCAGCAGGAAGATGATCAACTGTGCCAACAACAGGAACTGCAACGGAGTCAGGTCCAGCCCGCCGACAAACTCGGCAATGACATGTTCGCCGCCAAGATACGAGAACACCGACGAGAAGGTATAAGACCCGACAAACAACCAGCAGACCATCGCTGATGTCCGCACTGTCAGATAAACAGATTCCCGCAACCGGTCAAAGGTCAGCGCCCGATAGGCCGCGGCCAAAACCATCCCGCCAAGCGCACCGATTGATGCCGCCTCGGTCGGGGTTGCCAACCCAAACAGGATCGATCCCAGAACAGCAAGGATCAGGAAAGCCAACGGGAAGAAAGACGTCGCCAAAAGCCAAAGAACCTTGGGCAGGGCAACATCAGGAATTTCATCAGATGTTGGGCGTGGTGCGGATTTGGGCTGCAACATTGCGCGCCCGACGACATAAAGCAGATACAACCCGACCAGTGTCAGCCCCGGCAAAAGTGCGCCAGCATAAAGACGTACAATCGATACGCCCGAGGCCGCCGCATAAACAATCAACATGATCGATGGCGGGATCAAAATGCCCAACGTCCCGCCGGCACAGATAATCCCGGCAGCAAAGCTTTTATCGTAACGCGCCTTAAGCATCGCAGGCAGCGCCAGCATCCCCATCAGGGTCACGACCGCACCGACAATCCCGGTTGCCGTTGCAAACAAGGCACAGGTTACCAACGCGGCAACACCAAGCGACCCCGGAACGTTTTTCGCCGCGACATTCAGTGTGGAAAACAGGCGGTTGACGATATTGGCACGTTCAACGATGTACCCCATGAACAGGAACAGCGGAACGGCGGTCAGCACCTCGTTCGACATCACAGTATATGTCTGGTTAACAAACAGATCGAATATGCGGTTGTTAAACGCGCCTTCGACCCAGGTCATGGCCGATGTCAAACTATCGCTATCTTCGGCCAGCCGGTTAAAGGCACGCCACATGCGCCCCGCGTCAAAATACGCGTAATAACCAAAACCAATCCCCAGCGCCATCAGCGTAAACGCAACGGGAAAGCCAAGGAAAACAAGCATAATAAAGATGCCAAGCATCATTAGGGCGACATGTGCGTCAATCACGTTTGCAGCTCCGTTCAGGACCGGTTATCGCGTGTTTCGAATTGGTTAGTTGTCTTTTGCGACATGCTGCTTCATCAGCAATTCTTCAGTTTCTTCGATGTCGTCATCGGCACCACGCCAATATCCTTCGCGGATACACATGATACAGCGCATGATTTGGGCAATACCCTGAACAAACAGCAAGATACCGGCCGCGACCATGATGGTCTTGAACTGGAAAATCGGAACGCCCGCCGGGCTGTTCACACTGACCTCGCCGTATCCCCAGGAGCGCACCGAATATTTCCAGCCCGACAGAATCAGGGCCGTAACGCCAGGGAAGAAAAAGAAGATGTAAAGCACAAGGTCAACACTTGCCTGCGTCTTTGGCTTCCACAGACGGTAAAGGAAATCGCCCCGAACATGGCCACCACGCGAAAGCGTATAGGCCCCGCCCATCATGAACAGCGAGCCATACATGATAAAGGAAACATCCAGCGACCAGGTCGTCGGTGCGTTGAAAACATAACGCGCCAAAACCTCATAGCTCATCCCCAGCGTCATTAAAATAATGAGCCAGCCAAAAGCCTTGCCAAACCATGCCGAAAGCTTATCTGCGAATTCGATAAAACTGATCATGAAGTCTTTTCCGTTATCGTAGCAACCACCCCGGAAACCGTAGAATGGCACCGGGGTGGCCTTTGCGTCAGACAAACAGAATGAAACCACCGGGTTTCATTACAGTTTCAGTTTGCCCGGGAAGTAGTGGTCATAGGCCAGCTCATAATCCGGCGAATTCATGATTTCATAATAGGTGACGCGCTCAACCCAGGCACGCTGACTATCAAGAACCCTTTTCATGAATGGATCTTCTTCAAGAACCGGAATGAGTTTGTCCCAAGCGTCAAGCTGAGCTGCCAGGATTTCCTTCGGTGTGCGGTGAACCGCAACACCTTCGTCCTTAAGTTTCTGCAGATCGGACGAATAGTTATCCATCGCCAGTGCCGTGTTCGATGTCGATGCGGCCTCAACCCCGTGACGCAGGATTGCCTGAAGATCAGGATCAAGATCTTCCAGCATCGCGCGGTTAAACAGGAATTCAAAGCTTTCCGACGCCTGATGATAAGACGACAGATAGTAGTTTTTCGCGACATCCTGTGCGCCGAAACGCATATCCGATGACGGATTGTTGAATTCGAACGCGTCAATCACGCCGCGTTCCATCGCCGGAACGATTTCACCGCCCGGAAGCTGTGCAACCGACATACCCATTGATTGCAACAAGTCCGCAGCAAGGCCAACCGTACGGTATTTGAAGCCCTGAATATCGGCAACACTGCCAATGGTTTGCTTGAACCAGCCGAACGGCTGTGCAGGCATCGGGAAGCCAAGAAGCCCGACAACATCAAGTCCCATCACGTCCTGTGTCAGTTCGCGATAGAATTCTTCACCGCCACCGGCATAGAACCAGCTCAGCATGGTGGTTGCAGAACCGCCAAACACCGGTCCGGTACCGAACAGTGACGCAGCCTTGTTCTTGCCATACCAGTAAACCGGCACAGAATGGGCAATATCGATAATGCCATCATTCACGCCATCCAGAACCTGGAATGCAGCAACAACTGCACCGGCTGGCAGAAGGTCGATTTTCAGACGACCACCAGACATGGCTTCGACACGATCAACATATTGCTTGGCAAACGTCATCCAAATGTCGGATGACGGCCAGGATGTCTGCATTTTCAGCACCATCGGTGCGGGCTGTGCATGAACAGCAGGTGCCGCAAACAAGCCAGAGGCCGCGGCAGCAGCACCACCGGCGACAACACCAGTCGCACCTTTGGTAAGGAACGAACGGCGGGACACTTGCTTGGACGTCACGTCTTCAGGCGTAGATATCTTTTTCATTACTTCCTCCCAGAATTATCGCCGAAACCGACAACTTTTTGGCGGAAAATAGGCGATGATTTTCAGCCTTACATAGCCCCTGACCCAATACAAGAAACATCGATTATTGTATCTTCCACCATGTGGAAAACTTCTTTTGGTTGTTCTTTTGGGACGTCGATAAATCGTAAATTATTATTATAATTTTTATTGGTGCAGCCCTTAGGCCACACGATCCTGCGGTTCACCGCCGGAAAACAAGGCATCAAGATTATCAAGCGCCCGAAACCCCATGGCATCGCGCGTTTCCTCGGTTGCTGAACCGATATGAGGCAATAGAAAAACATTTTCCAATGCCGCCAAATCGGGATTCCCGCCCGGCTCAGTGCAGAAAACATCCAACCCCGCAGCAAACAGTTTCCCCTGTCTAAGGGCTGCAATCAATGCTGGCTCATCAACCAGATTTCCGCGCGCGGTATTGACCAAAATGGCGCGATCCGGCAGCAGCGCAATCGTCTTTTCATTGATAATACCAGTCGTTGCCGCTGTTGCAGGGCAATGTAGCGACAACACATCGGAAACCGCCAAAAGCCCCTCGACCGTATCGTGAAACACCGCACCCTTTTCCAGATGATCAGGTAACCGGGTCCGATTGTGATAATGGACAGTCATGCCAAAACCGCGCGCGCGGTCTGCGGCCACCTGTCCGACACGCCCCATTCCCAAAACACCGAACCGTTTGCCCGTCACCTGACGACCAACCATAAAGGCCGGTGACCAGAAATCCCATTTTCCGGCCCGGACCATGGCATCACCTTTGGCCCCGTAACGTGCCGCACCCAACATGCACAACATGGCGATTTCAGCCGTGGCATCCGACAACACATCAGGAGTATTGGTAACAACGATCCCGGCTTTTTTGGCAGCATTCAGATCAACGTGATCAACGCCAACCGAATGATTGGCAATGATCCGCAACCGGTCACCAAGGGCTGCAATAACATCAGCACTGAAATGTTCGGAATGACAGGGAAGAACGGCGTCAACATCCTGACAGCGCGCAATCAATTCATCATGCGAAAAGACGCGATCCTCTTCATTGAGGATCACCTGATAGTCACGCGCAGCCCGCGCTTGAACAACATCGGTCAAACGCCGGGTAATCAGTAGTACTGGCTTGCCTGCCATCGCCTACTCCCTGTCTTCTGCATGATTTGCAGTTTTCTTTATTTTTTTATGAAACACCTTTGCGACATAAACAACAATAGGCGATCAACCCAGCAGGGATGTTTTTTCCACCAGATGGAATACCAGAAAACAACACATCGCACACAAAACCCCGAAGCCCCCGTTTCCGTAACGGCAACCGGCAGGCAACAAAAACAGGCGGCCGATCACAAGGATCGCCGCCCGTCTTTTCTTTTGATGTTTCGATGCATGCCGCCGACTGTTTCTGCCCGCGAGCAGAAACCTAGATGCTGACCCAGACAGCACCGCGCTGGCTGGAACGGACGACGGCCTCGACAAACTTCATGCCTTTGACACCTTCATCGATCCCCGGGATCAGCATTGATGCCGGATCTGCCGTGGTATTGGTAATACGTGCAATCAATTGATCAGCAAAATCGGTATAGAGATTGGCAAAGCCTTCAAGGTAACCTTCGGGATGGCCCGGCGGCACGCGCACACCGTGCAGCCCCGCCGTTCCAATACCGGCCCCGCCGCGCGTCATCAATTCCGGCCGACCGTCAAGGGGGCGGAAATGCAGATGGTTGGGATGTTCCTGCGCCCATTCAATCCCGCCCTTATCGCCATAAACCCGCAATCGCAGGCCATTTTCATGACCGACGGCAATCTGACTGGCCCACAACATGCCACGCGCACCGTTTTCATAACGCAGCAGAATATTGACGTTATCGTCAAGCTTGCGGCCCGGCACAATGGCGTCGATATCAGCACATAATTCCGATATTTCAAGCCCACTGACAAAATTGGCAAGGTTATGGGCATGTGTGCCGATATCCCCCAGCGCCCCGCCCATACCAGCCTTGGCCGGATCGGCGCGCCAATGGGCCTGCTTGTTATCGGTATCTTCGACACGTGTCGCCATCCAGCCCTGCGGATATTCGACCTGCACCAGACGAATATCGCCCAGTTTGCCATCGCGCACCAATTGGCGGGCTTCGCGCACCATCGGATATGCGGTGTAATTATGCGTCAAGGCAAACAAAAGTCCGGTTTCACGCACCTTGTCCGCCAACAATTCGGCTTCTTCGACATTCAAACAAAGCGGTTTGTCACAAATCACATGAATACCGGCATCAAGCATCGCCATGGCGGCGGGAAAATGCAGATGATTTGGTGTCACAATCGCACAGACATCAATGCCATCTTCGCGGGCGGCTTCTTGTTTGGCCATCTCTGCAAAACTGTCATAGGACCGGTCCGGCGCAATAAACAGTTCGGCAGCTGAAGCACGCGCCACATCGGGCTTGGATGACAGAGCACCCGCCACCAGTTCGTAGCGGTCATCAAGCCGCGCCGCAATGCGATGTACCGCTCCGATAAACGCCCCTTGCCCGCCGCCAACCATGCCTAGGCGGATGCGCCGTGCCGGTTTATTCGTCTCGCTCATTTTCGTCTCCGTCCTGTCTGGTTCGCCCTGCATCCGATGTAGACCTTAATCAAGGCCCAGCAAACGCCGGTTGGTGGCCTCATCCGTGCCACCATCGGCGAAATCATCAAATGCCTTTTCAGTAACACGAATAATGTGATCGCGAATAAAATCCGCACCTTCACGTGCGCCGTCTTCGGGATGTTTCAACGCGCATTCCCATTCCAGCACAGCCCAACCATCAAAATCAATTGCCGCAAGCTTGGAAAAAATCGCGCCAAAGTCCACCTGCCCGTCTCCAAGCGAACGGAACCGCCCTGCCCGCCCGGCCCAGCTCTGATATCCGGAATAAATGCCCTGTCGCCCGGTCGGATTGAATTCCGCATCCTTAACGTGGAACATCTTGATCCGGTCGGCATAAATATCGATGAAATCAAGGTAATCAAGCTGCTGCAGGACAAAGTGGCTCGGGTCATAAAGAATGTTGCAACGCGGGTGATTTTGAACCCGTTCAAGGAACATCTCGAACGTCACGCCATCAAACAAATCCTCGCCCGGATGAATTTCGTAACACAGGTTCACACCGGATTCTTCCGCCGCATCAAGGATCGGCAGCCAGCGTTTGGCAAGCTCATCAAAGGCTGTTTCAATCAACCCCGCCGGACGTTGGGGCCACGGATAAACATAAGGCCATGCCAACGCACCGGAAAATGTCGCATGATCGGAAATGCCCAAATGGCGCGATGCCTTGATCGCCGCCTTAACCTGATTGACCGCCCATTCCTGTCGTGCCTTCGGGTTACCACGCACCTCGGGGGCTGCAAAACCATCAAACATTTCATCATAGGCGGGATGAACGGCAACCAGTTGCCCCTGAATATGGGTGGAAAGCTCGGTAATCTCGATCCCGTATTCACCCAGAATACCTTTAACCTCGTCACAATACGTCTTGCTTTCGGCCGCCTTTTCAACATCGAACAGGCGTTTGTCCCAACTGGGGATCTGTACGCCTTTATATCCAAGCGACGACGCCCAACGCCCGATATTGGAAAGGCTGTCAAACGGGGCCTCATCCCCGGTAAACTGGGCAAGAAAAATAGCCGGTCCCTTAAGCGTTCTCATTACAGCCTCGTATGGTTTTTCCGGGTGGTTCGGAAATTATGCACGATAAAATAAGAAGCCCCGCCTCGCCTGACTGACGCGGCGGGGCTCTGTTACTTACGTATGTCGATGCACTTGGCACCAGACACATCCGTCAAACCGCTTAGAACGGCGAATCCGGGAAATAGAAGTTCTTGGCATTTTCCTCGGTTACGACAGTCGCGCCCAGAATATAACGGCCTTCGACCGCGCCATTGGAAACGAACTTCAACACCGTGATATCCATCGCGGTTGCAATCATTGATGGCGGATACAGAACATCAATCGGGGTCAGCTTGTCACCATCCATCACGCGTTTGATGATGTCCTTCATGCCAGCTCCGCCGACGATGAACATTTCATCGGTACGATCCGCCTGTTTGATGGCTTCGATCACGCCAAGCGTAATATCGTCATCCTGCGCCCAGACCGCATCAATTTTCGGAAAGCGTGACAGGAAATCCTGCATGACTTCATAACCGTCATCACGATTCCAATTGGCGTGCTTCATATCAAGGACCTCGATATCCGATCCCTCTATTTCTTTCAGGAAACCTTCAACACGCTCTTCATCCACCACGGTTGGAATGCCGCGTAGAATGACAATCTTGCCTTTGCCATCAAGGCGCTTCTTGATGTATTCACCTGAAACGCGGCCCAGTTCCGGGTTGTTACCCGCAACATAGACATCCTCGATCCCCGGCAGGGAAAGACCACGGTCAACCACGGTCACGAACTTGCCTGCTTGCTTGACCTGCTGAACCGGAACGGTCAGCGGATCGGATTCAAACGGCAAAACCACCAGCGCATCGATATTTTGCACCGACACCAGATCTTCAAGGTCGTTGGCCTGTTCGGTCGCACCTTTGGCGGTGGCAATGATCACATCGATGTTGGGATATGCTGCCTCGATCCGTTTCTCAGCCTCGGCCGCGTGATAGTTCAAACCACCGGCCCAGCCATGGGTCGCAGCCGGGATTGAAACCCCGATTTTGATCTTTTCCTGTGCCATTGCACTACCGGATGCCAGACCAAGGCCCATAATACAGGCCGCGCCGAGAAACTTTGTAAACGTTTTCATTTAAGCTTCCTCCTGATCAAAAAATGATTCTGTTCGTCATCTTTAAGCCGGACGTTGATCGCCGGTTATTTGCTTTTCTTGCGTCGCCAATCCCCGCGCTGCAGGAAAACGGCAACGATAATGATCAGCCCCTGAACAGCCCCGTTCAGGTAATTACTGATCGCATCGGTAAGGTTTAAAATATTGCCAATCGTGGTCAGCATAATCGCACCGATCACCGTGCCCCATATCCGCCCGTAACCACCCTTAAGCATGGTGCCGCCGATAATCACGGCTGCGATGGCTTCAAGTTCCCAAAGAACACCGGTTGAACTCGATGCCGACCCCAGACGCGGCACATAGATAATCGTCGCAACCGAGACACAAATCCCCTGAATGACATAGGTCATGGTCTTGACCCGGTCGACATGGATCGCGGAATAGCGCGCCACCTGTTCGTTCGAACCAATGGCAAAACATTTGCGCCCGAACGGCGTCATATTCAGCAAAACATACCCGGCAACCGCCACCGCCAGAAACACCAGAACCGGCACCGGAATGCCAAGCAGATCCCCGTAATAAACCGGCCGATACGTCCCGCGTATTTCGAAGTCCAGCGACAACGTCCCACCATCGGCCATATAGGTTACAAGCGAGCGATAAATACCCATGGTACCAAGTGTCACAATAAAGGCTTCGATCTTGCCTTTTGTACTCACCAGACCATTAATCGCCCCGGCGCCAATACCCAAAACAATGCTGAGCACGACACCGATCAAAACGGTTTCAAGCCCCGGCCCCAAAGTTTCAACCAACCCGTTCATCACGACAATCATCGCGCCGGAAATAAAGGCTGCCATCGATCCGACCGACAGATCAATTCCCCCAGCGGTAATCACGAATGTTGCGCCTACGGCAATGATGCCGATAAAGGCCGAGCGGGTAAAAATGTTGGAAAGGTTGCCGCTGCTCAGGAATGCGTCATTGATCGAAGTCCCCAGAATAAACAGCAGAACAAGGGCCAGAAACGGGCCAAGCGCCTTGAAATCGATTGAAAAACGGGACGATGCATTTTGCCCGCTACGTTCAAGTCCGCTCATGAACAGACACTCCCTCTTGGCCTGAAATTCCTGTCGCATGCCGCATGATTTCATGTTCGTTGCGGTCGTTTCCTTCAAGAATGCCGGTAATGCGCCCCGCCGCCATGACCGCAATACGATCCGACAGACCCAGCATTTCTGGCATTTCCGACGACAGTAAAATGACGGATTTTCCGCGATCGGTCAGATCGCCGATAAAATGATAAATCTGGCTTTTTGTGCCAATATCGATGCCGCGCGTTGGCTCGTCGATAATGACAATATCGGGATCGGTTTCCATGACCTTGGCCAGCAAAAGCTTTTGCTGGTTGCCACCTGAAAAATCACCAACCTTGGCTTTGCGATCCGCCGCCCGGATATCAAAGGCGGCAATTGCCCGCTCAAGAGCGGCTTCTTCGGCTTTGCGATCAAGGATCACACGCCCGAACTTTTCAAGCGCCAACAAAGTCAGGTTTGGCCGCATATCCATATTCAGCAACAACCCGCTGCCTTTACGGTCCTTGGTCAAATAGGCAATGCCACAATCCTTGGCATCTTGCAGGCTGGAAATCCGGACCGGTTTGCCATTACGCTCAATCACACCCGATGATTTTTCGCGCAGGCCAATGATCGCTTCCATCAATGCCGTTCGCCCCGCACCAACGATCCCGGCGAAACCAAGCACTTCACCCTTGTGAAGATCAAAACTCGCATCGCGCACCTGACCGGCAAGCGATAGATCGCGGACCGAAAGAACAATCGGTGCACTGGTATCAGAAACCCGATCCGGGAACATTTGCGTGATATCGCGCCCAACCATCAAACGCGCCATGTCATCCTTTGTCAGTTCGGCAACCGGCTCGGTAATGATATGGCGGCCATCGCGTAACACGGTGACCCGGTCCGCAATGGCTTTGATTTCATCAAGCTTGTGGGAAATATAAAGGATCGCAACACCCTGCTCGCGCAGGCGCCTGATCTGATCAAACAGGATATCGACCTCGCGCCCGGTCAGAACCGCTGTTGGTTCATCAAGGATCAGGATGTCGGCCTTCTTGCTCAGCGCCTTGGCGATTTCGACCATCTGGCGATCAGATACCGCAAGATCACGGATCCGCGCACGGGGATCAACGTTGCATTGCAATTGGCTCAGCAACCGTTTGGCTTCAGCGCGCATTGCGACTTTATCAAGGAACCAGCCGCGCTTGATCTCGCGGCCCAAAAAGATGTTTTCCTCGACCGTCAATTGCTCGGCCAGATTAAGTTCCTGATGGATCAGGATTACACCATGGGCTTCGCCCACCGCACTATCAGCAAAACTGACATTGGCACCATCAAGGACAAGCTCACCTTCGGTCGGTTGGTGATAACCCGACAGGATTTTAACCAAAGTCGATTTACCTGCGCCGTTTTCCCCCAAAAGCGCATGGACTTCACCAGCTCGCAAATCGATGGAAACATCAAAAAGCACCTGGGCAGGCCCAAAAGATTTGCAAATCTTCCGCCCGGAAAGGCGCAATTCGCCCCCGATACCGGGATCAACGGCATCACCAGCCGTATCCGTCATGAATGTAACCTCCCTCGCGTCGCATTAATGCGATCAACTTTTGATTGCCTTTTGTGTAAACGTTTTCATTATTTATGTAAACCTTTACATTTACAATCTGGTGACCAAAATCACACCACCCGTTATAGGAATTCATTCGGATATCGCGGGGCATCAATGCCGCTAGACAGCCCATCAGCGGCAGAGTAGGAAGAACAATGATCGAAAAAACCGCGACGATTGAAGATGTTGCCGAACATGCCGGGGTATCGATTGCCACCGTCAGCCGCGCATTGCACAAACCGCAAGTCGTTTCCGAAAAAACGCGTGAAAAAGTACAAACCGCCATTGCCGTGACGGGTTACACTGCCAATGTCATGGCGCGAAATCTGCGTCTGAACCGGTCTGGCATGATCCTTTTGCTGGTGCCAGACATCGGAAACCCTTTCTTTTCGGCGATTCTATCGGGCATTGAACAAGGTGCCAGCAAAGCCGGATACAACGTGTTGATTGGCGACACCCAAAACGAACCCGAACGCGAAGCAACCTATGCCGCGTATCTGCGCAGCAATCAGGCAGATGGGATGATCCTGCTGAATGGGCGCCTGCCCGCGCCACTTGCCAACACACCGCGCGGGATAACACCGCCGGTCGTCATTGCCTGCGAACGCATTCCGGGCTGCAATTTACCGACTGTCATTATCGACAACGAAAAAGCTGCCTATATTGCAACCCGCCATCTGCGGGAATTCGGCCATACACGAATTGCCCATATTGCGGGCCCCGCCAGCAATATCCTGACAACAGATCGCGCCGCGGGCTATCAACGCGCACTCGCAGAAGCAAACATAAAAACCAATTCTTCGCTGGTTTATGGTGCAGACTTTTCAATAGAAGCAGGCATCAAAGCCGCAAGAGCCTTGCTAAACGATGCGCCAAACCGCCCGACCGCATTTTTCTGTGCGTCTGACGGCATGGCCATCGGGGTCATTGTTGCAGCCAAGGAAATCGGCCTGCGCGTGCCCGAAGATATTTCTGTCGTCGGATTTGACGACATTTACCTAGCCGCCAATTACGACCCACCCCTTACCACCGTGCGCCAACCCCAGCGCCGCCTTGGCGAACAGGCAATATCCCTGTTACTCGCCGGGCTGGATAAAACCGAGACACAGACCGTGCCGACGGAAAATCCGGTGATTGTTCCGACGGAACTGATTGTCCGAAAAAGCTCTGGCCCTTGTCCAACCTGACACTATCAACAACCTGTCCCCGGCCCTATTCCCCTTGGACAGCCTGCGTAACGGCAATCATCGGTTGGCGATCTTTTTCCATTCCTCGTAAACTGCACGGGCCCGGTCTGTATGATCATCGCTTGATTTGGGCTTTTCAGATGCGAATATTTCAAATCGAATACCATTTGGATCACGAATGAACAGACGGCGCGATGTTCCATCATCCTCGTTATGATAAACGACCTTGTTCTGAAACAAATGGTTTTGCCAGGCAATGACATCGCGCGGCGCATCACAACGCAACCCGATATGAAACACCTCATCGGGCATATCAGAGGCATCAGGATAAGGCCCCGTATCAGCAGGCCAGTCAAAAAATGACAGGCGCGTCCCATCGGACAGCGCAAAGGTAATCAACAGATAATCGCTTTTCCAGGATGGACTGTAACCGCTTTCGGCGTGGACAAGTCTGGCCTTCAAAACGCGCGAATAAAAATCATCCGTTGCCGCAAGGTCGCGGGTTGGAAAGGCCAAGTGATCGACACGAACGGGTGCAGGCATGGAAGCCTCCTCATTTGTCGCTTTGGACAATGCAATTCACTATAAAACTTAGTCACCACATGCCAAGGGTCAAGTCGTGGGAACCACATCATTTAAGTCGTACGATTATGCAAAAGCCGACATTTAATGATACTGTTACCTGATGTCTTGATCAGCACTTCCATGCGCGATGTTGATACACACTTTGACGCGGCCCAAGTTTCATGAAACCGCAATCTGTTACTGACGACTGTTGATACCCACATAGAATCAAGTCATTAACGGCACTTGGGGCTTAATACGGACATGCCGCAACCGGCCGCGCAAACAACATAAACATGCGTAAAATGGACATAGTGTTGACCACAATGTTCCTCGCTGCTATTGGGGCGCGGCGCATGCGATAAAGATACCAAATACCGTTGCATCGATGGTGTTAAATACGTCGGCAAAAATCGGACTTGAACGCCGAATTTTCGGGGAATGTTTACCGGTCAACGGACGTTTTCCGCATTGTCTTTTCGGTCCCTGAAAACAGGGCCCTTGGTCAAGGAACCAGAACACGATGGCGCATACGCCCTATTATTTGATCGATAAATCGAAACTTCTGCGCAACATGGAAAAGATCGCCTATGTGCGCGAACATTCCGGCGCAAAGGCGTTGCTGGCATTGAAATGTTTTGCGACCTGGTCGGTCTTTGATTTCATGTCGGACTATATGGATGGCACGACGTCATCGTCACTTTACGAAGTGAAACTTGGCCGCGCCAAATTCGGCAAGGAAACCCATGCCTATAGCGTCGCTTATTCCGATGACGAAATCAAAGAAGTCATCGAAAACGCCGACAAGATCATTTTCAATTCTATCAGTCAGCTGACCCGCTTTGCCGATGCCGCATCGGGCATTGTGCGCGGTCTTCGCCTTAACCCACAGGTTTCGACATCGAGCTTTGATCTGGCCGATCCGGCACGCCCGTTTTCACGCCTTGGCGAATGGGACGTTGCCAAGGTCGAAGCCGTCATGGATCGCATTTCCGGCTTTATGATTCACAATAACTGTGAAAACAGCGATTTCGACCTGTTTGATAAAATGCTGACCGATATCGAAGACAAATTCAGATCGCTGCTATCGCGTGTTGAATGGGTCAGTCTGGGCGGCGGCATCCATTTCACCGGCGAAAACTATCCGATTGATAAATTCTGTGCCCGCCTGCGTGCATTTTCAGAAAAATATGGCGTTCAGGTTTATCTGGAACCGGGCGAAGCCTCGATCACCAAAAGCACAACGCTTGAGGTTACGGTCCTTGATACCCTGTTCAATGGCAAAAACCTTGCCATCGTTGATAGCTCAATCGAAGCCCATATGCTTGATCTGCTGATTTATCGCGAACCGGCAAAAATTGAACCGAACACGGGCAATCATCCCTATATGATCTGTGGCAAATCCTGTCTTGCCGGTGATGTTTTTGGCGAGTTTTCATTCGAGAACGCGATCAAGGTCGGTGACCGGATTTCGATCCAGGATGCGGCCGGATATACCATGGTCAAAAAGAACTGGTTTAACGGTGTTGGTATGCCGTCCATTGTGATCAAGGAACTTGACGGCAGCGAACGCGTTATTCGTGAATTCACTTTCGACGACTATGTATCGAGCCTTTCCTAACAAAGGCACTTTGGGTTTCATCTATTCAAAAAAGGGAGTTTTTGGCCCGAGATGAAGAAGAACGTTCTGATTATCGGCGCAGGTGGCGTCGCACAGGTGGTCGCGCACAAATGTGCACAGCATAATGATGTGCTTGGCGATATCCATATTGCGTCGCGCACGGCGGAAAAATGCCAAAACATCATCAATAGCATCCATGAAAAGAAAAGCCTGAAAAACCCAGGCATTCTTGAAGGTCACGCGCTTGACGCGACCGATGTCGATGCCACGGCTGCATTGATCAAAAAGACCGGTTGCGAAATCGTCATTAATGTTGGTTCGCCCTTCGTCAATATGCCGGTTATGTCGGCATGTATCAAAACCGGTGTCGCCTATCTTGATACCGCCATCCACGAAGAGCAGGATAAAATCTGCGAAACGCCGCCATGGTATGCGAACTATGAGTGGAAGCGCCGCGAAGAATGCGAAAAAGCCGGGATCACCGCGATCCTTGGCATCGGTTTTGATCCGGGTGTTGTGAATGCCTATGCCAAGCTGGCCGTCGAAGACTATTTCGACAAAATTGACTCGATTGACATCATCGACATCAATGCCGGTAGCCATGGCAAATATTTTGCCACCAATTTCGACCCGGAAATCAATTTCCGCGAATTCACCGGCACGGTCTATTCCTGGCAAGACAGTGAATGGAAATCGAACAAAATGTTCGAGATCAAAAAAGTCTGGGACATGCCGGTCGTTGGTGAAAGCCAGACCTTCATGACCGGCCATGACGAGGTTCACTCTCTATCGCAGAACCTTGATGTGCCCAATGTTCGTTTCTGGATGGGCTTTGGTGATCACTACGTCAATGTGTTCACGGTTCTAAACAGCATTGGCCTTCTTTCTGAAAAACCCGTCACCACGGCCGAGGGACTTGAAGTCGTACCGCTTAAGGTCGTAAAGGCCTGCCTGCCCGATCCAAGCTCGCTGGCACCAAATTACACCGGCAAAACCTGCATCGGTGATTTGGTCAAGGGCACCAAGGACGGCAAGGAAACCGAGGTCCTGATCTATAACGTTGCGGATCACAAGGATGCCTATAACGAAGTCGGCAGCCAAGGCATTTCCTATACCGCTGGTGTGCCGCCGGTTGCGGCCGCCATGTTGATCGCAACTGGCGAATGGGATGTTAAAAAGATGGCCAATGTCGAAGACTTGCCATCCAAACCGTTCCTGAACCTTTTGAACGGCATGGGTCTTCCGACCCGCATCAAAGATGCCAACGGCGACCGGGCACTTGATTTCGCGTAAATCGCGACCCCACGCGATCCAATGACAAACGGCGGGCATGATGCCCGCCATTTTTATTTAAGCGATCCCAGAACCGCCAGACTTTCATACCGCTTGATATAAGGTTCGTGAAACACGCGCTCGACGAATTCGCTATATTCATCCATATCGGCAACCTGAATGCGCAAAACAAAATCATGCGCCCCGGTCACGTGATGGCACTGAACGACTTCAGGCATTTTGGCGAAAGCCTCGCGCATCAGGATATAACGATCCGGTCGGTCACGTTCCATGGTCAGCAACACAATGATCATCATGCGCTTGCCAAATGCTTTGGGGGAAACGACGGCAACATCGCGTTCAATCACGCCCGTTTCACGCAGGCGCTGCACCCGGCGCAAACAGGCTGCAGATGACAATCCCACCTGTGTCGACAGCTCGCTCCCGGTCAGGCGGCTGTTTTCCTGCAGAAGTTCCAGCAGGCGATAATCGAATTTATCAAGTTCGGTCAAAATTCCCCCAGCCGCAAATCTGCATTAATCACATCCCCGCACAATGACCGAAGCGGTCCGAGAAGAAAAATCGTTTTTACGTAAAATTTGCGGAAATTTCGCACGCATTTACGATCTTTGCGCACCGAAGTCATTTGATGCGGGCTAATTTCAACCTGTGTTCGGAAGTGATTTCGGACCCTCATTAGAAAAAGCAAACTAGCGAGCCAGCATCATGTCAGCACAAATCACGACACACTCCCTCGTCGCCACCACCAATGCTGCGCCGACGTCAAAATCGGCATTCGGCGCAGTTGTCTGGCGCTGGCTCGTCCTTTCTGCGCAGCATGTGGCAAAGCGTCACAAGATCGCACGTGACACCGCATGGCTTCGCGAAAGCCCGGAATTTGTCCTTAGGGATGTTGGGCTTGACCGCAACATGGTCGAACGGGCCTGTCTGACGGGCAAAGCATCATCAAACGACTAGGACTGGAATCTGATCCTCTAGCGTGGACAAAGATCAGGATGGGCGCGTGCAAACGCGTCCATCGCAAGACAACGTTCGGCAATGCGATTAACCGCATTAAGCCCGCCAATATCAACGCCCCACCGTTTGGCATTGAAAACCTGTGGAATTAAGCAGATATCGGCCATTGACGGCCGATCTCCGTGGCAAAAACCACCGGAATTGGCGGGATCAAGAAGCCGCTCGAATGCATTAAGCCCCTCGGCGATATATTTCCGCATCCACGCCAAACGTATTTCCGTCGGATCATCACCGTGCGCCTCGGCCATCTTCATCACATTGCCGACCACGCCCAGATTGCAAACAGGGTGAATATCCATCGCAATCACATGCGACAATGCACGTACATGCTGCCTTCCCACGGCATCGTTCGGCAGGAAATCCGCCCCTTTGTGGGTTTCATCCAGATATTCGATGATCGCCAATGACTGGGTTAACAAAACCCCGTCGATCTGAAGAGCCGGCACCAATCCTTGCGGATTGCGTTCCCGGAACTCAGGGGATTTATGCATCCCTGCCACAAGATCAATCGGCTCGGTCCGATACGGGATACCCAAAAGGCAAAGCGCGATCCGGACCCGATAGGATGCCGATGACCGCCAATAGTCATATAATATGACCTCATTCATGGCCATTCATTCCGCGCGATTATATTGTATGACTTTTTGATCGATGGCCCCGAAAATCGACTGACCATCACCGTCCAGCATCTCAATCCGGACCTGATCACCAAACTGCAGAAACGGCGTTTCAGGTTTGCCGTTTTCAATGGTTTCAATCATACGGATTTCCGCAATACAGGAATATCCCGCACCGCCCTGATCAACCGGTTTGCCCGCAGCACCATCAAGTTTGTTGGAAACCGTCCCCGACCCGATGATTGACCCGGCACATAAAGGCCGGGTTTTTGCCGCATGGGCAACCAATTGGGCAAAATCGAACGTCATATCGACACCGGCATTGGCGCGCCCAAATGGCTTGCCATTCAAATCAACACAAAGAGGCAAGTGGACTTTTCCCCCGTCCCAAGCATCGCCCAATTCGTCGGGCGTGACCGCGACTGGCGAAAAAGCCGAAGACGGCTTGGACTGGAAAAAGCCAAACCCCTTGGCCAGTTCGCCCGGTATTAACCCGCGCAACGAAACATCATTGACCAACATAATCAGACGAATACCATCACGGGCCTGTTCAAGGCTGGCCCCCATGGGGACATCACCGGTAATCACCGCGATTTCGCCTTCCATATCGATACCCCATGCCGTATCGGCCAGACGGATATCGTCACGCGGACCAAGGAAACTGTCCGATCCACCCTGATACATCAGCGGATCGGTCCAGAACGTTTCCGGCATTTCCGCACCGCGTGCCTTGCGCACAAGTTCAACATGATTGACATAGGCAGACCCATCCGCCCACTGAAACGCACGCGGCAGCGGCGAATGCAGTTTTGTCGCATCCAATTTCATAAGCGTTGCAACAGTCGATCCGGCGGCGATTTCAGCGGCCAACTCGGTCAGACGCGGTTCAATAACGCCCCAGTTATCAAGGGCTGCTTGCAGGGTCGGCGCGATTGCGCTGGCATCGACATAATGCGAAAGATCGCCTGTCACCAGTATAAGCTGTCCGTCACGGGTGCCGTTTTTAAGAGTTGCGAGTTTCATCGGTTTTATGCCTCCGGCATTCTTGTCGTTAGATCCTGAAGTTTTCTTGTTATGGATCGGCCGTTACGGCCGACCTTCGGGAGTCCCGTCAAATTTGCGTTCCAGCCCATCCCAACATTCAAGATAGTCATCCTGAAGCGTGTCGAGTTCAGCGGCAAATTTCGTCAATTGCTGGGGAAACTGCGTTTCGAACATAAAGGCCATAGTGCCATCAAGTTTCTGCGGCCCCAGATTGCTGTTTGAGGCTTTTTCAAAGCCGAACGCATCAGGACCATGGGCCAGCATCATGTTATGCAAGCTCATGCCACCGGGAACGAAGCCTTCTTCCTTGGCGTCATATTGACCGCAGATCAGGCCCATGAATTCCGACATGATATTGCGATGATACCAAGGGGGCCGGAATGTGTTTTCCGCCACCATCCAGCGCGGTGGGAAAATCACGAAATCAATATTCGCGGTTCCGGCTTCCCCCGATGGGGCGGTTAAAACCGTAAAGATTGACGGATCAGGATGGTCAAACAGGATCGCCCCAACCGGTGAAAACGTGCGCAGGTCATATTTGAACGGCGTGTAATTGCCGTGCCATGCCACAACGTCCAGCGGCGAATGACCAATGCCGGTTTCATGGAACTGCCCGCACCATTTGATCAGAATGCGACACGGGGTTTCCTTGTCCTCATAAGCCGCGACCGGCGTTTTGAAATCGCGCGGATTTGCAAGACAGTTGGCCCCGATTGGCCCCCGTTCTGGCAGGGTGAATTTTGCGCCGTAATTTTCACAAACATAGCCACGCGCACCGCCGTCAATCCCGGCCTTGGTGATCGCGACCTTAAACATCATGCCACGCGGGATCAGGGCAATTTCAAGCGGCTCAACATCCATGATGCCAAGCTCTGTAAAGATACGAAGTGTGCCACTTTCAGGCACGATCAGCATCTCGCCATCGGCGTTAAAGAAATAATCGTCCACCATGTCGGTGTTACAGACATAGACATGGCTTGCCATGCCCGTCAGGGTCATGGCATCGCCCGCCGTGGTAATGGTCCGCATACCCGATATGAAATCAGTCGGGTTATTTGGCATCGGCACCGGGTCCCAGCGCAACTGACCAAGTGCCAAACTGTGATCATTCACGCAAGGTGCCGTTTTCCATTCCGGCAGGGCAAAGGATTTAAACCGGCCATTATGACGCACACTGGGTCGCATACGATAAAGCCAGGACCGTTCATTGGTGCCACGTGGCGCGGTAAAAGGTGACCCTGAAAGCTGTTCGGCATAAAGGCCATAGGCACATTTTTGCGGGCTATTTTGCCCCTGTGGCAGGGCACCGGGCAGGCTTTCGGTTTCAAAATCATTGCCGAAACCGGGCATGTAACGCAAATCGCCCACAAGGCTGTTCTCAGCGGTTCTGGTGGTAACAATGTGATCTGTCATTGCCTTTTTCCTTACAATCCCTCATATAGTTACATTCGTAACTATAATTTTTGTAACTATCAAACAGCCTTTTAAAACCATGAAATCTGAATTTGATTTACACAGCTTTCTGCCGTTTTTAATGCATCACGCCAGCGAGAAGATCAGCCTTGGTTTTCGCGATATCTATCGCGACCGATACCGTATGACCCGATCGGAATGGCGCGTCCTGGCGACCCTTGGCCAATATGGCGCACTAACGGCGACTGAAATCATTGCCCATACGGGCCTGCATAAAACCAAAGTATCGCGCGCGGTTTTTTCCATCGAACAACGCCGCTGGCTAAAGCGTGGCCAGGATGAAAATGACAAGCGCATCCATCGGCTTGAACTGACATCACAGGGCAATTCCGCCTTTAATGCACTCTGTGACGCGGGTGCTGCCTATAACCAAAAAGTTCATGATTTTCTGGGCGCAGATGATTTCAAACGTCTTTCCGGCCTCCTGGAAAAGCTGAACGATCTTTAAGGCCGGGATTGTCAGCCTTATCGTCTTCATCGCGCGGCTTTCCGCCCCAACTTTGGGTGAAATCGGCAATCGCGCGCAGAAAAACGTCAAAGGCCGGTTGGCCGGGCTGAAAGTAATTTGCCTTGGGGTTCATCAGCGTGACACAGCACGCCACCGCCCCGTCCAGATTGTAAACCGGCGCACTGATTGCCGACAAACCCGGCACAATATCGCCTTCAATCACAGCCGCACCGCGTTCGCGGGTTTCAACAATCAAACGATCCACCGTTGCATCATCCCAATGCAGAATATCCTGTTCTGCGCGAATGACATGCTCGATCGCGTTATGGGGCATGGTCGATAAAAACGCTTGGCCCGTGGCAGACCGCAATAACGGCATCACGGTTCCAAGCCCCATGGTCGATATGATCGGCGGACCGCCATGCTCGGTCCGGATCAGAACCGGTCCGCGTTCGCCCCAAATCGCCAAATGCCCCGATGATCGCAACTCAATCGCCAGATTGCGCAAAAGTCGCCCGGCCCGCATGACAACATCATTGCGTTCAATTGCCGAAATTCCCATTCGCAAGGCCATCGGCCCCAAACCATAAAGCCCGGTCAGGTCATCCTGCCAGGCAAGACCTATGCGCACCAAACTGGCGAGATAGCGATGCACCTTGGCGGGTGGCATACCCACCGCCGCCGCCAAATCCTTAAGCGGCACCGGAAATTTGAAATCACATAATGCGGCAATAATAACGCCGCTGACCTCAACCGATTGGATGCCTTTGCGCGTATCCGCAACATCAACCGCATCAGTGATATCGGAGCCATCACTGCCTACTGAAGGATTATTTGATGGGACTCTAACCAAAATTAACCTGCATAAATTTCATATTGCGTAATTCATTATATATATCATAATTATAATTCAAAAGAAAAATTGCTTCAACATCCGATCAAAAGCCACCGATCAGATGCGCCCTCGTTTGCCGCATCGCACCAACAGGACCGACCACGGTCACAATACGTCATTAAACCGACATCCGAAATCAAAGGGCATCCTTGGCCCCGAACCAAACGTCAAACCAATGATCAAAAAAAACAGGGAGAGGAACGTGAAATCCATGAAATTTCGTAAAACGCTAATAGGCCTTTTGGCCGGAGCAACAATTCTGACAAGTGCGGGCATTGCCCAAGCTGCCGAGATCACCCTTAAAGTCAGTCATTATCTGCCACCAAGCCACGGCTTCCAGAAAGACTTCCTTGAAAACTGGGGCAAGGAACTTTCGGAAAAGACCAATGGCAAGGTTGAAGTCAAAGTCTTTGACGCAACATCCGCCTTTGGCAAGATCGACCGCCAAGCCGATCAGGTCCGGGCTGGTGTGATGGACATGGCTGTTGGTCTGAACGGCATCCCGCGCGACCGTTATCCGGCCGCCTCGGTTATTGAAATGCCATTCCTTGTGAAATATGCCGATTCCGGGTCCGAAACCCTGTGGCAACTTTACAAAGAAGGCCTTCTGGGCAGTGATTATAACGACTTCAAAGTGCTTGGCTTGTTCACCCACGAAGGCGGCCTGATCCATACGCTTGATACGCCGGTTCGTTCGCTCGAAGACCTTAAAGGCCTTCGCCTCAGAACGCCAAGCCCGGCGGTTTCGGCAATGCTTGAATCCTTTGGTGCGTCGCCGGTTGGCCTGCCACCCTCGGCCATTTATGAAAACCTGCAAAAGGGTAATATCGAAGGTCTGGTAACGACCTGGGATCTGGTTAATGCGGTAAAAGCCAACGAACTTTTGAAATATCATACCGATGCAGCGGCCTATACCGCCGGGTTCTATTTCGTGATGAACCAGAAGAAATACGACAGCCTGCCCGAAGATGTCCGTGCCGCAATTGACGAAATTTCCGGCGATACGCTGGTTGGAAAATTCGGTGACTGGTGGAACAAATGGGAAGCAGCTGGCAAAGCCAATGCCCAAAAGCATGGCAATGAAATCATCGAAATCGACGATGCGACCCGCGCAAAATGGCAGGCATCTGTCCAGCCAATGATTGCAGAATACCTTGCCGGTCTGAAGGACAAAGGCGTTACCGATCCCGAAGCGATTTACAAACGCGCACAGGAATTGGTCGCCGAATTTGACGCCAAATATCACGCTGGCGACAAATGACCCAACGGGCTGAAAAATCGGATGGATCGCGGCTTTATGCCGCGGTTCACCAGCTTGACCGATTTATGAACAGACTGACCGACATTCTGGCATTTATCGGAATGGCGGCCCTGATCGGGGCAATCGGCATTGTAGTTGTCGATATTATCTGGCGGCGGATTGGCGGGCAATCATTGGTCGGCGCGGTTGATCTGACACAGTTCTGCGTGATGGCAGCAGCATCATGGGCGATCCCCTATGCCTTTAGCGCACATGCCCATGTCACCGTCGATTTGATCGGCAAGAATCATTTCCGCGCCGTTTTCAGGATCATAGATACATTGATACCGGCTTTATGCGCCGGATTGATGGCATTCTTGCTGTATCTGTCCTGGGGGCGGGCCATGGAACAATGGAATTACGGTGATGTTTCGCAGAATCTTGCGATCCCGATGATCCTGTTCTGGGGTTTCCTGCTGAGCGGCATGGCCATATCAATGCTGGTCTGTCTGGTCCATTTTCTTAAATTGCTTCTTACAAACGAGAACATCTGATGGCGACAGAATGGGCAGGATTAATCGGGTTTGTTGCCGCCTTGGCGCTGGCCCTGCTGCGTGTGCCGGTCGCAGTTGCAATGGCGGTTGTCGGCATTGGCGGAACCCTACTTTTAACCGATTGGATGTCAGCAAGCTATGTGATGGCCAGCCTGCCGTTCGAAGCAATCTTTCCCTATGGCCTTTCGGTTGTCCCACTGTTCATTTTCATGGGGGTCTTTGCGTCCCATTCCGGCCTGTCGGGCAATCTGTTTCGCGGGATTACCGCCTTTTCCGGGCACCGACCGGGCGGATTGGCCGCATCTAGTATCGGGGCAAGTGCTGTATTTGGGGCGATTTGCGGATCGTCACTGGCAACTTGCGCCACCATGGGGCGCGTTGCACTTCCTGAAATGCGCGAACGTGGATATGCAAAAAGTCTGGCCGGGGCATCGATTGCTGCGGGCGGGACGTTGGGCGTTCTGATCCCGCCATCGATCCTTCTTGTGATCTATGCCTTGATGACCGAACAATCGATTGGCGCCCTGTTTGCCGGGGCAATGATCCCGGGGCTTTTGGCGACAGTACTTTATATCACGTCCATTCGCCTGCAGGTCATGCGCAACCCGTCACTGGCCCCGGTCAGCGACTATGTGCCTTGGTCCAAACGCTGGGGGGCGTTGCTGCGCATGTGGGACGCCATTGTTTTGATCGTGCTGGTCATCGGTGGCATTTATGCCGGGCTGTTTTCCCCGACAGAGGCCGCCGCCGTTGGGGCCGGTGGTGCACTTTTGTTTGCCTTCCTTCGCAAACGGCTGAGCTGGTCTGTTTTGCGGAGCGGCATTCGCGAAACGGCAGGCATGACCGGGATGATCTTCCTGATTCTGATCGGGGCGTCACTTTTCAACTTTTTCATCGAAACCAGTGGCCTGACCCAAACACTCGTCGACTGGATTACCACCCGTGGCTATTCACCGCTTACGGTGCTTATCGCCCTTTTGGTGTTTTATGTCGTACTTGGATGTTTCATGGACAGCCTGTCGATGATCCTGCTGACTGTGGTGCCGGCATTCAATGTCATTACAGGGGTTGGATATGATCCGGTATGGTTCGGTGTCGTTTTGGTATCGGTCGTTGAAATCGGCTTAATTACCCCACCGATCGGGATGAACCTGTTTATCATTCAGGGCGTATCATCGGACATGACAATCACCACCCTGTCGCGTGGTATTTTGCCATTTTTGGCTGCCGATTTTATACGTTTAATTCTGATGGTTGCCATTCCCGGTCTGGTACTTTGGCTGCCGCATCTTTTGGGGTTTGGTGCTTACTGACCATCATAAACAGGCCCAGCTCAAACAGCCCGGAACAGCATCATCTGTTCCGGGCTGTTTTGCTCGCCAATTGCGTCAACCGCTATTCGGCGGCATCGACTTTCAACACACCCCGGCGAATCTGGTCTTCTTCGATGCTTTCAAACAGCGCACGGAAATTACCTTCACCAAAGCCTTCATCGCCTTTACGCTGGATAAACTCGAAAAATATCGGGCCGATCACCGTTTTGGAGAATATCTGAAGCAGAATCTTGGTCATGCCACCGTCAACAACGCCTTCGCCATCGATCAAAATGCCATGCCTTTTCATCCGCTCAATCGGTTCATCATGCCCATGAACACGGTCGCGGGATTTTTCATAATAGGTATCAGGTGGGCCGGGCATAAATTTCAAATCATTGGCGGCAAGCTTGTCCGTGGCATCATAGATGCCATCGGTACCGACCGCGATATGCTGAATGCCTTCGCCGTTATATTTGCGTAAGTATTCCTCGATCTGACTTTTATCGTCAGTCGACTCATTTAACGGGATACGGATTTTACCGCATGGTGATGTAATAGCCCGACTGACCAACCCCGTGATTTTACCGGCGATGTCAAAGAAATGGATTTGTTTGAAATTGAACAGATCACGATAGAAATCCCACCATTTATCCATATTGCCGCGATAAACGTTGTGGGTCAGGTGATCCAGATAATAGAAACCAACGCCTTCGGGCCTCGGATCGCGTTCACCCAACCAATCGAATTCCGCGTCATAGGCCGAACCTGTTTCGCCGTAAGTATCAATGAAATACAAAAGTGACCCGCCAATACCGACAACCGCAGGAACATCAAGAACCTTGTCATTGCCAAGATAAGGTTCTGCGCCCTTGGACACGGCATGATCAAAAGCATGTTTGGCATCAACAACACGCCACGCCATCGACGGCGCACAAGGGCCGTGCTGTGCAACAAACCGCATGCCGTGTGACCCGGTTTCCGCATTCAGGACATAGTTGATATCCCCCTGACGCCAGATCGTGATATTTTTCAGTTTGTGTTTCGCGACCGGGACATATCCCATGCGCGTAAACAGAATTTCAAGTTTCCCGGCTTCTTCATGGGCAAACTCGACAAATTCGAAACCATCCGTTCCGGCGGGGTTATCGGCGGTGATGGTGGCACGGGGGGCGTCATGCGGGAACGGTCCCATCGAAGTCTCCTTGATCCGAATTAGAACAATTATTGTTATGTTCCATGTTGCGCCAAACCGGGCGCAATGTGCGTGCATTCAAGGTTGATTTCCCGTAACTCATACACATATCATGCAACAAATAATCAAATGGTGCATGAATGACGCAATTGGACAAACTTGATCTGAAATTGCTTGCGGAATTACAGCGTGATGGACGACTGACCAATAATGATTTGTCCGAACGCATCGCTTTGTCACCGTCGCAATGCTCGCGCCGCCGCGCCCGGCTAGAGGCCGATGGCTTCATCCGTGGATACCGTGCCGATATCGACCGTCAAAAGATGGGGCTTGGCCTGATGGTGGTGATTTCGGTGACACTTGCAACGCATAACCGTGACAACGCCAAACGGTTTTCCGATTTACTGGCGAATTTGCCCGAAGTTCTGGAAGCTTATTCACTAACCGGAGAAATGGATTATCACCTGAAGGTGGTGACCAAAGACTTGGCCGCGCTATCGCATTTCGTCAACGAGGTTTTGCTACCGCACGATTCAGTGCAGCATGTCAAAACATCGATTGTTTTGAACGTCCTAAAAGACTTTGAAGGGCTCGCCATCAAAGCGCATTAACGTTGCGCCCAGTTCGGCCAAACGACGCGTTCCTTCGGCCAAATCAAACACCGCCAGCAACCCGTTCTGATAATCGACCAATATCAGCGACCGGCCATCCGGGGTCACGGCAATATTACGCACCCCGCCACCAGAACTATCGCCCTGACCCGGACTTCCCAATGCGCGACCAAAGATCAGATTTCCATTTTTGGGATCGCGATGCCACAAATCGATCAGATCGCCCCCACGCCCCGATACAAACACCCGATCCCCGCCCGCCGAAATCGCCACACCAAAGGCCCCGCCGGTCACCCGGCCATTGCGCAGGCGATCTTCGCTGCCACGGTCAAACACAAGTTTTCCGGATGCAGCGTCGCGATGGAAAACACATAAATCCCCGCGCCCATGCCCAACGACCAACACGGACAGGCCGTCAGACGACACCGCAACATCCTCGGTCCCTTCAAGGCCGCGCACATCATCAACCCCGTCTTCCAGCAATTGCGAAAGATGGAAAGTATCACCGGTCAATGACCGCTCGAACACACCAAGCACGGTGCCGTTATAGGCCGTCACATAAAACCCGTTGCCATCGGGGGCAAACGCCACGCTTTGCGGAATACGCAACCCTTCACACTTTTCCAGCTCGGACTTTAACGACTGCGAAAAGGTAAACCTTCCGCTTGTCTGGTCGCGGTTAAAGACTAACAGATTGGCTTCAAGGAACTCTGTCACGCCGACCAGCAACTGATTGCCATCTGGCGAAAAGCAAAGATTAAACGGTTCCTGCAATCCGACGGCATTGCCCTGTTCGTCTGAAATTCTATATTCCGGATCAAGTGCGCCGCTGCTTTGATCGCGCCGGAAAAACACCAAGGCATCATGCCAGCGATCCGCAACCACGACGGAATTTCCATCGGGCGAAACAGCGACACCATGGGGTTCACGCATCCGGTCAATCCCGGCATCATCATGATGCAAAACATCCATCAAACGGATTGATCCCGATGCCGGATCACGATCAAAGATTAAAAGAGCAGATGCCTGGCCGGACGTCACATATATTGATCGTCCGTCCGATGAAATCGCCAAACCATTAGCCCCGTCAAGATCGGGAATGCTGTGGGACGAAAAGTTCTGAACCGAATGGTCGGAGTGATGTGTATCCAAAAGAGCCGCACGGTTACGTTCCGCAACATGATCACGCAAACGAAGGCGCGCCTGTTCGTCACCTTCGATATCGCCGGCCTCAAAAACCTCTGCTTCGCGTTCGCACCAATCCAACGACCGCCGATAGGCCGATGCAATCAGTTTATGAGACTTGCTTAATGAATGTGCCATGACGCCTTGCGTCCTTCTGCCCAATCATGTCGCCCCCATATGAAAGGATACGCCCACAGACCCCGTAATAGAATCTGTCCTGACCGATCATTATATTGCGCTGTTTTCAATATTTTAGGCATGGGCACCCGCATAGTCGACGACCGAATATTCAAGCAACCAGCGTTCGTAATCGCGATTGACCGATAAATCAACACATGCTCGTTTTTTTGCGTTTTGTCGCACTCAATCATGCGCCGACAGGCATTAATTTTGCCCAAACCAAACCAACCGCGCAAAACATAATCGCCCATCAATGCCCCCAAGACTTGAAGCAAGCGTCAAATGTCCCAAATCCGTCGTTTTTGATTTTTTCTTTAATTTAGAACATCATGATATGACCATCACGCCATGTCAATTTTTGAACGTGCCATCCCACCCAGTAATGGCACGTTTTAGCCCTCTGTCACGAAAAATTATAAAAAAGACCGCGCACATGGCGCGGCCTTTTCCAACCCCGGTATACCCTTACCAGTGATGCTGGGATTCCCCCCCCCAATTAAATGGAAACCGTCAGATTGCCAGATACTGATCACGCAGTTCTGCATCATCAAGAACGGCCTGTGCCGTTCCATCAAACACAATCTGGCCGCTATCCATGATAATCGCGCGATCGGCAAGCTTAAGTGCCGCAATC
Source organism: Thalassospira alkalitolerans (assembly GCF_002115745.1). GTDB lineage: Bacteria > Pseudomonadota > Alphaproteobacteria > Rhodospirillales > Thalassospiraceae > Thalassospira > Thalassospira alkalitolerans. Next base: position 100,708 of record NZ_JFKB01000010.1, read on the forward strand.
GCGTTTTGTTCAACAATGATGGTGGTGATACCAAGCTTCTTGACGTTTTGAAGCGTCTTTTCAATTTCCTGAACAATGACGGGCGCCAACCCCTCGTAAGGTTCATCAAGAAGTAGCAATTTGATATCGCGTGCCAATGCCCGCCCGATTGCCAGCATCTGTTGCTCGCCCCCGGAAAGGGTTATGGCTTCTTGTTCGGCGCGTTCACCAAGACGCGGGAACAATTCGTAAATACGCTGGATCGACCAGCCAAGTGGTTCGGAAATCTGGGCCAATTCCAGATTCTGCTGCACAGTCATTCCCGGAATAATCCGGCGATCTTCGGGCACCAACTGCAAACCAAGACGCGCGGCCTGCCATGCCTTCATCGTATGAAGCGGCTTGTGATCAAGCCAGATTTCACCGTGTTTGAGCTCCGGATCATCCATCCGCGCAAGCGCGCGAAGCGTTGATGTTTTACCCGCACCATTACGCCCCAAAAGGGCAAGAATTTCACCCTCGCGAATATTAAAGCTAACACCCTGAACGATATAGCTTTCGCCATAATAGGCGTGCAGATCATAGACCGAGAAAAAGGCCGGATCGCCGCCCTGTCTGGTAACCGGTTTGGTTGTCGGGACTGCGTTCATATGGTTTCCCCTCCGAGATAGGCTTCCTTGACCTTGGGATCATTCCGCACCTCTTCGGGTGTTCCTTCGGCAATGATGGCGCCCTGCGCCAGAACGCTGATGCGATCGGCCAGACTGAACACAACATGCATGTCATGTTCGATAATCACCTTGGTCATACCGCGTGCCTTGATCCGTTTCAGCAGATCAATCGTGCGATTGGTGTCATGACGTGACATGCCTGCCGTTGGCTCATCCAACAGGAAAAGCTTTGGCTGCTGACTAAGGCACATCGCCAGTTCAAGACGGCGTTTATCGCCGCGTGACATAGATCCAGCAAGGTGATCCTTGTGTTCAATCAACCCGACGTCTTCAAGCATATGTTCTGCCTGATCGAGAATATCACGCTCAGAAAACAGACTTTTCAAAAAGCTAAGATTGAACTCGCCATCACGCTTGGCCAAAGCCGGTACCATCACGTTCTGTAATAGGGACAGTTCCGGAAAAATCTCTGGCGTCTGAAAAACACGCGCAACACCAAGCTGATTGATTTCATAGGGTTGCTTGCCGGTCAGAACCTCATCGCCAAGCAACACCCGGCCACGGTTTGGTGCAAGTCGCCCGACAATCACGTTAAGCAGCGTCGATTTCCCGGCCCCGTTCGGGCCGATAATGGCATGAACGGTGCCTTTCTTGACCCGAAGGTTAATATCGGACAGCGCCCGAAGGCCGCCGAAATTCTTGTCGACGTCAGTGACATCAAGAATGTAGTCGGACATCGATCAGACCTCCCTTGTCGAAGGTTGTTGTTCTTTTTCATCTTTATCAAGCGACTTCGAACGATTGCGAACCAACCGCCACAGCCGCGTGATGCCTTCCATTACGCCACCGGGCAGGAAGATCACAATCAGCATAAAGACCAGCCCCAGCGTCAGGTGCCAGCCTTCGCCAACAAACAGACCGACAATCGAGGCAAACACATGCGCCAGCCAATCTGGCAGGAAAGAAAACGCATTCAGCAGAACCTGATCGTTAAAGGCCGAGAAGATGTTTTCGAAATACTTGATGATCCCGGCGCCAAGAAGCGGCCCGATCAGCGTGCCCGCACCGCCAAGAATGGTGATCAGGACAACTTCGCCCGATGCCGTCCATTGCATGCGTTCAGCCCCAGCCAGCGGATCGGTTACCGCCAGCAACGAACCGGCCAACCCGGCATACATGCCCGAGATAACAAAAGCCGTCATCAAATAGGGGCGCGTATTGTAGCCAGTGTAATTCATGCGGTTCTGGTTCGATTTTATCGCACGGAGCTTCAGACCGAAAGGCGACCGGAAAATACGCAGATAGATAAAGAACGACACAATCAACAGAGCAGCACAGATATAAAACCCGGAATAACCGGTACCTTCGATACCAAACAAATTGGGTGTTGGCAGGCTTGTGGTTGCTTCGATCCCCGACATACGGTCAAGAACACGGGCATCCCCCTGGGTCAGTTGCAAACCGGTTTCACCATTGGTGATCGGCGTCAGAACTGAATAGGCCAGATTGTAGGACATCTGTGCGAAAGCCAGTGTCAGGATAGAGAAGTAAATTCCCGAACGACGCAAGGACACAAAGCCGATCAAAAGAGCAAACAGCCCGGAAAGAATGACAGCGAAAATCATCGCCGGGATGACATTCATCGACAACAGTTTGAAACACCAAACAGCGGTATAGGAACCAACCCCCAGAAACGCCGCATGGCCAAAGGATAGATAGCCCGTCAGGCCAAACAGAATGTTATATCCAATGGCAAAAATGCCAAAGATCATGAATTTCTGCATCAGATCAGGATAGGCCGCGCCGAAAGGCTGTAACCAGAGCGGCATGGTCAGGACCACTGCTGAAAGTACCAGCATGTAAATCAGGTCCTGTTTGGGCGAAGCAATTTGAGTATTTGACATATCAGCTCTCCATCACGCCCCGTCGACCCATCAGACCGCGCGGACGGGTCAATAGAATCACAACGGCAACGAGGTAGATGATGATCTGGTCAATGCCCGGAAAGATGTCTTTCACTTCGGTCATCGACGAGAAGGATTGCAAAATGCCAAGCAGGAAGCCTGCAAGCACCGCACCGGGAAGGGACCCCATGCCGCCAACAACGACGACGACGAAGGACAGAACCAGGAAGTCCATACCCAAATGATAATCGGGTGGCAGTACGGGTGTGTACATCACACCTGCCAGCCCCGCGACCACGGCAGCCATACCAAACACAATGGTAAAGCGGCGTTCGATATTGATGCCAAGCAGTTCGACTGTTTCACGATCAGCCATACCCGCGCGCACCACCATCCCATAGGTCGTGAAATGCAGGAATGAGAACACCAGACCGATGATAATCGCCGAGAACAACAGATAAATCAGACGCCACCAAGGATAAACCACAGATTCCCCAAGGCCAAACCACGCCCCGATATTGGCGGAACCAGCAACAATTTCCGGCGCCCCCTGCGGGATCGGATTGGCCCCAAAAAAGGTCCTCATCAGTTCCTGAACAACAATGGCAAGGCCAAAGGTGACAAGAATCTGTTCTGCATGCGACCGCTTGTAAAAATGGCGGATCAGCAGGCGTTCCATGGCAACCCCCAGCAACAACATCACCGGAATAGCCAAAATGATTGAAAACGGTACAGACCAGTCAATGATCGCCTTACCGGTATCGCCAAACCAAACTTCAAGGTAAGGCGTTTCCTTGTAGGCATCAAAAAATGTAACGGATTCGTCTTTGACACGAACCGAAATTGTCAGGATTTTTTCCAGCGTCACCGCACAAAAGGCGCCGACCATAAAGATGGCACCATGAGCAAAGTTCACCACGCCAAGCGTGCCAAACACCAGAGTCAAACCAAGGGCAATCAGCGCATAGGCGCCGCCCTTGTCCAGACCATTCAGGATTTGAAGAAATAAAGCGTCCATTGATTATCCGCCGCGTGTTCAAAAGGACTTAACGAACAAAGAGCCAAAGCACCTGTGAGGAACAAGTGCTGGTCAGGGCAGTTGGGCCGACCGTCAAATGACAGTCGGCCCAGCCTGTTACGTTGTGAAGGGGATCAGACCTTGTACGGGCCGAGTTCCCCACCGAACATATCGGCCGGATATTCGACCTGTGCGCGCGGAACCTCTTTGACCACTTCGAGAAGGTCAAAGTTGGACTGCGGGTTTTCTTTACCACGCACAACCAAAACATCCTTGAAGCACTGGTGATCTTCGGCACGATAAAGGGTCGGGCCGTTGCCCGCGCCATCGAACTCGAAACCTTCAAGTTGCTTGATGACTTCCCATGGTGCGAAAGTACCAGCCATTTCGCAGGCATTTGCATACAGCAATGTCTGAACATAGCAGGTGTGAGCGGCCTGTGACGGCGGGAAGCCGTATTCCTGACCGAACGATTTCACAAAGGCCTGCGACCCGGCATCCTGCAGCGACCAATGCCAGTTCGTGGTACCCAGAATGCCTTTGGCAGCATCACCGGCACCCTGTGCCATCAGGCGCGAATACAGCGGAACAACGATTTCGAAGTTCTTGCCGTTTACTTGCTTGTCGCGCAGACCAAACTGAACAGCCTGTGTCAGCGAGTTGACCATATCCTTGCCATAGTGGTTCAGGATCAGGACATCTGCGCCAGAGTTCAGCACCGGCGTGATATATTGCGAGAAGTCACCCGCACCAACCGGAGTACGGACGGTATTAACGGTTTCCCAACCGATATTCTCGGTTGCGGCTTTGATCGATTCTTCCTGAGTCCAACCCCAAGTGTAATCGGCCGTCAGGTGATATGCACGACGATCCGTGCCGTATTCTTCCTTCAGGATCGGCGCAATCGCCTGACCGGACATATAAGCGTTAAAGAAATGGCGGAAACCATAACGCTTTTTGTCCTTACCCGTGGTGTCGTTGGAATGCGTCAGACCGGCCATGAAGATCACGCCCATTTCCTGACACAGACCCTGAACAGCCACAGCCACACCCGACGACGAACCGCCGGTGATCATTGCAACATTGTCTTTTTCGATCATGCGCTTGGCCGAAGCACGTGCTGCATCGGATTTGGTCTGGGTATCGCCGGTCACGAATTCGACCTTTTTACCCAGAACGCCGTTCCCCTTAAGCTCCAGCGGCTTGATGGTATTAAGCATACCGCCATCGCCTTCACCGTTAAGGTGTTTTACAGCCAGTTGATAGGCACGCAATTCATCAGCACCTTCATCAGCATACGGGCCCGACTGCGGCACGTTAAAACCGAATTTGACACTGCCTGAGCTACCCGGATCGCCCCGGAAAGTCTGGGCGTGGGCGTCTTTGATGAAATGCATCGGGATCGATGCGCCAATCAGCGCCGCACCGGTTGTCGCAGCCGTTCCTTTAAGGACCGTACGACGGGATACATTTCGAGCGTTCTTGGTCTCCGACATGGATTTCCTCCCCAATGTCTTGGGATGCGTTTCAGAAAAATCTGAGGTCGCGTTTTTGGTTAATGTTTTTCTCGACCTGTCATAACAATGGGGATCAATTGAAAATGAATCAATATGTTATTGAATAAGAAGGGTTTTTTTGTAAATATATGGATGGACGAACTGAAAATTTGTAAATTTTGTCAAGAAAAGGGCGCGCTATGTCTCGCCAGGCACCCATCGGACATCGCATTCGCGGACGGCGAAAAGACATCGGGCTAACGCAAAATGCCCTGGCCAAGGCGGCTGGTATTTCGCCATCCTATCTGAACCTGATCGAGCACAATCGTCGCGCAATTGGCGGCGCACTTCTTTTGCGCCTGGCGGGTGTTCTTGAAATTCAACCCCATGCTCTGTCCGGTTCCGAAGAAAGCCGATTGCTTGCCGACCTTGGCGAAGCCGCGACGGACCCCGTTTTTCGTGAAACACCACTGGCCCAGCGCGATTTTCCGGCAATGATCGCCGCCGCACCGGGCATGATTTCAGCCTTTCTTACGCTTTACCGGGCGTATCGCAGCGGGCTTGAGGAAATAAATAATCTGTCCGAACGGCTTAGCCACGATCCATTCCTGGCCGAGGCCAGCCATTCGATCCTGACGCGGATTACATCAATCCGCACGGTCGCCGAGATTTTTGACGATTATGATGATCTTCCGGCAGAACAGCGTGCGCGGTTTAACGCAACACTGGTGCGTGAATCACAGCGACTGGCCGAATCCGCGACCGAAATTTTCAACTTTCTGGAACGCGGTGATGCTGGTCGCCCGGCCGCAAGCCCGGCCGAAGAAGTTGATGATCTTCTGTATGACAACGCCAACCATTTTCCGACGCTTGAAGAGCGCGCTGAAAATATGCGCACTGCAATCGATCCGACAGGCGGTCTGTTCCTGACCGATTTGATCAAACATCTGGAACGTCGCCACAGCATTAAAGTGGATCGCCTGCCGCCTGAAGATTTATCCGTAACAGGCTTTGACTGGAACCGGGAAACCGCAACATTGCGGTTTTCGCGCGCCATGCCGATCACATCGGCTCGCTTTCAGGCCGCCCGCATGATTTGCCGCCTTGAAGGCGAAGACGCGGTCAATGACGTTCTGAATCGCGCCAATCTTGGTACGGATGCCGCGCGCCTTCGGGCTGGCGACGCACTGATGTCCTATTTTGCCGCCGCCATGTTGTTTCCCTATGACGATTTCCGGGCCGAGGCGCAAACGCTTCGACATGATATCGAACTGTTGCAACAACGTTTTGCCGCCAGCTGGGAACAAATTTGCCACCGCCTGACAACGTTGCGCCGACCAGGGAATGAAGGCATTCCGTTCCATTTCATGCGCACCGATATCGCAGGCAATATTTCCAAACGTTTCTCGGCATCGGGTTTGCAATTGCCGCGTTACAGTGGCGCCTGCCCACGCTGGGTCGTACACGAAGCCTATCTGACCCCAGAACGGGTCATCCCACAATTTGTCCGTCTGCCCGATGACAGTGAATACCTGTTTATCGCACGTGCTGTTCGAACCGGCCGCGGGGGTTACCGCGTGCCACAATCGGTTCATTCTGTCATGATTGGTTGCGACACCGCCTTTGCCCGTGACATCGTTTATGCTGACGGGTTGCCACTTGATACCCCGCAAGCCGCCGTTCCGGTTGGTATTGGATGTCGGCAATGCCCGCGTGCCGATTGCCTGCAACGTGCCTATGCCGCATCTGATACGACAAACCCATAGCCGCCCAAAAACCACCTAACCGATTGCGTTAGCCATACCACCCCAAAGTAGCATTAAATCTCGTTCAATAACCGGTTAGGATCACATATATAATAATTCGAATATTGGGGAGAACGTCTGTGACCGAGAGACCAAGGGTCCTGATTGCCGAGGACGAGGAGACAATTGTCGAATCCCTTAGCTTTCTGATGGAAAAGGAAGGCTATGAGGTTAGCGTTGCAACCGATGGCCAGACCGCGATTGCCATGATCGCCCGCGACCTGCCCGATATGGTTTTGCTTGATGTTATGATGCCCGGCTGCGACGGCTTTGAAGTTGTACGTGCAGTCCGCGACAATCCGCAAACCCGTCCGATTCCGATCATGATGCTGACGGCAAAAACCCGCGAGGTTGATCGCCGCAAGGGACTTGAACTTGGCGTCGATGACTTTGTCACCAAACCTTTTTCCACCCGCGATGTGGTTTCACGCGTCAAGGCCATGCTGGCTGGTGAACGAAACTGAACACATAAGGCGGGAAACGGCCAATGACCCCACCCCGAAAACTGACCGAACGCGCCTTTACCCTTGCCCTTGTTGCGTTCTTTGCCTGGATCCCCCCACTGGTCGGGGTTTTCTCGCTTAAGGGCAGCATTTTCGGGTTGCCGATCCTGTTTATCTATTTCTTTGCCGGTTGGGCATTTCTGATTGGCTGTTGCGCCCTGATTAACCGTGCCCTTCGTCATAGTATCCAGACCGAGGAAACGGATTAGCCATGCTATCATCCGAACTCGTCATTACGGTTTCACTGGCCTATGTCGGATTGCTGTATGCGATTGCCTGGTGGGGGGACAAACGCGCACGCGATGGCCGATCCTGGGTACGCAACCCAACCGTTTATACCCTGTCGATTGCGGTTTATTGCACATCATGGACATTTTACGGAGCCGTCGGATCGGCTGCGCGAAACGGACTTGAATATCTGACAATCTATCTAGGCCCGACGGTGATCTTTCTGGGCTGGTGGTTTTTGCTGCGCAAAATGCTGCGTATTTCCAAGGCGCATCGCATCACCTCCATCGCCGATTTCATTTCATCACGCTACGGCAAAAGCACGCAATTATCGATGCTGGTCACCCTGATTACCGTGATCGGCACAACGCCCTATATTGCGCTTCAACTCAAAGCAATCGCCACCAGCTATACGGTTCTGACCGTCTGGGGCAATGCCATGGCCGCCCCCATCCAAAATCAGGTCCACATTTTTGGCGATAGCGGCTTTTGGGCAGCACTTGGTCTTGCCCTGTTTGGCATTTTGTTTGGCACGCGTTTTATCGATGCCGATGAACATCACGAAGGCATGGTTGCCGCCATTGCGTTCGAAAGCCTGGTCAAGATGTTCGCGCTTCTGGCCGTGGGCATTTTTGTCTGCTTCTTCATGTATGCCGGGATTGGCGATCTGTTTGAACAGGCAGCATCAAACCCGCAAACAGCCCCGCTTTTGCAATTGCCGGAAAATGGCAGTGCGCGCTGGATGACATTAATGATGCTCTCCATGGCCGCCATTTTGACATTGCCACGCCAGTTTCAGGTCATCATTGTCGAAAATGTCGATGAACGCCATCTGGCAACCGCAAGCTGGGCCTTCCCGCTTTATCTTCTGGCGATGAACCTGTTTGTCTTGCCAATTGCACTGACCGGACTTGGTGTTTTGCCAAGCTGGGCTGATCCCGACTTTTTCGTAATCTCAGTCCCCCTGTTCGAAGGGCATTCGCTTTTGGCACTGGTAGCCTATGTCGGTGGATTATCGGCCAGCACCAGCATGGTGATTGTGGCGACCATTGCGCTTTCGACCATGGTTTGTAACGACCTTGTCGTGCCTGCCTTGTTGCGCATTCGCTGGTTGCGGGTCACAGAACGTGATGATTTGACCGGGCTTCTGATTTTCATCCGACGCGCATCGATTGTTCTGGTCGTGTTTATGGGCTTTGCCTATTACAGATCTGCCGGGGCCAGTGATGCGCTGGCGGAAATCGGCCTGATTTCCTTTGCCTCAACGGCACAATTCATTCCGATCATGATTGGCGGATTATATTGGAAGGGCGGCACCAAAACCGGCGCGCAAGTTGGCCTTGTGATCGGCTTTGTCATCTGGGCCTATACGCTTTTGCTACCGTCACTTGCCGATAGTGGCTGGATGGACCCGGGATTAATCGAACATGGCGCATTTGGCCATCCGTGGCTGCGGCCTGAAAGCTTGTTCGGACTAACGGGGTTTGAGCCGCTAACCCATGCGCTGATCTGGTCAATTACGCTTAACACCGCGACCTATGTTTTGATCAGCTTGTTTACATCCCCCAGCGCGCTTGAACGTATTCAGGCCACCCTGTTTGTCGATGCCTTTTTACGCAAAGGTCAGGAAACCGTGATCTGGCGGTCATCGGCAACGATTGATGACCTGTATGAACTGGTCGAACGGTTTCTGGGCCGTGAACGTGCCTTTCATTCGTTTCGCGATTTTGGCTGGACCCGTGGAACTCCCTGGCGGGGCAAGGGCGAAGCCAATACCGATATGATTGCCTTTACCGAACGATTACTTGCTGGCTCCATCGGGGCGGCATCCGCACGTGTGATGGTATCTTCGGTCGCAAAGGGGGAAATGGTCAGCCTTGATGAAGTCCTTGAGATCCTTGAGGAAACATCACATGTGATCGAATATTCCCAAAGTCTTGAACAGAAATCCCATGAACTTGAACGCGCCGCATCGGAATTGCGCGCCGCAAATAACCGGCTTAAGGAACTGGACCGGCTTAAAGATGAATTTCTGACCATGGTCAGCCATGAATTTCGCACCCCGCTGACCTCGATCCGGTCCTTTTCGGAAATTCTGGTCGATACACCCGAACTTGATCCCGAACGCGCCGAACATTTCATGAGCATCATCGTGCGTGAAAGCGAACGCCTGACGCGATTGATTGATGATCACCTTGATCTGGCGCGACTTGAAGCCGGTCATTCCGACTGGCGCCCGGAAAATATCGATCCACGGTCGGTCCTTAATGAAAGTGTCGAGGCGATCAAAGGCCTGCTCGACAACAAGGGCGTCACGCTTGATCTTGATCTGACACCTGAAACGGTGACCCTGCATGTTGACCGGGATCGTTTGACGCAGGTCTTTATCAATCTGTTGTCAAACGCAGCCAAATTTTCGGCGATTGATGATCCTCACGTAAAAGTCCGCGGCGAGGTGATGGATGGCGGTTACCTTGTATCGATCAGCGATAATGGCAACGGCATCGCCAAGGATGAACAGGCGGTGATCTTTGACAAATTTGCCCGCGGCGGAAAATACCCCGACGACAAACCCCGCCCGTCGGGGTCCGGCCTTGGCCTTGCGATTGCCAAACATGTTGTTGAACATTGCAAAGGCAAAATCTGGGTTGAAAGTCAGGAAGGTCACGGCGCAACATTCCGAGTTTTTATCCCCGCAGGATAACCCGCTGATGCGTTTGAAAAATGCCACATAGACACCCGGCTCTTTTTTATACACCTCCCCTTAATTCCGTTCATTTTTGCCCCACATAAGCACTGCGAACCGTTGATATGATGCCCCCGCAAAATGGCATCACATCTGCGCCGGGGGTGCGTTTACCCATCGGTTACCCCCGGACATCGGAAGATAAATCATAATTTATCGAGAGAGATGAGGCGGCCATGCAGTATCAGCTAAAAATAAACGGAGAATCCCGCACCATTGACGCAGAACCCGGCACCCCGCTTTTGTGGGTTCTGCGTGATGGATTGGAACTTACCGGCACCAAATTTGGATGTGGTGTTGCGTATTGCGGTGCTTGCACCGTGCATATTGACGGCGAACCGACCCGATCCTGCCAGACCTTTGTCGAGGATGCCGTCGATAGTGAAATTACCACCATTGAAGGCGCAAAAGACAAAATCGCCCAGGCCGTTCAGGCCGCTTGGCAGGAAAAAGACGTCGTTCAATGTGGCTGGTGTCAGTCAGGACAGATCATGTCGGCCATTGGCCTTCTAAGCGAAAACCCGAAACCGACGGACGCGGAAATCAAGGATTACATGCAGGGCAATGCGTGCCGCTGTGCCACCTATGTCCGCATTAACGAAGCCATCAAGCTGGCATCTGAAAAGCTGGAGGCATAAGTCATGAATATCAATGTTTCCCGTCGTGGATTTCTTATGGGCTCGGCCGCAGGTACGGCCGCCCTTTTGGTCGGTGTCAATGCCAATGGCGTACTTGCCGCGGGCAGTGTTGCTGCTGCAACTGACCTTAATCCGTTTGTCAAAATCGATGCTGACGGCACCGTAACAGTCATTATCAAACACTTTGAAATGGGTCAGGGAACAACAACTGGCCTGACGACGCTGGTCGCCGAGGAACTTGATGCCGACTGGAGCACAGTTCAAACAGCCTTCGCCCCGGCCGACAATGAACGATATTCTAACCTGTTCTTCCATGCGCAGGGGACTGGTGGCTCGACGTCCATTGCAAATTCCTTCATGCAGTATCGCGAAGCCGGTGCTGCTGCACGCGACCTTCTGGTTCGTGCGGCCGCCCAAAGCTGGGATGTGGATGCCAGCAGCATTGCCGTTGACAACGGCATACTGACATCCGGTGGCAATTCCGGCCACTTTGGCGAATTTATCGCGATTGCGGCAACCCTTGAAGCCGTTGAAAAACCAACCGTGAAAACCCCGGATCAGTTCAAGCTGATTGGCAGCGACAAACTTCATCGCAAGGACAATTCCGGCAAGACCAACGGCACGGCAATGTTCGCTATGGATGTCAATCTGCCGGGCATGATCTATGCTGCAATCATGCGCAGCCCGAAATTCGGGGGCACGGTCGTTTCTTTTGACGATAGTGCCGCCAAAGACGTTGGCGGCTTCATTGCTGCGCAAGTTTTGCCAAACAAAGCCGGCGTTGTGGCATTTGGCAAAAACACCTGGGCGGCCTTTCAGTCCCGTGATGCCCTATCTGTACAATGGGACTTCAGCCAAGCCGAAACACGCAGTACCGACACCATGATTGCCGATCACAAGGCGTTGCTTGATGCGCCACAGTTCGACGCCAATCACGAAGTACCGCTGGCATCCCTTGAGCCGGTTCTGGCCCGTGCCGCCAAAACCATTGATGCGGAGTTTACCTTCCCGTTCCTGGCCCATGCCCCGCTGGAATCGGAAAACTGCGTCATCGAACCGACAAAAAATGGTGTCCGCGTTCATGATGGGTGCCAATTCCCGACCTTTACCCGGCCAATGGTTGCAGCGGCACTTGAACTAGACCCTTCACAAGTCGAAATCAGAACACTTTATGCAGGCGGATCATTTGGTCGCCGGGCCAATGCAACATCGGACTACAACACAGAAGCTGCCATGGCTTTTGCCGTTTCCGGTCGGAAAGTTCCGGTCAAACTTATTTGGAGCCGCGAAGACGATATTCGCGGCGGCTATTACCGACCAATGTCGGCACATCGTGCCAAAATCGGCCTGGATGCCGATGGCAAGATCACCGGTTGGGATCACCGTATTGCAATCAAGTCCATCGTAAAAGGTACGCCCTTTGCCGGTATGGTTCAGGGCGATATCGATCCGACCTCTGTCGAAGGAGTGTCAGAAAGCCTGTATAACGTACCGAATTTCGGCGTGGGTCTTAGCGATTTTCAAACCCCTGTTCCAATCAACTGGTGGCGTTCAGTCGGGCATACCCATACCGGCTTTGTTATGGAAACCCTGATGGATATGCTGGCGACCGAAACAGATCAGGATCCTATCGAAATGCGCCTTGCGATGCTGGACCCGGCGGGTGCCAATCAGGCTCGCATGATCGAAGCCATCAAACAGGTGCGTGAGATTTCCGGATGGAAGAAAGGCGACAAACGCGGCTTTGCATCACACTTCTCGTTCAACACCTGTGTTGCAGTTGTTGCTGATGTCACCGTCGAAGACACCAGTGTGCATGTAAACAAGCTGTTTATGGCGGTTGAGTGCGGGGTTGCCGTTAACCCTGATGTCATTCGTGCCCAGATGGAAGGCGGTGCCGGTTACGCGCTAAGTGCCATCTTCCGCAACGAAATCACCCTGACCGACGGGGAAGTCGATCAATCCAACTTCCCCGATTACGAACTGCTTCGAAATCATGAAATGCCTGCCATCGAAGTGGCAATTGTTCAATCGAACAATGCCCCTACCGGCGTTGGCGAGCCGGGCGTCCCCCCGACCGCCCCGGCTGTTGCCAACGCCATCTTTGCCAAAACCGGAAAGCGGATCACGGATCTTCCGATGACCAAAGCCGGTTTCGACTTCGTGTAAGGCATGTTGTCCGGGGGACATTTAGGGTCCCCACCCGTCCCCCGGACAGCCCCTTTGGGCAGGAGAAGATCATGAGCAACCAATTATCGGCAATGCTGCGCGCCTGGCGCGATGGCAAACAAAACACCGAATGGGTTCTGGGCACGGTATATCGCACCGAAGGATCGGCCTATCGCAAGGCCGGGGCGATGATGCTGATCAATGGACAGGGACAGCAATTTGGCCTGCTAAGCGGCGGCTGTCTTGAAGCCGACATTATCCGCAATGCACGGCGCGCGATGGTCACCGGCAAAACCGTGATGCTGGTCTATGATGGCAATGACGAAGACGATCTGTCGTTCCGGCTGGGTGTCGGATGCGGCGGCAAGGTCTTTATCATGCTGCAACCCCTTGATCAGAAAAACGACCTTGGTCTTTCAGATTTGTCCAAGGCCCTGACCGAACGTCAAAGCGGTTTGTATTTCCAAAAAATCGGCGATATCGCCGGATATTTCAAACGTGCCGACCACACCGTGCAGCGCAGCGCCCATATCGAAAACCGTTCGGATGGTGACTGGCTTGTCACCCCGATTGTGCCCGAACCGCATATCCTGATTGTCGGTGGTGGTCTTGATGCCCGCCCGGTCGTCAACATCGCCCATGAAATGGGCTGGAAAACCACACTGGTTGATCCGCGCGTGGCAAATGCACGACCGGAACATTTCCCCAAGGCCGATATGATCCTGCGCAAGATTGACAGATCACTTGCTGGTCATGTGGCGCAGCATCGTGTTGATGCGGCAATCTTGATGTCACACAGCATCGGAATTGATGCCGATGCGCTATGCGCGCTGCACAATAGCCGGCTGCGTCATCTGTCCATGTTGGGGCCACGACATCGCTTTGCTGATGTCCTTGATCGTGCGGGTTTGTCTGAACATGCACTTTCCTTCCCGGTAGCAAGTCCGGCTGGCATTGATATCGGAGGCCAATTGCCCGAAAGCATCGCGCTTTCGATGTTGTCGGGTATTCATGCGGCCCTTTACAAATACAATGTGGCCCCCGCACTTGCACAGGCAGCCGAATAATGAAGATTGCCGGATTGATCCTTGCGGCGGGTGAAAGCACCCGATTTGGCGGGCGCAAACAACTGGCCAAAATTGATGGCAAACCAATGCTTGGTCATGCCATCGATCAGCTTTCCCCGATTTTTGGTGATGACCTTTTTGTTGTTCTGGGGGCCTTTCGCGATGAAATCACGTCCATCATTGGCGATCAGGCCAAAATCATTGCCAATGACAATTGGCAATTTGGCATGGGATCATCAATTGCCTGTGGCATTGCCGGTATCTGCGCAAACGGCACCTATGACGGGGTCATGATTGCGCTGGGCGATCAGGTCGGCCTTCAAGGCCGCGATTATAAAAAACTGATAAGTGCGTTCAATGGCAGCCACATCATCGCATCGCGCTATAACGAGATGAACGGTGTTCCCGCCGCATTCCCGGCCACCTGTTTTCCCGAACTTGCCATGCTGGGCAGTCACCGCGGCGCACAGCAACTTTTAAACAGTGGCAGTCACGACATCAGTGCAATTGCGATGCCCAATGCCGCCCTTGATATCGATACACGCGACGATCTGAAACAGTTGATCGGTCTTGATCTCGGACCCGGTCCGATATGGGCTGACCCGCCGCTGTTTTTAGGGCAATCTGAATAACGGATCGACATCGCGGCAACCGGAAAACCATCATTTATGAAATCAACTGCGAATATCATGGTCCTTCTGGTCGAGGACAATATGGATATTGCCGGTACGATCAGTGATTATCTATCCCTTGAAGGAATTGAATGTGATCACGCCTATGATGGGGAAACCGGCTTTAACCGTGCCTTGACCGGGGAATATGATGTCATCCTGCTTGACGTCATGTTGCCGTTTCGCGATGGCATAAGCATCTGCAACGCGCTGCGCAGCGAAGGCATCGACACCCCAATTCTAATGTTGACCGCGCGCGATACACTGGCCGACAAGCTCGAAGGTTTCAGTGCCGGGGCCGATGATTATCTGGTCAAACCCTTTGCCCTTGAAGAACTTTTGATGCGTACGCGCGTTTTATCACGCCGACGCAGCGGCGAAATCAGGCGGTTCTCACTCGGCGATCTGGTCGTTGATTTTGAAAATCGCCATGTTGAACGATCCGGTCGAGCAATCAATCTGTCGCCGACCGGCTGGACCATCCTTGAAGTTCTGGCCCAGAACAGTCCACACATTGTGACCCGTTCCCGACTAAGCATGGCCTTATGGCAAGGCGACCCGCCCGATACCAATGCGTTGAAAACACATCTTTACAAATTGCGGATGCGCATCGACAAACCGTTCAATCAGCACCTGATCCACACCGTCGCCGGTCAGGGCGTGGCCCTTCGCGAGTAATTGATATGCATGCCTGTGCACCAATCCAGAAAACCTTTTCCCGTTTTGTGCGGAATTACGTTTTGCTGGCACTTGTCATTACGCTGGTGATCTATACCGGGATCGTCAATTTCTACATGCTGTATGGCAAATGGATGATCGCCGCATTCCAGTTAGAGGTCATCGCCGAACAATATGATGAATTGCGCAGCGCCAACCCAAACGCGCCCCTGCCCAACGGTTTCAATATCCAGACCTTTACAAGCTATAATGCTTTGCCGGAATTGCTGCGCGAACATTTCACGCCGGACGATATCGAACCGGGTGAACTTTTCTACCTCAACACCGATAAATATGCTGACCTAAAAGCCCCGGAAAATCCGATATTTCTGGTTTTTCCACATACTCTGAAAGACGGTAAACAGATCCTTTTATTGCAGACCTATCACGCCCGCGACGAAGATAGCATCTACTTTAAACGGCTTCGAAAACTGGCATTTTTGACCATTCCGTTTGCGATTGGCGTCGTTGTGATCTTTGCCTATTTCTTGTGGTTAATCGGCAAGCGATTAACACAGCCATCCGAAAAACTTCAAGGCTGGGCCAAAACATTATCAACCAAAAACCTGCATGAACCCGTACCCGACTTTGGCTTTACCGAGTTAAACGACGTAGCAAGTGAACTGCATCAATCGCTGGTTCGGGTGGATAAATTCGTAACCCGTGAACACGAATTCCTGCGTCAGGCCAGCCA
The DNA here is from genome assembly GCF_002115745.1 of Thalassospira alkalitolerans. GTDB lineage: Bacteria > Pseudomonadota > Alphaproteobacteria > Rhodospirillales > Thalassospiraceae > Thalassospira > Thalassospira alkalitolerans. Next base: position 117,014 of record NZ_JFKB01000010.1, read on the forward strand.
CGAATTGCGCACACCTGTCACCATCGTCAGTGGCAATGTTGAATTGCTTGATAAGACACCACTCAATGAAATTCAGGTTCGATTGGCCGCACGCATAAAACGCGCCAACCGCAATATGCAGCAATTGATTGAAACGCTTCTGTGGCTGGGCCGCGAAGCCGCCCCCAATGGCCACCATGAAAAGATCGATTACCCATCCTTTGTCCGCGAGGCAATTGTCGATCTTGCCTATCTGACAGATGGCAAGAACCTGAGCTGTGAATTCAATACCGATGATGACAGCGGCGAAATCACGGCGTCATCCGCTGCCCTGATGATTGTGGTGTCGAACCTGATCCGCAATGCATTCGAACACACCCCAAAGGGTCAGGTGACAGTCACCCTTAAAGCCAACAAACTGATTGTCGAAAACAACCTGATGACCTGTGCGGGTGACTGTATCCGTGATCAGGGCGAAGGCATTGGCCTTCATCTTGTGCGCAGGATTTGTAATCGCTGCAACTGGACGTGTGAAACAACCATCCTGTCATCGGGCGGTATGCGCGCGACCTTTACACTTTCTGCCGCCTGATAGCTGCACGCCCTATGGCCGAAGCAATCGGGCCGCTGGATATTCAAAGGTGACCTTGCCATCTTTCATGCCCCAGATCGGGCGGGCAATTTCCGAAACAACCTGTGCCCTATTCGATGCCGGCAAGGCAATAAACGTCGCCGCCCCGCCAACCGTGATTGCGTTTGAACGTCCCAGAAGCTTGGCCGGATGATCGGTAACCATGGCAAAGCACATTTCAAGTTCTTCAATCGTGCTAAGCTGGCTGACATTGGCATAAAGATTTGCCATCCGCGATAACGAACAATCACCGAATGGTGTGAACGGGTTCAGCACATTATTGGTCGCAATCGTGCAACATACCCCGGCATGGGCAAGACGATGGGCCGGGGCCACACCACGCGGAATTGAATGTTCGCAATCACGCCCGGTCAGGAAAAGGTCGGTGGACGGCAACACCGTCAAACCGATCCCGGCCTGCTGCATCAGGGCCGTGGTATCCACCAGTTGATCCTTTGGCAAAACTGACAGCTTCGTCACATGCCCGATCATCACCCGCCCCTGCCAATCAAAGGCAATCGTCTGGCGCGCGACTTCGTCCAAATGCCGCCAGGTCGGATCAAGATCAAAATCCAGATGGAAATCAAGATCGACATCATAATCACGCGCCATTTCAAACAAGCGCTTAATCTGTCCAACCGGGTCTGTATCCATATAAGGGCATCCGCCCAAAAGATCGGCCCCGCTGTCAAGCGCCTCTCGCAGAAGCTCTTCGGTTCCCGGATAGTTCAAAAGTCCTTCCTGCGGAAAGACGCAAATCTCGATATCCATTGCCCAGGCATAATCGCGTTTCAGGCGCTTGATCGCCCGGAACCCGGCAAGACCGATGCCTGGATCAATTTCAACATGGGTGCGGATCGCGTTCGTACCCTGTGTGATAGCTTTTTCAATGACCTTCGCCCCACGGGCATAAACGTCATCCTCGGTAAAGCCGCTTTTGGCCTTGGCAACCGCACTGATCGCCCCCTGTAACGTGCCACTTTCATTTTTGGCACGATCCAGAATGCAGGCTTTATCAAGATGCAGATGACTTTCAACAAACCCGCCGGTCACAAGGTTCCCACCGGCATCAAAGGATGGTGCATCGCTTGTAATCAAACGCGCAATATCAACGACCATTCCGCCGCTTACCGCAATATCAACAAGACCATCCTCGCCATTAAGACAGGCGCTCCGCACCACATAATCAAACATGTTCGCCGATCACCTTTTCATTTTTGGACTGAATTCGCCGTTGATCAACAACGCAAGCTTTATGCCACCATCCTGAATTGTGTGAATTCAACATGTTACGTGATTACCCTTTAAGACTCTTACGACATTTCCTTAATGTCTGCGCAAATTGCATGCAATTATTGCATAAAATTTACGCATGCAATAATTCTGCTGCCGTAATATGCTGATCACAGATCAATTGCATGAATGAGGACGCCAAATGACCGACACGCTGTCACCTGATGCACAGATTGTGCGCGATTTTCTTGATGCATCGATGAAGCCCGATCCGGTCAAGGCGGCGACCTATATGTCGGACGATGTCGTGATCACCTTTACCGACGGTGCCAAATACGATCATCCATCGGGCACGACGGCGTTTAACGCTGCCCGCTATAAGTGGGTGAAAAAGAAGTTCGGGCAGTTTGACGTCGCACCGGGCAAAGACGAAACCGTGGTTTACAGCGTCGGTACACTTTATGGCGAATGGCCGGATGGCACATCCTTCGAAGGCAATCGTTACGTCGATCGTTTTGTCATTCGCAATGGCAAGATCATCAAAATGGATGTCTGGAATGAAAGCGCAGAACGCATTCTGGTCCGCCAGGGCATCAGGGCCTGATCGATTTCTCCGCCTTTTCCGGCGGGAAAATCACCCGCCTGGCGGCTTAATCCCGACTTTCACGCACCTGCCGTGCATAGGGTTCAAGCGCATCAAGATAAACCAACGGACCGGCTTCTTTTTGCGTAATCAGCGCCCGGTCAGCGACCGCCGTCAGGTGCGAACGCATCAAATCACGTGCCTTTTCCTCGTCCGCATTGGCAAGGGCATCTATAATCTGGCGGTGTTCCGAAATACCGCAATTGGACGAATGCGGACGGGCATACAGCGACAATGTCAGGCCGCAGCGATAACCAATCTCTTCGACATAGCGCAACAAAACCGGGCTTCCGGTCAACTTGGCAAGAAGAATATGGAACTCGGTCGCAAGCCGGATGGAAATTGGCTCGGACGCGTGTTCGGCTTCGACTTCCTTGGCAAGATGGGCTTCAAGCTCGGCCAGTTTTTCCAGCGTCATATCCTTGATCACACGACTGATCACAAGGTCTTCTATCTGGGTGCGCAGCTCGAAAACATCACGGGCTTCTTCAAGGCTTGGCTTGGCAACCATCGCCCCGCGATTGCGACGAAGCTCCACCAGTCCTTCGGCGGCAAGCCGTTCAAGCGCCTGCCGGATCAGGGTGCGGCTTACACCGAACCGTTCACCAAGGGAATCTTCGGGCAATTTCATACCGGGCAGCAAAACACGTTCCAGAATGGCCGATCGCAATGCCGAACAGATCAATTCATTGCGGTGTTTTGCTTTATCAGAAGCCTTCATAAGATCCCGGCGACAATGATGACAGGTACAAACCTGTATAATCGACTGCATGCAATTTTGCCATCGGTGATCCACGCAATCTGATCGTTCATTTCAACACAACCAACCACCATGAAAGATGCCGATATGAGTACCGCAACCAATCCCCTTACCTGTCGCGCGATGGTCACCAGCCCAAGTGTTGCCGCAAGCGAAGCCGGGGCACAGGTACTGCGTGATGGTGGCACGGCGATTGAGGCCGTTGTTGCCACCGCATCTGTTTTGGCGGTGACCTATCCGCATTTTTGTGGCATTGGCGGCGATGCGGTCTGGATGGTGGCAGACCAAACTGGCAAGGTTTCTTCGTTTCTTGGTATCGGCCAAGCCGCACTTGGCGCCACATCCGATATCAACACACCCATTCCATTGCGCGGACCGGCATCAACCCTGACCACGGCCTGCACGGTTGATAGCTGGCAACACGCCCTTGATCATTCCGCCCGTCACTGGGGCGGCACGCGCAAGCTTGGCGATCTGATCGAACCGGCAATTGCCTTGGCCGAGAACGGTTTCCCCGTCAGCCCGTCGCAATGCTTCTGGCTGAATTTCAGAAAAGACGATTATCAAGACTGGCCGGGATTTGCTGATATCTTTGCCCCGAACGGGCGGGCGCCCAAAGCCGGAGAAATCTTTGTTCAGCCGCAACTGGCCGAAAGCCTGAAACTGATCGCAAAAAATGGCGCACGCGATTTTTACGAGGGCAAACTGGCTCGCAAGATTGCCAAGGGGTTGGCAGATGCCGGTTCTCCGATCCGGGCACGTGATCTGGAACTGACCAGCACCCGCACGGCCGATGCTGTCTCGCTTGAATATGGCGATATTACCCTGTATGCACCGCCTGCCCCCACTCAGGGATTAGCCACCTTGATGACCATGGGCATCCTGCGTGAAATGGGAACCAAGGATTGGGATGAAAGCAATGCCGATCATTTTCATCTGGTCGTCGAAGCCATCAAGCGTGCATTTCTTGAACGTGACCGCATAGGCGACCCGGACGATACCGATGCCGATTTCAGCGACATCCTGGCAATCGAAACCCTGCGCAAGAATGCGGCCGATATCGCAATGGATCACGCAATGGAATGGCCGCATCCGTTCCGCCACGGCGATACGGTTTTCCTTGCAGCAACCGATGCACAGGGCAATTGCGCCAGTGTTTTGCAAAGTACGTATTTCGATTGGGGCAGCGGAGTTGTCGCGGGTGACACCGGCATTGTCTGGCAAAACCGTGGTGCCGCATTCAGTACGGCTGAAGGTCACCCAAACCAACTAAAACCGGGCAAAAGGCCGTTCTATACTTTGAACCCAGGATTGGCGTTACGAGATGGCAAGCCCTGCCTGCTTTACGGCACCCAAGGTGCCGATGGCCAGCCACAAACTTTGGCAATGCTGCTGACCCGGATGATCGATTTCAACCTGTCTCCGGCGGAGGCCCTTGCCCGCCCGCGCTTCCTTTTGGGCAAGACATTTTCTGATTCCCGCGACAGCCTAAAACTTGAAGCCGATGCCGAACCGGCCGTCTTTGCCGAACTGGTCAAACGGGGACATATCCTGCGCGAGATCGAGCCCCAAAGCGCCCTTGCCGGGCAGGCAGGTATCATCCGCATCGCACCGGACGGATCTGTCGATGGGGCCCATGATTCACGCAGCGACGGGGCCGCCATTGGCATCACTTAGGGCAACCAACCTTCCATAGAACACCATATAAATAGCCTGCCACAGATTTTTTGACGGTGGGTTTTGCTGTTGTTTCAATGATTTCGCATGCGAATGCCGCAAATTGCCCCCTCTGATGGCGGAGACAGTATAAATTTACCCTCGACTCTTGAAAAAGACTCCGGTAGCGTATGGTTAATCGATTAACCAGATAATCAATATCATCAGATGCATCAACAAGGTGCATTGGCGGGGATTGAAGTGGCCGCATCGCGCACCAGACCAAATATGAGCAAGATCGCTAGCGCCCTTGGGGTGTCTTCGGCAACGGTGTCAAATGCACTGTCTGGCAAGGGGCGGGTATCGGCCGAACTGGTCGAAAAAATCAGAAAAAAGGCCGACGAACTTGGTTATGTCCCCAGCAGTGCCGGACGCGCGCTCCGCACGGGCCGGTCAAATGTTTTGGGTCTTGTCCTTCCCGATATTTCAAATCCCCTGTTTCCACAGATTGCCCAAGCCATGGAAGCCGCCGCATCAAACGCCGGATATGGCATTCTGATTGCCGATTCACGCGGTGATGTTACCACCCAGACACAGGCGATCAGTCGCCTGATCGAACGCGGTGTTGATGGCCTTGTTGTTATTCCGCGCCGCGGCACCCGCATCGGTGATATTGGCTGCCCGGTCGCAATGGTTGATACACCGTCAACTCCGGGCAATACGGTTTCGGCCGATCACTGGGAAGGCGGGGCAAAAGTTGCCCGCCATCTGGTCGATTTGGGCCACAAAAACTTTCTTTTGGTCGGGTATGACCCGGCATCAAATGTGCAAAATGACCGTATCGGCGGCATGAAATCGGCATTTGACCGGGGCATCAAATACGACACGATCTGGCTGGAAACACTTTTGCGCGAACGCGGCGAGCAAACGTCGCTTGGCCTGATTGACCGTGTCCGTGACGGGGTCACGGCAATTTCCGCCGTTTCAGATTTACATGCGCTTCGCGTTTTGACCGAACTGCAAACCGCCGGGATCAAGGTCCCGCAACAAGTTAGTGTAACAGGCTTTGACGATCTGATTTTCTCGCCCGTGGTTACGCCTTCGCTGACCACGGTGCATATGGATATGGCCCGGATTGCCGAACTGGCGATTGCCGCTCTTGTGCGTGAAATCGAACACAGCAAATCCGAACCGAATGCCAATACATCCCAAAAACAAAACGGCAAGGCGGCCAAACAAACCGTCACAGCCGAGCCGTCCAAGGTTTCGATGGAATTAATGGTTCGTGCCTCAAGCGGACCGATAATTCTGCCTGATACACCCATATTAAATGGAAAGACGCTGTAATGCCGATGAAAAAACTGCTTGTGGCTTCTGCTGCCCTTTTGCTGTCCGTAGGTGCCGCAAAGGCCGAGGAAAAAACCCTGACCATCTCGGTTTATGGTTTCGCACAGGATGCCTTCAAAAAATTCCTGTATGAGCCGTTCGAAGAAAAATGTGGTTGTGAACTGGTTGTTGAAACCGGCAACTCGGTCGAACGTCTGGCCAAAATCGAAGCCAACAAAGACGCCCCGGTTATCGATCTTGCCGTGATCTCGATGCGTGATGCGCTGGCTGCGGCCAATAAAGGCCTGACCGACAAGGTCGACACCGCAAAACTTTCGAACTTTGCCAAACTTTACGACATTGCCAAAGATCCGAATGGCGATGGCATGAGCGTCGGTTACACCTTCTATGCCAGTTCGATCGCTTATCGTTCGGACAAGATGAAAGTCGATAGCTGGGCCGATCTTTTGGCCGATGGCGTTGTTGATCATGTCGCCCTGCCAAATGTCACCACCACCCAAGGCCCGCTGACCCTTTATATGCTGGGCAAGGCACTGGGAGATGAAGATGCATCGCTAAAAACCCCGATTGCGGCTGTCGGTGCGAAAAAGGACGAGATTGTTACCTTCTATGTACGGTCCTCGCAACTGGTTCAACTCATGCAGCAGGAAGAAATCTGGGCGGCACCAATTGGCCGTTTTGCATGGTCGGGCTTCTCGAAAATGGACCTGCCGATCAAATGGGCAACCCCAAAAGAAGGCCAGTCGGGCGGCATGAATGTCATGGTCCTGACCAAAGGCAGCAAGAACCGCGACCTTGCGCTTGAATTCATGGATTTCTGGCTGTCGACCGAAACCCAGACCACTTTGGCTGAGAACCTTGTCGATAGCCCGGCCAACAAAGACGTCAAGGTTTCCGACGAAATTGCTGAAAACCTGACTTATGGTGCGGATACGGTTGCCAACCTGCATCTTATCCCGTCACAGGTTGCCATCGATAATCAGGAAACCTGGCTGTCGGAATGGAACAACAAGGTCGGTCAGTAACTATCTGCCGGACGAATATCGGATCGGGGCATCAAAAACGACGGCCCCGATCCGACGAACCGCATTTACGCTACCATCTATCCCTCTAACCGACGACAAGGTTGCTGAGATGTTTCAGAACCGGGCCGAGGCCTTTGCGCTGGTCCTTCCTGCGGCGATCTTTGCCAGTGTTGTTTTTCTGGTTCCCGTGGGAATCCTTCTATCCGAAGGATTTCGCACCGGCGACAGCTGGACGATACAGGCCTATATCGATTTCTTTTCACAGTCGCTGAACCAGACGGTGTTTTTACGCACCCTTAAACTGGCCGCGATGGTGACCGCCGTTTCCGCCGTGATCGGCTATGCCGCAGCATTTGCAATTGTAAACCTGCCGCCCAAGGGCAAAGGCCGGATTACCGGGCTTGTCGTGCTGCCGTTGATGATTTCACCGGTGGCGCGGACCTATGCATGGCTTGTCATCCTTGGCCGCACCGGGTTTGTCAATCAGGCGCTGGTTGGCATCGGGCTTTCCGATGAACCGATCCGGTTCCTGTTTACCGAAACCGCCGTTTTCATCGGGTTGCTTCAGTTGTTTTTGCCACTGATGATCATTTCGCTGATCAGTGCGCTTGAAAACATGCCGCGTGATGCGGTTCCCGCCGCGCGTGTTCTGGGCGCAAACTGGTTCCAGGTTTTCACCAAGGTGATCTTGCCGCTGACCAAAGAAGGTCTGGTGATTGGTGGCACTCTGGTCTTTACCGGGTCGATGACCGCCTATATCACCCCGGCGATTTTGGGCGGGTCCAAGGTTTTGATGTTGGAAACCCTGATGTATCAGCGCGTCACTGTGGCCAATGATTTTGTCGCGGCCAGTGTGATTGCCCTGATCCTGATTGTCATGGCGTTTGCCGCCAATGTTTTACTTAAACGGCTGGCAACTGCGAGGAACAAACGATGACATCACGTCTGTTTTCCCCGATTGTTTTACTCTTGGTTCTGACCTTTCTTATTGGGCCGTTCCTGATCATTATTGCCGCCTCGCTCTCGGCCGGTGAAACCCTTGCCTTCCCGCCGCAGGGATTGTCGCTGCGTTGGGTATTTAAGGTATTCGAAGTCGAAAGCTTCCGTGCGAGTTTTGGCATTTCGATGTTTTTAGCCATCGGCGGCACCTTAGCCGCCCTGATCCTTGGCATACCGGCAAGCTATGCGCTATCGCGCTATAAGGTGCCGGGGGCCGAAACCATTCGAACCATCGTATCGTCGCCAATCATTGTGCCGGGCATCATCGTCGGTTTGGCATTGCTGCGCTATTTTGTGGTGCCGTTTAATTTTGGCATTTTGTTTGCGCTATTCATGGCCCATACAGCACTAATCCTGCCCTATGCCGTACGCGTGGTCTCGGCCAGCCTGAATAACCTGCGGTCGGACATCGAAGAAGCAGCCGTACTTTTGGGGTCGTCACGTGTTGGTGCGTTTTTCCGGGTGGTGATGCCCAATATTCGCGGCGGTATTCTGGCGGCCTTCATTCTGGGCTTTGTCACCAGTTTCAATCAGGTCCCGGTATCACTGTTTCTGTCCGGCCCCGGCGTCCGTACCCTGCCAATCGATATGCTTTCCTATATGGAGATCACCTATGACCCGTCGGTCGCGGCCCTTTCGGCGCTGCTTGCCTTCATGTCGCTGGGCATTGTCTTTCTGGCCGAACGTTTCCTAGGATTTTCCCGCTATGTCTGATCTGCGCTTTCTCAGCCTTGAAAAACTGACCTTGTCCTATGGCAAAAACATTGCCGTTCCGGAAATGGATCTTGATATCGCCAAGGGTGAATTGGTCGCCCTGCTTGGCCCGTCGGGTTGTGGCAAAACCACAACCATGCGCGCCATTGCCGGTTTGATGGCGCCCTCATCCGGGTCGATCATTCTTGATAATGTCGATATCACCCGCTCCCCGGCCAACAAACGCCCGGTCGGGTTGGTTTTCCAATCCTATGCCCTGTTTCCGCATCTTAACGTGTATGAAAACGTTGCCTTTGGCCTGAAACTGATGGGCGTGCGCGGATCGCTTCTTGATGAAACAGTCAAGGAAGGCCTTAAGACCGTCGGACTTTCAACATTCGCCACTCGCAAACCGGCCGAACTTTCCGGCGGGCAGCAACAGCGTGTATCTCTGGCGCGGTCCATGGTGATGGAACCCAAAGTTTTGCTGCTGGATGAACCGCTATCCAATCTTGATGCCCGCCTGCGCCTTGAAATGCGCAATGAATTGCAGCGCGTGCAAAAAGAAAGCGGTGTCACCATGATCTTTGTCACCCATGATCAGGTCGAAGCCCTTGCCATGGCGGATCGCATTATCGTCATGCTAGATGGTCATATCGAACAAATCGGCACGCCCGAGGATATCTATAACCGACCAATTTCCGACTTCGTCGCCGATTTCGTCGGGTTTGAAAATGTCTTCTCGCTCAACGATGGCAAGCTTAAAACCGCCAATGGCATGGTCGCACTTTCTGGCGACATTCCAGCCGATGCCAAGGGCCTTGCATGGCGCCCCGCGATGGTCACCCTTGGCGATGGCCCGTTTGAGGGAACAATACGCGGCACATCTTTTGCCGGTGGCACGCGGGAATATCTACTTGAAACATCGCTTGGCCAAATCAAGGCCGAATGCGACGCCAGCCTGCCAGCCCATGCATTCGGGGCGACGCTTAAATTCGATTTGCCCGTGGCAAGGGCCGCATCCCTTTCCCGCGTCGGGAGCCTCTGATGGGACTTTGGATCGACACCGATATGGGATTTGATGATCTGGCCGCCGTGCTGGTCATCACCCATGCGGGTAAAAAGGTCGATGGCATGTCGCTGATTGCGGGGAATTCACCGCTTGAACGCGTGCGCATCAATGCGGCCAGTGCTGCCCATCTGTTTGGCTGGAATTTCAAAATCTTTACCGGTCGCGAAAATGCCGTGATGGGCGGGCTTGAAACTGCGGAAAAAATCCTTGGCCCGCATGGCATGCAATCCACGGGTCTGCATCTTCCTGATTGTCGGCCAATTGCCGAGTGCAGCGCGTTCGATGCCCTTTGCAACTGGCTTGAAAGCAAATCAAACCCCGATGATGAACGCCATATCCTCGCACTTGGTCCGTTGGGTAATATTGCATCCCTTGTCCTTGCCCGCCCCGATCTGGCGCGTAAAATCGATTGTCTGACCTGGATGGGCGGCGCGGTTGGGCTTGGCAACCATACCGCATCTGCGGAATACAATGCCTTTGCCGATCCCGAAGCGCTGGCAATCACCCTGTCGCACCAAGTGCCGCTGCGCATGGTCGACCTTGACCTTTGCCGTCAAGTTCTGGCAACCCCGGCTGATATTGCCCCAATCCGCAATGCGGGCGGTAAAAATGCCGAACTTTTGGCCGACCTGACCGAGGGATATGTCAATATTGCCCTTGCGCGCGGGCGCGATGCAATGTCGATCTTTGATCCCTGCGCCGCAGTTGCCACCATCAGCACCGATGTCATTACCTTTGCCGATGCCCATATCGAGGTCGAACTTGGCCACGGCCCGTCACGCGGCCGAACCATTGTTGACCCGCGCCCCAATGCGGCCAAAAACGCGCAATATGCTGTCGCTGTTGATACGGACTGCGCGCGCGACCTGATCTTTTCAGCCCTGAAGGCGGAAGCAGCCAAATGAACAGCCGAACCAACGAGCCCGCCGACCTGACCAATGACAAGCTTCGCACCCGTGCGGTTGCCGCCGCGCGCGGCGATGCCCCCTTTGATATCCTGATCACCGGCGGCGAATTGGTTGATATGGTCACCGGTGAAATCCGCAGGGCGGATATCGGTGTGATTGGCCCGATGATTGCCAGTGTCCATGAACCCGCAACCCGAAGTGACGCCCGCAAGATCATCAGCGCACGTGGCGGCTTTGTCAGCCCCGGCCTGATTGACAGCCATATGCACATCGAAAGTTCAATGGTCACCCCGGCGATATATGCCAAAACCGTGGTGCCACGCGGGGTGACCACCATCGTCTGGGACCCGCATGAATTGGGTAATGTCCTGGGGCTTGACGGGGTGCGTTGGGCGATTGATGCAACGCGCGATTTGCCGCTTCGTGTCATGGTTCTTGCCCCGTCCTGCGTTCCGGCTGCCCCCGGGCTTGAAATATCAGGTGCCGATTTTGACGGCGACGCCATGGCAAAATTGCTGTCATGGCCGGAAATTTCCGGGGTTGCCGAAGTCATGAATATGCGCGGCGTCATTAACCGCGATCCGCGCATGACCAACATCATGCAGGCCGGTCTGGCATCGGGGAAACTTGTTTGCGGCCATGCCCGCGGACTGGAAGGCCCCGACCTTGCCGCTTTCATGACCGCCGGTGTCAGTTCCGATCACGAACTGGTATCAAACGATGACCTGATGGCCAAACTGCGCGCCGGTCTGGCGATTGAAATGCGCGGATCACATGATCATTTACTGCCGGGTTTTGTTGACACCCTTAATAACTTAGGCTTCTTGCCACAGACCGTAACCCTTTGTACCGACGATGTTTTCCCCGATGATTTATCCAATGCCGGTGGCCTTGATGACGTGGTCCGCCGCCTGGTTCGTTATGGCATAAAACCGGAATGGGCACTTCGCGCGGCAACACTGAATGCCGCGATGCGTCTGGGTCGATCCGATCTGGGCCTGATCGCGGCGGGGCGTCGTGCTGACATCGTCATCTTTGATGATCTGACTGATTTTAAGGCGCGCCATGTTATTGCCAATGGCGAAACCGTTGCCGAAACCGGTGAAATGATAAAACCCCCGGCTGCACTGGACCCAGCACCACTGAACAACACCATGAAAATGGATGTTTTGGGCGTTGATGACTTTCGGGTTCCCGTCACAGGTTCAGGGAACAAAGTCAAAATCGCCACCATCGACCGCCCGCGCTTTACCCGCTGGGGCACGGCCGAGGCCGACGTCAAAGACGGCTATATCGTCCCACCGGCGGGCACCACCATGATTGCGGTTGCCCATCGCCACGGCAAAGCCAACAGCCAGCCCCGCGTTGGCTTCCTAAGCGGCTGGGGCGAATGGCACGGTGCGGTTTGCACCACCGTTTCCCATGACAGCCATAACGTCACCGTTTTTGGTGGCAATGCCCGCGATATGGCGATTGCGGCAAACGCCGTAATACGTGCCGGGGGCGGCATGGCCGTCGCATCAAATGGCAAACTTGATGCCCTTCTGCCGCTACCGTTATGCGGGTTGGTATCGGACGCGCCGATGGATCATGTTGCGCAACAATTTGCCGACATTCGGACCGCCACCGACGCCATTGTCGATTGGCAGCCCCCCTATTTGGTGTTCAAGGCCCTGTTTGGGGCAACATTGGCGTGTAATCCCGGCCCACACCAGACCGACCAAGGAATTGGGGATGTCACCACAGGTACGTTGCTGGCCTCGCCAATTCTGGAAGTGCTTTAGGATCAGGACCAAGGCTATCGACCGGGCAAAAAACCGGCGACAACCCGATGTCCTTGGCCTATCGTTCTGAAATCATGGCTTTTACCATTCGTCAGCTTCAGTATTTTGTCGCCGTCGCCGAACAGGGAACTGTTTCGGGGGCGGCGCATATTTTATCGATTTCACAATCGGCTGTGACCGAGGCCATCAAGGAACTAGAAGCCGATCTTGGGGTTGGTCTGTTTGAACGCCATTCACGCGGTTTGAACATCACCCATAAGGGCCATCAATTCCTACGTCATGCCACCACGATCCTGTCCAATGTATCCGATGCCAAACAGGCCTTCGATGATACCGCCGAGGCCGTCCACGGTGAATTGCATCTGGGTGTCACGTCGCTTGTCGCGGGCTATGTCCTGTCTGATATTCTCGCACGCTATCGCCGGGCCTATCCCCATGTCAGTGTCAGCGCGATCGAGGATAATGGTGAATATCTGGAACATCTTTTAATCGGTGGCGAAATTGATGTTGCCGTCATGGTGATTTCGAACCTGCGTGACCGTCTTGCCCTGCATTCGGAAATTCTCGAAGTCTCGCCCTATCGGCTTTGGCTGCCGCTGGGGCATCGGTTATCGACCGCCCAAAGCATCTCATTGGCCGATGTCACATCCGAACCGATCATTATGCTGACGGTCGACGAGATCGAAGAAGCCACCGGCAAACTGTTGGGGGCACTTGGCGCACGTCCGCGTGTCGCATTCCGAACCCGGTCGGTCGAGGCCGTCCGAAGTCTGGTCGCCACCGGGGCAGGTGTGGCCCTTTTGCCTGACCTTGTCTATCGGCCATGGTCACTTGAAGGTGACCGGATCGAAAGCCGGGATGTATCGGGCACCTTGCCCATGGTGCAGGTTGGTGTTGTCTGGCGTAAAGGATCACCCTTGTCACAGGCCGCACGTGATTTCATCGGATTGGCACAGGCCCACCGCGCCACGCGCCTTCGCTAACCATAACCCCACTCGATCAATGCGCTAACGCTATCAACACGCCAGCACCGCAAATGTCACAGGATCACACTGATATCGGAATTTCCGATATCATATTTCTGATAAATGAAATTGCGAATGCGATATATCAGCGTACCCTTTCTTGCGGGAAATAAAAGTCACACGAATTGACTTCCTGCAACTGGGAGACATCACAATGAAATCACTACTGAAAACCGGCGCATCCGCGGCGGTTATGCTTGCCTTTATTGCAGCCCCGGCTGCGGCTGCCGACATGATGACAAAATTGGGAACCCCCGAGGGCGAAGTCAATATCGTCGCTTGGCCGGGTTATATCGAACGCGGCGAAACCGATGCCGCATTTGACTGGGTCACATCCTTTGAAAAAGAAACCGGATGTATGGTCAAGGTCAAATCCGCCAATACATCCGATGAAATGGTCGCCCTGATGAATGAGGGCGGCTTTGATCTTGTCACCGCATCGGGCGATGCATCGCTGCGTCTGATTGCCGGTAAACGGGTCCAGCCGATTAATACCGACCTCGTTCCAAGTTGGAATTCGGTTGATGACCGGTTGAAAAGCTCGCCATGGCACACGGTTGACGGCGTTCACTACGGCACCCCCTATCAATGGGGGCCGAATGTTTTGATGTATAATACCGAGGCCTTCAAAGAAGCGCCCAAAAGCTGGGATGTTGTTTTTAAAGAAATGACCCTTGCCGATGGCAAATCCAACAAAGGCCGGGTTCAGGCCTATGACGGGCCGATCCATATTGCCGATGCGGCACAATATTTAATGACCCATAGCCCGGATCTTGGCATCAAAAGCCCCTATGAGCTTAATGCCGATCAATATGCCGCCGCCCTTGATCTGTTGCGGGGCCAGCGCAAACTGGTTTCTCGGTACTGGCATGATGCCTTTATCCAGATGGATGATTTTAAAAACGAAGGTGTTGTGGCTTCGGGGTCATGGCCGTTTCAAGTCAACATCCTGAAATCCGAAGGTATGCCGATTGCATCGACCATCCCCGAAGAAGGCGTTACCGGCTGGGCCGATACCACCATGTTGCACGCCGAGGCCGAAAACCCGACCTGTGCCTATCTTTGGATGGAACATTCCCTGTCATCAAAAGTACAGGGTGATCTGGCGGCTTGGTTCGGGTCCAACCCCGCTGTTCCAGCCGCGTGCAAAGGCAACGAACTTTTGGGCGATGAAGGCTGTAAAACCAACGGGTTTGATGATTTCGACCGTGTAAGCTTTTGGCGGACCCCGGTTTCGAAATGTGAAAGTCAGGGGGAATGCGTGCCCTATTACCGCTGGGTTTCTGATTACATCGGTGTGATCGGCGGACGCTGATCAAGCTACCTCACCATCCCTTGCGACCCGGGGCCCGCCTTTGCGGGCGGGCTCCCAATTATGCGGTTAATTCATGCCACCTGCTGTTTTGCTTTCAAAAGTATCGCGTCACTTCGGTGCAGTACGCGCGGTCGACGGCGTTGACCTGACCATCAAAGAAGGCGAGTTTTTCGCCATGCTCGGCCCATCCGGGTCCGGCAAGACCACCTGCCTTCGCCTGATTGCCGGTTTTGAACAACCCACCCATGGCCATATCGAAATTTTCGGCACTCCCATGGACGGGGTGCCGCCCTATCGCCGGAACGTCAACACGGTGTTTCAGGACTATGCCCTGTTCCCGCATATGAACATTATCGACAATGTTGCCTACGGCCTGATGATCCGTGGCATTGGCAAGACTGATCGCCTGCGCGCGGCCAACAACGCCCTTGAAATGGTTGCCCTTCCCGATTATGGCACCCGCCGCCCCAGCCAGCTTTCCGGCGGCCAGCGCCAGCGGGTTGCTCTGGCGCGTGCATTGGTCAACAAACCCAAGGTACTGTTGCTTGATGAACCGCTTGGTGCGCTTGATCTGAAATTGCGCGAACAAATGCAGGAAGAGCTCAAAGTCCTGCAACGCAAACTTGGCATCACATTTATCTTCGTCACCCATGATCAGGGCGAGGCCCTGTCGATGGCTGATCGCGTTGCCGTTTTCAGCGACGGCAAGATCATGCAGATCGGCACACCACAGGATATCTATCAACGGCCACAAACCCGCTTTGTTGCCGATTTTGTCGGGTCATCGAACGTATTGCCGCCCGAATTTGTCAAATCACTGACCGGCACCGCGGGCTGGGCCAGCCTGCGCCCCGAAGCCATCAGTCTGGGCACTGGTGAAACCCATATCGCAACTGTCACCGGCAGCAGTTATCTTGGTGGCTGCACACGTGTCGGGCTGGCATTGGGCGGTTTACGCCTGAATGCACTGATCCCCGCCGGACAGCCCGTGCCGGAAAATGGCAGCGCCGTAGGTATCGGCTGGAAGCCCGAAGAATTACACGTGATGGAGGATACCCAATGACGGTATCCGCAACGCCATCCCCCCACCTTGACCATGCCAATAGGGCGCTGGCAATTTTGCCGGGAAAAGGCGGGATCACGGGACGCTTGTCTGACAGTTTCTGGCGCAATCCCAAACTGCTGCTGATCCTTTTTTTAACACCGCCAGTATTGTGGCTTGGGATCATTTATCTCGGATCTCTTTTTGCCCTGCTTGCGCAAAGCTTCTTTTCAATTGATGAATTTTCCGGGCTGGTAAAATACGAACTGACGCTTAAAACCTATGGCGAACTGTTTCGCCCGGCCAATCTGGATATCATTATCAGGACCGCTTCAATGGCGGCCTGCGTCACACTTGCCGCGGCGATCGTTGCCTTTCCAATTGGCTATTTTGCCGCCCGCTATGCACGGGGAAAATGGAAGGCACTTTTTTATATCGGCGTAATGTTGCCCCTGTGGTCAAGCTATCTGGTCAAGGTTTACGCTTGGAAACTGATCCTGGCCAAAGAAGGCATTCTGACCTGGATCTTTGCCAAGCTGCACCTGACATGGCTGCTTGATGCTTGGCTCGCAATCCCGGTAATTGGCGGATATTCCCTGTCGGTTAGCTATACCGGCACCTTCCTTGTCTTTCTATATGTCTGGTTGCCTTTCATGGTCCTGCCCGTACAGGCAGCCCTTGAACGTGTTCCCGCCAGCTATATCGAAGCATCCGGTGATCTGGGCGCGAAACCGTCACAAACATTCCGTCATATTCTGTTTCCACTTGCCCTGCCGGGCATTGTTGCCGGGTCGATCTTTACCTTCTCGCTGACCCTTGGTGATTACATCATTCCGCAAATTATCGGATCGTCACGCCTGTTTATCGGGCAGGCCGTCTACGCCCAGCAAGGCACGGCAGGCAATATTCCATTGGCAGCGGCCTTTACTGTTGTACCGATTGTCATCATGGGGATTTATCTTTGGGGCGCCAAGCGCATGGGGGCTTTCGATGCACTCTGATGGTCGAACACATGCCCCACTGGGCCTTAAAATCGCGGCGGGTGCCGGACTTTTGTTCATGCATCTGCCGATTGCGCTAATATTTGTCTATGCCTTTACGACCGAGGACAAAAGCTATCAGTGGCCGCCGCCCGGTTTCACAATCAAATGGCTGGCCGTAACCTGGAACCGCCCGGATGTCTGGCAAGCATTGGTGCTGTCGCTTAAAACCGCATCGGTTTCGACCCTGATTGCCATGGTTCTGGGAACGTTTTGTGCTGCTGCTGTTTCAAGGTCCAAATTCTTTGGCCGGGAAACCATTTCGCTTTTGGTAATTCTACCAATTGCATTACCGGGGATCATTACCGGGATTGCATTGCGGTCTGCCTTTAGCCTTGCCGATATTCCGTTCTCGATCTGGACGATCATTCTGGGGCACGCGACCTTTTGTGTTGTTGTTGTCTATAACAATGCGGTTGCGCGTTTCCGGCGAACGTCGGGCTCGTTGGTCGAGGCATCAATGGATCTTGGCGCGAACAGTTTCCAGACCTTCCGCCATGTCATCCTGCCCAATATCAGCACCGCCCTTTTGGCAGGGGGAATGCTGGCTTTTGCCCTGTCCTTTGACGAAGTGATTGTCACCACCTTTACCGCCGGACAGCAGTCAACCCTTCCGATCTGGATGCTGGAAGAACTTGTCCGACCGCGCCAGCGGCCGGTCACCAATGTGGTGGCGATGGTGGTTGTTCTGGTGACGGTCTTCCCGATCCTTGCAGCCTATTACCTGACGCGTGACGGCGATCAGGTGGCTGGATCGGGCAAATGATAAACATTACGGGAGACTACGAAATGGATACCAGGATGCTGATCGGCGCTGACCTTGAAGTTGGCACAGAGGCTGAAGAAAACGTCGTTAATCCAAAAACCGGCGAAACAATCCTGATGCTGCCCGAAGCATCCATTGATCAGATTGATCGTGCGGTGAATGCTGCCGAAAAGGCGTTTCAGAAATGGTCGCGAACCACACCGGCGGAACGATCCGGCTACCTTTTGAAAATCGCCGACCGGATTGAAACCGAGGCCGATGAATTTGCCAAGCTTGAGGCCCTGAACTGCGGCAAGCCGATCAATGCCGTGCGCAATGATGAAATCCCGGCCATTGTTGACTGTTATCGCTTTTTTGCCGGGGCGGTACGCTGCATGCAGGGATCAATTGCCGGTGAATATATGGCCGGTCATACCTCGATGATCCGCCGTGATCCGATTGGTGTGGTTGGCTCTATCGCACCATGGAACTATCCACTGATGATGATGGCATGGAAACTGGCCCCGGCAATTGGTGGCGGCAACACAGTCGTTTTCAAGCCGTCTGAACAGACACCGCTCACGGCTCTTAAACTTGCCGCGATCTTTGCCGATATCCTGCCCGAAGGCGTGGTTAACGTTGTGCTTGGGCGCGGGGCAACCGTTGGCAACAGCCTGATCAACCATCCCAAGATCGACATGGTATCCATCACCGGCGATGTTGCGACGGGTAAAAAGGTGCTGCAGGCCGCTGCCAAATCGGTCAAACGCACCCATCTGGAACTGGGCGGCAAGGCCCCGGTTATCGTGTTTGATGATGCCGATCTGGATGCGGTTGTGAACGGGCTTCGCGCCTTTGGCTATTACAATGCCGGACAGGATTGCACGGCGGCATGTCGCATTTATGCCGGTCCAAAAATCTATGACAAACTGGTTGCGGATCTTTCGTCCGTGGTCTCCGATATTGCCTTTGCCCGCCCGGATGATAGCGAAAATGAAATCGGCCCGCTGATTTCCGAACGTCAGCGCGACCGGGTGGCAAGTTTTGTCGCCCGTGCTGCTGAACAAAAACATATCGAAATCACCACCGGCGGCAAAATCCATAACGGCAATGGTTTTTTCTATCAACCAACCGTGATTGCCGGGGCGCTGCAAAGCGACGAAATTGTTCGCCGCGAAGTTTTTGGCCCCGTTGTTTCGGTGACCCGTTTTTCCGACACAGATCAGGCCGTTGCCTGGGCCAATGATTCAGATTACGGGCTGGCATCCTCAGTCTGGACCAAGGATATCTCGCGCGCCATGCAAACCGCATCGCGGTTGCGCTATGGCTGCACATGGATCAATACGCATTTCATGCTGGTCAATGAAATGCCCCATGGCGGCCTGAAACAATCCGGTTACGGCAAGGATATGTCGCATTACGCGCTCGAAGATTACACCGCTGCGCGCCATATCATGATTGCCCATGGCTAACGCCGGAAAACACAGCCCCAAACAACAAACGGCAGCCCCAAAGGCTGCCGTTATATTTTGCGGAATACAGCGGGAAACTACGAGATGTAATCCGCCATTTCTGCGTTGTAATAGGTCTTGGTGCGCGGGCCTGCGATGATCGGGTCGATCCGGCGCACGCATTCTTTGTAATGCGCTGTATTGCGATGGGCCTGAAAATCTTCCTCGGACCGGAAAACCTCATAGATCATGAATTTATGCGCATTATCGGGATCGCGCAGCACGTCAAAGCGAAGGTTGCCTTCCTCATTGGCGCGCGTGCCTTCGTAATTAATACGAAACGCTTCGATAAATTCATCGACATGACCGGGCTTAACTTCGATATGCACCATCTGTACAAGCATGTTGTGTCCTGATTTCTTGATTATTGAATTGAAACTAAAAAGAATTCCGGATCAGAGCCCCGGCGCTTTCCACATGGAAGTCGTCACATCCTGATCAACCAGCCCCCGCTGCGCGGCATAGGCGCTGGCCCAGCGGTCTCCCAACTGGTCATAGGACGATTTCAGGGAAACATCCGGCTCGAACGTCTGTTCCCAGCGAACCCATTCCCGCCCCAGTTCAGCAAGATCGGAATGAAGCCCGCCACCAACGGCCGCCGCCGCCGCACACCCCAATGCGGTCGCTTCCTTAATCACCGGGGTTGCCACAGGAATGCCTGTGACATCGGCCAGCATTTGGGACCAATGCGCACTTTTGGCTGCACCGGCGGCAAAAACGATCTGATCGGGGCGTTGCCCGCTAAGCGTAAAGATTGCTTCAAGGTTACGCGCCGCAACAATACAGGCGTTTTCCTGCAAGGCCCGGAACATAACCGCCTTTCCGGACTTTTCCGGATCAAGGCTAAGATTAAGGAACGAGGGTGCGGCGTGATACCAATTGCCATAGCGCATCACATCGGAAAAAATCGGAATGATCCCATGCGCCCCAAGCGGCACTTCTTTTGCCTGCTTTTCCAAAAGGCTATAAGCCTGCCCCGGATCACTGACCTGGGCCAGTTCGGCCTGACCAAATGTATCGCGGAACCAACGCATCACCGCACCAACAAAAAAGCTGATCGCTTCGGCTTGGTTCAGGCCCGTAATCACATGCGGATTGATACGCAAATTCATTTCCGGGTCGATCAATACCGGATCAACATTGACAATCTGCTGCCAGAACGTTCCGCCCAAAACCGCACAATCCCCCGGTCGGGTCACCCCAAGGCCGGCGGTGCCCAACTGGCAATCACCACCACCAACAACGACAACCGTTTCCGTCGACAATCCGGTTTCAATGGCGGATTTCGCCGTCACCTTGCCAACTGGCGTTCCTGTTTCACAGGCCTTGGGGAAAATATCATTGCGCAGTCCAACCGCAGTCATTGCATCGGGCAGCCAGTTGCGTTCCTTAAGGCCAAAGATACCGGTTGTCCCTGCATTGGATGGGTCAGACGTAATGACACCAGACAGTCGGGCCACCACCCAATCCGACAACATCGCAATCCTGTCGATCTTTTCATAGATCTCCGGCATTTCCTGCCGGATCCATAAAAGACGCGGCAATGCGCCAAGTGCAAAAGTCTGTCCAGTCTGACGATAAAGTTTTTCTTCAACGCCGGGAAAAGCATCCTTTAGCTCGCGAACCTGCTGAACCGCACGACCATCAACATTGGCACAAGCCCAGATTTCACGTCCTTCGCGATCAAAAGCGACAATCGCCTCTCGCATGCTGGTCGCACTGACCGCCGCAATGTCACTGCCGGTTACACCGGCTTGTGCAAGGGCACCAGCGATACAGTCACAAATCAGTTTCCAGTTGCCCTCAACATCAAAATCCATCGAGCCCGGAAAGCGCGGATCGGTTTTGTGCCACCACTCGCGCTGAGACGTGCCAAGCTGTTTGCCATCACGATCAAACACAACCGCGCGGCCGCTGCCGGTACCGGCATCAATCGCCAGCAGATAATCTCCTCCCGCCATTTCCTAGACTTCCTCTAACAGTTTTTCTGCCGTTTTTTCATCCGTAATCAGGATGTCGACATATTTGCCTTTAAGTACGGCACGAAGCGCCCGCACCTTGCTGGCACCGCCTGCGGCGGCGATTACGTTTTGTGATTTGCTAAGCGATGACAGCCGTGCGCCGATCACACGATCATGAAGCGGCAAATCAAGCGCATCACCGTTATCGTCAAAGAATTGGCACAAGATATCGCCGACCGCCCCCTTGCGACGCAGTGGTTCGACTTCTGCCGGGGTGACATATCCGCTGCGGACAACGGTCGAATCGGCATTCAATTCACCAACACCAACCAACTGATAGGCCGCATTCAGGGCCATCTCGAGAACATTGGAAATGCCCGGCTCGGACATCAGCGCACGTGCAACTGCACCATCGGAAACCACAAGCGGGGCCGGAACAAGATGAACACTGCTGCCCCAGTTTGCGGTGCGCATACCATCAACATAGGTAGCAACCCCACCCGTCAGACTGACAAGTGATACATTGCGTTCATTGGCCATATGACCAAGCCGCCGGATTGCATGACTAACGGTCGCTCCCCAGCCAACAGCCAGAAGGTCGTCATTGCCCAAACGCTGCATCAAAAACTGTGCTGCGGCCTGCCCAAGACGTTCATTCAAATCGCCATTTTCAAGATTTGGAACAACGCGCACTTCGCGTAAACCCCAATGATCCTGAAGGCGCTGTTCGAATTCCAAACATCCCTGATGACGGGAATTAATTCGGACCTGTATGATACCGGAACGGCGCCCACTTTCGAGCAAGCGCGACACTTTGATCCGCGACAAACCAAGCTTGTCACCGATTTCGCCCTGCGTCATGCCGTCGTTATAATAATACCACGCAATACGAGTGAGGGTTTCCTCCTCCGCGTCGGCATAGCTCCAGTCGTTTCCTTCCGCCGCCATCAACAGCACCCTTACAATTTTGATCTTTCGTTCATTTGATTATTCATAAAACAAATGATCACGTCAACTCCCATGCTCACTTATAAAGTGCAATGGCACTTTTTGCTGCAATGCACACCATATATCGCCAATTACTGACGCGAAACACCGGAACAAATCTTGAATCAATGATATTGACGCAACCTGACTCATATGATCATATGTTTTTCATAATAACAAATGAACAGGCTCAGGGATGGAACGAAACACACCGATCAGTGCCGCGGTATGCGTAACGGACATCTGGAAGTCCTATGGCGGAACCCCGGTATTGAAAGGCATCAATATCGAACTGCTTGCAGGACAGGTACATGCCCTGCTTGGGGGGAATGGTGCGGGGAAATCAACCCTGATGAAAACCATTGCCGGTCTGGTCAATCCGGACCAAGGCTCGGTCACGATTAATGGCAACGCGCTGACATATGCATCACCTGCGGCGGCCCAGGCACTCGGCCTGTATCTGGTTCCACAGGAAGCACATATCCTTCCAAACCAATCCGTTCTTGAAAATATTTGCCTTGGTTTACGTGCCAAACCACGCGCGCTACGAGATGAGGCAGAGGCATTGCTGCGCGATCTGTCCGTATCACTGGATCTGGATGCGCAAGCCGCAACGCTTGAAATTGCCGATCGCCAGATTGTCGAAATCATGCGCGGTCTTATTCGCAAAGCCCGCGTCCTCATTCTGGATGAACCGACATCCGCCCTGACCCCGCACGAAGCAAACGCCCTGTTTGACCGCGTCCGCCAGCTACAGCAACAAGGTGTCGGCATTTTCTTTATCTCGCACAAACTGCGCGAAATTCGTGAAATTTGCGACGTCATCAGCGTGCTCCGTGATGGTGCCATTGTTCTGTCCGGCCCGCTTACCGATTATGATGACCGTCAAATTGTCGCGGCCATGACCCAAACAGCCCAATCAACAGAACTGCCGACCCGCATTGCACGCGACATCTGCTTTGATAATCGCGACACGGTTCTTGATGTCGATAGTTTCAGTGGCGAAGGTTTTCGAAACATCAGTTTTACCGTTCGCGCGGGCGAAATAATCGGACTTGCCGGGGTTGTTGGCGCCGGGCGGTCGGAACTGGCCGAAACCCTTTTTGGTTTGCGTAACGCCAAAAGTGGCGATGTACGACTTCATGGCAACGCGCTGACCAAACGGTCCCCGCGTGACTGTGTTGATGCCGGTCTGGTGTACCTGCCAGAAGACAGGCAACAAAACGGCCTGTTTCTTGAAGCATCACTGGCATGGAACATGTCGGGCTACACGATGCATCGGCTTGGCTTTTTCCCAAAATCCGGGCCCGAGGCCACGGCGTTTGATGCATTTCGCACCAGCCTTGGCATCAAGTGCGAAGGTCGCAATCAAGAAGCCGGACGCCTTTCCGGGGGCAACCAGCAGAAAGTTCTTTTGGCCAAATGCCTTGCTGCTGATCCCCGCGTTCTGATCCTTGACGAACCTACCCGCGGGGTCGACGTCGCCGCACGCAATGACATTTACCGCCTGATCCGCGATCTGGCTGACAAAGGCCTTGGCGTGGTTTTGATTTCATCGGATTTCGACGAGATCGAACAACTGGCCGACCGCGTCATCGTTATGGCGCATGGCCATCAATGTGGCGAACTCGATGGTAACGCCATTACCGTTGATGCCATTGCCCATCTTGCCTTTGAGTCCGGGGGCCATCCCAATGCTTGATTTCTTTGCACGCAACCGCGTTGCAACCCTTTGCGCTGTCACCGTTCTGGCATTCCTTCTGATCGGAATGGCCGCCCCCGGCTACCTTTCGCTTTCAACCGCATCCGTCATCATGTCCAACAGTCTTGTGCTGTTGTCGGTCAGTCTTGGCACCATGCTGGTGATCCTGACCCGCAATATTGATGTCTCAAGCGGGTCTGTCCTTGGCCTCAGTGCTGTTGTTCTTGGCATCATGCTAAACAATGGATACGGACTTGGCAGTGCAATTGCCGTCTGCCTTCTGGCCGGGGCGATTGCCGGACTGATCAATGGCGTTCTGGTCACAATCCTGAATGTGCCATCCATCATCGCAACGCTCGGCACACTTGGTCTTTTCCGCGGTTTTATGCTGATCCTGACCGGTGGCAACTGGATCGAAGAACTTCCCCAGCCCTTAAAGGCACTGGCCAACAACGGCGACATCGGCATTTCAATCCTGACCGTCGTTGTGCTGATGTCACTTGTCGCGGTCTGGGCCTTTTCGCGACAGACACGGTTTGGTCGTTATTTTTATGCCGTCGGCGATAACCGCGAGGCCGCACGCCATCTTGGCATTCCCGTGAAACTGGTTCAGATCGCGGCCTTTGTTGCCGCAGGCGTTCTGGCGGCAATCGCCGGGATCATCTTTGCGGCACAAATTGGCTTTATCCCCAATCAGGCTGGCAATGGGCTGGAACTTAAATCGATTGCCGCAAACGTTCTTGGTGGTGTCAGCCTATTGGGCGGAAGCGGCACAGTGCCCGGCATTTTTGTTGGGGTAATTTTCCTGACATCCATCGACAGTGCGCTGGTGTTTCTGAAAATCCCGGCCTTCTGGAATGACTTTATCGCGGGCGCGGTTCTGCTGCTGGTGCTGTTACTTGACGGTCGGGTCCGCATTGCCGTTGAAAAAGCCATCCGGGCGAAACGCTATGCTGTTCATGACCCGGCCCCGCACCCAGCCCCCGGCACAAATCCCGCATCGGAAAAAAACACCCGAACACGCGCACAGGAGACCGGGGAATGATGAAACGTTTTGTCTTGCGCTGGGAAACGGCCCTGCTTTGCATGCTGATCGCTGAATTTGCCATCTTTGGCATGATCAATCCGCGTTTCCTTAATCTGTCGAACCTGCTTTACAGCACCAGCGACTTTGCCCAGATCGGCATTGTTGCCCTACCGCTGACCATCGTGATTATCGCAGGCGGCATTGATGTGTCTTTTGCATCCGCGGTTGGTTTATGCGCGATCATCTTTGGTATTTCGAACTTCTTTGGCATGCCGCTTCCGATTTCCATTCTGGCATCGCTTGTTGCCGGGGCTGCTGCCGGGTTGTTCAATGCCACGATTATTCATGTGTCACGCATCCAGCCGCTCGTTGTGACACTGGGCAGTCTTTATCTGTTTGGCGGTGCGGCAACGGTTCTTTCGGGTGTTGTCGGCGCCAGTGGATATGAAGGGATCGGCAACTTCCCCGATGTCTTTACCGCGTTCGCCTATTTCGAGCTTGCCGGGCTTCCAGCCCCGTTCGTCGTCTTGCTGGTCGAAGCGGTCATTCTGTTTGTCATCCTGCATTATTCACGCTTTGGCCGGTCGGTCTTCATGTGCGGGCTTAGCGAACATGCCGCCCGATACAGCGGCCTGCCGATCCGGACCATCCAGACCATCACCTATGTCATGACCGGTGTTTTTGCCGCCGTCGCGGGGCTGGTTCTGTCGTCCTATTTCGGATCGGCCCGTGTTGATCTTGGCACGGCAACACTGTTGCCCGCGATCACAGCTGCCGTCCTGGGCGGCGCATCAATTTATGGCGGACAGGGGTCTATTATCGGCACCCTGCTGGCCACCCTTGTCATCGGTTATTTGCAGCAAGGCCTGCAAATGAGCGGTGTCCCAAGTCAGATTTCCAGCGCGCTCTCAGGTGCGTTGCTGGTCGTAGCGGTAGCATTGCGCCACGGAAGTGCTGTGCTTACCGACTTTATCGCTGCGCGGATAATGGCGATGAACCGAAAACGCGCAGCATCATGAGGAGGAAAAAAATGTCAGGAAGAATTCTTAAATGGACGACGGCGGCCGCACTTGCCGGGTCACTTTTGGCAGCAGCCCCTGCCTATGCTGAAAACCAGATTGCCTTTATTCCGAAACTGGTTGGTGTCGGCTTCTTCACCAGCGGCGGCAACGGCGCAACAACCGCCGGCAAGGAAATTGGCGTTGATGTGACCTATGATGGCCCGACCGAACCAAGTGTTTCGGGTCAGGTTCAATTCGTGAACAACTTTGTCAATCAAGGTTATAACGCAATCATCCTGTCGTCGGTTTCGCCCGATGGCCTTTGCCCGGCACTTGACCGCGCCATGAAACGCGACGTTCTGATCATGACCTG
The DNA here is from genome assembly GCF_002115745.1 of Thalassospira alkalitolerans. Lineage (GTDB taxonomy): Bacteria > Pseudomonadota > Alphaproteobacteria > Rhodospirillales > Thalassospiraceae > Thalassospira > Thalassospira alkalitolerans. The sequence goes on from NZ_JFKB01000010.1 coordinate 143,473, forward strand.
GGATAGCGACGTCAAACCGGAATGCCGCAGCTATTATGTTAACCAAGGCACGCCGGAACAGCTTGGTAGCTTGTTGGTCGATATGGCCAATGATGGAATCAAAAAGGAAAAGGCCAAAGTCGCCTTCTTCTATTCCAGCCCGACCGTGACCGACCAGAATGCCTGGGCCAATGCAGCAAAAGCGAAAATCGCGGCTGAACACCCGGAATGGGAAGTTGTCACCACCCAGTACGGTTACAACGATGCACAGAAATCGCTGCAGACTGCCGAAAGCATCCTGAAAGCATATCCGGACCTTGATGCAATCATTGCACCGGATGCCAATGCCCTTCCGGCATCTGCACAGGCGGCTGAAAATCTGGATCGTGCCGGCAAGGTTGCGATTGTTGGTTTCTCGACCCCGAATGTCATGCGCCCCTATGTCAAACGCGGCACGGTCGAGCGCTTTGGCCTTTGGGACGTAACCGAACAGGGCAAGATTTCGGTCTATGTCGCCAATCATGTTCTTGAAAACGGCCCGATGAATGTTGGTGACACGCTCGATATTCCGGGTGTCGGCACTGTTGAAGTCTCGCCGAACAGTGTTCAGGGTTACGACTACGAAGCTGACGGCAACGGCATCATCCTGCTGCCGAAACGTACCGTCTTTACCAAAGACAATATCGATAACTTCGATTTCTGATCTTTGGCGAAACGGGCACGGCGTTCCTGGGGGGATGCCGTGCCCGCATTCTTTTTTGTGATTATTTGATCGAATTTACGGAAGCGCCCCATGGAAAACCTCTGGAACGATAATGACGCGGCCCAATATGCCAACGATGCCCGTGCAAACGGCCAACCCCAGGCATTAGGCCTTCGTGTTTATACGTCGCGGATCATTGGCAAAGTCGCCGACCTTGTCTTGCACGGTGGCGGCAATACTTCGGTCAAGGTTACAGATGCCGACGGGACCCCCATCATGCATGTCAAAGGCAGTGGCTGGGATCTTGAAACCATCGAGGCAGCTGGACTTCCGGCTGTAAAGCTCGCGCCGCTTCATGATGCCCGCAAAGGCAAAAAACTTTCCGATCCGGAAATGGTCGCATTGCTGCGCAGCAATCTGCTTGATCCGTCCGCTCCAAACCCATCGGTCGAAGCATTGCTGCATGCCTATCTTCCATTCGACTTTGTCGACCATACTCATTCAACGGCTGTTCTGGCACTTGCCAATCAGGATAATTCCGAAGACCTGATGCGCGAAATCTATGGGGATCGCCTTGCGTTTCTGCCCTATGTCATGCCGGGCTATGATCTTTCAATTGCAGGTGCCGACCTGTTTGATCGTTTCCCCGAATGCGAGGGGTTGTGGCTTAAGAACCATGGTCTGTTTACCTTTGGTGATACGGCGCGACAGTCCTATGACCGGATGATCGATTTCGTCACGGATGCGGAAAACTATCTTGCCGCCCGCGGCATCACCCTTCCCGGTCCGGAAAAATCCGATGGTACCATTGATGCCGATCTTGCGGGCAGGATCGAAACCGGACTCCGCGCGGGCAATTCGCCATTTACGTCGTCACTGGGCATGGATTTCCGCACCGGTCCGTCGATCCGAAAGTACCTTACCAACGATGCCCTCGACACCATTGCCGTGCGTGGCACCGCAACCCCCGATCACGTCATTCGGATCAAACCGTTTCCATTGATCTTGAATGCCGACGCCTCGGCGGAGGACATCCTGGCGGCACTTGACGACTACAAAACCCGTTACAAGGCCTATTTTGATCGCAATGCGCCAAATGCATCCGAGAAAAAAGTCATGCTTGATCCCTGGCCACGCATGATCCTGATCAAGGGGCTTGGACTTATCGGTTTGGGGACGAATGACAAAGCCGCAAGCATTGCTGGTGATCTGGGCGAGCAAACCGCACGCATCATTAATGCCGCCGAAGAAGTCGGCACCTTCGCGCCAATCAACGAAGCCGATCTGTTTGATATGGAATACTGGTCACTTGAACAGGCAAAACTTCAAAAGAAATAAGATATCGGGAACCCGATACGCCAAATCAAAAGGCCGGACTGCCACCCAGCAGCCCGGCCTTTTTCTATTCCAACCCTATTGTGCCCCAGCCAATGTCGCGAAGTAACCCGGCTGATAATCGATTGGCAGAAAACGATCATGCAACTGACGGAACGTTTCGTCCGGATCAAGATCGGCAAACAGATCGGGGTGGAACCATTTTGCCATCTGCTGGATCGCAACAAACTGATACGGGCTGTTGTAAAACTGATGCCAGACCGCGTGGAATGCATGCGTTTTTTGCGCAGCAATGCCCAGATAGGCTGGGCGCGTCGGATAATATTCCAGCTTCTTTTCGACCAGATCAGCATCCGCCCCCGGACCAACCGGCACCCATTTGCCACCCGGCACATAGGCATCCCATGCCGCACTGGTGACGATCACATGATCGGGACTTGAAATCAGAACCTGTTCAGCATTGATTTGCCCGAAAGTACCCGGAATAAAATCCTTGGCGATATTGTCACCACCCGCCATTTCAACCATCGCGCCAAAATTGCCATCGCCAAACGAATGACAGCAATCTTCGTAAAATCCCGCTGCGCGGTCGATAAACACCTTGGGCCGGACCAAATCAATTTGTGCCAGTTTATCGGTTACACGGGCGATTTCATTGGCGCGAAACGTAACGAATTCCTCGGCACGGGCTTCCTGATCGAACAACTTGCCAAACAGACGAATGGACGGCTCGGTATTGTGTTCCGGATCATGACGAAAATCGACATAGATCACCGGAATGTCCAGCGCATCAAGCTTTTCAATATAATTGGCTTCATCGACTGCCTGCTGGGTTTCAAGGTTCAGAAACACAACATCTGGTTTTTGCGCAATTGTGGTTTCAATATCAATCAGGCTTTGCTCCAACCCGGCAAAGGCCGGGATATCACCAAATGCCGGGAATTTTGCCAGATAGGCCTGATAAGTTGCCGGATCGGCATCAATCAAATCCTTACGCCAGCCAACAATACGTTTGGCCGGATTTTCACGATCAAGGGCCGCAATCATATAAAGCTGGCGACCTTCACCCAGCACGGCGCGCTGGATCGGTGCGTTAACCCTGACTTCGCGGCCGGCGATATCGGTTACGGTAATCATTTCGGCAAAGGCCGCCTGAACAGATAACACACCAAGGCCGATGGCAGCGATCAGGCGGAACGTCATTTTTACGATCATTTTTACTCTCCCGGTATTTCAGAGGGCCGGGCTGAAAACCCCGCACGTGCGCGTACAAACACGGTCAGAACCAACCCCATGGCGTAAACAAACCCAACAAGAAAATAGATATTTGAAAGTCCGGCAGCCTGACTGAACCAGCCGCCAAGCGCGATCCCCGCGATGGAGGCAAATTGCGCCGTACTTTGCGCAAGCCCCAAAACATGCCCTTGCCGGTGATCACCTGCTGCGCGTGATACAAGGGCTGTTAAAACCGGCGTGGTCGCGCCCAGCAACACACCCCAAACAAAATACATCGCGGTAAAAACAAAAATCGACCGGGTGAACCCGGCCAGAAGCGTGACCACAACACATCCGGCAATCACCAGACACATCCCGCCCAGCACGTCACGCGCGGTGCGGCCTTCGAAATAGCGCGCCCAAAGTGATGCCGATGTCACAAACCCAAGTGCCAGCAGGCCATAGCAAAGCCCGACAACCCAGTTGCCAACATCAAAGATGCTCAGCACATAGATCGAGAATGGCGACTGGGTCACCATCCGCCCCAACAGCAACACACCCAAAATGGTCAGCAATGAAACGATCTGGGGGGATCGCAAAATACTGACCTTTCCAACCGGTGTTGCGTTGGTGATTGCGGCACGGGCCCTGTCTTTTGGCGCAACAACGGGCAACAAAATCCAGACAGATACCAGACAGGCCGCACAAAGAATGGCTGCCGAAAAGTTGATCCAGAAAAAGGCCGCATGATCAAGGATCACCCCGCCGACCAATGCACCGCCCAGCGACCCGACATTGGTGGAAACCTGCAGATAGGCAAACAGCTTGGCCCGTTTGGCCGGACTTTCGATACTGACACCATAGGCCTGCGCCGGGGCGATATAGCCCGCACAAGCACCTTGGAAAAACCGCAACATCAGGATCAACCAGATATCATTGGCATAAGCCAAAGCCAGTTGCGTGATAGCAAGCCCCAAAAGAGCCCGCATCATCATCGCCTTGTGCCCGTATCGGTCCCCCAGACGCCCCCAAAAGGTACTGGTCAACATGATGCCCAGCATCGGCCCGACATAGACAGCAATACTGGCAAAGGTAAACACACCATCTGAATGGCTAAGCGAACGCAGATGAACGGGCCAAAACGGCCCGCTCATTTCCATTGCACCCATCGAGACAAGTTGAATGACAAACAAAAGATGTATCTGCCAGCGAACTGATAGCGGTTGTCCCACCCCTGCCATCATGCGGATTTTGCCTCGATGACCATCGGATTGGGCAATTGATGCTGAACACGATAATCCGCATATTTTTGCATATGCATCCGCAAGACGGATCGTGTTGACCAATCCTGCGTCAGGAAAACTTCCCGCTCTTCCCGCCAGAATACAGCGGAGTTGAGATGCGGTTTCGCAGCATCAAAGGCACGCTCGGTTTCCGCCCTCATCACCTGCCAAAGGATATTGCGATCAAGCCCATAATGCGCGCTCAGCGTCAGGGCCATTTCATGCAGGTGGCAGACGAAACAGGCATCAATCACAAATGACCGTACCGGTTCAATATCACCATCAAACACCGTCGGCAGGATACCCTTGTAATAATAGGATTTCAGATCGTATCCGCGTTCGTTCAGCAATGGCATATAGGTTCGTCCGTCGCCAAAATCACGGATCAACATGCGAACAGGTGTGCCGTTTTCATCAAACAGGATAGATGCATTTTGCTGATGGGCTTCCAATGCGATGCCATATATCAAATAAATCTGAATGACTGGATGAATGACCGCACGCGCATAGGCACGGAAAAAATCGACAACCTCGGCCGTGGTTGCACGGCCATTCGGACCGTCAACCATTTCGGAAATCAATGGCCCATCGCCCGATGGGGCGCGGGTCAAAAGAGCCGCAACCGTTACCGGCAGCAAGCCATCATTGCGGTCCAAACGCCCCTTGGTCGCCCGGAAGATCACAGACAAAAGCTTACCTTCGGCATCATCCTGACGAACTGCATGTTTATAGTGAATGCCAACATCCTCGGTAAAGATTTCAAGCGATTCATCAAAACCGTTTTCGGCTTCAAGGATTTGGCTGATCACCGTGCTGATGCGCGGGCCCATATGGATTGATTTCGCCTGAAGACTGCGCAATTCACTGGTCAACCAGATCGCCACCGGCAATTTAATAAACGGACTATTTTGCGGATCGGTTGGCAACATGGTTCGGAACGACATACTGGGCCGGGTTTCGATATCCGGGCCGTCAACAATCAGGATGCCGTCGGCAATCTCGTTTGCGAAATGGATTTTTACATGATGTTCAAGATGCCAGCCATGGATTGGCAGTGGCAACCAATCAGCACTTGAAAGCCCCCGGGCCACCAGCGCACCTTTCCAATCGCGATAGACTGATGGCAGGTTTTGGGCAAACCATTCATGAATGTCGATGATATGGGGCATATGTTCAAGATGCGCCATATCCGCACGCAGTGCCGCCATACGCAAAGGAACAATCGCGGCAAATTCCGGCGAAAGATCCATAACTTCCCCGACCGTCAGGTTCGGTTTGGTTTTCCACGTTGGATAAAACGGATGACCTTCCAGCGACCCCCATTGATCAAGGATAATCGATGCATCGCGTGCATCAAATTTCTGGCGCATATAATCGATCAAACCATTTGCACCACTTGCCGTAATCTCATCCTTAAGCGATACATTCCATTTCGCACGGAACATGCGGGCCAGAGCATCATTTTCAATGCTGTTGGCAATATCGCGTTTAAGGTTTTCCGCCCCGCTATCGGCCGGTTTAAAATCAAATCCGGGCAACATCGCATCGATCAGATCGGCTGCGGTTGAGATAAACTGCCAATCTCCGTCCGGTTTTCGAAATTTGACGGCGCCATGATTGATAAAGGTATTGGCCGGTGCGTGTTCGATGTCCTCAAACCAGAGCATGTCCTCGCCGCCACGCATCATAAATTCAGCACTTTTACCATCCGACAGAAAAACGAGTTGATCAGGATCGATGATCCGCTCGGCAAACAGGCAACGAATGACGCGGCGCAGCGCGTTGGCCTGCGCATAGGCATTGGCTTGTTTTTCGATACCATCAGAAGAAAGGGGGTCAGTTGCGACCTGAATAAAGAGATTCTTGTTCATGATCCGTTACTTTCAATCGGCCAGTTCGCCGGAAAGTAATCCAGCGAGGACGCTTTGAGCCCGCCCATATAGGCAACACTCCAATCAAATATTTCTTCGATATGCGGCAGGGCGACGGACAGTCGGCGGCCCATTTCAACCAAAAGGGCAAGCCCAAAGGCCACGTCTTCCTGAAAAGCCCGACTTTGCGGGTCCATGATCAGGCCGGTTTTATTCTGTCCGGCGGGGACAAGCGGTGCCCGAATACCTTCATAGGCCCGATTGCTGCGCAAAACCGACAACATGGTGTGGCGATCAATAATCTGATCACCATAGGCATCAACGATTTCATCCTTAATCGGCCTTACCGATGAAAGATCCGCCGCCAGAACCTGTTCTATTTTGCTGCATAATGCCTGACTTTCGGCATCGCAACGTTCCAGGAAATAAGCTCCGACTTCCGGGCATTCTGACCACCAGCAGATCGGCGATGCAAAGGTCCGGTTATGCCACTGACCAAACGGACCGATCAGGCCATAAATCACCGAGCTGTGCATGATCGGGTTGCCCGGTGTCAGGGTAATTTCAAGAAAACTGTCAAGAAGCACAACCGGGGCGTCGTAAAGCCGTTTGAAATGCCCGGCCAGCTCATAACGCGCAGTATCGGTTTCACGATCATGCGTTGCGACATGCAAAACACTTTTTGCCCCGCCCATCCGAATCGACCGGCCCGGGTCAAGTTCGAACGCGGTATGGGGCACATCCTTCATGCCCCAAATCACAACATTTGCGTTCTCAGCCAGAATATTTTCTGCCAGCCAGTCAAAACCGCAAAATCCGGGAATAGCCCCGACGTAAACCGGCTTATCTGTTGGCAGATATGGTGCAATCTGGCGCAACAAGTCCATTCGGGCATGTGCAGGCAATGTCACAATGACAATATCCGCATCAGACATGATGTCGCCGGGGTTTGAACTGATACCATCCAGCCGTGCGCTGATGTCACCGCCATCCGGCAGAAGTGCCTGAATGCCTGTGCCCGTATTATGCGCCGCAACCACGGCATCATTCCCGGTCAGAAGCCGAACTTCGACACCGGGAAGCTGTTTGAACAACACAGCATTCAAATGTCCGGTCCGGCCACCGCCACAAATCACCACGCGAAGCGGTTCCGGCGTCTGGGTTTGTGAAATCATCCCGCACACCTCCCATCCACATCGCGATGGGGGCCATTTGCCAACGAATAGTTCAAGGCCGGCATCACACGCAGAAGATCCAGATCAATCGCACAGGCAGCATTCCATTCAGCGGGAATATGGTGACGTGTGGTTTTGGGTGGATAAAGTGCCCCGGTGCGGGCCCGCTTGCGGATATCATCGGGTGTCACGACAAAATCGGCACGGCGTGTTTCGACCCGGACCGTCCGGTAATCTGCCATCAGGCAGGGCACATGCGACAATCCCGCAGCACAAGCAACAGACAGGCGATGATGCCCGTCCATGACAATCAGGTCTTCCCATTCGACAACAATCGGAGTTGTCCAAATACCGGCCGCCAATATGACGTTACGCAGGGCATCTGCATGGGCAGCAACATGTTCTTCGTGGCGGCGCAAACGATGCGGATCAATCAGAACGATCGGCCATTTCTGCTGTGAGATGGCCATTAAGCGACATCCTCGATAAGTTCCGGATGTGCCGCATATGGTCGCGCCAGCGGCATCCATTGCGCCAGTTGACGCCACACGCCAGTATTTAGCAAATCACGCGCAGCAAGCCATTTCTCATCAAAGACCGTGTGCAGGTATTTCTCGCCGCCATCGGCAACGGTGCAGACAACCGTGCCGCCAATCTTGCCCGCATGGATATGTTCCAATGCTGCATAAATCGCCCCACCGGTAGACCCGCCAACCAAAAGGCCACAATTTTGGGCAACATAGCGTGCGGTTTCAAAAGCCTCGGCATCACCAACCTGAGTCCCGATATCGATCACATCGTAATCAAGAACCTTGCCAACTTCGTCACCTTTCGGTGTGCCGGTACCGGACTGGTAATAGGCATGACCGGGCTGACCAAAAACAATCGATCCTTTTGGTTCGACCCCGACAGTACGGATCGCCGGATTGAATTTTTTAAGACCGCGGGCAATACCGCTCAGTGATCCGCCCGTTCCGGTACAGCCACAAAATGCATTAACTTCGCCACCGGTCTGGGCAATCAGTTCATCGACAAACCCCTGATAACCAGCCGGGTTGGCCGGGTTATCAGACTGGTTCATAAAAATCGCCCCGGGAATATTTGCACCCAATTCCGCAGCAAGACGTTGCCGTTCAACCACGGCAACCTCATCCTCGGCGTATTCACCATCGACAAAACGAAGTTCGGCCCCCATCGCCCTCATGACGGCCAATTTATCGGGTGCGGCATGATGATCGACAACGGCAATGAAACGCAGCCCCAGTTCGGCTGCGACAATTGCCAGACCAATGCCTGTATTGCCTGATGAGGATTCAACAATCGTCCCGCCTTCGCACAGACGCCCCTCTTTGATTGCCGCCAAAACCATACTGCGTGCCATGCGGTCTTTCATGCTGCCGCCGGGATTGTTCTTTTCGATCTTCAACAAGAAACGGACATTCGGTGCCGCGACTGGAAGTTCCAGCAACGGGGTATTTCCGATCAGATTGGTAACCTTGGTCTGTATCATCGGGATGTTCCCTTTTGATCGTCCGGTTGAACTGTCGCCAGATCGGCGCTGATGGAAATACGGCGCGGCATCGGAACCCGGTGGAATTCATTTTCCAACAGGTCCATCTGGTAACCGGCCGTATTGCCATAAACGAGCAAATCGCCCTTTTGCGGCTTGGTCGTAAAAGAAATCAATCGATTGGAAATGATGTCCTCGTCGAGGCAGCTATGGCCTGCGACATAGGCCCGAACAGGACCATTTTCCGGCTTTTCACCAGCATTGTCTTGCCCCGGCACAGCAGCCGAAATCAAGATGGGGTCCACAAGAAATTCAGACGCGAACCATGTCTCACAGGCACTGAAACTGCTGCCTTCAGCAAACAGAACACATGTGCCATCAGGCAGGTTTTTAGTGCGTGTAATGCGAAATACCGAAATCGCCGTTTGATCGGCAAGACTGCGGCCCGGCTCCAACCCGATAGCAATTCCGGTAGCGCGCAGATATTGTCCGACGGTCATGTCCTCTGGCCCGACGGCCAAAAGGAACCTGTCGATCCATTCTGTGGCATCAACCGCACCGCCATAGGGATAGAAAGAACGCGGCACGATACCATTGCGGTAATGATCCCCGTTCTGGACAGCCAGAAAGGCAGCATAAGAATCCGGTTCAACGTAGCGAACCGGCAAGCCACCACCGATATCAATCATTGAGACCGAAAGACCAAGATCAGCGGCAACCCGCACCCATTCGGTGATCTCGCAAAATGCCTGCACCCGGTTTTCATGGGCATAACCACCGAGATGAAAATGGAAACCTTCAAACGCAAGATCCCCGGAATGCTGCGCAACAAACCGCAATGCTTCAGGCATATCTTCGGGGGCAAGGCCGAACCTGCTCGCACTTGCATTGATCGGACGATAGCGCAGCAGGATACGGGTTCTATGTCCCTGTTCCCAATTGCCGGTTAATGCAACCAGATCATAAAGTTCCTCAAGCGAATCAATCGATATCAGGGCACCGACATCGATCAGTTTCTGATGAAAATCCGTAGGTTTAGCCGGCCCCGACGCACAAATCAGACTACCATCACACCCAGAAACCAAAGCGTCTTCAAGCTCAAACAGGCTTGAAACATCAACACCGATCCCGCAGGAAACCGCCGCAGAGATAAGCGAATGAGACTTATTCACTTTTGCAGCATAAAAAATGTTCGACTTTACCGCATGCCGGTCAAACGCATTGGCTATCCGCGCAAGGTTCTGACCAAGGATATGTGGGAAAACAATATTAAGCGGCGACCCGTATTGATTGGTTAACGTCGCCAATCTGTTGCCATCATCCGACAACAATCGGTGGACCGCCGGATCAAGAACCGGCAACAGTGCAGGCAACCGGCTTGGATCAGGATCAGGGCATTGCCCGTCCCCCTTAACCTTGGACAAAAATGTCATTTGCTCCGTCCCGTAAAGTGAATGCATCTTTTCGATGTCCGTTTTTTTTATTGTCGGATTGGGTTGGGCGACACTGTAATCGATGCCGCCCGCACCATCAGAAATCGGCAGTCAGAGACAGCAATGCTGTACGCGGGGCACCAACTGAAATCATGCTGAATTCGTTCACACCGGACCAATAATCCTCGTCCGTGACGTTCTGAATTGTTGCCCGCAAGGTAACCGGCGTTTCGGCAAGAGTTGTTTTATACCGAAGGCCAAGATCAAGCGTCGTCCAATCAGGGATATCCTGGGTATTGGCAGTGTCGATATATTGTTCGGAAGTGTGCGTAATCGTACCGCTAAGCGTCATCCCTTTGACAAAGGGAGTGTCCCATTCTGCGGTCAGGTTCGCCTGCATTTCTGGCGCACCAATGGCACGATTTCCTTGGGTCGAGGTACTGTTGGTCTTGGTCAGTTCCGCATCAAGGAACATCACCCCGCCCAGCAAGCGAACATTCGGCGTAACTTCCCCAAAGACGTTCAGCTCAAACCCACGGTTCCGCTGTTCGCCGTCACTGCTATAACTGCCGCTTACATTTTGGGCGAAAGGCTTTGTGATTTGGAATACTGCAGCAGTTGCGCCAAATGAACCAAAGTCCAATTTCACACCGGTTTCGATCTGTTCGGCAACATAAGGCGACAATGCCTGTCCGGTGATCGGTGCATTCGCCCCCTTGCTGAGACCTTCAATATAGTTGGCGTAAAGTGAAACACTTTCCACCGGTTTGAATACGATACCAGCCATGGGCGTCAGAACGCTTTTGTCATAGGTCGAGGTTGTAGCACCGGTTGTTTCGCTGAAGTTATCGGTTTCAACGCGCTGCTGGCGCGCCCCAAGCGTTACAAGAAGCTGATCATCCCACACCGACATGGTGTCAGCCAATGCCACACCGGTCATAGCCGTTTCAGAGATTTTTGGCTTGGATGCCGGGGCTGCAACTGCAATCGGTGCATTGGCCACCGGCGCATAGATATTCGAAAATGGATCGGTAGCCGAATACACACTCCCGCGACTAAAGATATCCTGATACCGGCTGGCCTCAAGGGTCACTTCGTGATTGACGTCCAAAGTTTCAAATTCGGAACGGACGCCACTGCTCGCCGTCCAACGTTCTGTCTGGAACCGCATATAAGACAGGCTGTCATCTTCGATTGTGCCATCGGCACCGCGAATGATCGGATAACCGAATAACCGGTCGACTTCGGTTTTCCCGCCGCCAAAATTACCAAACAGGGTGAAGCTGTTATCAAGATCGTATTCACCCTGCAACATCGCGGATTGATCAACGGCATCCGACCATTCCCAATCATGGGTAACGTTCTTGTTGCCATCCGGGGCAGACGGCATCGTCACTCCCGACGCAATCCGGTATTCACGGAATGGTGCGTTCAGGTTTTCACGCTGATCAATAACATCAAGCGAAAGACGAAGGTCTTCGCCACGATAATCAAGGGCAAGGGCACCAAGTGATGTTTCGCGGGTCTGGTGATCCAGATAGGTATCGCCGTTATGGTATCCACCGTTAAAACGAACCCCAAACTCGCCGTTTTCACCATAACGACGGCTAAAATCAATGTTGCCACCTGCCTGTTCGCCAAGTCCGTAATCGGCACTAACCCGATTAAGGTCCGTGTCACCGGCACGTTTGGGAACAATATTGATAACCCCGCCAACACCACTATTTGGCGCCATTCCGCCCAGCAAAGCCGCCGGACCTTTAAGAACTTCGACACGTTCTGCAAAACCGGAAAGTGCGCGATAGGTTGGCGCAACGCCATAAACACCGTTCAGCGCCATCTCGCCGGAATTCCCTGTATTGATGCTGAACCCGCGAATTTGATAGGTATCAAGCATCCCACCGCCACTGTTTGGTGTTCTGACGGACGGATCATTTTTCAGGACGTCTGCAATCGTTTGCGCCTGCTGATCAGCAATTCTTTCACTGGTGTAGCTGGTGATGCTGACCGGGGCGTCCATGATGTCGGTATTGCCCAACAAACCAAGACGCCCGCCGGTCGCAACCTGACCACCGGCATATGCTGGCGCCAAATCGGACTTTACACCAACGCCTTCGACACGGATCGGGTCGACAATTGTGGCGCCAGATTGTCCAGCCTCCGCCGCCAGATCAATCAGGATCAGGGCGTTTTCACCGGTTTCGCGATAGGACAGCCCGGTACCACGTAGCAAGATTTCCATTGCAGCAGGAACCGTCATGTCACCGCGGATAACGCGCGTGCCTTCAATTCCCGGAAGATCAACCGTATAGGCGATCCGCCAGCCCGATGCTGCGCCGATCTCGGCGACACCATCAGCAAGCGTCGTAACCGAAATATCAAATGAATGTATTGCCTGTGCAATTTCGGTTTGCACATTCGCGGCCATCGCCCCCGATGCCATCGGCACGACCATTGCGGTTGATACCAGCAAGGCCGAGATAAGAGAGTATGTTCTTGTTTTTGCCTGTTTGAATTCCAACTTTCCGCTCCATATGCGTCTTATCTTTCAGGCAGGCCCCCCCTGCTTCTAATAAGGACAAACGAACGGGAAATAAGAGTCCTCACATCACCGGGCACTTTTTTGCGAATTTTTCGCAATCTCAGTAAATGACGGTGAGCCAAGGTGAGGTTTTAACGACCGACGCACCAATTGCATCGGCCACGGTTTCAAGCGATCCGGCGATATCGGTGGTCGGGAAACTGCCTGAAATGCTTCGCCCGGCAATCTTGCCGACAACAACAATCTTGCCGTCGCTGTAATTTTCCAAACGGGTCATCAGATCAGCAACCCGCATATTGCGCACACTAAGCCGACCTTTCATCCAGGTCAGCGCCAGATTAACATCTTCGATTTTCGATGTGGCAAGTGCGTCGCCCCTGACCGCAACCTGTTGCCCGGGGCCCAGAAGAACACCATCCGCATCCCGATTGCTGGAAACACGAACAGCACCGTCTTCGACAACAACAATCGTTTGGTGTGACAGATAATCAACGTTAAAGCGCGTGCCAACAACGCGGATTGTTGCATCACCAGTGTGAACCCGAAACGGATCACCGTTGCGATGCACGACGTCGAAAAATGCCTGACCGCGCAAAAGTTCAACATCACGATGACCATTGGCAAAATCAGTTGCAAGCGCGCTGTTTGCCGCCAATTGCACAACCGATCCATCAGGCAATTCAATCGGTGTAACCGTGGTATGATCGGTAACGATATCGGCCTGTATATTGCCAATGATATCCGGCTGCAGGAAAAAGATGCCCCCGACAATGGCGGCCATCCCGGCCATCGCAGCAAAAGACCTGTGAGACGGAGACCATGAACGGAACCTGGACAAACTCATTTTCGGTCGATTTGTCGACAGGCGTCTTGCCGGATCTTCGATCTGGGCCCAAAGGACACGCATCTGGTCAAACGCCAACCGGTTGTTGCGATCCGAATTCAGCCAATTTTCAAATTCATCTTCCTGTGCCGCCGACAGAGATCCACCTGCACGTCTGGTATGCCAGAGTGCGGCTTCGTCCTTTTGCTGGTCGGTTGGCTCGAAAGCGGCTTGCATGGGGTCCCGGTTTATCCGTTATGGCTTGGCGTTCATAGCAGCAAATAATGCGGCCCGCCAAATTCCCTTTCTATATCTAATAACGGATGACGCGAAAATATCCTCATAGTTCGTATGGGAATTTATCAGTCGTCGTTGCGATAGGCTGCCAGCCGTTCCTGACAATGGCGCATGGTGCGCGCCAATTGCTTTTCCACCGCACTGACAGAAATGCCGTATTTTTTGGCCAGCTTGGTATTCGGAATCCCGTCTACGCGATGCAAAATAAACATCTCGCGCGCCTTTGGCGACAGCTCCAAAAGGGCACGATCCAGTGCCGAAAGTGCCTGTCGGGATTCGGCATGTTCCTGTGGCGATGTGGTTTCACACAGCCACAGCTGGCTGGGCAAAATACCGTTCATGGCCTGGGTCCTGCCATAGGTACTGCGATGATGATCAATCACGGCATTTCGAACGGAAGCATAAAGCACTTTGGTATTGGCTTCTTCTGCACCGCAATCCCCCGATTGCATCAACCGTGCATAGACATCCTGCACAAGCTCGGCGGCAATTTCACGATCACGCACGCGGCGCACAACCATGGCAACAAGTTGACGCCGGTGATCTTCAAACAGCTTCGCAAGTGTATTGCCCCAGAAACTCATGACCACACTCAATCATTACCTATGAAGTCCTGCCCGACGATCACAATAGATGATTACAGGCCGGAAGTCCCCGCAGTGGCGACGGGCGGAACGTATCAGTAATGATAATCATTTTCAATATCATTGCTAATTTTTATGCACGCGTGGATTGATCCCCACTCTCTTTACTGGAATTTCCACGCAACAGCACAGTGATAAAATTTTGCGCCCTGCATTGTTATGCCAGCTTGCGTAAACTGCAGATGCTTATCAGACAGGCAGCATAGCCCCATGGCACTGAATAACACGGGCCGAAAGCGCCTGACCGGCCATGATTGCCGTGGCACAATCCGCACCACCAAGACGTTTGGCCAAAAAGGCCGCGTTAAATGAATCCCCCGCACCGGTCGCGTCAACAACCTGTGTCACAGGCGGCGTATCAAGCGCGTGAACATTGCCGTCCTGTGAATAACAACACGGATGTTTACCGTTTTTCACAACCACCTCGGCCGCGCCAAGTTCAAGATAACGGTGAACCGTTTCCTGTGGTGAAGGATCCCCAAACAAAGTGGATTCATCATCAAAACTGGGCAGGATAATGTTGGAAATTGCCGCAACGGCCGAAATGTTTTCCTTGCAGGTTTCCATATCCTGCCAAAGGGCAGGACGAATATTGGGATCGAATACAATGCGGGAATTTTTCGACAACTGCGTTAACAAATTAATCAACGCGGCACGACGATCAGGTGCCAAAATCGCAAGCGTTATGCCAGACAGGTAAATCACGTCTGCATCACACAATCCCGATGACAGTTCATCAATATTATCGGCCATTTGCCGCGCAGCAGAATTTTCCCGCCAATAAGTGAAAACGCGATCGCCCTTTTCCTGATCAATCAGATAAAGCCCCGGCCGTTTACCCGGCAATCGCTGAATAGCATCATGGTCAATGCTGGCATCAGCAATGAATTTAACAATGCGATCAGAATACCGATCATCCCCAAGGGCTGTGACATAGCGCACCTGCCATTCATCTGACGAACTGACATTGCGAAAATGCCAAGCAGTGTTCAACGTATCCCCGGCAATGCCCATTTTCCAATGGTCCAGAGCACCACCCGACATCTCGATCATGCATTCGCCGATGGCGACAAACCGTTGCATTGTCATACGGCGATTTCTTTTTTGATCGCAGCATCTGCACCGTCCGCCAGCAACAGTGACAATCGCGCAATCACAGCATCCCGCCAAACCGGCGTATTTTGCAGTGCTTTTGGCATCCAGCCGGGCAACATGGCAAGACTGTCATAGATTTCGTCAGCCGCCTGTTTACCCCCCAATGCTTTTATGATTTCACCACCGCGCGGATCATTTAACAGGTCATCGGCCTTACCGGGTTCAGCATCATTGATACGATTACGCATCACCGCCATCCAGGCCGCAAGACATAGCGCGAATGTACCAAGTGCCGGGCTTCCCACCGTCAAATCACTTGCCGGTGTAAAAATTCGCTGTGGCAGCTTTTCCGTACCATCCGTGGCAATTTGACGGGTTTCATGGGCGATTTCCGGATTATGAAAACGATCCACCAGTTCAGCGCCATATTGCGCGAAGTCGATCCCGGCAAGCGGCGGCATGGTCAGAGCAGCATTTTTCATATGCTGCGCAACAAGACGCGCAAAAGCATCATCAACCATCGCATCGCGCACATAACGATATCGGCCAAGCTGCCCCAGATAGGCAATCAACGAATGACTGCCATTAAGCATACGAAGTTTCATGCGTTCATAGGGTTCGACATCATCGACCAATATCGCCCCACCAGCTTCCCATACAGGGCGGCCGTTAGGGAAATTATCTTCGATCACCCATTGCGAAAACGGTTCGGTTTCAATGGCAACCGGATCATCAACACCGGTCAAACGTTTTGCATCCGCGCGCGTGGTTTGCGTCGCTGCCGGGGTAATCCGGTCCACCATGGTCGATGGAAAGGAAACATTGGTCGCGATCCAATCCGCAAGCCCCCCATCAATCCGTAACGCAAAATCAATCACGCCTTTGCACAGCAAAACACCGTTTGATGGCAAATTGTCACAGGAAACAATTGTAAACGGGGAAAGCCCCGCCACCTTGCGACGTTTCAACCCCGCAACCAGCAATCCAATCAAACCAGATGGCTTGTCCGGATGAGCAAGATCATGCGCAATCGCCGGATGATCTTGCTGTATCTGGCCGGAAAGACGATCAATGCCATAGGCCTTTTCCGTCACCGTAATGGTGACAATCCGGATCGCGGGATCAGAAAGGGCGGCCAGAACAGGTTCAACATCACGGGCCGCCGCAATCGCGTATGACAAGCTGGTGATCCTGCGCGCCTGAGGACCATCCGGGTGACGTTCGATCAGGGTAAACGCACCATCCTGAGCATTGAGCGCATCAACGATATCGGTGCTGCGCAAACTGACACCAATAATGTGCCAATCACCACCATGTTGCGCCATCGCCGTATCGGTATAGGCCGCCTGATGGGCGCGATGAAAGGCTCCGATGCCAATATGCACGATCCCGACATTGCCGAGTTTTGGATGGTTAATGTCCTCAGATACGGTCCGCCCCGTCATTTCGCCGTCCCGCCTTGATCATCGGTCTGATCCATCCGGGCGGAAAGTGCGGTCATCACACCGCGCAATTCAGCCAGTCCCTTAAGGCGGCCAATCGCCGGATAGCCCGGCTGCCCCTTGCGGTTCAGGTCATCAAGAATGTCATGACCATGATCGGGACGCATCGGGATATTCCAATCTGCGCGGCCTTCTGCCTTGCGGCGTTTTTCTTCGCGCAAAATCTGTTCGATCAGATCGACCATATTGGTATCGCCACCAAGGTGTTCTGCCTCGTGGAAACTGCACGGCAGGCCTTCGGTTTCACGTTTGGTATTGCGCAAATGAATGAAATGCACCCGATCCCCCAAACGCGCCATCATGCCCGGCAGATCATTTTCCGGATGCACACCAAGCGATCCCGAACACAGGGTGATGCCGTTTTCCGGCAGATCAACCGCGTTCATAATATGGGTGTAATCGGCCTCGGTCGACATGATGCGCGGCAAGCCCAAAAGCGCAAAGGGCGGATCATCAGGGTGGCAGCACATCCGAATGCCAAGATCACGCGCAACCGGCACGACTTCTTCAAGGAACGCCACAAGATTTGCCCGCAATGTATCGGCACCTATATCGGCATAGGTCGCAAGAAGTGCCCGCAAATCATCAAGTGACAGGTTTTCGACCGACCCGGGCAAACCAAATGCCACCGTGCGTTCAAGTTCCGCACGGCGCGGCGCACCCATTTCGGAAAATCTGATTTTTGCAGCCTCGACCACGGCCTTGGGATAATCATCTGCCGCGCCATCGCGTTTCAGAATGAAAAGATCAAACGCAACAAAGTCGGTCAGATCAAACCGCATGCACGTTGCGCCGGTTGAAAGGCGCCAGTTCAGATGCGTTCGGGTCCAGTCAAGAACCGGCATGAAGTTATAGCAAACAATCCTGATCCCGGAATCGGCCAGATTGCGCAGGCTTTGCTTATAGGCAGCGATGTGATCGCGCCATGGACCAACCTGACGTTTGATCGCCTCGGAAACAGGAAGGCTTTCCACAACATCCCAGGTCAAACCGGAAGAACCGCCGTCTTTCATGACCGCGATTTCAGCATGACGCTTGGCAATTTCATCTGGCGTCCAAACCGCACCGCTTGGCACATGGTGAAGGGCTGAAACCACGCCATGCGCACCGGCCTGACAAATATCATCGATGCTGACCAAGTCGTTCGGTCCGAACCATCTCCAGGTTTGTTTCATGTGTTTCTCTCTGTATTGGCGTGATGTCTGCAACACCGACTATAACGTGTATGGACAGTATCATGTCATAATTTTGTTGACTAGTATGGTAGTATGCATCATGACTCACAAACGCAAGGAGAGATTGATGGGCGATCCCGAACAAAACGACTGGGAAATCACGCAAGATCAGGCTGTCGGCCCGCAAATCCATCGCATTATTCGCGAACGGATTGTGTGTACCGATCTGTTGCCTGGCGTGCGCCTGTCCGAAGCCGAACTTGCCAAAACTTATAATGTCAGCCGCCAACCGGTTCGCGAGGCATTTATCAAGCTTGCCGACGAAGGGCTTTTGGAAGTCCGCCCACAGCGCGGCACCTATGTTCGGAAAATTTCGGTCGCGGCCGTTCTTGATGCGCGTTTTGTACGCGAAGCGATCGAAGCCGACATCGCCCGTTTTGTCGCAAAAGAACCCGACGATGCCTTTCTTGCCCAACTTGAACAATTGATTGCCGATCAACGCAAGGCAATGGAAGGCGACGCCCGTTCGTTCCTGAAACTTGACCACGATTTTCACCGTTGCCTCGCCGAGGCTGCTGGCAAGAATTATGCATGGAAAGTCGTTGAAGACGTTCGCGCCCAGCTCGACCGGGTGCGTTATCTCAGTTACTTCCAGTTCCCGATGAATGAAATCATCGAACAGCATATTCGAATTGTTGCGGCGATCACATCCCGTGATCCCGAAACAGCCAGCGCTGCCATGCGCGAACACCTTCGTGAAATCTTGCATACGCTGCCCGATATTGCGCGCTCCAGAACGGAGCTTTTTGACAACGCTAATTCCGCGTTGTCACCCTAGGCATCACCACACAGGGAGGAAAAGATGCTTAAAATAAAAACGACCAAAAAACTGATAATCGCCGGTGTTGCAGCCATGCTGATGAGCAATTCTGCCATTGCGGCCGAAATGACCCTTAAGCTTGGCCATCTTGCCAATGAACAGAATGCCTGGCACAAGGCCGCCGTTAAATTCGGTGAAGAACTGTCATCGCTTACCGATGGCCGCATCGATGTTCAGGTTTTCCCCAACGAAACACTCGGCAAGGAAGTTGACCTGATCAACGGCATGCAGCTTGGCTCTGTCGATATGACGATCACAGGTGAAACCTTGCAAAACTGGGCACCGATGGCCGCCCTTCTTGCCGTTCCCTATGCATACGCGACCCTGGAAGACATGGATGCCGTCGCCGATGGTGAAATCGGTGACAAGATCGAACAGCAGATCCTTGAAAAAGCCCGTATTCGTCCGATTGCCTATTTCGCACGTGGTCCGCGCAACCTGACATCTAGCCGTGCGATCAAAAGCCCGGACGACCTGAACGGCCTTAAACTGCGCGTACCAAACGTGCCGCTGTTTGTTGACGTCTGGAAATCGCTTGGCGCACAGCCGACCCCGATGGCATTTTCCGAGGTCTTCACCTCGCTTCAGGCTGGAACCATCGACGCCCAGGAAAATCCGCTGGCGCTGATTGATTCCGCAAGCTTCTACGAAGTTCAGAAATTCGTGAACAAGACCGAACATGTCCGTTCATGGATTTATCTGACCATTTCGGACATCACATGGGGCAAACTTTCCGATGCCGACAAAAATGCCGTCATGGAAGCTGCCAAACGCGCCCAAGCCTATGAGCGCGGCCTGTTCACCGCTGATGAAGATCGCCTGACCAAGGAACTTCAGGACAAAGGCATGACCTTTGTCGAGGTCGACAAACAGGCATTTGCCCAAAAAGCAAAGGCCGCCGTACTTGCGAATGTTTCCGATGAAATCCGCCCGATTGTCGAAAACCTTTTCGCGAAGTAACTTCGATTGGTTCGGTCGCACTGTTGCGGCCGAACCTTTTCACGACGGGGAAGTGACGTGCTTTCTGCCAGATTATATACATCTATCATTGCGCTTTGCCGGATCGGAACAGGGATTGCTTTTGGTATTCTGATCGCAACAGTCCTGACACAGGTCTTTTCCCGAACATTCCTGCCAGACTCACCCGTCTGGACCGAAGAATTGACCCGTCATGCATTGCTGTTTTTGGCAGCTTTTGGCGTTGGGCTTTCATTTCGGAATGGCGAATTGGTCAATGTCGACATCGTTTGCGAAATGTTGCCGCCGCGCATTCAGCGCGCCCTGATGTTTGTTTCCGCCGGACTAACGGCTGCGTTCTGTCTTGTTCTGCTGTCACCGGCATGGATGTTTGTCTCAATCGGCGAGCTTCAGACCTCGCCCGCCCTTGGTGTCCGGATGGACTTTATCCACGTCACCGTTTTCATTCTTCTTGCCCTTCTGGCACTTTTTGCGGCTCTGCGGATGATACGTGTCATCACTGGCGCATCCGACGGAAAACCTGAAGACACGACGAAGGACTTCCCATGAGCCTCGCGATTTTACTTGGCGTTTTCTTCCTTAGCCTTGTCATTGGCCTTCCTGTTGCCGTGACATTGGGGCTGTCCTCGCTTTGCTATCTGCTTCTTGAAGGTATTCCGCTTGTCGTGATCCCGCAAAAGATGTTTGCCGGGATGGATGTGTTTGTCCTTCTGTGCATTCCGGGCTTTATCCTTGCTGGTAACCTGATGAATGGCGGCGGCATCACACCCCGGATCGTTCGATTTGCCAATGCCATGGTCGGATGGATGCGCGGCGGGCTTGGCCTGACCAATGTGGCAGGTTCCATGTTGTTTGGCGGTATTTCAGGAACCGCCGTCGCCGATGCAGCATCGATTGGCGGCATGATGATCCCGGGCATGATCCGGGCGGGCTATACCCCGGCATTTTCCGCCGCCGTCACGGCCGCATCCTCGACCGTTGGACCGATCATTCCGCCCAGCATGCCCATGATCATTGTTGGCGCGCTATCGGGCATATCGGTGGGCAAAATGTTTATCGCAGGTGCCATTCCGGGCATCATGATGGGCTTGGCCATGATGGTCACCTGTTACATCATCGCGGTAAAGCGCGGTTTCCCGCATCAACCATGGCAGGGCTTTGGCGAATTGGCCCGATCCTTTACCGGTGCCTTCTGGGCACTGGCCATGACCGGTCTGATCATCGGCGGCCTGCTTAGCGGCATCGCAACCCCGACCGAAACCGCCGTGATTGCCAGCGTCTATGCCTTTTTTGTCGGCTGCTTTGTCTATCGCGAATTGCCGCTGCGCAAGGTTCCAAAAATCATCATCGACAGTGCGGTAACCGCGGCCGCTATTCTGGCCCTTGTCGGGCTTGCGAATGTATTTGGCTGGATTCTTGTTTCCGAACGCATCCCACAGATGATTTCGGACGGTGTATTATCAATTACCGATAACAAATACGTCGTTATCTTGCTGATCAATCTGGTTCTGCTGGTCGTCGGGATGTTCATGGAAACCATTGCGGCCCTGATCATCCTGTTCGTGCCGTTACTGACCCTTGCCACCAACGTCGGTGTTGATCCTATTCATTTCGCGGTGTTTGCCGTTTTGAACCTGATGATCGGTTTGACCACCCCACCGGTCGGAATTTGCATGTTTATTTGCGCAAACATTGCCAAGGCACCGGTCACCACCGTAATCCGGGCACTGGCACCGTTCCTTCTGACCAATATCATGATCCTGTTTCTGGTTTCATATATTCCGGCGCTGTCGACCTGGCTGCCGTCCTTGATGGAGTAATAAATGCAAACACGTGTTTGCCGTCTGTATGGCCAAAATGATCTTCGGATTGAAACCGAAACCGCCCCTGCCCCCGCACAGGGCGAAGTCCTTGTGCGCGTCGGGGCCGGTGGTGTTTGCGGATCGGACATGCATTACTATTTCGACGGCGGGATCGGTCAGATCCGGGTGCGCGAACCGATTATTCTGGGCCATGAAGCAGCCGGGACGATTGTTGCACTGGGTCCGGATGTTACCGATCTTCAAATCGGTCAAAAAGTCGCAATCAATCCAAGCCATCCTTGCGGTACGTGCCGTTATTGCCAGCAAGACCTGCAACAGCATTGCCTGAATATGAAATTCTTCGGGTCCGCCATGCCGATGCCCCATATTCAGGGTGCCTTCCGCGATCTGGTTAATGTTGCTCAGAACCAATGTGTGCGCATCAGCGACCAAACAGACATCGGGCGCGCGGCCTGCGCCGAACCCCTTGCCGTTTGTTTGCATGCCGTCGGACGTGCCGGTGACCTTGCAGGCAAGAAAGTCCTGATCACCGGGGCAGGCCCCATCGGCAGCCTGTGTGCCGCGGCCGCCAAACGTGCCGGGGCCAGTGAAATTGTTGTCACTGATCTTCAGGATTTCGCCCTTGGTGTTGCGCAACAAATGGGGGCAACCAAAACCATCAACATCGCGACCTCAGCGGATGAATTAAAACCGTACGAACAAGACAAGGGACAGTTTGATGTCTGTCTGGAATGTTCGGCATCCCCGGCAGCCCTTCGATCCGCCATCGCGGTTTTGCGTCCGCAAGGTCTTCTTGTTCAGGTCGGCGTTGCCGGTGAAATCCCGGTGCCGTTTAACCCACTGGTCGCCAAGGAACTGACGATTACCGGCACATTCCGATTCCACAGCGAATTTACAGAAGCCGTTCACCTGATTGATACCGGCGCAATTGACGTGGCCCCGGTGATCACCCAGACCTTCCCGCTTGAAACAGCACAGGAAGCCTTTGACATCGCGCGTGATCGCAGCAAATCGGTTAAGGTTCAGCTATCCTTCGCAAGCTGATCCGATCCTTGCCGACCACATGCAAAAGGCCGCTAAACCATATGGTTTAGTGGCCTTTTTTTAAATTTAACGTCGGGCGCCGCGACGCGGCCAACAGGTGACAGGAAAGGGCGTTATGAATTTAGGTTCAAACCCTAATCTTTCCCGCGTTTCACATCAGCGTTTTCGCTGGTATAGGCAATCCAGGGACGGCCATCTGAAGTCACATCCACCTTATCAGCATGTATATTTTTGACCGTATCGAATGACTTGTTTGTGGCATTCCATTTTTTTAAAACATACGTGCTGCCATCCCAAAAAGAGATATAGACACTTCCGTCCGTGCCCGCACCAATGTCCTGTACTCTTACGCTTTGACCCAGTGGTCGGTTTTCAAATTTCGTTCCCGTAAATTGTTGAACGATATTACCAGAATCAACAATCCACAAATCGTCCGCACGTCCAACCGCGACCTTATAGACATCGTCGTTGCTGAATTTGGTAAACACGCTGGTTCCAGACTTAAGATGATAAAGCGTTTTCTCGATCACAACATAAACAGTGTCATCCGGGCCAATCGACAGATTTCGGATTTCGCCGGACGTTACCGAATAAGTTCGCAGCACGCTGCCCGTTGAAGACAACTTATAAACCGACCCGCTATTTGCCGTCCAAATGGTGCCATCCCTTGCCACATCGATATTGCTCAGATTTCCAGAGAATGAAATCGAGACTTCTTCGAATTTCTTTTTTGTACTGTTAAACTTCAGAAACTTATTTGAATCCTGCCCACCGGGCATACCGTAAACGTAAACCTCATCGTCTTGCCCAACGACCAATTCATCCAGGCTGCTAAGACCTGTGGTATATGTATCAAAAGCCATATTCTTTGAGAATGTGAAGTCAGTATTAGATGACACATCAACCACGGCAGCAATACTGCCACTGCCAGCGGTATCGCCACCCGTCGATACAGCGACCGCACGATCAGATTGCTCATCGCGTTCAAAAAATGTCGATGCCAGTGCAAGCGTATCCGTCGAAACCACCCAAGGATAACCATTAGGCCCCACCGCCACACTTTGCGGCGTATGACCGGACGTCCGAACCACTTCAAAGGTTTTGCCATCAGAGGCCAGACGCATCAAAAATCCTCTGTCCGACACCACATAGACGCTGCCATCCGGGCCGACGGCGATGCTTTTGGCTTTTTGCGCGAACATTTCGCAAGGCGACGATGTGCAACGTTGCACCAGATTGTCAGAACGGATTGTCCAAGGGGTCCCATCCGGGGCCACCGCCACCAACAGGCCCTGTCCGGGAATACGTTCAAACCGGGTCATCGCATCATTAAGTTTGGATAGATTTCCTGACGCATCCGCGATCACCACCGATCCATCCGCGCCAATAGAAATGTCAGAACCCGTCGCGTTGGGGATTTGCTTCCACAAATTGCCCGTATGGCGAAACACCCGCCCCAACGTGGAAATCCCCCATGGATTACCATCTGCATCAACCGCTAGGCGCACCAAAGTGCCAGGAAAACTTTCGAACCGCTTGCGACTGTTTGACCAGCGCAGGATATTCCCGCCTGCATCCAGACCAAACACACTGCCATCCCGACCGATTGCCAGCACAGAGGCGCTCTTGCGGGTATTGACGAAAGTAATGTCCTCGTTCGTTGTCACTGCCGTCGGATCCGTCGTGCCCGCCACCTCTGAGGCAGGGGCAACAGTCCTTGCGGCATTTTGTCCGGTTCCATTTGTTTCAGGTGAAACCGGGGCCGCAATAACGCCATCGGCCGTTTGCACCTGTGCCGTCACTGGCGCGACTTGAACCGAGGGCGCAACGGCTGCCGCTGGTGTTGCAGGGGCCGCCGCAAGACCCGAGGCAACTGCCACAGGGGCACTATCAACAGGTGCAACAGCGGAGGGGGCCTGAATTTCCGGTGCCCGGCCTTCTTCGGTTTTAATTTTCTCTGGTGCGACGATCAACGTAGTCGCCATGATGCCACCATCCGCGATTACCGCCCACGGCCCACCATCTGATGTTGCGGCCACCGCCATCACACCCTCAACCCCGGAAACCACCCGCCAACTACGCTGTACCTTGTTCCAGATCCTTACCCGACCATCTGCATCGGCAATCACCACCGTATCATCACCGCCAATCGCAATGTCTACGGCACGCCCGGGCATGGCAATCCAACCCTTGCCGTCATAGGCTCTAATCCGCCCATCACGGGCCAGACTCCAAGGATTTCCTGCCATGTCTAAAGCGATGCGATAGGTCTGGCCTTCAAGCGGTTGCCATTCACTGCGCAACGGATTCCATTTTTTGATTTCACCGCTAATTTTGGCTATATAAACATTGCCCAACGCATCGGCGGTAACATCGGCAACATCGGTATCTTTGTTTTCCCACCACAAACCGTTATAGCGAAAAACCACGCCTTCTGCGTTGACCGCCCAAGGGCGGTTTCCCTCTGCTGCTGAAATCCTAACGAAGTCCCCCGACATTTTGCGCCAGCGTTGTTCCAACGCATCCCACCGCCACGGCGTTCCATTCGGGGCAACGGCATAAGCCTGTCCCTGACTGTTGATCGATATATCAACAGCCTTGCCGGGCAACCGGGTCCAAGTTACGGAGGTTGAACTATTTTGCGCCCAAGCATCCTTGATAGGCTGGCCTGTACCAAATACGACACAGAACAGAACCAGACAAAACCGCACTATCGCCAGCGTCATTAGACGACCTCGCATCACATTTTCTGAAAACAAAAACGTTATTTATTAAGCAACCGGTCACGCACCATCGCAATATGTTGCTGGCCGTTGGCGTCGCTTTGCCAAGACTGAACTTTCACATCCCCGTTTCTGAATTCCTCAAAGAATTCACGTCCTTGCAGCTTTTCCATGACTTCGCTAAATGTCGCGCGGGGCGTAAACCAATCCTTGTGACGCTGCTGAAAGCGTTCGATATCGCGTTCCAAATCCGACATTTCTTCGTTCGCGATATCACGATCGGCTTGCGCCCGGCGGGCGTATTGCGGGCGACGGGGTGTCATCAAAATCAAGACCGAACGTTCGAACTGGCGTTCAACACGCTGCGAGAACAACAGATTAAGGATCGGCACATCCATCAAACCCGGCACACCATCGGCTGATTTAGATGTCTCACGCTCACTCAATCCCCCCAGCACCAAGGTCTCGCCGAACTTCATTGTCACGGTTGAGTTAACATTGGTCTTGGTAGTGTCGAGGCGGAATTCAAATACAACTGAATTGGAAGGATCGGTCAGGAAGGTGCGTTCTGCAACGACATGCAAACGGATCATATCATCAGGCAAAATTTCCGGCGTCACCGCAAGCTTTACACCGACCTCCTTTTGCACCGAAACGCTGTCGCCATTGCCGCCCGAAACAGCCGCAGCAAGAATTTCAGTACCCGAGAAAAATTCCGACGTTTGCCCCGCCTGCGCCACCAAACTTGGTTTGGCCAACACCTGATTATTTGCATCGGCAGAATTGGCGATATTCAAAGAATAAGTCACCGCAGGAATACTAATGGCTCGGGTCAGCGTTTGGGTGCTTTCCTCCAACCCGGTATTCAAATAATCCTTGGTTCGTGTGCTTTCATAACCAAAGCCTGTCGTTCCGGTCAGCGGATCACCAAACTGTAACTGCAATCCGTTCAACAGATTAATGCCGCGCGAATTACGAACATCTTCCTGCGTACCAATCAAAACGACATCGACCACCACCATGCTTGAATCAGCAAAGCCTTGTTGTGTCGCGCCTCCTTGCTGACCGGTCGCACCATAAGCACCCTGCTGCTGCGAACCATACGGATCAGGTGCAGAACCATAAGGATCGCTTACGGAGCCATATGGATCACTGCTATAGGGGTCGTTGCCATAAGGATCACTACTTGAACCATATGGATCACTGCTATAGGGGTCATTGCCATACTGGGCCATCAGAACCTTGGCATCACTGTCATAAAATGACTGCCAACCTCGAACTCGACGTTCCAGATAATTGACGTTTTCAGGCCCCAAAACCGCATCACGATAAGCCGAGACAAAGGCCGCCGCCCCTTCACGGTCATCCATCGCTGCCAAGGATAATGCCGCGGCTTTCAGAACTTCGGGTTGTTGTTTTGCTTCCGGTGCAATGGCGATCAGACGCTTTAACGCCGCTTCCGATGTTTTGGGGTCACGCGCATAATAAGACGCTGAAGCCAGGCTATAAAGCACCGACGGATCGTCGCCACGATGCAGCGCAACTGCCGCAAAATAGCCCTGCGCCAGGCCATAGCGCCGTTGATCCATATATAAAAGACCCAATTGGTAATTCGCAGCCAAGTTACCAGGGTCGAATTTAAGTGCTTGCTTATACCCTTGTTCCGCTAACTCAAATTTGCTGGCGTCCCCCTGAACCCCCATCAGGTGGTACGTCAGTCCATTAAAAAACTGCAAATCCGGGTTGGTGATATCAAGCTTCAAAGCCAAATTGATCAAGCGTGACGCTTCATCAATTTTCTGGGCTTCCAACGCCTGAATACTTTCGCGCACCAGTTCCTGGACGGCATCGGTTTGGGCGGCAGGATTAACAACAAACTGCTTTTCCGGGTCGTTCGGCGCGTTCAAAGCCAGCGTTTGACACCCCGCCAAAGTCACCAAAGCACAAACCGCAACCGTGCTGCGAAGAGACGTCATAAACAACCGCATAGAATTCCCATTCTTATTTTCTTATTGGACCAGACAGCTTCATCAACAAAGCGACACGGGTTGAGGCGAAATACGCCCCAACCCGTGACCGATTATTGCAATCGATAAAGACCGTACTGCTTGGTCAGCCGCCAAACTTCGCCGCCACCTGCACCAATAGCCGTTGATTCAGCTTCTTCCGAAATCCGATCCCAATTGCGTTTTGTGGTGTTATAGACGTAGGTCTTTCCGTCCTTGCCAATGACCCGTGTCATGCCCAGCACATCGGCTGCCACGTCAATGGCGGACCCTGGCAACTTCACCCATTTTTGTTTATCGTTATGGACGAAAATCTGCCCCTTCAGGTCGACAACCCAAGGGCGGCCATCCTGATCAATATCGACCCGATAAGCCGTTCCGGGAATATTCTGCCAACCATTCCCTGATCGTTTATGGATTTTGCCCTTAAGGTCGATAATCCAAACGCCACTCACACTGGCACCGATATCTTGCGCTGCCGGGCCTGCGACTTTTTTCCATCCAGAACCGGCCTGCGAGAAAATCTGACCATCATCGGTCACGACCCAAGGCTGGGTGCCCGCAACCGCAATGCGAACAGCAGCACCTTTGATCTTGGTCCAGGAAGTTGCGTTTTTGGCGCGTTTAAACATCCTAAACCCACCCCTGCCCTTGGGCGTTCCAATCGCATAGGTCGTACCATCAGACCCGATCGCCACATCCTGAGCCTTGCCGGGAACTTTGGTCCAAGTCGAAGATGCAGCAGTAAGTGCAGAGCTATTGGGATGCGTGGTCACACCTTCAATATCAATGGAAAAATTGTCCAAATTCGGCATGTTCTGTTGCCCTTGGGCAAGTACGAGTTCCTGTATTGAGGTTGGCTCTGACGTCGGTGTTGATGACATCAACTTATGCCAAACGAGCGGCCTTGGTTTGAACTGCTCTTGGGTCATCAAGGCCCAGTTGCTTGAAACTTCAGTCCGCCCTTCCTCGGTCAGTAAAAGCCGCGATAAAATTACCGGGCGCTTCGCAATCTCCATCGCATCTTTGACGATGGCGCCTTGTTTATCCTGATCGGCGGCAATGTCGGTTGCAATCGACGCAATTATCGTCGCGACCGTTAGGAAAGCAAAAGGAGCCGCAACAATACCCGCAGCTGTGCTGGCTGACGTTGAAAGCGATATGCTTGCTAATTTTGCGAAGTCTTTGGCGTATGGGAAAATTTGACGCATTACAGTCTTAGCCACTTTGGCGACCGTAATAGACGTATGTAGTGCACGCGTCGCCCCATACAACATCGTGCCGACCAAGGCACCGGGCGACAATGTCATGATGTCTTGGAGTGTGGTTTGCATATTGGGTGGACGGACGCCCGTATTATAGGCGCTGACCATGTTAGATCCGCTGAGACGCCGGGTGTTCATCTCTATTCCACGATTCCAGCTTTCCCAAACGCGGCTCATTTCCTCTGCCACCAACATGCGGGATCCTTGAACGTAATTGCCCAAGGACCTCACGATGTCCCGTTCAGGGTCAGTCTTCGGACCATTGATGACAAGGTCAAAAACATGATCATAAACGGCTGCCATCAGAATTGGAGAGTTCTCGGGCTCTGTCTGGATCAACTCCCATGCACCCTTTGCAAACTCCTCACGCTCCTGCGCGGTATTGGTATCAATCGAGAGGAATTTCTTGATCGCACCATCGATCCGAGTGCGCTCTTTGATGACTTGGGCAGCAATTTCATGACCACCGGGGATACGGAACAAACCATTCGGGGCCCGCTTGGCCGGTTCCCAGAGCATATCGGTATATTCGCACGCCTTATCCGATTTGACCCCAAAGAGTGAACGAACAGAATTCGCAGGACATTTCCAACACGTGCCCCCATCGATGAAATCGAACAGGTCACCTTCTTTACATGTCAGTGCTGCTTCTTTTTTCGCGGCAACCTGACTTTCATTACGAAAACAGGCGTTATGACCAGTCACCGCAGCAGCGGTGCGGCTGAACCCCGTAGGACAGATATAACAACCACCATTCGGGTCCGGGAACGAGCCTTCAAGGCAGACGCGGTCAATAAATTCAGCCTTACGCGCGCTTGCAAAAACCTTGCCGCAGGCATCCCATGCCGTCAACGCGGACATCGTGCGGCTATATCCGGTCGGGCATGACCAACATTCGCCACCGTTCCGACCATCCTTGAACGAACCGGCAGGGCATGCTTTGTGCCCGGCGACCCGCTTTGCGTATTTGTATTCGGGGCGAATTTCTTTGGAACAGGCCTTGGGTGTATCAACCGCAAATCCAGTTCTGTTATAGCCACTTGGGCAGGTAAAACAGGACCATGTGCCAAGATCAAAAAAGGATCCGGTTGGACATTTACCAACCGCCTTGCCGGTATATTCTGCCTTGTCAAAGCTGCACGGTGGCAAAAGCTTACCTGTGCGCAGATCAAGCGCACCGCAAATTGCATGGCCTTCGGAAAAACTGGCTTGCGTTTGCTGCGCGACCGCAACAGACACGCTCGTCAGGGTGCCAAACACCACCAGCGCAAGCATCGCGCACCAGATCAACCCGGTCGCGAACACCGACATAAAAGTCGTTTTCATTGGAAGTTCCCCAGCTAAATCACACCGGCTCATTCACCAGTCCCGGCATTCTGCGCACTCCTTAACATCAAGCGCGAATGCCATAATGCTTGCCCCTATGGACAAGCATTGGTCGTGAACGAGATCGTGCAAAATTCAAAAAATCCCGTGCAGGCAAGCTACAAGCAGCGCCTCAAGTCTTTCTTGACAAAAAACCGCTACTTAGATTGCCTTCCCCGTCAAAAGGGCCGTGTTTGAGCTTGGAATTTCCGTCGATCAACCGCATCTGTGCCAAAGGACACGTGCCAGATATCAACCCAAAAAAATCCCGTGCATCAGTCTCCCGCGCACAAGATTGAACAAGAATGGATATAAATAAACGTGAAATGACACACGGCGGGACGTTTATGACGCTCTTCGGATACGTCTGTCGTTTTGAGGATAGACCCTCACTAATTTAAGAACCTTTGCGCAATGTCTCGGATGGAAATTCACCGAATTCATCATAATAAGCCTGCGCAAACCGCCCCATATGGGCAAAGCCCCATTTGCCTGCAATGCCACTGATCGTGTCCCCAACCTGCCCTGTCAGCAACAGAGCGCGGATGCGCTTTAACCGAACAATACGTAAATAATTCATCGGCGATGTACCATAGGCATCCATAAAGCCTCTTTGCAGCCCGCGATAACCACATCCCGCCACAGCTGATATCTCGGCAAGTCCCAGTTTTCGGTCTGCATGAGCATGAATATAATCACGTGCCCGCTTGACGTAATATGGAACGATCGTTGTGACAGAACGGCCATTCAAAACGTCTTGATAACTGTTGGGCAACAACGTCAGGCACTGGGTCAACAACATATCCTGGATCTGCCCGTTGACAATCGGGTTGTTCAACTCATGCAAAGGCGCTTCCAGCGCGTCAGCCATATAGCGAATAGTGTTGCGGATCATCTTCCCCCCAGGCGCGGTAAAATCGACCTCGGTCTCGAATGCCAATCCGATCAGATCCACATCCTCCCCAACCAAACTACGGGCATGCGCCTTTAGTTTTTTTTTCGACAAAGGAACCACATAGGCGCCAAAGCCTTCCTCAAGCCCGGTGATTGGAGCAGCCAAATCGCGAATTAAACCGCCGTCGCTCGAAAATTCCACTTCCTTCCCTGCGTGCTGAAAAACACCCGCGCCACTGGTGACCTGAAATAGCAGCAGACCGTCAGCATCCTGTTCCGGTGATTTCACACTGATCCCGACATCGCCGAACGTGACATGCATCAAACTAAGATCATCACATTGCGCGACCGCGAAGCTGGCATTCAGGTCTGCGTGTTTACCCTTGACGTCGAAATGATGCGGAGAAATCAAATTTCCGATCGATTCACGAACCTCATCAAGATCCGTCGAAGACAAAATCGTATGATTTCGCAGATAGGCCATTGTGCCCCCAATGTCCATCGGTCAAATGCCCACTACTCCCGAAGTAATGGTATAAACCTTCCCCCGGCTGCCCCCCTATATATTGGCAACCAAAATCAAACTTAAATACCCCTATAACGATGCAGGACTGGCTGAAAAAAAATCTGCGTTTATTAGAGATTCATTAAGTTTATCAATCCACAAACACCTTAAATGAATTCAACCATGGAGTACAGACAGCCTTGAGTTACTTTAATTGTTATTAACGCGCAACAGACCATAAAGACTTCTTCAGAGCGGTCTTCAATTCGCATCCTGTTGTTTGATCGCAAGGGAAAATCAAGGCACGTATTTAAGACCCATGTCACACTTTCATGTATCACTCGAGCATCAAAAAAGGACTTCGGAGGGAGCCTAAAACAACAAAACCCAACCTATTCAGGTTGGGTTCGTAAGCGATGGTGCTGCCGGAGGGAGAAAGTTTAGACGCTCTCTTCCAAGAACTACGGGATTGGGAAGATCAGTTAAAGGCCCTTGATGAAGATACCCGCAACGATATCGGAGGGCTGGAACCATGATCCCCTCACAAGCTTTCAAATCTGCCGCCTCCGGTAAGTCCAAGCGTCCGCGCCCGGCACCATTTTCTATTCGCCTGAACCCTGATGAACGTGCCTATCTGGAGCGCAGGGCCGGGAAGCGTCCCCTTGGTACATATATCCGCTCCCGGCTTTTGGATGGGCAAGGCGCAGCACGCAAAGCAGTTAAATCACCGCCGCAGGATTATGCGGCGCTGGCGCGCATTCTGGGCATGATGGGCAAGTCCGAACAAGTTTCCTGCCTCTTCTTGCTATTGGCGACGGCAGAAGCCGAGCGCATAGATATGCCAGAAAAGGAGCGTGCCGCCTTGCATGAGGCGTGCTGCCATATCCAGGAAATGCGTGCGGCTCTCATTTCTGCACTTGGGTTAAAATCATGATCCTTGTCGGCAATCAACGCGGCGGGGCGCGTGATCTGGCGCGTCACCTTATGAAAGAAGAAAACGAGCGGGTGGAAGTTGCCGAGCTTCGCGGTTTTATCGCAGATGACCTCGATGGCGCTTTTCAGGAAAGTTACGCCATGAGCCGGGCGACAAAGTGTAAGCAATTCCTGTTCTCGCTAAGCCTGAACCCGCCCAAGGGCGCGGATGTATCCCAGCAACAGTTCATGAGTGCGATAAAGCGCACAGAAACCAAGCTAGGCCTGAGTGGTCAGCCGCGCGCTATCGTCTTTCATGAAAAACGCGGTGATGACGGAGAAATGCGCCGCCATGCCCATGCGGTATGGAGCCGCATTGATGTGGAAGAAATGAAGGCTATTCCTCTGCCGCACTCCAAGCGCAAGATGCAGGACATATCTCGTGATCTCTATCTGGAGCATGGCTGGAAAATGCCGCGCGGTCTAGCCGTAAGCGGCCAGCGTGATCCGCGCAACTTTACACTCGCTGAATGGCAACAGGCAAAGCGCATCAAGGAAGACCCGCGTGAGATTAAAGCGGCCTTTCAGGATGCTTGGGCAATTTCCGATTCAAAGATCGCCTTTACCCATGCCCTGCAAGAGCGGGGCTATTGGCTGGCGCGTGGAGATCTGCGCGGACATGTGGCTGTGGACCGGCATGGTGAGGTTCATAACATTGCTAAGCGCGTGGGCATAAAAACCAAAGAAGTGCGTGAACGTCTCGGCGAAGAAACGGCGCTCCCTTCCGTGGCCGATACGAAAATCGAGATTGCCCGCGTAATGCAGGCCAAGATGGAGGAATTTCAGCGTGAAGTTGTAGAGAAAGAGCAGCGTGAAGATAAACAGGCAACAGTTAAACGTGAAGCCCTGAAAATTCGGCAACAAAAACAGCGTGAGGCCTTTAAAGAAGCGGCGCATCAAAGGCAAGAAGCCGAAGAACAAGAACGCAAACAGCGCATTCGAAATGGCTTGCTTGGTCTGTTAGACCGCGTGACGGGCGCGCGGCGCAAAACACTGGAACGCAATGCGCAGGAAAGTGCGAAAGCTCAACAGCGGGATAAGGCGGCGCGTGATAAACTTACCGCTGCGCAACTGGCCCAGCGCCGCGAAACTGTGAAAAAACGGGCAGACGGGCGCGAAGAAAACAAAGCCACGGCACGCAGCCTTACCGAGGATGCGAAAGTGTTTCAGAAGATGGAAACCGAGGCCGATGCAGATCGCGCCGCCCGCCGGGAAGAATTCAAGCAACGCAGACGCAGGCAATCTCAAGACCGGGCCCGCCGCCGCTCAAGATCACGCGATGGGCCGGAGCCTTAAATTCCAATCTGCATTGTTGTTGTGGAAGGCAAGACATGATGCGCCTCTATCATGGCTAAAATAACATTGATAAACGTGTAATAGCGAACATGCTTAATACCAAGATACCGATGGAAGCAATGCTCACGAGAATTCCGACGAAAGAGCTCGGGTACATTTGCTTTTGTCCAACAAACCTGACGTGCTCACGCCTCATACCTAGCAGGGTAATAATCGCAAAAGGCACCAATACCAGCCAATTTTCTTCGGTGAAGTAATGTGAAATATCGGGAAACGGCTCGCTTCTGGTTAAGTAAGGAACAAAGTAGCTCAAGAGCCATGTGAACCCGCCAAACCAACACAACAAAACACTCCATTGCATTGTAAAGTACTTAAATTCTGGAATATTTGCGGCTCCACCAACCTTCCTGATTATGGCTTCACTTGACTTGTGAAAACCATAAGCTATCGCCGCTCCAATAAAGATAGCAGCACATGAAATCAGAAAACTGAAAATGTAATAGCTAATATCAACAAATTTTTCCGTTGAGATAAAATCAAATAAAGGCATTTTCAAAATCTCTGGATGCAACGTCGATATTACCGCTCCTGAGAATTTGAGAAAAGCTCCTGCAAAAAAGCATCCCGTCCAGATGACATGCCAATAACTTCGAGCTATTCGGCCATAAACTCCATTTCGATCACTTAAATCACTTGGCAACAAAAACAAAGGGGCCACCAAGAGTGCAATCGGAACCCCCCACTTATTTGACACAAGCCATTTTCGAATTTTTACGTATAGCTTTCTCAGCACAGGACTTTCCCCACTCCAGTCTTGTTTTGAATCTCTTGTGGTTAGCGAGGCCGCTTGCTGCGGCCTTTCTTCGCAATATCGCTCTCGCGCTTTTCCTTGAATTTATGGAGCTGATCCAGGTGTTTCTCTGGGAGATGCCGCGCCAAATCGCGCGCATCATGCAAGACGCGACTTACGGCAACCTCGTTGTCACTTGGTATAAAATAAAGCACAAAATGACGCGGAGCCTTCACATAGGAAGAAGCCCGCTTACGGCTTAAAGATGTATGGAAGCTGCGGATATTCCCGCCAATTTCGGAGCGCTCTTTACTACCGGGGCGATAGGGATCATCGCGAATATCTTTGAAAGCTTGCCTCAAAAGCGCGTCGTATGCATCCGCGGCAGCACGGCCATACGTTCGCTGAGTATATTCTCTGATCTGCAAGAGATCGTTGCGGGCGGGGCCGGTAAGGGTAATAGAAAAAGAATTTGCCATCCTGCTATGCTCGCCGATCTACCTCATCGGCTATATCCGCAAATATTTGGTCAATATCTTCATCATCTTCCAGCGCAACAAAATCCCCCCGCCGGTAAGCATCCTCGCCTTCTTTGAAGGCAGCCCGCAATGCCTCGATCTTGACAGCGTCCTCAGATTCCTGCCGTTCCAACAGCCGAAGAGCGGCGCGAACTACTTCGCTGGCATTCTTATAGCGCCCTGAGGTCAGCGCGTTTTCGACATATTGCGCGTAGTGATCTGTTAAGTTGATATTGCGGGTTGGCATGACAAATCTCCTCGAATCTCTTTCTTTATAATGACATGCCTAAGCTCATATTGTCAAAAATTGCCAATTTTGGGAATTGTGAGTTTTCTCAAACACCAATTTCTCTGTCTATTATGCCCCTAACCGCATCTATACGCGATAAAACTACCTGCAATTTCGGTCATTGCGTAATCCACAGAAAGATCGCGGGCGATAGCCTCATAGTCGATATAAAAACGCAGTTGTTCCGGGATATCACCAAATAATCCGTCATCAACAAACTGCTCAGCCAGTTCTTTCAGGTTGTCCACGTAATACAAATCAACCTCGACGCTTTCCGGATCATCGGCAACATCAGCCGCATCATAGCCACATTCACCAACGGCAATAATAAAGCGGCGTTTGGTTTCATCCTCCCAATCCTCGATAGCCTCCAAGAAGGCTGAAAAATTAACCTGATTGATCCTCCACGCTTGCGCTAATGCACAGTCAATCTGATCGCCGTCGATAAACTGAATTTCAAATTCTTCGACCGGCTGGCCGAAATCGCTCCGTGCTTTGGCCGCGCGCTTTTCGTATTGCTCCGGTGTCTCGAAATAAAACCCGGACGCAGTAATATCGTAAGGCTGTGCATAAAGTGTAACTTCCATTTCCCTGATCTCCTTTGGGCTTGGGGTTGCTCATGCAACCCTTGGCCTTCGCCGAGAACGGGGTGTGCAAACGGAAGAAAAAATCGACGGCGGGCGCAGGGGCGCATCAAGCGAACCGAGCCTCGGGAGACCGTCTATTTTTTATGAAGTGCGCTGAGGGGCTGGCCCCTAAGCAAGCGCAAGGGATGGAAGCTGAATGGCCGAGACCGTGAAACGGGCTCGGTTCACGACAGCCCGGCCCGAAGGGTGCGACCACAGGTTGGTTGGAAAAAATTGACAATGTGTAAACTGTAACGTTACACTTTACACATAATTTCAAAATATATCGGAACCAGCTTCTAAGGAGGCAGCCATGACAGACACAACCTCTCCAATTCACCCCGGTGCTTACATTAAGGAACATGTTATACCCAAAGGTGTGAGCGTCAGTAAGGCAGCAAAGTTGCTGGGCGTGTCCAGGCCGGCGCTATCGAACCTTCTGAACGGGAAGGCGTCCTTGTCTCCTAAAATGGCTGCACGCATAGAGAAGGCCTTCGGGGCAAAGAAAGATGCCCTGCTAAGCATGCAACAAGCTTACAATAGCTATGGGAATGATGAATCTGATCGGCAAGTTATAGTAAGGAGTTATGCGCCTTCTTTTTTAGAGCTTAAGGCGATAAACATCGCGACATGGCCGGAAAAACTAGATGCGCGCCCCTTGCTGCCAGCTTTTCTGCGTCGACTAGTCCATACAACTGGCGCCATGGTAACGGAAGCCGATTTCCCTGCATACGACCTGTCACAACGCCACGGCTGGGATGGCCGTGTTGTCTGCGAGGCTCCGAATGCTTGGGTGCCTGCCGGGACTTCCGGTTGGGAGTTTGGTTGCGATGCGAGACCAAAACCCAAAGCAGACAAAGACTACAATGAGCGCAGCAAGTTGCCTGAAAGGGAGCGCCTCGAAACCACATTTGTTTTTGTGACGCCAAGGAACTGGCCCAAAAAAGCTGAATGGGTGGACGCAAAACGTGCAGAGGGGAAATGGAAGGATGTTCGAGCCTACGATGCTAACGATCTTGAGCAATGGTTAGAAAATTCACCTCCTGCTCAGGCATGGCTGGCCGATATCTTAGGCATACCCAAAGACGGCTGCCAGACACTTGATGAATACTGGCGAGGGTGGGCGCGCGTAGCGAATCCCGAGATCAACCCTGCTATTTTTCGGAATGTGGTTGAAAAGAATGCCGGAAGAATTGAACAATGGTTGCAAAGCTCAACTTCTCAACCACTCATCATATCAGCTTCATCGAAAGAAGAGGGGGTTGCCTTTCTGGCAGCTGCCACACAGCTAACTGAAAACCTCGAAATACTTGGAGAGCAAGCCATTTTCTTCAATTCTCCCGAGCCAATGAAAAAACTAGCTGGCATAAAAAGTGAAATGATCCCTGTTATTCACTCGGGCGAACTAGATAATCACGCCGTCAGTCTACTGCCAGAAAGAAAATTCGTGATTGTCACGGACAGAAATTTGGGTGTGGACGGCAATAGTATTGAAGTAAGCCCGCCAAACTACGAGTCCTTCCAAGAAGCCATAAAAGAAATGAAACTTGATGAAGGTAGGCATGCATCGATCATCCGTGGCAGTAGCCGTTCTCCAACAATACTAAGGCGGCTATTAGCCAGAACCCCAGGGCTTAAAACCCCGTCTTGGGCACAGAACCCGGAATATGCGAGATGGATGATCCCATTCGTCCTTTTAGGGCGGTGGCGCTGGGGTAACGTTTCCGACCGCGAGATCGTCAGCTTGGTCGCGGATGTGCCGGTGAATATCGTTGGACAACGGCTTACCGAATTGAGCGCGCTTGATGATGCGCCGATCTTGCAGGAAGGCGACGTTGGCGGCGTAGCGTCGCGGTTGGAAAGTCTCAGTGCCGTTGCCGCCTATATTTCAGAAGACGATTTGGAGCGTTTTCTGTTTGTAGCAGAATGCGTACTTGAAGAGGATGATCCATCACTGGACTTGGAGAAATCAGAACGCTGGACTGCTGCAATCTATGGAAAGGTACGCGAATACTCCGGCACAGTGCGCCGAAGCATTGCGGATGCACTCATATTATTGGCGGTTCATGGACCAAAGGTACTCGGCGGCAAGCGAGGGGGGAGTGTGGAATGGCAGGTAGCGTCCTTGGTTCGTCGTTTGCTCACAGATCGCAACCCACGCGTTTGGCTATCGCAGCAAAATGATTTGCCCTGCTATGCGGAAGCTGCCCCGGACGCTTTTCTGGAGATCGTTGAGGATGAATTGAAAAAAGACACTCCGGCAATTGACGGTCTGTTTGAGCCAGCTGAGAGCGGTTTATTTTCCGGCTGCGAT
This sequence comes from Thalassospira alkalitolerans, assembly GCF_002115745.1. Classification (GTDB taxonomy): domain Bacteria; phylum Pseudomonadota; class Alphaproteobacteria; order Rhodospirillales; family Thalassospiraceae; genus Thalassospira; species Thalassospira alkalitolerans. Next base: position 182,343 of record NZ_JFKB01000010.1, read on the forward strand.
CGGACAGGAATGTTATGGGCATTGGAAGTTTTGGCATGGAATCCGGCGCGATTGAATCGCGTTATTCTGATTTTAGCAGAACTATGCCGGTATCCTATTGACGACAACTGGGTCAACAAACCAACGGGGTCCATTCGAGATATCTTGCTGCCATGGCGCCCCCACACTATGGCCTCGCAAAATCAAAGAATTGAGGTGCTCAAGAGCCTGTGCTCCAGGTATCCCAAAGTTGGTTGGTCATTTTGCATGAGCCAACTGAGCGCAATGCCGAGCGTAACCTCAGGATCATACGAACCTCGATGGCGAGACGAAACCAACGAAAATAGTCGCGTACTAACCAACAAGGATGTCTTTGATTTTCGTAGAATGTGCCTCGACTTGATGCTGGCATGGCCCAAGTTTGATTTCGAGAATCTGAAAGGGCTTGTTGAGCTTTTGGATGACGTAGCGGATGACGACCGGGACGTAATTTATTCTCATATAGACAATTGGCTCACAAGTAAGCCACCGCAACCTGAAATCGCTGCTTTAAGGGAACATGTACGTATCCGGACGATGACGCAGCGAGCACGAAGGCATAAGACACATTCCAATAACACCAAAAACGGACACCAGCTATACGCGCGATTGGAGCCTTCTGATTTGTTGCAGCGCCATTTATGGCTCTTTGCTAAAACATGGATTGAATACTCAGGCGATGAATTGGGTGCAGACGACTTCGACCATGATGCCCGTGAAAAATGGATTTCTGAGGAGCGCGCGAAGGCGTTGCAGGAAGTTCAAGCAGCGCTAGGCTATGATGGAATTTTCGAATTATGTACCCTCGGTGATGCTGCAAACATGGTCGGATGGACGTTGGGCCAACACGTAATGTCGCATGAAGAGTTGCTGGCGTTTGTGGCAGCCGCAATCAATGGTCATGCAAGATTCGATCAACAGAAGCTGGATCAATGCGCTTCCGGAGCTCTTCACCAGTTGACTGATGACAAGCTAGAGAGGTTTCTTGCAGACACCTCGCAGGCACTTGAGGAAAAAGGAAGGCCCAGTGCAGTAATACGTCTCCACATGCTTGCACCATTTGGTCGGAAAAATTGGGATATGGTAGCCAAACTTGGCGCTCAATCTGAACAGCAATACTGGCGCAGCGTCAATGTTGGCTGGGGGCGTTTCGATGATGTGGATTTAAATTATTGTGTCGAAAAACTGATGGCTGCCGAACGCCCACGTGCGGCCTTTTTCTCGTCGCGTTTTGATTGTGAAAGCCTAAAGACTAAGACTTTGGTGACTCTCTTGCATGATATGGCAACCAAGGATACCGAACCGGATGAGCATTATAGATGGCAGTCGCACGACATCGTCAGTGCATTCGAGGTACTAGAGGGTCGGGATGATGTAAACTCTGCAAAATTAGCTCAGCTTGAATTCATGTATGTCCGCGCCATCGGGTCGCATTCCGGCTTTAAGTTCACCAACTTATCGCGTGAAGTGGCAAACTCCCCCCAAACTTTCTTCCATCTAGTAGCTCTGTGCTTTCGAAGAAGTGATGACGGCAATGATGATCCCGCGCTGGAATTGCCGACGGATGCAGTCCATCGCCGCAATGCCGCCGAATTGGCATACACGACGTTAGAAAATGTGAGCCAGATACCGGGAGCACAGGATGATGGGGCCCTGAACACTGATCATTTAAGGGAGTGGGTTAATTCCGTCCGTGAACTAGCCAAAAAACACAACCGGGAAGCTATTACAGATCAGAAAATCGGCAGCTTGCTGCAAAGGTGTGGTGTTGGTAATGATGGAATCTGGCCTCGCGCCGAAGTGCGCCAAGTCATGGAAGAAGTAGCCTCCCAAGAAATAGCCATCGGCATGAACTTAGAAGAGCGGAACTCCCGCGGCAGTCAATGGCGGCCATCACCGGACAATGGAGACCCAGAAAGGGCATTAGCTGCAAAATACCGGGGCTACGCAGAGGCGGTCATGAATAGCACTCCGTTTGTTGCACGAATGCTGTTCGATATAGCAGAATCCTACGAGAGGGATGGTCGCTACCATGATGGGGAAGGGCGTCAACGTGAACGTTTTCCAGATTATTGATTGATCATTCTTCGGCAGGGGGTTGCACAGGGGGCGGCACGCCCCCTTGCCGAGGACAGCAAAGCGACCGCAGACAAGAGGCGCGGTAATACCGCGCACATCTTGCGTAACACGCGTTTGTGTAAGCGAGGGTATGAGAGAGAATTATTGCCAATAGAAACGACACATCAAAAGTCTGAGGCTAACTCCGCTGAACAAGCTTCTCCAAGTCCTCATAGCAGAAAGCTGGCTCACGACAGATCAAGAACTTAGGTGCATAATAGTCAATTATCTTCTGGCTAGGCTTGATGCTAGTTTTCACCAATTGCCGGACTTTCTTTAAGTCTTCGGGGCTAGGGTCGTTAATATCGTTCTCGGCTAAGAATCTGCTGAGCAGCCCCTCCTGCCGAGCTTTTTTCGCCTTTCCTTGGCAGAAACTGCGAACATAGCGTGATAACGCCTTTGCAAAAATTCCTTGGCAATGATAGAGGGTCATATGCGCGCCAAGCGTGAGACGGAATGCTTCAGTTACATTGCCACTTTCAAAAGCCATCGTATAAAATGGTGCAGTTTGATCTTCTAGAAAGCCTACCCTAATTTCATCGGCTGGAGCCATTATCAAATAGCTCGGCGTTGGCTTTTTTAGCTCTACTTGAAAATTAAAGTAGTAGGCAAAGCACGTAGCAAACACACAAATCAAATTATTCTGTGTTGCTATATTTATTGCACGAAGGGCATCAGCCAATTCTTCCCACCCCAGAAACTCTTTGCTGGGGGCTAGGAACAGTCCGTCATCTTTAGAGCCGTGGGCATCGAAATGAATAATTGGCCTGAGACCTGCCTCCGCGTTTCGAGCAAGTTCCGCCAATGCCTCTAACAAATCATTCCGATTTTCGACGACCTTTTCAAAAAAAGCCCATCCCCTGCGATTATTACTAAGATCAGTTAGTTCATCAGTTATTCGGCGTGTTGGCCCAAGTTCTTCATCTGGTAGGGAGCGCACCCAAAAAATCGCATTAACATCCAATGTTTCCGAGATGGTCAGCATATCAATCTTTACCTCCTCGACAGCAAATTACGGGCGTGTTCGATGTAGGGACGCGAACGAGCCAAACTAAAAGGTAGAATTCCACTTTTGAGTATAGCACACGAATTCACTCGCTCTCTCGAGAAGCATTGTAATGCCGTTTCATCAGAGCATAGTTTTACCGTGGCGAAACGCTGAGCATCGTGCATGTCCTGATGTATCAGGCCACCTTCGCCAGCCCCTCCCGCTCAAACGCTCGCTCTACCGTTTTCGGGTGGATGTCGAACAGGTTGGCGATTTGTTCCATGTCTTTATGTCCCTGCATGATCTGGCGATGGGCCTCGGCGATATCTTCTGGCGTGAGTGTCCTTGGCCGCCCCAAAATCACACCGCGCTGCCTTGCGGCATCAATTCCGGCACAGGTATTTTCGACGATGATTTCGCGTTGGAATTCGGCCATGGCGCTGAAAATGTGTAACACGAGCTTGCTGCCCGGCGTGGTCGTGTTGATCCCTTCGGAAAGGGAGACGAAATGCACGCTTTCGTGCTCAAATCTCACCAATAAATCAGCCAAATGCAGGACGGAGCGCCCAAGTCGATCCAGCTTAAAAACCGCGACACTACCGCCGGAGGATGAGGTCTCTAACATCGCTTCACATCGAGCGGTGATATTAGTGTTCGGTTGC
>NZ_JFKB01000011.1 GCF_002115745.1 Thalassospira alkalitolerans
GGGAATCCTGAATGTAAACACCGCCTAGGCTACAGTCAACACTTACACCCAGCACTAACTCAAACAAAATCTAGTTTAAGTTGCATATTTTTCGAAACTCATTTGGTTGTATATCTTATCATATTCACAACCAAGTGCTCGATTTACGCTGAAAAAAACAAAACTTTTCAAGCTTTTGCTCCGTAGATATTTTTGTTTATACAATTTTTTCAATAGCTTATCATTGCACCACTTCTATGGCACGCTCAATCACCACACTAAACACCCAGAAAGACAACTTCCCCTAAAAGTTGTACTTCTTGGCAAAAAAAACTTTCCCAAAGCACGACTTTGTTCGAAAAATAGCAATAAGCGCTACACATCAGATAAGTACGCACTTGTATTTACAGAGACTCGAGGACGTTTTTGTCTTGGATGCTATAAATAGGGCGAGATGAAAGCCTGTCGTCCCAGCTTGCCAAAATGCTTCAAGATTTAGATTTTCGGAAATCTGCATGCCAACTTCTTGGCGATATTGCCATCTTCTGTGGCAAGAATGCCAACTTCTCTGGCAAACGACAATACGAAAAAATGGTAGGCCCGGAGGGACTTGAACCCCCAACCAGACCGTTATGAGCGGTCGGCTCTAACCAATTGAGCTACGGGCCCCCGAGGGGAATAGAAAAGACCGCGCCAAACATTTGGCGCGGTCCCGAAAACTAGCGATTTTCAGGCTAAGGTCAAGCCCGAACGTCGTTTGATTTCTTAATAATCGAGGAACGACCGCAATTTGCGCGAGCGTGACGGATGTTTAAGCTTGCGCAGCGCCTTTGCCTCGATCTGACGGATACGTTCGCGGGTCACAGAAAACTGCTGACCGACTTCTTCGAGGGTATGATCCGTATTCATGCCGATACCAAAACGCATGCGCAGCACACGTTCCTCACGCGGGGTAAGGGAAGCCAGAACCCGCGTGGTCGTTTCACGCAAGTTTGCCTGGATCGCAGCATCAAGCGGCTGAACCGCATTTTTATCCTCGATGAAATCACCAAGATGGCTGTCTTCCTCGTCCCCGATCGGGGTTTCGAGCGAGATCGGCTCTTTGGCGATTTTCAGAACCTTGCGAACCTTTTCAAGCGGCATCTGCAGTTTTTCAGCCAGCTCTTCCGGGGTCGGCTCCCGACCGATTTCATGCAACATCTGGCGCGACGTACGAACCAGCTTGTTGATGGTTTCGATCATGTGAACCGGAATACGGATCGTACGAGCCTGATCGGCGATAGAACGCGTGATCGCCTGACGGATCCACCAGGTCGCATAGGTCGAGAATTTATACCCACGGCGGTATTCAAATTTATCCACCGCCTTCATCAGGCCGATATTGCCTTCCTGAATAAGGTCAAGGAACTGAAGACCACGGTTGGTATATTTTTTGGCAATCGAAATCACAAGACGCAGGTTGGCCTCGATCATTTCTTTTTTCGCACGGCCTGCTTCGCGTTCGCCCTTGTTGACGACGCCATAGACGCGACGGAATTCACCAATCGGCAAGCCAACCTCGGCCGAAACACCACCGACATTTTCACGCAATTGCGCGATTTCATCGGGATAGCGTTCGATAAAGAGTTTCCAACCCTTGCCCGGCAAAGCGCCAACGCGCTCCATCCAGTTCGGGTCGAGCTCATTGCCCTGATAGTGTTTGACGAAGTCCGGACGTTTGATTTTGCAACGATCGGCAAAACGCAGCAGCTTGCCTTCAAGGCCAAGCAAACGGTTATTCAGGCCGGTCAGATGATCAAGGAGTTCCTCGATGCGGAAGTTGTTCAAATGAACATCTTCCATCAGATCGACCATCTCGTTTTTCAGCTTGTTGTAACGCTTTTCCGTCGCAGCCGGAACGCTTTCACCCTTGTTCATCGCAACAAGGCGCTGTTCCTGTGCCTTGTGCAATTTCTCATAAGTCTTGGCGATCAGCTCGAACTTTTCAAGAACCTGCTCGGTCAGTTCCTCTTCCATCTTGGAAAGCGAAACATTGACCTTCTCATCATCGTCCTCGTCATCGTCGTCGTCGGTTTGTTCGCCCTCAGAAGTTTCAGAAGACTTTTCGGTTTCGTCCTCATCTTCTTCATCGTCAGAAGGAACACCGGTCGATTCGGGCGTTTCAGTTTCGGCTTCATCTTCATCGTCGTCGTCAGAAACAGCCTCGCCTTCAACAGCAGTGACTTCAAGGTCTTCACCCTGCGCCGCGGCCCCTTCGGCTTCTTCACCTTCTTCTTCGCTTTGCTGGGCTGCGATTTCCGCATCCGGGCCACCGCCATAGGTGGTTTCCAGATCGATCACATCACGAAGCAGAAGATTGCCAGCCTGAAGCTGATCATGCCAGTTGACGATCGCACGGATGGTCAGCGGGGATTCGCAAATCCCGCCAATCATCATGTCACGGCCTGCCTCGATACGCTTGGCAATGGCAATTTCGCCTTCACGCGACAGCAGTTCAACACTGCCCATCTCGCGCAGATACATCCGCACCGGATCATCGGTACGGCCAACATCATCGGCCGAAATATTGCCACTCGGATCAGCATCTTTGTCGTCGCTGTCATCCGAGTCGTCGCTATCCTCGCCATCGATAACATTGATGCCCATCTCGTTGAGATTGCTCATCACGTCTTCGATCTGCTCGGAAGAAAAATGCTCCGAAGGCAGGGCAGCGTTCAGTTCGTCAACCGAGATGTGGCCTTTCTCCTTGCCTTTGGCAATGAGCTTTTTGATGGCCGCCTTGTATGTATCGAGAAGAGGTCCGTCTGCGGTTTCAGAAGAGTTCTTTTTCTCTTCAGCGTTCGAAGTCTTAGACGACATCTATTCCCCGTTTCCCGCTGGGTACTATTCGTACCGTTGTTGTCCCACGCACTGTTTTTATCAGCGCAAATCACAAATAGCCCGAACGCCGATCCCACATACATCCGCATGCGTCGATCAGTCGTCGAGCTTAAACACTTTTTCCCGGCGCCGGGCGAGGTCGTCGCGTCTATGCGAAAACCTTTCCCATTCTTCATCGCTGATATCTGCTGCCAACTGTCGGACGGCGTATTTTGCCTCTTCGTCCTCCAGGGAGCTTACAGCCATGGAAAAAACCTGTTCCCAACCCGCACGGGCCCGTTCAAGCGGCGTTTCGGGCTTGGCGAAAGCGGCGTGCGCCAAAATATCCGCACCAACCACCCGCAATACTGTCTCTGACAGCCCGTCGCGCTCCAAATAGGCCTTGATCGCATCAGTATCAAGTCCAGGATCACCATCAAGGAGCTTTAAAACGGCCCGACGAAGATTGTCAAGTTCAGAGTCAGCACAAGTGTAGATTCCGAGCCGTTCACCGACGTCATCATGCAAATGGGGATGATTTATCAGCGTTACCAGCAAAATACAGTCCTGTACGGCACGGCGCTTTTGCATTGGCCGCTGCGACATGCCGGGCACGGCTTTTCCTGCTGGTTCCCAGAAATAGTCTTTTTTTCCGCTTTTGCCACCCTTGCTGAATTTTTTATTCTGGTAATTGCCACCACCTTGGCCGGAACGCGGCCCGTTGCCCTTGGAACGATCCCCCTTAAATAATTTCCAGACCCGGTCACGGAACATCGACTGATATTGCGATCTGACGGCTTCATCCCCGATCACCGAAACACGTTTCTGAATATCGGCCTCAAGGGCGGCACGCCGTTCAGGCGTGTCAATTGCACGCCCGGCAACATCAAGACGCCAAACCAGTTCGACCAGCGGCACCGATGTATCAAGAATTTTGCGGAAACTGGCAAACCCGTTTGGCGCCGCCATCAAACTGTCCGGGTCTTCGCCCTCGGGCAGGATCGAAAACAAAAGCGACTTTCCCGGGCGCAGGATTGGCAACGCACGCTCAGCAGCACGCACAGCGGCGCGTTTGCCCGCTTCATCACCGTCAAGGCACAGGATCGGCTCATTAGCCATTTTCCAAAGTTCGCCGATCTGTTCTTCGGTCACCGCGGTCCCCAGTGGCGCCACCGCCCCGCGGAATCCGGCCCGATGCAGGGCGATCACATCCATATAGCCCTCGGTCACAATGATCGGCGCATCGTGCTGGCTGGCTTCGCGGGCCTGTGGCAGGCCATAAAGCAACCGCCCCTTGTGAAACAGCGGTGTATCCGGACTGTTAAGGTATTTGGGCTTGGTATCGCCCATCACACGTCCGCCAAAGGCCACAACCCGCCCGCGCCGATCCAAAATAGGGAACATCACCCGTCCGCGGAATCGGTCATAGGTTTGCCGATCGCGATCTTCGGGTTCGATCAGAAGCCCGGCTTCAACCATCAGGGTTTCGTCGAATTCCTCGCGCTTGAGGGCTGCTTTTAAGGCACCGCGATTATCCGGCGCATAGCCAAGCCGGAATTCGGACATCGTTTTGTCGTCAAGGCCGCGACGATGGAAGTAATCAAGTCCTTCGCGCCCTTCGGGCATACGCAGCACGCGTTCGTAAAACGCACAGGCCGCTTCCATGACTTCGTATAGCGTCTTGGCCTTTTTTTCGCGTTCCTGGGCTTCACGCGACGGTTTGGGCACATCCATGCCAACCTGATTGGCCAGCACCTCGACCGCCTCGACAAACGTCAGGCCACGGGTATTCATCATAAAACTGATGACATCCCCATGCGCACCACAACCAAAGCAGTGGTAAAAGCCTTTTTGTTCGTTGACCGTGAAGGATGGGGATTTTTCGGAATGGAACGGACACAGCCCGGAATATTCCCGGCCGCGCTTGATCAGCTTCACCGACGTACCGACAATATCGGCCAGCCCGACGCGCGCCCGCAGATCGTCAAGGAACGACTGGGGAAAGCTCATGATTGTCCCGATCCCGTGATCACATTAATCCAAGCCCCTTGTGACCCTTTTATTGATTCTCATCGGAATCCGGGCTTTGGGACGACGAAAGCCGGACGATTTTACACGCCCGGCTTTCAATAAAAAATTTAAATTCTCGAAATCAGCCGAGAAGTTTTTTCGCAACACCACCAGCTTTGCCAAAATCCATGCAACTGGCATATTGTTCGCGAAGTGCTGCCATTGTCCGGCCCATATCCTTTAAGCAGGTCGCCCCAAGATCGGTAACAGCAGCTTTAACAGCCGCCTCGATCTCTTCGTCGGACATCTGCTTGGGCAGGAACCGTTCAATCACACCGATTTCCGAAGCTTCCTGCGCGGCAAGTTCGGGGCGATTGCCCTTGGTGTACATTTCAATGCTTTCACGACGCTGTTTGACCATCGCCTGCAGCAAGGTCAAAATTTCTTCGTCGGGAATACCATCTGTGTTCCCTTCGCCGCGTGCCGCAATATCGCGTTCTTTAAGTGCCGCCAAGATCAGGCGCACGGTCGTCACGGATACGGCATCCTTTGCGAGGACGGCCTTTTTCAAAGCGTCTCTGAGCTGCGATCGCAGCATGGCATATCTCTGATTCTGTGGAAGAAAGGAGCGAACATACCGCAAAACCGTGATGTAAGCAAAGAAAACCTTGCTGCGTAACACCTTGATTTTAAACGATAAATAAAAGTTTGGATGCGTTCTTGACAGCGCAGCGCGACTCCCGTAGACATCCGCCAATTTGCCCGCCGGGATAAGGATTTGCCTTGTTTTCAGCATATTTAACCGACGCCTACTGGTGTTTCGGCAAATCATGCTGAAAACACCTTGTCATGTTCGCATGCCCGATATGCAAGGGAATTAGGCTGATTCTCTCGGCCTGTTCGTAATTTTTATATATAAAGACTCCGTGTCTCACCGTGGAAAGATCGAAAGGACATTTGCCAATGTCAGCGCCCACGCACACCCCGCCTCCTGGTGCTTCTGCCGTTCTGGTACTAGCCGATGGTTCTGTTTTCTGGGGACGAGGCGCCGGTGCCCGAGGAGAAGTGGTTGGTGAAGTTTGCTTCAACACCTCGATCACGGGCTATCAGGAAATCATGACCGACCCGTCCTATGCCGGCCAGATGATCACCTTTACTTTCCCCCATATCGGTAATGTCGGCGTCAATGACGAGGATATTGAAAATACCCTTCCCGTCGCCCTTGGCTGCATCCTGCGCCAGGACATCACCGAACCGTCAAACTATCGCGCACAGGGTCATTTCAATGACTGGCTGGTCAAACACGGCCGTATCGGCATTACCGGCGTCGACACCCGCCGCCTGACCAAACGCATCCGTAATGAAGGCGCGCCAAACGGGGTAATTTGCCACAACCCGGATGGCACGTTTGATATTGATGCGCTGATTGCCAAGGCCAATGAATGGCCGGGCCTTGAAGGCATGGATCTGGCGAAAGACAATAGCTGCACCGAAGGATACGACTGGGATCAGGCGCTGTGGACCCGCGAAGGCGGTTACGGCAAACTGGGCAATGCCAAACACCATGTCGTTGCCATTGATTACGGTGTCAAACGCAATATCCTGCGCAATCTGGCCGCCCTTGATTGCAAAGTATCGGTTGTTCCGGCAACCACCAGCGCCGAGGCAATCCTTGCGATGAACCCGGATGGGGTATTCCTGTCGAACGGCCCCGGTGATCCTGCGGCCACAGGCGAATATGCTGTGCCGACCATCCAGAAACTGATCGCCAGCGGCAAACCGGTTTTCGGCATCTGCCTTGGTCATCAGATGATGGCACTGGCCCTTGGGGCAAAAACCCTGAAAATGGAAGTCGGCCATCGTGGTGCAAACCACCCGGTCAAGGATACCACCACCGGAGTTGTCGAGATCACCAGCCAGAACCACGGCTTTGTGGTCGACAAGGACAGCCTGCCTGACACCGTCGAAGCAACCCATTTCTCGCTGTTTGACGGATCACTTGCCGGGCTTCGCGTCAAAGACAAGCCGGTCTTTGCGGTCCAATACCATCCGGAAGCATCCCCGGGCCCGCATGACAGCCACTACCTGTTCAAACGTTTCGTTGGTCTGATCGAAGACGCCAAAGCCTGATAGCGCGAAAGTGTCAGCGACAAGCGATTAACGGACTTAATTTCGGGCGGTGCAGCCATTGCGCCCGCCACGCCAAAAGCGGAAGAAGACATGCCGAAACGTACAGATATCAAATCCATCCTAATCATCGGCGCCGGCCCGATTGTGATCGGTCAGGCTTGCGAGTTCGATTATTCTGGTGCCCAGGCCTGCAAAGCCCTGAAAGAGGAAGGCTATCGCGTCATTCTGGTCAATTCGAACCCGGCGACCATCATGACCGATCCGAACCTGGCCGATGCCACCTATATCGAGCCGATCACCCCGGAAATGGTCGCCAAGATCATCGAAAAAGAACGCCCGGACGTTCTTTTGCCGACCATGGGCGGACAAACTGCACTGAATACCGCACTTGCGCTTTATGACGACGGCACGCTTGAAAAATACAACGTCGAGATGATCGGTGCGAAAAAGCACGTGATTGAAAAAGCCGAAGATCGTCAGCTTTTCCGCGAAGCCATGGACAAGATCGGCCTTGAAAGCGCGCGCTCTGCCATGGTGCGCACCTTTGAAGAAGCCGTTGTTGCCCTTGAAACAACAGGCCTTCCTGCCATCATCCGCCCAAGCTTTACCCTTGGCGGTGAAGGCGGCGGCATTGCCTATAACCGCGAAGAATTTGAACAAATTGTTCGCAACGGTTTGGCGATTTCGCCGACCCACACGGTTCTGGTCGAAGAATCCATTCTTGGCTGGAAAGAATACGAGATGGAAGTCGTTCGCGATCATGCAGATAACTGCATCATCATCTGTTCGATTGAAAACGTTGACCCGATGGGCATCCATACCGGCGACTCGATCACTGTCGCCCCGGCACTGACCCTGACGGACAAGGAATACCAGATCATGCGTAACGCCTCCTTGGCGGTTCTGCGCGAGATCGGTGTGGATACCGGCGGATCAAACGTTCAGTTCGCGGTCAATCCCGATGATGGCCGTTTAATCGTCATTGAAATGAACCCGCGCGTTTCGCGTTCCTCGGCACTGGCATCAAAGGCAACCGGTTTCCCGATTGCCAAAATCGCGGCCAAACTGGCTGTTGGCTATACGCTTGATGAACTTGATAACGACATTACCGGTGTGACCCCGGCATCGTTCGAGCCGACCATCGATTACGTTGTGACCAAAATTCCGCGCTTCACCTTTGAAAAGTTCCCCGGCGCACAGGCGCTTTTGGGAACGGCCATGAAATCGGTCGGCGAAGCCATGTCGATTGGCGGATCCTTTGCCGAAAGCCTTCAAAAAGGCCTGCGGTCGATGGAAACAGGCCTGACCGGCCTTAACGAAGTCAAGATTGACGGCGCACCGGACAAGGCAGCGATCCGCGCAAAACTGTCTCAACCGATGCCATTTCGCATTCTTTACGCCGCACAGGCGTTCCGCCATGGCATGACCGTTGCCGAAATCCATTCCGCCACCAAATTCGATCCCTGGTATCTGCGTCAGATCGAAACCCTGGTCGCCGAAGAAGAAAAAATACGCGCCAGTGGCCTGCCGAAAGAAAAGCAGGAATTCCTGCGCCTGAAGAAACTTGGTTTCTCGGACGCCCGTTTGGCAGAACTGGTCGGCATGGAAGAAGACGATGTCCGTGCTGCGCGCCAGGCAATGAACCTGCGCCCGGTTTACAAACGCATTGATACCTGTGCCGCCGAATTCCCGTCGCGCACGTCCTATATGTATTCGATGTATGAAGGCGACGGGTTCTTTGAGCCGGAAAACGAAGCCGAAGTCACGGATCGCAAAAAAGTCATCATTCTTGGCGGTGGACCGAACCGTATCGGTCAGGGCATCGAATTCGATTATTGCTGTGTCCACGCGGCCTATGCACTGCGTGAAACCGGCATCGAAGCCATCATGGTCAACTGCAACCCGGAAACGGTTTCAACCGACTATGACACCTCGGACCGTCTGTATTTCGAACCCCTGACCGCCGAAGACGTGATCGAGCTGTGCCAGTTGGAACAAACCAATGGCGAACTGCTTGGTGTGATTGTGCAGTATGGCGGACAGACCCCGCTTAAACTGTCAGCAGCCCTTGAAAAAGCAGGCATTCCGATCCTTGGCACCAGCCCTGACAGCATCGACCTTGCCGAAGACCGCGACCGTTTCCAGGAACTGATCCACAAGCTGGGCCTGAAACAACCGGCCAACGGTATCGCACGTTCGGTCGACCAAGCCGTCACCATTGCCGAAAGCATCGGTTACCCGATTGTCATCCGGCCAAGCTATGTTCTTGGCGGGCGGGCAATGGAAATTGTTCACACCACCGAAGACTTGCTGCGCTACATGACCGAAGCCGTTCAGGTATCGGGCAAAAGCCCGGTTCTGATCGACAGCTTCCTTCAGGATGCGATCGAAATTGACGCCGATGCGGTTTCAGATGGCGAAAACGTCTTTGTGGCCGGCATCATGCAACATATCGAAGAAGCCGGCATCCATTCCGGGGACTCCGCCTGTTCGCTGCCACCCTACTCGCTCGATCAGGATATGATCGACCGCCTCAAGGCGCAGACCGTTCAACTGGCCCATGCGCTTAACGTTGTCGGCCTGATGAACGTTCAGTTCGCGATCAAGGATGATGTCATCTATCTGATCGAGGTAAATCCGCGCGCCTCGCGGACGGTTCCGTTCGTTGCCAAGGCAACCGGCAATCCGATTGCCAAGATCGGCGCGCGTATCATGGCAGGTGAAAAACTTACGGACTTCAAAATCAACGAAGGCCCGTTCAAACATATCGCCGTCAAGGAAGCCGTCCTTCCGTTCAACCGCTTCCCGGGTGTTGATACCTTGCTTGGCCCGGAAATGCGTTCAACCGGCGAAGTCATGGGGCTTGATACCGATTTCGGTCGCGCCTTTGCCAAGGCCCAGATGGCTGCGGGCCACGACCTTCCGCAATCGGGCAAGATCTTTATCTCGGTTAAAGGTCATGACAAACCGGCCGCCGTTCAACTTGCACGCGACGCGATTGCGCTTGGCTTTGCCATCGTCGCAACCCATGGCACCGCCGAAGCTCTTGAAAAAGAAGGGCTGGACGTCACCCCGGTCAATAAGGTACAGGAAGGACGTCCCCATATCGTGGACATGATGAAGAACGGTGATATCAACCTGGTATTCAATACCACCGAGAGCAAGCAGGCCGTGGTCGACAGTTTCTCGATCCGGCGGACGGCTCTGACCAATGATATTCCGTACTACACCACGATTGCCGGCGCACGCGCCACATTGCGTGCCATCGACAACCTGCAACGCGGAGCACTTGCAGTGCGGCCCGTTCAGGAATATCTTGGGGATGAATACTGAGGTTCGCTTCCGAACCCGACCAAAGAGTTTAGACCGCCCGGCGGTGTCGCCGGGCGGTTGATTTTGTAATACCGATCGCTAATTAAGAGAATAGGCTGTGAGCGCGATGGAAAAAGTACCAATGACCCCGCAAGGGCATCAGCGCCTCGAAGAAGAACTGAAGCACCGCAAATCTGTTGAACGCCTTGAAATCATCAAGGCAATTGCGGAAGCGCGCGAGCATGGCGATCTTTCAGAAAACGCTGAATACCATGCCGCACGCGAACGTCAGAGCTTCTGCGAAGGTCGTATTGCCGAGCTGGAAGATGTCCTGAGCCGTTCCGAAGTCATCAACATCAAGTCGCTGGCGGGATCGGTTGTCAAATTCGGTGCAACTGTGCATCTTGTCGATGAAAACACCGACGAGGAAACCACCTATCAGGTTGTGGGCCCGATTGAAGCCGATATCAATTCCGGTCGCATTTCGACCACATCCCCGATTGGCCGTGCGCTGATCGGCAAGGCCGTTGGTGAATCCGTAGAAGTTATCGTGCCCGGCGGCACAAAAAGCTACGAGATACTCTCGGTCAATTTCGCCTGATCCCATCATGTTATCTCGCGAAAAACGGTCCGATAATTATCGGGCCGTTTTTTTTGATCACAATGATCCCGCATTGGTGACTGCCATGACTGCCATAACCACCAACATCACCATTACCCCGGCCATGCCCGCCGATTGCCCCCATGTCGCGGAAATGTCCAATGCCCTGCACATCGAACTTGATTACGACAACCCGCCCCATACAAGCCAAAGCATCCACGAAATGATGTTCGGCCCCAAGGCACTGATCCAAAGCCTGATCGCATGGCATGGAGACCGCGCCGTCGGCCAGACGATCTTCCAGCCGTTCTATAATCCGGATTATTCCAAACTTGGTCTGTGGATGACCGAATTATACGTCATCCCCGATATGCGCTCAGAAAAGGTCGGCAACAAATTGATGACGGCGCTTGGAAAACACGCGCTTGATGAAGGCTATGTGTCGATGTGGTGGTCCGTCCTGCATCGCAACAAGGCAGCATGCCGGTTTTACGAACGTCTGGGCGCACGCAATTCAGGCGCCCTTCAATATGAAATCGATGGCAATGACCTTATCGATCTTGCCGGTTAAACAAGATACTTAACTAAAAAAGCCGGGCATTTTGCCCGGCTTTTCGCAAGTATGAAATGCCATTATTGACTTTTCGCCAGACTATCCAACACCATATCGATATTGCGATTAAGTGCGGTGGCTTCTTGGCCAAGATGGTCGGCACTGCCTGACATTTCAGATGACATCTCACCACTTTCATCCGCAACCGCCGAAAGCTGATTAATCAGCTCCGCAAGATCACGGGTGGCATCAACTGTAATGTTAAGGCTTTGCGCGATTTCGCGGGTGGCTGACTGTTGTTGATCCATGGTCGACGCAATCGTACTGGTCACTTCAGCCATGCTTTCGATGCTTTCCGACACTCCCTTGACAGCGGTAACAGAATCACCGGTTGCCGACTGGATTTCTGAAATCTGCTGGGCAATTTCATCCGTCGCACGTGCCGTTTGGTTAGCAAGGTTCTTAACCTCGCCCGCGACAACCGCAAATCCCTTGCCCGCCTCGCCCGCACGCGCAGCCTCGATTGTCGCATTCAGGGCCAAAAGATTGGTTTGTGCGGCAATATCGGTGATCAGTTTGACCACCTCGCCGATTTTTTCTGCCGCATTTGACAGCCATTCAATCCGTTCACTCGCCTGCCCGGAACGTGCCACCGCGTCATCCGTGATGCCGCGAGCACGATCAACCTGACGGGAAATTTCACCGGCTGATGTATTGATTTCCTCAACCGCAGATGCCGCGGCTTCCACGCTGGTTGATGTTTCTTCCGATGCGTGAACAGCACCGCGTGATGCTTCATGTGCCGCGCGTGCGCTATTTTCCATATGTTTTGCACGCTTCTGCAATTGAACCGATTCCGCGTCCACCGCTGCCGCAGACTGACCGATATTGTCACGTATCTGATCGGCAATTTCGGCAACGAACCGTGCCCGTTCCACCTGACGCTGGTCCCGGATTTGTTCGTTCTGTCTCAGCAATTCTTCGGCTCGATTGGCAGCATTTTCCGCAAGAACCGTGGCAGCCGCAGCATCGACAAGCGTCGTGTGCAATCGCAGGCAAGTCCAAAGCAACACACCGGCTTCAACGACAACGATAACAGCGTGCAAAATAACGCGGAAAAACTGACCGCCATCCGGGAAGACCCAATAGGGCACGGCAAAATTCAGAACCAGATGATGAACGGCGACAACCCCGGCGGCAACGACGATCGTACGCCAGCAAACCAACGCGCTAAGCACAGCCAGTGTTGCAAAGAAATACATATGAATATCGATCTGCCAGGGGTCGCCACGAAAAGCATAAACCAGAACACTGACTTGCAGCATCAGTGCCGTTGCGATCATGAAACGGCCAACCGGCGCTTGTCCGCCGCTAACACGATGGGTCGCATAAGCAACAATGGCAAAGATCGCACTGGCGATAAAGGGCGACACAGCATCGTCACTTGCAAAATAACCGGCAAGTGCGCTGATTGGCACATGGATCAAAAGGATGATCAATAGTGCCTGTGTGGCACGTTCGCGAATTTCCGTTAGTTTTTCCATCTATCGATTTCCGGATACTAAAAGCTGTTCACATCACTGTCTGCAAACGCACAGACAGACAGAATAATCGGGGCCAGCGCGAACAGGGCATCAAAGTCCTTTGCCTCGGGCACCAATCCGTCATCGCGCGCAACAACCGCCAAATGACCAAACCCGCCAAAGCGCAACACACGACCGCCATTCGATCCAACATGGTTCAGAATTTCTGTTTCCGACATGGCAAGCGGGAAGATCATACCAACTTCACGCGCCCCCACCAGTGGGCGATACGTCAGCACAACCAGCATCACCGTACCAATAATCGCAAAAATCCCGACCGGGATAATCCCGCGCCAATGATCGACATTCTCTTTTTTGGTATGCTGTACTGTCATTTTACCCACGGAAACATCATCATTCCCAATATAAAACCGACACTTTAGTATAGGTCACTGGAATTTATTAAAACCTTACCCTGCTGATCACAAGAAAAATCCCGCAAAAGATTTATGATAGATAGAAGGCACACGCATTGAGCGTGATTTTAATAATCAAATGCAATTAATCTATGGTGGACATTCAATACCGACCTTTCCCGATGGCTAAATTTATTTGGTAAGCTTTCCGCATTCACTTCAAATGGGAAATCACAGCATCGGTTTCAATCAAATTTACAATCCCAACGAACCATAACATTTTAATTCAATAATGTATTATGGTTCATCATTTCAAAACGCTTCATCCAGAACGGCAAAAGATTTCCACAAGGCACGTCAACGGCTAATACGAAATCCGGACGTCCCCATACCCTATGGTATAGGCCAGACAAGACAAAACCGGCAACCAATGGCGCCGGTTTATCGTCAGACAGGATCTATTGAAAAAGGTCAGTCCCGGGCTTCAATATCAATCGGGACACCGGGTTGATTTTTCGCAGTACGAATCGACAACGCGGATTTCACGTGATTGACGTTTTCGGCAACTGTCAGTTCGGTCGTCAGGAACTTTTGATACTCATCCCAGCTATGGGATACGATTTTCAAAAGGAAATCCATTTCCCCCGCGACCATGTGACATTCGCGCACTTCCACCCATGCCGCAGCCCGGGCTTCGAATGCCCGCAGATCATGTTCAGCCTGACTTGCCAAACCGACCAATGCAAACACGGTGACATTATAACCCAATGCCTGCGCATCAACATCAGCGTGATAGCCTTGGATAAAACCGGCTTCTTCGAGCGCACGGACGCGACGCAAACAAGGCGGCGCGGAAATACCTGCACGGCGTGCAAGCTCCACATTGGTCATGCGGCCATCTTCCTGGAGATCGCGCAAAATTCTGCGGTCGATCTTGTCGAGTTTGACCCGTTGCATTTATTCCTCGATTCTGTGCGCTGAACGTACCCCGGACGAAACAATATTACAGGGGGCCAGTACGCTGGCAATAATATATTCAACGACGGAATGCAATCTGCCCTTTTGTAAAGCGCAGAAATGCCCTGCACAATTTTGTATCAAAACATAACAACTGGCTGTTTTCGGGCGGCTTGGGCGCATTGGCACCATGATCCGGCGATGACAAAACACGCATTATCAAGACGCGCGATGAAAAGCTTGCGAAACTTCGTCCGAGGCAGTTGCACAACACAACATCACCCCATATGTTCGAGCGCAGTTTTTTCATCGACGACAACATGCGAAGCACATGGCCCAAAAACATAACACCAAAGTACTCATCATCGGATCCGGTCCTGCCGGGTACACCGCCGCAATCTATGCCGCGCGCGCCAATCTGGAACCCATGATGGTTATGGGGCTGCAACCGGGTGGACAGTTGACGATCACGACCGATGTCGAAAACTATCCCGGTTTTGCCGATGTCATTCAGGGTCCATGGCTTATGGATCAGATGAAGGCTCAGGCTGAGCATGTCGGGACCAAAATGGTTCATGACCTGATCACCGAAGTTGACTTTTCCAAACGCCCCTTCGTCTGCAAGGGTGATTCAGGCGATGAATACATCGCCGACAGCGTGATCATTTCGACCGGCGCACAGGCCCGCTGGCTTGGCCTTCCGGGCGAGGAAAAGTTCAATGGCCGCGGCGTTTCCGCCTGCGCGACGTGTGATGGTTTCTTTTATCGCAACAAACCGGTTGTCGTTGTCGGTGGGGGGAACACCGCCGTTGAAGAGGCGCTTTATCTGGCCGGAATTTGCAGCAAGGTAACGCTGGTCCATCGCCGCAATGAATTGCGCGCGGAAAAAATGCTGCAAGATCGTCTTTTGAAACATGAAAAGATTGATGTGGTCTGGGACAGCGTGATTGACGATATCCTTGGCGGCGACGGACCGATGGACGGTGTTGAAGCGGTGCGCCTGCGCAATGTCAAAACCGGTGACCTGACCGATATCACTGCGGATGGTTTCTTTGTCGCAATTGGCCATGATCCGGCCACGGGCATCTTCAAGAACCAGATCAACATGGATGACGAGAACTATATCCTTGTCAAAGCGGGTAGCACGACAACCAATGTTCAGGGTGTTTTTGCTGCGGGTGACGTGACCGACAAAGTGTATCGTCAGGCCGTGACAGCGGCAGGCATGGGCTGTATGGCAGCCCTTGAAGCCGAAAAATTCCTTGCCGAACACGCCGAATAAGCATCCTTGGCAAGACAATCATGATCAAGGGGTGCCGTTGTGCACCCCTTTTTCGTATCTCCAGCTTCGTTTATTCGACGAACCACCGATGTGCATAACCGGCTATTCATGCCGAATCTTGCCAATTTCCATGGGGCTTGACGGCCGTTTTTGACGGCAATGTCCTGAGTTCATTTGCAAATTTGTTGTAAACGAAATCACTCCGTTTGCAATTGGCGGCTTGCAGATCGCGTCAAAGGCCTCATATTGATCTAAAGATGTCAATTTGGAAGCAATTGTACACACTGCTTAACAGTGTAGAAACCAAATGCTTTTAATAAGAACATAAGAAGTATCAGGGGACTGGCGCGGCAACAGCGCGACAGTGACATTAGGAGCAGGTCGATGGACTGGGACAAGCTGCGTGTTTTTCACGCTGTTGCGGAAGCGGGAAGCTTCACACACGCGGGGGAAAACCTTAATCTGAGTCAGTCGGCCGTCAGCCGTCAGATCAGCGCACTTGAAGAAAGTGTCAAGGTACCGCTATTTCATCGCCATGCCCGTGGCCTGATCCTGACCGAGCAGGGCGAACTTCTATATCGTACTGCCCATGATGTTTTTGCCAAGCTTTCCATGGCCGAAGCACGGATTCGCGAATCCAAGGAACGGCCAAGCGGCCCATTAAAAGTGACAACCACGGTTGCCTTTGGTTCGACCTGGTTAACACCGCGTATCAATGAATTCCTTGAACGCTATCCGGAAATCGAACTATCGCTGGTGCTTAATGACGAGGAACTCGACCTTGCCATGCGCGAGGCCGACGTTGCAATCCGTATGCAGCCCCCCCGTCAGGCCGATCTGGTCCAGCGCCAGTTGATGACGTTGCGCTATCACGTGTTTGCGTCACCGGAATATATCAAGCAATACGGCATGCCCAAAAAACCCGAAGACCTGAAAGATCACCGTCTGATCATTTACGGTGCGGATGCCCGGCCGCCGGTTTCGAACGTTAACTGGATGATGGCCGTTGCGCAGCAGTTCAAACCCGATATGCGCCCGATTCTGAAGCTGAACAACATTTACGGTATCTTCCGGGCCACCGAGTCAGGCCTTGGTATTTCAGCATTGCCCGATTATCTGTTCCCGACCGGCAGCAATCTGGTGCGAATCCTTCCAGAGCTTGAAGGTCCAAGCTTCGACGCCTATTTCGTCTATCCCGAAGAATTGCGCCATTCCAAGCGGATTGCTGTATTCCGGGACTTCCTGATTGACGAAATCAACAAAGTCAAAGCCAAGACGAACGCAGCCGCTGCGGCTGCGGCCGCCGCCAAATAACGCTGCCTTGCCATTACATTACATCGCCTTGCAATAGCCTCGCAGCGTTTCGTTGTGGGGCTATTTTGTTTCCCCCAGGGAACAATCAAACCCAAGGATGATTTATCAAAAACAACACACCGCCCATACGGGTTTTCCTGTGATCAAATCCGTTATTTTCGGCCCTGTTCGTCATAATAGGTTCAATTTACTGAAACTTTTTCGCCATGCATTAAACGCATGGTTGAATTGACGATATTCTACTTTTAAGCGTAAGGTCATATGCGTATATTCATACTGTAAGTTGTTAGCGACCGCAAAAGCGAAGAGCGCTTTCATCTTTCGATGGTCTTCGTATCATCCGTTTACCGATACGTTATTCGGTTTGGAATCTCCCCCAGATTCCACGTCTCCCAGACGTTAAAACCTCCCTGTTGATCTTGCCGGTAGCTTCCCCTAGCTACCGGCTTTTTTTTCGCATTCGCACAATTAAACAGCACCCTGCCTGCGGCATATTGGGGAACATACCTATTAGAAGATCAATATATTTGTTGTTTTTCAATTGATTAACCGGATAATTTTCACAGCCTAAGATTTATGCATTTTACGCATAGCTGAAAGAGGATTTTGACAGTGGTCTTTCCCGTCAGAAACGCTATCTTCCTCTTCGAACCGCAGCGGTTAACGCCGCGTCGCGGTAAAGAGTTTTCTCCCTGACCGTTTTTCGGTCTTTGCCGGGCGCCCTGCCCGGCATACCCAGGGCCCTGAGAAGGGTCCTACGTCTCCCAGACGTGAAGCCTCCCTGATAAACTTGCCGGGCATTTAATTGCCCGGCTTTTTTTTTGTCCAAATCACACCCTCCGTCACATCCCCTTCCTTTTTTACGCAATGTCGCAACTTTATCAGTCGCTGTCTTGGCAGTTGGCCCTCAACCGCGCAATATAGGGATTGCGTTTAGCGATCAGGGCATTGCACATCATGAAAAAAGACATCGGCATTTTTCTGTTTGGCAAGCCAGCCGAAAAACGCCTGCCGGACCGGGTCCGCAATGCCATTGCCCAACAACAACGTGACAGCGAAAAGCTGATCAGTTGGGTTCAATTGTTACTGGTTACGATTTTTGCCGCCCTTTATGCAATATCACCCAAAACATTGATGAATGCCGGTATTCACCCTGTTCCCTGGGCGCTAGGACTATATTTTCTGTTCACCTTTACCCGATTAATCATGTCCTATCGCGGGGGATTATCCAGTTGGTTCCTGACCCTGTCTGTGATCGCCGATATCGGACTTTTGATGGTGCTGATCTGGAGCTTCCATATCCAGTACATGCAACCGGCAAGCTTCTATCTCAAAGCGCCGACGATGATTTATGTGTTTATCTTCATCTCGTTGCGTACTTTGCGGTTTGATCCGCGTTATATCCTGCTGGCCGGGGCAACAGCGGCAATTGGCTGGCTGTCATTGGTGATGTATGTCGTCTGGAGCGAAGGCGGTGCCAGCATGATCACCCGAAATTACGTGACCTATCTGACATCAAACTCGATCCTGATCGGGGCCGAAGTCGACAAGATCATCGCCATCGTACTGGTATCGCTCGTTCTGGCCATTGCTGTCCTGCGTGCCCAGCGATCCTTTACCCGGGCGGTCACCGACGAAATTGCCGCCAGCGAATTATCGCGCTTTATCTCGCCCGAGGTTGCCGCCCGCATCACCCATGCCGATCAACAAATAAAGCCCGGCGATGGTGAGGCCGTCCGTGCCACCATCATGTTTACTGATATCGAAGGCTTTTCGACTGTTTCCGAAAAACTTAAGCCCCAGGAACTTGCCGCGATGCTGAATGATTATTTCGCCATAACCAGTGCGGTCATCGACCAGCATGGCGGGGTAATTACCCAGTTCGAAGGCGATGCCATGCTGATCACATTTAACGCCGTCAAACCAGACCCTGATCACGCGATCAATGCAGTCAAAACCGCGCTGGAAATTCAAAAAATCTGTGCGCAAACCGTCTTTTGCCATGGCGAAAAACTGAAAACCCGCTGCGGGATCAATACCGGCGACATCGTGATTGGCGCAATCGGGTCGGAAAGCCGCCTGACCTTTACCGTCCATGGCGACAACGTCAATATTGCCGCACGGCTGGAACAGCTAAACAAGCAATTCGGAAGCTATGTCCTTGCCAGCGAAAATACCGTAGATGCCTGTGGCAAAGATAGTTCGCTGGTCTGGCAGGCACGCGGCGATGTGACCGTGCGCGGACGTGCCGCGCCGACGCAAATATTCAGCATTTCCGACAAAACCTGACAGGCCGGTACTTAACTGTCCCAAACCGATCACATCCCATCACCCCACGCAAAAAAAAGCGTGGTGGCGGGCGATTTGCCCGCCCCACGCTTTTGGGGACAGATGGTCTTGGGGAGACCGATCAGACGCAGTGCCTTGACCTTGGGGTGCAGAACACTGTGGGGGACAGTGACTTAAAGGTCCCGGTGAGTAGCGAGGGAGGGGCGCTTCACCGATGTTTCCGCGTCTGACAATTGTGAATATGCCCTTGAATTACGGCTCAAAAATTGATCGCAAATGACCATTCAGGGGCAAAATAGGGCGAAATAAAGTCTGTGGCCGAGCCCCTGAGTTCAAACAAAAAAAGAAGGGGCGGGATTTACCCGCCCCCAATTTCGGGGTCTTCATGGTCTTGGGGAGACCGGTCAGTCGAGGCCGAGGGGGTTCTTTCTTCGGGGGGAGACGAAAGAACTAGGGCCAGAAGACGTTTGAGGGGGGACAGAAGGTTCTGGCCGATGCCTCAACTGACAGTGAAGAATATGACCTGTGAATAGGGCAGGAAAACAGATCGCTTTGGGCCATTTGAGGGCGAATTATGGTCAAAAAGGGGCAGGCACAACAACAAACCCGTGATGGCGAATAGTGCAATAATGATTTACTCTGTGGTTGATCCGGTTCCGCATTGGCCTATACGTGCCAATCCGAAATACCACAGATAAACCGCATCATTTACTGGCACAGGCATGCTTTGCCCAAGGGCCAACGCGGATCGGACGACCAGCACACGACAAACCCGGCCCAGAACCGGGCCCGCGAAACGTTCTGACCGGTTGCCATGTATGGCAACAGCCGTGGAGCCGCTACAGCCATTAAACCCGGTGGCATAATTCGATCCCACGCGCACCCGGTCATCTTGCGTCAAGGAGATGTCCATGCCCTCGTCCACTACATCTGCCAACACCACAAATGCCAATGCACCAACTGCCCGAACCACCACGGCACGCTGTGCCGCACTGGTCGGTCCGTATTCCAGCGGTAAAACCAGCCTGCTTGAAAGCCTTCTGACCGCGACCGGGCGGGTCCATCGCAAGGGATCGGTTGGGGATGGCACCACAATCGGGGATGCGTCCCCCGAAGCCCGCGAACGCCATATGAGCACCGAACTAACGGTGGCCCAAACCACCTATCTTGATGAAGAATGGCATTTCATCGATTGCCCCGGCTCAGTCGACTTTGCCCAGGATGCCCGTGAAGCAGCCATGATTTGCGATGTTGCCATCGTCGTGGTCGAACCTGACCCGACCCGTGTCATGACAGCCGCACCGATCCTGAAGTTTCTGGATCGCAATCGCATCCCGCATCTAATTTTCATCAACAAGACCGATCATGGCGGCATCCGATTGCAAAACAGCCTTGATGCCCTGCAATCGGTTTCCGAAAGGCCCCTTGTCCTGCGCGAAATTCCGATCCGCGATGGCAAGGACCCGGATGATCCCATTACCGGTTTCGTTGATGTCGTGTCTCAGCGTGCCTATCAATATCTTGACGGCCAGCCATCCAAATTGATCGCCTTGCCCGCCAGTGCCAAAAACCGCGAAGCAAAAACCCGCGACGGATTGCTTGAAGCCCTGGCCGATTATGATGACAATCTGCTGGAACAAATCCTTGAAGATCAGGCCCCGGCAACCGAAACCATTTACGAAAATCTTGAACGCGATCTGGCCGAAGACCTGATTGCACCGGTTTTCTTTGGCTCGGCCGAACAGGACCACGGCATTATCCGTTTGCTTAAGGCGCTCCGCCACGAAGCCCCAAATGCCGATGTTTGCGCCCATCGCCTTGGGCTTGAACCACAAGACGGCAGCAACGCCGTTCAGATATTCAAAACCGTTCATCTGCCCCATGCGGGGCGGTTTTGTTATGGGCGTGTCCTTTCCGGTCAGATAAAAAACGGCGATACCCTTGGCCGCGACAAAATCGCGGGCATGTGCCAGATTTTCGGCGACAAGCACGAAAAACGCGATCAGGCACCAACCGGAACGATAATCGGCCTGCCCCGTGTTGATCATTTGCGGACCGGGTCGTTATGGGGCCCGGACGGCGCATTGGATCATCTGTGGCCCGATCCCCTGCCGCCGCTTTATGAAATCGGGCTGGACGTCACCAAACCCGGCGATGACGTCAAACTGACCGAGGCCCTGCGCCATCTGTGCGAACAGGACAGGTCACTTTCCTTTATTCATAACGACGGCACCGGGCAACTGGTGCTGCGCGGTCAGGGCGACATCCACCTTCAGGCCGCCCTTGGCCAACTTACCAATCGCTATCATCTTGAGGTCGAGGCAAAACCCGTCCTGACCGCCTATCAGGAAACAATCCGCAAACCATCACAGGCACGTGGCCGCTATAAGAAACAAACCGGGGGCCATGGCCAGTTTGGCGATGCCCTGATTGAACTCAAACCACTTGGACGTGGCGCAGGCTTTATCTTTAGCGAACGCATTGTTGGGGGTGCGATCCCGCGTCAATATATCTCGGCTGTGGAAAAAGGCGTGCGTGACGGCATGCGTGTCGGCCCGCTGGGCTTTCCTGTGATTGATGTAGAGATTGAACTGATCGATGGAACTTTTCACGCCGTTGACAGTTCCGATCAAGCCTTCCAGATGGCCGCACGGATAGCCGTCGCCGACGCGCTTCGTGATGCGCAACCGGTGTTGCTGGAACCGATCGAACGATATGCAGTTTCCATTCCGTCGGAATTCACATCCAAGGCCCAGCGCCTTGTCAGTACACGGCGCGGACAAATTCAGGGATTTAACGCCAAGGATGGCTGGCAGGGATGGGATGAAATCGATGTTCAGATGCCCGCATCGGAAACCGGTGACATGGTGATGGAATTGCGATCCCTGACCCAGGGTACGGGCTTTTTCACCCGCCGCTATTCCCACATGCAGGAACTTGCCGGAAAACACGCCGACATGATTGTTAGTGCCAACCAAAAACCACAAAGGAAGTCATAGAATTGATCTATCACCAATCATTAAACTATTGATTGGCGTAAAGTTTTTCAATCATCAATACTCTTTACAGACAGAGAGTAAACCTTCGGGCCTCAGGCTCCCGACCTGGCCCCGCCAACCGGAGAAATCAGATGCAAATCGACATCGGTATCAACGAAACCAACCGTACCGCCATTGCAGACGGTCTGGGCCGCGTATTGGCAGATTCCTATGCGCTTTACCTCAAAACCCATAACTTTCACTGGAATGTGACCGGTCCGATGTTCCAGACCCTGCACACCATGTTCGAAGAACAATATACCGAGCTGGCAATGGCAGTTGACGAAATTGCTGAACGCATCCGGTCGCTTGGTGCCTTTGCCCCGGCCAGTTTCTCGGCCTTCTCGGAACTAACCTCGATCAAAGAAGAACGTGGCGTTCCCGCAGCCAAGGACATGATCGCACAATTGGTCGAAGGCCATGAAACCGTGATCAAAACCGCACGTTCTTTGTATGCGCTGTGTAACTCGTCTGATGATGATGCAACCGCAGACCTTCTGACTGCACGTATTCAGGTCCATGAAAAAACCGCATGGATGCTGCGTTCGCTGCTTGAAGGATAAACTGCGCACCTGCCCCTGAAAGGGTCTTTTGCGTTACCGCGACACTTAAAAAAACCGGCCAGGAATTGTTTCCGGGCCGGTTTTTTTATATTGCAGACGATGATTAAAACCTAACCGCGCAAAATCGGATCAATCCGTTGCGCGGCATCCAGCACAGCAAAATCATGACCATGCGGGGCGGCAATCATCAACGCACCGGGGGCAACATCAACACCAACTGGAACCGGGATAGAAATCGCACAGGCATCCGACAGATTCAGATAGGACGTATTGCGCAACATGGTGGCATTCAACCGGTCAAAATCGGCTTCGACCTCGGCGATCTTTGGCGCCATCATCGGAAGCGTTGGCGAAATCATCACATCGACCTCGGCCATCGCCGAACTGAACATCGAAATCACATCTGCCCGCTTGGCATAGGCATCAATCAAATCCGACGCGCTTAGCGTATCGGCAAATCGCATCCGGTTCAAAACACGCGGATCACCACAGGTTTCCAGTGCCTTGAAATCCTTGGAATAGATTTTGTGGGCTTCGGCCGCGACAAGGATTTTGTTGATCACCGCATTTTCAGCCAGAAAACCAAGATCAATCTCGATCAATTCATGTCCGGCCGCACGCAGCTTTTTGCACACAGCATCAAAATCGGCCCGCACGCGATCATCCAGATCATTGGTAAAAGCATGAACCGGAACACCGATTTTAAGCGACACCGTTTTACCATCCTGTGCGGGGACGGTTTTGCCCGACATCACCTCGAACGCGGTAATCGCGGTTTGAAGGTCCCCGGCAAGTGGCCCGGCCGTGTCAAAACTTTTGGCCAGCGGATGAATGCCTTCGCCCGACATCCACAGACGGCTTGGCTTATAGCCATAAAGACCGTTGATTGCCGATGGAATACGTACCGAACCGCCAGTATCCGTACCAAGTGCGATATCGGCCAGACCAAGGGCAACGGTCAAACCACCGCCCGATGTCGAACCACCCGGAATGCCTTCGGTGTCGAACACATTGCCCGGCGTGCCGTAATGCGGGTTCAGGCCCACACCGGAATAGGCAAACTCGCTTAGTGCGGTGCGGCCAAACGGCACAGCGCCAGCCGCCTTGATCCGGGCGACGATATCGCAATCACGCGGTGCCGCGGGCCGACCTTGCAACAATTTCGATGCCGCTGTTGTCGTCACACCGGCCTCGTCATAAAGATCCTTGATCGACACCAACATCCCGGCCAAGGGCAATGGTGTTGCCGATTGCGCCACCCGTTCCTCGGCCACATGCGCATCACGCAAAATGCGATCACGGTCGAACTCTGTGAAAATCTTGCCTGCCAGATCGCCCAGTTGATCGACCTTGTCGATTGCGACCTGTGCCTTGTCGATAATCGCGCCCATCGGGTGGCCTCCGTTATGCTTTTAATTGCTTATGAAATTTCTATGCGATTTCGGGCAGTTCAACAACATCATAGCTGTGCGTGATGGTACGATCACGCACCGAATCATGCATCGCCATCTTAAACGAACGTGCCGGACGCACCCCGCCCTTCGCGCCAAAGGTGCCGCACAGCATGGCGGATGCAACACCATGATTACCCGCCGCAACAAGCCCCGATCCGTCAATCAGATCGCCAAGCGGGCGGATCGATGCAATCGTGCCTTCCTGATAGGGAACCCAATCGTCACGATCACCTTCGCGGATCCATGATTTCAATTCAATCTGTTCAATATGATCGGCCACATCATCATACTGCCACAACGTATTCGCCACCGGCTTTGCACAGATTTGTTTGGACAGGGCAACGGAATGGGCTTCCAGTTCGCGATCCGTGTGATCGGACGCCAGACCAAGATAAAGAACACCGTCTTTGGCCACCAATAACGGCTCGACCTCACCCGACGTTCCGCTGCCGACAACTTCGATCACCGGTGCCTGCGTCAACATGCCAAACGACGTGCGATAATACAGTGGCACAGTTGATGGCGGTTTGACGCCAATGGCCGCCAACTCGTCGATATGATGCTGGATCGCCTTGGCATCACGCCCGGTCCAACCCGCGACCGTGCAATGGCCAAAATCAAAGGTGACAGCGCTACCATCAAGCGTAAAATTCATCTGCATTTTGATATCCCAATTCTGATTTTTTACAATTTTGTGCGCAAGGCCCCGCCGCGGACCGGTTTCCCGGTCCGCGCGAACGGCACAATTGTTCAGGGTTGATGCCTTATCGGGGCAACGGTTCCGACCCGGTCTTAAAGAATATCGGGCAAGAACAGCGCCACTGCAGGCACCGCAACAAGCAAGGCAATCATCGCAACCATCACCAGAACGAACGGAATGGCGCCCAGCATGACTTCGGACAATCGGCCCGATTTGCGCGCGCCCTGCACAACATAAAGGTTAAGTCCGACCGGCGGCGTGATCAGGGCCATCTCGATCAAAACGATCAAAAGAATGCCAAACCACACTTTGTCAAAGCCCATGCCCGTCATAATCGGTACGATAATCGGAATGGTCGCCACCATCAGCGACAGGGTTTCAATGAAGAAACCAAGCACGATGTAAAGAACGATCACCACCATCAACGTGCCCATCGGCGACAGGTTCAAACCCGTCAAAAGGTCCTTAAGTTCCCGTCCCATCCCGGCAGCTGTCAGGGTAAAGTTCAGGAAATAAGCCCCGATAATCACCAACATGATCATCGCTGTAATGCGCACCGTCCCATACAGGCAATGACACATCATTTCGCGCGAAACACCGCGATTAAAGGCGGCAATCAAAAACGCAATTGCCACACCAACCGCGGCTGACTCCGTCGGCGTCGCCCAACCGGCATAAATCGATCCGATCACGACAAAAAACAAAATGATAATCGGCATCAGATGCCGCAGGCTGCCAAACCGTTCTGACCAGCTAAAGGACCGGCTGCTACCGCCCAGGGTTGGCTTGATTTTGCACAGGATCACGGTCACTGCCATGAAGGCCAGTGCCATCAAAAGCCCCGGAATAAGCCCGGCAAGGAATAGACGCGGGATCGATGTTTCAGTCAAAAACCCATAGACGATCAGATTGATCGACGGCGGGATCATGATGCCAAGTGTCCCACCCGCCGCAATCGCGCCGGAAAACAGCTTCGGATCATAGCCAAGCTTTTCAGCCTGCGGCATGGCAACAGTTGCCACCGTTGCCGCCGTCGCGACCGATGATCCCGACGTTGCCGAAAACATGGTCGCCGTTCCTATATTGGCGTGGATTAACCCGCCCGGCAGCCAGGAAAACCATTTATCAAGCGCTTCATAGGTGCGTTCGGCAATGCCGCCGCGTACCAGAATTTCACCCAATAAAACGAAAAACGGAATGGCAATCAGGGTCGATGAATTCGATGCTGACCAGATCACCTGCCCCAAACCGCGCAATAGCGGAAAGGGTGAAAATAACTGATCAACACCAATGCCCAGCAGGAAAAGAACAATCCCCACCGGAATGGACAGCGCCAAAAGCCCCAGAAGCGATGCGGTAACGGTAAAAATCATGCTTCCAGCTCCAGTTCAGTGCGGGCCCCGACAAGCGCGTCGGCTTCCTCCAGCCTGGATTTGACAAGAAGCACCAATGTCAAAAGAACCAGAACGCTTGAACACACCGCAAACCAGATCCATCCCGACAACCAGATCGATTGCGGAAGCCACAATGGCGTTTCAAGCGCTGTGTTGGCATGCGATCCGCGTGCGATTGTTTTCTGCAACACCGGCCAGCTTTGCACGGCAATCACAATCGCGGTTCCGGCAAGCGCGATGATTGCCAAAAGATCCAGCATCGCCTTGCCCCGTCTGCGAAGCCGCAAACGGATCAGGTCAATACGCACATGGGCAAGTTCGGTCAGGGCATAGGACATGCCCCAACTGGCAACACCGGCCATCACATAACCGGAAATTTCATCGGCACCGCCAAATGAAATCCCGGCTTCGCGCAGCAGAATGTCGACGATAATCAGGATCACGCAGCCTGTCAGAACAAGTCCGACAAGCAGCGCGATCATACGGTTCACGCGGCGGATGGCCGCAATCAATGAGGTCGTCACGGCTACGGCACCCTCCGATATATTTGCTTAGCTCAGAGGTACGGTAACACCGACCGTTTTGCCAACAGTATCATTCCAGCGTTTGACCCATTCAGGACCGGCGCGTTCAGCCCATTCTGGCAAAACCGTCCCGGTCAGGATTTCCTTGGCCTTGGCAAGATCGGCATCCGATGCTTCAACCAATGTCATATTGGCCGCTTTCCCTATCGAACAGGTTCCATTGCCCGTCAAACATGCAATATCGGTTTCAAGCGCACCAGCCGCCGCCGCCCAAGCCGGGGCTTCGAATTTGGTGGTGACTTCGTCGGTGATCAGTTTTTGCAATTCCGGTGACAGGCTGTTCCACTTGTCAAAGTTCATTGCCGTCACAACCGGATCCCAGCCGCCGAGCGGAATGGTCATCAGATGGTCGGACACTTCCCACCAACCGGCACTATATCCCGAACCGGCACCGGTAACGGCACAGTCAATCACACCGCGTTCCAATGCGCCCGGCACTTCGGAAAAGGCAACATTAACGCCATTGGCACCAAGGGCCTCAAGGAATTTGGTCGTCATACGGCCCGAACCACGGACTTTCTTGCCTTTAAGATCAGCAAGCGATGTCACATCCCCCTTACAGAAAACGACCTGCGGCGGATAAGGCGCAATTGCCAGAACCTTGGCATTAAAGCGGTCCTTGAAGATGTCATTTACCATCGGCCGCGCGGCTTCGACCATCGCCTGAGCTTCTTCGGCGGTGTTAGCCACCAGCGGCACATCAAGGCCTTCAAGTTCCGGCGCGTCACCAACGGCATAATCGGCAACGGTCATGCCGATATCAAAAACGCCATCGCTCAGGATACGGAACACATCGCCACCGCCGATGCCCATCTGATCGTGGGTGGTCATCTGAACGGTGATTTCGCCGTTTGATGCCGCCGGAAGTTCTTCGGTCCAGAACGGGGTTTCGAACTGCTTGTTAAGCGGAAGGCTGCTCCAGCTGCCGACAACCGCAAGGTCTTCGGCAAAGGCTGGTGATGCCATCATGCCCGCGCCAAGGGCGGTAACGGCAAGCAGTGAAGATACAGTCTTTTTCATAAGATGGTCCTCTCTGATAGATAGGTTTTGTTTGTAATTTCAGACGGTTTTTGTGTGCAGTGTAAATTCCGCGGCTTCGGCAAGGACATCGGTCACAAGCATCAATCCGGGTTCATGCGTGATGGCAAGATCCGGCAAAACATTGCGGATCGCCATTTGCGGCGTGACGCCACAGGCCCAGAAAACCGGAATATCGCCTTCGCCCACGACAGGTTCGTCGCCGAAGTCCGGCTTCATGAGATCGGAAATACCAATGCCGGCCGGATCGCCGATATGCACCGGCGCGCCATGCGCCAGGCGATAGCGATCAGAATACAGGATCGCACGGATGGCATCGGATGGTTTGAACGACCGCATCGAAACAACCAGCGGGCCATGAAAACGCCCGGCCGGGGTGGTTTCGATATTGGTCACATACATCGGCACGTTGCGATTGGCATCCATGTGGCGCAAAGGAACGCCACTGCGGGTAATCGCGGCCTCGAATGAAAATGAACAGCCCAGAACAAAAGTCACCAGATCATCGCGCCACACCGCATTCAGATCGGTCGCACTTTCAAAATCCTCGGTGCCGCGGAAAACGCGATAGCCCGGAACATCGGTACGGATATCAAGATCAGCACCCAGTTCGGGAATAAATGGCGACCCCGGTTCGGACATACCGATCAACGGGCAGGATTTTGGATTTCTGGCGCAAAACTTCAAAAACTCGTCGGCATAACTTGCCGGCAGAATTGCCAGATTGCCCTGCAAATAACCGGATGCATATCCGGTGGTCGTGCCCCGATGTTTCCCGGAACGGATTGCCTGCCGCAATGCCAGCGGCGAAATCGTCGATGCAGATCCGGTTACGGTCGTCGGGGAACAAGATGCGCTTTTTGTCGCGTTCATTTATTCGGTCCTGTTCTCAGCCTCGCTCGCAAGATTGAGAAACCGGACCGATCTTGTCAAGAAATCATTTTCAACAGTTTACGATCTATTTTAACGATCAGTTTGATCGAACAATCTGGCAGCATCGATCACGGCACCACCAATTTCGCGGTTGCGCTCAGGGTAATAACTGATCACGAAATGAAGGTCGGTCAACTGCGCCTCGTCGCGCACCGGGATCACCTTAATACGTTCATCCCAAACAGAATTTGTCACCATAAGTGTCGGTAAAACACCAATCCCGAACCCATCACCAACCAAGTGTTTAACCGTTGAAAGTGACGCCGATCCATGAAGTGCAGGCGGCGAAATATCGGGTGCGGAAAAGATACTTTCGACCTCGCGAAACGGGGGTGTTCCCTTTGGAAAGGTCACAATCGCATGCTCGGCAAGCTCGGCAAGCGACATTGGATGATCGGGCAATTCCATCGATTCGGTGCAATACCAGCCCAGTTGAACCGGTTTAAGGGCTGCGGCAACCGCGCCTTGTGGTACCGATTCCCGCAACATGATCGCAACATCAAGCGCGTCATCGGCCATTGTTGATGCCAATTGCCCCGATGTATCCACCGACAGTTCAAACCGAACCTTGGGGTAATCGTCTTTCAGCTTGTTCAGCATCCCGGTCAGGATCGTATGCACAATAGTTTCGGCCACCCCGATACGGATGGTGCCGCTAAGCTCGCCGGGGTGGGTCAGTTCCTGCCAGATACGATCACGTGCCCGCAACAACCGTTGTGCTTCTTCAATAAACCGTAACCCCGCCGCAGTTAACCGCACCTGTCGGTTAGACCGGTCAAACAGCAGAATGCCAAGCTTCTTTTCAAGTGCCGAAACCCGCGATGAAATGGCCGATTGCGATAAATCGTATTTTTGGGCAGCCGCGCGAAAGCCCCCCGCCTTTACGATGTCTTGCAATATTTCGATATCCTTGAATTCAAACACGTTATCGTTCCCTGAAACCGCATTGCATTGTCGATCCTGTGCCCCGGATCGTTTGATTTAAGATCACAATACCCCGCAACCGATCATCTGGCACGATCAATCCACGTCAATTTTGATATCCAATGCCAATTGGTCACCGCCAGATTACCGGTTTTATCGCCGCGTCAACGGTCATTTACACATACCTTAATGCGGGCTTCATCGCCTCATCACCCCCGGCATCTTCGCCGCAACCACGGTTCATCACCAATCCATCACCGAGGCGTTACTTGCCCAAAACACATTTTGCCTCAACATTATGATCCTGCCAGATTGGAGGATAAGATGCTGATACGCCGCAAAAAGGGTTGGGAGATCGCCGAACGCGATGCGACCCCGGAATCCATTTACCGAAATCGCCGCCAATTCCTGAAAGGCATCGCCGCAGGATCGATTGGTGCTGCGGCAACCAGCTTTCCGCTTGGCCGTGCCTTGGCCCAAGGGAGTGATCCCACCGCGGACCTTTATCCGGCAACGCGCAACACCGCCTATACGGTCGACCGCGCCATCACGGAAAAGTCCAAGGCCCTGACCTATAACAACTTCTATGAATTCGGATCACACAAATTCATATCCGATGCCGCACAGGCAATGAAAATCCGGCCATGGACGGTTAAGATCGATGGACTTGTTGAAAACCCGATTGAAATCGATTTCCATGATTTGATCCGCAAGATGCCGCTTGAAGAGCGCGTCTATCGGTTCCGCTGTGTCGAAGCATGGGCAATGACCGTGCCCTGGACCGGTTTCCCGATGAAGGCACTGGTTGATTTCGCCAAGCCGCTATCGGGTGCGAAATACATCGAAATGGAAACCGCCAGCCAAAAAGACACCATGCCGGGCCTGAAACAATTCTGGTATCCATGGCCCTATACCGAGGGCCTGACGATAAAAGAAGCCACTAACGATCTGGCAATGATTGCCACCGGCATTTACGGCGAACCATTACCCAAACAAAACGGTGCGCCGCTTCGCCTTGTTACGCCGTGGAAATACGGTTTCAAAAACATCAAATCGATTGTCCGCTTTACTTTTACCGACAAACGCCCGGTAAGTTACTGGGAACAGCTTAATGACAGCGAATATGGCTTCTGGGCCAATGTGAACCCGGCCGTGCCCCACCCTCGCTGGAGCCAGGCACAAGAACGCCTGTTAACCTCGGGTGACGAAGTCCCAACCCAGCTTTATAACGGTTATGCCGATTATGTCGGTGATCTTTACAAGGACATGAAAGACGAAAAACTGTTCATGTAATTTCCCAAAACAGTCACCCTCAGCAATTACCCTTCGTAATCCGCTAACCAGTCCGCAAGACTGGGCCGCCAGCTTTGCCTGAACCCGGTTGTCTCCGGGGCAAAGGTCATCGAATTCAAAACCGCTTCGACGGTTGTTTCCGCAGCAGCACGAAACAGCCTGTCGATGCGGTTTTCATTTAACATCATCACCGGAACCACATCCCGGTTGTCATCGTGATGGATCGTCCAGCCGGTGCTAAATGCCAGCGCTATATCACCGCTGCCATTGCCCCAATATGCCCCCATCCGTGCCAATCCCGCACCACCGCGCTTTGCCACACGGTCAAGCTGCCGGTGATCAAGCGGAATATCGGTTGCGATGATAATGATCACCGATCCTTTTTCGGCAACAGGCTTGGCTTTCGGCGGAATAACGCGCCGCCCATCGGGCAACACCAAATCACCCGCCCGCCCGAAATTCGACAGGACAAGCGTCCCAAGATGATAGTTCTTGCCGTCCAATTCGATAACACGTGACGCAGAACCAATGCCGCCCTTGAACCCGAAACATGACATGCCGGTTCCGGCCCCGACAGAACCTTGCTCAAACGCACCCGTGCTGGCGGTGACAATGGCCGCGTCAATGTCGCGCTCGCTGACACTCATAGCCTGAATATCGTTCAAAAACCCGTCATTGCATTCAAACACCAGCGGGTTAACAGTGCCGGTTTCGCGGCCAATATCCGGGTTTCCGGCCACCGCGTGACGCACCAGCGCATTAAATGCCGTACCAACGCCCAACGTGTTGGTCAAAACAATCGGCGTTTCCAGACAGCCAAGCTCGTTCACCTGCACCAAACCGGCTGATTTTCCAAAGCCGTTGATCACATGCGCGGCCGCTGGAACTTTTTGCCGAAACAGGTTGCCTTGATGGGGCAGGACCGCAGTTACACCAGTCCGCAGCCCCCCGTCACGCAGTGTTACGTGACCAACCGCAAGCCCCGCGATATCTGTAATCGCGTTTATCGGCCCCGTTGTCATCGGTCCGTTGATCAGGTTGAACGCACGGGCAGATTTGCAGGAAGAAACGGACATGATGACGCCTTAGGTTTCGATGCAAAAGAACACGGACCTGTCGCACTCACAACAGGCCCGATATTTCAAATTGTTATACCGCGATCAATATTTTCCACTCAAGGGCCGCTACGACGCCGCCCCTTGTATTTCGATTTGTTGGCTGATTTCGATCCCGGCCCAATCGTTCCGATGCTGCGCGCCATCGGTCCGGCATCGGCAAGGCCCAATTCCTGATCTTCAAGGCGTTTGACTTCATCGCGCAAGCGGGCGGCTTCTTCAAACTCAAGGTTCCCAGCGGCTTCGCGCATGCGTTTTTCCAAATCTTCGATATGCGCACGAAGGTTATGGCCGATCATCACATCGCCCGATACACCGGTATCAACCGTAACGTAATCCTGTTCGGCAACGCTTTGCAGAACGTCGCGAATTTTGCTGCGGATTGATTCTGGTGTGATGCCATGGGCCTTGTTATAGGCGACCTGCTTTTCGCGACGGCGGTTGGTTTCATCAATGGCATATTCAAGACTGCCGGTCATCTTGTCGGCATAGAGTAACACCCGACCATCAACGTTACGCGCCGCACGACCGATGGTTTGCACCAGCGACGTTTTGGATCGAAGGAACCCTTCCTTGTCGGCATCCAAAATAGCAACCAGCGCACATTCCGGAATATCGAGCCCTTCCCGCAAAAGGTTGATGCCAATCAGCACATCAAACACACCAAGACGCAAATCCCGAATGATTTCGATGCGTTCAAGTGTATCAATATCCGAATGCAGATAGCGCACCCGAATACCGTGTTCATGCAGATATTCGGTTAAATCCTCGGCCATGCGCTTGGTCAACGTGGTGACCAGAACGCGCTGCCCCTTGGCGGCACATTCCTTGGCCTCGGCCAGCAAATCATCAACCTGTGTTTCCACCGGCCGAATAATACAAACCGGATCAATCAGACCGGTCGGGCGGATCACCTGTTCGGTAAAGATACCACCCGTGCGTTCCATTTCCCAATTGCCCGGGGTGGCGGAAACAAACACGCTTTGCGGGCGCATCGCTTCCCATTCCTCGAACTTCAGCGGCCGGTTATCAACGCAACTTGGCAGGCGGAACCCATGTTCGGCAAGGGTGAATTTGCGATTATAATCGCCTTTGAACATGCCACCGATCTGCGGCACAGCAACGTGACTTTCATCAACAAATAACAGTGCATTTTCAGGCAGATATTCAAACAATGTCGGCGGCGGCTCGCCCGGGTTACGCCCCGAAAGCCAACGGGAATAGTTTTCAATCCCCTTGCAGTGCCCGACCGTTTCCATCATTTCCAGATCGAACACCGTGCGCTGTTCAATGCGCTCTGCAGCCAGAAGTTTGCCTTCCTGATGAAACTGGGCAAGCCGGTCTTTCAGTTCTTTCTTAATCCCGGTCATGGCCTGAACCAATGTCGGGCGCGGCGTTACATGGTGCGAATTTGCATAAACCATGACCGCGTCCATGGCTGCGTATTTATGCCCGGTCAGCGGATCGAACTCTGTCAGTTCCTCGACCTCATCGCCAAACATCGATACCCGCCATGCCCGATCTTCGGAGTGGGCCGGAAAGATTTCCAAAACATCGCCGCGCACCCGGAAAGTCCCGCGCGAAAATGCCGCATCGTTGCGGGTATATTGCAGTTCGACCAACCGTTTCATGATGGCATTGCGATCAACTTCATCGCCAACCGAAATCCGCTGGGTCATTTCCAGATAGGTTTCAACCGCGCCAATACCATAGATGCACGAAACCGATGCCACGATAATACAGTCGTTACGTTCCAGAATGGCACGCGTGGCCGCATGGCGCATCCGATCGATCTGTTCATTGATCGAACTGTCTTTTTCGATATAGGTGTCCGAACGTGCGATATAGGCCTCTGGCTGGTAATAGTCGTAATAGGATACGAAATATTCGACCGCGTTTTCGGGGAAAAAGCTTTTCATTTCAGCATAAAGCTGTGCCGCCAAGGTCTTGTTCGGCGCCAGAATAAGGGCCGGGCGCTGTTTCTGCGCAATGATATTGGCCATGGTAAAGGTCTTGCCCGACCCGGTCACCCCCAGCAGCACTTGATCACGTTCGTGATTGTCGATCCCCTCGACCAGCTCGGCAATCGCCGCCGGTTGATCACCGGCCGGCTGATAATCCGTCACCAGTTTGAATTCCCGCGATCCGGCAACCGGCGGGCGACGTTTTGTCAAAAACTCAGGCAGCGCATTCATCGGGTCGATCCCCTTTTGGACATGACCATAGTTATAGGTCACCGTGGCAACATCGCAAGTCCCCGCCCTGACAACTCCTGTCAGTATTCGTCAGCAGTTGTCAGGATGAAATCCTCTGGAACCCGCACTGATTTGCTGCGTTACAACATCACGCCGTTCAATTCCGGGGCCACGACGGGCCAATTTCATCCCAAAGAACCCGCAAAAGCGGCGAAACTGCCTTGAATTGCTTTAAACACGGGCGTAGGGTCCGAACCGAAAGAAAGCGATTCTTTCTATTTCATTTTATTCCAGGGAAACAGACCAATGGCGTTTATTGCCGACCGTTTGAGCCGTATCAAACCCTCTCCTACCATTGCTGTCACCACCAAGGCTGCCGAACTCAAGGCCGCTGGTGTTGATGTGATCGGACTTGGTGCAGGCGAGCCGGATTTTGATACCCCCGACAACATCAAAGATGCAGCCAAAGCCGCCCTTGATGCTGGCAAGACCAAATATACCCCGGTCGCTGGCACGCCGGAATTGCGCAAGGCGATTGTCGCAAAGTTCAAACGTGAAAATGATCTGGAATACACGATCGACGAAATCACCGTTGGTTGCGGTGGCAAACAGACGCTGTTTAACGCGCTGTTCGCAACGCTGAACCCCGGTGACGAAGTTGTTATTCCGGCACCGTATTGGGTTTCTTATCCCGATATGACCCTGATGGCCGAAGGCGTTCCGGTTGTTGTTGAATGTCAGGAAGAAAACGACTTTAAAATCACCGCCGCCGAACTTGAAGCCGCAATCACGCCGAAAACCAAATGGGTGGTTCTCAACTCGCCGTCCAACCCGACCGGTTCCGCTTATTCGCGTGACGAATTGCGCGCGCTGGCTGATGTATTGCTCAAACATGAAAATGTCTGGATCATGTCCGACGACATGTATGAGCATCTGGTCTATGACGGGTTCAAGTTCACCACCATCGCCCAGATCGAGCCAAAGCTGAAATCACGCACCCTGACGTGTAATGGTGTGTCGAAATCCTATGCCATGACCGGCTGGCGTCTTGGTTATGCCGCAGGCCCGGTTGAACTGATCAAAGCGATCAACAAAGTTCAGTCGCAAAGCAGCACGCATACCTCCTCGATCAGTCAGGCTGCCTCGGTCGAAGCATTGAACGGTCCGCAGGACTTTCTGGCTGAACGTGCCGCCGTCTTCAAAACCCGTCGTGATCTGGTCGTCAAGGCCATCAACGAATGCGAAGGCCTATCGTGCAAAACCCCGGAAGGCGCGTTTTATGTCTATCCGTCCTGTGCGGGCGCCATTGGCAAAACCACCCCGGATGGCAAGAAGATCGAAACCGATACCGATTTCGTTACCTATCTTCTTGAGGCCGAAGGTGTTGCTGCGGTTCAAGGATCGGCATTCGGTCTGGCACCGTATTTCCGCATTTCCTATGCCACATCAACCGAAGCATTGACCGAAGCCTGCAAGCGCATCAAACGGGCTTGTGCCGCGCTAAAATAAGCTTTCGTCATACAGCATCTAAATTCAACGGGGTCCGGCACTTGCCGGGCCCTGTTTTTTTGTCCATTATTCAATCCAACATTTACGCACCAAATTACCGATAAATCGGACATCATATGCAAAACGAGAATTTCTATGTCACCGTTGACGGCATCAGTCTGTCCTGTCAGCGGATCACGCCGACCCGCGTCGCCCCGGATGCGCCAACGATTATCTTCCTGCACGAAGCCCTTGGCACCATTCGCATGTGGCGTGATTTCCCGGCCAAACTTGCCACTGCCACCGGCCATCC
This sequence comes from Thalassospira alkalitolerans, assembly GCF_002115745.1. Classification (GTDB taxonomy): domain Bacteria; phylum Pseudomonadota; class Alphaproteobacteria; order Rhodospirillales; family Thalassospiraceae; genus Thalassospira; species Thalassospira alkalitolerans. The sequence goes on from NZ_JFKB01000011.1 coordinate 36,258, forward strand.
GGTGATTATCTATGAACGTCGCGGCCACGGAAAATCAGACCCGCATGGCGATAATGACGTTCCGCGCCCGATTGATTTCCACAACATCGAAAGCGACGTCTATCTGCATGGCCTGATCACCGAACTGGGGCTGGATCGTCCGATCCTGTTTGGTCACAGCGACGGTGCCACCATTGCCCTGAAATATGCGGCACGTTTCCCAACCCATATTCGCGCCGTCATCAGCGAAGCCGCCCATGTCTGCGTCGAAGACGTGACCATTGCCGGGATCAACGACGCCGCGGCGATCTATGCCAATACGGACTGGAAATCAAAACTCGAACGTCATCACTTTTTCCAAACCGATGTGGTTTTCCGGTCATGGGTCGATACCTGGCGGCAACCCGAATTTCGCGATTGGCAGATGATTGATGAATTGCCCAATATCATTTGTCCGATGCTGGTGATCCAAGGCGATGACGACCAATTTGGTAGTGACGAACAGGTCCATACCATTTGCGGAAAAGTCACCGGCCCGGTCACCAAATTGATCTTGCCCGATTGCGGCCATATCCCGCATTTCGATCAGCCCGACCGGGTCATCGCGGCAAGTCTGGAATTCCTTGGCAAACTTGACGCGAACCAAGAACCGATCCGGGCAGAGGCCTAGGGTCACCTTAAAGTTCGCCCTTTCCGGGCGGGCACTTCACGCCGCCCGGAATGACGTATTTTAAAAATGACCGAATCGGCAAATAATCCGGGGCAAAGTGAATGCTTAACCCCGGCTTTTCCCAAACCGCGCATCCCCCGGCTTAACCCGCGCAGATATAATGGATTTTATCAAACCTGCGCCGCAGTTCTGCGGTGCGCAACGCAATGTTTGGCAACGATTTGCCATGAAGGGCATTAGCAACCAGTGTTGCGATTTCAGGAATGTCATCTTCGGTAACGCCCCAGCGCACCAGTTCGGGCGTCCCGATCCGAAGCCCGTTCATATCGCCCGGCACATCGGCAATCGGCAAACCAATGCCACAGGCAAGATACCCCGCCTTGCGCAACATTTTCGACGCCGCCTGCCCACCGCCAAACGTGGCGGCTTCAACCGCGAACTGGTGCGACCGGGTAAAGCCCTGCGCACGCGCAAAGACCGGCACATCGCATTCATCAAGGGTGCGGGCAAAAACCTGTGCGGTCTGCACCATCTTTTGGGCATACCGCGCACCATATTCGCGCCAATCCAGCATGGTTAAGGCCAATGCCGCCGACTTGGCCGCATCAAAGTTTGCCGTCATGCCCGGAAAGGCGATGGCATCAAGTTTTTGCGCCAACCCGGCATCATTGGTCACGATCAAACCACCCGCCGGTCCCCCAAGGCTTTTATAGGTGCTCATCGTCATCAGATCGGCACCATCATGGATTGGATTTGACCAAACCTTGCCCGCGATCATGCCGCATTGATGGGCGGCATCAAACAAAATGCGGGCCCCGACCTCGTCCGCGACCTTGCGAATTTCACCAACCGGATGGGGGAAAAGATTAAGGCTGCCCCCCACAGATATCAATTTGGGCCGGATACACTTTGCCAAGGCACGCAGTGCATTAACATCAATAGTATAACCATCGGCATTGACCGGGGCCTCGTGGATATCAAGCCCGTACAACCCGGCACACCCCGCCACATTATGGGTCACATGCCCACCGATGGATGCGGGCGGGACAATGATCGTATCGCCCGGTTTGCAAATCGCCATAAAGGCATAAAGATTGGCAAGCGCGCCCGAACCAACCCGGATTTCGGCAAATTTGGCGTCAAAAACCTCGGCACATAGTTCAGCGGCGATGACTTCGATTTCCTCGATTGCTTCAAGACCCATTTCGTATTTATCACCCGGATAACCAAGCGATGGCCGCGATCCGATCCCCGATGCCAGCATCGCCTCGGCACGCGGGTTCATCACATTGGTCGCCGGATTCAGGTTAAAGCATTCCTTTTCATGGATGACGCGATTAACCCGCGCCAGTTCGCGGATACGCCCGGCAATTTCCGATGCATTCTGCGTGGCTGTCTGCCCGGCATAAAGCTGAACCGTCTCCTCGCAATGGGCTGGAACCCAGTCCCGTTTCTGAAGTGCTGTCATGAAACCCCCTCCTGTTTAAGGACATGACTGCACCAAAATTCACGCGCCTTCGCAAACCAGATTTGCTATGATCTAGGCGTAGAAAAACTAGGCCTTAACATGTCAGTCGCACCACCTCGCCCAAAAGGGCCACATCTTAACGCATTACGCGCCTTCGAAGCCGCCGCCCGACTGGGTGGTTTTCGCATGGCTGCGGGGGAACTCGGCGTCACGCCCGGCGCCATCGCACAACACGTCAAGGCACTGGAAGAATGGGCGGGGGCGGCGTTGTTTGAACGTCAATCACAGGGCGTTGTCCTGACCGCACTTGGCGAACGTACATTGCCCGAATTTACCCGTGCTTTTGATCAATTGGGATATGCCATGCAATCCTTGCGGTCGATTGCAACACCGACCGACATTCGGATTGCGACATTGCCCAGCATCGCGCAACTTTGGCTATCGCCGCGATTGCCCGCCATTCGCCGTGCGGTGCCGGACCTTCGCATTTCGGTGACCGCCCTTGAACAAATACCCAATATGGATCGCGATCCGTTTGATTTAGCGATTTTCTATGAAGACCTGCCGGTTGCAGCCGATCACACTGTACTGGCAACCGATGATATTTTCCCGGTTTGCGCGCCCGAACTGGCAAACACCATGACATCCCCCAATGATTTGGAACAGGCAACCTGCCTTTATGACACCACCTGGGCCGGGGATTGGCAAAAATGGTATGCCCGCGCTCGACCGGGGCGTGAATTTCGCCCACGCGGGCCGGGATTTTCGCTTTATAGCCTGGCCGTTGACGAGGCCTGCAATGGTGCTGGTATTCTCATTGGCCACCGCATGCTAATCGAACAACATCTGGCATCGGGTCGGCTGGTGGCACCCTTCGGGGATTTGTCCGTTCGGATTGATCGCACCCTGACAGCAACCCCGTCCCGGCACCCCGAATCCCGGCAAACCGTCGACAGGGTCGTTGCGATGCTGACCCACGAAAAATCCCGGTAACACAAGGCTACCGGGATCAAGTTATTCGGATAAACATCCGACAAGTAATCTGTTGGCGTCCATGCGCCGATATGACGCCGCCCGGGCCTTATTCGGCCAGCGCGTCTTCGGCATCCAGAACAACCGCAACCGCATGAATCACCGATGCAATGCGCACCGCGTTCTGAACGGTTTCTTTTTTGATACCAGCGTTTTTCAGGACTTTTTCATGGCTGTCGATGCACATGCCACAGCCATTGATCGCGGATACCGCAAGTGAGAACAGTTCAAAATCAGCCTTATCAATGCCCGGCTTGCCAATGATGTTCATGCGCAGACGTGCTGGCATGGTGGCATATTCCGGCTCGGACACAAGGTGGTTGAAACGATAATAGATATTGTTCATACCCATGATCGCAGCCGCCCCTTTGGCGGCTTGGAATGCTTCGTCACTCAGCTTGGCTTTGGCTTCGGCAGCAATGGCTTTCAAAAGCTTTGCATTGCGCGATGCATAGGCGCAAGCCAAGGCAGTGCCATAAATCTGCTGATCGGTCATGCCCGGATTATTGGCAAGGCTGCTAAGGTTCAGCTTCAAATCCTTGGCATAGTCCGGCATTGCGTCTTTGATTTCGGAAATGGAAGACATCGAAAGCATCCCCTTATGTCGCTGAAGAATTAAATGCAAAAACAAAAAATCTGTTTGCCATCGGCACACCACAAAACTTGCAGGTGCAGGAAACAATTTCACCGATGGACTAAAAGTGGACCCGGGCATTTGCCCGGATCCAAATCGGTCTGGAGCGCCTTAAAGGGTTTCTTCACCCTGGGTCCAGTTGCACGGGCAGAGCTCGTCAGTCTGCAGCGCATCAAGAATACGCAGGGCTTCCTGCGGGTTACGACCAACTGAAAGGTCGTTGACCTGAACGTGGCGGATGATGTTTTCCGGATCAATGATGAAGGTCGCGCGCAAAGCAACGCCTTCGCCTTTGGCCAGAACACCAAGTGCGGTTGCCAGTTCTTTTTTCTCGTCAGCCAGCCACACGAACGGGCTATCGCCCAGATCTTCGTGGTGGGTGCGCCATGCGGCGTGAACGAAATCGGTATCGGTCGAACAACCGATCAGAACCGCATCACGGTCTTCGAAGTCACCGTTCAATTCGCCGTAACCAACGATTTCGGTCGGGCAAACAAAGGTAAAATCTTTCGGCCAGAAGAAAAGGATCTTCCATTTGCCTTCATAGGATTTGTCGGTAACCGGTGCAAAGCTGTCCGGGGTTTTGCCCGAAACGCCGGTAAGATTGAATTCTGGAAGAATATCGCCAACTGTAAGCATTATGGTTACTCCTAACCTTTTGGTATCAAAATCGTGTCAAAAATCCCGATCCACGGCCCCCGACAGGCCGTAAACATTTTGTGTGCAGGTGCGAAAAACACACTCACTACTGGCGATTTGTAGCCAAATGAACTAACTAAGACCAATAGATAAATTTTCGTAGTTCGATAGGAAAAATCGATGGCTGCCCAACCCAGCATAAAGCAGCTCAAATATCTGGTCGCCTTATCTGAAACCGGCCATTTTGGCCGCGCTGCCGAGGCAAGCTTCATTACGCAACCCAGCCTGTCTGCCGCCATAAGCGAGCTTGAAAACCTGCTTGGTGCCCAGTTGGTAGAACGTAATAAGCGTCAGGTTTTGATCACGCCGCTTGGCCGCGAAATCGTTTCGCGGGCGCGAACCATCCTTCAGGAAGTCGATGAACTGACCCTGATGGCGCAGTCCGCAACCGAACCGCTTTCCGGCCCGATCAATATCGGTGTGATCCCGACAATCGGTCCCTATCTGCTGCCCGATGTGATGGCGAACCTGAAAACCGGTTTTCCAAAACTTCAGCCCTTCCTGCGCGAAGATCAGACATCGAACCTCATCGAATTGCTTAGTGCGGGCAAACTTGATATCGCCCTGATCGCCCTTCCGGTCGAAGAAAACTGGCTTGAAGAAATGGACCTGTTTGAAGACCGGTTTGTTTTTGCCTGCAGTCCGGACAACCCGCTAACCCGCAAAAAGCGCCTTCAGATCGCCGATATCAAAGACGAAAAACTATTGCTGCTAGAGGACGGTCACTGTCTGCGCGACCAGGCGCTTGAAGTCTGCCAAAAAGCCGGTTGGAGCAAATCCGCCGATTTTCAGGCCAACAGCCTGTCGACCTTGGTCCAGATGGTTGTTGCCGGTGTTGGCGCGACCCTGCTTCCGGAAATGTCACTCGAAGTCGAAGCACGCCGTCCCGACACGCTTGCCATTTTGCCGTTTGAAAATCCGGTGCCGATTCGCCGTATCGGTCTCGTCTGGCGTCGCAGTTCTGCGCGCAAAAAAGAATTCCGTCAGATTGGCGCCTATTTGCGCGATGCGCTCGACACAAGTGAACGGTCGCATGTCGCCTGATTGCGCGGCGATGCCCCGCCCTTTGCATTAAAGTCACGGGACCGGACAAAAACCGATGCTGCCGATCAAAGATAACAACCCGACCACGATTACGCCCTGGGTGACCTATGGCCTGATTGCCATCAATATTGCCGTGTACCTGTTAACGGTAACATTGGGGCAAAAGGCCCATTTTCTGGTCAATCTGCAATATGGTGCAATCCCGGCAGTTCTGTTTGGCAATGCACAATTACCCCCACAGCTTGAAGTCTTCCCCCCGGGATTTGAATTCCTCAGCATCTTTTCCGCCATGTTCCTGCATGGTGGCCTGATGCATGTGGGGGGCAACATGTTGTATCTTTGGGTCTTTGGGAACAATGTCGAAGACGCGATGGGCCATTTCCGCTTTTTGGCATTTTATCTGCTGTGCGGTGCGGCGGCGGCCTTTGGTCATGGTTTGTTTGATACCACATCGCAAATCCCGATGATCGGTGCATCCGGCGCGCTTGCCGGTGTTTTGGGCGCCTATTTCCTGCTTTTTCCCAAGGCCCGTGTTCTGGTCTGGTTTTTCTGGGTCTTCATTTTTTATGTACCGGCCGTTGCCGTGCTGGGGCTTTGGATCGGCATGCAATTTGTCAATCTGTCAAGCGGTGCCGAACAGGGCGTTGCCATATTGGCCCATATTGCCGGTTTCTTTGCCGGTCTTGCCCTGATCCCGTTCTTTAAATACAGCTATATCCCCCTGTGGCAAGGCGGCCCGAAACAGGTGCCGGTCTTTGGCGTGTACCGCCCCGGCCGCAAGGGCCATGCAACAAATGCTGCCCCGCCACCTTGGGCCGCGGCCTATGAACAAGAACGCCGCGCGCGGCGCGAGCGTATGAAAAATGCCGGACGCGGACCATGGGGACGGGCTGGCGATACTCAAACAGACAAATCCCCCTGGGGTCGCTATCAGTCGCCAAAACCAGAACCCAAACCCGGAATTGGCGTGCCCAAAGTTACGCGCTTGCATCCCGGGGACAAACCCGACGATACTTGACCCGACTTAATTCCCGATACGAACCCGATCAGATCGGAGCCGACAATGCGCGCAGCTTTTTTCACCGAATACCAAGGCCCTATTGAAATACAAAAACTTGACGATCCAACACCGACAAATGGCGGTGTGGTGATCACGGTTGGCGCCACCGGACTGTGTCGAAGCGACTGGCACGGCTGGATGGGCCATGATTCCGATGTTCAACTGCCCCATGTCCCGGGCCATGAATTTGCCGGTACGATTGCCGCGGTTGGCAAGGATATCAAACGCTGGAAAGTGGGGGATCGGGTCACGGTGCCGTTTGTATCGGGATGCGGTCATTGCCCCGAATGTCATAGCGGCAACCATCAGGTATGCGATCATCAGTTCCAGCCGGGATTTACCCATTGGGGCAGCTTTGCACAATATGTTGCGATTGATTACGCCGATACCAATTTGGTGCGCCTGCCCGATGAAATGGATTTTGCCACTGCCGCCAGCCTTGGCTGTCGCTTTGCCACCAGTTTCCGCGGCGTCATTGATCAGGGCAAAGTAAGCGCCGGTCAGATCGTTGCCGTGCATGGCTGTGGCGGTGTCGGTCTTTCGGCCATCATGATTGCCGCTGCCGCAGGCGCACGGGTGATTGCGGTCGATATTGATGATGCCAAGCTTGATTTCGCCCGTGAACTTGGTGCGATTGATACAATCAATGCCACCGGTACCGATGATATTCCCGCCGCAATAAAGGATATTTCCCACGGCGGGGCGCATGTCTCGATTGATGCGCTTGGCAGTGCGATCACCAGCTTTAATTCCGTGTCATCTTTGCGCAAACGCGGCAAACATATCCAGATCGGTCTGATGACGGGTGATCATGCCCATGCAAGCATTCCGATGGATCGCGTCGTCGCCCATGAACTTGAAATTTTGGGCAGTCACGGCATGCAGGCCTTTCGCTATGACGCAATGATCGACATGATCACGACTGGTAAACTCGCACCACAAAAACTGATCTATGATCGCGTGACCCTTGCCGAAGGCGCCACTGCACTCATGAATATGGACAGTTTCGCCACCACCGGCGTTTCCGTCATCGACAGGTTTTAAATCATGCTCGCAGGTATTCCATTCCACCCCAAAGACGGCATTGACGATTTGCTTGGTCGCCTTGCGGATTATGTCACCGACAAAGGCCTGCGGGTTGCCGGTTATGTCCAGAAACGCCGGGCAGATCGCGATTGCGGCACACTGGTTTATGTCCGCAATCTTGGCAGCGGTCACGAAATGCCGATCACGAAAAACCAGGGTGCGATGGCGCGCGGCTGCAAGCTGGATGGCGATGCACTGGCGACGCTGTCAGAACAACTGGCGTCTGATCTGGATCACACCCCCGATATTCTGATCATCGGACGGTTCGGACGCAGCGAAGCCGAAGGTCGCGGCCTGCGCGATGTGATTTCAAAGGCGCTGGAACTCGGCATTCCGGTACTGGCAGGAGTGCGCGATGAATATGACGACGCTTGGCAGGAATTCCACGGCGGGTATGCACAATCGCTGCCATTCGACGAAACCGCCATCGTACAATGGTGGGAAACCCTAAGCTTGGAAAGCGAACCACAGAACGCTTAACATGTCCTCGCCTTTGCGATGCCCAAACGGGGATCAGGTGCGACAAACACCCAGACTGGCATCAACAATCGCGCGCTGATCAATCAGGACCCGCGTCGCAAAACCTTCGAACCATGCCCCGAATGCGGCATCATACTTTGCCCGGCCCGCACGTTGCTGGTCCGGGTTTTGCCCATTCGGGCGATTGGTATTATCCCCGGCCTTTTCAAGCCAGCGTTCATGGGTTTCATCATCGACTTCGGGATGGAACTGAATGCCCCAAATTCGGCCTTCGATGTGATAGGCCTGATGGGGAAAGACCGATCCGCTGGCCATCAATTGGGCACCATCGGGCAAACCGAACCCTTCGCTGTGCCAGTGATAAACCATCATTTCATCCGGGAAAAGATCGGTTCCGGCATCTGTTGCCTGCACCGGGTAATATCCGATTTCGGTCATGCCATCGGCGCGGGGCTGAACATCAGCCCCCAAATGACGGGCCATCAATTGCGCCCCAAGGCAGATACCCAGATACATCACCTTGCTATTGGCGACATTGGGCAGCCACTCCATGATCTGTGCAACATTGACTTCATGATCGTCATTGGCACTCATCGGGCCACCAAACACGATGGCCAGATGATAGCCTGACATATCGGTTGGCAACACATCCCCCTCGCCCGGGCGCCGAATATCGAACTCATACCCATAACGGCGCAAAACGGCACCAACCCGCCCCGGCTGGCCGGTGGCAGAATTGAAAACCATCAAAACACGCTTTACGGGACTTAATTCGTTCATGCCGACCTCACTGCTGCAACAGCGAAAGGGTGGCGGTTTAGAACCATTTTGACAACCCCTAAGCCATCAAAGCTGCATCGCATGACAAAAGGCCGCCGCATTTCTGCAGACGGCCTTTATTCATCATACAATATCTAAAGCTGGCTCAGACGTTGAATTTAAAGTGGAAGATATCGCCATCCTTGACGATATAGGTCTTGCCTTCCTGACGCAGCTTGCCGTGATCACGCGCACCGGCTTCACCGTTGAATTGGATAAAGTCGTCATAGGCCATGGTTTCGGCCTTGATGAAACCGCGTTCGAAATCGGTGTGAATAACACCGGCCGCATTCGGGGCGGTTGCACCGGAATAAACCGTCCATGCGCGGGCTTCTTTCGGACCAACCGTGAAGAAGGTCAGAAGTTTTAGAAGCTTATAGCCTTCGCGAATAACCCGCGTCAGGCCGGTTTCTTCAAGACCAAGGCCTTCAAGGAACTCTTGCTTGTCTTCTGCACTGTCAAGCAACGCCACTTCGGCCTCGATCGCGGCCGAAATCACAACCGAACGCGCACCCTGTGCTTCTGCCATTTCGGCAACTTTGGCCGACAGGGCATTGCCATCCGCCGCACTGTCTTCGTCAACGTTGCACGCATACAGAACCGGCTTGCTGGTCAAAAGCTGCAGCATACGGAATGCTTTTTCTTCGTCTTCGTTGGTAATTTCAACGACCCGGGCCGGTTTGCCTTCACGCAGGGCGTCAAGGGTCCGATCGATCAGTTCAAGCGTCAGCTTGGCATCCTTGTCGCCACCTTTGGCGCGTTTTTGCAGTCCGGTAACGCGTTTTTCAAGGCTGTCCATGTCGGCCAGCATCAATTCGGTTTCAATCGTTTCCGCATCGCGGACCGGATCAACCGACCCTTCGACATGGGTGATGTCGCCGTCTTCAAAACAGCGCAGCACATGCACGATGGCATCGGTTTCACGGATATTGGCCAGAAACTGGTTGCCAAGCCCCTCGCCCTTGGACGCACCGCGGACCAAACCGGCAATATCGACGAATTCAAGCTGGGTCGGGATGATGGTTGCCGACTTGCTGATCGCGACAATCTTATCAAGGCGTTCATCAGGAACACTGACCCGCCCGGTATTGGGTTCTATCGTACAGAACGGGAAGTTCGCTGCCTCGGCAGCGGCCGTCTGTGTCAGGGCGTTAAACAGGGTCGATTTACCAACATTTGGCAGACCGACGATACCGCATTTGAATCCCATCTTTTCCGGGCTCCGTCACTTCGAATGTGTGTCTGAAACAGGATGGGGCAGGCCCCGATCCCGATGCTATTTCTTTTTGTTAAACGCACGGGCCAATGCCTGTGCCATGGCGCTGGCAGCGTTGCTGACAGGCCGATCCGCCTTTTCAACCCGCACCCTTGCCGCACCCGACATTTCACCGTCATCTGCCTCAGGCGCCTCTGGCAAAGGATCAACCTTGTTCTTTTTCGGTGCCGGTTGCTTTGGCTTGGGCGGTGACACGATATGAGACACCTTGCTCATAAAGCCACCGTCATCACCCTTGACCAAACGCGGGAATTCCAACGCGATCCCATCCAAAAGCGCCATCAACCAGCCTGATTGTTCCGCCTTGGCGAAATCGCCCAGCACATGACCATGCACGCGGGCCTTGTCACCGGGATGACCAATGCCAAGCCGCACACGCCGGTATTCCTTGCCGCAATGGGCATCAATTGATCGCAATCCGTTATGCCCGCCATGGCCGCCGCCGCGTTTAACGCGCAGCTTGCCCGGTGGAAGATCCAGCTCGTCATGCAGGACAATAACGTCTTCGATCGGAATTTTGTAAAAGCGCAGCACGTCGCCAACACTTTGACCGGAATTGTTCATAAAGGTTTCGGGTTTTAACACCAGAACCTTTTGTCCGTTCAATTCGCCTTCGGCCAATTGCCCCTGATATTTCTTGCGCCAGGGACCAAAAGAATAACGGCGGACGAGTTCGTCCGCCGCCATAAAGCCGATATTGTGACGATTGGCGGCATATCCCGATCCCGGGTTTCCCAATCCAACCACCAGTAACATCGTAAGTCCTCGATCTTATTCTTCGGTCGCTGCTGCTTCTTCTTCGTCGTCGCCTTCGGCATTTTCTTCCGATTTAAGCGCAGACGGAGCAGCAACAGTCGCAACCGTGAAGTCACGGTCGGTAATGGTGAGTTCGACACCTTTCGGCAATTTAATCGCCGAAATATGAATCGAGTCGCCAACTTCGACACCAGTCAGATCAAAGACGAGTTCTTCAGGAATGGCACTCGGTGCGCATTCAACTTCAACATCGTGACGAACGATGTTCAGAACGCCGCCTTTTTTCAGACCCGGGGATTTCTCTTCATTAATGAAGCGAACCGGGACTTCAACGGTCATGGTCTGACCTTTTGCGAAACGCAGGAAGTCGACATGAAGCGGCACATCGGTCACTTTGTCGAACTGAACGTCGCGCGGCAGGACTTCATAGGTTTCTTTGCCAATCTGAACGTTCAGAATATGCGAGAAGAAACCAGGTTTATGCAGAAGCTTGTTGAGCGGACGCGGGTCCATCTGAAACATAACAGGTTCCTGTTTTGCTCCATAGATGACACCAGGGACCATACCGGCACGACGCACGGCACGGGCGGCCCCCTTTCCGGCCCGTTCACGGATTTCCGCAGTGATAACAGTGTTTGCCATCGGAAACTTTCCTTGAACTAAAAATATATTGCCAACATGGGCCGGTGCGAAACACCGGTAAAAACCCACGAAAGCAAACGCGCTGGCCTCCAGGGGTGCCAGCGCAGCAGCGCCTTATACCCTCAATCGAAAAGAACGGAAACAGATTTTTCTTCCGAAATTCGACGAATGGCTTCGGCCATCAAAGGAGCAATCGGAAGCTGGCGGATTTTAGAACATCCACGAACGGCTTCTGATGCCTTGATACTGTCAGTGGTAACAACTTCGGTCATCGGCGAATTTGCAATGCGGTCAACGGCCGGGCCCGAAAGAACACCATGGCTGACATAGGCTGCAACCGATGCCGCCCCGCGTTCCGTCAACGCGGTTGCCGCGTTGCAAAGCGTACCGGCGGAATCAACGATATCATCGACCAGAATGCAAGCCGCATCCTTAACATCACCGATAACATGCATGACTTCGGAAACGCCAGCCTGCGGGCGACGTTTGTCGATGATTGCCAGTTCCGCATCCAGACGTTTTGCAACCGAACGTGCACGGGCGACACCGCCAACATCCGGGCTGACGATGACCAGTTTCTGGCCTTCGAACTTGTTGCGGATATCGCTGGTCAGCACCGGGGATGCAAACAGGTTATCAAGCGGAATATCAAAGAAGCCCTGAATCTGACCGGCATGAAGGTCCATGGTCAGAACGCGATCAGCACCGGCAACCGTGATCAGGTTGGCAACCAGCTTGGCCGAAATCGGGGTACGGGGGCCTGATTTGCGGTCCTGACGGGCATAACCGAAATACGGCAGCACAGCCGTAATACGGCGCGCCGAACCACGACGCAGCGCATCAAGAACCACCAGAAGCTCCATCAGATGGTCATTGGCGGGATAAGAGGTGCTCTGAATGACAAAAACGTCCTCACCGCGGACGTTTTCCTGAATTTCACACCAAATTTCCTGATCGGAGAAGCGCTTAAGATCTGCACGGGTCAACGGCAAATTCAAATGATCAGCAATGGCCTCAGACAACGGGCGGTTGCTGTTACAAGCGAGGATCTTCATGGCGGGGGCCTCGATTAATGGGTGCCGGGAAAGCGAATAATCTAATGTCCTGCGCGGCACAGGCCGGTTGCAAGCTTACCCGTCACAAGTCCCATCACGCCTTTTACCGTTGCGGCGACCCAACAATCAGGCGTTTCCGCCCTGCCGGTCCAACGGTACATCTACGACACTCAAAGACCCATAATCGGCAAGCCCACATATCAGTGAACCGCGGGCGTGTTATAACCAGCCGTTAACAGTCTGTAAATGGGTCGGGTGGCGAATAACAACAAGGCAGTTATGCAGAACGGCGCAATACCGCGCAATCTGCAAATCTTTACCGTGTGGAAACTGTCTTTTTATCGGCTTTAAGCATCATGCCCTTTTTGCGCGCCACCTGATTAAGCGCCCCTTCAAGGGCATCAACAGCGGCCTGTGCCGCAATGGATGCAACAGCCCCCCACCGCTCATCAAGCCGCCCGCGCGGGACAACATTATTCTGGGCCATCTGGCCAAGTTCCGTCCCGTCCGGGTCCATGATCACCCAATCGATCAAAACCTGATCAAGCGGACTGGTGGTTTTGCGCGTTACCGGCTTCACCTCGATGGTCGCCGACAGGATAATGGATCGATCATCAATCTCATTGTCAACTTCGATGCCCTTGGCCCGCAAAAGGGCACCTGCGGACCGGGCCAATGCCACATTGCCATCACCGGGGGCACCGGCAAAATCAATCAGCGCAATCTTGACCACCGGGGCCGCCGCCAAATCGCTTCGGTCGCCTGAAATCAGAAACGCAATCCGGCTTGCCGGGTCACGCACCAATTCATCATAGGCAAGCTGGGTCGGGTCAATTCTTTGCCCCTGAAGGGTACGAATTTTTTCAACCAATTCCTGGGGAACGGCCAAATCGCTTTCTTCGGGGCCACCGGGATCTTGGGCAAACCACTGGCTTGCCTGTAATTCACCGGCCCCGCGTGCGGTATCAATCGCCAGTCCATCCGGATTCATCAGAACCCAGGTCACATCAATAAAGGCCGCGTCCCCATCCGCCAGACGGGATTGAACATTGGGCCGCAATATAAAGTCGCCACCAAGCTTGCTGTCGCTATAGGCCGGGATGTCATGGGCACGCAATGCACGCGCCATCGCACGTGCCAGATGAACCGACGCCCCATCAGGAAGGTCTTCACCGATTTCCACCCGAACCGTATTGGCATCACGCAGTTCCAGCAATGCCGGGTCGCCTTCGCGCCCTGCCCCTTCGAACGGACGTGGCAAATCACCACACCCCGCAAGCGGGGCGACAATCAAAATGAAAAGCAAAAAGGACCGGATCGGCGAAATCATCTGTTTATTGTCACCTTGGCGTCACCGCATCACATCAAGACACAACCAACCATGGCTGCGATGATTATAAAAAAGAACAACATGATCATATGGGGCATGATTTGGTTCCTTATCCCCCGGCCAACATGATGGCCGATAATTGCCGACCATAATCCGGTTCTTTGCGCAAGGTCGTGCGACGATAGCTGTAAAACAGGTCTTCCTCGGCCAAGGTATCACGCGCCACCAATTCAACCTCGGCAATTTCGGTCGCCATCGTCCGGCGCCGCACATATTCCGGCAAATCAAACATGAAATGCCCCGCCCGTACCGACGGATCAAATAAATCGTCATCACCCGACGGGCCAGACAGGATCGTATCGCGAAAACCACCATCAACTTCATAAGACGGGCGCGCAATACACGGCCCAACGGCGGCGGTTATATCCCCCCGCGATGCGCCCAATTTTTCCATCGCCGCAACCGTCGCCTCGGAAATCCCGGCGAACGACCCGCGCCACCCCGAATGGCACGCCCCGATCACCCCGGCCTTGGCGTCATGAAACAAAACCGGCGTACAATCAGCGGTCAAAATGCCCAGCATAATATCCGGGCGATCCGTCACCATGGCATCCGCCTTGGGGGCGTCGGATCGATCCAGCGGATGATCAAGCACCGCCACATCAATCCCGTGCACCTGATAAACCGTCGTCAGGCGTTCTTGCGTCGTGCCAAAAACCCGCGCCGCCCGGGCGCGATTTTCCGAAACACGATCCCGGCTGTCATCCGAGCCAAAGCCAACGTTAAGCCCGCCATGAATACCATCGCTAATGCCGCCCTTGCGGGTCAAAAAACCATGACGCAATCCTTCGCGCGCTTGCATGGATTTGGCTTCCAGCCACATCAGGCCATTGGCTTTGCGTTCAATTCCACGGGTCGTCTGACGGGTCATCGAAAGCTCCGTTATCCTTCGGCACCGCTGACACAGGGCGGCGGTGCGGTATCGCGACCGTATCCGATCAGCACTTTAAAAAGTGTTCCCATCTGATCGGCTTCGATCAAACGGGCCAATGCCGTATCAATTAATTTTGCCTGTTCCGCATCTGCGGTTTCTTTCAAAAGCTCGGCCCGCTGTTCAATACCCAACATCCTAAGGAACGTTCCTTGGGTCAAAACCGCCCCAACCCGACCATCGGCTTCAAGAATCGTACGACCAATGGCGGCAAAATCAACATGGGCAGTCACATCGGCATCACCGGGCTGATCAAGAACCGAATGGAATTTATGATCCTTTAAGGCCTGCAACGTATCGCCAAAGGCACTATGGGGATGACCATAATCAATAAATAATGCCGCCCCGCCAACCGCATTCAGACGGCGCGCCACCTGATCGGCAATCGCGATCGCAAGCGCACAGCTTTCAAAAATATCACCGGGTTTTGCCGTCCCGCGCAAGGTGGCCGGGATCAGCGCATCAGTCACCGGCGTTTCCTGCCCGCGCACAAACCCAAGTGCGCCGGTCCCGGCATCAACACCAATCAACCGTTCGGCCCAGCCATGGTCGCCGCGTTCGAACTGACGGATCGGAAGGGCGTCAAAAAACTCATTGCCGATCACGATCATCGGCGCATTGCCGCGTGATGGAATATCGTCAAACGCCTCGTGCCAGGTTGCCGGGATGCCATAGGGCATAATCGCCGTTTGCTGATGGCTGCGCAAAACCGGGCTGGTTTCAACAAATCGCACCGTCAGAGCATCGGAAAAACCCGGCACATTGCGCACGGCACGCAACGCATCGGCCATCAAGGTGCCGCGCCCCGGCCCAAGTTCGACCAGATCAATCTTGCGCGGACTGCCCATCTGTTGCCAGCTTACCGCCGCCCAAAGACCGATCAATTCGCCAAACATCTGACTGATTTCTGGCGCCGTGATGAAATCACCATCGCGTCCAAACGGGTCCTGTTTGCGGTAATAACCAAATTCAGGGTGGGCAAGCGCATCATTCATGAAATCGGCAATGGTGATCGGCCCGGAAAGCGCGATCCGCCGTTTCAAATGGTCCAGTAACGGGGTTTCAGACGTCTCGGTCACGCGGTCTGCTCTTCTTTTGGAAGTTGGCGTGTTTTGATCGGATCGGTTTTCAAGGCATAGAAAATACACCCAAGTCCGACCAGCACCATTGGGATCGACAACAATTGCCCCATGGTCGCACCAAATGTCAGGAAACCAAGCTGGGCATCGGGTTGGCGGAAAAACTCGACAATGATGCGCGAAATGCCGTAACCGGCCACAAATGTGCCGCCCATAATTCCCGGACGATGACGAACAAATGGGCTTCGCGCCAAAATGAACAACACAACAAACAGGATCGCGCCTTCAAGCGCGGCTTCGTAAAGCTGGCTGGGATGGCGCGGTTCCGGCCCGCCATTGGGAAAGACCATGCCCCACGGGGCATCGGTGGCCCGGCCAAACAATTCGCCATTGATGAAATTGGCAATCCGGCCAAAAAACAGCCCGATCGGCGCGGCAACGGCGGCGGCATCCAGCACGGCCAAAATCGAAATGCCACGTTTGCGCGCAAACAAAATGATCGCAATGATGACCCCCATGAACCCGCCATGGAACGCCATACCACCTTGCCAGACCTTTAAGATATTGGCCGGGTTCGCAAGGTAATAATCCAGATTGTAAAACAGGATATACCCCGTTCGCCCGCCAAGAATGACGCCAAGTGTCGCCCAGAACAGCAGATCATCAATGTCACGTTTGCTCATGATGTTGGGCGTTTTCGAACAATAATGAACGACATACCGCCACCCCAACAGCAATCCCGCGATATAGGCAAGTGCGTACCAGCGGATCGCAATCGGGCCAATTGCAATGGCAATCGGGTCAATCGCCGGAAAGGCAAGACTAAGCATCAGGGGGAACTCCGTGGCGTATGTCGTTTCATAAACGGCTGGGATGTATCGACTGGTCGCAAAGGATCAGGGCAGGAACATGGCAAACCACCCCCGCCCGTTTCCAGATTAGCGGATTAACGGAATGGATCTTCGGTTGCGAGGTAATCCTGAATATATTGCCGCACACCTTCTTCAAGCGGCGTCATATCCGCGTCGTATCCTGCGGCGCGTAACTTGGCCATATTGGCCTCGGTGAAATACTGATATTTATCGCGGATGCTTTCAGGTGTTGGCACGAACTTGATATCGGGTTCCTTGCCAAGGGCGGCAAAGACTGACAATGCCAAATCCTTGAAACTGCGCGCCTTGCCAGTGCCGATGTTAAACAGGTCGCTGACCTGTGGATTGTCATACAGCCACATGATGATATTCACCACGTCGCCGACCCAGACAAAATCACGCAACTGGCCGCCATCCTCGTAATCGGGATGATGCGATTTAAACAGGGTTGCGGTTTCCCCGGCGGACAGTTTGTCAAACATCTGCGACACAACCGACCGCATACCATCCTTGTGATATTCGTTCGGGCCGTAAACGTTAAAGAACTTTAATCCGGCCCATTGTTTCGGACGGAACCCGTTTTGGTCCAAAACCGTTCTGAACCGGCGATCTGTTGCATGCTTGGACCAGCCATAGGCGTTAAGCGGCGCCAGCTTTGCCAAATTGGCTTGATCGAAACTGTCGTCAAAGCCCTGCTTGCCATCGCCATAGGTCGCCGCCGACGAGGCATAGACCAAGCGCGCCGAATGACGCGAACACCATTCCCAAAGCCAGGTCGTCAGTTTGTAGTTGTTCTGGACGATCTTGTCGGCATCGCGTTCGGTGGTGGCGGAAATAGCGCCCATATGGAAGATCACATCAACATCGCCGCCATGATCTTCCAAGAATTTTGGCAAATCATCGGGATGGACGATATCGCGCAGATTGCGTTTGGCGATGTTTTTCCATTTGATCCCGTCGCGCAGGCGATCAACAACCACAATGTCGGTTTCGCCACGTTCTTCAAGGGCGGCCACAATATTGGAACCAATAAATCCGGCGCCACCGGTTACGATCAGCATTGCATTCTCCTGGCGGCACTCTGGCCTTGTTAAAGACTTCCGGGCCGTATGGGGCATCAATTATAAAAGCAGACCACTTTATAGGCCCGCCCCCGATCCGGGGCAAGAAAAGCTGTCGGTTTTTCAATGATTGCCGCCAGTGCGATGATCACCTTGCCTTAAGGGGCGTATCCCCCATATTATGCGCAAGTTTTACGAATATGCCGTCGCAAATCATGCGGCCCGACAGCCGGAGACAAAGATGCAGATCAATAACCGTATTCTTGACGACCTTACCCGTGTCACCAATTCCGCATTGGGCACCATGACCGGCATGAAGGGCGAGATCGACGCACTTGTCCGCCAGCAGTTCGAACGCATTCTGGCTGGCATGGATTTGGTCAGCCGCGAAGAATTCGATGTTGTTCACGATGTCGCCATCCGCGCGGCCGAACGCATTGATGCGCTTGAAGCCAAGATCACCGAACTTGAAGGCCGTCTGGCCGTTGCCGACAAGGCAGCCCCGAAACCTGCGGCCAAACGTGCCAGTGCCAAACCAGCGGCAAAAAAAGACGCATAATCGGGAAGCCATCCCCACATAAAGGCAAGAACTCCGTTCACAACAGGGCCGCTGAAAGGCCGGTCAGGAACAGCCGTTTGCCGATCACATGAAATTCATGACTGTCGCGCGTCGCGGGATGGTTGAAACGTGGCGGGCACCGGCATATAGTGCGCGCCCTTTCGCATATGCAGAGACTGGCAAATTTATATGAATGACCAAATGGAAGATATCGGCGACTTTGGCGACGAAAACCCGTTGCTGCTTGTCGAAGATATCGCCCGAACCAATGACTGGCATCTGGAACGTCGCAGCGAAGATGAAATCGTTGTCGAAATTCCGGCCCATTGGTGCACATATCTGGTCTATTTCACCTGGCGCGAAGACGCGGAAGCGCTTCATATTGCCTGCTGCTTTGATCTGTTCGTGCCCGAACCGTTGCGCCCGCGTGTCTATGAACTGGTGGCAAAGTGCAACGAACAGCTTTGGCTGGGCCATTTCGGATTATGGCTTGATGAAAACATGCCGCTGTTTCGCCATACGCTTTTATTTGCCGGTGATGTACCGCCGATGGTCGAACAGTTCGAAGAACTGATTGATATCGCCATTTCCGAATGCGAACGTTTTTTCCCGGCTTTCAATTTTGTTCTGGGTCAGGGCAAAACCCCGGACGAAGCCTTGGCCCATTCGATGCTGGAACCTGTCGGCCAAGCCTAGATCAGACACCTGCCAAGACGCATTCCAACAGGGTCGGCCATTGCGCCGACCCTGTTGCATTATAGGCCATGCGCATTCCCGATCCGGCCAAATGAACCCGAAAATTCACCTGCAATCTGACAGTTCCCTGTGACACCTGGTGAATTTTTCCCATCCCCTTGCCGCCCTGATCAACTTGACCCACCTTCAGAACATCGCTACGGCATTGCATTATATCTGCTGATCCGCACATGATCAGCAGCACAGGATGGAACAAGCGGAGCAGATTTTATGAATACGCGTCTATTGCTGATCGGTTGTGGCAAAATGGGCAGCGCCATGCTTGAAGGCTGGCTGGCCAAGGGGCTGAATGCCGATAATGTCTATATCGTCGAACAGGCCGAAGCCGCCGACAAGCTATCGACCCGTTATGGTATTCATGGCGTCACCGATGTTCGCGAAGTGCCACAGGATTTCATCCCGCAGGTCGTTCTGTTCGCGGTTAAACCGCAAATCCTGCCCGAAGTCATCGAAAACTATAAACCGCTGGTTCGCGCCGAAACGGTATTTTTATCTGTGGCAGCGGGCAAAACCATCACCTTCTTTACCAGCCATCTGGGCGAAGCCACCCGGATTGTCCGCGCCATGCCCAATACCCCGGCGGCGGTTTCACGCGGCATGACGGTCATGTATCCGACCGACAATGTCAGTCAGGCCCAGCGCGATATGTGCGAAACCCTGCTTGCTACGGTTGGCCTGGTATCCTGGGTCGATGATGAAACCCTGATGGATGCGGTGACCGCCCTGTCGGGCAGCGGTCCGGCCTATATCTTTCATCTGGTCGAAGCCATGGCACAGGCCGGTGAAGCCGCGGGACTTCCAAGCGAACAGGCCATGCTTTTGGCGCGCCAAACCGTCGTCGGCGCCGGTTTCCTGCTTGACGCCAGCGACGAAACCGCCGCAACCCTGCGCGAAAACGTCACAAGTCCGGGGGGCACCACGGCCGCCGCATTGAATGTCCTGATGGATCAGACAAACGGCCTGCCCGAACTGATGACCCGCGCGGTCGAAGCCGCCCGAAAACGATCGGTCGAACTGGCCGGCTGATCGCACCATTTTACATCCATGATGATAGAGGTCCCCATGCCCGCAACCAAAGACCCGCAAACCAAACTGATCGATGCCGCGATGGAATTGGCAGCATCGGGGCGCTGGCATGACGTCACCATGATCGATATCGCCACCGCGGCGAATACTGATATCGCCATTGCCTTTGATCATTTCAAAAGCAAGGCCGATATCCTGCGGCAATTCGTCCGCAAGATTGATCGCCTTGTTCTGGCAGATCTGGACCCGGCCGAATTCAACGAGCCGGGGCATGATCGCCTGATTGCGGTGATGATGGCCCGCTTTGATGCGCTGGCCCCGTATCGACCGGCGCTAAAATCAATCATCGCTGACCATGGCGACCTTGGCCCGGCCGATGCCCTGCGGGCGATCAAAACCCATTTCGGATCGATGCGCTGGATGCTCGATGCCGCGGGTTTCACCACCGGCGGATTGCACGGCAGCCTGCGCATAGCGGGTCTGGGGACGATATATGCCCGCGGCTTTTTGCAATGGCTCGATGATGAAACCACCGATTTCGGTCCGACCATGGCGGCCCTTGATCGCGCCTTGGCACGGGGGAGCAACTGGGACAAACGAATCCACACCGGGATATTACGGTTCAACAATCTTCGCGGAAAAGTTCAGAGCAAATGCTCGGGACTTGCACAAAAATATCGCCCGACCACACATACAGAAACGGCACCAGACAGCACCAAAAACCCCGATATATCCAGTTAATATATTGATATAAAACATTAATTACATCTATAACCCAAGGTTACAGAAAGACATAAAACATTAACTAAAAAGTTTTGTGCAGTGCAAAATAATTCTTGACGAAAGCCGACCATTCCTTCATATTGCAGTTGAATTTGTGCGGCGCACAATAGCGCCTCATTCCACACCTGTTGCAAATTGTTGATGGAGCGCACACCATGACCGCTGCTAAAAAGGCTACCAACCCATTCTTCGACATGGACTTCACGAAATTCACGAGCGACTTCAAAGTCCCGGGTATTGACATGAACGAAATGATGGCATTTCAGCGTAAAAACGTTGAAGCCCTGACCAAAGCTAACAAGGTTGCCTTTGACGGTTTCCAGGCTGTTGCTCAGCGTCAGAGCGAAATTTTCAAAACGCTGCTGGATAAAGTACAAACCCAGGGCAAAGATTTCGCTGCTACTCCTGCTGACAACCCGATGGCTGCTGCTGCAAAGCAGACCGAAGTGGCTAAAGCCGCTTACGAAGAAGCCCTCGCTACCGCCAAGGAACTGTCGGGTCTGGTAAGCAAGTCTCAGGAAGAAGCGATTGCTCTTCTGCAGACCCGCTTTACCGAATCGCTTGACGAACTTAAAGGGGCGATCGAAAAGACCGCCGCTGCGAAATAATCTAGCTGATAACTTCCCGTTATCGACTTTACGGCAGGACCTTCTGGTCCTGCCGTTTTTATTTGGGTTTTGCCCAAACTCCTGAATTGATTTACCGCACCGATTGCCCCCTTACCTGCCTGTCCTGATGGCGCTAATCTGCACTTAACATTGCAGGAGGCACTTTCATGAGCGAGATCAGTTTTGATGATTTTCTAAAAGTCGACATCCGGGTCGGCACGGTCATCGATGCACAGGAATTCCCCGAAGCCCGGCGTCCGGCCCTGAAAATCTGGGTCGATTTTGGCCCCGAGATCGGGACAAAGAAAACATCTGCCCAGATCACCAAATATTACACCCCCGAAAGCCTGATCGGACGTCAGGTGGCAGGCGTGGTTAATTTCCCCAAAAAGCAGGTCGGCCCGTTTATGTCCGAATTCCTCTGCCTTGGCTTCCCGGATGGCGAAGACGACAAAGGCATCGTTCTGATACGCCCGGAACGTGACGTTCCCAATGGCGAACGCCTGTTTTAAATCCACAAACAAAAAAGCCGATAAGAGCACACCACCAACGCGGCATGCCCTTATCGGCCGTAAGTCAGACTTATAAACTAGCGTGCCAGAACCGATGCGGCTTCGCGTGTGCGCATCACACTTGATGACACCAGCGCGGTCGAATTCTTAATCTCGGACAATGTGGCAGAAAAACTTTCCACCGCCGTCGCCATATTTTGCATATTGCCCGACACCTCGTTGGTCACAGCACTCTGTTCTTCCACCGCTGACGAAATCGTCGTCACATTATCAAGAACCAGCTCGACATCACTTCGTATCCCGCTAAGCACACCGGAAACCTCGGTTGAGATCGCTTGAATGCCGGTGATCTGACCCGAAATTTCCTCGGTCGCACGTGCCGCCTGATTTGCCAGATTTTTGACCTCGTTGGCGACAACGGCAAATCCTTTGCCTGCCTCGCCGGCACGGGCCGATTCAATCGTCGCATTCAGCGCCAACAGGTTAATCTGGCTCGCAATATTCTGGATCACCTCGACAATCCCGCCGACTGAAGCCACGACATCGGACATTTTTCCGGTCGTTACCCCGGCTTCCACCGTTCGATCAAACATCTGGGTTGTGGTTTGGCGTGCCGTATCCATGCTTCTGGAAATTTCACCAATCGACGCTGCCAACTCTTCAGCGCCTGCGGCAACCGCCTGAACCGAGGCCGATGTCTGTTCAGATGCCGTAACGGCAACAATCGAACGCCCGTCAAGATCATTCAAACTTGAATCAATCTCGGCAAAATTGGTGTCGATCATCGATTTAAGCTCAACCAGCAAATTGACCTGCTCGGTGATATCGGTGGCGAATTTCACAACCTTATAAGGCTTGCCATTGGCATCCATGATCGGGTTATAGGATGCTTCGATCCAGACGACCTTGCCCCCCTTGCCCAACCGCCTGAATTGCTGGGCAACGAACTGCCCTTCGGCCAGTTTTTTCCAAAAATCGGCATATTCGGCACTGTTTGCATAATCCCGGTCGACAAAAATGCGATGCTGCTTGCCTTTGATTTCGTCAAACGAATAGCCCATCACCGACAGGAAATTTTCGTTTGCTTCCGTGATTTCACCCGTAAGGGTAAATTCGATCACCGCCTGACTGCGCCCGATGGCATCAACCTTGCCCTCAAGATCCGCCATCTTTTCCTGGCGGGCCGTTATATCAGATGCAAACTTGACGATTTTGATCACCTTACCGGATTTATCAACAACCGGGTTATAGGTCGCTTCGATCCAGATCTGTTTGCCGCTTTTGGTCATCCGCGGAAACGCCGCACTTTTAAAATTCCCGGACCGCAGGTCTTTCCAAAAGACATCATAATCAGGTTTCTCGCGGATTTCTCTGGGAACAAGCATGCGATGATGCTGACCAACAAGCTCTTCCAAAGAATATTCCAAAGCGCCCAGAAAGTTCTTATTCGCATTTAGAATTGTGCCATCGGGCTTGAATTCAATAACAGCCAGAGAGCGATCAAGGGCTTCAAGTACCGCTTGGGCATAGACCCCATCACGCGCATTGGAAAACATACTAAGCAACTTCATGGTGTTATCCTCTGAATTGACACCTGTAATTTAAACCATTGCCAGAATATAACCTACGCGTTGGTATAGCTCTACCCCCAAATGGGGAGTATATGCAGCACTATACTTTTTGATAGATCGCGTCTTAAGTTCACAAACAAAAACGGCGCGCTTTTCCAAGCGCGCCGTTCAGATACCCTGCAAACCGCAAAGCCTATTTTTCGACAAAAGCCTTTTCGATAACGAAATGCCCCGGCTCGTTCATATTGCCTTCCTTGCCACCCCAATCGAGCAGCATCTGGCGGGTATCGGCAATCATTTCCGGATTGCCGCACAACATGAAGCGGTCATTTTCAAGCGTCGGCTTGTCCAGACCAAGATCATCATAAAGCTTGCCTGATGCCATCAGTTCGGTAAGCCGCCCCTGATTGCGGAATTCTTCGCGGGTGACGGTCGGGTAATACAGAAGTTTCTTCTGAACATCCTCGCCAAAGAACTCGTTATTTGGCAATTCGTTATGGATGAATTCCTGATAGGCCAGCTCGCGCACTTCGCGGCAGCCGTGAACAAGAATGACCTTCTCGTAACGCTCATAGGTTTCGTAGTCACGGATAACGCTCATGAACGGGGCCAGACCGGTTCCGGTCGACAATAGCCACAGGTTTTTGCCCGGCAACAGGTTGTCATGAATCAAAGTACCGGTCGGCTTGCGCCCAACCAGAATTTTATCCCCAACCTTGATATGTTGCAGACGCGATGTCAGCGGACCATTCGGCACTTTGATCGAAAAGAACTCAAGTTCTTCGTCATAATTCGCACTGACCATCGAATAGGCGCGCAAAAGCGGCTTGCCCTCGACCTCAAGTCCGATCATCGCAAACTGACCGTTGATAAACCGGAAACCCGGGTCACGGGTGGTTTTGAAAGTGAAGAGAGTGTCTGTCCAATGATGGACATAAGTGACGGTTTCTTCATTTAAGTTTTTGGCCATAACGCTGCATCAATCCGTTTCGTCTAAAGCTTTCTACGGGACCGTGGCGGGAACGACGGACACACTTTCCCAGCACCATATCCATGCCAAGTTGGCGCGATTTAACATCAATCAAACGTATATCGCAAGAAAACATTCACTCATTGTGTATTTTTATGCTGACCCGCAATTAAACATACAATTAATGTGTAGAATATTGTCTGACAATGACGCACAATAATCACATCGCATATATACTGCAACAAAGCAGTGCCCCTTGATAAACCACGATGGTTCGGGTGGCCATGATCCATCGCAAATCGGTGATAAATGACAGAAGCTAAAGCTTTGACAGTCGACACTCTGACCGTTCAACACGTTTCAGACGCGATCACCAACGCCGTACGTGAAGGGCGCCTTGTGCCAGGGCAACGTTTGACCGAAATCGATTTTGCCAAACGTCTTGGCGTCAGCCGCCCGTCTGTGCGCGAAGCGTTTCGCCAACTGACCGCCGACGGACTTTTGCAGGCCCAACCCTATCGCGGGGTTAGTGTCCGGCATATGAACCGGCGCGAAGTCGATGATCTGTTTGTGGTACGCACCACCCTCGAAGGTCTTGCCGTGCGCCTTGCAACCCCAGCACTTCAAAATGACACCACCGCCCTGCTTGCGATCCAGACCGATCTTGATGCCGCAGAGGCGCGAAATGATCTTGCCGCCATGTCGCGCCACAACCTTGCCTTCCATATGCTGTTTTCCGATATCAG
The DNA here is from genome assembly GCF_002115745.1 of Thalassospira alkalitolerans. GTDB lineage: Bacteria > Pseudomonadota > Alphaproteobacteria > Rhodospirillales > Thalassospiraceae > Thalassospira > Thalassospira alkalitolerans. The sequence continues at coordinate 61,822 of NZ_JFKB01000011.1, forward strand.
CGGAAATGCGCTGCTGCGCGAACAACTGCGCCGCATATCAAACAATGTTTACTGGCTACAATTCCGGGTCATGGTCGCCGATGACAAGGTGCTTCGAACCAACACACAGCATCGCGACATCGTGAATGCGGTCTGTCGCGGCGATGTAAAAACGGCTGAGGCGATCATGATCGCCCATATCGACCAATCCCGTCAATTGGTGCAATCCCTGCCCGACAATCATTTTTCTGACGATATCACCGACAGCCCCGGCGACACTTGATCCCGCAGCAGCTCAGTTACCCCCGCGCAGGCAAAGCCACAATAACCACAAGACCTAAAAATTGCGCGCCTGCCGATGCCCCACCACGGCCCGGTTAAATGCGGCCCCCATGCCGAAAACCCCCAACACGCCTTCAGCCTCTGGCTCAGCCTCAGCCTCAGCCTCAGGCAGGCTCTCTGTCACCCACAACTTGCTGCCTGGATCATGAAACTTGCATCATGAATTCCAGCCAATTACGATTGTCTGACAATTTAAACAAACAAATATCAGAGAGCACCATGACATCCCGCCCCAATCTAACCACCGAATTCCTGCCCATCCCGCTACCCGATTATCAGGAACGCTCGGTTGATGACATGCGCCGTGGCGCGCAGTCCTTTTATGATGAAATCCGCACCCGCCACACGGTGCGGGAATTTTCCGACCGCCCGGTGCCGCGCGACATTATTGAAACCTGCATCCGTGCTGCCGGAACCGCACCAAATGGGGCAAACCATCAGCCATGGCATTTTTCGGCGATTGGCGACCCCGCCATGAAAAAGAAAATCCGCGCCGCCGCCGAAGAAGAAGAACGCGCCTTTTACGCCGGACGCGCCAGCGACGAATGGATCGAAGCCCTGCGTCCGCTTGGCACCGATGACAGCAAACCGTTTTTGGAAACCGCCCCCTGGTTGATCTGTATTTTTGGCGAGCGCAAAAGCGCATCTGCCGATGGCAAATTTCGTAAAAACTATTACGTCCCGGAATCGGTATCGATTGCGACGGGTTTCCTGATCGCGGGCCTGCATCGGGCGGGTCTTGCAACGCTGACACATACGCCAAGCCCAATGAACTTCCTGACAGAAATCTGTGGTCGGCCGGATCACAACAAGCCCTATATCCTTTTGGTCACCGGATACCCGGCCCCGGATGCGACAATCCCGAAACACGCCACCGAGAAAAAGGATCTTTCGGAAATTGCGACATTCTTCTAGGGCTGCGGGCTGCAGGCTGCGGGTTAAGAGGCTCTAAAGCTGCCGCTCGCCCGCTCTCTCACCCCGTTGCCCCCAAACAAAAAGCCCCGCATTTTCGGCGGGGCTTTTCAAATGACGGCTTATCCTGATCAATGTCCGATCGGCAACACCAGACGCACCCGTAAACCACCGCCCGGCGCGTCTTCAAGGAACACATCGCCGCCATGGCCACGTGCAGAATCCCGTGCGATGGTCATGCCAAGCCCGACACCGCCGGTGGCCTGATTGCGCGATTCTTCCAGACGGAAAAACGGCTTGAAGACTTCTTCGCGTTTATCAGCCGGGATGCCCGGGCCATCATCATCAAAGACGATTTCATAATCCTGCCCGCGCCGACCGGCACGGATTGACAGGTTATTGGCATAACGCCCGGCATTGGACATGATATTGGATATACAGCGACGCACCGATTGCGGCCGCAAATCCATTTCAAGACTATCGACAATATGAAGATCAATATGTTGCCCGTCGCGCAATGCCTCGCCGACCTGGTCGGTAATCAGCTTGCCCATATCGGTCGGCACGGCCTTTTCGCCTTCTTCACCGCGCGCAAAGGCAAGATAGGCATCGACCATGCGCTCCATATCCAAAACATCCTGTTTCAGTGCCTCAACACCGGGTGACATCCCCTGCATCGCCAGTTCCAATTTCATCCGCGTCAGGGGCGTTCGCAAATCATGCGATACACCGGCAAGCAATGCCGTGCGCTGCGCCAGATGGCGGGCAATACGGTCGCGCATGGAAATGAACGATGTTGCGGCAAGGCGGACCTCGGCGGCCCCTTCGGGTTTGAATGTTTCAACATCAACCCCGCGGCCAAACTGATCGGCGGCCTTGGCAAGACGGCGGATCGGGCGCACCTGATTGCGCATGAACATCACCGCAACCCCGTACAGGATCAATGCCGACCCGGCGATCCACATAAAGAAGATATAGGTGGTTGAAGAATAAAGACGCTTGCGTGGTGCGACGACCGACAGAACGCCATCCTTTAACTGCACACGGATTTCAAGTTTGCGGTCATCGACATCAAGATCAAAATAAAACGGACGTTGCAGGCGTTCAGCCAGCGCATTAAACAATTCTTCGGATACAAGGCCAAGCGGCGGCTCGGTGATTTGCTGTTCAAGGATTTCGCCAGGCTCAAACACGATATCAAGTTGCAAACGCCCACGTGCCGAATGCTGCAGCCATTCCATATGTTCGGCATCGGGGTATTGCCCCAGATAATCGATGGCAAAAACCACATCACCGGCAAGACCTCGGCTTAGCTGGCGTGCGATCGAATCCCAGTGTCGTTCGAAAAAGATCAGCGCCGTGACGATTTGCAACAACAGCATCGGTGTCATCAAGATCAATAGCGACCGCCCCAAAAGACCGGTCGGCATCAGCGATTTGATCCACCCTGTTTTTCCGCTGCCCAATACCCTCATCCTTATCCGTGTTTCCCTAACCGGCGGTTCGGTCGTTTATTTTCAGTCCGCATACAGCACATAGCCCCGTCCGCGCACTGTCTGCAAGTATCTTGGTTGTTTCGGGTCTTCTTCGAATTTGCGCCGTAATCGGGTCACTTGCACATCGATGCTGCGCGATGCCCCGGGATCGACCGCATTGCCGCCCATCATGCCATGCAATTCCTCGCGCGTGGTGGTTTCCCCGCGACGTTTAACAAGGGCGGCCAAAAGCGCCTGTTCCGACGACGTCAAATAGATATGTTCATCGCCGCGTTGCAGGGTCATTTTGCTGGCATCAAACATAAACTCACCAAACCGTGCGGCACTTTCAACGACATCACGCCTTGTTTCTGCGACGGGCTTTGGTGCCTCGGTGTAACGGCGCAGAATGGCTTCGATCCGAAGAACCAGTTCGCGCGGCTCGAACGGTTTGGCAAGATAATCATCCGCCCCGGCCTCAAGCCCGGAAATGCGGTCTTCTGTCTCGGTCAGGGCGGTTAACAAAAGGATCGGCAGTTTTGATCCGCCTTCGCGCAGGCTGCGTGCCAGATCAACACCCTTTTCACCGGGCATCAGGACATCAAGCACCACAAGATCAAACTGCAAACCGGCCAAACTTGACCGCGCTTCGGCGGCATCGCGTGCGGCGGAAACCATAAAACCGTTTTCAGCCAGATAACGGGTCAGCAAATCACGCAGACGGTCATCATCATCGACCACAAGAATGTGCGGCTGATCCTGGCCTGTCATAATTCCCCGCTCCTGAAACCCGAATGTTTGAAACGCTTTATCTTATGTAAGTTAGGCAAAAAAGTGTTTCAAAACCGTATCTGCGCAAAATGTAACGGACTGGTATGAAAACCGGGCATCATCCCGATCCATCTTGACGGTTTTCATATAAGACCAACGCCCTAGCCCTAGGGTCAGAACCTAGCTGACGTGACGGCGCACACCGGGGGGACTGTCATCGGTAAAACGCGCCCGGTCAGGTTCTTCAAGCATGCCCAGCATGACTTTGCGGAATCCTTCGACCGCTTCGGCACCGGCTTCGCGATAGGCACCGGCAATCAGGCTGCGCTGGTTTTCGGTCAGTTCCCGTTCAAGCGCCTCGCCCTTGTCTGTCAGGGTCAAAAGCCGTTGGCGGCGATCCTGCACACCGGTTTTCTGATCGATGAAGCCTTCGCGCACCAATTGTCCCAGCACACGTGATAGCGATTGCTTGGTGATCTTGAGAATCGACAACAGATCACTGACCGTAATGCCGGGATTGCGGCTTACGAAATAAATCACCCGGTGATGAGCGCGCCCGAAATTATATTGCGCAAGAATCTGATCGGCCACAGCCGTGAAATCACGATAGGCATAAAACAGCAATTCAATACCTTGCCTAAGCTCTTCTTCCCGCAGAAAAAGCGGGTTTACCTTGCGTGTTGAGATATCAGCCATGCTTTTCCGTTACGTCAGTTTCGTTGACATATTAATCGATGAATGTTACCCCGGCCAGACAAATCAGGACATAAAGTTACGTCCAAATGCCCATTTAAATTGGAATCTGGCAAATGATAGCTCCGACCTTCGACAACCGTGATGGTTTTATCTGGTATAACGGCGAACTTAAGCCGTGGCGTGAAAGTACTCTACATGTGCTGAGCCATGCGGTCCATTATGGCAGTGCGGTCTTTGAAGGTGAACGGGCTTATAACGGCAAAGTGTTCAAACTTGCCGAACATGGCGAACGCCTGATCAATTCCGGCAAGATCCTTGATATGACAATTCCCTATAGTTCTGCTGAACTTAATGACGCGGTGATCGAAACCCTGGCGGCGAACAGCATTACAAATGGCTATATCCGTCGTATTGCATGGCGCGGCAGCGAAATGATGGGTGTTTCGGCCCAAACCACGCGCATCAATGTCGCCATCGCCACCTGGGAATGGCCCAGCTATTTCAAGCCGGAGGAACGCCTGAAAGGCATCCGTCTTGACCTGTCGAAATGGGCCCGTCCGGCGCCGAATACAGCACCGACGAATGCCAAGGCAGCCGGTCTTTATATGATCTGCACCCTGTCCAAACACGAAGCCGAGCGCAAGGGTTTTGCTGATGCGCTGATGCTTGATTATCGCGGTCAAATTGCCGAGGCGACCGGGGCGAATGTGTTCTTTGTCAAGGATGGCAAAATCCATACCCCAACACCCGATTGCTTCCTGGATGGCATTACGCGCCGCACCGTCATCGAATTGGCCAAAGCGCGCGGATTTGAAGTAATTGTGCGCCCGATCATGCCCGAAGAAATGGCCGAATTCGAAGAATGCTTCCTGACCGGCACCGCCGCCGAGGTCACCCCGGTAGCCTCGATTGCCGACTACAGCTTTACCCCGGGGCATATCTGCAAGACCCTGATGGAAGATTACATGGGGCTGGTGCGCGGTGAAAAAGAAGCGGTTGCCGCTCAATAGTAAAAATCAATAATCAGACTGATTATTCACTTTTGTTTCGTAATAGCCCGGTCCGCATGGATCGGGCTTTTTCGTTGCGCCATCGCCGATAACCATGTCTTGATCGCCAAATCGCACCGCCCGGCAAAAATGGTGATTTTCATGCCTCAAAAGTCTGATGATATAAAATCCGATCATATTCTGCTGTATCAAACCCATTCACCGTTCGCCCGCAAGGCATTGGTGTTTGCCCTTGAATGCGGGCTTTCGGACCGGATCGACGTCATCCATCAGGAAACCAGCCCGACGCACCGCAATGATCGCGTTTTTAGCGCCAATCCACTGGGCAAGGTGCCGGTTTTGATCCTGCCCGATGGCATGACATTATTTGATTCGATGGTGATCTGCGACTATCTGGATCGGCTGCATCGGGGCCGCAAACTGATCCCGACAAAGGGGCGAAAACGTTGGCATACCTTGCGTTTGCATGCCTTGGCACAGGGCATGTGCGATGCCGGCGTGCTGTATCGCTGGGAAACAAACCGCCGCCCCGTAGGGCTTCGCTACCCCGTATTGGCCGAGGGACAAAAAACCAAACTGATTGAAACATTCGATTATCTGGAAACCGAACTTGATCCCAAAACCCCGGTCACAATCGGCCATATCGCGCTTGCCACCGGGCTTGATTGGATCGCGTTTCGCGATTTGGTCGATTTCCGCACCGGCCGACCGGCCCTTGCCAAATGGTATGAGGATTTCTGCGCCCGCCCATCCATGGCGCAAACCCAATTCAGCGGCCAGACTCACGACCACCCGACCCCCTGACGCCCCACCCAAGATCGCCCCAAAACCACCAAAGGCCGCCCGGATATCAGGCGGCCTTTGTATTTGTCATACAAATAGATTTACGGCCAATTTGCCTCTGGCGGGAGGGACATCAGGATCGCCTCGGTATTTCCGCCGGTCATCAGGCCAAAACGGGTGCCGCGATCATGGAGCAGATTAAACTCGACATAGCGTCCGCGCTTGATCAATTGGGCGCGGCGTTCATCATCGGTCCAGGGTTTGTTGTAATGGCGCGCGACCAGTTGGGGATAGATATCGCGGAACGCGCGTCCGACATCCTGGGTAAAGGCAAAATCGGCATCCCAGTTGGCATCAAGATAATCATAGAAGATGCCGCCAACGCCGCGCGGTTCGTTGCGGTGCGGCAGGAAGAAATATTCGTCGCACCATTTTTTGAACCGGTCATAATAATCATCGCCATGCGCATCACAGGCGGTTTTCAACGCACCGTGGAAATCGGCGGTGTCGGCGTCTTGCGGGAAGACCGGGGTCAAATCAGCCCCACCACCAAACCATGCCTTGCTGGTCACGATATGGCGCGTATTCATATGCACCGCCGGGACATGGGGCGAACAGGGATGGGCGACCAGTGAAATGCCCGCCGCCCAGAAATTTGGATTTTTATCTGCACCGGGAATTTCAGCGCGGAATTTTTCGGAAAATTCGCCGTGCACCGTCGAGATATTAACCCCGACCTTTTCAAACACCCGCCCCTTCATGACCGACATTTCACCGCCGCCCTGACCCGCGCCACGTTCCCAAGCGGTCCGTTCAAACCGCCCGGCCGGGCGATCTGACAACGGCCCGGTATAACTGTCTTCAAGCGCTTCATAGCTGGCACAGATTTCGTCACGCAACTGACGGAACCAGTTTTGCGCCGTTTCCTTGTGCTGCGTGATCAGATCATCATCCATGCCCGTCATCAGGTATTCTCCGGAAAACTGTTGGTCTGTCTGAGCGCTTCGCCCAATGTCATGGCGGTTGCCATGGCAACGTTGAGCGAGCGCATCCCGGCTTTTAACGGAATAACCACGCGCGCATCAACATAGTCATGCACCTGATCGGGGACGCCGCTGCTTTCAGACCCCAGCATCAAAATATCATCATCGCGGAACTCAAAATCACAATAGGGCACAGCCCCCTTGGTCGTCAGCAAAACCAGACGCCCCGGAACCGTCCCATCGTTACGCGCCTGCACAAAACCGCGCCAATCAGCATGGCGGGTATAATCCGCCGCCCCCAGATAATCCATCCCGGCACGTTTGAGTGCCGCCGAGGTCAACAAAAAGCCGCAGGGTTCAATAATATCGACCGGCACGCCAAGACAGGCGGCCATGCGCAATATCGTGCCGGTATTTTGCGGAATGTCGGGTTCGAACAGACAGATTCTCATAAGATCCTACAGACTCGTGATATTTTGGGCCTGCAATTCAGGCGCAAAAGATTATAAAATTACGCTCCGACAATGCCATAGACTTATTTTGAATAAGACAAGACATCGATATAACCGGTTGGTTGTAAATGCGCCAGCCCGTTGAAAAACGCTACGTTTGACGCCATTGTGCAGTGCAAAACCAAATAGGCAAATCGAATGCGAACAATTTGCAACTCCAAGTTCCCCTTAACAAACCCCTTTTTTGTTAGTATACGGACCCCGTTTCAGGCTTGAAGGCTTTGGGGTAAAAGCATTGTTTGATTTTCGTCAATGGAAATTAAATGCGTTTGCCCTAAGGTAAATTCAGGCGTTCTGAATGCCTGTTTTGGGGGCAGAGAGAGGAATACATTATGTCGCAAACGGTGCAATCATCCGGGGATCATGCTCCGGACGAGAACCGCAGGGATTTCCTGATCCTGGCGACCACAGCGGTCGGTGTCGTTGGCACCGGTATGGCGCTGTGGCCGTTCGTGGACAGTATGAACGCATCGAAAGACGTTCTGGCGCTGGCCTCGGTTGAAGTGAGCCTGTCAAATATTCCAGTCGGTCAGGCCATCAAGGTCATGTGGCGCGGCAAACCCGTGTTTATCCGCCACCGTACCGAACGAGAAATCAAAGAAGCCGACGATGTTGCGCTTAACGAGTTGGTCGATCCACAGACCGACGATGCACGCGTTGAGAAGAAGGAATGGCTGATACTTGTGGGGGTTTGTACCCATCTTGGTTGTATCCCGATGGGCACCGCCACTGGCGAGACCCGCGGTGATTACGACGGATGGTACTGCCCGTGCCACGGGTCGCACTATGATACATCGGGTCGCATCCGCAAGGGTCCGGCACCGCTTAATCTTGAAGTGCCGACCTACAGCTTCCTCACCGACACATCGGTTAAAATCGGCTAAGGAGCAGGATGATGAGTGCACCCGTCTGGAACAATAAAGTGGTGAAATGGGTCGACGACCGCCTGCCGGTTTTCTCGATGCTGCATCACTCCGCCTATGAATATCCGACCCCGAAAAACCTGTCCTATATGTGGAACTTCGGTTCCCTGGCAGGCTTTGTTCTGGTGACGATGATCCTTACCGGGATTTTCCTGGTAATGAATTACACCCCGCATACCGACATGGCCTTTGATTCCGTCGAACGCATCATGCGCGACGTGAATTATGGCTGGTTGATCCGCTATATGCATGTGAACGGGGCGTCGATGTTCTTCATCTGCGTCTATATTCACATTTTCCGCGGTCTTTATTACGGGTCTTACAAGGCCCCGCGTGAAATGCTGTGGTGGATCGGTATCCTGATCCTGCTGGCGATGATGGCAACAGCCTTTATGGGCTATGTCCTGCCATGGGGTCAGATGTCCTTCTGGGGCGCGACCGTGATCACCAACCTGTTCTCGGCCTTCCCGATTGTGGGTGAACCGCTTGTTCACTGGCTTTGGGGCGGTTTCTCGATTGGTAATCCAACCCTGAACCGGTTCTTCTCGCTGCATTATCTGTTGCCGTTCGTCATTCTGGGCCTTGTTGTCCTGCATGTCTGGGCGCTGCATACCGTGCGCTCGAACAACCCGACAGGCGTTGAAGCAAAAACACCGCAAGACAGCATTCCGTTCCATCCTTACTATACGATCAAGGATTTGTTCGGGATGGGGATCTTCCTGATCTTCTTCCTGTTCTTCGTGTTCTTTGCCCCCGACTTCTTTGGCGAGCCGGATAACTATATCCCGGCAAACCCGCTGGTGACCCCGCCGCATATCGTTCCGGAATGGTACTTCTTGCCGTTCTACGCGATCCTGCGGTCGATTGACTTCTCGATCTTTGGTGTTCCGGCCAAACTGCTTGGCGTTCTGGCGATGTTTGCATCTATCGTCGTTCTGTTCGTCATTCCCTGGCTTGATACGTCCAAGGTTCGCAGCTCGAAATATCGCCCGGTTTACAAATGGTTCTTCCTGATCCTGTTCATTGACTGCTTTATCCTTGGATATTGCGGCAAGAAGGCCCCGGATGACTATTTCATGGGCATTGAAGGGCTGCATGTGATCGTTATGGGCCAGCTGGCAACGCTTTACTACTTCGCGCATTTCCTTGTGGTCATGCCGATTGTCGGCAAACTGGAACGGCCAAAACCGCTTCCGGCCAGTATCAGTGAATCCGTACTTAAGGGAGGCGCAAATGCGTAAATTTGCACTGACCGCCATTGCTGCGGCATTCGCACTGACCGCCTTTACCGGCACCTCGCAGGCATCGGGTGACGCCCCGGTTCCCAAGGCGCAGGATTGGAGTTGGCAGGGGCTTTTCGGCACCTATGATCGTGCCCAGCTTCAGCGTGGTTTCCAGGTCTACAAGGGCATCTGCGCTGGTTGTCACAGCCTTCGTTTCATTGCATTCCGTAATCTGGAAGGCATTGGATTTAACGAAGATCAGATCAAGGCAATTGCGGCGGAATACGATATTGAAGACGGTCCGAACGACGATGGTGACATGTTCACCCGTCCGGGCAAGCCGTCGGATTATTTCCCGTCGCCATTCCCCAATGACAAGGCCGCCGCGGCATCAAATGGTGGATCCATTCCGCCGGATCTGTCGTTGATGGCCAAGGCCCGCATGCATGGGCCAGATTATGTTGTTGCCTTGCTGACCGGATACGAGGAAGAGGCCCCCGAGGGCTTTGACCTTGCCGAAGGCAAGCATTACAACCACTACTTCCCGGGTCACCAGATTTCGATGGCACCGCCGCTTTATGATGAAGCAGTGGAGTACACCGATGGCACACCGATGACCTTGGAACAGCACGCACATGATGTTGTCGCGTTCCTGAACTGGACGGCACAGCCCGAACTTGAAGCCCGCAAGGCTTTGGGGTTGAAGGTTCTGTTGTTCCTGATCGTTCTGACCGCCATGCTTTACGCTGTTAAGCGCAAAATCTGGCGCGATATCGAACACTAGGATCTGCGATATCATTGATATCTGAAAGACCGCCGGTTTTCCGGCGGTCTTTTTCTATGGCCGGTTATATCGCGCCATGGACGGCGACAATCGGGACAATGCAGTGCTTGACGATGGCGCGCAGTTCACCAATGAATGGATGCACTCCATACGGTCCACTCTTATCCCACCCTGATCCACCCTGATCCACCCTGATCCACCTTGTCCCAGCCGCCCCAACACATGAGCCCCACCGATGATCAGTGAACAATTCGGCCTTTATTTTCTGGCAGTTATCATTGCCGTCTTTACCCCCGGCCCGGCTGTGATGCTGGGCATCACCAACAGCATCCGCCACGGCATGGCTGCGGCCATCATTGGTGCGTTGGGCTGTGTGACTGGCACCGGGTTGATGGGCGGTCTGTCGGCGATGGGGCTGGGGGCGTTGATCATGACATCGGGGCTTTTGTTCACCATCGTGCATTATGTCGGGGCGGGATATCTGATCTGGCTGGGCATCCGGATGTGGCGTAACAGCCGCAAGGCCGATCTTCCGACGGCGGAACCAAGCGGCACCGGCAAGGAAGCCTTTCGACCCCTGCGCCTTTATGTGCGCGGTTTTCTGGTCTCGGCCAGCAATCCAAAAGCAATTGCGTTTTTCACCGCCTTATTTCCGCTTTTCATCGATCAGAACGCCCCGCTTGCCGGGCAGTTTATTGTGCTGGACGGCACCTTTGTCGTGATGTCGTTTAGTTCCATCGTGATTTATGCACTGCTGGCGGCGCGGAGCCGTGCCTTCCTGATCGGGACGGGGCGCAAATGGTTTGACCGGATTTCGGGCGGAATTTTTGTCAGTTTCGGCATCGCATTGGGGGCCAGCGGCCGATAACGCATGCTACCTTAAAGCGACATTCACGGCTGGCTTGTTCAAATTCCTGAACGGCTCATGAATGCCATTTGGCATCAGATCAACTTATGATAGCAGTGCTCGCTTATTCAAGATTGATCTTAAGTGGATTTTTAGATTCGTTTAATTCAATCTAGAGTGTTAACCTGCCTCAGCACGCTTGAGGTGGGAATGTAATGTCGTTTTTTAATTCAGTCGGCAAATTCTTTCGGGATGCAGGCACCTCCATAGGTCGCATCGTCACAGATTCCGCCATAGACATTGCGAATGTCGCAACCGGTTTCCAATTCAGCAAGGATATGGAAACCGCGAAGAAGGCGATGACAGATGTCGGCTTTAAATCAGCAAGCGATGCCATCAAGGACAATCATTACGGGCACTTGAAAGAACTTGGAAAAACGGCAAAGAAAAAAAACGACGAGATCGAGAAAAGAACCAATGACTTTAAGGCCCTGGATACCAGGTTCACATCCAGGCTGGATACCTATGGTGTGCTGCTTTCCGATCTGAACCGGTTGATCAATCTTGGTGAAACGGTTCGGGCGGCCTTGAAAGCAGAAAGTCAGCTGTCATCAATTCCCTATGAAATGCCGCCGGAATTCCCATCCCCAAAACAATTCCAGATGACGAAAAGTGTCGCCATCGAAGCAATCGAGATTGCACAATTGAGCAGCGACGGATTATCCGCAGCAGCACTCGCGACATGGAGCGGTACAAAACTGGGCACCAAGCTGGCAAAATCCGCAGCATCGGTTGGCCGATCCGCCCGCATTGCCAGTACGGCCAGCAAGGCCAGTGCCGCCCTTTTGGTCGTCAGTGTCGGGCTGGATATCGGCATGAGCATCGCGATATTGGAACAGCAGTCAAAGGAACTGCCGAAATTCATCTCAGCACGCGATGAAGATTTGCGCCTTTTGGAAACGGAAAGAACGTCGCTTCAGACGAAGTTCGACGCCGTTGAAGCCGGTATCAAGAGCATGCTTGCCATTACGGATCCGGCGCTCAGCGAAGAAAGTTGGTCTGATTGGCTTGACGAGCGGAAACGCCAATTGCGCGATATCCTGTATCAATCTGTCTCGGAAAAAACCTTTTATGAAGGTGCAGAAAATATCGCCCGCCAAAACAGCGGCAAATCCGAACGTGTCCGGATTAAAGAAATTCATGCCACCTATCCCGCCCTCAATCGAAAAACCATCAAGGCCATCATTACCCTTATCGATGCCAAAGCAGAGAACACTGCCGCCGCCTGAGGGGAAAGACGCTTCAAAACAGGATCAAACATTCCAAGGAGACTTGATATGTCTGTCGCTTCCTTATTTAAAATCGGTATGGGCTTTAAATTTATTCTGTTGGCGGATACGGGTCTTACCATCACGGAGATTGCCTATGATATTGACCACAAAATCAATGGTGACAAAGACCCGGACATCACAAAACTAACCGAAGAATACACCAAAAGAGGCGGAGAACTGGATCATCTGAACCAGATTACGACCCAGGCTCAGGTTGATGTTGGAAATTTGAACAATGCCTCAAATGCCCTGATATCCTTGGGACAGAGTTTTACCGAGCGTGCCAGCTTGGTCTATGAACAGGTTCAGGCGCTTATGACGCTGCGGGAATTCCTGCGCGCGCAATTAATACAACCGGATTTTGCCTGGTACCACAGTTCTGCCCTACCGAATGTAAGCCAATATTCGCCTGAGAACCAAAAAGAACTTACGGAAAAGATATTCAAATCTCTGAGTAACCAACGCACGCCCGGGGCAGATATCACGGTTTATGCCTTACAAACACTCAGCATCGCTACCACGCCCTTTCTATTTACGCTGATAAGCCGGAAATTTCCGCGCCATGGTCCAGCCCCGCGCCCACGCGTTAGGCACGGCACCATCCGTTTGAATGCGGCGGATACTGCTGCGTTACGCAGTGCCATCCGCATCCAAAACCGGTGGTACAACCGAACCGGCCGCTACTTGAAAAAGGCGGCAACATCCAAGTGGATGGCCGGTGGCATTGTCGTGCTCAGCTTTGGTTTTAGCCTTTATAACTTCATCAATAATCGCATCACCGAGAGAAGCACAAAGAACGATATTATGAAGAATCTGAGGGAAGCGATTGACGACATCGAAAAGAACAAAACAGTGCTTTCCTATATGTATTACGGTGCAAACACATCCAATGGTGAAGGCGAGCAGATTGAGGCCGACCAAGCCAAACTGAATTTCCTGGTCAAAAATCTCGATGCCATCAAACAGGAAGACATTACCAAGGAAACCAAGCCGGACGACGAAAATGTGGCCCGTACGTCGCTGGTTAACGGTTTTAAATTTACGGTTCAACAAAACAATCAAGTGATCCGCGAAAGCACTAAAAAGCTTGAAGACGCTTATAAAGAGCTCATTGAACTGATCGATGTTTACCTGCCCGACACAGATGATCCTTGTGCTGTTGTCTGCCCGGACATGGATCACTGTGGAATAGCAACAGAGATCAATGATGCGGAGCAGGTGAGAAAAGCCTTCAAAAATTTCATCGAGGACAAAAAACATCTGGACGATCCCGAAAAGCCTTCGGCAGATCGTATGCGCCGTTGTGATAACGTCGCCGACACCTTCCGAGCGGCGGTATTATCCCGCCTTGCGCGGATTAACGACCGCCTTGAAATCAGTATCAATGACATTCAAATCATCAACCGATTGACCACACGGATCATCGCCGCGCTTGATCGGGGTGAGACATTGGAAAGTGACCGGGAAATCTCGCGGATGGCACGAGGCTTTATGCGCGACATCAAGGACATCAACTGTGCCAAACGCACCATATTCAAAACACAGGATGATGCCGAATCATTGATCCGCAAGATTGCGGTAAATACATTGGCCACCCGCGCCTTGCGCGCGGCTGTCGGTAAAGATTTCAATGCCGACAGTAATCCAAGTGACCAGGAACTTGCGGAAAAAGCCACGCACTATCTTGAAACAGTTCTTATCAACTATCCCACCAGAACCATTTTGCTCGATATCGACGCAGTGGTGGAAACAATTGATGTCATGCTGATTGACCTCAAAGCCTTTGACCGTTTGAAAAAACGAACCCTTCACGATTTCGAAGGCAAGCCCGATCCTACGGAAGACGAAATAGAAGAAAAGGCAATCCTGTATTTGGAAACCCTGTTTGAAGATCTTGAGGATCGTTCCATCCTGAAAGACGAAAATGACATCTTCAATGCCATAGAAGACATCCTGTTTGGCTAAAGCATATTCCGGTTGAGGCTTGCCAAATCACTGTGGCAGCCAAAATGGTTAATCAGCCGGAATATGGTCTTTTCCGGCGACTGCTGGCGGGGGCGCCTCGTTACCGTCATTACAAGACAACAGCCTGTCTTGGTGGCTGTGATTGCCCTCGGCCGAGTGCAAGGGCGGCACGGTTACCGGGATATGCACCAGTTTGCGTTTGCGTTCCGGGGTGCCGGTGCTGGCGTAAAGCTGTTTTCCGGCTTCGACGATAGAGACACCGGCAAAGGCCTTGAACAACCGCGATCCGACATTTTCGAAAACCTGTGACCAGCGCAGCAGGAACCGTCGCTGGGTGGGGGGTAGAAACAACGCACGACTGTGTTGGACCGGCAGGAACATGTTTTCGCGCATCAGGTTTTGCAACTGGCTGACACTATAGGGATGGCCAAAGCCAAACGGGGTGTTTTCTGACCAGCTCCAAAGCGAGCTGCGGTTTGGCGCCACGACGACAATCCGGCCATTTGGGGTTAAAACCCGCCAGCATTCGCGCATCAGACGGCGCATCGCATCTGAATGTTCGACCAGATGCACCAGCAGGATACGATCAACCGAACTATCGGGCAGCGGCAGCATGGTTTCTTCGGTCAGGGCAACGTGATTGGGTTCGCCAGCAGGCCAATGCACGCAGCCTTGCCGGCCGGGCATAAAGGCAAGGACACGTTCGGCCTCGCCCATAAAGGGGCGCAGATACGGCGTGGCATAGCCAAACCCCAAAACCCGCATCCCCCGGACATCGGACCACATAACGCGCAACCGCCGACGGATCAGACGGCGTGCGGCCTGACCGAGGCTTCCGGCATAAAAACGGTGAAGATCAACAACATCCTGACGCATGTCGATAGCCTAGCATCGTGTGGACCGGGCGGAAACTGAATTGCACCCGAACCGTTCCATAGAAGACCAAAAACTTTCTGCGATGCGTGATTGTTT
This sequence comes from Thalassospira alkalitolerans, assembly GCF_002115745.1. Classification (GTDB taxonomy): domain Bacteria; phylum Pseudomonadota; class Alphaproteobacteria; order Rhodospirillales; family Thalassospiraceae; genus Thalassospira; species Thalassospira alkalitolerans. Next base: position 77,330 of record NZ_JFKB01000011.1, read on the forward strand.
CAAGACAACACGACCTGATAGTCTGACACCATATCACATCAACATGTTTGAGGTCCGCCATGCTTGCCGGCGATGTCTTTGTTATCCCGTGTCTTTCGGACAATTATACCTATCTGGTGCGCTGCCACGAAACCGGCACCACCGCGATTATTGATCCGGGCGAAGCCGCCCCGGTGATCAAAGCACTGGAAGATCGCGGTTGGTCGCTTGATCTGGTGATCAATACCCATCACCACCACGATCATATCGGCGGCAATGCTGAATTGATCGCCAAATACGGGGCAAAACTATATGGTCCGCGCGCAGAAAAGGCACGCATTTCAGGCATGGACCAGACCTTTGCCGAAGGCGATGACATCACCATCGGGGCGTTAAAGGGACAGGTATTCGATGTCCCGGGCCATACCAGCGGGCATGTGGCGTTTTACTTTCCGGCGATTCATGCCCTGTTTTCGGGCGACAGCCTGTTTGCGCTGGGTTGCGGGCGGCTGTTTGAAGGCACGCCCGCACAGATGTGGCAATCGCTGTGCAAGTTTCGTGATCTTCCGGGCGATACCATGGTGTATTGCGGCCATGAATATACCCAATCCAATGCCCGGTTTGCCGCCACGATTGAAACCAGCAATGCGGCCCTGAAAGCACGATGTGCGGAAATCGATGATTTGCGATCGCGCGATATTGCCACCGTCCCGTCGCGACTGGATGTGGAACTGGCGACCAATCCGTTTTTGCGCGCCGATGCACCGTCTGTTGCCGGTGATCTGGGCATGACCGGGGCAAACCCGACCGCCATATTCACCGAAATTCGCGGCCGCAAGGATCGGTTTTAAGGGTAACCGATCAATTCATCTGTTTAAACAGGATGTTTTGATCGAGCAAATATCGCGAGAATAATGGCAGGCTGGCCGCGCCAATGGCGCGTGCCGCACTGCCGACCGCGCCTTGTTCAATATGGGGCGGTTCGATGCCCTGAAGATCAAGTTTCAGAGTGGCCTTGCGGGTGGCGTCAACAATGCGCGCACAGACGTCGCGCGGAAAACCGCCATCGACAATCACGGCTTCGAAATCGATCACCGAACAGACCGATGTAATGGCAATTGCAAGGCTGCGCGCGGTGTGATCAATCCAGATGTCCAGCGTGCTGCCAAGCTGTTGCCAATAATCCGGATCACGCCATAACAGGGTCGGATCGCGGCCTTCGCGCACCAGCATTTCTTCGAGCACGAAAATCGATGCCTGATCGATCAACTGGCTGGAATGGCCGGACCGCGAGGAAACCGGCATGGACCCGAACGCCCCGGCATTGCCGGTTCGCCCGGTGTAAAGCGCCTGGTTTAAAACAATCCCGCCGCCAATGAAGGATCCGATAAAGAAATAGGCAAAATCGGAATAATTCGGCCCCAGTCCAAAAACAAGTTCGGCCCCGCAGGCCGCTGTTGCATCGTTTTGCTGAAACACCGGAAAGGGCACAATTTCGCCGATGGTGGCAATTAAATCCACGTCGCGCCAGGCGCTCATATCTTCGGCCGGGGCACCAACTTCATCGACCCAATTCCACAATTCAAACGGGGCGGCAATGCCAATACCGGCAATGCGTTGCTGGTGGGCCGGTGATAAACCGCCGGAAAGTTTTTCAACGGATTGACGCACAAACGTTCGGATACTGTCTGGTGTCGGATATTTATATGCTTCTTTCAGGCTGGCGCGGACCTTGCCGATGAAATCCATCAGGATCAGTTCCGCACTGCGGCGCCCGATTTTAAGGCCAAAGGAAAAAACCCCATTCGGATCAAGCGCCATCGGAATGGATGGTTTGCCAACCTTGCCGCGTACCGGATCACCGCGCATCAGCAGCCCGTCTTTTTCAAGGGCCCGCATAATTACCGAAACGGTTTGCGCCGATAGCCCCGAAAGACGGGCAATATCGGCCTTGGACAGGCCCTTGTTCCGGCGCACCAGCGACAGCACAAGCCGTTCATTATAAGCACGCACACGCAATTGATTTGCGCCCCCGCCCGGATGAAGTGGCCGTGCGCCCTGCCCGTCATCTGCGGTGCTTTCTGGATTTGTATACAGCAGCGCTGCCATTTGGTTCCTCCCGATCGGGTCTTTTATTGCCCGACTGCGGTTGAGAGTGACAGCATTAATTAATAAATCAATCGGATTTATTAATTGACAGCCAAGGCCGTTTGGTGTGTCGTAAGAAACAGACAGGTTGAAAATTGCGCATTCCGACGCAGTGAAACCTGTTCAAGAATGAACAAAACCGGCCCTAACGGCCGCAATCAGGTTTTCCTGGGAGGAAACAGATGAAAAAGACTCTTCTTGGCGCCACCCTTGGTGCGCTTGCGCTTAGCCTTGCCATCGCACCGCATGCGGCAAAAGCCGATGAAATCGGTGCCTGCCTTATTACCAAAACCGATATCAACCCGTTCTTTGTTAAAATGAAAGAAGGGGCAATTGCGGCCTCGGTTGCACAGGGCATTGACCTTTCGACATTTGCCGGCAAAGTCGATGGCGACCATGAAACGCAGGTGCAGGCGATTGAATCTTGCATCGCATCGGGCGCCAAAGGCATTCTGATCACCGCATCCGATACCAAAGCCATTGTGCAGGCTGTGAAAAAAGCCCGCGATGCCGGTTTGATCGTCATTGCCCTTGATACACCGCTTGAACCGATTGATGCCGCCGATGCGACCTTTGCCACCGATAATTTCAAGGCCGGTGAACTGATCGGCAAATGGGCGGCGGCAAAATTGGGTGACAAGGCCGCAGATGCCAAGATCGCCCTGCTTGACCTGACGCCAAGTGCCCCATCGGTTGATGTTCTGCGCGATCAGGGTTTCCTCAAAGGCTTTGGCATCGACATCAAGGACCCGAACAAAATCGGCGATGAAGAAGATGATCGTATCGTTGGTCATGACGTGACCAACGGCAACGAAGAAGGTGGCCGCAAGGCAATGGAAAACCTGTTGCAACAGGATTCCGGGATCAACGTTGTTTACACCATCAACGAACCCGCCGCCGCCGGTGCCTATGAAGCGCTTAAAGCTTTCGACATGCAGGAAGGCGTTTTGATCGTTTCGGTTGATGGCGGTTGCCCCGGCGTTTTGAACGTCCGTGATGGCGTGATTGGTGCGACCTCGCAGCAATATCCGCTGGATATGGCGTATAAAGGCATCGAAGCCATCAAGGCATGGGCCGAAAGTGGTGCAAAACCAACCAATACCGCAGGCCTGAACTTTTATGACACCGGTGTTAACCTTGTGACGGGTGCGCCGGTCGATGGGGTGCCGTCAATTGATGTCGAAGAAGGCATGAATCGCTGCTGGGGCTGATCCCGCTTCACTTCGAATTGATTTCGAGGAGGGCGGAGATTATCCGCCCTCTGATCCCACTTACAGATTACACTTGGTCAAACATCCACAACCGCGCCGGTCGCAAGAACCCGCCGGGATGTAGGTTGAACCATTCGATCTGCCTTGCATCGGATATTGTTCACGACCAAGCCGGGAGGATACGATGGGCGAAACCGCTCGTACGTCTGGCAAAAAACAGGAATTCGAACAGACGCTTGACGCCAGCGACAAAAGCGTCGCGCAGTTCGACCATAAAAACCGAAACTTTATTGATGCCACCCAGCATCTTCTTCATGGCAATCCAACCATGGTGCCCGTGATTGTGCTGCTGATTTCGATCACTGTTTTCGGGATACTGGCGGGTTCCAAGTTCTTTTCGCCGTTCAACCTGTCGCTTATTGTGCAGCAGGTTTCGATTATCGGCATCCTTGCCGCGGCACAAAGCCTTGTCATTTTGACCGCCGGGATTGACCTTTCGGTCGGTGCAATCATGGTTCTGATGTCGGTCATCATGGGCCAGCTTGCCGTGACACTGGGTGTCCCGGCGCCACTGGCCATTCTGGTGGGTTTTGTTGGTGGCATTGCCGCCGGGATGCTGAACGGGTTTTTGGTGACACGGATCAAACTGCCGCCATTTATCGTCACGCTTGGCACGTGGAATATCTTCTTTGCGCTGAACCTTTGGCTTTCGGGTGCGCAATCCATCCGCAGCCAGACGCTTGACGAAGTCGCGCCACTTTTGAAGTTTTTTGGCGAAAGCATTGCCATTGGCGGGGCCCGGATCACCTATGGTTCGGTCCTGATGGTCGCGATTTTTGGCGTGCTTTGGTACATCCTGAACCACACCAGTTGGGGGCGCCATGTTTATGCCATTGGCGATGACAAGGAAGCCGCTGAACTTTCGGGCATTCGCACCAATCGCACGCTGATTATGGTTTATGGCTTGGCCGGACTGGTTTGTGCCATCGGGGCATGGACATCTATCGGCCGGGTTGGATCGGTTTCACCGCAAAGTTTTCAGGAAGCCAACCTGCAATCGATCACCGCCGTTGTCATTGGTGGCATATCATTGTTTGGCGGGCGCGGATCGATTATTGGCCCGCTGATCGGGGCGTTGATCGTCGGGGTGTTTAACTCTGGCCTGCGCCTTGTCGGTGTTGATGTTCTTTGGCAGGTTTTTGCCATTGGCTGGCTGACCATTATCGCCGTTGCCATTGACCAGTGGATCAGAAAGGTGTCGGCATGAGCACAGATAAAAAACCAGTTCTGACCGCACGCGGTATCGTTAAACGTTATGGCCGCGTGACAGCCCTTGATCAGGCTGATTTCGATCTTTACCCCGGCGAGGTTTTGGCCGTCATTGGTGATAACGGGGCTGGGAAATCATCCCTGATCAAGGCGCTTTCCGGCGCAATCACCATTGATGACGGCGTGATCGAACTTGATGGCAAGCCGATCCGGTTTTCATCGCCGATGGAAGCCCGCGAGGCCGGTATTGAAACGGTGTATCAGAACCTTGCCCTTTCGCCCGCCCTTTCAATTGCCGACAATATGTTCATGGGGCGCGAATTGCGCAAACCCGGTTTTATGGGCAAATATTTCGGCGCCCTTGATCATCGCGAAATGCAACGACTGGCGCGCGAAAAGCTGACCGATCTTGGCCTGATGACCATTCAAAACATCAATCAGGCGATTGAAACCCTTTCAGGCGGGCAGCGCCAAGGGGTGGCGGTGGCACGTGCGGCCGCATTCGGATCACGCGTGGTGATCATGGATGAACCAACGGCCGCCCTTGGGGTCAAGGAAAGCCGCCGGGTTCTTGAACTGATCGAGGATGTTAAATCACGCGGCATGCCGATTGTGCTGATTTCGCACAATATGCCGCATGTGTTCGAGGTTGCCGACCGCATCCATGTGCATCGGCTTGGCAAACGGCTTTGCACGATTAATCCCAATGATTACAGCATGTCGGATGCGGTTGCCTTTATGACCGGGGCCATGGAACCGCCCGAAACTTCTGAGGCGGCGCAGTGACCCCATGACCCCCGATATCGATACCCTGACGCAGATGATCAGGGATAAACAGTTTGGCGATCGTCGCATCCTTGTCGCGATCGTCGGCGCACCGGCCTCGGGCAAATCAACCTTGTCCGAACGGCTTCATCACCATCTGGGGGGTGATGAAGCCGGGGCTGTTGTCGTGCCGATGGATGGTTTTCATTTCGATGATGCCATCCTTGCCAAACGAGACCTTTTGGCGCGCAAAGGGGCCCCGGAAACCTTTGACGTTGGCGGTTTCAAACGCATTCTTGATGCCATTCGTGCCGATAATGATGATGTTTATGTACCGGTGTTTGATCGCAATCTGGAACTGTCGCGCGGATCGGCACGCGGCGTCTTGCAAAATCATCGCATCGTGCTTGTCGAAGGCAATTATCTTTTGCTGGGCCAATCGCCGTGGGATCAGTTGGCCGGTCTGTTTGACCTGAGCTTTTTTGTCGATGTGCCTGTCGAGACATTGGAAAGGCGGCTGGTCGAACGGTGGTTAAGCCACGGATATGATCGGGATGCCGCCTGCAGAAAAGCAGGGGGGAATGATATTCCCAATGCCAAGTTTGTTATTGAAAACAGCCTGACAACCCAAGCCATTACGATCAATAACGGCTAGGGGCAGGCATCAATCACGAGGCTTTACACAGCACCAGCGTATAACACATCGGAATCCGGGCTTTGCGGTCTTCATAAATATCAAATTCAACTTCGCGATTTGAATGCGGATACTCGTCCAGACGTTGTACCTGCAGACCGGATTCTATAGCTGAAGATACGATTTCGCCCATCGTATGAGAAAACCACCAGGACGTAGGCCCCTTGCCCCTATCCGATCCATCATAGGTGATGGTTTGTTCGCTGGCATGAGGGCCGCGGTCGAAATAAGATTGTGACGGTAAGAACGGATTGTCGGAAGACGGATCAAACATTTCAAGAAACGGATGTGTTTCATAAATCACGAGAACGCCGTCTGATGCCAGTAGGCCTGCGACAATATCAAAGAACCGACGCAGATCCGGCATCCAGTTAAGAACACCAATGGTAATCAAACCAAGTTCAAAATTGCTCGGTATCTCTTCTGGCAACTCATAAATATCAGCGCACAGGAAATCGCATTTCCGCCCTGATACATCGGCCAGTTTCCGACCCTGTTCAAGAAATGCTTCGGATTGATCAATCCCCAGCACGCTTTTTGCGCCCATCGCCGACAATGACAAAACTTCGCGACCATTGTTGCAGCAAATCTGCACGGCGCGTTTTCCGGTGACACCGACGTGATCGAGTGTTTGACGCAGAGTTTGATCGAATGCAGAGAAGTCGTCTTTAACGACTTCGGTTAATAGTTTTTGCCAAGTCGCACCAGCTTCATGCAATGGAGCGGCGGCATCCCACGCAGCACGATTGTCAGATGTGTATTTCCTGTGTTCGCTCATGACCAGCCACAACTTAAAACTCGAGGTTGCATTTACACAACAATCACAGCCTCAAACAGGACTGTCAACTCGACGATGCACAGGTGATCGATGACGCAACCTTAATCACAGACCTGTCGACAAGAATGCCAGACAACCAATCGGCAACAACGCGCACGCGCGGTACATGGCGCATGTCCTGATGGGTTAGCAACCATAGCTCGCGATTGGTGGGGACGTAATCTGGGCAATGCACCAGTCCGGTGAAAGTATCCCCGACACAGCGTGGCAACAGTGCACAGGCCTTGGCCGATACCGCCATGGCGGCCATAATCGCCCCGCGATTGGCACGGCCGACAGCATTACGATTTGGAAAATTCGCACCAAGCCAAAGTTGTTCGGGTTTATCGGCAAAAACGTCGTCAAGGTCGATCCAGGGGGCCACCGCCGGATCGGCTATACCGTCGGCGCAATACACCCCGTATTCTAACATCCCGAGTTTGCGAATGTGAAAGGCACCGGTTTGGGGACGCGCCAGACGCAGCGCGATATCGCTTTCACGCTGAGGTAAACTAAGATTGCGATTGCCGCCGATCAATTCGATGCAAAGTGCCGGATGCTTGCCGGTTAAATCGCCCAAACGCGGCGCGATACAGTTTTCCAGTACGGCATCAACGCCCGTCACCCGGACAACGCCGGAAATGTCGGGCGCAGCACGGTTTGGTGCCATCGCATCATCATTGCCAATCAAATCACCGATCTGTAACGCCATCGCATCGGCGGTGCTGCGCAGTTTTTCCGCGCGCAACGTTGGCTGCAAAACGCCACCATCACGCCGCAAAACCGGAAAGCCGGTGGTTTGTTCGATCCGGGCGATACGACGCGCGATTGTGGTCTGATTAACGCCAAGCTCACGCGCGGCGGCACTCATGGTGCCGGAACGGCACACAATCGCAAATGTCTTTAAGCCTTCCCAATCCATGGCGTAGCACCTATGGGGTTTCCAATCTGCATATACGCAGATCATACCTGCAAATCATCGGATTTAAATTGCAAATTTGCAGATGCATGATCGAGCCATCAAATCCACACCGCAAAGGACCCCCACCATGACGGCCCAAACCATGTTCGAAATCGCCGGTGCCAGGCTGCCGACCGGATCGCCCGCCACTGCCACGTTGATTGTGATTGATGCGCAGGAAGAATATCTCAGCGGACGGCTGAAACTTTCTGGTTTGGCACCGGCACTTGATAATATCGTCCGCCTGATCGCCCATTGGCGCGATCAAAACGGGACCGTGATCCATGTGCAGCATCACGGAAAGGGTCTGTTTGATCCCAAAGGCCCCTATGCCGCCATCATGACAGAGGTCGCACCACAGGGGGACGAACCGGTCCTGACCAAAGCCGTACCAAACGCGTTTTCCGGAACCAATTTGCGCGAATTGATTGATACGGCGGGATTGGATCACATAGTCTTGGCCGGTTTCATGACCCATGTTTGCATATCAACCACCGCACGGGCGGCGCGCGAACAGGGATTGAACGTCAGCATTTCCGATGATGCCACCGCCACACGCGACTTACCGGCAACAGCAGACCGCGCAACAATCCCGGCAACCGAATTACATCGTGCCGAACTTGCCATGCTTGCCGATGCCTTTGCCAAGGTTGTCGCCACCAAGGACGTTATCGCGGCCTAAGCAAACCCCAAAAATGCGAAACGCCCCGCAGCAATGTTGCGGGGCGTTTTATTCACATCACACGAAGGATCGGTGAACAGATCAGAACATATGTTGTCCACCATTCATCGACAGGCAAGACCCGGTGATAAAGCCGGAATTCGGACCACACAGGAACAAGACAGCCTGGGCAATTTCCTCGGCCTCGCCAAGGCGGCCGACCGGAATTTTGGCGATAATGCCTTCAAGGACTTTTTCCGGAACGGCGGCAACCATATCGGTGTTGATATAGCCCGGCGCAATGGTATTGACCGTAACACCCTTGCGCGCCACTTCCTGGGCCAGCGCCTTGGTAAAGCCATGCACACCGGCCTTGGCCGCGGAATAGTTGGTCTGACCAAACTGCCCGGCCTGACCATTGATCGAGGAAATATTGACCACCCGGCCAAAGCCGCGTTCGCGCATGCCGTCAAGCACCGGCTTGGTCATGTAAAACAGCGAACTCAGATCGGTTTCGATCACGGCCTGCCATTGTTCAACGGCCATTTTATGCATGAAACCATCACGCGTAATGCCGGCATTATTGACCAGAATATCAATCGGCCCGACTTCGGATTCGACCTGCCGGATGCCATCGGCACAGGCATCGGCATCCGCGACACTCCATTTATAGGTCGCAATACCGGTTTCCCCGGTGAAGGCGTTCGCGGCTTCATCATTGCCGGCATAGTTTGCGACAACCGTATAACCCGCTTCCTTAAGTCCCAAGCTGATTGCCTTGCCAATTCCGCGCGTTCCGCCGGTTACCAAAGCTATTTTTGTCATGGTCGCCTCCCTAAACTTCAGTCATCCAATTCATGTATCGGTTTTCCGTCGCTTGCCCTTCTACGACATGCGAAATTTTAGTCCATAAAACAAACTATATACGTAACTTTATTTCTTTCCCATCATCTATGTCACCCAAATTACGTGTACTTTGGTCGAATTCTGTCTGACATGCTGATCATAAACAAACAGGGCAGCCCCCAAGGGGGGCCACCCTGCACGTTTCAACCCATCAAACGGTTAAGTTCGAAGCGATTAGCGTTCGACGCACAGCGCGACCCCCATGCCACCGCCGATACACAGCGTGGCAAGGCCTTTTTTCGCGTCGCGTTTCTGCATTTCGTGAAGCAGAGTCGTAATAACACGCGCGCCAGATGCGCCAATCGGATGGCCAAGCGCAATTGCGCCGCCATTCACGTTAACCTTGTCGGTATCCCAGCCCATATCGCGGTTAACCGCAATGGCCTGGGCGGCAAAAGCTTCGTTGGCTTCGATCAGGTCCAGATCACCAACCGACCAACCGGCCTTTTCAAGGGCCTTGCGCGATGCCGGGATCGGGCCGGAACCCATAACAGCCGGATCAACACCCGCCGTTGCCCAGCTTTTGATCGTGGCAAGCGGGGTCAGTCCGCGTTTGGCGGCTTCATCTGCTGACATCACAATCAGGGCAGCCGCCCCGTCATTGATGCCCGATGCATTCCCCGCGGTAACCGTGCCTTCCTTGTCAAAGGCCGGGCGCAGCTTTGCCATGCCTTCAAGGGTTGCACCGTGGCGCGGATATTCATCAGTATCGAAAACGATATCGCCCTTGCGCGAAGAAATCGTAACCGGTGCAATTTCATCTTTGAAGCGACCGGATTTCTGTGCGGCTTCGGCTTTGTTCTGTGATGCGGCGGCAAAGGCATCCTGTTCTTCGCGGCTGATCTGCCATTTATTGGCGACGTTTTCCGCCGTGTTGCCCATGTGATAGCCGTTAAAGGCACACCACAGACCATCCTTGATCATGCTGTCGATGAATTTGACATCGCCCATCTTGTGACCGGCACGCAGATTGGCAACATGCGGCGACATCGACATGTTTTCCTGACCACCGGCAATAACGATTTTGGCATCCCCGGTCATGATCTGTTGGGCGGCCAGCGCAACCGTGCGCAGGCCCGATCCGCAAACCTGATTGATGACAAAGGCGGTTGCACTATCGGGAATACCGGCACCGATGGCGGCCTGACGGGCCGGGTTTTGGCCGCTGCCGCCGGTCAAAACCTGACCAAAGATGACTTCGTCAATGGCGCCAGCCTCGACACCGGAACGTTCCAGAGCCGCCTTGATGGCAATAGTGCCAAGCTCGTTTGCAGGCGTATTTGCCAATGTGCCGCTAAAAGCACCGATTGGTGTACGTGCTGCAGCTACAATTACGACGTCGGTCATGAAACCCTCCGATTAAATCTTGAATACGTTTTCCCCGGACCCGTGGCGACCCTGTTAGATCTGCCTTGCAATCCGTCTACGATCTTATCGCGACGCAGCAAAAAGCCAAGCATTGATGCGCACCACTTTCGGACAGTTTTGTTTCCGCGATACCCCGAGCCAGACAACAACTATTGCGTGCAACTCGATGCGACCCCGGTTCTTTATAATTCGCCTGAAATCCCTATAACGCAACCCCGATTTCATCCTTGATGATTTCCGTCGCGATATAAGTCCGATACCAGACGATATTATCATCCGCATCAAACAGGGTTTCGCAAAGGGCGGTGTATTCCGCCATGTCGCGCATGGATAAAACCAGCACCCCGGTCACTTCACCGGTGACAATATAACCTTGCCGGACGGCAGCAAGTTCGCGGACCTTTTTAATAAAACCCTGCCGATAGCGATTGCCGTGGCGATGAAATTCCAGATTGATCACCGCGGTTAACGGCCGCCCGACAACCGCCGGATCGAGAACGGCAATTGTTTTACGAATGGCCCCAAGCGCGCGCAGCTTTGCCACCCGGCGCAAACAGGCCGACGGCGAAAGACCGACACGGTCGGCCAATGTCGCATTCGCAATATCGGCATTTTCCTGCAAGATGCGCAGGATATTGGTATCGATCCGGTCAAGTTCGCCCATCACACAAGCAACTCCACAGCGCAAGACAATCAAACAACGCCGTATTATTGCACAAACACAGTCATATTTGCCGCCAAATCACACTTGCGCCGTGCGAGGATGCGCGTCCTAAACCGAACCGCCCCACGCACCATCCCTGTTCACCGCCCCGGAACCTTGTGCCCATGCCCCGTTATTTTTTTGATTTGTTTAACCGCAGCCAGCGGCTTTTCATCACCCTGATCAAGGTCATGTTGCCAGTGATGATCGTTGTTCGGATTGCCGATGAATTTGGTGCGGTTGCGCTGGCATCTGATCTTTTATCCCCGGTTATGGGGTTGATTGGCCTGCCGCCCGAAGCAGGCTTGATCTGGGCGACCTGTGCGCTGGTCAGCATGTATGGTGCCGTCGGTGCCTTTATCGGACTTTCGGCCCATCTTGATATGAATGCGGCACAACTCAGCGCACTTTGCGCGATGATGTTATTTGCCCATGGGCTTCCGGTGGAACAGGCGATTGTCAAACGCGCCGGGGCCAGCCTGATCGCGACGACTGTGCTTCGACTGGGGGCGGCTGTTTCCTATGCCGCGCTGATCACATGGATCAGCAACACCACCGGGTGGCTTTCCGAACCGGTTGATTTTTCATGGATGGCAGGCGGTGAAACCGTGGTGGCGGCAACCGGTCTTGCGGGCTGGATCGACTGGTCGATGCAAACTGTGAAATCACTTGTCGTCAGCTTTGCGGTGATTGTCGGGCTGCTGATCATTCTTGATGTGCTCGACAAAACCGGCATCACCAACCGCATCACAAATGGCATGATGCCGATCCTGCGGGTTTCGGGCCTGTCACGCGAAGTGGCCCCGGTGACGACCATTGGTGTGTTGCTGGGCCTGACCTATGGCGGGGCCTTGATCATTGACGAGGCCCGCAAAAAGAATTTTCCGCCGCGCACCCTGTTTCTATCGTTATCATGGTTGTCGCTGTCGCATTCATTGATCGAGGATACGGCGATCATGCTGGCACTGGGCGCGGATATCTGGGTGGTTCTGGTCGGGCGGGTGATCCTGACGCTTTTGATCATTGCCGCACTGGCGCGGTTAACACTTCGCTGGCAAACCGCACCGGTCCCGGCGACAGAAACCGGGAATTGATCAATCCAGGTGATCCGGGTTCAACCTAGCCTGTCATCCAATCAAGCACCGGCTGCCATGTTGATTTTTCGGCCCGCGACCCGACCATCATCCCGATATGGCCCGAAGACGGATGTAATTCCGTTCGCAAATCTTTGGGCAGGTTTTCAAACAACGCCTGCGCGCTTTCGGGCGGGACAATCCGGTCATTTTCCGGGATCACCGCCAATGTCGGGCAACTGATATCGGCCGGATTGATGTTAATACCATCAATTTGCCATTCGCCCTTGGCCGGTTTGTTTTCAACATACCAGCCAATCAGGCAATCAATCGCTACACGGCGGGTTAATGGCACGCCGTCATTGAGCCAGTCTTCAAGCGCGACAAAATCATCGACCTTGGGCGAGTTTTCCGGCAAGGCACCAAACCGGCGAAACTTTTCGCCAATCATGAACGGATCAAGGCTGGCAAACAGGCTTTGCAGGACATCGACCGGCAGGCTATCATGGATCGACAGCATATGGGGAAGCGACGGGGCAAAGGCCGCGGCAATGCGCCCCTGTGTCGGCCCGGCGGCCATGAAATCCCACGGGGTGGCAAGTAATACCAATCGCGACACCTGTGCCGGATCAATCAGGGTTGCGGCCAAGGCCAATAGCCCGCCCATGCAATAGCCGACCAAGGGCACGGGCCCACCATTCATATCGGCAACGTCCTGAAGGACGGTAACAAGCCGCCCGGCAATGTAATCATCCAACCCGTAATTGGTTTCTTCGTCGCCGGGATATCCCCAATCAACCAAAAGCGGCCGATAGCCAACACTTGCCAGAAAACGGGCAAAGCTGCGCTTTTTGTTCAGATCAAGGATATAGCCCCGGTTGACCAGTGAGGGCACAAGCACCACAATGCCAAGCGGATTTTGGGCCTTGGCCCCGGCAACCGCACCGTAATCATGGATACGGGTGGCACCTTCGGCCCAAACGACCGGGGCATCATCCACACCGCGTTTATAGCCGTGCTTTTGATAGGCCCGAACCCCGTCATGAAAGGCCGACTGACTGGCAAAGGCAACCCGATCAAGTGCCTGAGTGATATCATCAGGATGATGTTTTGCCATCTCGCTTAGCAGGGCCTTCGCCCGGTCCTGCAGTTCCGGTTTCCAGGGCAGAAATTGTTTCCTGAAGATCGGCAATGCGGCGCGCGAGCTTAACCAGCTCGTCATCTCGACCGCCAGATGCATCGCCAGCGGCCTTGGCCCGGCGCGACGGCTGTTTGTTCTTTTGGGTGGATTTGTCTGATCCCGGTTTTGCGCGCTCATTTTTACCCTGCCCCGTCTTTGTCTTAACTGCCGTCTTTGCCGTCACCGACGGCTTTGCCTTGCCCTTGCCGGTTTTACCGACAGTTTCCGACCCTGCATCCGCAGCTTTGGAAACGGCTTTCGTATTTTTTGCCGGTGCCGGTTTCTGGGCAGCAGATGTGTCAGGTGATCCTGCCATGCTGCCAACACCGGCCATCGCCGCCATATTGGGCGGAAATGGTGCCCCCGGTGAAAAACCCGGCATCATTCCGGGCGGGGCCATTTTCGACATCTGGTCAATCATTGCGGCCATCGGATTGGTCGCCGGGTCCATCGACATGCCGGGGATCGCCCCCGGTGTCATTCCCGGGATCATTCCGGGCATCATCGCGGCAACAGCCCCGGGCATACTACCCGCAACCGCCGGGTTTTGCCCCGGACTTTGGCCGGTTGCCATTTGCCCGATCAGCTTTCCCCATGCCTCGAACCCTTCGCCGATCCGCGATGTATCGGCACCAAGGGACGCATAAAGCCGCCCGATCGCGCTTGTGGCGTCGGCACCATCGGCTGTTGCCGCGACCTGTTCACGCCAAAGCGCCATGAACTGGCGCGCCAAATCATCAAGATGGTCATCCAAAATATCATCTGGATCCGTATTCTTATTCGTCCCTTTATCAGGCACGGTTGTTTCCCCCGCATTGCATCCGGCGCCCCGCCGAAAATCGGTTTTGTTTCTGCTGACTACTATAGGGGGTTCGTGCGGCCGCGAAAACCAAATCCATTGCTGCGCGGCAGCAGCGCCGATCAGAGGTTGTTTTTCGCAGCGCACATCACGTTGAACACTGGACACAGTGCAATTTAAACGGCACTCTTACGAATGCTTGAGCAAGCGCAAAATTCAAAATGCTGCGCAACATTAAGTTTTGTGCAAACGCAAACAAGGTATTTTATACCACGCAGCCCAAGTTAAACGTCCGGGAAACAGGGAAGCAGGGAACAACGTCATGACTTCAAAAAAATCCGATGATCAGGATCGCGTTGTCATCAAGAAATACGCCAACCGCCGTCTTTATAACACCGCGACCAGTTCGTATGTAACGCTTGATCATCTTTCACAGATGGTCAAGGACAAGACCGATTTCGTCGTTTACGACGCCAAGACCGGCGACGACATTACCCGTCCGGTCCTGACCCAGATCATTGTCGAGGAAGAAAACAAGGGCGGGCAGAATCTGCTGCCAATCAGCTTCTTGCGCCAGTTGATCGGGTTTTATGGCGACAGCCTGCAAGGCTTGCTACCAGGGTATCTTGAACAGGCGATGGGGTCCTTTGCGCATAATCAGGAACAGATGCGCGAATATATGCAAGGCACGATGCATGGCATCTTTCCGTTCAGCCAGTTCGAGGAAATGAACAAACAGAACATGGCGCTGTTTGAACAGACCATGAAAATGTTCTCGCCCTTCCTGCAAGAAGGAGCCGAAAACCCGAATGGGCCGGTGATGCCCGGTGCGGCCCCCGGGATGGGAACGACAGCCCGACCGGCAAAAGACCCGTCGCTTGACGACCTGAAAAGCCAGCTTGAGGCCATGCAGGCCCAGTTAAACACTTTGGTCAGCACCAAAACCGAAAAATAGGCTGTGATAGCCAGCCGCTAAATATCCAAGCGAAACATCAAAGCCCCGGCGGATTTCCCCCCGGGGCTTTTTTATGGCTGGCGCAAGACAGACTTGCGGCACCAATCCTGCATCAATTTTTGATTAACCCTTTTTCACCGTCCGGCCCCCGCCGCAGGCGGCAATTTTTGCCGGGTTCATAAACCATTGAAATGGAGTCCATTGCCCCAGGTCAGTTAAACGCCACAAAACCATAAAATGACATGACAGCGATTACACCGATCCCCTTGCCCCCGGCCCGCAGGCCCGACACTGCAAGCAGCGGAACAGACGGCCCTGCCGGGATCGGGATGGATATCACTGCGCTGGTTTCTCCTATGCGGGAAATTGCGCAGAACGCTGGTGTATGGCTGGAACCCCACAATCCCGGGGGCAGTGCAGCATTCTGGGCTCAGCTTTTAGGTCAACTTCTGCCACAGGAAAACCTTTTGCAACCTGCGGTCATTCAGGAAATGCATGCCAGCTATGCGAGCCCGACCACACCCTACGGCTCAGAAAGCCACGACATTTTTTCGCCTAATGCACTAGACAAGGACAGACGAATTGACCTATATAGCTAGCTTCTGGTGGATCGCTGAGACCAATATCTGACCAAAGTTCAGATAACTGCCGTAATTATGAGGCTCTGAAACTGGTGCCAAATGTTTGCGGCAGATAGGCAAAATTAACAAGCCTGACAGCATCCCGGGTGGGAATAAATAACTGGCAGTTGATAACGGAAAAACATGCAATGACTGAAATTGCCTCAAAAGAAGAAGAGCCGAAACGCGCAAATCGTGCAACAGATACCGACCGTTATGTCGGTCAGCGCATTCGCGAACGTCGCATCATGCTGGGCCTGTCCCAGCAACAGATGGCCGATCTGATCGGTGTTACCTACCAGCAGGCTCATAAATACGAGCGCGGCATCAACCGCATTTCTGCTGGTCGTCTTTACGAAATCTCCCAGGTCCTGGGTGTTCCTGTCAGCTACTTCTATGAAGGGCTTGATGGCAGCCGGGCAAGCGAACTTAATGCGCGTCAGCGCATGTGCCTTGAACTGGCCCGTAACTTTGCCAGCATCAAGCACGAAAAACATCAGGAAGCGCTGAGCCAGATGGCACGCGCATTGGCCGACAAGGCTGCTTAAGCCAAATCGTCCCACGCTTTCAGCATCGCTGTAAAAAATAAGGCTGCCTATTGAGGCGGCCTTTTTTTTGCGCCTGACGTCCCGCTTGGTTTTCGTGCTAGCGTGCATTGTACAACCCAAAACGGCGGGGCCATGCCAGAATGTCAGGGAATATCGCACCATCTGATCTGATCGATGCCCTTGACCGGCAGCGCCGCAAGCTTGGCTTTTTGTCGATCCCGGCCCTGATCGCCCTTACCGAGCGCGACAACGTTATCCTTGATCCGTTTTCGACCCTGATCAGCATCCATGCCGACATCGGCAGCGGCAATGTGTTTTATCCCGCCACACGGCTTGAAGCCCCGCAGCCCGGCATGCTTGCCATCAGCGATGAAAACACATTTTACACCAACACCACCCTTATCGCGGCAGATGGCCCGATCACCATCGCACACCACAATCAGTTCGGCGACGGCACGGTAACGATCGCAGCAAACAGGCCCGGTGCAGACATCCGGATCGGTTCTGATGGCCGGTTTCGCGGGACAATAGACCTTCAGGGGAAATGTACATTGGGCGATGGCTGCCAGATCCTTGGCAACATCACGGCACGCGACATCACCCTTGGCAAAGGCGGATCCTATCGTCATCCGATTGCCGATGAACGTGGGGCGGTTTTAAAAGGCCATGGGCAGGCGATGGGGATCAGACTTGAGACTGGTCAGGTCATTGCCGGTGAAGGCCGCTTTGACCCTGCAAACCGCCGCATGCAATCATTTTATCATCCGGATGCAAAATAGGGGCGCCCGATACGCGCCCCCTTTTCGAAATACCGCCATAAATCACAGACTTTGCGTCTTTGGGTTTTCAGACGTCGTCAATAACCAGATCATCACAATGAATAACCGCATTGCCCCGACTATACCCCAGTGTGGTTTCGATTTCCTGCGACGATTGCCCCATGATCTGGCGGGTTTCCTCGGCCGAATAAGATGCGATCCCGCGGGCAATTTCGGTGCCGTCGGCATCCATCACCCGAACAGCATCGCCATGCTTGAAACTGCCCTCGACCTTGGCAATACCGGCTGCCAAAAGGTTCTTGCCCGACCGAAGCGCCTTGGCCGCCCCGGCATCAACAAAAATCTTGCCCCGGGCCGATAATGACGTTGCGATCCAGTGGCGACGTGCTGCCAGCGGGCTTTCGCTTGGCAGGAACAAGGTGTGCGGCCCGCCGTCAAGCTGTGCCTTCAGCGGGTGATAGATCGTACCGCGCGCAATTATCATGCGACAACCGGCCTTCATGGCGATTTCAGCCGCCAGCAATTTGGTTATCATCCCGCCCGAGCTATACATGGTGGGCGCCGCCCCCGCCATGCTCATGATTTCAGGGGTTAGTTCACGCACGGTCGGGATCAGGGTCGCATCCGGGTTCTTGCGCGGATCGGCACTATAAAGACCGTCAATATCGGACAGCAGCACCAAGGTATCGGCCGAAATCATATGCGCGACCTTGGCCCCCAAGCGATCATTATCGCCAAAGCGGATTTCCTCGGTCGCGACGGTATCGTTTTCATTGATCAGCGGCACCGCACCGCGCGCCAGCAAAGCATTTAACGTTCCGCGCGCATTCAGATAACGACGGCGGCTTTCCATGTCTTCCAGCGTCACCAGAACCTGTGCCATGATCATGCCATTACGCCCCAGGGCTTCTTGCCAGACCTGTGACAGGCTGATTTGGCCGGTGGCGGCAGCGGCCTGCTTATCGGCCAGACTGATGGTGCGGTGATCCAGGCCCAGCAACCGCCGCCCCAGCGCAATCGCACCGCTTGAGACGACAATGACCTCGACCCCGCGTTCGCGCAGCAGGGCAATATCATCGGCCAAAGCTTCTAGCCAGGCACGGCGCAGCTTGCCGGTATTTTCATCGACCAGCAGGGCCGAACCGACTTTGATAATCAGGCGTTTTGCATCCGCAAGACTCACGGTTGGTAACCCTCGTCCTCGCGGCCTTCCATCGCACGGCGTTCGCGCTCTCCGACAATATGGCGGCGCAGTTCGCGGTGAACGTCTTTGACACCTTGCTGGGTGGCCCCCGACACAATAAAGACTTTCTTGCCGATGCCTTTTTCAAGGATCTCACGCTGTTCCTCGACCATTTCGGGCAAAAGCTGATCTGCTTTGGACAGGGCGACGACCTCTGGCTTGTCGATCAGGATATCGGCATAGTTTTCAAGCTCTTCACGCACCGTGCGATATGTCCCGACCGGGTCCTCGTCAGCACAATCGATCAGATGCAACAGAACCTCGCACCGTTCAAGATGACCCAGGAACCGGGTACCAATGCCCTTGCCCTCGGATGCACCCTCGATCAGGCCGGGGATATCGGCCAGAACGAATTCGTTGTCGTCAATCTCAACCACGCCAAGCTGCGGATGCAGGGTGGTGAACGGGTAATCAGCAATTTTCGGACGTGCGCTTGAGGATGCGGCAAGGAAAGTCGACTTGCCGGCATTGGGCAAGCCGACCAGACCGGCATCGGCAATCAGCTTCAGACGCAGCCAGACCGACATTTCCTCGTTCGGCCAGCCTTCTTCAGCGCGGCGCGGGGCCTGATTGGTTGAGGATTTAAAATGGGAATTCCCCCGGCCGCCGTCGCCGCCACGACACAAAAGATGAGTCTGGCCAGCTTTCTTCATATCAACAATCAGAGTCTCGCGGTCTTCGGCCAATATCTGGGTGCCGACCGGAACCTTCATGATAATTGATTTGCCAGAATGGCCGGTGCGGTTACGCCCCATGCCATGCATGCCGATCTCGGCCTTAAAATGCTGCTGATAGCGGAAATCGATCAGGGTGTTGAGGTTTTCGACCGCCTCGACGATCACATCGCCGCCCCGCCCGCCATCACCACCATCGGGACCGCCATATTCGATGAATTTTTCGCGCCGGAAGCTTACGGCACCGGCGCCACCCCGGCCACTGCGCACATGAACTTTTGCTTCGTCGAGAAACTTCATAACCGGTCCTTTGGGCGATGCCCGTCAATCATTATGCCCGGCCGGATCGCGTTTTCGAAACAGATCGTCTCGCATCGACGGCACGGGGAATTTTCATATAACACATAAAACAAGGGAGGAATGATTGCTCATTCCTCCCTCGAAATCTTTGCTACGTATGGCGTAGCCGACGGGAGGCTTACGCCTCGGCCGGAACGACGCACACATAGGTACGACCCTTGAAGCCCGACTTGAACTGGACGCTGCCGCCCGAAGTCGCAAACAGGGTGTGGTCTTTGGCGAGACCAACATTGTCGCCCGCATGGAACTTGGTGCCACGCTGACGAACAAGAATGTTGCCTGCAACAACAGCCTGACCACCGAATTTTTTCACGCCGAGACGGCGACCTTCGGAGTCACGACCGTTACGCGAACTACCACCAGCTTTCTTATGAGCCATGAAACTCTCCTAAAACTGCATCTTGGCCGATTAGGCCTTGATGTCCGTGATGCGCAGAACAGTCAGGTTCTGGCGATGACCATTTTTACGACGGTAATTGTGCCGGCGTCTTTTTTTGAAAACGATCACCTTGTCGCCCTTGGTCTGTTCGAGAACTTCTGCGGTAACAGAGGCTCCTGCGACCAACGGAGCACCAACCTTCGGCGCACCGTCGCCAGCAACCATGAGAACTTCTTCAAGTTTCACGGTATCACCGGCCTGGGCAGCGATCTTTTCGACTTTGATAACGTCGTTGGCAGCAACTTTATACTGTTTGCCACCAGTTTTGATGATTGCATACATCTATAATAGATCCTGAAAAAAAACATTCTGGAATCGCACACGCGCGCTTCGGTGTCGCTGCTAACTGAAACCGAACCGCTGCGAGAGACGGGTGAAATACCTTTTTTGACCGCCAGAGTCAACCGCAAAGCATGTCTTTACCACCCCTCTTGCGAGGCCAATACGCATGGCTGCCGCCCGTTACCCCATCTAATACAACCTCGACCGGGCTTTCCCAGAACGACACCTCTGCCGACAACACCCCCTTGCTACCCGAAAGCTTACGCCCGGCCCGAAGACAAAAGACTTCACCCAAAATGCGTTTTCCCTCTTGCATTCTGGCTCAGGGATCGTTAAACACCGCCTCGAACGCCAAGACCACACATGCGGAGAGGTGCCGGAGTGGTCGAACGGGGCGGTCTCGAAAACCGTTGTACTAGCAATAGTACCGTGGGTTCGAATCCCACCCTCTCCGCCATACCTTCTTACAGAATTTCACGACAAAAAATCAAACTCGCGACATTTGCGCGGGCTTTTGTCGTTGCATATTCCATTGCCCCGGGGCAAAAAAGTCTACCCTCTTTTGCCCCCCGCAAAACCCGCAAACATCCTCAACGTCTCCTCACTCACATGATGCTCAATTCCCTCAGCATCAAATTCGGCAGTTGTTGGATCAACACCTAGCGCCACCAGGAAATTATAGACAATCTCGTGGCGCTTGCGGCATTTCGCGGCGAGCTCTCGACCCTCATCCGTCAGAAAAACAGACCGATACGGACGTGACGTGACAAAGCCATCGCGTTCAAGGCGTTTGATGGTGTTGTTGACCGTTGCAGCCGTCACGCCAAAGCGTTCGGCCAGTGCGACGGAGCGTGCCTCGCCCTCTTCCTCGATCAAATCAGCGATCATTTCGACGTAGTCTTCCGTCACCTCACGCGCATGCGCCTCGCGCAACCGGGCGAAAACCTCGGCCTTGTTGGGTCGCGCATGCGGTACTGAGCGATCGCCCATTCAATTCTCCTGTCAAATCCCCAGACATTCTTACCAACATAGCTTACAAAAATCAATTTAGCCTTGACTAACTTTAAAAGCCCGCACATAAACAAGGGGCATTGGCAGAGTGATTGTAATTTGCACCAAAGGATCGTCTGATATGTCGCTACCTCGCCGCGTCCGGATTTTGGGCCTTTCATTGATTGCTGCTGGCAGCATACTTGCCGTTACGATCAGCAACATCGGCACCGCCGAGGCCAAACCGATTGATGTTGTGGCGACGACATCAATGATTGCCGATGCCGCACGTCAAGTTGCAGGCGACCGGGCAAAGGTCACGGCCCTGATGGGGCCGGGTGTTGATCCGCATTCCTATCGCCAGACCAGAAGCGACATCGTCGCCATGACGCGTGCGGATCTGGTATTGCGCCATGGTCTTTATCTTGAGGCCCAGCTTGAAGACTTCTTCCTAGATCTTGAAAAACGCAAAAACGTGGTTGCCGTTGGCGAGGCCATCGACCCAAGCCTGCTTTTGAACTTTGCCGGTCACGAAGGTCGCCACGACCCGCATGTCTGGATGGACCCGCAACTTTGGGAAACCGTCGTTCTGGCCGTGCGTGATGCCCTGATTAACACCGACCCCGAAGGGGAAGCCACCTATCGCGCCAATGCTCAAACACATATTGCTGATATCAAAAAACTGATCACTTATATGAAGTCGGTAACCAAAACCGTCCCGGAACATAGCCGTGTGCTTTTGACAGCCCATGACGCGTTTAGTTATTTTGGTCGTGGCTTTGATTTCACCGTTATGGGCATTCAAGGCATTTCAACCGAGTCCGAAGCCGGTTTGCGCCGGGTCGAAGAACTGGTAAATACCATTGTCGACCGCAATATTTCGGCTGTCTTTGTCGAAAGCTCTGTCCCGGAACGCAATGTGCGCGCCCTGATTGAGGGTGCCGGAGCACGTGGGCAAAAGGTTGAAATCGGTGGCACCCTGTTTTCCGATGCCATGGGCGATCCAGGCACCTATGAAGGGACCTATATCGGTATGATCGACCATAACAGCACCTTGATCACCCGTGCACTGGGCGGCGATGCCCCGGCCACCGGCATGCAGGGCAAACTTGCCGCGGGCTCGTAACCGCCAAGCCCAAAGGAACCCAGATGAGTAACGCAGAACTGATTGCCGAAGCCGGAAAGATCGTTGATGTCGCGGGCAAGGATGCCCCGCTGACAGTGCGCGGCCTGACGGTTTCCTATGGCAATAAACCGGCGGTGTTTTCGATTGATGCCTCAATCCCGGCCGGATCGATGACCGCAATCATCGGCCCGAACGGGGCCGGGAAATCGACCTTTTTAAAAGGCACGCTTGGCGTGGTGCCACGCCTGTCGGGGGAGGTCCGTATTTTTGGCAAACCCTTTGCCGAGGCACGTGACCGGGTTGCCTATGTCCCGCAGCGCGCCAGTGTTGATTGGGATTTCCCTGCCCGCGTGATTGATGTGGTCCTGATGGGGCTTTACAAATCCGTCGGGCTGTTTCGGTTCTGGCGGTCGCGCCACCGCGAACAGGCGATGGAATGTCTGGAACGTGTCGGCATGGCCGATTTTTCTACCCGTCAGATCGGCCAGCTTTCGGGCGGGCAGCAACAGCGTGTTTTTCTGGCCCGTGCCTTGGCGCAAAATGCCGAGTTTTATTTGCTGGACGAACCGTTTGCCGGGGTGGACGCCGCAACGGAACGCGCGATTGTCGCCGTGCTGAAAGATTTGAAAGCCGAAGGTCGCACCGTGGTCTGCGTGCATCACGATTTATCGACGGTGGCCGAATATTTTGATCGGGTTTTGCTGATTAATGTGCGCCGCATTGCCGAAGGCCCGGTCGATACCACCTTTACGGCTGCCAATCTGCAGGAAACCTATGGCGGGCGTCTGGCAACCACGCATATCGATGAATTGCGTCTTGCCTGATCATCCCGACCAAACAAAACCATCGGAATACAGCAGATGAGTTTCCTTGATTACTTCATAGATGCCCTGTTTTTGCAGGCCGGATATAACAGCGCCCTGGTCGCCATTGGCGCCGGGTTGCTTGGCCTTGCCGGGGGTGGTGCCGGGGCGTTTATATTCCTGCGCAAACGCGCCTTGGTATCTGACGCCATCAGTCACGCGACCCTGCCCGGTGTTGGCATTGCCTTTATCCTTATGGTCGCCTTTGGCGGTGACGGGCGCTGGTTGCCCGGCCTGATCATTGGATCGGCGGTATCATCGGCCATCGGCCTTTTGCTGGTCGAATGGATCACCCGCCAGACCCGCCTGACCGAAGATGCCGCCATCGGGGCGGTCCTGTCGGTGTTCTTCGGGCTTGGCATTGTGTTGCTGACGATCATTCAAACCATGTCATCGGGTCGTCAGGCCGGGCTTGAAAGCTTCTTGCTGGGGTCCACCGCGGGGATGCTGATCAGCGAAGCCACCACCATTGCCTGTGCCGGGGCGCTTGCCGCGGGTTTTGTCTTTATATTACGCCGTCCGATGACCTTGGTGGCGTTTGACCCGGAATATGCCGCAACAACGGGTATCAATGTTCGTTATGTCGATCTGGCGATGATGGGGCTGGCCCTGATCGTGACCGTCATCGGACTTAAGATCGTCGGGTTGATTCTGATTGTCGCACTTTTAATCATTCCATCGGTAACCGCACGTTTCTGGACCAACCAGGTTGGTCTGATGATCGGTATTGCCGCCGTAATCGGCGGGCTTTCAGGATATGTCGGCGCGGCTCTTTCGGCGGCGGCCGCATCGCTTCCGACCGGGCCGATCATTGTTTTGGTCGCCTTTGGATTTTTCGTGATTTCGGCCCTGTTTTCCCCGTTACGCGGCGGGCTTGCATCGGCGATGCGCCATTGGCGGTTTCAACGCCGCGTCCATCGCCGACAGGGATTGCTGGCCTTGGCCCGTCGCGAACCGATCTATGACGGGCTGACGCTTCGAATTTTGCGCCATTCGGGCATGATCCGGCGCGACGGTGTTGCAACATTGCGCGGCCGCATTGCATCACAAAAGGCCGCACGTGACGAAGCGCGCTGGGCGATGGCACGGCGCATTCTTTCCGATGATTCCGCGGTTGAACGCTATGACGGACTGACCCCGATTGAAGACATGATGACGCCTGACCAGATTGACGAAATTGATCGTGTGATCCTTGACCAAAACGGAGCGCCCGCATAATGGATGATCTGATCACAGCCCTTGGGGCGGAGTTTGTTCAGCTTAGCCTGACACCGATCGTTATTGGCATTCTGGCCGCCGTTGCCTGCGCGCTTCCGGGGAACTTCCTGTTACTGCGCCGTCAGGCCCTGATTGGTGACGCCATCAGCCATGTCGTCCTGCCCGGCATTGTCGGCGCTTTTCTTGTGACCGGTGCCATTGACGCCTTTCCGATGATGATCGGTGCGGGATGTGCCGCCATTGTTGCCGTCATCCTGATTGAAATCATCAAACGGCTGGGCCGGGTTGAACCGGGAGCCGCCATGGGATTGGTCTTTACCACCCTGTTTGCGGTCGGCGTCCTGTTCCTTGAAATCACCGATACCAGTTCGGTTCATATCGATGTTCAGCATGCACTTTTGGGCAATCTTGAAAGCCTGATCTGGTTTGATGCCGATGGCTGGCAATCCTTGCTCGACCCGGCGGCACTGGCAACCCTGCCACCGCAATTGCCGCGTCTTGCACTGGTTCTTTTGGGGATTGTGCTATTCATCGCCCTGTTCTGGAAAGAACTTAAAATATCGACTTTTGATGCTGCCTTTGCCGATGCCATTGGCATCCATACCCGGCTTCTTGGTTTTGCACTTGTGGTCGCGACCGCCATTGCCGCCGTTGCCGCCTTTGACGCGGTTGGATCAATCATTGTCATTGCAATGTTTGTCTGCCCACCTGCCGCCGCACGGTTGATGACCAATCAGTTAAGCCGACAAATCAGTTGGAGCGTCGCCTTCGCGGTGATTTCAGCCATATTGGGATATGTCTTTGCCGGATATGGTCCGGGCTGGTTCGGGTCGCCCTATGCGGTCAGTGCGGCGGGTATGATTGCCACCATTTCCGGTTTGATCCTGTTGCTGACCTGCATGTTTGGCCCGCAACGCAAACGCATTGGCCAAGGTGCCGAGGCATAAAAGCCAAAGCATAAGAAAGATTTCCCATACGAACGACCATTGCCGAAGCAAAAGCCAAACCGACGGGCTCATCGCTTGACCTTCGTCGCGCAGCACGTCGCCTTGGCTAGATACGCCGGACGATTGCCGCAGCCCGGAAATCCACCGCGACTTGACCAAAAATTCAGATTGGCCTCGCACGATGGCCTGCGACCCTTCATATTATGGGCATGGGAAAATATTTCATGCGCCGTTATGTGCTGGCTTTATGTTTCTGTCTGGGCCTTTTGGCGATATCGGACGGCACAATCGCCCATGCGCAGGATTTCAGTACCCTTGCCGGAACTGAACGTGCCCTGAACCAGTTTGAAAAGGTAAAACTGCACAGCTTTGCCGATCGCGATGCCTTTCTGGCCATCATCGACCGTACCCTTGGCCTTAAGAATATCAAGGGATCAGACACGCTGTTTGCCAAACTGCCCCGATCGCCCTTTACCATTACCGGACGCCGTGGCAACAATCAGGCTGTCCCCTGCCAGATTTTCATTCCGGCCAAGATCACGCCGGGCAGTGGGACCGAGATTTTTGCCGACCTGATGCGCGGCTGGTTTGGCAACCGGCTGAACTATGCCAGCACTGCCGAAGTGACCTTTGGCTGGTTGATGCGTCACGAAGTCCGCCATTGTGACCCGACCCATTTCGGCGACAAAGGCGACAAGGAACGCGACGATGAAATCGAAGCCGACCTGTTTGCGCTAAACGCCGTCACCGATCCGCAAATGCACGATCAACTTGCCCAGGATGCCTTGGCATTTCGGATGATCACCGCCAGCCTGTTCGCCAGCAAAAGCCATATGACCGGTTTATCGCTTAAGCGGGCATTGGCGGGGGCCACCCCGGCCGCCTATCCCCCGGCAAAGGACGAGATCGCGGCATTTTTGACTGTTCGAAAACAAGTCTTTGATCACGCCAAAGCCATCAGTGTTGCGGCACGCCCCAGCAATCAGGATGTCATCCGTGCCGTGATTGAGCTTTCGCAGACGTCACAGGACAATCCGCTGGCAACCGAAATCCTTGGCGATCTTGATCAAGCCATTGCCCATTTCGCCCCTAAACTGCACAGCAAGAATCAATCCGTACAATAATCAGGATCAGGCTGTCTTGCGCCAGAATGTCATGGCAAGGCACTGATCGCGGTCAAGCCCCGTTTCCTTGCGCCACATCTGATGGATGGGTTTATAGATCGCCTGTTCAACCCCGGCCCAGCAATAAACCCGGGCTGTTCGATGCGGAATTTCAATACGGCTGATCGCATCACGGATCGGGTCCAAATCCGATGCGGCCCCGTCATCGCGGCACACCCATTTGATCGCAACCCGGCTTTTTGTCGCAAGCGCGATGATATCATCGCGTGATCCGACCTCGATCACCGCATGGCCGCAAGCATGTTCAGGCAGTTCTTCCAGATAACGACCGATTGCCGGCAAGGCCGTTTCATCACCTGTAAACAAGAACCAATCAGCATTGGGCAATTCCCCGCCCAATGGTCCGGTCATGCCAACACGGTCGCCCACAATTGCATGCCGGGCAAAGGTCGATCCCGGGCCATTATCCCCATGCATGACAAAATCAATGTCAATCCACCCGGCATCGACATCGATCCGGCGAATGGTATAAACCCGTGGGGCGACCGCATCTTCGCCCTCGGGCCAGATGGGCATGCCGTTCGCCGCCAATGTCGGCCATTTGGGCGCTGAGACGCCGCGCGGCGGAATAAGAAGACGCACATGGATACCATCACTGCCATAAGCCGCAAGGTCGGTTCCCGCCAACCGCAAACGCCGCATATGCGGCGAAAGGTCGGTCACGCCAATGACGCTGAGTTCACGAAAATTCGGAAGTTTGCCATTGCTTTGCCCTGCACCATGCCAGCGGCAATCAAGATCGGCTTCCGGTATCACGCTTTGCAAAACAGCAATCACCGCGGATTTGACCTGCACCACACCGGCCTCGGACTTGGCACCGACCTCCAGAACAAGATGCTTTCCATCAACCCGCATATAAATATGCCAGCCGGTCACGGTGATCAGCGTCCCGTCCGTGCCGCCATCTGTACCCCCAGCGACGCCCACAGTTACATCGCAATCATGTCCCGCGTAATAGGCGGCAACACCATTCATGGCATCGGCACAGGCACCAAGCAGGATGCGGGTTTTGGCAATCAGTGGATGTTTGGGATTTGATGGCATGATGCGACTTTCGATAACAGGAACCTGCGGCATTTTGCCACTCACCCTTGATAATAAAACTGAGATGCATTCTCAATAAAATTATTGTCATTGCATTCATCGGCCCATGTTGCATCATGGATTGAACCCGCCGTTGCCCCAGGATAAACGGCCGAAAACCCATGATCGACAAAGACGAAAAAACACCATGACCGATAAAATCCGCCGCCTAAAATCTTATGAATTCCCGATTGCCGTCGAATGGGCCGCCAAGGAAGGCTGGAACCCCGGACGTTCTGATGCGGATACCTTTTTTAATACCGATCCGCTTGGTTTCTGGGGCGCGTTTGACAAACAGGGTCTGGCGGCGGTGATTTCTGCTGTGCAGTACAGTTCCGATTACGGCTTTGTCGGATTTTATATCTGCCGTCCGGATCGCCGGGGCAGCGGACTTGGGCTTCGTCTTTGGCAAACAGCACTTGATGAAACCGCTGCCAAGACCATTGGTCTGGATGGCGTCACCGATCAACAGGACAACTATCGCAAATCAGGGTTCGAACTGGCGCATCGCAATATACGCTTTGGCGGGCTGGTCAATGCGCAAGCCGTCAAAGCCGATGACCTGTTTGACTTGGTGATTGATGATATTGCGGTCATCGATGCTTTCGAACAAACCTGCAACCTGTTTCCGGATAACCGAATCGAATTCCTGCGCCATTGGATTACAGCGCCGAACCACATCGCTTTGGCGCTTCGTGGTCCGATGGGGTTGCGGGGCTATGGTGTTATTCGCCCCTGCCAGACCGGCCATAAAATCGGCCCGCTTTTTGCCGCGAACCCCACAGATGCCAGCACCCTGTTTCAGGCCCTTCTGGCCCGCCGCAAAGATCAAAGCAGCCCGGTTTACATTGACATTGCAGACCCCAATGCCGCGGCACGCGCGCTTGTTGAAGAACAGGGAATGGTGCCCGAATTTGAAACAGCACGCATGTATCGCGGCAAGTTTCCCGAAGTGAACCTTGATATGACATATGCAATCACAACGTTTGAATTGGGCTGAGGGTTATCTTGCAAATGATTGAAGCTGCGACAAAAGTATGGCATCAAACGTATATAACATACTATACGATTGATATAGATATACGATCTGGGCGATTGAGATAATCCAGCCTGACAGGCTGCTTCGGACAATTTATGGCCGATTTTGCCGTTTGCTATGGAAAAACCATCTTGGTCGCCCCAATTTGAAAAGAAGAAACAGAAAAGATTGCCACCAGAACTTTGACCAACACCATGACAGGTATCAGGGGACCGCGTTTTGATGTTTGCCGCTGCAAAACACTTGCTCGTTAACCCGCAAAACAGGCTTCTTTTCCTGATCCCGAACCGGCTTTCGCCGCGCCACAATGTCATAACGCCGGAAAACGAATAAGAATTATGGATATTGCAACACTTATCGGGATCATTGCCGGTACGGGCGTTATCGTTGGCGCCATCCTTATAGGTGGTAACCTCGGCGCTTTTGTCGATGTGCCATCGGTCATGGTTGTTTTTGGCGGGACGGCTGCGGCAACCCTGATCAAATTTCCGATGCGCGATGTGGTCAAGTCGCTCAAAATCGGGGTCAGTATTGCATTCAAGAACCCAAAGGAAGACCCGCTTTCGATCTATGAAAAAGCGATCGAGCTGTCGACGATCGTGCGCAAGGATGGCTTGCTGGGTCTTGAAACAGCCGAAATCGAAAACAGCATCATGGCACGCGGCATTCGCATGTGTGTTGATGGTCATAACGGTGAAGTGATCCGAAGCTCAATATCAAGCGAGGTCGAAAAATCGATCCAGAATGATGAATTGGGTGAACTGATGTTTCGGGGGATTGGCGACACTGCGCCGGCATTCGGGATGATCGGAACACTGGTCGGTCTGGTACAGATGCTGGCCAACCTGTCTGATCCGGATGCAATTGGCCCGGCCATGGCCATTGCCATGCTGACCACGTTCTATGGGGCGGTTCTGGCCAACCTGTTTGCCCTGCCTATCGCCGACAAACTGGCGCTCAAGGTCGAACAGCTTAAAAACACCAAAGAGCTGATTGTCGAGTCTGTTGTCCAAATTCAGTCAAGTCAGAGCCCGATGGTCATGAAGGAAATCCTTGGACCATATCTTCCGGGTGGCATTCCGGTAGACGCGGAAGGCGAAGGCGGCGAATAACCTTTCCGCTTTGGGCAAAGACACAAAAGGCAACAGGCAAAATAAATGGCAAAAAAACCGGCAGCAGGGGCACCAGCATGGATGGCGACATTCGCCGATCTCATGTCGTTACTGCTTGTGCTTTTTGTGCTGTTGCTGACCTTTGCCGAAATGGATGTCGTCAAATACAAACAGATCGCAGGTTCGGTCAAAACCGCATTTGGTTTTAGCAAAGAAGATCAACTTGCCGGTGTTGTTGAACTTGACGGTTCGATCCTTGGCAAAGCCCTAAAACAGCCAAGCCCCGACACCCCGCGGGTGGTTTCCAGTATTCCGCCGGTCGAAACCCCTGATGTTGAAATCAAGGAAGGCGACAGCAAAGCCGAAAAAGCCGAGGCCCTTGAAGAAACCCTTGGCACGGTGCTGAAAAAAATGGGCATGGACGATCAAATCGGGGTCGAGCGCAAGGAAGGCGACGTTATTGTCCGCTTCCCCAACGAAATCGCCTTTCCATCGGGATCATCGGGCATGACCCCGGAATTTGCCGCAATCCTTAATCGCGTTGTCCCCGTCATCAATCAGACGGACGGTCAGGTGGTGGTTGCCGGCCATACAGACAACATCCCCGTGTCGTCCAATTCACCCTATATCTCGAACTGGGATTTGTCTGCTGCGCGGGCGACATCGGTATTGCATCATATGATTGATCAAAACGGTACCGATCCACGCCGCATGGTCGTGCAGGGTTACGGTGACAGCCGCCCGATTACGGAAAATTCAACCGCCGAAGGTCGCGCGCAAAACCGCCGCGTTGAAATCATCATTGAGATGATGGAAGACACAGGTCAAAATGACAGTCCCCTAAATGACAATCCGGGCAACAGTTTACCGACCAGTAATTTGCCCGGCCACGTAATGAAAACGGACGATCCGGCCGACACAGAAACAGAAGGCAGCAGCATCGAACCGGATAAGGCCCCGGCACGACGGCGCAGCTTCTCAATCCCCGGTCACAATTAGAAACAATCCTTAACCGGGCATGCCCGCCCTAACAACCCAAGGCAAATCTGGCCAAATGACGCGGTCCCCCAGAAAACTGTCTGTTCTGTATGCCGATTACAGCGAACGTAACATAGCTGCGGTCAAGGCCGCGCTTGAGCCGCTTGAACTGGCTGCCTTTCACAGCAGTGACAACCGCAATTCCGTGGTCGAAATGACCTGCGAATACCGCCCTGATGTAATTCTGATCGGTCTCAATCTGGATGGTCTGCGCGGAATTTCCACCATTCGGGAATTGCGCAACAGTGCGTCGGATGATGATCCGTTCTGCAATCAGGTTCCGGTATTACTGGGCGCCCCGAAACTGGATCGCCGCGCCATGCGTGAAGCGGTCGAAGCCGGTATCGAAGGCGTGTTTCGCCAGCCGATTGACAGCAACCGACTGCGCAAAATTGTTCAAACTGTCATCAAGACACCGCGCCGCTTTGTCTTTGAAGGCGACTATTTCGGCCCGGCGCGCGATGGCGATAAAAATTCGGAGCCATCGCGCAAAATCCGCCCAAAAGCCAACGCCCCAAAACAAAATATCCCGCCCGCAGAACCTGATAAACCATCCGATGGGCTTATGGCTGACACCCCGGAAACATCGCCTGATGACAAGGATAGCACAGTGGTGCGCGCGCCACGTCCGTCGCGATCCGTCACCATGAGGACAACAATCGCCGGAAAATCAAACGCCGCCGCATCCTTGCCACGCATGCCCACAAGAAAACCGATTGCCAAAAAAGAACCGTCGAATTTCGACCCTGAAGACCTGTTACCTGAACCGTCCAAAGCGGTAGAGGACAAATCGGCACTTGAAACCAAATCGGTTCTTGAAACCAATATTGATGCGGCTGTTTCCGCACGCGAAGCATTGGAAACCGAACCCGAACCCGCAACCGTCGAACCCCCATCCCCGGACGAGGTTCCCAATCCAACAGATACCAGCGTCGATGAAGAACTGGTCGAGATTGATCTGATGGAAGCGCTTCTGGCCCATCGCCTTTGGGTCGATAGCGGCGGCAAGGAGGGGGCCAAGATGGCAATCGAGCATGCGGATTTGCGCGATGCCGACCTCGAAGGGATCGATTTGACCCGGTGCAGCTTGCCCCATGTTTCGTTCCGAAATGCCAATTGCAAAAACGCGGTTCTGCGCCGCTGTAACATGACGGCTGCTGACTTTATTGGCAGCAACCTTGACCACGCCAATCTTGCCGTCAGTCGCCTTGCCGGGGCCCGGTTTACCGATGCCATCCTGCGCGGCACGGTATTTTTGGGATCGGATTTATCCGGCGCATCGTTCCAAGGCATGACGCTTTTGAATTGCGATCTTAGCGGATCAAATCTGACAAAAACCGATTTCCGTGATGCTGATTTATCGGGTGTGCGCGGCCTGTTTGCCGAACAAATCCAACGCGCCCGGGTCAATGCCAATACCCGCCTGCCCCGCGATATGAAGCTTAAGGGCTAACGCCTAGCGCCGCCCGAACATCTTTTCAATATCATGAAGCTTAAGCTCGACATAGGTCGGGCGGCCGTGATTGCACTGCCCCGAATGCGGGGTGGCTTCCATCTGACGCAACAGGGCATTCATTTCATCGGCATTAAGCTTGCGCCCTGACCGGACGGAGCCATGGCACGCCATGGTCGCGCAGACGTACATCAACCGGTCCTTAAGGGCCATGCCCTGCCCCATTTCAACAATTTCATCGGCAAGATCACGCACCAGACCGGCAACATCGACCTTGCCCAGCATGGCGGGGACTTCGCGCACGACCAATGCGCCGGGGCCAAATGGTTCAATCACAAGGCCAAGCTCGCCAAATTCTTCGGCGCGGTCCGCAACCCGTTCGGCAGATGCTTCGTCCATTTCAACGACTTCGGGCAACAGCAATCCCTGTCGCTTAACCCCGTTTTCGGCCAGATCAGCCTTCATCCGTTCATAGACAATGCGTTCATGGGCCGCGTGTTGATCAACAATCACCAGCCCGTCACGGGTCTGGGCAATGATGTAATTGGCATGGACCTGCCCGCGTGCCGCCCCCAGTGGATGATCGACAAACTTTGTTTCATCGGTCATATCGATGCGCGCGGATGGTGCGGCACTCGCATATCCACCGGCAAGCGCATGGGCCGCAGCGGCGGCAAAACCACCATTGCTGTCGACCACCCCACCGGCGAAATCCCGCCCGCGATCAAACAATCCGCCACCTGACGTTGGGGCCTGTGCGGCGTAATCGCGTTGAACATCGCCCGCACTGGGATGATTGGGCTGATAGGATCCGAAATTATAACCCGATGCCCCGCCCGATCCCGAACGCGACCCGCCATAAGGCAGTGACGGACCTTCGCCTTCGCGCCGGGCCGCCCCCAGCGCCATATCGGCCACGGTGGTTGATGCCCGGTGCCCGGCCGCAGCCAGCGCATGTTTAAGCGCGCCCACGATCAAACCACGCACCATACCCGGATCACGGAACCGGACCTCGGTCTTGCCGGGATGGACGTTGACGTCCACATCACGCGGTGACAATTCAAAAAACAGCGCCAGCAACGGATGGCGATCCCGTGCCAGGAAATCCTGATAGGCACCGCGCACCGCCCCTTGCAACAACCGATCCTTGACCGGGCGACCATTGACGAACAGGAACTGCATCTGGGCATTGCCGCGGTTTAAGGTCGGCACCCCGGCATAGCCAGTCAGGCGGATGCCTTCGCGCTCGGCCTCGATCTGCAATGCGTTATCCTGAAATTCACGCCCCATCACAGCGCCCAGCCGTTTCAGGCGCGCATCAAACAAATCCCCTTCGCAGGCGGGGTAATTCAAGATCGCTTTATTGTTATCCCCGCTAAGCGTGAAACCAACATCGGGACGCGCCATCGCCAGGCGATCCATGATTTCACGGGCATACATCTGTTCGGTCCGCGCGGTTTTCAGGAATTTCAGCCGGGCGGGTGTCGCATAAAAAAGATCGCGCACTTCAACGCGCGTGCCAAACGGATGAGCAGCGGGCTCAACCTCCCCTTTGGTCCCGCCTTCAATCAAAAGCGCCCAGGCATTTTCCGCCCCGCGCACCCGGCTGGTTAACCGCATGCGTGATACCGACCCGATCGATGGCAAGGCTTCACCGCGGAACCCCATGAAGGCAATGTTGAACAAATCGTCATCAGGCAGTTTTGATGTCGCATGGCGTTCAACCGCCAGGCTGAGTTCATCGGGCGTCATGCCTTTGCCGTCATCGGTGATCGACAACAATGTCCGCCCGCCATCGCGCAGATTAACATCGACGCGCGTCGCCCCGGCATCCAACGCATTTTCCACCAGTTCCTTCAACGCCGCAGCCGGGCGTTCGACCACCTCACCGGCGGCAATCTGATTGATCAGGTTCTGAGACAGGACGCGCAGGGTCATAAACGGGGATGCTCGTTTTTAAAAGTTATGTTTTGTGGTTGGCATGAACCTATCAAAGCACAAAGCGCGGCGAAATCCCTTTCACCGCGCTTTGGTATCTTTATCTGCACCAAAATTGAATTTGGTGCGTTTGCCTTACTTCGGCGTCACGTCAAAACCGAACCATTTATCTGACAGGCGTTTGATCGTGCCATCGGCTTTGGCTTCGCTAATCGCCTTGTCAAACATGTCACGCAAGTCGGTATCTTCCTTGCGGATACCAACCGAACTTCCGCGGCCGAGGAACCCGCGCTGGAAACGCGGACCCGATACAACCATGTCGCTGTTGCCTTCTTTGGCGGCTGCTGTCGACAGATAACCCATCGATGCCATGATCACATCAACACGCCCTGCCAGCAGATCAAGGTCATGCTGTTCAGTCGATTTGTATTCACGGATCGTTGCGGTATCGGCAAGGTATTTATCCAGGAAGATCGATGCAATCGACGCTGTCTGAACGCCGATAACTTTGCCCTTCAAAAGATCCTTGATATCAGCAACGGCTTTTTCGGCCCCCGGCAATTCGGTCTCAAGCGAGAAGACCTCGCCGGAATGGGGCATGTCTTCAAGCTCGCCACCGCGCAAAACAGCAAAGGTCTGGCCCGTGGTGCCATAGGACTGGCTGAAACTGATGACTTTTTCGCGCTTTTCGGTGGCCGACATACCGGCAATGATCGCATCGAATTTGCCCGCCAGAAGCCCGGGAATGATCCCCTCCCAACTGTGCGAGATCATCGTGCATTCGGCGTTCATCCGCGCACAAAGATCCTTGTACAGATCAATTTCATAGCCCGTGAGCGAGCCGTCTGGCAGGGTCGAATTCCACGGGGGAAACGCGCCCTCGGTGGCGATGGTGATATGTTTCCATTCTTTGGCTTCTGCCTGCCCGAAAAGGGCAAGGCCCATACAAAGTGTCGCTGCGAATTTTAAAATTTTCATCTTTGCCTCCATGATACGAAAATCGGATGTTTCACCCATTATTTTTCACCGCGTTTATCCCGCGATGAATTTTCTAAATCGTTCTGATTTGGATGCCCCGAAAACGTCTTCGGGACTTCCGTCTTCTTCGATCGTGCCCTTTTCAAGGAAAATGACCCGGTTCGAGACTTCGCGGGCAAATCCCATCTCGTGGGTCACCACCAACATGGTCCGGCCTTCATCGGCCAGTGCGCGCATCACCTTGAGCACTTCACCGACCAGTTCGGGATCAAGTGCCGATGTCGGTTCGTCAAACAGCATCACCGCCGGATGCATCGCCAGCACACGGGCAATAGCCGCACGTTGTTGCTGCCCGCCCGAAAGATGTGCCGGATAGGCATCGCATTTGTCATAAATGCCAACCTTGGCAAGAAATTCGCCCGCTTCTTCGCGGCATTCAGCCTCGGGGCGGCCCTGAACAAAAACCGGGCCTTCCATCACGTTTTCCAGAACGGTTTTGTGCGACCACAGATTAAAGTTCTGAAACACCATGCCGACGCTGGTTCGCAAACGGTTCAACTGGCCGATATCCGCCGGGACAAGATCACCGGTTTTACCGACCTTGGTGCGCACCGTTTCACCGCCGATGGTGATCGTGCCGCTGCTTGGTGCCTCAAGAAAATTGATGCAGCGAAGCAAGGTTGATTTTCCCGATCCCGACGATCCAAGGATCGAGACGACTTGTCCCTCGACCACGTCAAAGGTCAGCCCCTTAAGGACCTCAAGCCCGCCAAAATTCTTGTGCAGATCACCAATTTGCACCGCCGGTGCGGATGTCTCGGCGATATCCATGGGTATTGCTGAAACAGATGCAGACATCAGGCGGCTCTCCTTTGAACGGAACGGGTTGAACTATCAGTTCGGGTATGGCGCATCAGCCGCCGTTCAAGCATCGCCACCCCGCGTGACAGTACAAAATTGATCAGCAGGTAAAGCCCCCCGGCAACAAGGAAGACTTCGACAACACGATAGGTTTCGGCAATCATCTTTGCCGCGACGCCGGTGATTTCCATCATCGTGATGATCGATGCCAGCGAGGTCGCCTTGGTCAGCAGGATGATTTCATTGCCATAAGCCGGAAGGGCCTGACGAATGGCGAGTGGCAGGATGATGCGGCGATAGATCATCACGGTCGGCATGCCACAGCTTCGGGCAGCTTCGATCTGTCCTTTGGGAACCGATAACAGGCCCCCCCGCACGATCTGACTGCCATAGGCACCGGTATTGAACATCAACGCAAAAATCGCACACCAATACGGTTCCCGCAGCAAGGCCCACAAGAATGAGTGGCGGATAAAGTCAAATTGACCCATGCCGTAATAGATCAGGAAGATCTGCACCAAAAGCGGCGTACCGCGAATGACAAAGACATAGGCATCGGCAATCGCCCGCAAAACACGACTGTCGGAAAGCTGCATCAAGGCCGCCGTAACAGCAAAGATCACACCAAAGGCCGAGGCAATCAGGCTAAGCTGCAAGGTCAGCGGCACCCCACCGACAAGACGGATGAGGGCCTCATACATGAAAGCAAAATCGATCATCGCGTTCCCCTAACCCCGCGCGAAAAATACGCCTCGGAAAACCGGAAAACGCGGTTCGATACAAAAGTGATCACAAGGAACAGGATCGCGGCTGCCAGAAAGAAGGAAAAGGGTTCTCGTGTTGACCCCGCACCAAGCTGTGCCTGACGGACAAGCTCGACCAGACCGGTGACCGACACAAGGGCAGACTCTTTAAGCACCACCTGCCAGACATTGCCCAGACCGGGCAGCGCATATCGCAACAACAACGGCATGATGATCCGGCGAAACAACAGCATCCGTGACATACCGGTGGCTTTTGCGGCTTCGATCTCGCCCTGCGAAATCGCGCCGTATGCCCCCCGGAAGACTTCGGTATGTTGCGCGCCCGATGTAAAGCCGATTGCCAGCGCCCCGGCGGTAAAGCCCGGAAAACTGACGAACCCTTCGCCGCCAAAAAATTTATAGACCGCGGTCAGGGCCAGACTGCCGCCAAAATAAAACAGAAAGATCACCAAAAGATCAGGAATACCGCGCAAAACCGTGGTGTAGACTTCGGCCGCTACCCGGATCGGGCCGCGCCCCGAAATCTTGGCCCAGGCGCCAAAGGTCCCGATCACAGCGCCAAGGCTGAACCCGGCCAACGCCACCATAACCGTAACCCCGGCAGCAGTTATCAGCGCCCAGCCCCAGCCGTTTGGACCGAAATTCATCAAGTCAAAGAAACTTGCACCGGTCATCGGCCATTCCCCCCAACCCTTGCCATTACCCGATATCCTTTTTGATCACGGGCGGCTGTGTGATGGGCGGCATCACATCATCAGGGATCGGATTGATAAACGGACGGCCATCGCGACGCTTGGCAAAGTCGGCCTTTGCCGCATCAATCAATGCCGGATCACGGAACAAATCACTGGCGGTTGCCGCCATGACCTTGGCCGCATGGGTCATGCCCTTATGTGCCGCCGGGGATTTCCCCTGTGCGACAAGCTGCCATGAATGCCCCGGCGTTCCGATGGCATAGGTCGCACCGCGCATCTGAACGGTTGGCACAACCCAGCTAACCGTGCCGACATCGGTTGACCCGACATGGCGGCCATCCCCGTTTTCAGGCGGGAAAATAATATCGCATAACGGCACATCAAGTTTCACCGGCAAGCCAAACCGCGCATAGGCCGCCCGGATATCCTGTTCGGAAAGCGTGCTGCGAATTTCTTCGGCAAAGGCACGATCAGCCGCATCAAACTGTGGCGGGCCAAGGGCTTCGAGCTTGCGATACATTAACTGTTCAAGCGGCGTATTGCCGATCAGGTTCGCGTCCCCACTGACCACGTCATAGGAAACCGATGTTTCGGTCATCAAGGCCGCACCTTCGGCAATCTTCTTGACCCGTTCGACCAAACCGTGAAGTTCATCAAGTTCTCTGGCCCGGATCAGATAACGCACGGTGGCCTCGGCCTGAACCACATTTGGTGCAATTCCGCCGCCATTGATCATGGCATAATGGATGCGCGCGGTGCTGGGCATGTGTTCGCGCATATAGTTTGCGCCAACATTCATCAGTTCGACCGCATCAAGCGCGCTACGTCCCAGTTCCGGCGACGAAGATGCATGGGCGGCACGACCCTTGAAATGAAATTCAAGCTCGTTACACGCCAGCGAGATCGGGTTATTGATCCCGGCAAACGGGGCCGGATGCCATGAAATGGCGATATCGACATCATCAAAGGCACCTGAACGCACCAAAAACCCCTTGGACGATCCGCCTTCTTCGGCCGGGCAGCCGTAATAGCGCACCCGTCCGGGCAGTTTGGTCTGTAACAGGAAATCACGCACCCCAATCGCGGCCAGCATGGCGCCCGCACCAAGCAGGTTATGGCCACAGCCATGCCCGCTGGTTTCCCCCGGACGTTGCTGTTGGCGGGCAACGCCTGCTTCCTGACTTAACCCCGGAAGTGCGTCATATTCACCTAGAAACGCGATAACAGGGCCACCTTCACCGGCCTCGCCCATCACCGCAGTTGGAATATTTCCAACATTCTCGGAAACGCGAAATTCTTTATCGCGCAACATCGCTGCGTGGCAGGATGCACTTTCAAATTCCCGATAATTCAGCTCAGGCGTTTCCCACACCGTATCGGCCATGGCACATAAATCGGGCACGTGTTCTTCGACCATCGACCAGATTTCGTCGGTGTTTTGCATCTGCGCCATTCCTGTTTTTCCGTATCGAGAAATTCGTGTTATAAAATTGGCGCCAATTTTGGTGCATATTTTTGGAATGTAAAGGCCAAAAGCCAAATTTTGATGAAAAACATGCAATACGTGTAAATGCCGACTTTGCATGCATGCGTTGCTTGTTGGTTTCTTAAACCGGCGCGCTATAAAAGAACGGAAAGACGAAGGTGGGAAAAATGGACGATCACAACTCTGCAAGCACAGAACTTGTCGAACGCATTGCCAAAGACATCCAGGCAGGTACCTTTACACCGGGAAGCTGGCTGAAACAGGTTGAATTGCAACGGAAATATCAGGCATCACGCCCGATGATCCGCCTTGCACTGGATCGTCTGTCGCAAAAACGGATCATCCAGCATGCGCAAAATCGTGGCTATTATGTCCATGAAGGCGACGGCGATGAAGTCATGGAATTGCTTGATCTGCGCGCGATGATTGAATGCGCGGCGGCCCATCGGATCGTTGCCAATGCGACCGAAAAACATTGCGATACCCTTTATGCCCTAGCGCGCGATTTTGACGAAAAAACCGAAACCGGCAGCATATTGGAACAATACGAAGCCAATCTGATTTTCCACCGGGAACTGCTTTCACTTTCGGGGAATCTTCAGTTGGTCACCCTGATCGAAGACCTGCGTCATCGCATTCCGTCCGCCCCGGCGAGCCAATGGCAAACACGTGCCCGGGTCAAACAATCGAGCGCCGAACATTTTCAAATGGTCGAGGCCGTTTCACGACGCAGTGCAAATGATCTGGCCGATGTGATGCGAAAACATATCCTGCAAACAAAATAGCGGCCCGAACACTGCTGGGCCGCCATCGTTTATCCGTTCATATCAAAAAGACAGATCGCCTTCCGGCTTGCCGACCACTGTTACCGTCACATGCTCCGGTTCCAGCAATTCTTTGGCGACGCGGTTGACCTGATCAAGGGTGACCGCATCAACAAGGCTGTTACGCTTGTCCAGGAAGTCCATGCCCAGATCTTCCATCTGCATCCCCACCAGCATGCCAGACAGATTGCCAAGGCTGGTAAATCGCAGCGGGAACGCCCCGGTCAAATAGGACTTGGCGTTATCAAGCTCTTGCTGCGTAACGCCCTTGTCCTTCATTTTCTGCCATTGCTGGCCAATGATCGACAGGCTTTGCCCCACCGCATCATTGCGCGTCGCAACCCCGCCCATCATCATCTCGGCCTTGTCCATATCGGCCAGATAACTATAAACGCCATAGGCAAGCCCGCGTTTTTCGCGCACTTCCTCGGTCAGGCGCGATGAAAAACCGCCACCGCCCAGAATGTAGTTCATGACATAGGCGGCATAGAAATCAGGTGCCTTGCGCGAAATGCCCTTTTGGCCCCAGATCGCCTGACTTTGCGGGATATCCTGTGTGATAACTTCGATCCCGCCAAATTTCGGCGTAACATCGGGGATGGTTGGCAGGTCGCTTTTTGCGGGCAAACTTCCAAATGCTTCGTCAAGCAACGGGCCAAGTTCCGCAGCGGTGATATCACCGGCAACCCCGATCACCAGATTATCGCGCGCCATGGCATTGCGGACAAATGTACGAAAATCATTGGCATTCAATGATTTGACCGTTTCAATCGTTCCTGAAACCGAATTTGCATAAGCATGATCGCCAAAGATCGATTTGAAGAACGCCCGGCTGGCAATATCGCCCGGATCATTTTCGCTGCGTTTAAGCCCACCGATAACCTGCGAACGAATGCGTTCAACTGCTTCGTCATCAAAACGCGGTTCTGACAATGACAACCGCAAAAGATCAATTGCCGTGTCGCGTTCACGCGTCAATGTCACCATCGACCCGCCAAAATCATCGCGACCGGCATCAAATGAAATGCTGATCGATCGGTCTTCCATTTCGGTGCGGAAGGTCTGGCTATCCATGGCACCAGCCCCTTCGTCGATCAGGCCAGACACCATATTGGCAAGCCCGGTTTTGCCCGACGGATCAGTCGCAGCCCCGGCCCCCTTAAAGGTAAAGTCCATGGTCAAAAGCGGGTTCAGGTGATCTTCGATTAGCCATGCGGTAATGCCGCCATCCGAAACCACTTCCTGCACCTCGACCGCGAGGGCCTGCCCGGCAAAGGCCGTCATCAACAAGGCAGCCGATGTCAGCCCCATCAAGGTTATGCGCATCTGTGTCACGCAACGAAGCATCGGGCGAACCACCGGAATTGTTTTTGCACTATAACTCATGATCAATTCACCTCCTGCTCGCCGGTGACCGGTGCCGCCGGCATACCATTGGTCGGACCGCCTTCGGGCGGCTGCAACCAGCCGGTGACAGAACGTTTGTCATCAAACACCGCCTTGGCCGCGGCGTTAATCTGTTCGACCGTAACGGCATTAATCCGTTCCGGCCAGCTTTCCACCTGATCAACGCTTAACCCGACGGCCAAGGCTTCGCCCAATGACCGGGCGGCAGCCGAAAGGGAATCACGGGCAAAAACCGCACTGTCCAAAAGCTTTTGCTTGGCGCGGGCAAGTTCGTCTTCGGTCACGCCATTTTCCACGACCTTGGCGATCTCGGCATTGACGGCCTTTTCAAGATCGGCCAGTTCGACGCCATCGCGCGGCACCGCGTAAAGGCCAAAGCTTGCCAAATCAACCGCAACCGGATCATAGAAAGTCCCGGCACTGGTCGCGATGGATTGATCGACAACAAGGGACCGGAAAAACCGGCTGGTCGTACCCGATCCAAGGATTTCGCTGAGCACTTCAAGCGGGGCGGCCTGATCGGCATTTTCGCTGTTATAGGACGGTGCAAGGTAATAGCGCGACATAGATGCCTGTCCGACGCGCGGATCGGTCAGGGTTACCTTGCGCGGGGCATGCTGGGTCGGTTCCTTGACCCGGTGACGGGTTGACACATCACCCGCCGGGATAACGCCGTAATATTTTTCGGCCAGCGGTTTAAGCTCGGCCATGGTGATGTCACCGGCCACCACCAGAATGGCATTATTGGGTGCATACCATTTACGATAAAATGCCAGCGCATCCTCGGTCGAAAGCGTTTGCATTTCATTGAGCCAGCCAATGATCGACCGGCCATAGGGATGCGCCATATAAAGCGATGCCCGTATCTGTTCGCCCAGCAACGCACCGGGATTGTTATCAATCCGCGACCGGCGCTCTTCGATGATCACATCCCGTTCAGGCAAAACCACATCATCGGAAAGCTGCAAGTTCCGCATCCGGTCGGCTTCCATGCCCATGACCATTTCAAGCCGGTCACGTGCGATATTTTGGAAATAGCCGGTATAATCCCAACTGGTGAACGCATTATCGTTGCCGCCATTGCGCGCAACAATCTTGGAAAAGTCACCGGGCGCAATATCCTTGGTGCCCTTGAACATCAGATGTTCAAGAAAATGCGCAATCCCCGAAACGCCTTCGGTCTCGTCGGCCGAGCCAACCTTGTACCAAACCATATGGCTGACCACGGGCGCACGGTGGTTTTCCACCAGCACGACCTGCATGCCATTATCAAGGGTCATGGTTTGCGGGCTAAAGACCGCCGCCTCGGCAAGATGCGGACTTATGATCAACATCATTGCGGTCAACAGGCCAATCGGCCCGCGCGCAAAAACGGAAATCGGGGATCGGGTCGGAAATGTCATTACGTCATCCCAATGCTTGATGCAGGATCGCCAAAGAAGAAGAAGCGATAGAAATGCGATACCATGCTGACGATAACAGGCCGGGTGCCTGTGCAACACGGCATCGGACAAGCTTTTGATTAAGAACTGAATATGACAGAACAAGGGCGCGGAATGACCGCGCCCCTTGATAATTCAAATTTTGGTCTATTTCCGGTAATTCTCACTGGAATGTGACCGCAATATCGCGTCTGACGACTAGAAGATATCTTCCAGCCAGCCTTTCTGACGGCGTTCGATCACCGGTGTTTCACCTTCGGAAACCGACTCACCTAATGCCTGCTGATCGCGAATGCGCTTGGCTTCGGCTTCGGGGTCAACCTGGGCGCCAAATTCCGGCTTGTCCTGCCAGAAGATCAGCTTGTCGACAACGCTGTCGCTTTCTTCGATAAAGATCGATGTTTCCCGATCAACCGTACTGCGGATTGTCGGATCGGCAAATTGTGCGCCCGATTTCGACAACAGGGCAACCTGACCCTGACTGCGATTACCATCCGTGATGTCACGTTTGACCCCATTCGGATCTTCGCCGGTCAAAATACGACGGGCCTGATCGGTGACCGTACCGGTCTGCGGACGAGACGCACCGGGTTCGGGCACACGCAGGGTAAAATCAGGCGGCAAACTTAGCGGCGCACGCGACACAACCTGAAATTCGTCCGGGGCTGTTTTGTTCAGGCCAAATGTTTCGCGCGTGGATTCACAGCCCGAAACGCCAAACGCAAGACCGCCCAGCAGCGCAACTTTGAAAATCGATGTCGTTAGTTTTCGGGACATTGATGCCTCTTTGCCACTCGGTATCCGATAACGTATATCACCGGATCAAAATTTACCTGGATGATTTTTTACCGCCAAACAGGGAATCAATCAACAACAGTGCAGCCCCAACCGTGATTGCACTGTCTGCAATATTAAAGACCGGCCAATGATAACCCGCAACATGCAGGTCAATAAAGTCCGTAACCGCCCCGTGGCGCAACCGATCAATCAGATTACCAACCGCCCCGCCAACCACCAGCGCCAGCGCAATGCCAAGCATCCCATCCCGTGTCCGCCACATCCAGATCAGGAAACCAAGCGTGATCGCCGATGTCGCGGCAATCATCACCCAAGGTGCCTGTCCCTGAAACAATCCGAACGACACGCCCGGGTTCCACGCCAAAAGAAAGTTCATGAACGACGTAACTTCGATCACCCGATGCGGGTTCGACAATTCGTCAATCGCAATCTGCTTGGTCCACTGATCAAAGCCAAAGACCACCGCTATGACGATCAGCCCAAAGACAAAGGCACGATGTTTCATCAACACTCTTTCTGTCTTGCCATACCTGACCCTGCCAAACCGGCAGGGTCAAACAGGCAAATCCAAA
Source organism: Thalassospira alkalitolerans (assembly GCF_002115745.1). GTDB lineage: Bacteria > Pseudomonadota > Alphaproteobacteria > Rhodospirillales > Thalassospiraceae > Thalassospira > Thalassospira alkalitolerans. Next base: position 121,582 of record NZ_JFKB01000011.1, read on the forward strand.
TCAGAACCGGGCTGCCTTATTTTGCAGCCGCAATTCCCATTTCATCAACCGCATCCGCACAACGCAGGCATACGGTTTTATGTTCGCCGTGGCTGCCAACTTCGGGCAGGGTCTGCCAGCAACGTTCGCATTTCTCGCCATCGGCCAGTGCCGGAACAACCCCAACGCCAGCAACCTCTTCAAGGGTGTAAGCCCCCTCTGGCGCATCGCCCGTGATCAGTTCGACATCAGATGTGATGGCAATTTCGGCAAGATTAAGGTCCACAAGTGCTTCGACATATTCCGCCGTGGCATAGACCTTAGGCGCCGCATCAAGGCTTGCGCCAATGCGTTTTTCCGCCCGCTCAAGTTCAAGCGCCCCGGTCACAACGCGGCGAAGCTTGCGGATTTTTTCCCATTTGGCAGCCAGCGCATCGTCTTTCCAGCCATCGGAAACCGTATTAAAGGTTTGCGAATGGACCGAGCTTTCCGCCCCATAGCGTGCCCGCCATGCTTCATCCGCGGTAAAGCACAGAACCGGTGCCAACCAGCGCACCAGACTGTCAAACACACGATCCATAACGGTGCGTGCCGCACGACGTTTGGCACTGCTTGGCGCGTCGCAATACAGCGCGTCCTTGCGGATATCGAGGTAAAATGCCGACATATCAAGCGCACAGAAGTTATGCAGTTCGATGAACATGGAATGGAAATCGAAATCAGCGGCTGTTTTGCGCACCACGTCGTCAAGCCTGCTTAGGCGATGCAAGACCCAGCGTTCAAGTTCTGGCAATTGATCATCGGCAATTTTTTCGGCATCGGTAAAGCCGTCAAGATTGCCCAGCAAGAAGCGCAGTGTATTGCGCAAACGACGATAGATATCGGAATGACGATCAATGATTTCATGGCTGATCCGCAGATCATCATGATAATCCGAGCTTACCACCCACAAACGCAAGATATCCGCGCCGAGCTTATTGATAATGTCATTTGGCGCAATCACGTTGCCCAATGATTTCGACATCTTGCGGCCCTTGCCATCAAGAACGAAACCATGGGTCAAAACCGCGTCATAGGGTGCACGGCCGCGCGTACCGCACGATTCTAACAATGATGAATGGAACCAGCCGCGATGCTGATCCGATCCCTCAAGATACAGATCAGCCGGCCATTTAAGGTCCTGACGTTCTTCAAGAACAAAGGCATGAGTTGATCCAGAATCAAACCACACATCAAGAACATCCGTGACCTGTTCGTAATCATCGGCATTGTAATCATCGCCAAGGAAACGTTGGGCATCCCATGTGAACCATGCATCAGCGCCTTCTTCGCAGAACGCGTCATAGATACGGTTCAGCACGGCCTGATCACGCAACGGTTCGCGGGTTTGCTTATTGACAAACACCGTGATCGGAACGCCCCAGGCGCGCTGGCGCGACACACACCAATCAGGACGGTTGGCAATCATCGAATGCAAACGGTTGCGACCGGCCTCTGGGATAAAGCGGGTATCGTCAATCGCCTTAAGGGCGGTATCGCGCAGACCGTTTTCGGTCATCGAAATGAACCATTGCGGGGTGGTGCGATAGATCACCGGGGCTTTTGAACGCCATGAATGCGGATAGGAGTGCTTAAGACGGCCACGGCCCAAAAGCGCACCGACCTCAACCAGCTTGGCAATCACGGTCTCATTGGCGTCGGCTTCTTTGCCATTGGCGTCATAGATCGCCTTACCGGCAAACAACGGCACATGCGGGTAATATGTCCCATCCGCATCGACCATTTCCGGGATTTCAAGACCGTATTTCAGACCGGTGATGTAATCGTCCGGGCCATGGGTCGGGGCGGTATGAACAAAGCCCGTACCGGTATCAGTCGTGACATAATCAGCCGCCAACAACGGCACGTCAAAATCATAGCCCTGACCACGGAACGGATGGGCGGCAATCGTGCCTTCAAGATCCGAACCCTTAAAGCTTGCGACAACCTTATGACCGGTGATGCGGCCACTTTTGCAGACGTCATCAATCAAGGTTGGGCACAGGGCGATTTTCTCGCCGACCACGGCCCATGATTCTTCGGCTGTTTCCGTGACTTCAATCACCACATAATCGATATCCGCACCATAAGAAACCGCACGGTTGCCCGGAATGGTCCAAGGTGTCGTTGTCCAGATCAGGATGGTCGCATCTTTGAGCGCCTCAACCGTGGTTTTAACCACCGGGAAGCGCACATGGATGGTCTTGCTGGTGTGATCGTCGTATTCGATCTCGGCCTCGGCCAGTGCGGTCTTTTCGACCACCGACCACATCACCGGTTTCGATCCGCGATACAACGAACCATTCATCAGGAACTTGCCAAGTTCGCGCGCAATCGATGCCTCGGCCTTGTAATCCATAGTGACATAGGGATTGTCCCAGTCGCCCATCACGCCAAGACGTTTGAATTCCTCGCGCTGGATATCAAGCCATTTCTGGGCGAACTCACGACATTCGCGACGGAATTCGGCAATCGGAACATCGTCCTTGTTCTTGCCCTTGGCGCGATATTGTTCTTCGATCTTCCATTCAATCGGAAGCCCGTGACAATCCCAGCCCGGAACGTAAACCGCATTCTTGCCCAGCATCTGCTGTGAACGGGTGATCACGTCTTTCAGGATTTTGTTCAGTGCATGACCGATATGAAGATGACCATTGGCATAGGGCGGGCCATCATGAAGAACAAACATGTCACGATCGGCCGAAATACCGCGAATTTTGCCGTAGAGATCCTCGTCTTTCCACTGCTCAAGCAGCTTGGGCTCCATCTTCGGCAATCCCGCCCGCATCGGGAAATCGGTCTTGGGCAGGATAACGGTCTTTTTATATTCGACACTCATCGTGACGGTCCTGTCGTCTTTAAACACATTACAAGGGCGAACCCCCACTGATACCGGCTACCCTTCAAAAGGCGCGCGGATCATAACGGGTTCCCCGACAAATTCAAATCTTGCGCAGAATCTCTTTGGCAGCAATCACATCCGCAGCGATTTGGGCTTTAAGTGCATCAAGCCCGTCGAACTTCTGTTCGCCCCGGATAAAGCCGTGCAAACGCACGCGAACACGACGGCCATAGATGTCCTGATCGAAATCGAACAGGTGGGCTTCAAGCCCGGCATCCGCATCCCCGCCAAAGCTGGGGCGCACGCCAATATTTGCGACTCCGTCGATCCAGCGATCAACAATTTCACTATTTTCGTCCGATATCAGGCCAAGCCGAACGGCATAAACACCGTATTTCGGACGCAGGTGATTGCCAAGCGCCACATTGGCCGTCGGGAATCCGATGGTCCGGCCGCGCTGATCACCCTTGATCACCACACCGGCCACTTCCCACGGGCGCCCCAGCAAATGGGTCGCATCCTGTGGGCGGCCATCGCGCAGTGCCTGGCGAATGGCGGTCGATGAATACACAATGCCGTTGTCATGGGTCACCGGTTCAACCGCTGTAACCCCAAAACCGGATTTCTCACCAATTTCACGCAACAGATCGACATTGCCTGCCCGGCCCTTGCCAAAACAGAAATCCCAACCGACCACGATATGGCGCGCGCCAAGGCCCTTGACCAGAATGCACTCGATGAATTCTTCGGCGCTCATGGCGGCAAAATCGCGATCAAACTCGGCCTCGAAAAACAGATCGATATTCAGATCAGACGCCGCCGTCACCCGATCATCCGCCGAGGTCAGGCGAAATGGCGGATCATCGGCGCGAAACAGCATCCGGGGATGGGGTTCGAACGTCAAAATGCCCAGCGGTGCATCAAGGTCGCGCGCAATCTGCCGTGCATGATCAAGCACCGTCTGATGCCCCAGATGCAATCCGTCAAAATTGCCAATCGCAACGACCGCACCGCGTGCGTCATCTTTTAGATTGTCAAAAGATCGAAAAACGCGCATTCGCGCTGGTCTCTCTCTTTTTGCTCGTCACCATGCTGGCAGATCGCATATCCGCACAGTCCAGCGGGCAGCTATAAATCGCCCAAGCCCAAAGCGTAAAGACTTTTCCGCGAAAAAGCGTCCGGAAACAGGACCGCCCCCAACAATCTGGAACGTTTCCTGATCTAAATGCTGGCGCGCTACATATCGCGCCAGCGCCTCTTTTGCGGTGAATCAGCTCAGGATACGGCGCGCGATGGCACCATCACCATGGCCTCACCGGAAATCACGCATTGGTCGCCAACATAACAATTGGTTTCCAAAACAACCCGTTTCTTCGCGGCAATAATATCAAGCACGGTCACACGCGCGGTGACGGTATCACCAATCCGCACCGGCACCTTGAACTGCAAACTCTGCGACAGGTAAATCGTACCCGGCCCCGGAAGGCGCGTGCCCAGCACGGTGGAAATGAAACCGGCCGACAACATGCCATGGGCAATGCGGCCTTCAAACATCGTGGTTTTTGCATATTCCTGATTAAGATGGACCGGATTGGTATCGCCGGATAATCCGGCGTACATCACGATATCGGTTTCAGTTACGGTTTTGGCATAGCTTCCGACCATACCGACCTCAATATCCTCAAGATACAGCCCTTCCAGTCCACTCAACTCTCTCATTTCCTGAATTTCCTTGCCTGTTTGCATCACTGCGTCTGACTTGTGATTTATTTTTGCGGCGCAGCATTCGCAATATTATTTCGTGTTTTTCTTTTTCAGCAATGAATAATTGGTTGAACATCACAAATTCACAGGCTTGCCATACGACGTTCACCTGCCCAAATGGGGCTTTCACCCAATCCCGTCCCGGTGCAAACTGCAGATAGAAAACCCGATAAAACAATAAAACACAGGAACCGGCCATGAATGCGACCAATGCTGACATCTATGAAATCGCCATGGGCCGATGGAGCCGCCGTCTATCGCGCAACTTCCTTGATTTTGTTGCCGCCCCGTCCTGTGGGTCGCTGATTGATGTTGGCTGTGGCACCGGCAGCCTGACACTGGCCGCGGCCACCCGTTATCCGAACGCACATGTTGTTGGTGTTGATCTAATACCCGATTATCTGGCCGAGGCCCTTTTGGGCGCCGCCCCCAATGTCCGTTTTGAGACCGGCGACGCCAGCAAATTGCCTTTTGCCGATGACAGTTTCGATACCGCCTTTTCGCAATTGCTGCTGAACGATCTGGATGGTCCGGCGGGGGCTGTTTCGGAAATGGTCCGCGTGACAAAGCCAAACGGGCGGATTGCGGCCAGTGTCTGGGATCGTCAGGGCGGCCTGTCCTTTATTCGCATGTTTCTGGATGCGGCGGCGGTTCTGGCCTATCCGGCCGGGGACGCCTTGCGCAGCCAAATCTTTGACATCCCCTATCAAAGCGAAGACGCCCTGTTTGACCTTTGGTCGGATGCCGGGTTGCGCGATGTTGATACCACCACGCTTTCCATCCGCATGGATTTCCTTGATTTCGAAGATTACTGGCAGTCGCTTCTCGGCGCACACAGCCTGATCCGTGACTTTTTCACCCAGCTTGATCCGGAAATTGCCCTGCAAGTGCGCACCGCAACCGAACGGGCCTATCTGGGGGGCAAAAATGATGGCCGCCGGTCCCTTGTTGCATCGGCCATGGCGGTGCGTGGTTTCGTTGGGGAATAGGCGGATATTTTCTTCGGAAATCTGGCCAAATATGCGTAACACACCACCCAGACACAGCGGCTAGGCGTCATCATCATCCGCTGTTTCCAGACGGATTAGGACCATGCCGGTTGATGCCACCTCAAACAAAGTGGCGTCCCGCAACCGAACATCTGCACCATCACCAAGCGTCCAATACCGCGCACCGGGATACCGGCGCATGCCGCGCTCCGTCATGATTTCAAGCATATAGCGCCACGCCGTAACCTGAACCACATCACCGTTTTCATCGACACAGTCAAAGCTTTCCAGTCGATGTGAAACCGGCGCGTCTGTTTCTGCCATCACGTTTTTCTGCGCTTTCTGCGCTTTCTGCGCTTTCTTCCCTTGCCCCATGCCATACCCTGCACCAATCACGGCTGACGAAAGGGCAGCCATAAAACACCCCAAAGACTTTGGCTGCGTTTGTCGCGGAATTCTTCAAGCCCGATCTGCATGTCGTGATCATTGGTTTTGGTGTGATCGACATAGCTGACAAATAACCGGTCCCAAACCGATAGGATATTTCCATAATTGCTGTTGGTTTCGTTCATCAGGATGGAATGATGTACCCGGTGCATATCCGGCGTCACAATCACCCGGCGCAACAATCGGTCAAACCCGCCCGGCAAATGAACATTGCCATGATTAAACAGGGCAAAACCGCTGAGCATGCTTTCATAAATCACCACCGCCCAGGGATCAGCCCCCAAGGCAATCACAAAAAACGATTTATACAGGGCGGATGCCAGAATTTCGAACGGATGAAAGCGTATGGCGGTCGAGACATCAAACTCGGTATCGCAATGATGCACCCGATGAAACCGCCAAAACAGCGGCACGATATGGGTCAGGCGGTGCTGCCAATATATCGCACAATCAAGCGCGACAATCGCAATCAGCCCGCCCAGAAAACCACCATGCCATCCCGACAGACCAACAAGGTTGATCAATCCCCATCCCTGCTGCTGGGCTAAAACAGCCGATGCAATCATCGCCGCCCCAACAGTAAAACGGGTCAGCCCCGCGCCCAGCAACAGCAAGCCGAAATTGGTCAGCCAGCGCATCGGACGGCGCACCGCAGTCGCCGGGCGATAGGGTGCGATGGCTTCCCACAATGCCATCACGGCAAGGATAGCCGCAAAAATCCCCAGTCTGAGTAATCCGGCCTGATGATCCATCTTGTCCCTGTCGCAATGCGTGTTTCACTGATCTGCAACGCGCCGATGTCAAACTGTGCCAACCTGCACCGCTTGAAACGGGTTCAATCAATTGTATCGGTTCCGTCCCAAAGGTCATAGCCGATCATATTGAAACAGAACAGTACTTTGCCCATCGCAAGTCCATCACCATTATGTTAGATGAAAGATGTATTCAGGCATAAGCCCTGTCCGAAACGGATCCAAAATCAATTTTCGGCGGGCACCGGCAGGAGGATTTTATGGCTCAGGCGACAGGACGTTTTACGGCAATTCTATTCGGGGCGCTGTGCCTCGTGCCGTTCGCGACCGACGCCCGTGCTGATGGTCCACCGTTTGATCTTCCGGTCGATTGCCCCTATGGCCAATGTGATGTGGTCCATTATGTCGATCACGATCCCGGTCCCGAAATACGTGATTTTGCCTGTGGCACCACCACCTATGAAGGCCATCGCGGCACCGACTTTTCCATCCCTGACGAAGCCGCCATGATCGGCGGTGTGGCGGTCAACGCCGTTGCGGCGGGAACCGTCATTGCCACCCGTGACGGGGTCGAAGATATCGATGCCGGACGTCTGCTTGGCGATAGCCTTAAGGGCATTGAATGTGGCAATGGCATTCTGATCAATCATGATGACGGCTGGCAAAGCCAGTATTGCCACCTGCGTCGCGGATCACTTACGGTCAAAAAGGGCGACCGGGTTGAACGGGGTCAGTCGATTGGCCTGATCGGCATGTCGGGTCAGGCAACTTTCCCGCATCTGCATTTCAATCTGCGCAAGGATAACCAACTGGTCGATCCGTTCAGTGGCACCATGATGGGCGCGTCCACGCCACAAGATTGCAATGCCGATAACGCGGTTCTGTGGTCAAAATCGGCACAGGATCAGATGGCCTATCGCGCGATCACGCTATATGCCTTTGGCTTTTCACCAGCCAAACCAAATGCCACCGATATCAAGCGCGGCTATGGCAAAAGCAGCGAACTGCCCGCCACCAGCCCCGGCCTGTTTTTCTGGGCCTATCTGATCGGGGCCAATAATGGCGATGTCATTCGTTTGCGGCTGGATGGCCCCAAAGGCGTTGGCGGCCATAAAGATTTCACCATCAATGTTGATGACGATAACGGCCCGCGCGCCAAGTGGTTTTATGTCAATGTCAACCGCCCCGGCGACCGTTGGCCAGCCGGTGCCTATCGCGGCGAGGTCACCTTTACCCGCCCCGGACAGCCCCCCAAGGAAATCGGCATCACCGATCTTTCCATTCGTTAGGTCGGCCGCATGCCTCATCGTCAGGTACCCCAAATCCGGGACGACATGGAACTTTCACAGTTGCCGCCGGCTTGTGTTTCCCCGGTCCCATGCCTGTCTCTTGCAGCGCAATATTTCAATATGAAGGGGGAATCGGCGGCAACCGTTTTGGTTTTCAGTGCCGATTCTGACGTTTTTTATGCGGCGCACCATCAACCTCTGATTATCTGTGACAAAAATCAGCACAGAAAAGGGTACTTTTTCCATCAGGTTGAAAGTTTTTTGACGTTTTTATGTGAACGGCCCTTGTATCAGGGCTGGTTGCCTGCATATATTTCACCTGTGCGCCATACGGTGCATTGAAAAATACCTGTCATAAGACGGAGTAACTATGATGAATAAGCGCAAAGCCGTTGCTATCGCCGTTGCCCGTGAACAGCAGATTGCCCGTTCGATGGAAATCCTGTTTGCCGGTACAATTTTGGCTCTGATCGCATCGCTTCTGGTCCTCTGACCCTTTCGAACGCGCTTCATCATTTACCGGCCGTTACCCAATTGGGATAACGGCCCCCAAGGTTCAAGAACATCTTCATGAACAACCGCCGCCTTTTCATTGGTGCCATTACGCGAATTACCAGCCCGGTGGTCTGAGGACCCCGGGACGTGCCTGTTCGCCTTTTGGATACAATGAAAATGTGTGTGCATTGTCATGACCGATCATGCCTATCTCGCGCCGCTTGAAAGCGCGCAACCGACCAAATCCGTATATTGTTTCGCTGTTCACGCCGCCGCAGAACCCGATGTAATGCCGCGCGTGCTCGAACAGTTTGCCAAACGCAATCTGATCCCGGCCAGTTGGCATTCAACCGTTGCCGATAGCCATACCGGGTTTGACGAACTTCAAATCGACATCCAGATCCAGCAGCTTGAAACCAAAATGGCCGAGCATATCGCGCGGTGCCTGCGTCAGATTGTCCATGTGAACACGGTGCTGACGTCGGAAAAAGGCTATTCAAACTCGGCCCTTGGCGCTTAAGCCCGGGACGCTTACTGTGGCGGGATCACGGGTTGCAGGATAAAACATCCTCAACCCGCCCAGCCGACGGAGCAAGTCTTGAGCTATCTTGATCATATCAACGCCTGCAATAATGCCGATCCAACGCGCTATGCCCCGTTTCAGATTGCGGGCAATGTCATTGGTGCCCTGCGCCCCGAATTCGCCAACGCCCTTGTTGGCACCGGCCCTGATTTCAGGCGCGATGACGACGGTATTTTTGGCTTTGCGCCGCATGTCACCACCCTGCAAGATCGCAACACCGCCCTTGCAACGGCGGCATCGATCCTGCGCGATCAGGGGGTGATTACGCGTTTGCACGGCGAACAGTTTGATATCCGTCCCTCGCTTGGCCATGACCCGTTGTGTCAGTTGGATCGTTCGGCAATGCCCTATTTCGGGCTCCGGTCCTGGGGCGTTCACATGAATGGCTATGTTCGCAAGGCCGATGGCATCCATATGTGGATTGCGCACCGCGCCAAGGAAAAACCGAACTATCCCGGCATGCTTGATAATATGGTCGCGGGCGGGCAACCGGCCGGTCTTGGCTTTCTTGAAAACATGATCAAGGAATGCGCCGAAGAAGCCGACATTCCCGATCATCTGGCCCAACACTTAAAACCGGTCGGGACCGTTTCCTATTTGCATGAAACGATTGAGGGCATCAAACCCGATGTGATGGTCAATTTCGATCTGGAATTGCCAACGGACTTCACCCCGCGCTGCGCCGATGGCGAGGTCGAACGTTTTGAACTTCTGCCTTTGGCCGAGGTTGCAAAAACGGTACGTGACGGATTTGAATTTAAATTCAACTGTGCGCTGGTAATTATTGATTTCCTGATCCGGCACGGTTTTCTAACCGCCGATAACGAACCGACCTATTGCCAGCTCACCACCGGGTTACACCGTGACATCCAGCTCTAAAGGCTCGGCAGGGTCAGGAACTCGCTATTGCTTGGACGAATGATCACCCATAAAGGCACCGACCGCCATCAGGGTTAGCTTGGCACGCAGTTCCGGATCCAGCTTGTCCAGATCTTCCTGCTTGTCACGTATCGCGCTCAGAGCTTCTGAAATCAGCTTGGCACGATCTTCGTCTACAGGGGCGGGCATCTTGCTTTTCTTTTTACCAATCTTGGCATCGGCAGCTTCCAATGCCTTTATGGTCGCCGCCTGCGGATTGCCAGATACCTCGGTCAAGGTTTCCGCAAGCGCCTGTGCGCGGGCCTCGTCAAAGGACATCCCGTCTTCCTGATGGGCCATAGTACGGTCTTCAATACGCCGGGCTTTCTTGGCCTCGGCCGCAGTACGGGTTGCCATATCTGAATCACGGATTTGCAAAGATTGCGCATCGCCATAGGCCTTAAGGGCCTCTCGTCCGCGTTTTCCGACGAAAACACGCAGCAACGTCTCCTTAAGCATTCCCATCCGTTATTCCCGTCTGGTTTGGCCCACCTGGCATGGCCCGTCTGGTTTTGATGACCTTATTATACAAGACAATCATTATGCACCCAAAGGGTTTCAAAATCATTGCCTCCCGATCATTGGGGAATTTCCCAATGATTTATATATGTTGCGCGACGCGCCCTTCTTCAATCGCCAGAATATACCCCACCAGCGCCTCGCAATCCGCCGTGCCGAGATGGTCAAGATCAAAGACGAAATCAACATTTTCGCGTGCCGGGTCATCGGTTTTGCCGACGATGCCAAACTTGACATATTCCGCATCAATGGCCGCCAGTGACGATATCAAGCCGGCAACACTGACACGATCCTCCGCATCCATCGAAACCCGGACCAACACCAGAATATCGGCATCACAATCAATCACCTGACGCGCAATTGACTGGGCATCGGAATTTCTGGGCGCGATATCAACATCGAACCCGCCATCGGCAAACAGCGTCGCCACATGTTTGCAATAGCGTTCTTCCACCGACGAGGCCGTCGCCACAAGCAATCGGGGATGGCGACCTTCCATTTCGGCAAAGCGGGCAAGATTGTTCGCAAGTTCAGGAGACGTCATAACACCTCACAGAAAGAACACGCCCGGGACAGGATTGAAATACAACAAGACGGGACCGCCCGGGACAAACAGGACAGGCTTTTGGGAACCTTCCATCAGTATCCCAATGAAATCACGGAACTTCAAGCACCGTAATCCGGTTTCCCCCTCAGACCTCAGCCCCCCATCGCGCCAAGCGGGTCTACCCCGATCACATAGGGATGCGCCCAAAGGATCGCACCATAAAGCACGATCCCCAACATGACATCACGCCAGCCAAATGCCCCATGAACAATCCCGGCCAAGTCAAACCGCCGAGTCCCGGCAAGGATAGCCTTATATTCTGCTTCATCCATGTGTTTGGCGCGGATTTTCTCCATTCGGGCGAACCCGGCAATGGCAAAAATCACACTTCCGCCAAAGAACATAAAGGCGACCAGATCACCATTGGGCAGGATATGACCAAGCCCCCATAACATCATGCCCAAAAGCAACGGATGACGGGTGAAACGATTGATGCCGGGGTGGTCGAGGTCAAATCCAATTTTTCGACCAATCGACAGCGGACAGGGTTGAAGAATGGCTGCGGCCCACAAAATACAGGCAGGCAGCATAAAGGTTAGCGTCACGTGGCTTTGCCAGATTTCATAAGGCCACAGCGCGATAAAATCGGCATGTTGCACTTCGTAAATCACCCAACCCAACAGGAACAGAGACACCACCGAGAACGCTGCAATATAGGCCCGCGAACCGATCCTCGCCGTAATAGGCCGACGCAAAACACCGGGTATAATATGCCCCGCCATGAACACCACGACCGAGACGAAAAACCATGCCAAATGACGATCTCCCCTTTACATTATCGCGCTGTCATGCAAATTGCGCTCTCTTCGCGTGCAAGCGGCTCGGCTGGAAAAATGGCCAAGACCCTTGCGCCGCGTGACATTAGCGGATACCTCTGTATCCCTGTTTGACTTCGGATAATAAGCACCTGCCGGCGGATTTTCCACCGGGCAGACAAAGAAACACGGAATATACTCGAAATGAGCTGGACGCCGGAAAAGATTGAATTGCTGACCTCGCTCTGGAATCAGGGCTGGACCACGGCACGCATCGGTGAAGAACTGGGCGTGGGTAAAAATGCCGTCGTCGGCAAGGCGCACCGCCTTGGCCTGCCCAAGCGTCCGTCGCCGATCCAGCGTCGCACCGAAGATGGCGAAAGCACCAAAAAGGCGCCTGCCGCCAAAGTCCAAAGCAAGGGCATTAGCATCTATGATCTGGGTGCTGGAATGTGCCGCTGGCCTTTTGGTGATCCGGGCGATGACGACTTCCATTTCTGTGGCAAAAAAAATGTGCCCACCAAACCTTATTGCGACGAACATTGCGCAGCAGCTTATCTGAACGGCAAAAGCCCGCGCGAAGATGGTCCACGCAATGGTCCGCGTGGCCCCGGTGGCCAACGCGCCCCGATGCCATCCAAAAGATAGGCCCCTGTCTTGCAGGATGCCGGTCTTGTTTACGGATCAGGACGCATCGATACCGAATTGAAAAAGCCGCCCTCTTATGATGGGCGGCTTTTTCGCGTTCAAATCCGGCGAGTCCGGATCAGGACCTATTTCGATTGCAGGACATATTTGGCAAAACCAGTCTCGTCCTCGCCAACAAACCGGATTGTGTCTGGCGCGTTAAGTGCCGAGGATGCCTTTGGACTGGTTACGAACATCACATTGGATGCTTCACCGATCGGGGCCAGACGCCAATTGCCATCGGCCTTCGGATCGATTTCCTTAACATCAAGAATATAATTCGCAAGCACGGTGCGGTTTTCATCCGGTGCCTCGACAATGATCGTCGATCCGTCCAACGCCGGGAAATGCCCGCCGCCCCCGGCACGATAATTGTTGGTTGCGACAACGAATTTCTGATCCGCACGGATCGGTTTACCCTCGAAGCTCAGATTGACGATACGGTGGGCATCGGCATTGGCAACCTCGCCTTCCTTGCTGTAACGCGCGGGCTGGGTCACATCGATCTGATAGTCAACGCCATCGATGACATCGAAGTTATAGGTCGGAAAGTTCTCATTGATTAGTTGCTGTTCATCATCGCTTTTGGGATCAATCTGATTGAACTGGCCTGCCGACATTTCAAGCCATTCCCGCACCTGATCCCCATTCAAAAGAACCGCGCGCACCGTATTGGGATAGATATAAAGATCTGCCACGTTTTTAAGCGCGATCTGGCCTTTGGGAATATCGGTGAAATAATCCGGGCCGCCCCGGCCACCGGCCTTAAACGGAGCCCCGGCCGACAGGATCGGAATACCGTCATATTCTGATCCGGCAAGGATACGGTCCAGATACCATTTCTGGGCATTGGTCACGATCTGGATTGATGGATCGTCTGCCACCAGCGCAAAGAAACTGTTGATCGGGGCCGCTGTTGTGCCGACACCTTCACGCATATAAGCAATGGTCGCTTCGTGTTCTTCCTTGACCGCATTGATGACATCCGGGTCGGCATCGACCAGCGGGGTTACCTCGCGGCCTTGGCGCTGATAAATCGGACGCACATCCGAAAGACTGTCTGTGACGCTCCATTCCCCGGCATCATTGATCGACAATGTCAGGTCAATCACCCCCAAATGGCTGCCCCAGAAACCCGGCATGACGGCGGCAACACCATTGATCGTGCCCTTGCCAAGATCGACACCGTCAATATCGGCATAGGTATCGGATGGAAACACCGTATGAGAATGGCCAAACAGGATGGCATCAATGCCGTCAACCTGGCTCAGGTAATAGGTGGCATTTTCTTCCATGCCTTCGCGTGTCAATGTCGACAGGCCTGAATGCGGCACCGCAATCACGATATCAGCACCCTTCTCACGCATTTCCGGCACGTATTTCCTGGCCATCTCGACAATGTCTTTGGTGATAACCTTGCCTTCCAGATTGGCTTTGTCCCACTGCATGATTTGCGGCGGCACAAACCCGATCACACCGACTTTTGCCTTGTGTTTCTTGCCATCCGTATCGGTAAATTCCCGATCCAAAAGGACATAGGGCTGGAAATACGGTTTGTCATTTTCGGCATTGCCGTCACCGTCATCGGCAAAAATATTGGCACTGACATAGGGAAAATTGGCGCCCGATATGGCTTTGCCCAGAAAATCGAGGCCATAATTAAATTCGTGATTGCCAAGATTAGCCGCGTCATACCCCAGCAAATTCATCGCCTTGTAGACCGGATGCACATCCCCGTCTTTCAGACCGCGACGCTTGGCCATGTAATCGCCCAGCGGATTGCCCTGGATCAGGTCGCCATTATCGATAAAAACAATGTTTTCAGCCTCGCCGCGCGCAGTTTTCAAAAGCGTCGCCACCTTGGCCAAACCCACCGTATCGGACGTACTGTCACGATAATAATCGTAATTCACCAGATGGGTGTGAATATCGGTCGTCTCAAGAATACGAAGCGATACCGTGCTATCGGCCAATGCCGTGCCACTGACCAGCGCCAGTGACAACGATAACGACACCGATAATAGTGGCCCCGCAACAGCAGTCCTGATCGGGCGAAGATGCAACATGTGAATGATCCCTGTGAATGCGATGCGTAAAACCAACTCTATTACCAACAGTATTCTTGTTCTTTTGGCCACGTTTTGAAGATTTTGCGAAAATAACAAGGCAAAGACAAACGAAAACGCCCGCAACAATGTGCGGGCGTTTTCCAGATTAAAGTTCCGCGCCAGATTGGACGCAATTTTGCCTATTCGGCCGGTCGCAACATCGGTTGCGGTGATTTATATCCCATCACCACTTCATTCCCGGGTTCTGGATCATGTGGCACATTCAGCGCCAGGAACAGCGACACCACCGCCATCCCGGCACCGGCAAGGAAAACCGCCGACGGCGATATCAGCCACAACAAACCAAAGGCTGCCGGAATAAACACCGCCGCAATATGGTTGATCGTGAAACTGACCCCGGCGGTCGATGAAATATCGGCCGGTTCGGCGATTTTTTGGAAATAGGTTTTGATCGCAATCGCCATGGCAAAGAACAAATGGTCAATCACATAAAGGCCGCCCGCCACCTTGTCATTTTCAACAAAGGCATAGGACACGAAAATAATGAACAGCCCCGCATATTCAAATGTCAGCGCGCGGCGTTCACCCCACTTGGAAATCAAATGACCGATCTTTGGCGCCAGCACCATATTGATCGCATGGTTCAAAAGGTACAGCAGCGTGACAGTCCCCACGTCATAGCCGAACTTTTCCACCATCAGGAACCCGGCAAACACGGTAAAGATTTGGCGACGCGCACCGCTCATAAAGGTTAGCGCATAATAAAGCCAATAGCGTTTGCGCAGGATCAGCTTCTTGGTCTGCGGATGGGCATCGGAAAATTTCGGGAACGCCATCCATGCAACAACAGCAGCCAGGATCGTCAACGCCCCGCCAAACAAATAGACATAGCGATATTCAACATTGAAGATTTCCAGCATCACCCAAACGATGCCAAACATAATCAGTGACGAAAGCGATTTAGCTGATAACTGCCGCCCCATCACCAATGGGGTACGTTCCTTTTTCACCCATTGCAGCGATAAGGCCTGCTGCATGGTTTCAAAATAATGGAACCCGATCGACATCAGGACCGTCGTGCAATAAAGCCCAACCACGGTGGGGAAATACCCCGAAATCGCCACGCCAACACCCAGCACCAAAAGCGAAATCAGGGCAAAGGTCTGTTCGCGCAGGATCAGCAAAACGAAAATCGCGCTAAAGGCCATAAATCCCGGAATTTCACGCAGCGACTGCAGAATGCCGATCTCGCGGCCAGTGAAATCGGCCATCTCGATCGAGAAATTATTCAAAAGCGCCATCCAGGTCGAAAAGGATAGCGGCATGGCCGCAGCCATAAAAATCAACAGCACTTCCGGGTTGCGCCATCCCTTATGCGCAACAGGATTTCCGGAAAGATCTGGGTTGCCTGGCACCTCGATCGGGGCGGCGTGGGTACTTATTTCGGGTGGCAAATCCTTGGACATATCGTCTCCCCGCACGTTTTCGCAGCAATCGCAGCACGTGCATCTATTTATCTAACTTGAATTGCTTCAAACTAGCGTTGTCTTATTCGTCTGTCTTGCGATAATCTGCCATTATATACCGCAAAGTGGACACTTTGATGCGGGGGCATCATGTCATTGATCATGAACACCTTTGATGGCAAGCAGATCCATCACAACACCCGGCCCCGCCCGCGCGAATTGCCTCGCTCGGTCTATGTCCGCGTCAGTGATATGCCCGCCGGATATTACGTCACCACCCACAGTCACGACTGGAATCAATTGCTTTATGCGCTTGATGGCACAATGACCGTGGTGACAGAGGCCGGGATGTGGATTGTCCCGCCACAGCGTGCGGTCTGGGTGCCGCCCCATGTCGAACATGCCGTCACCTGTACGGGCTTTACCCGCGCCCGCCACCTTTATATCGGGCGCGATGTTGCGGTTGACCTGCCGGATCGTTGCATGGTGCTTGAAGTCAGTCCGCTTTTGCGCGAATTAATCCGGGCGGCGACCAAAATTCCGATTGAATATGATGAAGACGGCGCCGAGGGCCGCCTGATCCGCGTTATGCTGGATCAGCTCAAAGCGCCAAAGAACGATAATCTGCACCTGCCCGCCCCCAAAGATCCCCGCCTGGCGCGCATTTGTGAACAGTTACAGGCCGACCCGGCCGATAATCGTACTCTGGATGAATGGTCGCGTGCCTGCGGTGCATCCTCGCGCACGCTTGCCCGCCTGTTCCAACGCGAAACCGGCATGCCGTTTCGCGATTGGCGACAAAAATTACGTTTGTTATATGCGCTGGAAAAACTCGCCCATGACCGTCCGGTGACCGAAGTCGCCCTTGATCTTGGCTATGAAAGCACTTCGGCCTTCATCGCCATGTTCCGCAAAGCCACCGGAAAAACCCCCGGCAGCTATTTTCGCTAAACCACCGGCCCGACCAGATTGATCGACCAAACTGGCCCTTTCCCCCGTCCCCCAACGAAGAAAAGGGCCAGTTTTGCCCCAACAGCACCAGATACCCCATCTGGCCGTCGGTTCTATCAGGCCTGATATTCTCAAAACCCAAACGGATCGACCTTCACAAAGAGACCGCCATGCGGTGCCTTTGTGAAAAAGCGCCTAGTTCTTATGCGGATCATACCGCCGGACAACCGGACGTTCCGGTTTGCGGTCGCCATCCACATTGTCTTTGTATTTTTTGCTGGTATTCGGGCTGACCCGATTTGCAAGACGGCTTTCCGTGCAGATATTGTGAATTTCGATCATTTTTTCGGGCGACCATTTCAGATCATCGACATCCGTATCATTAGATGCCTTTACCTCCGGCGCCCCCATTTTGTCTTTGGCCGATTTATCAGCGAACTGCCCTTTTGAACGGGACGCTTCGATCAGACCTTCAAGAACAGGTTTGATCTCGATAACCGATTTGACAATCGAAATACTGTCACTTAACGCCTTGATGATCGTATTGGATTGATTTTCATAAAAATTGGTCTCGCTGTTATCAGCAAGATCATCGTCATCCGATGGCGAGACAAGCCCCAATGCCTGAAAACATTTCCAGGCAAAATAGTTCTCCTCGCCCCATCTGCGTGCCGGATTTATCCTTTGGCTATGCAGTCGGTGACCACCAATATAGTTAAAGTTCTGCTCTCCGCTCCGGCGTGCCGGATGGCTGCTATAGGTATGCATATTCTCCCCCAAAAGAGACAATGCAGATTAAAAATATTCCCAACTGATCAATTTTTTATTTCTGAAAACACTATTTTTACATGTGTTTTTCTTGATTGCATGCAACTTGAAATAATAACGAGAAAAAGCCCGTCCAGATATTCCGGACAGACTACAGGTTACTATCAGTAATAGAAAAAATCATTTTCAACACAGATACCTTCTATGTTTGTTCTGATAAATTTACGAACCTCAATTATAAAAATTCAAATCCCATTTATGAATTTTTATCGCTTCCCTATTCTACAGATTTTCATTAGTGTAATCTAATAATTTCATCAGCGATATACATACCGTCCAAATAATTTCACATTCCGTCCATATCCAGCCTGTTGATAGATAAGGACAATTAAAATCGTGCCTGAACAAAGCAATCATTCGTTCTTCACAGTCAATGATCTGCCAATGTCAAAACGCTATGACGTCTGGCAGGACAGTATCGATTGCATTTTTCAGGTCGACGCCCTTCCCGAAGTGCGCAAGGAAGAATTCACCGCCAGCCTTGATGCCCATCTTGTCGGCTCCATGATGCTGGCCCGCACGATAAGCAAGCATCAGTTCTGGTCGCGCACGGCATCAAACATCGCAGCCGACGGCATGGATCATTATATGGTCCAGTTCTACTATGATGGCGGGATGGCAAGTGATGATGGCAAGAACGGTACGGAAATAGAAAGCGGTGGCCTGCTTGTTCAGGACCTCACCCAAGTCGCCTCGGCGACAACAAGTGATTTTGACAATCTGGTACTGGTTCTGCCGCGCCCGATTTTGGAAAACAAGCTGATCCTGCCCGAAGACCACAATATGCGATTTCTCAGCACCAAAGACCCGATGGTTCGAATTCTTGCCGATCAGCTTGTTTCGATTAAGAAAAATGCATCCTCGGTCACGGTCGAACAATCCTCTATTCTTGAAACCGTCATTTCAGAAATGCTGTCTTGCTGTCTGAATACGGCAATGGGCGAAAATAGCGAAACACGCCAACAGCGCAAAAACGTCCAAACCATGGTGGCGATCCGCCGTTATTTCCGCAAAAACTTCTCATCACCTGATCTTAATCCTGCCCGCGCGGCCCAGGATCTTGGCCTTTCCCGGTCGCGGCTTTATACCCTGATGGAAGACCATGGCGGGGTACACAGCTATGTCCGCAACCTCCGGCTCCGTCATGCCCTGTCGATTTTGTCCAACCCGGCAACGCAGCATCGACCACTCTATGACATTGCCCTTGAATGTGGCTTTGCCAGTGACAGCAGCTTCATCCGGGCGTTCCGCGAAAAATTCGATATGACCCCCGGCGATGTCCGGCAAGGCGCACTTCCGGCGAACAAATCCGCCCCCCACACAAGCCCAAGCATCGACACACGCTATGAAAATTGGCTGAACACGTTGTAACACCAATCCCAACAGGGAATGATGAAAAAATCTCAGTATTTCATGGCGATTATTCCGGCTAATGCTTAGGCGCAGGATATCAATCCTGTAACAAGCAGGAACCATTGGAATGAACAGTGTTTGGTCAGGGATCGGATTGCGGCTTGCCGCTACCGGCCTTTTTGCTGTGATGAGTTTATTTGTCCGCCTCGCCTCCTTCGAGGCTCCGGTCGGGCAGATCATGTTTTGGCGAAGCTCGGTCGCGCTGATCCCCATTGTGCTGTATCTGATGTGGCGTCGCCAATTCCCCCGCGGCTTGCGCACGGCCCGCCCGTTTGGCCACCTTAAACGCAGCACATTCGGCTTGGTATCGATGTTCTTTTCATTCCTGTCACTGGCCTATCTGCCGCTTGCGCTTGCCACTGCCCTTGGTTTTCTGGCCCCGCTTCTGGTCTTGCCCGTGGCGATGATCATGCTGCGCGAACGGCCAGGCATCGCCGTTTTCACAGCGACCTTCGCCGGGTTTGCCGGTGTCGCCCTGATGTTATGGCCGACCTTGTCGACACCGGGCATTGATACAGGGGTTCTGATCGGCATCGGTGCGGGGCTGACGATGGCGGTCACCACCGCCTTTGCCAAGGTTCAGATCAAAGCCCTGACCAGCACGGAATCTGCCGGCACTATTGCATTCTATTTTGCACTGGTCTGTTCGATTGGTGGCTTATTGACCCTGCCGCTGGGGTGGGCTGATCCATCCCCCGAAACTCTGATGTGGCTGATCGGTGCCGGATTGACCGGCGGATTTGCCCATATTTTTATGACCGAAGCCCTGGCCCGCGCCCCGGCATCCACCCTGTCAGCCTTTGAATATACCGCCATGATCTGGGCGCTATTACTTGATGTGACAGTCTTTAGCCTGCTGCCCGAACCGGTCAGTCTGGTCGGTGCCTTCCTGATTGTGCTCGCTGCGGCTGTGGTGATGTTTGGTGAAAAGATCGGCGTTCCCGTCCCCCAACCCGATCTGGCTGCCATTCCTGCCAAGCAGGCCGAATAGCCAAGATCACAGATCGTAATTCACAGGATATCAGCAACCACCCAACCTTGCCCGCAAGCAGGCACCAGCCCGAATTGGCCGCATTTTAACCGAGCAGGCCGGATCACCCCCCATCGGTTAAGCCACCGAGGAACCTTCGCGCAATTTAGTCATCGCATACAGCGCCAGATTGGTCGGGGTGGCAATGCCAAGCTCGGCCCCTTTGCGCACGATATAACCGTTCAGGTAATCAATCTCGCTTGGCTTGCCGCGTGCCAAATCCTGTGCGGTGGATGAATATTGCCCCGGCATGGTATCGACGATCTTTTCAATCGCGCCCCAAACATCACCAGGCACCGTCACACCACAACCCGCCGCAACCGCCATGCATTCATCCACGGCATTGCGCATGACTTCCCAAATACCGTCACTCTGAACCAGTTCGCCATAAGGCTTCTGCGCAATCGCCGAAAGCGCGTTATAGGCACAATTCAGGATCATCTTGGCCCAAAGCGCGCCCTGGGCATTATCGGAAATCTCGACCGGGATATGCGCCGGGCGCAATGTTTTGGCCACCGCGTCGCTTTGATCGGAACGGCCAATCACCAATTCGCCGCGCCCATGATGTTTGACATGGCCTGGGCCTTCCATGCTGGTGGCGACATAAACCACCGTCGGGATAACCGGCTGGCCGATTACCGCCGAAAGCCGTTCGGCATTATCAACCCCGTTCTGAAGGCTCATCACAATCGTGTCCTTGCCCAGGAACGGTTTCATCTGCGCCCCGGCATCTGCGGTATCTGTTGATTTAACGCAGAACAAAACAAGCCCCGCACCGGCAATCGCGCGGGCATCGGTATCGGCTTTCATTTCAATAAACGACTTTGTTGATTGAAATTCGAATAAAAGGCCGTCCCTGTTGACAGCATCAACATGGCCCGGCCGCCCGATCAAGGTTACCTCATGCCCGGCACGTGCAAGCATCGCCCCGTAATAGCACCCAACGGCACCGGCCCCCATCACCGCAATTTTCATCTTTGCCTGTCCTGATTTGTCGTTTTGGTTTTCACATCAATGTCGAATGATTGATGGCATACCAAAAGATAATCAACGACAACTCTGTCGCAGATCAAGACCTTACGATTGAAAAATCAGAAAAAACCAACCCGCCATCTGGCCCGGGCGATGTTTGGCCCCTAATCGCGGGGTCGCACAACCGATATATGATCGGCTTTCCAGCCGCCCGGCCAGACTTCCGCATCACCGGACCGCAACCCGCGGATCACAGCGGTTGGCACATCCTTGGCCAACAGCAACGGGCCATCGCCGCCATCATCGAAATCCGCTGGGACATGGCCAAAAATACCAGTATGGCCAAGCTGCGGCTCGCACGGGGTATAGACCGAACAGCCAGAATAATTTTTCGGATTTTGCGTGGTATTGATTGCCGTCCCCGTCGTGCCACAGACCGCAACCGTACACATCAATTCAACGGCACGCGCCTTGGCACAGCTAAACACACGGTGATATCCTGATGGGGTCACCGTCATCGACGGCACCAGCAACACATCGATATCAAGCGGTGCCAGCAGGCACGAAAGTGCCGGCATTTCGATATCAAGACAGATCAGCACAGCAATCCGCAATCCGCGCCAGTCAAACACGGTGAATTCTTTACCCGGCGTCAGGTTCCAATTATCAGGTTCGCGTTCCCCCGGCGTCAGGGACAGCTTATCCTGAATGATCCGTTCCCCTTCGGGGGTAAAGAGCATCGCAGCGTTTGTTTGGCCAAGGCCCGGCTTTTGCGCCTCAACATGCCAAGGCATGCTGCCCGCAACCAGCACCATATCGTGCTTTGTCGCAAGCAATGCCGCAAGATCACACGCGATCAGCGCATGATCAGCCATCCATGCCATTTCCTGATCGGGGCGCAAACCATCGGGTTTAAACGCCAACCATTGTTCGCAGGCATATTCGGGCATGACAAAAATATCCGCACCGCGTGCTTCGGCCATTTTGCGATCCACATGATCGGCCCAGCCTTGCATATCATTGATTGGTACACCAAGATTGGTCGCCCACATGGCAATCGAAACGGTTTCACGGTCCAGAATATCGGTCGTCATATCATCGCATCCTGTTGGTGGGGATGCCCGCGCCTGCGGCACCCCATGCGTTATCAGGGTCAGAACCCAATATGCGACCGGACAGGCCAAAACCCATCCGATCGCACCAGTATTCTATGGCACAAAATGCCCTAGTTCTTAAGCTTGGTCCAAACCCGGTTGCGCAAATCACGCGCCTTGGCTGAACAGTTTTGTCCGGCAACCAGCAAGCTGGCATACTCATCTGGCATATTCACGGCCGGATCGGTTTTAAGCGATTCATCCATGAATTCACCGGCCCCTTTGATGCCATTCATATAACCGGCATAATTCGATGCCGCCGCCGCATTTTCCGGCTGCATCATCCAATTGATAAAGGTCTTGGCATTTTCAAAGTCCGGCGCACCTTTCGGCACGACGAAATGATCCGACCAATATGTCAGGCCTTCTTTCGGATAGACATAAACCGCCTCGGGGATGCTGGCTTTGGTACGATGCGCGGCACCGTTCCATTGCATATGCATCTGCACTTCGCGTGCGGACATCCGGTCAATCGTGCCTTCCGAACTGTAAACCGCAACAAACGGCTTCTGCTTAAGCAGAACATCCAGAACTTTCTGCGCCTCGGCAGGATCTTCAGTACATTTCGGAATACCGATATAATACGACGCCGCATTATACATTTCGACTTCGTCGTTCAGCGCGCCGATCTTGCCGCGGAATTCTTCACGTGGCTCAAAAAATTCTTTCCAGCTTTGTTCAAGCTTGGCATCGGTTGCCGCACCGTCATAGGTAAAACCGGTGGTGCCCCAAAGATAAGTGACCGAATATTTCCGCTCCGGATCGTATTTCAAAGTATCATGCGGCTTGGCGACATTTTTGAAATTCGCAAGGCTTTTGGCATCAAATTCGGTCGCCAGCCCATCCTTGATCATGGTGTCGACCATGTAATCCGATGCGACAACAATGTCGTATCCCGATGCCCCGGCCTGCAATTTCGCCAACATGGTTTCATTGGAATCATAAACATCCAATGTCACCTTGATGCCGGTATCTGCTTCAAACTTTTCCATCAGTTCCGGCGGAAAATAGTTCGACCAGTTATACAAAAACAGGCTTTCATCGGCCTTCGCCGACCCAACAGACAATACAGCAAGAGCCGAAGCTCCCAAAAGTACAGAACGTATGTTCATCCTAAGACTCCCTGTTATGGACGGAATTTTGTTAATTATCTGGCGACCGTACCGTCCGCAAGACGGCCGCCCTTAAATCAAAATCAGTACCGAATACGATCAATCAAGAACGACACACTGACAAACAGGATCGACACCAGAAGCATCAGCGCCGACACGGCATTGACTTCCGGGGTAATGCCCATGCGGATCATGCCAAAAATATAGATCGGCAATGTTGTCGCACCGGCACCGCCAACGAAATAGGAAATGACGAAATCATCCAGCGAAATGATGAAGGATAACATCGCACCAGACATGATGCCCGGCCACAAAAGCGGCAAGGTCACCCGACGGAACGCTTTCCATTCGTTGGCATAAAGATCGTGCGCGGCCTCGGTCAATGACGGGTCCATACCCTCAAGCCGGGCCCGGATCGGCAAATAGGCAAACGGGATGCAAAATACCGTATGGGCGACGATCACACTTAGCAGTCCCAGTTTGACACCCAAGGCGACAAAGAACAGCAAGGTCGCAACTGCGGTAACGATTTCCGGCACCAAAAGCGGCAAGGCCAGCATCGCTGCAACCCCGGCTTCACCGCGAAAACGATTACCCGACGACATCCCGAGGGCGGCAAGCGTCGCGGCAAGGGTGGCAATAACCGTTGCCGAAACCGCAATGATCAATGAATTGCCGGCCGCGCGCAGCATGTCGTCATTGCCAAGCGCAACCAGATACCAATCGGTGGTAAACCCGGTCCAGATTGTTGCCAGTCGGTTTTCGTTAAACGACAACGCAATCAAAACCACAATCGGCAGATACAGATAGGCAAAGAACATCATCGCAGCCGATGTCACACCGCGAAAACGCCAAAGCGGATTGGAGGTATCAACCTTCATGACTTATCCTCCGGCAATGATTTGAATTTCAGCGAATAGGCCACCATTGAAAGCAACACCACGGCCAGCAAGACGAAACCAAGTCCCGCGCCAAACGGCCAGTTACGCGCCGATCCAAACTGACTGCCGATCAGATTGGCAATCATATTGAATTTGCCACCACCCAAAAGTTCGGGCGTGACATAGGCCCCAAGACAAGGAACGAAAACCAGAATACACCCGGCTGCAATCCCCGGTGCCGCCAATGGCAGGATGACCCGCATCATCGCCCGGCGCTTGTCAGCCCCCAAATCAAATGCGGCCTCGATCAAGCGATGATCAAGTTTTTCCAGGCTGGCATAGATCGGCAAAACCATGAATGGCAGATAGGTATAAGTCAGCCCGATCGACACCGCATAGGGCGTATACAAGATATCAAGCCCGCCGGTTTCCCATCCAAAGAAGCCAAGCAGATTGTCGACCAAACCACCATTGCGCAGCAACAATATCCAGGCATAGTTGCGCACTAAAATATTGGTCCAGAACGGAATGGTGACCAGAAATATCAAAAAGTTCCGTCGGCTTTGGGCCTGGGTCGAAATATAGAACGCCGTCGGAAAACCCAGTATCAGGGCAAAGGTCATGGTCATTGCCGAAAGGCCAAATGACCGGGCAAACACCTGAAGATAATCTGTATTGATCATCAGATTATCCATCAGGTCGCGTTCAAAGATGAAATTGCGATAGGCATCAAACGAAAAGACGCCCCAATTCACCCCACCATATTCACCGCGCTCAAGCACCGACACATAGGCCATCTGAAGCAGCGGTATCGCCATAAAGAAAGCAATATAGACCACCGCCGGGGCGACAAGCCAAAATCTTTTACTGCGAACAAGGTTTCTCATGATCAGTCCACCAGAACCCGGGCCGCATCCGATGGAATGCAAACCGATACGCTTTCGCCTTCGCTGAAATGGCCTGTAACGCCATTGGCATTTTGCACACGAACACTCAGCAATGGCTGCCCATCGCCCAGATGGATGCGATATGCTGTATCGGTTCCGATATAGACTTTATTGGCAACAACCCCCTTAAGGCGGTCAGTGCCCTGTTCGGACTCATGGCCAAGGCTAAGCCGTTCGGGACGAATGGAAACTGTCACTTTGCCGAGCTTGCCCGTGCTGCTTTCTTGGGCAAGCACCACCTCGCCGACGCCCTCTACCCGCAAGGACCATGCACCGTCTGCCGATGAAAAGATCTCCCCGCTCAGGAAATTACTTTCACCAATAAAGTCGGCAACAAACCGGTGTGTTGGCCGTTCATAAATCTCTTCTGGCGCCCCGATCTGTAAAATATGCCCTGCCTGCATCACGGCAATTCGATCGGACATGGCCAAGGCTTCTTCCTGATCATGGGTCACAAAAACAAATGTGATGCCGGTCTCGGTTTGCAGCCGTTTCAGCTCAACCTGCATTTCCTTGCGCAATTTAAGATCCAGCGCCGAAAGCGGTTCATCAAGCAACAGAACCTTTGGGGCCGGTGCAAGCGCCCGTGCCAGGGCAATCCTTTGCTGTTGCCCACCTGAAAGCTGGCTTGGAACCCGGTCGCCATATTGCGCAAGCTGTACAAGTTCAAGCATCTCGTCCGCGCGGGCGTTTGCCTTCTTGCGGTCAATCCCCTTCATCTCAAGGCCAAACGTAATGTTTTGCCGGACAGTTAAATGGGGAAACAGGGCGTATGACTGAAATACCGTATTGATCGGCCGCTTGTAGGGCGGCAAATCCTGAAGCGCTTCTCCCTCAAGCAGGATTTCGCCCGCTGTTGCCTGCTCGAAACCACCAATCAACCGCAAAAGGGTCGTTTTGCCGCAGCCCGACGGGCCAAGCATGGTGAAGAATTCGTTCTGCAAGATATCAACTGAGACATCATCAAGCGCCTTTACAACGCCAGCACCATTCCCGAAAGACTTACTGACGGACCGCGCAGAAACAACAACTTCTGACATATTTACCCCTGATTAGATTTTCTAAAAATCATACAGGAAGGCGGAAGCCTTGCAACGGCGTGACGCGTCAACCAACGCAAACACAAGATATTCCGCACTTTCTGACAAAAACCGGAATTCAAACTGCTGAATCTGCAAACAAGGATGGCTAAAACGCAAAAAACTGCCTGCTAATTTTTGTCGAAAATTGTTGAACCGAGCAGATATTCAACCAAAAATCGCAAAAATCAGCCCATTATTTGATCAAATAATTCCGATGGCGCGCAGTTGTGCAATCTGTTCGTCACTCAGTTTAACGGTCTCGCGCAGGACTTCTTCGCTGTGCTGTCCCAGCATCGGGGGCGCTGTTTCATCCATGATCGGTGTCTTGGAAAACTTGATCGGATTGGCAACCGTTGGCACCTTGCCCGCGGTCGGATGATCAAGATATCGCACTGTATCACGATGCTTTACCTGTGGATTGTCAAACACACGATCAAGGGTATTAATCGGACCACACGGCACATTGGCCGTTTCCAGAATGGCAATCCAGTCATCGGTCGCTTTCATCACCATCGCCTGACGGATCAATGGCACCAGCGTTTCACGATGAGCAACCCGCGACCGGTTGGTGGCATACCGTTCATCATCTGCCAGATGATCAATCCCGGCCACGGCACAGAAACTTTTGAACTGGCTATCATTGCCCACGGCCAGAATGATGTAACCATCCGCCGTCGGAAAGGCTTCATACGGCACGATATTAGGATGCGCATTGCCCAAACGCCCCGGTGCTTTGCCCGTCGTCAGGAAATTCATCCCCTGATTGGCAAGGATCGCGGTCTGCACATCCAACAAGGCCAGATCGATATACTGGCCTTCCCCGGTTGCATCACGATGACGAACGGCGGCCAAAATGCCAACGGCGGCATAAAGCCCGGTAAAGATATCAACAACGGCCACACCAACCTTCATCGGCTGTCCGCCCGTGTCCTGATCCGGGGCACCGGTAACACTCATCAAGCCGCCCATTGCCTGGATCATAAAATCATAACCCGGCCGATCCTTATACGGGCCATCCTGCCCGAACCCGGTGATCGAACAATAAACGATCCCCGGATTAATCGCGCAAAGCGATGTGTAATCCAGACCGTATTTGGCCAAGCCACCGACTTTGAAATTTTCAAGCACGACATCGCATTTTGCCGCCAGTTGGCGGATGACGTCCTGCCCCTCGGGCTTGGTAATATCGATGGTCAGTGATTTTTTGCCACGATTGGCCGACAGGTAATAGGCCGCTTCGCTGGTATCATTGCCCGCACTATCCTTGGCATAGGGAGGCCCCCAGCCCCGCGTATCATCGCCAGCACCGGGACGTTCGATCTTGATCACTTCGGCCCCCATATCGGCCAAAGTCTGACTGGCCCATGGCCCCGCCAAAACACGTGAAAGATCAAGAACACGAAGTCCGGTAAGCGCGCCGCCCATGATCATATCCTGCAATGCATCGTAAAAAGAACAAGGGCGGCAACCATATGGCGCCGCCCCGTATTTCCGCAATCAGCCTTCGGTGGTGAAGGCCTGAATACCGGTCTGTGCCCGGCCAAGGATCAGCGCATGAACGTCATGCGTACCTTCATAGGTATTGACCGCTTCAAGGTTCATCGCGTGACGGATGACATGGAATTCATCGGAAATGCCGTTGCCGCCGTGCATGTCTCGCGCTACACGGGCAATATCCAATGCCTTGCCACAGTTATTACGCTTCATCAGCGAAATCGCCTCGGGGGCAGCTTTTTCGGCGTCAAGCAAACGGCCCAACTGAAGCGCGCCCTGCAAACCAAGGGTAATCTCGGTCTGCATATTCGCCAGTTTCAACTGGATCAGCTGATTGGCGGCCAACGGACGACCGAACTGTTTGCGATCAAGGGTATATTGACGCGCCGCATGCCAACAGAATTCAGCCGCGCCCATCGCACCCCATGCAATGCCATAGCGTGCCTTGTTCAGGCAACCGAACGGACCGCCAAGGCCCTTGGCATTTGGCAACATGTTCTCAGCCGGGACAAAAACATTGTCCATAACGATCTCGCCGGTGATCGACGCACGCAGCGAAAACTTGCCTTCGATCTTCGGTGCGCTCAGGCCTTTCATCCCTTTTTCAAGAATGAAACCACGGATGACACCTTCATCATCCTTGGCCCAGACGACAAACACGTCGGCAATCGGGCTGTTGGTGATCCACATTTTCGCCCCCGACAGGGTGAAACCACCATCGGCCTTGCGGGCACGGGTGATCATGCCCCCCGGATCGGAACCGTGATCCGGCTCGGTCAGACCAAAACAGCCAACCCATTCGCCGGTCGCCAGTTTCGGCAGGTACTTCTGGCGCTGTTCTTCGCTGCCATAGGCAAAGATCGGGTGCATAACAAGCGAGCTTTGCACCGACATTGCCGACCGATAACCGCTATCGACACGTTCAACTTCGCGCGCCACCAGACCATAGGCCACATGGTTGACACCCGGTCCGCCGTATTCCTCGGGGATGGTCGGGCCCAACAGGCCAAGTTCGCCCATTTCGGTCATGATTTCGCGATGAAAAATCTCGTTCCGATTGGCTTCAAGAACGCGGGGCTGCAGGTTACCCTGACAATAGGCGCGCGCCGCGTCACGGATCATGCGTTCTTCTTCGCTCAACTGATCTTCAATCAGGAGCGGGTCTTCCCAGTGAAAAGATGCGCGGCTTGCCATTAACCTGGTCCCTTATGCAAATTTTGAAACAAAGCAGGGACGGCGCCATAGAAGGGCGAGATGACGCCATCCCTGAAAGCTCAGTCGCTTCTGGACCAAAGCTAGGGATTGGCAGCGACGCTTGCAAATGATAAATCCGATATAGTTTATGCAAAAAAATCATGAACTATTGTTTTTCGCATGAAGCAAAACAAGAACAAGCAGGTTTTGTCATGAGCCGCCGCATCCCCAGCCTCAAGGCGCTAAGTTGTTTTGAACAGACCGCGCGCTTTGGCAGTGCATCCCGCGCCGCCGAGGAACTCTATCTGACGCAAAGTGCCGTCAGCCGACAGATCAAGTCGCTGGAAGACTGGCTGGGATGCAAACTGTTTGCCCGGGAAAAGCAACGTCTGATCCTGACCGCACAGGGGGAAAGCTATCTTCAGGCAATCCGCCCCGCACTGGATCAACTTGAAACCGCAACGCTTACCTTCCTGTCCGGCGGGGCCGAGGGCGGGGTTCTGACCATTGCCGCCCCGCCGACCTTTGGCTCGCGCTGCCTGATCCCGCTTTTGCCCGATTTTCGCGGCAATCATCCCGACATCGTGATTAATTTCATTTCGCGCATCGGTATCCCCGATTTCGAACGCGAACAAATCGATATTGCGGTTCTGTTTGGCGATGGCAGATGGCCGGGACTGGATGCCCATTTATTGCACGGCGAAGAAATGGTCCCGATCTGTAGTCCCAGACTGATCGAAACCCTCGATTATTCACCTACATCTAATAATCTGCGTGATTATTCACTTTTACACATAGCAACCCGGCCGCGCGGATGGACCGATTGGCTATCGGCAAGCGGCCTTACCGGCATCGATGGCGAGAACGGACCAAAGTTCGAACATTTCACCATGGCCATGCAAGCCGCCATCGCCGGACTTGGCGTCGCATTGCTGCCAACCTTTGCCATCGAGGATGAATTGGCCAACGGGCGCATCGTCGCCCCGTTCGGCCCGCCGCGCGCCAGCCCGTTTGACTATTACGCCACCTGCCCGACCGGCCGATCCCGCAATCCTAAAATCCGGGCTTTCATGACCTGGCTGGATCAACGCAAAAAGCCGCACGAATAAGAGCAGCCAACCACCACCCCGCAAAGATCAACAAGCTGCTTGCAGCAGGCAGCAGATGGTAATTGTTGTTGTTGTTTGAGGGAAGGCCGCAACGGGTGGTAAACGACAATCCGCCACTAGAGCGTTTCATGATTTGTCAGAAT
>NZ_JFKB01000012.1 GCF_002115745.1 Thalassospira alkalitolerans
TATGTTTCTGTAAAAACGTGAACCGCTCTAGGTGGTTATCAAGATTTCACCAGATCAGAAATGATTAAGAAAAAGGCCCGCCGAATAATTCGGCGGGCCTTTTTAAATTTGCCGTTATTGCTTTTTGTCAGCCAGCATCACCGGCGTTGACCGGGATACAAGCAACGTTTTCCTTGCGAAGGGCGGCACAGGCGCTGCGTGCTTCCTGTTCACCGCCAAATCCCAGAAGACGTGCGCGATAGACGACACCTGATCCGCTGTTTTGCTGCTCGACCGCGGCACGGGTCAGGCGCAAGACATCCGGGGCGGTACGGGCCGCGGCAAGGACAGCTTCTTGTGCGCGGCGCTGATTGCTAAAGGCGCCAACCTGAATGCCCCAGTCGCCGGTTTCCGGTTTCAGACGCGCGACAACGGTTTCGGTATCAATGCGCCCTGGCTGTTCGGCCTCGCTGGCATTGTTTTGTTTGGCCATCAAAAGCTGTGTGTCGGCGGGCAGGATCTTGTCATCCGGGCTGATGCGAGGACGCGGTGCCATGATCTCGCCTTCTTTGGTAAGGCTGACATAAGCCTGATCAAGAAGCTTTTTCATTTGGTCATCGCGTGATCGCGCCGTGCGACCACCAAAGACAGCCCCGATCAGGCGCTTGCCATTGCGATTGACCGACGCAACAAGGTTAAAGCCTGATGCATTGATATAGCCGGTTTTGATCCCGTCGGTACCGTAATAGGACGCCAGAAGATTGTTATGGTTGCCATAGGTGCGCTTGCCATAACTGAACTTCTGGGTACTGAAATAGTGATAATAGTTGCCGTAGTCTTTGCGCAGTGACACCGCAAGGAGGATCATATCGCGTGCCGTGGTTAATTGGCCACGGTTCGGCAGGCCCGATGCATTGCGGAAAGTGGTGTTTTTCATGCCGATCTTACGTGCCTTGGCCGTCATCATCTGGGCGAACTTGACTTCCGTTCCCCCCAGATGTTCGGCCACAACAACCGCGATGTCGTTTGCCGATTTGGTGACAAGTGCAAGAATCGCGTCTTCGACTGAAATCTTTTCACCGGGTTTCAATCCCAGTTTTGATGGGGCCTGACCCCAGGCACGCTTGGATACTTCCATACGGGTTGAAAGCGATACCTTGCCTGAATCCAGCGCATCAAACAGCATGTAAAGCGTCATGATTTTGGTCAGTGACGCCGGATAAACTTTGTGATCCGGGCGATATTCATGCAGAACGTCGCCGGTTTCAGCGTCAATGATCATTGCGGTATAGGTGCGCGCCATTGCTGCCGGTGTCGTTATGACGACAGCCGTCGCCATCAGCATTAGAATCGACAAGGCAAAGACAACCGCCCGACCCGGCATATGCCACATCGTCTGGTGTCGATCAGTACTATCGGTGGCCATTGCTTTTGGCCCAAGGCGGATCTTTAAACGCATTTGACGGGCTCGGCTTTCGGTGAATCCCCAAGACGAAATAAGACCAGTGTCGCATCATGTCGTTAAAAAAATGCTTAACATGTGCTGCGGTATTCAGAATGCCGCCTTGTTGCGGTCTCATTTTTTCGGCAGACTTATTTTATATCCGGCAAACAGCCAAAAATCGAGGATCGAATGCGTAAAAAAATAATGTCTGTTGTCAGTAAGATAAGCATGAAACCGTCAATTTCAAAAAGGAAATTCTTCTCTGTTGCTGGGGTGATAGCGCTTTCAGCCTGCAGTTTTACCGGGTCCAGTGACATTGAAAACCCGTTGATCAGAAAGGCTAGCTGGTTCTCATATCTTAATGCTGACGATATCCGAACCGCCTGTTCTGCTGGTGATGCAGAAGGACGGATTCGCATTATCTATAATGCTGATTACTATAAAGAATCACGCAGCTATGATCTGATCCCGCAGGCCGGGGCGCAACAGTTTGAAATGGTGTCGCGTATTTTTGGCCCGCTTAATGTCAGTCAGATCGATGTCGAGTTCAATGCGCCGCTTGGGGCCTTTGGTGGTGCAGAATCGCGCGATGATCTTTCACGTGGGCAATATATCGCATTGACTGACGCGCTGCAGGCAAACGGGTTCGGGTATCAGAAACATGACGGATTGCGATTGCATTCCAATGATTACTACTGGATCGCGATTGGGTGTTCATCAAAGAACATCACGCTGGCGGCCTGGACATCAGCCAAGGATGACTTGCGGGCATTAACCTTCCCGGGGGTGCTTGAAAATCTTTCCGGTTTGGAAAAACCGCTGCCAATGCCGCCTGCGGCCGATGCGCCGAAATTGCCCGATCCGGTTTATGGCAAGAATGACAAGAAGTCCGAGTCACGCAATTTTTATCGGACAGTTCGGGGCAACCAGTTGCGTTAAGCGATTTGTCCCGACGTTAAATTTGGTTAAACGGCACCCGAAATCGGGTGCCGTTTTCGGTTTTGATTATGTATTTTCAGAGAGGTCGAGAGGGTAAGCAAAGACTAAGTTGTTGACCCTGCATCTATTTCTCGATGCGACGTTCTGGGGGGAGAGTTTTTTTGTTTAGATGCAGATATATTGATTTATGTCAGCGTACAAAACTGTCACCAAAGTAAACTTGACGTTTGGTGTATATTCCATCTACGGTTATGTTGCATTGCAACATCATCTTGGAATGACCAATTCAATATAAGGAGGTCGACGTCATGGTGGCTCCTCGCAAAACATCAGCGACAAATTCAAATAAATCCGTCGATAGCAAGGCGAAATCAACCAAAAGTTCTGGTGTGAAGCCTGCCTCGGCGGTTGTGCGGAAAAAATCTGCTGCGACTGCGAAGTCCGCGATGGCTGAGGTTTCTGTTACGCCGACGACGCCACCAAAACGTGTGGTAACGACGGCGGCGGCGCTTGAGGCTGATGCCACGCGCCAGGTGCCGGCGGCACCGGCAGCACCATCACTTGGTGCCAAAACAGATGGCGGGGCAGTCAAAGCCCAAGCGGCCCCAAAACCGGTTGCCGCTTCTTCTGAAGCAGAGCCGAAATCGGCACCGCCAGCAGCAACCACGTTAGCTGTGACGCCCATCGATGATACGCCTGCCGCGAATGCCGATGCGGCGAAGGTCCCCGAAGGCAAAGCAGCCAAGGACAAGCCTGCGACTGCTTCCAAACCTGCGAAAGCAACGGATAAACCGGTTGTTGTAGAAGCAAAGTCGCCGGTTGTTGCCAAAGTCAGCCCTCCAGCAAAAAAGGCTCCTATCGTGACCCAGGAACAGAAAACGGTCGCTGCACCGAAAGCCGCTGCAGCCAGTAAACCTGCCCCGGCCAAGGTTGAAGCGAAACCCGTCGCCGATACTGCAGCCGAATCCAAGGCATCGAATACCAATGATGTCATGGGTTTTGGCGCGATGTCGTTTGAGCCACTGTCGCTTGAGCCGTTTTTTGATCTTTGGAAAACGCCGGATGTTGATGCAATGATGTCTGCCAGCAAAGAGGCCTTTGAAGGCAGTGTTACGGCGGCAAATGATTCAATCGCGCAGTTCTTTGACACGTTTTCCGGTCAGGCAGATGTTTTTTCCGATGCGGGCACAAAAGTGATTGCGCAATACGAGGAATTTCTTGGCGGACCGCAAAAGGGGCTGGAAAGTGTGTTGGAGCTGTCATCTGCGATGATGGAAAAAAGTAGTTCGCTTGGTGCGGAGCTTGTTTCCTGGGCGCAGAGTGAAATTGATGCATCGCAGGCAGATCTTGAAGCTCTGTCGAAAATCGAAAGCCTTTCCGAATTGCAGGACCTCAATAGTCGTATCTTTAAACGCTATGTCGAAACGGGTATGTCCGAGGGTGAGAAAATTCAGGAAATGATGCTTTCAGCCATTAATGAAAGTGTTGCGGCCATGACCAAGGTGGCCGGTGCCCCGATGAAATAATCGGCGCGCGCCGGGGCGTTTGCCTTGTGCCAGAATTTCTGCAGAAACGGACATGGTTGAACGACCATGTCCGTTTTTCGTTTTTGTGCCTATATTTAGAACAAATGTGATGAAGTTTGGCTGATGATCTTGCAGCGTGCGATTCTCGGCTTACATGAATTTGGGATAAGGTTAAATAAGGCGTTTTATCGCTGCGGACTTTGAAACAGATGTTCAATGACCTATCATGGAGATAATGCAGAACAAAAGGGTTCCGGTAAGCAGATTATGAGTGAGCAGGACAATGACGATGGTGGTCTTCCGAATACGGGGATCGTAACGAAAACGCGGCCGAAGACAAAGAAGCCGTCCATGTACAAGGTGCTGTTGCTGAATGACGACTACACCCCCATGGAGTTCGTTGTTCAGGTGCTTGAACGGTTCTTTGAAAAAGGCCGGGAAGAGGCGACCGCAATCATGCTTCAGGTTCATCGCAAAGGAGTCGGCATTTGTGGCGTCTTCACCTACGAAATTGCGGAAACCAAGGTCAACCAGGTCATGGATCTGGCACGGCAAAACCAGCACCCGCTGCAGTGCACGTTAGAGAAGGAGTGAAACATGCTCTCACGTAACCTTGAAGAAAGCTTACATCGTGCGCTGGCTTATGCGTCGGAACGGCGTCATGAATATGCAACGCTGGAACATCTGCTTTTGTCTCTGACCGAAGATCAGGATGCGCTGTCAGTTTTGAAAGCCTGCCGGGTGGACGTTGATCGTCTGCGTTCGGATTTGCTGGAATTTGCCGATAGCGAACTTTCCGGCCTGATCAGTGCACGGTTGGTAGATCCAAAACCAACCGCCGGTTTTCAGCGTGTTATTCAGCGTGCCGCCATTCATGTCCAATCGTCCGGGCGTGAAGAAGTTACCGGGGCGAATGTGCTGGTCGCATTGTTTTCCGAACGCGAATCGCATGCGGTTTATTATTTGCAATTGCAGGACATGACGCGTCTTGACGCTGTGAATTACATTTCCCACGGTATCGCCAAGGCGCCTGAACTTAATGAACGCCGGATCCCACGCGGTGCCGAGGAAGAAGTTGCCCCGGGTGCTGCGGCAGATGCCGAAGAAGGTATCGCCGCTGCCGCAGGCGAGGGCGAAGCTCTTAAGGCATATTGTGTAAATCTGAATGTGAAGGCGCAAAAGGGCAAAATCGATCCGTTGATCGGTCGTCAAAGCGAAATTGAACGCACCATTCAGGTTCTGTGTCGCCGGACCAAGAATAACCCGCTTTATGTCGGGGACCCCGGAGTTGGCAAAACTGCAATTGCCGAAGGTTTGGCACGTCGTATCGTTGACGGTGATGTGCCAGAGGTTCTGGCCGATGCCACGATTTTCTCGCTTGATATGGGCTCGCTTTTGGCTGGAACCCGTTATCGCGGTGATTTCGAGGAACGCCTGAAGGCGGTGGTTAAGGAGCTTGAAGAATTTGACGGCGCGGTATTGTTCATTGATGAAATTCATACCGTGATTGGGGCTGGCGCCACTTCTGGCGGGGCGATGGATGCATCAAACCTGTTGAAACCGGCGCTTGCCAGCGGGTCGCTTCGGTGCATCGGGTCGACGACCTATAAGGAATTCCGCAGTCATTTCGAAAAAGACCGTGCCTTGGTCCGTCGTTTCCAGAAAATTGATGTTGATGAACCTTCACCCGAAGACACCATCAAAATCCTCAAGGGGCTCAAACCCTATTACGAGGAACATCACCACGTTAAATACACCAACGAGGCCATCCGGTCCGCTGTTGAGCTGGCATCACGTTATATTAATGACCGCAAGCGTCCCGACAGCGCGATTGATGTGATTGACGAAGTGGGCGCATCCCGGATGCTGGTCGCGCCGAGCAAGCGAAAACGGACGATTTCCAAACGCGATGTCGAGGAAATTGTCGCCAAGATCGCGCGCATACCACCAAAATCGGTTTCGACGGATGATCGCAAGGCGTTGGCCAATCTTGAACGCGACCTGAAAACGGTTGTGTTTGGTCAGGACGAAGCAATTGAAGCCGTGGCCAGTGCGATCAAATTGGCACGTGCGGGATTGCGCGAACCGGAAAAACCGATTGGCAGTTATTTGTTCTCTGGCCCGACCGGTGTCGGCAAGACCGAAGTCGCCAAACAGCTTGCCAATGTCATGGGGATTGAATTTATTCGCTTTGACATGTCGGAATATATGGAGCGCCATAGTGTTTCACGTCTGATTGGTGCGCCGCCGGGCTATGTTGGGTTTGATCAGGGCGGGCTTTTGACCGATTCCGTTGATCAGCATCCGCATGCGGTTGTTCTGCTGGATGAGATTGAAAAGGCCCATCCGGATCTGTTCAATATTCTTTTGCAGGTTATGGATCACGGCAAGCTGACGGATAATAACGGCAAGAACGTTGATTTCCGTAATATTGTGTTGGTGATGACAACCAATGCCGGTGCATCTGATATGGCAAAACCACCAATCGGGTTCAAGCGCGATATTCGCACCGGCGAGGATGAAGAGGCGATTAAACGCACCTTCACGCCGGAATTCCGGAACCGTTTGGATGCCGTTGTTCCGTTCGCTAACCTTAAGCTTGATGTCGTCAAAATGGTTGTCGACAAGTTCGTTCTGCAGCTTGAAGTCCAGCTTGCGGATCGCAATGTTTCGATCGAATTGACCGAGGCTGCACGGGCATGGCTTGCCGAACGTGGTTATGATGTGGCCTTTGGCGCGCGTCCGCTGGGGCGGGTTATTCAGGAACATGTTAAAAAGCCACTTGCCGAGGAACTCTTGTTTGGCAGGCTCGAAAAGGGCGGGGCGGTTCTGGTGGATATCGAAGACGATGCTGTTGTGTTCCGATTCCCCGATGTAAATGGCGATGGCTCGAAAAAAGAAAAAGATCCTGAAATGGCAAGCTGACGGCTTGTGTGACCGATTACCTTGTCATTAAGCAATGGCGCGTTATTGTGATTGCCCGGAACAATTGTTTCGGGCAATTGCTTTTAATGGCGCATAAAAAATAATGAACCAGGTGACACAGCGAAGATATAGGGACGAAGTCGAGCATTTTCTGGCCAAGCTTGAATTGCGGGCTCGAAGATTGGTGGCGTTGGCAGATATCCTTGAAAAGACCGCTGACACGACGGAGGTAACAGGTTACCGACCGTTTCGTGAGGAGGTTGATAATTTCAAGGCGCTCTCGCTGGTGCTTACCGACCGTCTTGCGAAACTTGAACAACATCCAAAAAAGGACGAACTCGAAGAACAGTTTCACAAGCTTCAGGTTTTGATGTTGCGGATTGTCATCAAAACCAGTTTGAAGTTCTTTTATGTGATGAGTGCAAAGCCTGCCCTTCCGTTGGGGGCGCGTGAAATGTTCCAAAGCGAACTGCGGACTCTTTACGAAGCTGAACGTATGATTTCCAACCCGCGCTATATCAGTCAGCTCGACTCATCTGCCAAGGATGATCTTGATAGCGCCAAAGAAATCCTAAAGGAAATCATTGAAAACGCACCTGCTTTGCTGAATTTCGGCAAACGTAAAAAGCGTAAATCGGCGGGTGGTAACGCAGGCTGATTTTCTGTGAGGCTTGCGTTTGGGGTTGCGCTTGTCCGCGTCGTTGCAAAATGCGAAAAATGATAATTGCAAATTGCAAATTTCAGCTTTGCAATTTGCAATTAAAATTTGAAGTGGTTGGACTGTATGGATTTTCCCGGTCGATAATCGGCTAAAAAGCGGGGAATTTACTTTTTATCTAAAACTGGCACGCTCTATGCATTGTTTGGAGCGGACAGTTGTTCTTTGCAGGGGCGCATCTTGCGCCTGGAACAACGTAATCTTCTGCAGTTTGCTCGTGTCCCAACCAAACTCAGCGGCGGTTTTTTTTCCGCCGCTTTTTTCTTTTCTGGTTTAGACATTTCCCCCTCTTTCCCTCTGTAACTGCATCCCTGAACTCCCCATATGAGGAGTCTTGGGCGTTTGCGTGCTTGAATTCTATTTTCTGCATCTCAAAGTAGTTGTGTATGGATAGGTTTTATCCTATACGTCTATACTAATGAATAGACTGATTACATACTTATGGGGCGGAAGGAGAGACAATGG
Organism: Thalassospira alkalitolerans; assembly: GCF_002115745.1. GTDB lineage: Bacteria > Pseudomonadota > Alphaproteobacteria > Rhodospirillales > Thalassospiraceae > Thalassospira > Thalassospira alkalitolerans. Next base: position 7,997 of record NZ_JFKB01000012.1, read on the forward strand.
AAGCGACTAAATGCTTTTTTGTACTGGCAGGCCTGATGGTCGGAATGGTTTCTGGCGCGGCACCGGTACTCGCTAAATCGGAGCTACCCGGTGCTCCGGACAAGATCATTACTGACGACACCATTCGCAGTGTTCGCGAGTGGCTTGATAGTCCTGTTGTTTCCCTGTCGATCAATTCCCAGAACCGTCTTCGAAAAGATATGGTGCAGGATCAGATTGACGCTGCGGACAAACAATGGCGCGCCGAGCGCGAAGCGGAAGACCAGCCATTGGTCGCGGCCACCCTGACCAATCCATTGTCCAGTTATCTTACCCAGATTCAGGCCCGTTCCGGTGGTTTGTATGCTGAAATCTTCGTTATGGATGCCGTTGGCTTAAATGTCGGGCAAAGTTCGATCACGTCGGATTTCTGGCAGGGCGACGAAGCCAAGTTTCAGAATACATATCCAAAGGGTGCCAATGCGGTGTTCATCGATGAAGCCGAGTACAACGATGAAACCGATACCTGGCGTTCCCAGCTCAATATGACGCTAAGCAACGCGCAAGGCGAGCCGATCGGTGCGGTTACCATTGAGGTAAATCTCAATGAACTTGCACGTCGTCAGCAGCTCTGAGGGAGATGGACAATGAACTTTTTTAAAGACCTTTCAATACCCGCCAAGCTGACCACCTGCTTTGCCGTGATGATTGCGGTTATTCTGATGGTTGCTGTTGCGGGGATGTATGCAACATCCCAGGTCAAGTCCGCCAACGAGCAGCGCGACTATCTTGCCGAATTTGAGCGCGACTATCGCAATCTGGATCGTTCCTATCTGATGGCACGTCAGGAACTGGTTTATTTCCTGACAACCGGTGATCGCACCGGACTTAAAAGCTATGAGAAATCCTTGGCCGAGATTAGTATTCGCACCGATGTTTTGAAAACCTATGCGACGATCAATCCAACAATTGCCGATCTGATCGACAAAATGGACGGCGCAATTGACCGTTGGGAAGAAATTGCAAGTCAGCAGGCCAAGCTGATGCGCCACTACCTGACAGTGAACCACGCCCGTGCGATCGAGGCATCTGGTGAGCCGCGTGAACTGTCTGACAGTGTGTCGAAAATTGCACAAGAGCTGTCGACCAATATTGATCAGATGAACCTGGATGTTGAACTTCAGACTGAACGGGCGATGTGGCTGTTTCAGTTAACATTGGGAATTGGTGTGGCCTTGTTGATCTGCATGGCGGCCCTGTTTGGGGGGACGTTGTCGCGATTAATCGCAACCCCGATCCGTAAAATGAACGATGCGATGGGAAGCCTTGCATCGGGCAATCTGGATATTGAAATTCTTGATATGAAGCGTGCCGACGAAGTCGGTGCCATGGCCAAATCGCTTGAGATCTTCCGTGAAAATGCCCGCGAGCGAGCACGTATGGCCGAACAGGAACGTATGGAGTCCGATCGCCAGGTTGAACGTACCAAGCGCATGGGAACCCTTACGGCCGGTTTCGATCACAAAATCCAGGAAGTTCTGTCAGCGGTGAGTGTTGCTCTTGATGAGGTTCGCAGTGCATCAGAAACGCTGTCATCGCATTCCGTTCGTGCCAATCAGGATGCCAAAAGCGTGGCCGAGCAAGCCGAAGAATCGTCAACCGACATCGAAACAGTGGCCTCGGCAACCGCACAGCTTTCGGCCTCGATTGCCGAAATTTCGGCACAGATTGCCCGGGTCACGGAAATTACCCAACTTGCCGTTGGCGAAACCGAACGCACCAACCAGCGTGTTGAACTTTTGAATGGTGCGGCACAAAGTGTTGGTGAAGTCGTCAATCTGATCAGCGACATTGCTGATCAAACCAATATGCTGGCGCTGAATGCCACGATTGAATCGGCCCGTGCCGGTGATGCAGGCAAAGGCTTTGCCGTGGTTGCAGGCGAGGTTAAAAACCTTGCGGCCCAGACTGTTAAGGCGACCGAGCAGATATCGCAAAAAATCAATGAGATACAGGGTGAAACCGGTGCTGCATCCGCGGCCGTCCGTGGCTTTGCCAATACCATTCACCAGATTGATGAACTGATGTCGGTCGTTGCCAGTGCTGTGGAAGAGCAGGGTGCTGCAACTCAGGAAATCTCGCGCAGTGTTGAAGGCGCGGCGAATGGCAATATCGCCATTTCGAACGCGGTCAAGAACGTTGCCGAGGCGACAACCGAAAGCGGTGATCTTTCGCATGGGCAGCTTGACTGTGTTGGGCGACTGGCCGCAGCCAATGATGAATTGCGCAGTCATGTAAATGGCTTCCTGACCGACGTCAGGGCCGTTTAACGACGAACGACGATAGGTTGGCCAAAGAAACCTGAAAGGGGCACGATGTGATACATCGTGCCCCTTTTTTAGGTTTGTATCTGATTTTAGGTTCCCGATTTTAGTCCGCGTTCTGCCGATAAGGGCTGTGTTCGGCAATGATGAAGTCGCGATCCTGTGCGATGTGGCGGCGTTCCTGATCAAGGAAACGGCTAACGGCATTGCGCAGGCCCTGATCGGCAATTAAATGGGCTGAATGGGTCAGAACAGGTTCATAGCCACGCTGAATCTTGTGTTCGCCCTGCGCACCGGCTTCAACCGTTTTCAGGCCGCGTTCGATGGCAATGTCTATTGCCTGATAATAACAGGTTTCAAAATGTAAAAGCGGGGTGCGGTCCATCGTGCCCCAATTGCGCCCGTAAAGTGTTTCCGACCCGATCAGGTTAAGCGCCCCGGCCACCATTTCACCGTCGCGATGTGCTGCGACCAAAACGGTGCGATCCCGCAATCGTTGATGCAAAAGGTCAAAGAATTCCCGCGTCAAATAGGCTTGGCCCCATTTGCGATCCGATGTGTCACGGTAAAACTGGTAAAACCGGTCCCAATGTTCGGCCTTAAGGTCATCCCCTGAAAGTGCCGCAAAGCTGTAGCTGGCTTCAAGAACCTGTTTGCGTTCCTTGCGCAAATTTTTGCGTTTGCGCGAATTTAATGCGCCAAGAAAATCATCGAAACTGCCATAGTCGCGGTTGCGCCAATGATACTGGATACCGGTTCGCGCCATAAACCCGGCATCTTCCAACGCACGGCTTTCGTCGCTACTGCAAAAGGTGACATGCAAGGTGGCAATGCCAAGTCGTTCGGGTAGGGCAGAAAGCCCGTCGATCAAAAGCTTGCGGATGCGGTCCGGTGCGGGGTGATCTGATCGGATTAAAAGGCGCGGGCCAGGGACGGGTGAAAAGGGGACTGCTGCCTGTAGTTTTGGGTAATAGCGACCGCCAGCCCGTTCAAAGGCCTCTGCCCAATTCCAATCGAAAACATATTCCCCGTATGAATGCGCCTTCACATAAAGTGGTACGATTCCGGCGATTGTTTCGTCTTCATCGGTAACCATCAGATGAAATGGTTGCCAACCGGTATCGGCATTGGTCGATCCGCTGTCTTCCATTGCGGAAAGGAACGCAAAGCTGACAAACGGATTGTCCGGGCCAGCACATCTGTCCCAGTCGGTTTCACCAATTTTGTGGATGTCGGTTACGGTTCGTATCTCGGCAGGCAAGATGGGGTCCCCTGTATTCTATCCGTGATCGCCGTTTGGGCCTGCATTCTATACGCAATAGCCGGTATATGCGTTCAGAAGATAGGCGCATTGCGTGTTTGCGCAAGGGAAAGCCTTTGACGCAAGCCATCTTAGGTCCTATTTCATTGGTTCAGGGCACGTAACGTTACGGCTCTACGGCTCGGGAAAAGCCCGTGTCGCCCTCGTAAAGAAAAGGATGGTGCGCCGTGAACAGCAAACTTTCGTTGGAGAAGGACAAGATCAAGATCGTCCTGCTCGAAGGTATCCATGAAAACGCTGTAAAGATGTTCAAAGAGGCCGGCTACTCTAATGTCGACCACTACCCTGCTGCCTTGGATGCGGATGAACTGAAATCTGCCGTTTCCGAAGCGCATTTTTTGGGCATCCGTTCCCGCACCAAACTGACCGAAGGCGTCATCGATGCCGCCCCCAAACTGACCTCGATCGGGTGTTTTTGTATCGGTACCAATCAGGTAGATCTTACCGCTGCTGCGATGCGCGGTATCCCGGTCTTTAACGCGCCTTATTCCAATACTCGTTCGGTTGCCGAACTGGTATTGGGCCAGATCATTATGTTGATGCGCGGTATTCCGCAGCGTGACAAAGCAGCCCATGCCGGTGGCTGGTTGAAAAATGCCAAGGGTTCGTTTGAAGCACGCGGCAAGACGCTTGGCATTATTGGTTATGGCCATATCGGAACGCAGTTGTCGGTTTTGGCCGAATCGCTTGGCATGAACGTCATTTATTATGATGTGATCAACAAGCTCGCCATGGGCAATGCATCGTCATGCAGCTCGATGGATGAATTGCTGGCGAAGGCCGATGTGGTATCGCTGCATGTTCCTGCGACGGATCAGACCAAGAATATGATCACGGCGACTGAAATCGCCAAGATGAAACCCGGTGCGCATTTGATCAACGCAGCACGCGGCAATGTCATCGTGATTGATGATCTGGCTGCTGCCCTTGAGCGTGGACATCTGGCCGGTGCGGCCTTGGATGTGTTTCCGGTCGAACCATCCGGCAAGGATGATCCGTTTGAAAGCCCGCTTCGCGGTATGCCCAATGTGATTCTGACCCCGCATATCGGGGGATCAACACAGGAAGCACAGGAAAATATCGGGATCGAAGTTGCTGATAAGCTGATTACCTATTCCGATAACGGCTCGACCCTTGGGGCGGTGAACTTCCCGGAAGTCGCGCTTCCGGTCAAGGATCGCATGCATACCCGTTTCATGCATATCCATCGCAACGTTCCGGGTGTCCTGTCGAAAATCAACGATGTGTTCGCAACACGCGGGATCAACATCAGCGGTCAGTATCTGCGTTCCGAAGGCGGAGTTGGTTACGTGGTTGTTGAGGTTGACGAGGAAATCAAGCCGGGGCTTGGTATCCGCAAGGAACTTGAAGCCATTGACGGCACCCTTCGGGTTCGTTTCCTGTTCTAATTCGCGGGAAAGAAATAGGGAAAAACGGAGCCTAAAACGGTTCCGTTTTTTTTGTTGAAGGCTATTTTACCAGTTTAAGTATTTCTTTTTCTAGCTGGCCATTTGCTATGCATAGCGTTTGCTGAATATTTCCTGGGTTGGGGAAGCTTGCTTGCCCCGCGGTATTAAAATAAATGGTATCATTGAAATTTGTGGACTGTCCTTGTACATTTGTTACTGTTGATTTTTTTGTGAGTACATATCTTGTATTCACAGTCACTTGAGTCTTATCTGAATCAATTTCTTCTAGTATAATATTTACTCGGCCATCAAGTGACATATTTCTGTTGATAAAATACAAAGTATCAGTGAGAACCTCATATGAGGAACTTGGAGATGATGCTGCGAATCGATAATTTCGCTCACCATTTGCATTCTTTACATATGAGTGTATATATCCACAGTCGACATATTTTAATGGATTTCCACTATAGCTGACGTTAATTAGACCAGAATCTTTGTCTATATTATTTATTACAAAGTACTCTTTGCTTAGTTTTGGGATTAATTTGTCCCAGAGGTAGCTTCTTTTCTGATCAATTATTATTGAGTTAACTGTCTTTATTGTCTCCGTAGGCGGTGTGTATTCTAACTTTCCTGCGCAAGATGATAATAACAACATACAGGTGATCGAGCCGCAAATGATATGAAAGCGCATAAATAGCATCCCTCTAATATTAGGAGTTAATGCTAAATAGTTATCAATTCGTAATGGGGTGGTCTAGATTAAAAATTGAGTGTGCCTTGAGACTAAAACTTAAGGGTGTGTTGTTGGCAGCTTGCGATACATGATTAGTGCATCGGTCTCGCCATGAACCGGATGTATGTATGCCCCGGGCAATCGGCCGACAATTTCAAAGCCAAGCTTGGGCCACAAATGCACGGCTGCCGTATTGCAGGCCATGACAAAATTGAATTGCATGGCTTTGAAGCCGCGTTCCTTGGCGCGGAGCAGCGAGTCTTCGCACATGCGCCGCGCGATGCCGCGACCGGCGGCTTCCGGTGCGGTCATATAGCCGCAATTGGCAACATGCGCGCCATATCCGGGCTGATTGGCCCGAATGTAATAGGTGCCAACGATCTTGCCGTCTTCTTCGGCCACAAGGGTTTCTTTGTCATTCCCCATCCAATAGGAAATCACATCATCTTTGGTCATATCGGTTGGCATGACATAGGTTTCACCCGCCCGAAGGACAGGAAAGACAATATCAAGGATGCTTGGAATATCATTTTGGGTGGCGGCACGGATCAGCATGGGGACGGGCGGTCTTTCAATTGATGCTTTGGAAAAGGGCTGAAAAGCCATCATGGGATCAATGATCGTGTTGTGACAAGACCTGCTCGATAAATTCTGGATCGGCCTCTAGCGGCAGGCTGGCGCGTCCGGCAAGTGCGCGGGCCAGATCCGAACGGTATCTTTCGCGCGGAATTTCGACCACCCCGAACTGTTTCAGGTGATCGTTGACGAATTGCGTATCCAAAAGGGTATAGCCCCCCTGACGCATCAGAGCGACCAAATGAACCAATGCGACCTTCGATGCGTTGGTGGCACGTGAAAACATGCTTTCGCCAAAAAAAGCCTGTCCCAGACTGACGCCGTAAAGCCCGCCAACCAATTCACCATCCAGCCAAGCTTCGATTGAATGCGCGCAGCCCATCTTGTGAAGCGCGCAATAGGCATCAAGAATGTTTTCATTGATCCAGGTGTCGTCGCGATCATCGGTTGGTTCTGCGCATGCCAAGATCACGTCACGAAATGCTTTGTTGACGTGGATATCAAAGGTTCCCTTGCGCACAACCTTGCGCAGGCTGCGCGGCACATGAAAACCGTTCAGCGGTAAAACGCCGCGCCATTCAGGGTCTATCCAGTAAAGAGTTGGATCGTCATGGCTTTCGGCCATCGGAAACAGACCAACAGAATAAGCGCGGATCAATAGATCGGGGGTTAGCTGGCTCGACATAATTGCGGTAATAATGTCTTTGATCCTGTTTACCGTACGGTGCCGGGTATGGTTGACGCCGATAGTGGATATATATGCACGTTTCAGGGTGCAACAAGATTATTATCGGCCATCAGATGTTAAAAAATGGAAACGGGGATCCGAATGGACCCCCGTTTTAATGTGCGTTGGGCTTGAATTAGTTTTTCATGCCCATGAATTTTTCCAGCCAGTGAATGTCGTAGTCACCTTTTTGGATGTCGGGATTCGCCAGAAGTTTTTGGTGTAGCGGAATAGTGGTTTTGATCCCGCCAATTGCATATTCGGCCAATGCACGGCGCAGGCGCATCATGCATTCTTCACGGTCACGGCCATGCACAATCAGTTTGGCGATCATGCTGTCGTAATAGGGCGGAATCGAATAGCCGGTATAGATGCCGCTATCGACGCGAACGCCCAACCCACCAGGCGCGTGATATTCCTTAACCTTGCCCGGTGACGGGACAAAAGTTTCCGGGTCCTCGGCATTGATGCGACATTCAATCGCATGGCCGTGGATTTCAAGGTCTTCCTGAGTGAAGGAAAGTTCAAGACCCGCCGCCACACGGATTTGTTCGCGCACAAGGTCCACGCCCGAAATGGCTTCGGTAACCGGGTGTTCGACCTGCAGGCGGGTGTTCATTTCGATAAAATAGAACTCGCCATTTTCATACAGGAATTCGATGGTCCCGGCATTACGATATCCCATACCCCGCATCGCATTGGCACAGGTCGAGCCAATGCGTTCGCGTTCTTCGGGGGTCAGCGTCGGCGAAGGGGCTTCTTCAAGCACCTTCTGATGGCGGCGCTGCAACGAACAATCGCGTTCGAACAGGTGAACGGCATTGCCATGGGAATCGCCAATAACCTGAAGTTCGATATGGCGCGGCTTGCCAAGGTATTTTTCCATGTAAACCGCAGCATTGCCAAAGTTCTGCAAGGCTTCTTTACGGGTCATGGAAAAGGCTTCGGCAAGGTCTGCGTCGCGTTCGACAACCTTCATGCCACGGCCGCCACCGCCACCCGATGCCTTGATCAGGATCGGATAACCAATTTCGGCGGCGCATTTCTGGGCTTCGTCAACGGTGGTGATTTCCCCGTCCGATCCCGGAACAACCGGAATGCCCAGTTTGGCGACTGTCAGTTTGGCGGTGATCTTATCGCCCATCATGCGGATATGTTCCGCTGAAGGACCAATAAAGGTAAAGCCGTGTTCTTCGACCATTGCGGCGAAGTCCGCATTTTCCGACAGGAAGCCATATCCCGGATGGATGGCATTTGCGCCGGTGATTTCGGCGGCCGACAGGATCGCCGGAATGTTCAGATAGCTGTCTTTGGATGCTGCCGGGCCGATGCAAACGGCCTCGTCTGCCAGACGCACATGCATGGCGTCGGCATCTGCGGTGGAATGCACCGCAACAGTTTTGATGCCCATTTCGCGGCACGCGCGCTGAATACGAAGCGCGATTTCGCCACGGTTGGCAATCAGGAGTTTGTCGAACATGCGGTGTTTACCCCGGCTTATTCAATAATGACCAGCATTTCATCATACTCGACCGGATGGCCGTCGATTGCGATAATCTGGCTGATTTTGCCCGATTTATGTGCGCGGATCGGGTTGAAGGTTTTCATTGCCTCGATCAGCATGATTGTCTGACCTTCGGAAACACTGGAACCCGGCGAAATGAAAGGTGCTGCACCCGGTTCCGGAGAGAAATAGACCACGCCAACCATCGGCGATTTCACAGCGCCCGGATGGGAACTTGCATCCGCGGGAGCCGCCGGTGCGGCGGCCGCAACTGCGGCAACCGGTGCAGCTGCCGGAGCGGCTGCAACCATTGTGCCCTGACGGGCGACGCGAATGCGATTGTCGCCAGTGGCAACTTCGATCTCGGTCAGGTTGGTTTCGTCCAGCAGCTCTGCGAGCTGGCGAATGGCGTCGTTGTCGATGTTGAACTTGCTCATTTCGATATCTTTTATGATGGTGTGTGGATCAGTGAATGGATGGCATCAAGAGCCAGCGTGTAACCCTGTGCGCCAAAGCCACAGATCATGCCTTTTGCGGCTTTCGAGACGTAAGAATGATGTCTGAAGGCATCCCGCTGATGAATATTTGACAGATGCACCTCGACGACCGGCAGATCAGATGCCAGCAAAGCATCAAGGATTGCAACTGATGTATGCGTATATGCCGCAGCATTGATAATAATACCAGCAGCTTCTTGTCGGGCTTCTTGAATCCAGTCAACCAGTTCACCTTCGTGGTTACTTTGGCGAAAGATGACAGGCAGGCCAAGATCCACAGCATGTGCGCGGCACATGGTGTCGATATCCTGCAAGGTGGTCGCGCCATAGATTTCCGGCTGACGTTGTCCCAGCAGGTTCAAATTCGGCCCATTTAGAATGTAGACGGGTTTTGTCATCCGTTCCCACATGCCCAACATTTAGTGGTGCGTTTATAACACGACCCAAGTCTGACGCAACGTTGCATTCGGGGGCATCATGTTACTGTAACCGCACGATCATATGGATATCATCGCGATTGGCACAGCTTTGTGTGCGCCGCATGGCAGAATCCGCCGATCACAGCTTGCCTCAGGCCCGGTGGCTCGCGCATACTGCGCGCCAATAAATGAATATTTTGATACCACAAGGATAAGACGAACAGATGCGACTGACCATCAACGGTGAAGACCGCACTATCGAAACCGCAGCGACCGTTGCCGACCTTCTGGGGGAACTCGGAATCACGGCAACCAAGGTCGCGGTTGAACGCAATCTCGAAATTGTGCCGAAAACGGCTTATGGCGATACGTCGCTTGTCGATGGTGACAAGCTGGAAATCGTTCATTTTATCGGGGGTGGGTCATCAGATGCCGATCTGACCGCCGCCGATGACCAAGGTTTCACCGTCGCCGGTCACAAATTCAAATCCCGCCTGATTGTCGGTACCGGCAAATACAAGGATTTCGACGAAACCCGCATCGCAATCGAGGCATCCGGGGCTGAAATGGTTACCGTTGCCGTGCGTCGCGTTAATCTGACCGATCCGGGGCAGCCGATGTTGGTCGATTATGTTGATCCGAAAAAATACGTTTACCTGCCAAATACGGCGGGGTGTTTTACTGCTGATGACTCGGTTCGTACCTTGCGCCTTGCGCGCGAAGCCGGTGGCTGGAACCTTGTGAAGCTTGAAGTTCTCGGTGATCAGAAAACGCTTTATCCCAATATGCCCGAAACCCTCAAAGCCGCCGAATCCCTGATTAAGGATGGTTTTGACGTGATGGTATACTGTAGCGATGATCCTATTCAGGCCAAGATGCTTGAAGATATGGGTTGTTGCGCGATCATGCCGCTGGGCTCTCTGATTGGGTCGGGCATGGGAATTATTAATCCGGTCAATATCGCGCTGATCAAAGACGGTGCGAATGTGCCGGTGATTGTTGATGCCGGGGTTGGGACTGCGTCCGATGCGGCATTTGCTATGGAACTGGGTTGTGACGGTGTTTTGATGAATAGCGCGATTGCCGGTGCCAAAGATCCGATCCGCATGGCACGTGCGATGAAGCACGCGATCATCGCGGGTCGCGAATCCTTCCTTGCCGGTCGTATGCCCAAGAAAAAATATGCCGATCCGTCATCACCGCTTGCCGGTGTGATCTGATTGATTTTGGATGGATTTAAAAGGGGGCCGTTTCGAAATCGAAACGGCCCCCTTTGTTTTATTCACAATGCAAAACGGATGGACTGCATATGCAGTCGCAAGGTTTTGATCTTATCCTGATCAGGAAGCCTCGTTCAAACCGGCTTCAACCAGTGCATTGACACGTTCCATATCCGCGCCGGACACCATATTCCCATTGATCAGGAAGGCCGGGGTACCATTCACCCCGATTGAGCGCGCCATTGCGGAATATTGTGCAAGCATGCCTGTGATTTCGGCTGACTGCATATCTTTGCGCATCTGATCGACATCCACACCGGCATCTGCGGCAAGATCATTGATCTGGCCTTCGTCAAGAATGCCACGGCTTTCCATGAATGCGCTGTGTACTTCCATGTATTTGCCCTGTTTGGCGGCGGCCAGTGCGGCACGCGCCGCATTGGCACTTTCTTCACGCAAGATCGGGAATTCGACAAAAAGGGTGCGAACCTTGCCGTCCGATTGTTCGGCCAAATCTTTCACGCCGTCAAAGGCGCGTTTGCAATATCCACAATGATAGTCAAAAAACTCGATCACTGTGACGGGTGCATCTGCCGGGCCGACGGATGGTACGGAACTGTCAGCAATCAATGCATCCCAGACCGGAGTAATGGCGTCGGCATTCTTGCGCGCCTGTTCTGCTGTCTGCCAGACCTGAACGTTCTGGATCGCACGCAGCAACACATCCGGATTTTCCATCAGATATTGTTCGATCACGCTTTCAAACTGGGCCTTCTGGGTGTCGCTTATTTGATCATTGGCGGCCTGTGCACTTGATGCTGCGCCCGATGCAAGACCAAGTGAAACCATGATGGCAGCACTGCCAAGAAGACGTTTGATCATTTGCGAAGTCATCCGAAGTCCTTTGTTTTCTGTGCGTTGCCATACCCAAACGGCGGTGCGGGATTTATGTTGTTGATTAACTGATACGCGACAGCCGATCTAACGGGAAAGTAAAATATGCGAGAGGTATGTGACCCCGGCCACATCCGGCCGATGTTCCTGTGTCGTTGCAATTCCTATCCATACCAGACGGATATTGATTTCATCTGTGTCGGGCCAGTACCGGCGATGCAGGGATGAAAGATCAAAATAATCCCGCTGCCAGCCTGTCACGCCATCGGCCTCAACGCCGATTGGCAGGCGGATGATGTGATCCATCGGTGGCTTGCCAGCCCCCAGATCACTTTCCCCCCAATTGCCTTCTGATTGCGCGCGAAAACCAAGGATAATCTCGATATCGCCGGGCGTTGCTGATGCATTCTTGTACCAGTCAAATGACAGATAGGGGGATGCCAAGATGGCAATATTGGTGCGTCGGCCCAGTTCAAAGGGTTCGATTGCAGGGCGCATTGCCAATGCGATGTGCCCGCCAATATCGTCCCAGTAAAGCGTATTCGCCTTGATGTCCGCTTTATTGCCCAGATGATCGGGGCGTTTGGCGTAAAGCCAGTATTTTGGCGGATTGGTCAGCGAGAAGGGGGCATAAAGAAGTTTTAGGTCGCCTTCAACTCCGACCCCGGCACCGGGCAATCCGCAACCGGCCAAAAACGGAATGGCCAAAAGGGGAATCGCAAGAAAGCGAACGGCCAATTTTAACGTCAATGTTCGAAGGGTAAGAAACTTTATTGCAAGGCGGCGTATTGCCGCAGACAGAAAGCCTGTCTGCGGCAAATGGATGGCGATCACTTTGGCTTATCCTTGTCTTTGTCCTTGCCGTCTTCGGGATCTGTTGCGCGGATAATATCCTGCGCCCGCTGCCAGGTGGCGGTACCTTTTTCAAGTTTCCGATCCGCCTGCACCGCATGATATTTTGCGGCTTCGCGGTCACCGGTCAAAAGGCTGTATTCCGCCTGTGAAAGGGATGCTTCGCCTTCATTGCCCAGACGGTTTTCAATAATTGCCCTAAAACGCCATGCTGATGTATTGCTGCGTTCAACGGCCAAAACTCCCAGAAGGTTTTCCTTGGCTTCAGGCAGAGCGGCACTATCGCTGCTTTCGATCAGGGCATGGGCCAACAGCAACCGGATCAACGGGGCGCCCTTGGAAAGTTCAACCGCTTTACGTAATGGCGGAGCGGCTTCGGTAGCCTTGCCGAATTCCAGCAAAACCTGACCTTTAAGTTCGGCGAAATATGCGTTTTCCGGTTCCTCGGCGATCAGGCCATCAATGATTTTCATTGCCGGATCAATCTGCGAGTCCCGGTAATAGGCAATCGCGCGCGCATAACGCCCGGAAATGCTGGTATCTGTTTCGGGATAGACGCGCAGCGTATTGCGGATGTGATTGGTAAAGGCATAAAGCTTGGCACGCATACGGTCGTGACGTTCATATAGTGCCGGATCGACCTTGGTAGTCTTAAGTGACGAATTGGCGACATAGTTTTCAAGGAAATCAACACGTTCCGTTGTTAATGGGTGACTGCGCAGATACGGGTCCTGACGCGCAGTACTTAGCAATTCCTGGCCTTCAAGCGTTTCCATGAATTCCATCAGACCACGCGATGTAATACCGGCTTCGGTCAAAAAGTTGACACCGGCCTGATCAGCACTGCTTTCCTGGGTACGGGAATAGGCAAGGAAGTTACGTTCGGCAACGTTTTGACCGCCTAAAACGGCCGCCGTGCCAACATCGGCCCGCCCGGCGGCAACACCGGCGGCAACACCAACAATGGTCGATAGAATCGAGATCGCTGAGGCATTTCGCAGTTGATCATGAACGCGCGAAAGGTGCCCGCCAGCAATGTGACCGGTTTCGTGGGCTATAACCCCCATAACCTGTTCGGGAGTCTGGGCTTTCAACAAGAGGCCAGTATTGATAAAAAGCTTTTGACCACCGGCAACGAATGCGTTCAGGCTGGCGTCTGAGATGATATAGACACTAACACCGCGCGGATCGAGCCCCGCAGCCTTGAATATCGGCTCGGCATACAGATGAAGGGTTTCCTCTATCTCGGTGTCGCGGATAAAAGAACGTCCCTGCGCAAAAACGGTGCTGGGCAGGGCAACAAGGAAAATGGCAGTGAGAGTAATAATGCGTCTGAGCAAAATGTGCGTTCCGTCTTCTCGTTCATCTGATGTCGACCCGGTCAGTGAGGACAGGATTCCGACGCGCAAGCCATCATGGCGGATCATGACCGCAATCGCAATGACTGCCGGTCTTGCTGCCTGCAGTAGTGATAAATCAGAAAATCTTGGCCAAATAGGGGCCGTCAGCGGTTTTCTTGGCGGAGTGGTCGCGGATGAGCCGCGCGCCGTTCGCGTTGCACGCGATGTTTTGTCCGCTGGCGGAACGGCTGCTGATGCGGCTGTGGCGTTATATGCGACCATGACGGTGACCAAATCCTCGGTGGCGGGTATTGGCGGCGGCGGGGTTTGTGTGGTGCATATGCGCAGTGCCAAAAAGGTCGAGGTCCTTGATTTTTGGCCGCGTTCGGGAACTAGGACTGCTGCGGATCAGACTGCAACCACGATTCCCGCCGTGCCACGCGGCCTTTATGCGCTTAGCGCGCGTTACGGACGCTTAAATTGGGCACAGCTTCTTTCGGCGGCGGAACAATATGCGCGCCTTGGCGTGCCGGTATCGCGATCGATGGTTGTTGATATCGACGCCAACCGGGATCGCATCGAAGCAAGCCCAATGCTGCGGGAAGTTTTCATGCCCGGTGGCAATACCTTACATGTCGGGGATCGGATTCGGTCGGTCAATCTCGGTGCGCTTCTGACGTCGCTTCGGGTCAAAGGGCCGGGAGAGTTCTATAACGGTGCATTGGGTGCGCAAATCGCAAAGGCCGTTGAAAATGCCGGTGGTACGCTAACAGCCGATGATATGCGCAGCTACAAACCGGAATGGAAATCTGCGACCGAGGTTAAGGTCGGCAATGAAACCCTTTACCTTGCCTATCCGCCGCGATCGTCCAGTGGCCGTTCGGTGATTGATCAAGGCACCGAACTTGGTGCGATTCTGAACCGTTATCTGGCCGATATTGATGCCGGGGATAATGCCGCCCAGACCAATTCTGGTCGCAGTGGGTTTGTCGTTCTGGACCGGGCTGCCAATGCGGTGGTCTGCACCACGACGATGAATAAGCCATTTGGTGCCGCGCTTGGTGCCGATTCTTTTGGTCTTAATCTTGCCGCGGGCGACGCGGCCCATGCCCAGACACCTTTGATCGGCCCGGCGCTGATGGTGAACCCGTTTGTTTGGGAATATTACTATGGCATCGCAGGCACGGCGACACCGGCGGGGGCAACCAAACAGATTGCTACGCTGGCCGAGGACCTGATTGGAAACGGTGCTGCGGCGAATATTTCAATGAATTCAGATGGCAATTCATCGGTCAACATTGTCCGTTGCCTTGGTGGGGTGCCGCCCCATCCTGAAACCTGTCAATTCGTTGCCGACCCGGTTGGTGGTGGCATGGCCGGAACGCAATAGGTAGTTATCGCTTCGACCTTTTTCGGGGCAGGGACTTCCTGCCCCGATTCGCAAAACACCCCGTTTCAAGATACAAAGCAGGACCCCACGCATGGCTTTGAAACAATCGCGTCGCGGCGCCATTTCGCCCTTTATCGTCATGGATGTCATGCGGGCTGCCAATGCCCGTGAGGTTGAAGGAAAGGCCGTTTTCCATCTTGAAGTCGGTCAGCCCGGCACACCCGCGCCTCGCAAAGTACGCGAAGCCGCCGCCCGTGCGCTTGATGACGACCTGATCGGTTATACTAATGCCATGGGGATCGATCCGCTGCGCGATGCGATTGCGGGCCATTACAAACGCAAATTTGATGTGTCGGTTGACCCGTCGCGGATTTGTGTCGCCAGTGGATCATCATCGATTTTCGTGTTGGCGTTCCTGGCAGCATTTGATGCCGGGGATCGGGTGGCGATGGCCGCCCCCGGATATCCTGCCTATCACAACATCCTGACAGCACTTGGCATTGAAACGGTCAATCTGCCGACCGGTCCCGAAAGCCATTATCAGCCAACGGTTCAGATGTTACGCGACCTTGAATCCCCGGTTGATGGTCTGATTATCGCAAGTCCGTCCAACCCGGCGGGCAGTATGATTGATGTGCAAACCTATCGCGAACTGGCAACTTATTGCCGCGAAAATGATATTCGCCTGATCAGTGACGAGATTTATCAGGGAATTTCATTTGGCGATGTCAAGGAATGCACCGCGCTTGAATTCGGTGATGATGCCTTCATCATTAACAGTTTCTCGAAATATTTCTCGATGACGGGCTGGCGTCTGGGGTGGGCGGTCGTGCCGCCGGATTTGATGCGTGCTGTCGAATGCCTGCAACAGAATCTGTTTATTTCTGCCCCGGCATTGTCCCAGATTGCCGCCGTTGCGGCGTTTGATTGCGAGGAAGAGATTCAGGCTAATATCGCGGCCTATGCGCGCAATCGTGAAATCCTGCTTGATGGTTTGCCCAAGGCCGGGTTCACCAAATTTGCCCCCGCTGATGGTGCGTTCTATCTTTATGCTGATGTCAGTGATTTGACCGATGATAGCGAGGCATTTTGCCGTCGCATACTCGACGAAACCGGCGTCGCAACCACGCCGGGCACTGATTTTGATCGCCTGCGCGGCAAACATTATGTGCGATTCTCATTTGCTCATAGTGAAGCCACCATGATTGGCGCGGTCAAGGCATTGCAGAACTGGAAACGCTAGGTTTTCAGCATAGTTTGCCGATCAGGTTTGGAATAAAAAAGGGGCTGCCGATCACTCGGCAGCCCCTTTTATTTTTGTGTCAGATGACCTTAACGGCCAAGGCTCCACCAGCCGCGTTTCTTCGGTGTGGGTTTTTCGTCCTTTGCCGGTTCTGCAACCGGTTCGCTAACGACCGGTGCCGGGGTAGGTTCTGCCTTCGGTTCCGGTTTCGGTTCTGGCTTTTCAGCCGCTGGTGCAGGTGCCGGTGTTGGCGCCGGAGACGGAGCCGGGGTTGCCGGTTTCTCGGTGACAATCTCAGCCGGAGCAGATTGCGAAACCGGTGTTGCCGCTGCCTCTCGGGCGGTTTCGCCAGAAGTCACAGGTGCAGCTATCGGTGCCGGTGCAGTTGACTGTGCTGTTTCCTGTGCCGTTACCGGCGCAGTATCAGTTGCGTTTTCTGCTGCATTCTCTGGTGCCGGGCCGCTTTGGATCGGGATATTTTTGACATCACCACGGTCCTTGCGGTCACGACGGTTGCGGCGATTATCATTGCGGTCACGGCGTGGACGGGATGGGGCCGGTGCCGTTGTGTCGCGCTGACGACCAGTGCGAACACCTTCTTCGTCAAAGCTGCCGCTATCCTGGCCTTCGCTATCAGCTTCGATAACCTGATCGACAACACTGCCTTCTGGTGCGCTGTGGTCACGGTCACGGCGAAGTGCTGTTGCCTCTGCATCATCGGCCGGGGATTTAACGCGTGCCGGGCCTTCTAATTCCTGGCGGCGGGAACGACGGCGACCACCGCGCTTGCCACGACGGCGGCGTTTGCGCTGTGCTTCATCGTCATCATCATCGTCGTCACTGTCGCCCTGATCATTGCTGTCAGTGGCGTCATTGGCTTCGCTGACGGCTCCGGCTTCCTGTGGTTCGGTGCTGTTATCATCGCGTTCATCATTGCGACCACGACGGCGACGACGGCGACGGCGGCGTTTGTTGCCTTGATCGTCTTCGTCACGATTATCGGTGGTTTCGCTTGTTTCGCTGATTTCTGCGCTGTTGTCTTCGTCGTCTTCTTCGTCTTCGTCTGGCTCAATCGGGCTTTCGATTGCGGTCAGCGAAACGCTATCGGTGTTTAGAACAGCACTTTCTTCGGGGCCTTCATCACCTTTTTTCGCGCGGGTGCGCTCAATACGGTGATCCGGGGAAATCAGGCTGTCATCACCAAAGATCATGATGGTAAAGCCGTAACGCTGTTCGATCTCGCCCAGCGTGTCACGTTTGCGGTTGAGGATATAAAGTGCAACCTCGTTCGCGACATGGACGGTTAATGCGCCGGAACGGCGGCGCATGCCTTCTTCTTCGAGCACGCGCAGCAGATGAAGGGCTGCACTTTCGATCGAACGAACAAGGCCGACACCACGGCAATGGTTGCAAACTTCAAATGCACTTTCGACCAGCGACGGGCGCAGGCGTTGACGCGACATTTCAAGCAGACCAAACGGGCTGATCCGGCCGATCTGCAAACGGGCACGGTCGTTGCGCATGGCTTCTTTAAGCTTGCGTTCAACTGATCCCTGATTGCGGTGATCTTCCATATCGATGAAATCGACGACGATCAGGCCGGCCAAATCGCGCAGGCGCAACTGACGCGCCAGTTCTTCGGCGGCTTCAAGGTTGGTTTTATAAGCGGTTTCTTCGATATTGCGTTCACGGGTCGAACGGCCCGAGTTGACGTCAATCGCGACCAGAGCTTCGGTCGGGTTGATAACGATATAACCACCCGATTTAAGCTGAACCACCGGGTTAAGCATCGCATCAAGCTGGCTTTCCACCTGGAAACGGTGGAACAGCGGCACGCCCTGATCTTTATAGGGCTGTACGCGCTTGGCATGCGACGGCATCAACATTTTCATAAAGTCTTTGGCGATCCGGTAACCTTCGTCACCTTCGACCAGAACTTCATCAACATCACGCGCATAAAGATCGCGGATAGACCGTTTGATCAGATCGGCTTCTTCGTAAATCAGGCATGGTGCTTGGCTCTGAAGGGTGGTTTCGCGGATACGATCCCACAAACGCATCAGATAATCGAAGTCGCGTTTGATTTCGGCCTTGGTACGTTCCGAACCGGCGGTACGGACGATAACTGCCATGCCGTCCGGAATTTCCAGCTCGGCCAGAATGGCTTTCAGGCGCTTGCGATCCTGGGCATTGGTGATTTTGCGCGAAATGCCGCCACCACGCGGGGTGTTGGGCATCAAAACACAATAACGACCGGCCAGTGACAGGAAGGTTGAAAGGGCGGCACCCTTGTTGCCACGTTCTTCCTTGACGACCTGCACCAAAAGAATCTGACGGCGCTTGATGACTTCCTGAATTTTATAACGTTTCTGGAACTGTGGGCGATGCGTTTCGGTGAATTCGTCACCGTCATCATCGCCACCCAGATCGTCGATTTCTTCTTCAACCTGGACCGCACCGGCGGCTTCGGTTTCGACATCAACGGTCAGTTCGGCGATTTCCGCCGACATTGCCGCATTGCCGCCACCCGAACCATCGGTGTTGTCATCATCAGATCCAGATGTATCAGTGGCTTCGGCTGTGGTTTCAGCTGCTGATGTTTCGACGTCATCGGTTTTTTTGCGACGGTTGCGCGGACGACGGCGACGCGGTTTGGCGTCTTCGTCTGCGGCAATGTCGGCATTGGCAGCGACGTTTTCCTGTGGGGTATCTGTATCTTGTGCGGTGGTATCGGTCGATGCACTGGTTGCGGCATCGCCTGTTACCGCAGCAACCGGTGCATCGGCATCGGTTTCAACAGCCACGTCATCCGATACTTTCGCGCGCGGTTTGCGGCGATTGCGCGGGCGGGCCGGTTTCTTATCTTTTTTCGGGGTGTCATCGCCGTCGGATGCGTCGCCGATGTTGTCTTCAACGACGTCGGCATCCTTGACTGTGGAATGCCCACGCGAAAGTGCTTCGCGGTCCGCCATCGGGATTTGGTAATAGTCGGAATGGATTTCGCTAAAGGCAAGGAAGCCATGACGGTTTCCGCCGTAATCGACGAAGGCCGCCTGCAAGGACGGCTCTACACGCGTCACTTTCGCGAGATAGATATTTCCTTTGATTTGCTTCTTGGTCGAAGTCTCGACGTCGTATTCTTCTAAGCGATTTCCATTAATTACAACGACACGGCTTTCTTCCGCGTGCGTCGCATCGATAAGCATGCGTTTGACCATTCGGAACCTGTTCCTAAAGGCCCCGCCAGTTTCCTGCGTAAAGCGATGTTGCGCTGGTATGCAAATAAACCGGCGTATCCGGAGGCGCCGTCCATAAAGGTCGCGATATGTCCTGTATATATCTGGTTCATCGCGTTTCGGCTGCTCTTCCGGTTCGGGCCTGGTTTTGGTGTTAAAACGAAAATATGTTGCGTAAACTTCGAGCGCGCCAAGTCAGCCTTGATTGAGAGGGCTCTATCGGGAGCGGGAATTGCCGCGTCACCGAGACACCGACCCGAGAACTGAGCTCGTCGCGTCCTCAACCTAGCGGATTAATAAAGGTTCACACCGCAAGGCATAGGAATCTCGGATGCAACATATCCGTTTTGAACGCGCGCGACAAACAGTTTTGTTACGTTCTCCGATGACTTTATTGCGGTTCATTTGAAAACTACAAAGTTTTCCGCATAAATGCGCCGATTACGGATCAGTTCTGCCAAATCCATGATCCTGCAATGTTTTTACCGTTTACATTGCCGATATGCCGATCACATCAGTTTGATTTGATTGCCGCAAAACTTCCCGGGGCGGTCAATTGCCCGTTAACCAACACGTTGTTATAAGCGCAATCAAGATAAGTGATCGTGTGACATCACAACAACGCGGCAGGGCGATGGTATCAGTGCTAACAGGTTCGCAGTTTCAAGCGACGATAGAAAAGCTATTTTCTGCTGGATGGAATTCCGCGCGGATGGTTGCGGTGTTTTGCCTGTCGCTTGTGCTTTGCGTTTGTTTTATGTCGCTGGCCAAGGCACAGGACGCCAAGGTTCTTGGCGCGCGTCTTGGCGTCTATCCCGATTACACACGGTTTGTCATCGATCTCGATCGCAATGTCGAATTCAGTTATTTTCTGCTGCCTGATCCCTATCGCATCATTATCGATATGCCCGAAATCGAATGGAGCGCTCCGCCCGGCAAGGTCACATCCGGTGGCGGTTTGATTTCCGGGTTACGTTATGGCCTGTTCAAACCGGGGACATTCCGTGTCGTTCTTGATGTTGCCAAGCCCGCTTTGGTATCAAAAATCTTTAGTTTGCCGCCATCGGATGGCAAGCCAAGCCGTTTGGTTGTTGATTTGTCACCGGCTAAGCGCGAAGCATTTATGGCTGCGTCACGCGAAAGCATGGCGGCCTATTCCGCACGCAGCCGCAATGATACCAGTGCCACGGAACAAAGTGCCGATGTCGCGGTTAAATCTGGTCGCGGCGGGTCGGACAAACCTTTGATCGCGATTGATGCCGGTCACGGCGGGGTTGATCCGGGAGCTATTGGTGTTGGCGGGGTTTATGAAAAGGATTTGACCCTTGCCGCGGCCCGGGAACTTGAAAATGTCCTGACTCAGTCCGGGCGGTATCGCGTGCTTTTGACGCGTGACAGGGATGTGTTCCTTAAATTGCGTCAACGCACGGAAATCGCGCGTAAAAACGGCGCGGATTTGTTTATTTCGCTACATGCAGACTCGATTGGTAACTCCAAGCATCGCGGTGCATCTGTCTATACATTATCTGAAAACGCATCGGATAAAGAAGCCGCCGCACTGGCGTCCAAGGAAAACAAGGCCGACGTTATCGCCGGTATTGACCTGTCCGAGGAAAATTCGCTGGTTCAAAGCATCCTGATTGATCTGGCGCAGCGTGAAACCATGAATTTGTCGGCGACCCTTGCGGCAAACATGGTCAGCGAACTTGCCAAAAGCATCGAATTGCAACGCCGCACCCATCGCTTTGCCGGGTTTGCGGTTCTTAAGGCGCCTGATATTCCATCGGCTTTGTTTGAAATGGGATATCTGTCAAACGCCACCGATGCCAAACTGCTGCAAAGCCCGGCCCATCGCCGCAAGGTGGCCGAGGCCGTGATGCGGGCCATCGATATTTATTTTGAAAAACACAAATTCTAGAATTTAAGCTATCGCTTTTGCCCGTGCGTAACTTTTCCGTGCAGGGGATGCCGCATCCCTCGCTTTGATCGGGTAGGCGGGCTATAGTTCCAGTCCGGTCTCGTCAGGGCAAAAAACGGCTGTCGTGCGCGCTGTCACAACGCTGTCATTTTTTTGCCGCTATAATAGGGCTGGTTATAACCCTCCGGGATGGGCATATACATGCGCATGAGCCGGATCAGGCCAAAACAGCAAAACGAAAAAGACCTGTTTTTATGCGTATATTACTAAGTATTTTCGGTGTTCTTTTCTTGATGGTAATTGCCGGGGGCATCGGCGTTCTGGCTGTTTTCTGGCATTTTGGCCAGGATTTGCCTGATTACACCCAGCTTGAAACCTATGAGCCCGAGGTCATGACGCGTGTTCATGCCGGTGACGGGGCGTTGATTGCCGAATATGCGCGTGAAAAACGTGTTTTCGTGCCAATCACCTCGATCCCGCATATTGTTGTTGATGCGTTTGTCGCGGCCGAGGATAAAAACTTTTTCAGTCATCCGGGGATTGATTTTGCCTCTGTGTTGCGTGCCGCTGTTACCAACGTTGTTAATCTTGGTACAGGCAAACGCCCGGTTGGCGCGTCAACCATCACCCAGCAGGTGGCAAAAAACTTCCTTTTGACCAGCGAAGTTTCCTATGAACGCAAGATCAAGGAAGCAATCCTGTCGTTTAGGATCGAACGTGCCTTTAGCAAGGAACATATCCTTGAGCTGTATCTGAACGAGATTTACCTCGGCAATGGCAGTTATGGCGTGGCAGCCGCAGCACTTCGTTATTTCGATAAATCGCTCGACGAGCTGAATGTCGAAGAAGTCGCCTATCTTGCCGCCCTGCCCAAAGCGCCGTCAAATTATCATCCGGTCCGCAATCATGACGAAGCCAAGGCGCGTCGGAATTGGGTGATTGGCCGGATGCTTGAAGAAAAATTCATCACCGAACAAGAAGCACAAACCGCATGGGCACGCCCGCTGGCCGCCAAGGAACGTCAGTCGGTTGATACCTATCGTGCGGATTTCTTTGCCGAGGAAGTCCGCCGTCAACTTGTCGATCGTTATGGCGAAAATATGCTTTATGACGGGGGGCTTTCGGTCCGTGCGACCGTTGTACCCGAATTGCAGACGATTGCCGATCAGGCGCTGTTTGATGGCTTGGTTGAATATGACCGCCGTCATGGCTGGCGCGGGCCAATTACCAAAATTGATCTTGCTGATGATTGGCAACAAAAACTGCGGGAAGTCGAAACCCCAAGTGATGTGCCATGGGATGTTGCCGCCATCTTGCGGGTTGACGCCAACGAAGCCACACTTGGTCTTTTGTCGGGCAAACAAGGACGTATTCCGCTTCGCTTCCTGACCTGGGCGCGCCCAACTCAGAAAGGGCAGGAACTTGGTGCTGTGGTCAACAGCCCGTCGGATGTTTTGTCGCCCGGTGACGTGGTGTATGTGAAACATTTCGCGGAACTCGACGGCGAAGAATTACCACCCAACACCTATGGTTTGCGTCAGATTCCCGATGTGAATGGGGGGCTGGTGGCGATGGACCCGCATACTGGTCGTGTTTTGGCCATGTCGGGTGGTTTTTCGCATGCCTTGTCTAAATTTAACCGAGCAACTCAGGCCCGCCGTCAACCGGGATCGGCCTTTAAGCCGTTCGTTTATATCGCGGCCCTTGATGATGGCTTTACGCCGTCAACACTGGTTCTGGATGCGCCGTTTGTGATTGATCAGGGACCGGGCCTTGGCAAATGGAAACCCGGCAACTATAGCGGCAAATTTTATGGTCCTTCGACCATGCGTCTGGGAATTGAATTGTCGCGGAACCTGATGACGGTCCGCTTGGCCCAGACGATTGGTATGGACAAGGTTGTTGATTATGCCAAACGTTTCGGTGTGGTTGACGATATGCCCAATGTCCTGTCGATGGCACTTGGTGCGGCGGAAACCACCGTTATGCGTATGACGGCGGCCTATGCCGAACTGGTCAATGGCGGCAAGAAAATCACCCCGACTTTGATTGACCGCATTCAAAATCGTCGTGGTGAAGTGATTTACCGCCGCGACGAACGTCAATGTGCGGAATGTCAGGATGTGACCTTCCGCAATCAAATGCCGCCGGAACTGCCTGATAACCGTGAACAACTGACCGACCCCGCAAGTGCGTTCCAGATGGTATCGATGCTTGAAGGTGTGGTTGAACGTGGCACCGGCCGCCGGATTAGCGAACTTCCCTATCCGCTGGCAGGTAAAACCGGGACCACCAATGACAGCCGCGATTCCTGGTTTGTCGGCTTCTCGCCGGACCTTGCGGTTGGCGTTTATGTCGGCTTTGACGATAACCGGTCACTTGGCGACAAGGAACAGGGGGCAAGTGCCGCCGCGCCGATCTTTAAACAGTTTATGGGCGACGCGCTTAAAGGCACCAAAGCCGTTCCGTTCCGGACTCCTCCGGGGATTCGCATGGTTCGGGTTGAAGCTCGTTCGGGGCTTCCGGCCCGTCCGGGCGATCAGAATGTGATCTGGGAAGCCTTCAAGCCGGGCACCATTCCGTCGTCGAATGATAATGTCATTGATGGCGGTTACAGTGGTGTCGGGGCCGAAAATGATACCGGCGGTGTTTCAAGCCCGGGTGGTATTTATTGATCGTTCTTATCCTTGATTAAGGATCGTACAGCGATTTTGCGACGTCATTATCAAAGGCCGGATGTCACATGCATTCGGCCTTTTTTATATGCTTGGTCCGGGGACTGCTTTCATTTGAAAATCGCAATGATGCCGATACGTCTAATTGCGCCGGTCGATGTCATTAAATGTTGATAAAATCATCAAGTCGCGGCAACGGTGTTGTCATTTGGATTTGTCATACTCTTCAATGTGTTGCTTCAAACCTTGAAGGGGTTCTTTCCATGTCTTTTCGTCTTTCCCGCCGAAAATTCCTGACGACGACGGCAACTGCCAGTGCCGCATCGGCCATGGGTGGTTTTTTCATGCCGTCGATTTCGCGTGCGGCTGATCGTCCGATAATCACGCATGGTGTCCAAAGTGGCGATGTCACGGCCAATTCTGCCTGTATCTGGGGGCGTGCGGACCGTGCGTCGCGTATGATCACGGAAATTGCCACAACCGAAAACTTTTCGCGTTCGGTTAAAATCCCGCATGTTGACGTGCTGCCAGAACGTGATTTTGCGGGCAAACTTGCCCTGACTGATTTGCCCGCCGGGCAGGATGTGTTTTACAAAATCCATTTTGAAAATCTTGATGACGGACGCACATCGTCGGAACCGGTGATTGGTCATTTCCGTACCGCACCGGCGGCCAAACGCAATATTCGTTTCGGCTGGTCCGGGGATACCGCCGGGCAGGGCTGGGGCATTGATGAAGATCGTGGCGGGATGAAAACCTATGACACGATCACCAAACACAATCCGGATTTCTTCATCCATTCCGGTGATACCATCTATGCCGATGGTCCGTTTGCCGAACAGGCAAAAATGCCCGATGGCGATATGTGGAAAAACATCATCACCGAAGATACCGGCAAGGTCGCGGAAACGTTAAACGAGTTCCGCGGCAATTATAAATACAACATGCTTGATAAGAACGTTCTGGAATTTAACCGTTTGATCCCGGTCTATTATCAGTGGGATGACCATGAAGTTCTGAATAACTGGTATCCGGGCGAAATGCTGACCGGCGATGATCGCTATAGCGAAAAATCGGTCTCATTGATGGCTGCACGCGCCAATCGGGCATTTCGTGAAATGTTGCCGATCACCGAACATGCGACAGAACCGGGCCGGGTTTATCGCAAGGTGTCCTATGGCCCGTCGCTGGATGTCTTCTTTCTGGATATGCGCAGCTATCGCGGCACCAATGATGCCAATAACAGCCCGGAACCAAATGACAATACCGCCTTCCTTGGCCGCGAACAGATGGAATGGTTCAAGCGCAGCCTTTTAAATTCCAAGGCAACCTGGAAAGTCATCGCTGCGGATATGCCGATTGGCATGATTGTTTATGATGACTGGAAAAACAAAAGCACCTTTGAAAATCTGGCCAATGGTGATGGCGCACCGGCCGGACGCGAACTTGAAATCGTTGAATTGCTGCGCTTTATCAAGTCGGCGCGCATTCGCAATACCGTTTGGTTGACGGCCGATGTGCATTACACGGCAGCGCATTATTATGATCCGAACAAAGCCCAATTCCAGGATTTCGATCCGTTCTGGGAATTTGTT
Organism: Thalassospira alkalitolerans; assembly: GCF_002115745.1. Lineage (GTDB taxonomy): Bacteria > Pseudomonadota > Alphaproteobacteria > Rhodospirillales > Thalassospiraceae > Thalassospira > Thalassospira alkalitolerans. The sequence goes on from NZ_JFKB01000012.1 coordinate 33,855, forward strand.
TCTGGTCCGCTGCATGCCGGAACGTTCGGCCCGAATGATATGGACAACACATTTGGCCCGCAGGTGGTGTTCACCAAACATCCAAGCAAGGAACAGGGGATCAATCTGCCGCCATCCTTTGGTCTGCAGTTCTTTGGTCTTGTCGATATCGATGCCGATACCGAACAATTCCGGGTGTCGCTTCGCGATGTTGCCGATGACGAGCTGTACACCATTACCCTTGATCCGGTTTACAGCTAGTACCTTGTGCGGCCTTCATCGTGTGGCCTTTATCGAAACCCGGCGCAGATGTTGCGCCGGGTTTTTCATGTCTGTCTGACTTCCCTGCCAGGGGGTTTCAAGCCGGTCAAAAACTGCTATAAGCGCCGCCGAAGTTGCTGCGATCCTTCGCAGCCTGACAGAGTTTCATGTGAATAACGGAGACATCAATGCGCGCTGAAGCACAGGCATTGGTCGATGAAATCAAGCAGTCGATGGCACTGCTGAGGAGGCATCTTTGACTGGGATAATGCTCTTAGACGCCTCGACGAATTAAACGCACTGGCCGAAGATCCCACCCTGTGGGACAAGCCGGAAAATGCGCAGAAAGTCATGCAGGAACGCACCCGGCTTGACGATGCCATCAATGGCTACAAATCCCTTGCCCAGGAACTCGAAGACAATATCGGTCTGATCGAGCTTGGCGAGGCCGAAGGTGACGAAGAAACCGTTGCCGAGGCCGAAGAAGGTCTGCGCGGTATTCGGGAAATCGCGGCCAAGCGTGAACTTGAAAGCCTGCTTTCGGGCGAAGCTGACGCCAATGATGCCTATCTTGAAATCCACGCCGGTGCGGGCGGGACCGAGGCGCAGGATTGGGCCAATATGCTGGCGCGCATGTATGTGCGTTGGGCGGAGTCCAAGGGTTACAAGCTTGAAATGCTTGAAGAAAGCAACGGCGAGGAAGCCGGTATTAAATCGGTGACCTATAAGGTTATCGGTCATAATGCCTATGGCTGGCTGAAGAATGAGGTTGGTGTGCATCGTCTGGTGCGTATTTCGCCTTATGACAGTGCTGCGCGCCGCCATACCAGCTTTTCGTCCTGCTGGGTCTATCCGGTGATTGATGACGATATCAATATCGAAATCCTCGACAAGGATCTTCGTATTGATACCTATCGTGCATCCGGTGCGGGGGGGCAGCACGTTAACCGAACAGACTCGGCCGTGCGTATGACCCATATTCCGACCGGTATCGTCGCGCAGTGCCAGAACGACCGTTCACAGCATAAAAACCGCGATACGGCGATGAAGATGCTTAAAGCCCGTCTGTATGAGGCCGAACTTCAAAAACGCGAAGCCGAAGCCCAAGCGGTCGAGGATACCAAGTCCGATATCGGCTGGGGCCATCAAATTCGTTCCTATGTGCTGCAGCCCTATCAGATGATCAAGGATCTGCGCACAGGTGTCGAAACATCCGATACCCAGGGCGTTCTGAACGGTGATCTTGATGCTTTCATGGCCGCTGCCTTGGCGGCCAAGGTTACCGGATCGGCGGGTGAAGTCGAAGACATCGATTGATCCCTGATACGACGATTTGTCAAAACACCCCGCACAGGAAACTGGCGGGGTGTTTTCGTAAGGGCGTTTGAAACTTTGAATGATATCGGGGGCATGGCAAAGCATATGGCCGTCTATAAATATTGACGCTGTTTCCCGTAAAAATTCTACATCTGTCATACTATTGCCTGATATGGTGGGCATTGTGTTGCGCATATATGAAACCCGTTGAAAAACGATAAGGCCAATTGTTTGGAAACAGGGCCTCGGCGGGTTTTGCAGTACGATTAAACGTCTATTAAATCAGGTGAATTCCCAAAATGCCGCGTCAGTCCCATGGCCAGGTCGCTGTTGGCGACCAATTCAAACTTGCTACCCCGAATGGTCCGATTTTCGAAGTTCTTAAAATCCGTGAGATGCTGCCGGTGGATCACGCGCTGATTACCAAGGTGCGCGACCGAAAATCGCCGACCCTGATTTCGGTGTTAACCTTGCTTGATCCGAATTTTTATCGCCCGGTCCCGGCCGATCAAAAGTATGTGGATTTAAACGACGGCATTATTCGCAGCTGAACCGGTTTTGGCTGTTATCAAGGCCACCCATCAGGTGTTTCGCCCCGGACGGCAATAAAGCGACGATAAAAACAGTTGGCATGGCGGCTCGATGACGATGAATGTAATCAATAATGTTCAGATTTCATCGAGGGCCGCCGCCATGCTAGCCAAAAACGCCGATACACGCGCACTTCTTTCCGCCCTGTTTGGGACCCTCGAAAACGATATCCTGCCCAAAACCCGCGATGGCGTAGCCGCCGGAAACAAGATTTTCGGAGCGGCTTTATTGCGTAAATCCGATTATTCTTTGGTTTTGGCGGAAACCAACAATGAAACGGAAAATCCGCTTTGGCATGGCGAAGTTCATTGTCTGAAGCGGTTTTATGAAATGCCGACTGATACCCGCCCGGCAACCTCGGATCTGATTTTCCTGTCAACGCATGAACCTTGTTCAATGTGTTTGTCGGCAATCACATGGGCGGGGTTTGATAATTTCTATTATTTCTTCAGTCACGAAGACTCGCGCGATGCGTTTGAGATTCCCCATGACCTTAAAATCCTCAAAGAGGTCTTCACCCTTGAGGCCGGGCAATACAATAAATCCAATGCATTCTGGGATAGTCATTCGATGATGGGCATGATTGCGGCATTGCCCGAACCGGATCGGGCGGCGTATCTGGCAAAGGCCAAATCAATTACCGATCAATATGACCGGCTTTCTGATCTGTATCAGGATGGCAAGGGTTCTAATGATATTCCGCTGAATTGATCCATCGGGTCGACGGGCCGATGGGCCAATAGGGGGGCTGTCACGTGTGAGTCCGATTCCGGCGAGTTTTGTTTTTATGATCTGCTAAACTGCCGGGCATGGAACAGCTCAATGATGATATCTGCTATCATGCCTTAAAGGCCCGCGACCGTCGGTTTGACGGACGGTTTTATACTGCCGTCCTGACCACGGGTATTTTTTGCCGCCCGATATGTCCGGCCGTCACGCCAAAGCGCGTCAATGTGCAGTTTTATCCCAGTGCCGAGGCCGCCATCGCCCATGGATTTCGCCCCTGTTTGCGCTGTCGGCCCGAAGCCGCCCCCGGATCACCGGCAAGTGTCGGCGTCCATGCCACAGTTGCGCGTGCGGTCCGGTTGATCGAAGAAGGCGCGCTTGAAGCCGGATCGATTGCCGATCTGGCGGATCGTTTGGGTGTTGGGGATCGCCATCTGCGCCGTATCTTTAAGGATCATACCGGCGTCACCCCCCAAGACCACGCCAAGGCACGCCGGTTGTTGCGCGCCCGCCAATTGATTGTCGATAGCAACCTGTCGATGACTGAAATCGCCGATATCGCCGGGTTCGGGAGTTTGCGGCGCTTTAACGATGCGATGAAAACCGCCTATGGCCATGCCCCCACGGCCTTTCGGCGCGGGTTAAAGACCAAACTGGAACCCAAAAAAGACACCACTGATCCCTTTGCGGCCAAAAGCGATGATTTGATATTGCGGTTGCGTGCGCGACAGCCCTTTGATGCTGAATATCTTCTGACATTCTTTCGCGCCCGCGCTATTCCCGGGCTTGAGGCCGTCGGGGATCGCACCTATGCCCGGGGGTTTCGCATCAAGGATGCCTTTGGTTTAATGATTTGTCGGTTTGCATCGGATCAGGGCGGGGTGGATGTTATTCTGCGCGGGCCGGCCCGCGATGCGGTTCTTGAAATAGGCGGGCGGGTTCGGCGTTTGTTTGATCTTGACGCCGATGTTCCATCGATCACCGCGCTTTTTGCCGATGATGCGTTGTTACAGCCCTTGGTCGATAAACGTCCGGGCCTGCGTGTGCCGGGATGCTGGGACCGGTTCGAACTGGCGATCCGTGCGGTTCTGGGCCAACAGGTTTCTGTGGCGGCGGCGCGTACATTGGCTGGTCGTCTTGTTGCGCGGTTTGGCGAAGCCCTGCCTGATAACCTGATTGCCGGAACCGGTGTCACGCATCTGTTTCCCGAACCCGCCAGGATGCAGCAACAGGATTTGATTTCCATCGGCCTGACAACACGGCGCGCCCAAACTTTGGCCGATATCACCGATTTGTTTGCCCATCCCGAAAGCGACCGTAAATCCGGCGATGACATTCTGGCCGAAATGGCCGCGACCAAGGGTATTGGTCCCTGGACGCTGAATTATTTTGGCCTGCGCGGACTTGGTGATCCGGATGCCTTTCCCGCAGCCGACCTTGGCATCCTTAAGGCATCGCAAATTGGCGGTGGCCCGGGAAAACCCAAGCCGCTTGAACAACATGCAGAACGCTGGCGCCCCTGGCGGGCCTATGCGGCGCAATATCTTTGGTCGGCACTGGAACATGAACAAGCCCCAAAGCAGGAGAAATCCAAATGACCACCCGCATTGATGTTGCCCGTTATCAAAGCCCAATTGGCACGCTGAGCCTTGCCATGGTTGATGCCAAGCTGGTGCATCTGGATTTTGAAAACAACGATGATCGCCTGCATCTGATTCAGACAAGACGGTTTAAAAACCTTGATTGGCAGGATGGCGGCAGAGCACCACAGTCGGTGATTAATTGGCTGGATGGCTATTTCGCAGGAAAGGTCGGGCGATTGCCGATGGAGGATGTTCATATGATCGGCACCGATTTTCAGAAATCAGTTTGGGATGGTCTGATTGAGATTCCCAATGGTCAAAGCCGGTCCTATGCCGGGTTGGCCGATATCCTTGGCAATCCAAAGGCGGTGCGTGCCGTGGCACGCGCCAATGCGCTGAACCCGGTTTCAATCATTGTGCCGTGTCATCGTGTGATTGGATCGAACGGAACATTAACCGGTTATGCCGGGGGGCTGGATCGCAAACGATGGCTGCTTGATCACGAGGCCGCGATGGTTAGCAAAGCCGCCTGATCAACCAATACCCGGCCCCTGATCTGAATATCCAAACAGTCAAACCTGTACCACCGGCACCCCGACTTTCCGGAACGCTATCCGCTTGTCCAAAGGAAGGATCAGACCATGAAACTTTACGATTACGCCGGATCACAAAATGCTTGGAAGGATACGCCAGCTTTGCGCCCATCTTGGTCTTGAATATCAAACCGAATGGGTTTCGATTTTTGAAGGCGAAAGTCACACCGATGATTTCCGCAAAATGAATCCCGCCGGTGCCGTGCCGGTGCTGGAACTTGATGATGGCCGCAGCCTTGCGGAATCCAACGCGATCTTGCTGTATCTGGGCGAGGGGACGGAATACTTGCCCCATGATGCCTATCAGCGCGCCAAAGTCTGCCAATGGCTGTTTTTCGAAGCCGATTATGTTCAGTCAACCATCGCCACATTGCGTCACTGGAACCTGACGGGGAAAAATGAACGCAATGAAGGGCAGCTTGCCAAGTGTCGTTTTGGTGCGCTCGGCGTGTTGGCAATACTTGATCGCCATCTGCAAGATCATGATTTTCTGGCCAATTCCCGCTATTCCCTGGCGGATATAGCGGTCTATGCCTATACCCATTTGGCTGGCGAAGCCGGTCTGGATATGGCACCATTTGTGGCGCTAAACCACTGGATCAACCGCAACGGCGACCTTGTCGGTGATGCGATTCCGGTGCGTTATTACAGCGAAGATTCTTTTAGTGGACGTGATCTTTAGGCTCTTTTGGTCCTTTGAAATATAAGGGCTGCCAAATTTGACAGCCCTTATTGTGTCGGCTTGTATCAGAGTCTCAAACGATCAGATCGACATCACGATACGGCCATCGATTTTGCCCGCACGCATGCGGTCAAAAATCGAATTGATGTTTTCCATCGGCTCGGTCGTGTAATGCGAATGGACCTTGCCGTCGCCCGCGAATTCGATGGCTTCCTGAAGGTCGGCACGCGTGCCGACAATCGAACCCCGAATGGTTTTGCGCGACAGAACCGTATCGAAAATATCCAATTCGAACTTGCCCGGTGGCAATCCGCAAAGCGCCATGGTGCCATGACGGCCCAACATGCCAACCCCTTGGGAGAATGCCGATTTCGAAACGGCTGTTACCAGAACCCCGTTGGCGCCGCCCATCTGCTTTTGCACTTCGGCAACCACGTCGGTTTCCATGGCATTAAGCGTCCAGTCTGCGCCAAGGTCCTTGGCAAGTTTCAGTTTATCGGCATTGATATCAACCGCAATCACCTTCATGCCCATGGCTTTGGCATATTGCACGGCCATATGACCCAACCCGCCAATACCGGAAATCACCACGGTTTCACCCGGTTTGCATTCGGTTTCTTTAAGTCCCTTATAAACCGTCACGCCAGCGCACAGGACCGGTGCCGCATTGCCAAATTCAAGCGCGTCGGGCAAATGCCCGACATAATTCGGATCGGCCAAGACGTATTCGGCAAAGCCGCCATTAACCGAATAACCGGTGTTGATCTGTTCCCCGCAAAGCGTTTCCCAACCGGTAATGCAATGATGGCAATGCCCGCAGGCCGAATGCAGCCAAGGCACACCAACCCGGTCGCCTTCCTTGACCGATTTAACACCGGCGCCCACTTCGGCAACAATGCCGACACCTTCGTGGCCGGGAATAAACGGCGGGTTTGGTTTGACCGGCCAATCGCCTTCGGCGGCGTGAAGATCGGTATGGCAAACCCCGGATGCTTCTATTTTGACGAGAATAGTGCCGGGTGTAACTTTGGGGACAGTAACTTCCTCGATCGACAATGGTTTGCCGAATTCGCGGACAACAGCGGCCTTCATAATAGCAGGCATAGCTTACATACTCCTTGCGGAATGATTGTGTGCCCGTCAGGTCGGGCACGACTTTTTCGCGATTGAAGGGTAATACTTGTTCCTGTTCTAAACCTTGCGCTGCATCAATGATACTTGCAAAAGATAATCATTCTTCATCGCCTGGAAGTTCCAGAACATAGTCCTGATAGTAATCGGGCGGCATTCCGGCTTCATAACGGGCTTTGTCATTAAATGGTGGTTTTAACGGGCCACGGAAATGTTTGCGCAGCATGGCATGCCATGTGGTGTAATAAGGCAGGCCACGTTGGTCACAGGCCATTTCGTAATATTTTCGTCCTGCGGCGACGTGGCTGATTTCATCATGAGCAATGATTTTAAGGATACGCGCACTTTCCGTATCACCATGCGCCAAAAGCCGTTCAATGGTGGGCGGGGTGGCATCAAGGCCGCGTGCTTCAAATACCATCGGGACAACGGCAAGACGGGCCAATAAATCATATGCCGTATCCATTGATGTTTCCCAAAGTCCATCATGGGCGGGCAAATCGCCATATGTCGCGCCCAATTCGCCAAGGCGTTTGTTTAACATCTTGAAATGACGGGCTTCGTCATCGGCAACCTGTACCCAGGCATCATAAAACTCACGTGGCAGGTTTTCATGGGTGAACCGCCCCGCCAGATCCCAGGCCAGATCAATTGCGTTTAATTCGATATGGGCCAAGGCATGCAATAGGCTGATCCGCCCTTTAAGGCCGCTTTTGCTGCGTTTTGGCATGTGCCTGGGGGCCATTAATTCCGGCGTGGCCGGGCGGCCTGGGCGATCAGGAAGGTCGGTTTCGCCGATTTCACTGATCTCGCCCGAACGCCACATTGCGGCCAGTTCTGCTGTGACATTGGCTTTTTCGGTCGCATCGGCGGTCAAAAGGGCGCGTTTTGCGGCCTCGGCCAGCGTCAAACGGGGAAGGGCGGTTTGGGTGGTCATAATGATCTTTCCGGCCGGTGTTTCAATGTCTGGCGTGCAGGCATTCTGTGGCATGTGTGTGGTGTCTGGTCAATGATGGCGCATTGCCGCCAAACAAAAAGGGCGGTCACCCTGATCGGTGCCGCCCCTTGAAAAAGGTCTTATTTTACGGATCAGGTGATGTTAAAGCGCGCCAGTGCCTCGGCCAGATCTTCGCCAAAGGCCGGGCCTTTGCGGATGATCGCCGTCCGGCATGGCAGGTCCTGCAATGACGGATGGTTTGGCGCGTCTGATGTTAAAACGGCTGTCGGGATGCCACGGGTTTTGGGCATCGCTTGCAATGCGCTGGCAACATCGACACCGCCAAGTTCATCAATGGTTTTGGCAACGATGATGAAATCCGGGCGGGTGCGGACGGCCAGTTCGATGGCCTCGAACGAAGTTTGCGTGACCGAACTGCGATAACCGCAAGCCGCCAGTTCGCGTTCGACAATGGCGGCCATGGACCGTTGCGGGATCACCAGCAATGCTTCGACATTGGTTTGTTTCAACCAGTTCGGGTCGATGTCAGGGGTGCGCTTGGATGGCAGTTCACGGACGAATTCGGCCGAATCGGTTCCGCCACCGGTAAGGTCGCCTTCCAGAAGGGCCTCAATTTTATCGATAAAGGCCTGAATGTCGTTGATTGCATCTTCGTTAAGTTCGCGACACGCCGTGGTGTAATCGGCAAGACGATGGCTTGTCAGATTAACTAGCGGGGCCGTGACCGATTTTCCCTTGTAACGAAGGTTGAATACCTCGCGCTGGATCGCTGTCAGGATCGCCGGGTCGGCTTTGCTGTGCGCATTCTGAAGATGTACACCAATGCTGCTGACGATTTCGCTTGCTTCATCGCGAAAATCAGCAAGCATCTGATCGTCGATATCGATAACATTATTGCTCATTGTTCTACCCTGCCTTGCCGGTCGTCCGGTCATTCGCCATGTGCCACGTGGAGCCAAATTAAAGGCACCTATAACTCCCATATCCGGATTCTTAGCCCGACAAACAAGGTAAGGCAACATAATGAATGGTAGCAGGTGCTATTAGGTGATTGAAAAACATCCACTTTTGAATGTTATAAAAATGCGAAAATCGACCGAAAATTGATCCGGCCGGTTTCGAGTGTGGCGATAAGGCCCGAATTAAATGGCTTTGACGGCGGCCAGCACGTCGGCAACGTGGCCTTTTACTTTTACCTTGCGCCAGATGTGGCGGATCACGCCATCGCCATCAATGACAAGGGTGGTGCGCTCGATACCCATGTATTTTTTCCCATACATGTTTTTTTCGACCCAGGTACCGTAATCCTCGCAGGTCGTAGCGTTTTCATCCGATGCCAGGATAAAGTTCAGGTCGTGTTTGGCCTTGAACTTGTCATGGCGGGTGGCGCTGTCCTTGGAAATGCCAATGATCTGGGCATTGACCGCGCTAAAATCGGGTTCTGCATCGCGAAATTCACAGGATTCTGTCGTGCAGCCCGGTGTCATGTCTTTTGGATAAAAATAGATCACCACCGGTTTACCCTTCAGGTCCGACAGTTTGACCGATCCGCCACCATCGGTCGGCAGTTCGAAATCAGGGGCCTTGTCACCAACTTCAAGTGTCATTGTTTTGTCCTTATCCAAAATTTTACGTCCATCACCGGTTTCTGACAGCCATATCAGACCGTTCCGCCACAAGCTGCGTGCGAAAATACAAATCCTTATAGGCATTGCAAACACTTCCAGATCATTCTGTACGCGGCGGAAGTTTTTCCGCCGGTTCCGTGATCAGACGATCATAGATCGCCTTGATCCGTATTGCGGTTTCTTCCAGCTTGGTCTGAAGCGTATCGAAATCATCGCATTGCCCGGCACGTGCCAGCATACGGCGAAGGTCGGTGCTGGCGTTTTCGGGTTCAAACGGTCCCTCGGTGGTCAGGCGCAGCATGGCTTGCAGTGCCAGCCAGAATGAACCGGCATTGGCTAAAAATGTCGCTTCCTCTGCTTCAAGGATTCCGGCTTTACCCAGATTTCTGAAAACAGCGCGCGTGGTTGGGGACAGGATTTCAGGATGGCTGTAAGCATGGGCCAATTGCAGATATTGCGCAATGAATTCCAAATCGACCAGACCACCACGGCGCATCTTGATTGCCCAGGGATGATTGTTGCCTTTGCCGGCATCCATCCGGTTGCGCATGTCATAAACATCACGCAAAAGATCATCGGGATTGCGTTGTTTTTGCAAAACCGAATGGGTGGTCGCCATCACCTTGTCGCATAATTCCTGTGGTCCATAGACCGGGCGTAACCGGGTCAATGCCATATGTTCCCATGTCCATGCTTCGTTCAATTGATAGGCTTCGAAACTTTTGAAATGGGTGGCCAGCGGTCCCTTGTTACCGCTGGGGCGCAGGCGCAAATCAGTTTCAAACAATACCCCTTCGGCCGTGGGTGCCGACAGGGCATTAATGTAACGCTGGCTAAGCCGGATAAAATAATGCCCCGGTGTCAGGGGTTTTTCCCCGTTTGATTCTTCGGCATCCTCGGGCACGTCATAGACAAAGATCATATCAAGGTCCGACCCCGGCGACAGTTCTTGTCCGCCATGTTTGCCAAGGGCAAAAACCGCCAACCCGCCCGTATCAAATGTCCCATGCTTGATCGCGAAATCATTGGCAATGCGCGGGAACAGGGCGCGAATCGCGACATCGGCAATATCGGCCAATGTCCGCCCGGCCTGATGCGGGGTATGGCGATTTTGGATGGTTTGCACGTCGATGCGGAATTTTTGATCATTGGCCCAACGACGTGCGGTATCAAGCCAGTCCTCGACCATATCTTCGCGCGAAAGCCGGGCATTTAATTCGCTTAGCATGGTGTCTTCATCGGGTAATTCATCATGGAAACCCGACATCAAAACATAATCAAGAACCCCGGCATTGCGGCCAAGATATTTGGCCATGCGGGGGGCCGTTCCGGCGATTTGCGCCAGAAGTTCCAGCAATTCCGGATTTGCCGTCACCAGCGAGAAAAGCTGAACCCCGGCGGGCAAACCTTTCAGGAACTCGTCAAAGGCGCGGAATGCCATATCCGGATTTGTCGTCTGTGACAGCGCATTTAAAAGGGTCGGCATCAATTCTGTCAGGATTTCACGGGCACGCCGTGACCGGGTTGCACGGTAACGGCCATGATGCCATCCGCGCACCGTAATCGATACATTGGTGGCGTTTTCAAAACCCATTTGGCGCAAATTTTCAAGTGTATCAGGGTCATCTTCTGTGCCGGTAAACACCAGATTTCCGGTCGATCCGGCAAGCGGTGCGTCATCTTCGAACAATTCGGCATAATTACTTTCGACCGCGCGCAGGTGTCGCAGCAAATCGGCTTTGAATCCGTCAAGGGTGGGATATCCAAGGAAGGTCGCAAGCGCATGCAGCCCGTCCTCGGTATCAGGAAGGGTCTGGGTTTGCTGATCGTTTGTCATTTGCAGGCGATGTTCAACCGTGCGCAGGAATTCATAGGCGTCCAGCATTTCATCGCGGGTTTTTTCCGATACCTGACCAAATTTTGTCAGTTCACGCAGCGCCTCACAAGTCGCCTTGCATCGAAGTGCGATTTCGCGCCCCCCCCAGATTAACTGCTGAGTCTGGGCGAAAAATTCGATCTCGCGGATGCCGCCCCGGCCCAGTTTAATGTTATGGCCGGGGATGTCGACTTTGCTGCCGCCTTTATGGGCGTTGATTTGGCGTTTGATTGAATGAATATCTTTGATCGCCAGGAAATCAAGATGCTTTCGCCATACATATGGGCGCAATATTTCAAGGAATATACTGCCTGATTTTTTATCACCTGCAACGATCCGTGCTTTGATCATTGCCGCACGTTCCCAGTTTTGGCCAACCGTTTCGTAATAGGTTTCAGCCGCCAGCATCGACAGGATCGGCGGGGTCGATGCCGGATCAGGGCGCAGGCGCAAATCGGTCCGGAAAACATATCCATCCCCGGTGCGTTCTTCCATGATGCGGGTGACATCACGGACCATGCGCACCAAATCCTGTTGCAGGCGATCAGGATCGATATAGGTCACGACTTCATGATCAAACAAAAAGATCAGATCAATATCGGATGAATAGTTAAGTTCACCCGCGCCCAGTTTGCCCATGCCGATGGCAAAGATACCGCAATCACGTAAGGGATCATCGGGATGGGGCAGGTCGAATTTTCGTAGTTTCGCCGTTGCCGATAAACAATGCGCCAGTGTGAATTCAAGAGTGATTTCGGCTGTTTCGCTGATCGCGCGGGTGATTTTATCAAGGGTCCATGCCTTGCATATATCGGCAATCGCGATCACCAGTGCGGCCCGGCGTTTGGCCTGGCGCACCATCATCATTGTTTTGGCCTGATCAAGCGGGGCGGCATCGGCACTGTTGCGCACCGGATCAAGGGCGGTTTTAAAGGCCGTATCAAGCCCCTGATCAAAGATCAGACAGATGATATCGGGATCACGCAGGCATAGATTGGCCAGATAGGGGCTATTGCCAAATAATGCAGCAAGAACGTCGCGTTTGGGGCTGTTGGCCGCAATGTCGCCAATCTGTTCTGCCATATTTTCAAACTGAGGGCGATCTGCAAGGGCGGTCCATCGTTCAAAGCCGTGTTTGCAACGTTCGGCATCGAATGGTTTTGGCAGGTCTGGCGTGATCCAGGAAAGAGACACTTTTTTGCTTTCCTTGTGTTGCTCTTGGACGGTGAACCGGGCTATCCCTTGGTTTTGGTGGTATGAACCGGGATGGCTCCGGCGTCTGGTCACAGGCAGGACATGACGCAGACTGTTTTTTATCTGTTTCTCAAGATAACAAAAAGGGGACTGATCGACATTACCTGTTTACATTTATTAGGTTTTTCGAATCTCGGGAAACATCGCGCGCTTGACGGCGTTATCGCATTGATTGGAAATGTCGTGATGACATTGGAAATTCGGGAACTTTAGATAGGTGCGTCGGATTAAAGTTTTTACCGGCTGGTGTGGGCTGATACTTGCGGCCCTGGTCCTGTTTGTCGGTGTTTTTGTCGGTGTGCTGGTTTGGCGGATATCGCAGGGGCCTGTTTCCCTGCACCGTCTGGTTCCCTATGTCGTCGCCGAACTTAATGACAGCAGCGGTGATACCAAATTTGATGTCGGCGATATGGTGCTGTTCTGGCGCGGGTGGGAGGAAAAGTTTGATATCCGCCTGCGCGATGTTTCGGTAATCAGCAGTGCCGGCAAAGAAATGCTGCATGTCCCCGAAGCCGATGTGGTGTTTTCCAGTCGTGCACTGTTTGACGGTGTTCTGGCGCTGCGCGAACTTAATCTGATTGGCCCCAAATTGCGTCTGGTGCGACGTGCCGATGGCCAGATTGATGTCGGTTATAATGCCGACGAGCAAGTTTCGGATACGACCATCCCCCAAACCGATATTCCCGGTGTTGTTTCGGCAACCGGTGAAACGTCTCGGTCGATCCAATCCCCGCAATCTCCCCAATCCTCTCAGACTCTGCAAACGCAGGAAGGGATTGATACAGATGGCATTGCCAGCCCCCAATCTGATGCTCAAGGCACGGATGGCGAAACGCCGGGCGTTACCATGCCGCTGCCTTTACCTGTCGGGGATGATCCATCCGAACCACAGGCCCCGCTAAGCGATACCCAGCGCGATATTCGCGATGGCAGCAACGCCATGCGCGAAATCGTTGCTATTTTGTCTGGTGAAACCGCCGATTTTCCGGCTGCGGCCTATTTTGAAAGTTTCGGGGTGTTTGGCGCAGATCTTCAAGTCGAAGATGACGCGCTTCATATTGTCTGGTCGACCCCTTCGGCGGATATTCGTCTATCGCGCAAGCCGATGGGAATTCATGCCGAAGCCACCATGGCCGTCACGGCCGGAACGGTTTCAACCGATGTTGATGTCACCGCCGAATATGACAGCCGGGTCGAAGAAATCGACATGGTTGTTGAGATCGGCGAAGTGTTGCCAGCCAAACTGACCAGCATTTCCGATGTTTTCACGGAATTGGCCGGGGTTAATGTGCCGGTTTCGGGGCGGATCAACGCCAAGCTTGGTCCGAATGGCAGCGTGATCGCACTGGGAACGGACCTTGTTCTGGGGGCCGGGCGGATCGATTTCCCCGCACCGATGAGAGCCACCTATCATGTCAGCGGCGGCAAGGCTGTCCTAAGCTTCGTTCCCGGTCGGCTTAGCTTTGATGATGTGCGCATAGATGCCGGAATTACCAATGTTACGCTGGCCGGTGTGGTGTTGAACCCGCTGGGTCAATGGGACATCGATATTGCGGCAACGGCCCATGATGTTCGGACTGATGACTTGCCATTGCTGTGGCCGGAAACAGTTGGCGCCAATGCGCGTGAATGGGTGATTGAAAATCTGTCTGATGGCATTGTTCATCAGGCAGAAATCCGCACCAGGCTGCATCAGGATGACCAGGGCGCGGTTGTGCTGGATCATCTGGACGGCGATATGAACATGACCGGTGTTACCGTGCATTATCTTGGCGATATGCCATCTGTACTTAATGCCGGTGGCCGGGCCGAATTTGATACCAGCAGTTTTAGCATCTTTGTCAACGAAGGCATTGCCGATGGCATTGTTGTTGACGATGCAAAACTGGTATTTTCCGGGCTTGATACCGATAGCGAGATGGCCGATATCGAGGTTGTCGTTCATGGCGGGGTGCAAGATGCCCTTGAAATGATCGATGCCCAGCCGCTTGGCTTTGCAACGCGTCTTGGCGTTGATCCGGCCCAGATTGGCGGATCACAGGCAACCCGCGTCAAATTGCATTTCCCATTGCTAAACCATTTGTCCTTTGATGATGTCGAAGTGGCAGCGGCATCGCGCATTGAAAAGGCCGCGATTACCGATGCCTTCCGCGAACTGGATGTTGCGGATGGTACGTTTGAGTTACAGGTCAATACCAAGGGGCTGGAACTTTCGGGCCAAGCCGCGATTGGTGATGGCCGCACGGATATCAAATGGACCGAAAGCTTTGCCGGAAACACCCCGGTCATCAGCCATTATGAGCTTTCGGGCGATCTTGATACGGCGGTCCTGCGTCAGGTCGGGTTTGATGCCAGTGATTATCTTAGCGGTGTCGCCACTGGCACTGTCGCCATTGATGTCCTGCGCAGTGGTGATGTTGCGATCAAGGGCAAAACCAATTTGACCGCCACCGGGGCCAAAATTAATGCGGTGGAATACACCAAGGCACCGGGACAGGATGCAAGTCTGGCATTCGATGTGACTGTTAAGGCCAATGGTGCGGGTGACGTTCGATCATTTGATGTTATGGCACCGGAACTGGTGGCCAAGGTCAAGGGTCAGTGGCGCGGCAACAGCCCGATTGCCGATAAATTCACCGTCAACCTGACCGATACGCGGTTTCGTGAAAATCTTGCGGTATCGGGCGCTGTTACCGTTGATCGTGATGGCAAGGTTCTGGTTGACCTGAAAGGTAAGCAGTTTGATCTGCGCCGGTTCGTCAATGACAGCAAGTCGACAGACCAAGCGGCAGGGGCCGAGAATACATCAACGGACTTTGAAACTCTTGAAATCAAACTTGCCGCAGAAGGCTTTTTGATCAAGGGCGATACGCCGATCCTGCGCGATGGGTCGATTATGCTGAACCAGAATGGCGAAAACCGTGAAATTGAAATCGCGGTCCGTCAGGCCAATGCCGAACCCTGGATCGTTGATGACAGCAAGATGCCGCGTGAACCCGGCCCGGTACAAAGCCCCAATAGTGGCGGTATTGGCCAAAATGCATCGCGCATCGGTGGACGCACCGATATTTTCCTTAAGATCGATCAGGTCATGATGGCCAATGGTGAATTGCTTGATAACCTTGAAGGTGCGGTTCACGTCGTTGGCGATGAATGGGATGGACTGGTTCTGAACGGGGTGCTGGGGGATCGGTCCAATGTCTTTGTTCAGGTCGAACGCAAGGATGACAAAACACGTTCTGTGCGCCTGACCAGTGATGATGCCGGCAAGTTCCTGCGCGCGGTCGATCTTTATCAAAATCTTTTGGGTGGGGCGTTGACCATCGAAGGCATGGTTGATGACAGTACCTGGTCGCAACCCTTTACCGGCAAGGTCAATATCACGGCCTTCCGCGCCGTAAATGCGCCGCTTGCCGCCCGTGTGTTGGGGGCGGCATCGCTGACCGGGCTTTCCGATGTGTTGCAGGGCAATGGCGTTGCGTTTTCCGAACTTAACGGTGATTTCACCTATGCCAATGATGTGCTGGCACTTAGCAAATTTGCCGCCAATGGTTCTGCCGTCGGGGTCACCAGTAATGGCACTATTGATCTGGCGAAATCCGAAATTCGGCTGGCGGGGTCTATTGTTCCGATTTATGCGCTGAATTCTGTGTTGGGCGCGATCCCGCTTCTGGGGGATTTGCTGGTTGGCGAAGAAGGTGGGGGTATTTTTGCGCCGACCTATACCATCGAAGGCGATCTTGAAAATCCCGATGTTACGGTCAACCCGCTATCGACCTTTGTACCCGGCATCTTCCGGAATCTGATCACCGGTGCCGAACCGGGCTAGTCTGAGTGGGTATCATAAGAAAAAAAGGCCCCGGTGCTTTTGCATCGGGGCCTTTGGAATTTTGGATCAGATGATGGTTTTGATTAAACCGGCTTGATCAGAACATGGCGTTTTTTGCCCGCTGAAAGCTTGATCACACCATCAGTACCAATCGCATCGCCTGTGATCAGAGCGTTTTCATCATCGACTTTGGCATCGTTGATTTTAGCACCACCACCCTTGATCAGGCGGCGTGCCTCGCCGCCTGATTTGGCAAGTTCAGCCCGGCGGAACAGGTCAAAGGTCGGGATACCGGCATCAAGTTCGGATTGCGCAACTTCAATGGTTGGCAGGCTATCGGCCAGAACGCCTTCTTCAAAGGTCTTGCGCGCTGTTTCTGCTGCTCTGTGGGCGGCTTCTTCGCCGCGGCACAGTTTGACGGCTTCGAAGGCCAGAATTTTCTTGGCTTCGTTGATGTCAGACCCTTCAAGCTTGGCGTATTCGGCAATCTGTTCAAGGCTGAGTTCGGTGAACAAACGCATGAATTTGATCACATCGGCGTCTTCGGTATTGCGCCAGAACTGATAGTAATCATAGGCCGACAGGCGGGCTTCATTCAGCCATACCGCACCCGATGCAGTTTTACCCATCTTGGCACCTGATGCCGTGGTCATCAGCGGCGTGGTCAGGCCGAAAAGCGGTGTGTCGTCAACCCGACGGCCCAGTTCAACACCATTGATGATATTGCCCCACTGATCCGATCCGCCCATCTGAAGCACACAGCTATATTTGCGCGCCAGTTCGACAAAGTCATAAGCTTGCAGGATCATATAGTTGAATTCAAGGAAGCTAAGCGACTGTTCACGTTCCAGACGCAGCTTGACCGATTCAAAGCTCAGCATCCGGTTGACCGAGAAATGCCGCCCGAAATCGCGCAGGAATTCAATATAATTCAACTGGTCAAGCCAATCGGCATTGTTGACCATAACCGCATCGGTCGGACCATCGCCAAAGATTAGGAATTGTTCGAAAATCTTTTTGATACCGGCCATGTTGGCGGCAATGATTTCATCGGTTAGAACCGGGCGGGCATCATCACGCCCGGTTGGGTCGCCAACCCGCGTCGTGCCGCCGCCCATTAGGACGATAGGTTTATGACCGGTTTTCTGCAACCAGCGCAGCATCATGATCGATACAAGTGACCCGACATGAAGACTGTCTGCCGTGCAATCATAACCGACGTAGCACACCACCTTTTTTTCTGACGCATAGGCATCAAGCCCTTCAAGATCAGTACACTGGTGGATGTAACCGCGGTCATTCATGACGCGGAGAAAATCAGACTTCAGTTCAGTCATGGTTTTTGCGCTATGTTGGTTGTGAGAATAAAATACGAGCGCCCGACAGGACGGACGCGATGATCTAGCACAGAAAATATCCTTACGGCAACGGATCGGCGTTCTGTTCTGTTCATGCCGTAACGATTTCGCGATAAATCGGACGTAATCTGCAACTCATCTGCTGTAATGTCGGCAAAAATCGGACGGAGCACAAAATGACACAGGGTTGGATCAAGGCCATCGGCATGATGAGTGGCACATCCCTTGATGGGGTGGATGCCGCATTGATTGAAACTGACGGAATTAACGTCCGACGCAGCGATCATTCGGTTTTCGTGCCCTATACCCCGCAATTGCGCGAACGGATGCGGGCCTGCTTTGGCAATCGCACGGCGACCAACACCGAACATGTTGTTGCCGATGATTTGACGCAGGTGCATGTGGGGGCTGTTAACATGTTGCTTGCCAAGGCACAGGTTGCGGCGTCTGACATCGGCGTGATTGGTTTTCATGGTCAAACGGTTTTTCATGAACCGGGGGCGGGCATCACGCGCCAGATCGGCACGCCCGAAATGCTGGCGGAACAAACGGGCATTCCGGTTGTCGCCGATTTCCGGCTGGCCGATGTCGCCGCTGGCGGTGAAGGTGCGCCTTTGGTGCCGGTTTATCATGCGGCCCTGATGAAAAGTACCGGGATTGATATCCCGGTTGCGGTTCTGAATATCGGCGGGGTGTCAAATGTCACCTGGATTGGCCCCGATGATGAATTGCTGGCCTTTGATTGCGGGCCGGGTAATGCGCGCCTTGATGACTGGATGTTGCGCCACACCGGCAATCCGGTTGATTTAAACGGTGCAACCGCATCGTCCGGGCACCCCGATCCGATGGTCGAGGTAAAGTTTCTTGAAGATCCGTATTTTGATCGCGTGCCGCCGAAATCACTGGATCGCGATGACATGGCCGCACGTATTGACGGGCTGGTTGTCGAGGCCGCACTTGATGTTGCCGATGGTGCGGCGACATTGGCGCAATGCACGGTCGCGGCCATTGTGGCCGGGGTTAATCATTTGCCCGCCGCCCCCCTGCAATGGTTTGTTTGCGGTGGCGGGCGCCATAATCAATATTTGATGGAACACTTGAACAGACGTCTTGGTGTGCCTGTGCGGTCCGTTGATGATCTGGATTGGGATGGTGATGCGGTCGAGGCAGAATGCTTTGGCTATCTGGCGGTGCGCCATCTTCGCAATCTGCCACTTAGTTTCCCGGGGACGACCGGGGTGCCGCACCCCTGTCCGGGCGGTCGATTATATCATACGAAAAAGGCCGCCTGATCAGGCGGCCTTTGGTCGTTTTATCTGCTTGGGCGATGCTTACGCGCCGCGTTTGTCCAGATAGTTTGCGGTGTGTTTGATCACATCATCAAGCTGTTTGGCAAAATAGTGATCGGCACCTTCGATGGTGCACATATCAACTTCGATGCCTTTCTGGGAATTCAGCTTGTCGGCAAGCTTGTTGACCGATGCCAGCGGGATCGTGGTGTCGTGCGACCCATGGATGATGATGCCCGATGACGGGCAGGGGGCCAGGAAGGTGAAGTCGTATTCACTGGCCGGCGGTGCCACCGAAATAAACCCATCGATTTCCGGGCGGCGCATCAAAAGTTGCATGCCGATCCAGGAACCAAACGAATAACCCGCAACCCAAGTCGCGCGCGCATTGGCATTATAGGTTTGCATCCAGTCTAGTGCGGATGCCGCATCCGACAATTCGCCGATCCCCTGGTCGTGAACGCCCTGCGAGCGTCCGACGCCGCGGAAATTGAACCGCATGACCGAATAACCGCGACTTTTGAACATGTTGAACATGTTAAAGCACAGCTTGTTATTCATCGTGCCGCCCTGTTCGGGGTTCGGATGAAGAATAAGCGCGAGGGGCGAATCGTCCGCACTATTATGGTGATAGCGACCTTCAAGGCGACCTTCGGGGCCGTTAAAAATGACCTCAGGCATGGATCAGACTGCTCCTGTCCACGAATGGAATGATGTGAGTGAAGGATATATCCGAGTATTTTTGTCGGTCTTTTTATCTTTGTTCATAAATTGCTTAGGGCAAATACTTGACTAAGTTACTCGGTTATCCTATATTCCGGCTAACTCGAATGCACCATTGCTGTCCGTTTTGCGCGTATCGCGCCGCGGGTAACAGTGTCGGCTGCCGGGAATCGAAGCTACTAATTACACAGTGGACCCCCCGATGTTCAAGATAATTCGTCAGGAAATAGACGCGATGATCGCCCGCGATCCTGCGGCACGCTCCCGCTGGGAGATTGTGCTCTGTTATCCGGCGTTCCATGCGATCATGGGATATCGGGCGACAAACTGGCTGTGGAAGCGCGGTTTCCGTATCACCGCACGCTTTGCATCGCAGATTATGCGCTGGTTGTCGGGGATCGAAATTCATCCCGGTGCGACCATCGGGAAACGGTTCTTTATTGACCATGGTATGGGGGTCGTAATTGGCGAAACCGCCGAGATCGGTGATGACGTCACCCTGTATCAGGGCGTAACCCTTGGCGGAACATCGCCCAGTGTTAACAGCGAAGGCCAGCGTGGTTTGAAACGTCACCCGACGCTTGAAGACGGTGTGATCGTTGGATCGGGTGCGCAAATCCTCGGTCCGTTTATCGTGCGCAAGAACGCCCGTGTTGGCGGCAATGCGGTTGTGCTTTCCGAAGTTCCCGAAGGGGCGACCGTGGTTGGCATTCCGGCACGGATTGTTCGGCGCGAAAAAGACGACCGGTTCTGTGCCTATGGTACGCCGCTTGGCGATCTTCCCGATCCGGTTGCCCGTGCATTGGAAGACCTTGGTCGCGAAGTAAAAACGTTGCGCGAACATGTTGCCGCCCTCGAAGCCGATAAGGCCGGGACGGGAGCGGATGCAGGCGCACCGGCAAAGCCGCGCATCGTCGCGGCATCCGAATGATTTTACGCCCCGCAAGATTGGTTGCTGGGCGGCCCGGGCATTAACCGTAAGACGTTGATCGCCTACAAGAACAATACAGAGCTTGCAGTCATGATTTCGAATTTCGAAATTGTGACCGGCAGGTAGGAGGACGAACCGTGAAGCTGAGTACAAAAGGCCGCTATGCTGTGATGGCGATGGTCGATCTCGCTGACAGCAGCAAGGACCGACCGGTCGCGCTTGCCGATATTGCGGACCGTCAGGAAATATCCCTGTCCTATCTGGAACAGCTTTTTGGCAAATTGCGTAAAGGTGGTCTGGTCCGCTCAGTCCGTGGTCCCGGTGGCGGTTATCTTTTGGCCCGCACCGCCGAGGAAACCCGGATTGCCGATGTGATCCTGGCCGTTGATGAACCGATCCGCGCAACACGTTGCAAATCAGGCTCGCCCAAGGGCTGTAAATCCAATCAGGGTCGATGTTTGACCCATGAACTTTGGGAAGAATTGGGCAACCAGATTTACCTTTATCTGGCATCGGTCAGTCTATCGGACGTTGTTGATCGTCGTGTTTCCGGTTCGAACCGGATGTTCGAACCCAGAACCACGAAAATCAAAGAGCCCAGCCAGGTTGCGGCCCAGTAATTTGTCCTCTATATCGAGGATAGGCAATAAATGCGAATAAGGATGATTCTAAACAGATGACCAATCCGGTTTACCTTGATTTTAACGCCAGCGCGCCCCTGTGTAGTGATGCACAGCAAGCGATGTGCGCTGCGATGGAAGTCACGGGAAACCCGTCATCGGTTCATGCATCGGGTCGTGCGGCGCGTAAAGTTGTGGATCATGCCCGGCGCAAGATTGCCGATTTGATTGGTGGCGATGCAGAGCGTGTGATTTTCACAAGCGGCGGCACCGAGGCCAATAATCTGGCCCTGAACGGATTGGAAAACGTCACCGTTTTTACCTCTGCAACCGAACATCCCTCGGTGATCGAGGCGCGGTCTGATGCCAAACGTATTCCGGTTGACGCCAATGGCGTAATCGATATGGCAGCTCTTGAAGCCATGTTGAAAACCGCCAGCGATGCGGGGCAAAAGGTTCTGGTGTCGGTGATGTTGGCCAATAATGAAACCGGCGTTATTCAGCCGGTGGCAAAAGTTGCCCTTCTGGCCCGCGAATATGGCGCGAAAACCCATTGTGACGCCGTTCAGGCGCTGGGGCGTTTGCCGGTCGATATGGGCCAGCTTTTGGTCGATATGATATCGATTTCGGCCCATAAGATCGGTGGCCCAAAAGGAATTGGCGCGCTTGTGATTGCGCCCGGTGTGATGCTGGTGCCGCAAATTCGAGGTGGCGGACAGGAAAAATACCGCCGTGGCGGCACGGAAAATGTGATCGGAATTGCGGGCTTTGGTGCCGCGATTGATCGCGCCGCAGCCAACGGTGACAAAATGGACGAGGTCCGCGCCATGCGCGACCGTCTGGAAACGGTTTTGGCAGCAGAAGCCCCCGAACTTCTGATTGCTGGAAAAGGAACGGATCGACTGGTCAATACCAGCTGTTTGATCTTGCCGGGCATGCCGGGGGAAACCCAGGTCATGACGATGGATCTTGCCGGGGTTGCGATCAGTTCGGGATCAGCCTGTTCGTCGGGCAAAGTACGTGAAAGCCACGTGCTTAGGGAAATGGGCATATCTGATGCCGGATCGGCCATACGGGTCAGTCTGGGATTGGAAACCACCGACGAAGATATTGATACATTTATCCGAGTTTGGAGCCGGATGCGGGGCAATGTGGTGCGTAAGAAAAACGCACGTCACGCGGCCTGACAAAGAGTGAGTGAGGAAGCCTTTACTATGAACGAGCTTAAAGCAAAGCCGATCTATCTGGATTATCAGGCAACGACGCCAACCGATCCGCGCGTGGTGGATGCCATGCTGCCGTACTTCACCGAGAAGTTCGGTAACCCGCATTCCCGTAACCATTCTTATGGTTGGGAAGCAGAAGACGCGGTTGAAGTTGCACGTGATCAGGTTGCCAAAATCATTGGCGCTTCGTCCAAAGAGATCATTTTTACCTCGGGTGCGACTGAGTCGAACAACCTTGCGCTTAAAGGCGTGATGAAGTTCTACGGCAAGAAAAAGCCGCATCTGATTACGGTCGTGACCGAACATAAATGCGTGCTCGACAGTGCCCGTCACCTTGAACAGGAAGGTTACAAAGTGACCTATCTTGGCGTCAAGGAAAACGGCCTGATCGATCTTGACCAGCTTAAAGCTGCGATTACCGATGAAACCGCGATTGTGTCGGTTATGGGCGTGAATAACGAAATCGGTGTCATTCAGCCGATCAAGGCAATCGGCGAAATCTGTCGCGAACGTGGTGTGTTCTTCCATACCGATTGTGCGCAGGCCGTTGGCAAAATTCCGCTTGATGTTGATGACATGAAAATCGACCTGATGTCGATTTCGGCGCATAAACTTTACGGACCCAAAGGCGTTGGTGCGCTTTATGTTCGCCGTCGTCCGCGCGTTCGCGTGATTGCCCAGATCACCGGTGGTGGTCAGGAACGCGGCATGCGTTCGGGCACTTTGCCGACCCCGTTGCTTGTCGGTTTTGGCAAAGCATGCGAAATTGCGCAAAATGAGATGGCCGAAGAAAACGCACGCCTGACCGAATTGCGCGATTACACGCTGAAACGTTTCCGGGACCGTCTTGATGACGTCTTCCTGAACGGTGACGAAGAACAGCGTGTGTCTGGCAATCTCAATATTTCCTTTGCCTATGTCGAAGGTGAAAGCCTTCAGATGGGCATTAAGAATATTGCAGTATCGTCTGGTTCTGCCTGCACGTCGGCGTCGCTTGAGCCGTCCTATGTGCTGCGCGCGCTTGGCGTTGACGAAGAACTTGCCCATACCTCGCTTCGTATTGGTATTGGCCGCTTTACGACCAAGGAAGAACTCGACGAGGCGATTGATGCCATCAGCACCGAAGTCGAACGTCTGCGTGAAATGAGCCCGCTTTGGGAAATGGCCCAGGAAGGCATCGATATCAAGTCGATCGAGTGGGCTGAGCACTAAGCACAAAAGACGACTTTATTCTCGTGAGAGAGACACAGGACTTTTTGGAGGGTTAAAACCATGGCTTACAGTGAAAAGCTGATCGATCATTACGAAAATCCGCGCAATGTCGGGTCGATGGACAAAAACGAAACGTCCGTTGGCACTGGCTTGGTCGGCGCACCGGCTTGTGGTGACGTGATGAAATTGCAGATCAAAGTGACCCCGGAAGGGATCATTGAAGATGCAAAGTTCAAGACCTTTGGGTGTGGCTCGGCCATTGCGTCAAGCTCGTTGATCACCGAATGGGTCAAGGGCAAGTCGCTTGACGAAGCCGGTTCGATCAAAAACTCGCAGATTGCTGCAGAATTGGCATTGCCGCCGGTCAAGATCCATTGCTCGATCCTGGCCGAAGATGCCATCAAAGCCGCGATCAGTGACTACAAGACCAAAAACGGTCAGGGTGAAGTCGAAGCTGCTGAATAAGCAGCCTCGATCCCCGTTCGTTTTCGGGAATTCAGGAGAAGACTATGGCATTACCGTCCCCGATCAGTGTCACCCCTGATGCGCTTGTCCATATCAAGGCGTTGCTTGATAGCCGCGGCAAACCGTCCGAAGGCATCCGCCTTGGCGTGCGCAGCAAAGGGTGTTCGGGTCTGTCCTACACGCTTGAATATGCTGATGAGGCATCCGGCTTTGAAGAAGTCGTCGAGCTTGAGGACGGCGTGAAGCTTTTGATTGATCCCAAAGCCATGATGTTCGTGCTTGGCACCGAGATGGATTACGAGGTCACCAATATGGAAGAAGGTTTCATCTTCCGTAACCCTAATGAAAAAGGGCGTTGCGGTTGTGGGGAATCCTTCCACGTATAACGGTCTGCCGGGTTTTCCCTGCTTTTCGATAGGTCATGGCCCCGGTGATATCAACTTATATCGCCGGGGCCATCGACTGACAGAAGGGTGGTCGTCGAAACGTGCCGAAATTTTAATACCGTCCTGATTTGTTTTGTAATTTTTTAAATCTCGAAAGTGCATAGCGTGAGCAATACCGGTATCTCAGAAACACGCACCGCAGAACATCCGCAGCATGCTGTCTGCTGGTCCTGTAAGGGGCCGGTTGCGGCAAGTGCCCTGTTTTGTGATACCTGCCACGCTATTCAGCCCCCCGGGCAGCTTGATCATTTTACCCGATTTGGTTTGAACCGGGATTTCATCATTGATCTTGATGCCATCGAGGCGACCTATCTTAAACAGCAGCAATTGCTGCATCCTGATCGCTTTGCGTCAAAATCACCGCGTGAACAGGCCCTGTCATCGCAACAGGCGGCAACGCTTAACGGGGCATTTGAAACCCTGAAAAACCCGGTGGCCCGCGCAGAATATCTGTTGCGTCTGGCAGGGGAAGAGCCCGAAGGCGGCGAGGGGCATACGGTGAATGATCCAGCCCTTCTGATGGAAGCGATGGAAATGCGCGAAGCCCTTCATGATGCGGTGGATCGGGCAACGATTGATACGATGATCAAGGATACCCGCAAGCAAGCACGCGCCTGCGAACAAGATGTTGCTGACGCGCTGGCACAAAATGCGTATGACCGGGCCAAGAAATTGACGACCCGGCTTAGATACCTGATGAAAATGACCGAGGAAGCGCGTGCGAAGAAATCGCGCCTTGCCGCTGCCTGATCATTTGATAAAGAACGGATAGAATTGATGGCTTTGCTAAAGATCCACGAACCGGGCCAGACGCCGCTGCCCCACGAAGATGAACGTCAGCTTGCCGTTGGCATTGATCTGGGCACGACGAATTCCGTCGTTGCGATCTCGAACGATGAAAAGCCCGAAGTCCTGCGTGATAAATCCGGCGGCACTGCCATTGTGCCATCGGTTGTTTATTACGGCGAAGGGGCTGATCCGGTGGTTGGCGAAGCCGCCCGTGAACAGATTAATAGCCATGCGGATCGGGTTGTATCCTCGGTCAAGCGCCTGATGGGCCGTGGTCTTGCCGATGTTAAATCCATCGCCGGTACGCTGCCCTATCACGTTGAAGTCCCATCCGAAGAAGCCACCCAATCGGGCGAGCCGATGATGGTGCGCTTAAACGTTGGCGACCGCGTTTTGACCCCGGTCGAAGTATCGGCCGATATCCTGCGTGCCCTGCGTGCGCGTGCTGAAGAAAGCCTTGAAAAGCCGGTCGAAAAGGCCGTTATCACCGTTCCGGCCTATTTCGATGATGGGGCGCGCACCGCGACCAAGGATGCTGCCAAACTGGCCGGGATCGAAGTCCTGCGTCTGGTCAATGAGCCAACGGCTGCGGCCTTGGCCTATGGCCTTGATAACGGGGCAGAGGGGCTTTATGCGGTTTACGATCTGGGCGGCGGCACATTTGATATTTCATTGCTGAAAATGCAAAAAGGCGTTTTTCAGGTTAAGGCAACTGGTGGCGATACCGCCCTTGGTGGTGATGATTTCGATCACGCCATTGCCGAACATCTTTTGGCCGAACGCAAAGACAGCGGCACCGTCGATAGCCTTGACGCATCGGACGCCAAGCGCCTGCTGCAAACCGCGCGCAAGGTCAAAGAATCCCTGACCGGGGCTGATAGCACCGACATCACCGTGTCACTGGGCGGGGCGGATAGCACCCATACCATGACCCGTGCAACGTTCGAAGCGATGATTGCCAAGCTGATCTTGCGCACCATCACGATTACCGAACAGGTCCTTGATGACGCCGATATTCTGGCCGATGACGTCAAGGGTGTGGTGCTGGTTGGCGGATCAACCCGCGTGCCCGCCGTGCGCAAGGCGGTGGCCGAATTGTTCGAGCAAGAACCGCTTTCCAATATCGATCCTGACGAAGTTGTGGCTCTTGGCGCGGCCTTGCAGGCCGAAGCCCTGACCGGTGGGTCGGATAACCTTTTGCTGGACGTCACGCCGCTGTCGCTGGGGCTTGAAACCATGGGCGGGATTGTTGAAAAGGTCATTGATCGCAACACCCCGATACCGGTCGCCAAGGCACAGGAATTCACCACCTATCAGGATGGTCAATCGGCCATGATGATCCATGTGGTACAGGGCGAACGCGAAATGGTCGATCAATGCCGATCACTGGCGCGTTTTGCCCTGACCGGTATTCCGTCGATGGCCGCCGGGGCGGCACGCATCAAGGTGACGTTTAATGTTGATGCCGATGGCCTTTTGACGGTTTCCGCCCGCGAAGAAACCACCGGCACCGAACAGGAAGTTGCCGTCAAGCCGACCTATGGCATCAATGAAATTGATATGGCCAATATGCTGCGCGAAAGCATGATGCATGCCCGCGAAGATATGGAAATGCGCCTTTTGACCGAGGCAAGGGTCGAGGCACGGCGCAACATTCTGGCGGTTCAGGCGGCGATTAATGTTGATCGCCCGCTTTTGGAACGTCAGGACGAAGACAACATCATGGCCGCGATTGCCAAGCTTGAAGCCGCCATGTCGGGCGAAGATCGCGACCTTATCAACCAACAGGCCGAAGCCCTTGAAGATGCTTCGCGTCCCTTTGCCGAGGCCCGTATGGATAGCCGTATCCGCCAAGCTCTTGCCGGTCGCAATGTTGATCAGGTGAATGAGTTTGGATCCTAGGACTGTACATAATTGACAAACCGGCCAACTGCGGCGATTGTCCCGTTCAATCGCCAAGGTCAAGGTCGGACATCGCATAAT
Source organism: Thalassospira alkalitolerans (assembly GCF_002115745.1). Taxonomy (GTDB): domain Bacteria; phylum Pseudomonadota; class Alphaproteobacteria; order Rhodospirillales; family Thalassospiraceae; genus Thalassospira; species Thalassospira alkalitolerans. The sequence continues at coordinate 61,305 of NZ_JFKB01000012.1, forward strand.
GTCACTGACATGATGCGTTACAGAGATCGAACGAAAAAAGTATTACCGAGGAGAAAGGCACAAATGCCTAAGATCGTTTTTGTTGAACCCGATGGCACCGAAAAAGAATTTAACGTTGCCGACGGTCTGTCCGTTCTGGAAGCTGCCCATAAGAATGGCATCGACCTTGAAGGTGCCTGCGAAGGCTCGTTGGCGTGCTCGACCTGCCATGTTGTTGTTGACGACAACTGGTTTGACAAGCTTGAAGAGCCAAGCGAAGACGAGGAAGACATGCTTGACCTCGCATTCGGTCTGACCGAAACCTCGCGCCTTGGCTGCCAGATCATCATGAGTGACGAGCTTGACGGCCTGCGTGTGATGTTGCCGTCGGCGACGCGCAACATGATGGTCGATAAGTAAGACCGAAATTTCCGCCCAAGCTACAAGGGGACACCCATGCGCTGGACAGATATTCAGGATATCGCGATCGAGCTTGAAGAAGCTCATCCCGATAAGGATAACGTCAATCTGCGGTACACCGATTTGCATAAGTGGATCTGTGCGCTGGATGGATTTGATGACAATCCCGAAAAATCGAACGAGAAGATCCTTGAAGCCATCCAGATGGCCTGGATCGATGAACGCGACGATTGATGCGGGAATGACGTGATTTAACTGCCGTCACCCCCGCAAAGGCGGGGGGCAAACCCCGGCAGAAATCACGCCAATTCGACATCCATAAAGGCCAGCCCGGAAACTTCCGCAGGCTGGCCTTGTCATATCCGCATTGGCTAAACATGACGCGCAGGGGATCAGACCAAGCATGACCAAAACCTTCACCGATATCATCCCGGCTCAAAGCCTGTTTGGCCGTTTGCGTGCTAATGCCCCCGATGCCTGGCAAAGCTATGTCTGCCATGATTTCATCAAACAGCTTGGCGATGGGTCCTTGCCCGAGGCCGCGTTTAAACATTACCTGATCCAGGATTACTTGTTTCTGATCCAGTTTGCGCGTGCCTATGCGCTGGCGACCTATAAGGCCGAAGACCTGCGTGCTATGCGCCAGTTTTCCGGCACCGTGCATGCGATCCTTGATATGGAAATGTCGCTTCATCTTGAATTCTGCAAAGGTTGGGGCCTGTCCGAGGCCGATATCATCGCCCAGCCCGAGGCACGCGCCTGTGTTACCTATACCCGCTATGTGCTGGATCGCGGTATGCAGGGCGATGTGGTTGATCTTCAGGTTGCCCTGATGCCCTGTATGGTTGGCTATGCTGAAATCGCAAACCGCCTGATGGCAAGTTCTGATACAAGGCTTGCGGGCAATCCCTATCGTGCGTGGATCGAGATGTATGCCTCGACCGAATTTCAGGACGTGGCAAAGGCCGAAATTGATTTGCTGGAACACACCGCAAAAAACCGCGGTGGGGATGCACGGATCAAAAGCCTGACCGAAACATTCGCCACGGCATCGCGTCTTGAAGCCGATTTCTGGCAGATGGGGCTTGATCTGGCAAAATAGGACCGGATGGCTTATATGTGCCCCAACGTGAATTCACGGGTGGTTTGAACACCACCTGCTGCTATTTTATATTAACCTCTTGTCGCTGCGGCCTTGACCCGCAGATGGGTGAGAAAAATGAACTCTCTTGGCTTTGATAAAGCCCCGAAAGATACCCGTGTGGTTGTTGCCATGTCGGGCGGGGTCGATAGTTCCGCCGTTGCCGCCCTTCTGAAATCAGAAGGCTATGACGTTGTCGGTATCACGCTTCAGCTTTACGATATGGGCGCCAATGCCCCATCGCGGGCGAAATCCTGTTGTGCCGGACGCGATATTTATGATGCGCGCAAGGTGGCCGAGGATATCGACATTCCCTATTACGTGCTTGATTACGAATCACGCTTCCGCGAAGAAGTGATCGATGATTTCGCCGATAGCTATATGCGCGGCGAAACCCCGATCCCCTGTGTGAAATGCAATCAGACCGTCAAATTCCGCGATTTGCTTGATACCGCCCATGATTTGGGGGCCGATTGTATGGCAACCGGCCATTACGTGCAGCGCAAACTGAGCGCGACCGGGCAGGGCGAATTGCACCGGGCCGCCGATCCCAATCGCGATCAAAGCTATTTTCTGTTTACCACCACACAGGAACAGCTTGATTTCCTGCGCTTTCCGCTCGGCCATCTGATGAGCAAGGCCGAAACCCGCGCCTTGGCCACCAAATTCGGCCTTGAAGTTGCCGATAAGCCCGATAGTCAGGACATCTGCTTTGTCCCGGATGGCAAATATGCCCGTCTGGTCGAAAAGCTCCGCCCCGAAGCTGGTGAACCCGGCCAGATCGTTGATCTTGATGGCAATGTGCTGGGCGATCATCGTGGCCTGATCCATTACACCATCGGCCAGCGGCGCGGTCTTAACATCGGTGGCACCGCAGAACCGCTTTATGTGGTAAAACTCCTGCCCGAATCCCGGCAGGTTGTGGTGGGGCCGAAATCCGCCTTGGCGGTCCAGATGGTCTATGTCAAAGACCTTAATTGGCTGGATGGGGCGGCGATTGATCCCAACGGCGTTGCGGTCGAAGTCAAACTGCGCTCGGCCATGGCACCGGCACCGGCAATGATTTACCCCGAAGGTCCGGGTGAAGCCCGCATTGAATTGCACGAACCGCAATTTGGCATCGCACCGGGGCAGGCGGGCGTGTTTTATGCCGGTGACCGAGTGATGGGCGGCGGCTGGATCACCCGTCAGGAACTTCTGGCCGCATCCGCACCGACAGCGGCCTGATCGTGCGATCTGCAATGAACCGTAACGATCCGGATCATCAATAAGGCGGGCAGGCGGGGCATTTCCTCACCTGCCGGTTTTGCAGATGCCTTTTTTCTGTAAAACCTCAAAAAGGCGCTTGACGGGGCCGGTTCCCTGACGTAAAAACCGCCCCGTTCCAACGCTTACGGAACCCGCAGAAAATATACTCTATTATACTCTGTGGCCGAGTAGCTCAGCTGGTTAGAGCAGCGGAATCATAATCCGCGTGTCGGGGGTTCGAGTCCCTCCTCGGCTACCAATTAAAAACCCCCTCATGGCTTCGCCTGAGGGGGTTTTTAATTGGTTTCCTTGGATCGGGCTTGCCCCCCCAAGAAAAACACTGGTTCGCGAGAAAGCGAGGCACGCAGCTTTCGAGAGACGTTGCGCGGAACGCGCAACGGTCCGCTGGGCTTTGCCCAAGGATAAAAAGCAGCCCAAAGGCTGGTTTTTACAATTCCCTCCGACCTTTTGCCTGTGCGGTGATTTGGGTTTCTATCCGTTAAATAAATCTGTCCCCGTTTTCCATTGTTTACATTTATGTTCCCGGTTTCAGAGGGGTTGTTTTTGTATGGCATAAATGTCTCTATCAGCAGTGTGATCCAATTTAAGTTGACATATTGGTAAATTAAATGCAGAAAAAGGCAGTTATTTGGGAGTGGTACTGTGCTTGTAGAGTTTAGCGTTTCGAATTACCTCTCTTTCGCCGAACGGCAAACATTTTCGATGGTTGCTGGGAAGGGGGCTGCGTCTAGAGAAACGCACAGTATGGAAAGCGGAAATAGCTTTGCGCCCCATATCTTGCGTTCAGCAGGGATTTTTGGGCCTAATGGGGCTGGGAAATCCAATTTTGTGTCTGCTCTGGGATTTTTTTCTGACTTTGTGATGAATTCGTCGAAGGATTATACCGAAGGCGATACTATTCCTGTCTCTTCATTCCATTTGGATCCTCGTTTAAAGGACGAGCCTTCTGAGTTCGAAATTCTTTTCGTTTCTGAGAGGGGGTTATATCAGTATGGATTTTCTGCCACCGAAGATCGGGTTTGGGATGAATGGCTGTTTTGTAGGCCTAATGAACGTGGCACAAGAATTAGAAAACTGTTTCAAAGGGCATACGATCCAGATCTTGATGAGTATCGTTGGGATTTGAATGAAGGGCAGTTGAAGGGGCAAAGAGAAGTCTGGCGGGAAGCTACGCGTTACAACGCATTGTTTCTATCAACAGCGGTTCAGTTGAATTCTGAAGTGTTGCTCGAACCTTATGGCTGGATTAGTAAATTTCTCAGGGTTATTTGCTCGCCTAATGAATTGTCTTATCGATTTTCTGCGAAGAAGTGTTTAGATGCAGATTTTAAAGACCTTGTGCTGAAGTTTCTTCAGTCATCTGATGTCCGAATTTCCGATATTCGTGTTGAAGAAAAAGAATTTGAGATCCCTTCAAACATTGAAAACGGGTTTACACCAATCGTTATTGATGAAATTAAGAAGAAAGGAAGAAATAGTAAGTCTTACGAGATTTTTGTTTCCTACAAAGATATAGTAGGGAATGATGTATATATTAATTTTGATATGGAATCAACCGGAACGCAAGCCCTGTTCTCTCTAGCCGGACCTTGGTTAGATGTTCTCGAAAAAGGGTATACATTAATTGTTGATGAATTGAATAGTAGCCTGCATCCTTTGGCGCTTCAGCATTTAATTAAAATGTTTCATGATCCTGACCTGAACAAAAAAGGTGCTCAGGTGATTTTTACTTGTCATGATACAAACACACTTTCTGACTGGATACTGGCAAAGGATCAGATTTGGTTTGTTGAAAAGAGGGATGAGAATTCTTCGCATGTTTTCCCGCTTTCAGATTTTGAGATACGTGATCTAGGAAGCTTCCAAAAAGGTTATTTGAAAGGTAGGTTTGGCGCCGTTCCTAGGATTAAGGAATTCTGAAATGGCGAGAAGTGATAAGCTATTTCAAAAGCGTAAAGCTGTTTCGAAGAAAGGCTTGGAAAGAAAAAAAGGTAGTAGAAAACCTAATATAAGAGTGTTGATTGTTACTGAAGGCGAGAGGACGGAGAAGGATTATTTCAATAGATTAATTTCCCACTTGAATCTGAGTGGTATTGATGTCGATGTATGCGCTGACTGCGATTCTGCTCCAATAAGTGTTGTTAATTTTGCTGAGCAAAAAGTCCGAAGCTTATCGTCAGATGATAAGTATGACAAAGTCTTTTGTGTTTTTGATCGAGACACACACGAAACTTACCATGCTGCTATTTCAAAAATAATTTCTTTAAATAAAAATACTCGTTTCCATTCTAGTATTTATTCCGTTACATCTATACCTTGCTTTGAATTTTGGTTTATTATTCATTTCCAATACACTAGGGCTCCCTATTGCGAAGCTAACGGTAATTCGGTGGGGGATATGGTGGTTGATAGCTTGAAAAAGATTGCTGGTTTCTCAGGGTATGACAAGAAGCTAACAAAGCAACAATTGGATTTATTGATTTCTAATGTAGATGTTGCAATAAAAAATTCTCAGAGAATTTCCTGTGATGTTGAAAAAACAGGAGAGGTTAATCCTTCCACAAGAATTCATGAGATGATTTTGGTCTTGAAAGATGAGAAAGAAAAATTCTCAAAATCATCTTCTTAATAGGACAAGAAAAAGAGGACATAGAAAACAAGAAAAAGGAGACAGATTTATTTTCAGTCTGAACCCGCCTCGATATTCTTGCGCGGGCGTCCCGGTCCTCTTTGTTCCAGACGTTTGCCGATGATCCGGGCGATTTCATCGACGAATTTTTGAGTGCCGGTTAATTGATTGCGCTGGATTGCGGTGTGGATTTGGTCATAGCGTTCCGGCGAAACGCCTTCGGCAACGAAATCGGCATAGCGTTTCTGGCGGGTTGGCCCTGTTCCCCAATGTTTTGTACCGGGAAGAGGGGCGAGCCAATTCTGCGCACTCTCGGCGGTGCGGTATGGATAGCTGGACCATGGATACTGTTTGGCATGGGCTGTCATGCCAGCCCGTACCGGGTTAAGGTCAATATACCGGCAGCATTCCAGCAAATAGCTGTCAATCTGTACCGGGCTTGATTTAAACCGGCCTTCCCAAAGCGTGCCGGATCGGCCCTCAAGCTTGTTGCGATAGCGCGTCATCCGCCCGGCAAGGGTTTTCATCAGCTTTGCCAGTTGGTCGGGATGTGCGCCGGGGTCAAGCAGCAGGTGAACATGATTTGTCATCAGACAGAACGCATAAACCTTAACCTCAAGCGCCTGACTAACCGTTCGCAAATCGTCAAGGTAATGCTGAAAATCAGCATCGGATGCAAAAACAGTTTGCCGATTATGCCCGCGTTGGACGATGTGATGGGGGAAGTTTGGAACGATAGTTCTACTGGTACGGGGCATTTTGAAACCTTATAAAAAAGCGACTTTATCGGGAAAAAATAAATCTGTCCCCATTTTCTTTGTTGCCGCATTTTCTCTGACGTCTGTCATCGGACTTTGGCCACGATCAACGTCGTAACAATAAACCGGCCTAATCGTCGCGGCAAAGCAAGACCGGCTCTGCGCCGAGATCGGTCAGGATACGCAGGACTTCGCTGCGCCAGCCATCCCGGATCCGTTCGGCAAGTTTCGATAGCGGCCGATGGATCGGTGTGTAAATTGCGTATTCATAGGTGATGTCGTCTGAAAGCGGGCGAAAACAGACCTTTTGCGTCGTGCTTTGCATGGCATATTCGGTGGCAACGGCCAGTGGGTCAACAATCGCAAGGCATTGGCCTGCCGCGACAAAATGCAAAAGTGGCAGGAAAAACTGGCATTCGACCGTCGTATTAAGCGCACAGCCTGCGTCGGCAAATGATTTTTCCAGATTTGTGTTCAGGAAATGTCCGTCTGGCAAAAAGCCCATTGGTTGATGATCAAGATCGGCAATGGAAATTTCCGACTTTTGCGCCAGCGGGTGATCTTGTGACAAAGCACAAAAACAACGCGCCGTGATGCGTTCGGCATCGTAAAGCCGATGATCGGTTTCCTTGTCCGTGCCGCCATCGCCAAATCCGAAATCAAGGGATTGAGACCCCACCAATTTGCGGATTTGAATTGTATTTCGCGACGAAAGGGCAAGCCGTATGGCCGCATTCGCACCGATTTCGCGGCTTAAAAATGATGGCATAAGATAGGTGGACGGGCCGGGCATGGCCGCAATACGAAGATGCCCCGAATGGGCAGAGGCAAGGCTTTTCATCGTGCTGTTAAGCGCATCAAGGCGCGTCAGCAAAACATCGGATTCCGACAAAAGATAATAGGCTTCGGGGACAGGGATAAGCCTGCGTCCTTCGCGTAGAAAAAGGACAAGCCCAAGGTTTTGTTCAAGGGCTTTGATCGCAAGGCTGATGGCCGGTTGCGTTCGATTAAGGTTGCGTGCCGCCTGGGAAAGCGACCCGGCGGTCATGACCTCGCGAAAGGCGGCAAGCTGGCTAAGATGCATGTTTATCTATAAGTCAAACTTATTGAAATCCAAATATATCAAATTTGATTTTATGAATATGCCGTTTAACATGGCAACCGACAAATCAAAAAACACAATATGTCGAGAAAAGGTCTCTCAGGGAGACTTCTAGATGAAAGGGGATTGCCAATGATAAACAAGACCATCGCCATTTGCCTTGGGGCAATGATTGCCAGCACCAGCGCGTTCGCCCAAAGCCCGACGTTTTTCCGTATCGGAACCGGCGGCGCTGGCGGAACATATTTTCCGATTGGCGGCACGATTGCCAATGCCATTTCGGCCCCGCCGGGATCGCGTCCCTGTGACGAGGGTGGCCAATGTGGTGTGCCCGGCCTGATCGCGATTGCGCAATCAACAACCGCATCGGTGTTTAACGCAGCAGCGGTTCAAAATGGCCAACTTGAAGCCGGATTGTCGGCTGCGGATGTTGTGCATGATACTTATTTCGGGGTGCGTAAATTTGAAGGCAAACCACATCCGAAACTGCGCATCGTTGCCAATCTGTATCCCGAGGATTTGCACCTTGTCCTGCCCAAAGGCCAGAAGATCGAAAGTCTGGCTGACCTTAAAGGCGAACGTGTCGGGATTGCCCAGGCCGGTTCGGGAACGCAGGTTGCCGTCCTGACCATGCTTGATGGTTGGGGTGTTAACCGCGATAACATTGATGCCGCTGAATTGGGCAACAGCCAATCGGCTGAACGTTTGGCCGATGGCCAGCTTGACGCCTATTTCTATGCTGCGGGCTGGCCGGTGGCAGCAATGGTACAGCTTGCTTCGACCAAAGGCATGGAATTGCATTCCTTTAGTGACGCCGATCTGAAAAAGATCAACGATCTTGTCCCGGCTTATATTCCGTCACAGATTCCAGCCGGGGTTTATGACGGGATTGATTATGCGGTCAAGACACCCGCTGTATCGGCTTTGTTCATCGTGTCTTCAGACCTTGATGAAGAACTGGTCTATGGCCTGACCAAGGCGCTTTGGAACTCAAACACCCGTAAAATTCTTGATAACGGCCATGCAAAGGGCAAGCAAATTACCCTTGAAACCGCCCTTGACGGGGTGGCAGTCCTTGAAGTGCCGCTTCATCCCGGTGCGGCCCGTTTCTATAAGGAAGTGGGCATGATCAAGTGATGCAATAACATCAGCTAGGCGGCGCATCCTTGTGCGGATGCGCCGCCTATCGGTTGGAAAATTGCACTTCATATTGATCATGCGCAAAGGGAGCAGGGAATAATGCCGTCTGTATCAGCCGATACCGGGCCAAGCGCGGCCGAACTCGAAGAAATTGAACGTAAATACGACGAAGGCGCTGCGACAAAGGCGGTTGGCAAGGGGATGGCGGTCTTTTTGCGGATCGTTGCGGTGGTCTTTGCGCTTTATCACTATTTTACCGCGGGCTTTGGCTTGCCGTCCGATCATTGGCATATGGGGTGGCATCTGTCGGGGCTGTTTATATTGATTTATGCCTTTTATCCGGCCTTTAAAACGCGCGACGCCTATGATTTGAAACAGAGTTTCTGGCGGATTGGCAATGTTTCGGTCCTTGATATTCTGGCCATGCTCCTTGGGATCAGCGCGTCGCTTTATCTCAGTCTGGCCTGGCGCGGGATCGCATTCTTTGGGATCGAAGAACAAACATTTCGCATGGGAAATCCGAATGTTTATGACCTGATTTTCGGATGTATCATGATTGTGCTGGTTCTTGATCTGGCACGTCGGACCCTTGGCTGGATTTTGCCGCTGATCATCTGTATTTTTATGTCCTATGCGCTTTTGGGGCCATATTTCCCGGGGATTTTGCAACATCCGGGGGTGAAGTTTCAAACATTCGTATCATCGATGTATTTCCCGCATGAGGGGATTTACGGCGTAACCCTGTGGGTGACGTCGACGGTTGTTTTCCATTTCGTTTTGTTCGGAACCATTGCCCAGCGTACCGGGCTTGGACAGCTTTTTATCGATAACGCATCCATTCTGGCCGGGCGTTATACCGGTGGCCCGGCCAAGGTTTCGGTGATTTCTTCGGCGTTTTTCGGCACGATTTCGGGGTCGTCGGTGGCCAATACGGTTTCAACCGGTTCCCTGACCATTCCCAATATGAAGCGTCTTGGCTATCCGGGGCATTTTGCTGGCGGGGTCGAAGCCGCGGCATCGGCAGGCGGGCAAATCACCCCGCCGATCATGGGGGCTGCGGCCTTTATCATGGCCGAATTCCTGAATGTGCCCTACACGACCATCGTGCTTGCCGGAATTTTCCCGGCCTTGCTGCATTATTTCGGCGTGTTCAGTGTGGTTCACCTGATGGCCCGCAAACTTGGCCTGAAAGGGATGGCCAAGGAAACCTTGCCTCATTTCGGTAAAGTCTGGAAAAGCGGCTGGGCGAATATCTTGCCGTTGGTCGGCTTGCTGGTGGTTTTGTTCTCTGGTTACACGCCGTATATGTCCGCATTTTGCGGTATTTCGCTGTTGCTTGTTGTGGGCATGGCCCGCCGCGATGTTGTGCTCAGCCTTATTATTCCCGTGGGATTTGCCGCCTTTGTTTGTTGGAAAGCCCTAAGCGGTGAATTCGGGGTTGGCATTTCCATAACCTTGCTGGCGGCAACTATTTTGGGAATATACAACCCGCAAAAAAGGGTCACCCTTGCTGAAATGGTGACGACCTTTGAAACCGGGGTTAAATATGCCTTGGCCGTCGGGGCGGCTTCGGCGGCGGTCGGGATTGTTGTCGGGGTGATCAACACGACCGGCATCGGATTTCGACTTGGTTTTATGGTGACATCCGGTGCCACCGAAATGGCCGATGTGATCCATGCCCTGACCGAGTTTGGGGGGTATGAACTGTTTTCCACCAGCAGCATCTCTCTTTTCCTGTCTTTGGTTCTGATTGCCTTTTCCTGCATTCTTATGGGGGCGGGTATTCCGACCACGGCCCTTTACATCATGCTGGTATCTGTTGCGCAGCCGGCCTTGGCCCAATTGGGCATTCCGCCAATCGCAAGCCATATGTTCGTGCTTTATTACGGGGTGGTTGCCGAAATAACGCCACCGGTCTGTACGTCGGCCTATGCGGCATCTGCAATTGCCAATTCCAATCCGTTTCGGACCGGCGTATCTGCATTTACCCTTGGTCTGGGCAAGGTGGTTGCACCGATGGCATTTGTTTATGCGCCGGTGTTGCTGTTTGCCGATCCAAACGGCTTTGATCTTTTGACGTTTGCCTATAGCGCCGTTTCCGCAATTTTTGGGGTTATTGCCCTGTCGGCTGCGGTTGTTGGTGTGTGGCTTGCGCCTTTGGCGGTTTGGGCGCGCCTTGTTTTGGCGTTGGGGGGGCTGGTGTTTATTGCGCCGTCATTTGCATCCGATATCATTGCCCTGTTGATTATAACGCCAGTGATTTTGCAGCAAGTCCTTGCGCGTTTGTCCCAACCGGCATCGGTTTAGCCATGTCCGCAGATGTCATGGTGCTTGGTGCCGGTTTGGTGGGGATATTTACCGCCCTGAATTTGGCACAGCAGGGTCAGAAAGTGGTGCTGATTGATCGCGGGGAACCCGGTCAGGAGGCATCATCTGGGAATGCTGGCGTAATTTCACCCTGGTCGATTGCCCCTGGTTGTGCGCCGGGGGTATGGCGAAAGCTGCCGGGTATGTTGCTGGGGGCGGATAAACCGCTCAATGTGCAGGCCGGATTTTGGCCGAAAATGGTGCCCTGGGGGACCCGGTTTCTTCTTAACGGAACGGAAAAGAAATACCGAAAAACGGCAAACGCCATGTATGACCTCTGTCGGCCTTCTGTTACGCTTTATAAGGATTGGCTTGCGCTGGTTGGTCATGCAAAACTGATTACCGATAGCTATTATATTCATGCCTTTCGTCATCAAAATAACGCAAACCTTGATGCACTTGACTATGCCATCCGGGCCGAAAAAGGTGCCGAAATGCAATTGGTTGGGCGTATCGGTCTGGCGGAGGTCGAGCCCGCCCTTGCACCAATTTACGATGCGGCGATTCTGATCAAAGGCCAGGCGCGGCTTTTGTCACCCGGGCGGGTGGGGACGGTTCTGGCGGAATATGCATGCCGTCTGGGGGTCGAAATCCAATGTGCTGATATCGGGCAGGTTTCTCGTGAAGGCGGGGATTGGCAGGCCATCGGACAAGGGCGTGTCTTTCGCGCCTCGAAACTGGTTGTATGTGCCGGGGTCTGGTCGGAAAAATTGCTGCGAAAGACCGGGCTGCATATCCCCTTGGTTGCCGAACGCGGCTATCATCTTGAAATTCCATCGGGTCATATTTCTTTGAACCATTCGGTGATGGATATGGCGGGGAAAATTGTTGCATCAAGTATGAGGGGCGGTTTGCGATTGGCCGGGGCTGCTGAATTTGCGGCGATTGATGCGCCGCCATCCGAATGGCGCGAAAGTTTGTTACGTCGGCAGGCGGCGCGAATGCTGCCGGATTTGGATTTGTTTCATGCGCGGTTTTGGATGGGAAGCCGTCCAAGCCTGCCTGACAGTTTACCGATCATCGGTGCGCTTTCCCCGTCAGAGGGGCTGTTTGGTGCCTTTGGACATGCGCATCAAGGCGTTATGATGGCACCAATGACCGGCAAGGTTCTGACCGATGTGATCTTGGGCAAAAAACCATCCATCGATATGTCGCCATACCATCCTATGCGCTTTTCCTAACCCATCTGGGCATACGATTGCACGTTTGAACGGTGTGCCAATTGAAAAAAAATATGGGGCAGCTTTATGCCCCATTTACCCCAAAAATGCAGAAACCGGCTGTGGAATGATCCGGGGTGCGATGGCTTTGCCAATATAGGCCTTGTCGATATAGGGCGATGTCATACACCGCAAAAGTGCCGCATAATCGGGCCGGAATGATATTTCGGAACCGACCGGGGCCTTTGTATCGCCGGTGTTAAGCACAAGATGGTCACTGCTGGCGCCCAGAATTTTAATGCCCATGGGCGGATAAAGGCCGTCCGGATCGACATCTTGTTGCCCGATGGCAAGAATTGATTGGAAAATGTCGCCCTCATCACGGGGGAGCAATGGGGTGCCAAAGGCAGTCTGGGCCAGTGTGCCCCAAGGTTTTGATGGCTTGGTTTTGCTTTCGATGACTTCTGTGATCAATCGGATCGCGTCGGTATGAAGGCCTGTGATCGCTTGGCGATGCAATGGCTCGCAACCAAGCAATATGGCCTCTCCCAGTCGCAGATTATTAATCCGGCCCATTTTGCCACCCGCAAATACCCAGTTAAGGTTGCTGGAATTACCACCCGAGACGACAGACATGGGTGCCGCAAAGGCCCCCGCCGTGGCGTCTATATGGTCAGCCAATACAGACAGTTTTGCCATGTTGCGGTTATCGGGGGATACGCCGTTTCGGCACGCAAGGTTTGCGCCAAGACCCAAAAAGGTGATGTTGGGCAATTTACGCAAGGATTGAACGGTTTTTTCAACATCGCACGGCATGACCCCTTCGCGCAGGTCGCCGAGTTCCACCATCAGGATGATACCGTGCCGTTTACGGGCCTTTTGCGCCGCATCGGAAAGGGCGCGGATCACGTCGGGTTCGGTATTCAGGCTGATGTCGGCCGCGGCCACAACCCGGTCAACCTGGCTGATCATGGGCGAGCGGATTAATGTTATGGCGGCGTTAATACCGGCTTCGCGCAACCGTTCGATATTTTCGATCCGGGAATCACCAAGCGATGTGACCCCCGCTCGCAGCAGTACCTTTGCCAGTTGCGGTGAACCGCAACAGGCTTTGGTAATCCCGGTAACCGAAATGCCATGCGCCTTAAGGCGCGTGACCAGTGTCTTTGCATTGTGAAAGATCTTGTCAAGATCGATCTCGATCCCGGGCATACTCACTGAACGCTGAGCGACAGCTTCCTTTGCAAGGCCGGGAAGGATGACAAAACCATTTCCGCAAGCTGTTCGACAGGGCGGGCAAGCGCATCGGTTACGGGAATGCCCAGTTGTTCCTGATAATACAGGATGCTGTCGGAAATCTCGCCGTCGGTCATATCTTCATGATTGATCGTCAGTCCGATGACTTTGGTATCGGCAAAGGCCTCGATCAGGCTGATTTCAGATTTTGGTTCGGGCATGGGCATTTGATCAAAATCGCAACGATGCTTGCGTTTTGGGGCATGTTGCAAAATAACGCCATCGGGCACGCTGCCACGCAGAATAAAGGCCGACGTGCAAAAGGCCGGATGGCTGAGCGCGCCCTGGCCTTCGACGATAATGATGTCGGGGTCTTCGCCCTCAAACGCGTCAATAATGGTTGCTTCCAGCTCGCCACAACAAAACTGTGACGGCACGGCATCAAGGGCAACACCATATCGCGATCCCTGCATCATGCCGGTCTGGCCGGTTGTAACCATGACAGCATTGACACCGCGTGCAATCAGGGCGCGGGTCAGGATGCTGGCCGTGGTTCGTTTGCCAATCGCGCAATCGGTGCCAAGAACCGCAATTCGGGGGCATGTAACGTTATTGATGTTGCCGCTAAACAGTCGCAGGTCGTTTTTGGGGCGTGGTTTTCGGATGTCGATAATCGCAACATTTCCGGCACGCGATGCGGCAATGAATTCTGGGTCGTCATTTAAAAATTCATGAAGCCCGTTAACCACATTCATACCGCGTTTCAACGCATCCAGAACGATCAGACGTTCTGCATCCGATAACATCCCTGTTGCGGGGGCCATGCCATAAATAAAATAATCCGGCACGGGCAGATGGGCTGCAAATGCGTCGTCCAGATGGCGTAAAATCGGGATTGCATTTGGGTATCCGTCAAGAACCTCACCGGCATCGCGGCCTGCCTGTGTGCTGTCGATCACGGAAAGAATTTCGTATTTTTCGGAATGCCGGATCAATCCGTTTGCCGTCTTCCCATCGGGCAAGCCAAAGTTGCCTTCGCAATAAACAAGTGCGGTTGGGGCGCGGGCATCTTTTGAACGTAGGCTTGCGTTGACCAATGGGATCGCGCCAGAAGGCAAATGGATGATGTTTTCAGTTGTTGGCGATGAAATAGGCAATGTGGTTGTCATATAGGTTTCCGTGTCTGAACATTGGTGCGCCGTCGCGACGGGTGCTTTACCCGTCTCGTCGTCTTTTGCAGGACCACGCAAAGGCCAATATTGATGAAGTTTCAAGTTTAACCGGCCCGTTGATACGCACGTTGCGATGCATCTTTGCACCACAAGCGGGTTACCCATCAGGTTATCGGATGAAACGGATCGTGAGGAATGCACCGGCCATCAAGTTATCGTTCGAGGATGGTTTTATTTTTAGCGTGCAAACTAAAAAATAATGAACAATAAATTCACCATGCGCTTATATTGGTCGATATACAAATTAAATTGAATTTTTTATTTATAATGTCGTTTAATTCATTAAAGTTAATTGAGTGATATTCTTATTGTACACGGTAAAAATAATTTTTTATTCCAAGGCATGCGTTAAATATTTCTGTTTTATTTTAGGTGGTTTGGCCTGGGTACTTTGTTTGAGTTAATCGTCCATACTGCCTTGGTGCAGACCCCATCACACGTTTAAACGCTGTACTGAACGCACTTTCAGACTCATAACCAACCGACAGAGCAATATCTGATACAGGCAGATTGCCATTGGTTAGTCGGTCGCCTGCCAGCAACATCCGCCAGCGGGTCAGATAGGCCATTGGCGGGATCGCGACAACATCGCGAAACCGTGCGGCAAAGCCCGATCGCGACATGCCGGCATGGCGGGCCAGTTCCTGCAGGGTCCAGGGATGGGCGGGATCATCATGGATGCGCGCAATCGCGGCTGATATCTGTTTGTCCGACAGGGCGGCAAACCAGTCCGGCCCGTTTTGTCCGCTTTGCCTGCTTTGCCCGTTATCTTTGGGGGCATCCCCGTTCGTGCGGTTCGCACCTCTTTCCCTATGCTCAAGATGCAGACGCAGCGCCTGCACCAGCACCGTATGGGCAAGATGTTGCAGTACGAGAAAGCCACCCGGTTTGGGTGTGCTTAATTCCTGCATCATCCGTTCCACCGACCAGCGCAATGTGCCTTCGTCCTGATCGGGACGGATATGTACAATCGGCGGCAAGGTGCTCATCAGCATATCGGCATGGTTGCCCGAAAGGGCAAAGCGGCTGCTGATGATAAAGCATTCCCCGCCGCCATTATGGGTGACAATTCCGCCGCGGCGGGCGTCGGCAAACACAAGGGGCGCATCGATAGGCGGGCAATCGGGATTGCTTGCAAGGGAAAATGTCCGCCCGCGCGGCAAGACAAAGCAATCGCCGGGGCCAAGCAAGACCGGCTTCGCCACATCCTCGGTGCCATCGGTATCCTCGACACTGACATAGCATTGCCCGAAAACGACAGTCCCGCATTTGATTGTGTTGGCCTGATCGGGAAACCGGATCGCCCATGATCCGGCGGCATCAAATCCCGCCGACATGTAATTGCGTGGCTTTAACAGCGAAAGAATATCGGAAAGCGGATCCATGGCGACCTGTTTTGGATGATGGCGAAAGTAATATGGATATTAGCGCATAGTTCGTCCAAGTGCGATCAACTATCTTTGGGGCCGTTCATCGCATGGATCACAGGAGAATAAGATGCGTGTTTTTGTTACAGGTGCGACCGGCTTTGTCGGATCGGCGGTGGTGCGCGAATTGATCGCGGCCGGGCATCAGGTTTTGGGGCTGGCGCGATCCGATGCATCGGCCGATGCGCTTTTGGCAGTCGGGGCGATGGTGCATCGTGGCGACCTTGACGATTATGAAAGCCTTCGTGCCGGGGCGTCCCGGGCCGATGGTGTGATCCACACCGCGTTTAATCACGATTTTTCCCGGTTTGCCGAAAGCTGTGCGACGGATGGTAAAGTGATCGCGGCGTTGGGAAGTGCTCTTGAAGGATCGGATCGCCCGCTTGTTGTCACTTCGGGCATCGGGCTTCTGGCCGGTGGAAAGCGGGTGACCGAGCAGGATATGCCCGATTTTGGTCCGAATGCCATGCCCCGTGTTGCGACAGAGCGGGCAACAGCCGACCTGGTGGCGCGCGGGATTAATGTTTCGGTTATGCGTTTACCGCCCTCGGTGCATGGGGCTGGCGATCATGGTTTTGTCCCGATCCTGATCGGCATCGCACGCGACAAGGGTGTTTCGGCCTGTGTCGGGGATGGCAATAATGCCTGGCCCGCAGTACACCGCTTTGATGCCGCACGTGCCTTTGTCCGCGCGGTCGAGGTTGCAATGCCCGGTGCTGTCTATCACGCCGTTGCCGAAACCGGGATTCCGTTTCACCAGATTGCGGGGGTAATCGGCCGCGGATTGGGTGTTCCGATGGTATCGAAAACCCCGGATGAGGCCGCCGATCATTTCGGCTGGTTCACCCATTTCGCCAAGCTTGATTGCCCGACCTCCAGCAAGATCACGCGCCGCCAATTGGACTGGTCACCGCAAGAAGTCGATTTGCTGGGGGATATCGATCAGCCGTATTATTTTACGCGATGATCGGATGACCATCCGCGCCATTGAGGAGCCGCAATGCAACCCCAATGGCGCGGGCTCTTTTGTCACCAGAGTTGTTTTTACGGACAAGAACGGATTTGAATAGATCCTGACCCTAAGCAAGATTAAAGGATTTGATTTTATTGTCAGAGTGGAAAAGACTTGCTCATGTTTTGATTTAAAATAGATTTTGCGGTGAGGAACGACATTGGCCAACCCTTATAGAGATTTGAAACCGGAACGTTTCTGGCGCTATGGCGTCGCCCTTTCGAATCCGCAGAATATTGCCAATATCCACACACCGAAATGGGCCATCGCACCGACGGATACGGTTGTGACGATGGGCAGTTGTTTTGCCCAGCATATTGCGACATGGCTGCGTGATCGGGATTTGAATGTTCCGTTCTTTGATACCGATGACAATATCAAATCATGTAATTTCTCGGCCAATTACGGCAATATCTATACCGTCAAACAGGCCCTGCAACTGATCAATGAAACTGCGGGAAAGCGGCGTTGTTCGGAAACAGCCTGGCAATCACGCGAAGGCTTTGTCGATCCGTTGCGCCCCAATGTGTTTAAGGCCCCGGTGGGCATTAGTGATGCGATTGTCTCCTTGCGAAGCGCACATCTTAAGGCGGTCGAACAGGCATTTACCGAACTTGATGTCCTTGTCTTTACCCTTGGCCTGACGGAATCCTGGCGGGTGAATGCCTGTGATACAATCCTGCCGGTCGCACCCGGTGTGGCGGGTGGGGATTATGATCCGCAGAAATACAGCTTTGTGAATTTTGACTACCCGGAAATTCGCGTGGATCTTGATCAGTTTTGTGCTGCGGTTCGGGCGCTGCGCGGGGGGCGGGATTTTAAGTTGATCCTGACCGTGTCGCCCGTACCCTTGACGGCGACTTATGAAGGACGCCATGTCTTGCAATCTTCAACCTATTCCAAGGCGGTGTTGCGCGCAGTGGCGGGGGATTTTGCGACAGAAAACGGCTTTGCCGATTACTTCCCGTCGTTTGAAATCATCAATAACCCGGCGGCCAAAAGCACCTTTTTCGAAGACAATTTCCGGTCGGTGAAATCCGATGCGGTCGCCGTCGTCATGAACCATTTCATGGACAGCTATTTCCCTGATGGCATATCTGAAAATCGATCAGCGTCTGCCGTCGGTGGGGCGGAAGTCTTTGGCGATGCCCCGGTTTCAACTTCGTCCAACACGCGCGTCAAGACAGCCGCAACAACGGTGCCAAAGTCAATGGATGCCGATTGCGAGGATGAAATGCTTGAAGGCTTTGCTAATCGGCAGTACGAAAATGGCGGGGGCGGCAAGGATATGATTGTTGCCTTTGGCGACAGTCATTTAGCCGGTTCCAGCAAGAAGATCGAGGAATATGACCGGGAAGGCAGATTTGCCTTTGCTCCGATTAGATTGCTTGCCAATAATCCGCACCGCGAAATAAATGTCCATCGTTTCAGGACGTTTATTTTCAAGGAAGAACATTCAAACTTCAAAGATTTCTTTGTTCAAAATCCCAAGGATCTGGTTCTGGTCGGCACAGGATTGTTTGGCGATAACATCATTCGCGCGCATGGTGATATGAAGCCCGAAATCGAAGGTGCGAGTGGGAGCGACATCACGCCAACTTTGCCATGTCTTGATACTGTGACCGAAGAACTGGTTCAGATGTATGTGCAAAAAATCATGCCGCATATCGCATTTGGGCTACAGCTTGAAAAACTGACGGCTTATGAACGGATATTCTGGATCATTTCCCCGGACATGCCCGAACAAACTGCGCGGTTCCGGTTGGGGGATCATTTTGTCGATGGCGCGTATTACAATGTCCATAAAAAGGCCTATGCCACGGCATTTAATATGCTCGTACATAATGTGAATAGGACTAAGTTTATTATTCATCCATGGGCTGATCTTTGCAATGAAACCGGCTTTACCAAAAACGAGTTCGCTGGTAACGACAATCTGACCAATATTCACGTCAACAAGGACTATTACACCTTTGCCGTTAATCAACTTTTTGAGTTGATGAAGGCGGGCTGATGTCTCGATAACCAATTGCGATTGTTTGGGTTTATGATGCTTTACAAGGATACAGGTGCGGGTCAAATGCGCCTGTATTTCTATTTGTATGAGGAATAGTTTCGGGTAAATTGAAGCAATCGCCCGTCAATCACGGCCAGTCCCAAACCAATCACGATCATCCCGAAAATCTGGCGGCTTTCCAGTGTTTCCCCCAAAAACCCAACGCCCAGCAATATCGCACTGACCGGAATCAGGAAGGTCACCAGCAACAGGTTGCTCGCCCCGGCACGTTTTAACAGCTGGAAATAAAGGATATAGGCCAATGCGGTGCTAAATGCCGCAATGCCCAGCACGGCCAGAATGGTTTCCGTACCCGGAAATGGCAGGTTCCATGGGGCATCGATCATGAAGCAAAGCGGGATCAACATCAGGGATGATGCGCTGGTTTGCCCGGCTGCGGTCAGGATCGGCGGGGTATCGCGGAAACGACGGCCAAACACCCCTGCACAGCCATAGGAAATTGCCGCCAGCAAGACCGCAAGCGGCGCCAGTGCTGCCAGCGGTCCAGCTTCTGCATCGGCGCCGGCCTCAGCCTCTATGCTGCTGCTAACATGCGTATTGTCATGGGCTGCATTCGTCGCAATGTCCGTCGTTGGGGCGGTTCGGGTATTGATGTTGCCGATGCTGCTGATGATATCACCGGGCAGGCCAATCACGATCACTACACCAATAAAGCCAACCAAAACGCCCAGAGTTTTGCGCCGCGTTAGTTTTTCATTTGAGGTCGCCAGATGGGCGATGATCAGGGTGAAAAGCGGTGTCGTTGCATTCAGGATGGCGGCAAGGCCACTGGCGATATGGGTCTGTCCCCAGACGATCAGGCAAAATGGCACAAGGTTATTCAACATCCCCATGACCAGAAAGCCAAGCCACAGGCGCGGATCGCGCGGAATATTGATATGGCGCAATAGCACCACCCACCACAGGATGACCGCGGCAATCGCCACCCGGCAAAGCACAAGGGTAAGCGGCGGCAAATCGACAAGCGCGATTTCGGTAAAGAAAAATGACCCGCCCCATAGAATGGAAAGCGCAATCAGCATCAACCAGCTTTGACCATCCATGCGCGGGGCCGACGTGCCGGTTTGGGGCAGCGTGCTTTTTGACAGGGGCATTTTCGCAGATCCTGTGGGAAGTGGTTTGTGCCGGATTACATTGTGGGGGCGATTAAATTTCGGGTTCAGGGCAATCCAGCTCTTCGTGGTCATATCCGGGTTCCGTCATATCAGGTTGGTGACAGGATGGATGTTAGAGCACGATCATTGTGCTGACTGGCCAGATTCGGACTTCAACGGTGACAAAGACAGGGTCGTTGCCCGGTTTTCGGTGCGCATCGTGGCCATGATCAGGATGATGGTCAGGCGAATAGCCGCATCCCACGTTCGGCCGCCATTTTGAAACTGCTAACCACATGTTCGGCCAATGCATCCTCGGCCGGGCCGGTCGCCCCCCGTTTGGCAAGCGTCATGCGGTATTCGCCAAGTTCAGGCAGGCCATGACGGGCATCAAGATGGATCAATCGATCCGATATGACACTGATCGGGACCGGGCAGATGGCAAGGTCGGCCTCTGTCGCAGCGATTTGGGCCTGACAGAACTCGCTGGTATAGGCGACGCGATAATTGATTCCTGTCTCGTCAAGCGCCCGCAATGCCATGGCCCGCCAATAACATCCCGGCTCGGCCAGGGCGACGGGCAGGGGGTGCTTTTCAATCGCGGCCCCATGCCGCGCACCAAGCCAGACAAGCGGTTCACTATGGATCGGTGGTTGTGGGTCAAGTTCCGGGTCAAAGCTGAAAACGGCGATATCGGTCGTGCCCTCGGCAACGCGTTTGCGCAGGCTGGCGGTTGGCCCCAGAAAGACGTCAACTTCGATATGCGGATGGCTGGCAGCGAAACGACGCAGGATTTCGGGAATGGCAATAATGCCGTTATCGTTGGGAACGCCCAATTGCACTGTGCCGGTAAATTCGGGGGCGCGAAAGCGTGACATTGCCTCGTCATTTAGTCGAAGCAGACGGCGTGCATAACCCAGCAAAACCTCGCCATCTGGCGTCAGGCGTACCCGACGGGTTTCGCGTTCAAACAGGCTGCGGCCGACAATTTCTTCGAGCTTTTTGACCTGCAGGCTGATTGCGGATGCGCTGCGGTTGACCCGTTCTGCTGCGCGGGAAAAGTTTCCGGTCTCGCAGATCGCAACAAAGGTGCGTGCCAGATCCAGATCAAGGTTGGGCAGGGCAACGGGGAACGAAGACATGATTTTTGCCATATGTATGAGGTTTTCTAATGAGTGAGTTTAGATCTTCTCGTTTGCCTCATCAATAAGAAATGCTCATCATTCTGATAATGAATGTTTGAATTTCTCATAAAAGGATGAAGCGGTGATGGCAACACATGTTTCTTGTGAACAAAATAACCCGGTCGGTGTGATTGCCACGGGCCGGGCAATCGGTATCTGGCAGAAGGTCGCCATTCGCTTGGCGCAATGGCAGCGACGTCAGGCCGAGCGTCGGACGATTGAGACTCTGCTGGCGATGGAGGACTGGTTGCTGCGCGATGTGACAGGGTTGGAAAAAGCCGATGTTATTGCAGCCAAGCGCAGTCAGGCAACGAACTGGGGCAATCACCAGTGGCGTCTTGCGGATTATATGCGCAACCGCCAGAGGTAATGGATGTTCAAGAGCCCGTCACATCATCATGCCGATCCGGGGGAACCGGCTTGCACGCATATTCGCGGGGTGCGAGTATCTGTGAAAGTGCTGTCATTGTGGTGCAGAACGCCGTTATATACGGCAAAATATAGCGGGGATTTGATGAAGATTACCATTCTTGACGACTATCTCGACAGCATTCGCCATTTGCCCTGTTTTGCCAAACTGGCCGGGTTTGATGTGTCGATCCTGACAGAAAAATATGATGACCCGGCAAAACTGTCGCTGGCAATCGGCGATAGCGATGCCCTGGCGCTGTTTCGCGAGCGGACGAAAATCACCGATGAATTGCTGGCCGGTTTGCCGAAATTGAAATTGATCAGCCAGCGCAGCGTTTTCCCCCATATCGATGTCGATGCATGCACCAAACGCGGAGTTTTGCTGTGTTCAAAACAAGGGGCCGGTAAAAAGCCATCCTATGCGGCGGCAGAAATGACATGGGCGTTGATCATGGCATCCGCGCGTCAGATCGTTGAACAAAACGCATCTCTTAGGGCCGGAAAATGGCAGATGGGGATCGGCAAGACATTGCGGGGGCGCACCCTTGGTATTTTGGGGTATGGCAAGGTTTCGCGTGTGGTTGCCGGTTATGCCAAGGCATTCGGGATGAATGTTGTGATCTGGGCGTCGGAGGCATCGCGCAAGGCCGCGTCTGAGGATGGCTGGGACGTTGCGCCATCCCGTGCGGCATTTTTTGCCAAGCCCGATATCATCACGGTGCATATGCGCTTGACCCCGGAAACGAGTGGGGTGATTAGCGGTGATGATCTGGCGCAGATGCGACCTGATAGCTTGTTTGTCAATACGTCGCGTGCCGGGTTGGTGGTGCCAGGCGCATTGTTGGCAGCCCTTGATGCCGGGCGTCCGGGCAAGGCAGCGGTGGATGTTTTGGATGTTGAGCCGTTGACCGATTTTAACGATCGATTTGCCAATCATCCCAATGTTCTGGCGACCCCGCATGTCGGTTTCGTCACCGAGGACGAGTTGGATATGCAGTTTGGCGATATTTTCGATCAGATCATCGGTTATGCCAATGGTGATCCGATCAATATGATCAATCCGGATGTCTGGAAAGCTTAGGGTCAGCTAAGGCGGGGGGCGTCGAAGTAGCAGCTTGATGCTGTAACCCGACGGCAAATCCACCGGGCATGGAAAATCCCCGTTGGGAAAATGCCCGCATACGAAAACGGCCACTTGCAGGGGATGCAGCGGCCGTTTGATGTTTATGCCTTGGTTTCTGCTTGGGCTTGTGCCCTGGCGCGGCTGCCGGGCAATCGGGCAAAGATCGTGATGTTGCCAAGGAAGATCATGACAAGCCCGGTGGCACCAATCGGCGTCCAGACATAACCTTCGAGGAAGGTTGAAACCGTCAGGGCAACGACGGGGAACAGGACGGTGACATAGGCCGCGCGGCCCGCACCCACCCGATGCACCAGCGCAAGATAGGCGATAAAGGCAACGACCGATCCCGGAATGGCCAGATAAAGCAAGCCACCGATATAAATCGGGTCGGTCGGCATGACCGGTGTTTGACCCCGTAACAGGGCATAGACCAGCAGCAATACCGCACCATAGGCCATGCCGCGTGCAACGGCATCCCGGTTGGGAATGCCCATCTTGTTTAATTTGACCGATACCATGTTGCCGCAACTAAAAACTGCCGTGCCGCCAAGCGCAAACAAAAGGCCGGTTATGGCATGTGGATTATGCGACAGGGCGGATAGCTGATTGGCAAACAGGCAGGCAATCCCGCCAAGACCAAAAGCCGCACCAAAGACAAAGCGAAGACCGGGGCGCTGACCATAAAACGCCCAATTGCCAAGCGCATTGAAAATGGTTGAAGTGGTGAAAATCACCGCAACGATCCCCGACGCGATATAGCTTGTTGCTGAATACATCAGAATAAAATTGATGCCAAACAGCCCGCAGCCCAGAAGTACGATCCATGGATGCGCCTGCCAGGGCACCGGGCGCCATTTACGCGAGATCAGCAAGAAACCGCATAGGACAATGGCCGCCAGCGCAAAGCGGTAAAAGATTGAAAATTCGATCGGGATCGGCCCGATTTGCAGTTTGATGGCGTACCAGGTAAATCCCCAGCAGGCCGTAACGATCATGAAAAGCAGGGCGGTCATAGGGTTCAAGGGCTCCGGTGGTGGCGACTCATGGCGTTGATTGCCAGGCCGTTGTGCCCGTTTGAGGCGGGCCGTAAAAAGGGGCATGTCACGCATATGTGGGGCATGTCGTGTTTCTGCTTATAGCGCGCTTTATCTTTGCCCGGCTTTCACGATCTTGCGGTGTTTTGGGCGATGGTGAAGTGGTGGGGAAATCGATGTGTCAGCAGTTCATTGCCAACACATTGGCCACAGATTTTGGCAAAATGGCTATGCCTTTGCGATCACGATCCATATGATCCGGGCGAAAGTCCGGGAAAAGAACGCGGATTGCCGTTACGACTGCCAGGGGGCGGTGATTGCCGTTGCGTGACAATAAAGTTGGGACTGAAGAGGGCAATGGATGGGGTTGGAATTGAACGGGGGAGGATTTTCAAATGAACGGTGATTGGCAACCTGAACTGCGCGCCTTACGATATTTTGTGTGTATTGCAGAAGAAAAAAGTTTCACCCGGGCGGCCAACCGGCTGCGCATTGCCCAACCGGCACTGAGCCGTCAGATCAAGCGCATGGAAGAGGATCTGAAAGTTCCGCTGTTTACGCGCAGCGTGCGCGGCACGGAATTGACCGAAGCAGGTGAAATCTTGCTGCGCCGGGCCTATCTGATTTTTAATCAGGTTCAGCAAACCCACCATGACGTCACGATCCATTCGACGCATTTGGGCGGGGTGGTTTCGGTCGGGATGCCCCCGACACCCGGCGAATTTATCGTGCCTCGCCTGCTGGAACGCAGCGCCGAGCTTTACCCCGATATCGAATTGCGATTCCACGAAGGTTTTAGTGCCGATCTTGAACAAAAGATGGCCAATAATGAGATCGGGGTTGCGGTGATGCATGAACCGACCCCGCGCGACGACATCCAGATCAAGGAATTGCTTGTCGAACATCTTTGCCTGATCGGTAAACAGGGTACGTTGACCAAACCCGATTATAGCTTTGCCGAGGCGGC
Organism: Thalassospira alkalitolerans; assembly: GCF_002115745.1. GTDB lineage: Bacteria > Pseudomonadota > Alphaproteobacteria > Rhodospirillales > Thalassospiraceae > Thalassospira > Thalassospira alkalitolerans. The sequence goes on from NZ_JFKB01000012.1 coordinate 86,067, forward strand.
GTCATATCCGCTTGTGATGCCGAGTCGTCCGAACTTCTTGCGTATTCTGGTCGATAGTTACGCCGAAGAATATGATGTTTCCCTTAATATCGTGACCCGTTCAGACGGGATTGGACACACCAAATCACTGGTGCGATATGGTCAGGGTTTCACCATTTTGACCTATGGCGCGGTGATATCGGATGTCCAGAATGGATTGTTGCAGGCCGTCCCGATCAAGGACCCGGAAATCACGTGGAAACTCTGCGTTGCAATGCGGACCGATCAGGGACGTAAAAAAACACTTTCCGTTATTGAAAGCCTGATCCAGGACATCGTGCGTGATCTTGTTGCCGATGGTGTCTGGAGATAGTTACAAAGCCTATCTATACCGAAAAGGCATGGATAGCATAATTACACAGTATTTGAATTATGGATCAGGACGCTTTTAATCGAAGGCGGACCGGGCCCCAAATGGGGGTCATTCAAAAGATGTTCAATGGCGCACCAATAGCGCCCAGGGAGGAAATATGACCGGATTTTATAACCGAAGCGTTTTCGGTTCCGTTGCTGTTGCGACACTTGCCATTGGTATTGCGACCTCAGCCTTTGTCAACGACGCGGCTGCGGACACGTATAAATGGCTGACTTTCAAGCCGCAGGGTGCAGGTGATGCCCAAGCCATTTCGACCCAGTGGTTTGTTGATGAATTCAAAAAACGCACCGGTGGCAAGCACGAGATAGAGGTTTTTTGGGGCGGAAGTGTCGCGAAGACCCGTGAAATTCCGGATGCACTTTCTGCCAATGTTGGTGATTTTGGCGATATCATTACGCCGTATTTTGCCGATAAATTTCCGCTGAATAATGCAGTCGGTTTCTTTATCCCGCAGCCAAATTCGACCATCGAAATTGCTCATTTGATGGAAAAATGGCATGCGAAATATCCGCAATTTGCCGAGGAATTGGCGAATTACAATCTGAAAGCAGTTGGTTTCCGTCCGCTTGAAAGCTATGGCCTGTTGTGCACATCCCCGATCCGTTCGCTTGCGGATCTTAAGGGCAAGCGTATCCGGACTTATGGCTTTGCCTATCCGGCACTGGTCGAGGCACTTGGTGCGTCACCGGTTTCGATTGCAACCGCCGAGGCTTATGAGGCGCTTGAAACCAATATTCTTGATTGTACGCCGATTGGTCCGGCACTTGCCTATGGCTGGAAATACGATGAAGTTGCCAAATATTACATCGAAATCCCGCTTGGGGCATCGTTTGGCCATTTGATCGCGATGAGCCTTGATACCTATAATGCAATGGATGATGAGACGCGCGCCGTTGTTGACAAGCTTGGCAATGAATATGCCGAGGATTACAACGCCGAACTTGAAAAAACCATTGCCGAGGTTCGCGCCGGTTGGGGTGCCAAAGGGGTGGAAGTTATTCCATTCCCGAAAGACGAGCTGATTTCTGTCATCGACGACGAGCGTATTCAGGCTGTGCGTCAGGAATGGATCAGCCGCGCCGAAGCCGCCGGTCTTCCGGTTGATGAGATTGTTTCCGAACTCAAATTCTAAGCCAATCATGTGTTGAAGGTTCCGGGGCGATATTTTGCCCCGGAACCCTAATACGACGGTTGTGCCCGGAGTTTCGGGGGATTAGCGGAGATTATCCCAATGTCGATGTTTGACCGGATCTGGCGTTTATACGGCAGGTTCCTGCGGGGATGTGGCTTTGTTGCCGGTTACATCACCTTTGCGATGATGTTGTTGGTTATAGCCAATGCCGTATCGCGATTTTTGTTTAATGCGCCGGTTTCTGGCGCGCTTGAAATTACCGAAACCATGCTGACGGTGCTGATCTTTTTGTCATTGGCACTGACGCAACATGAAGACGGCCACATCAAGGTGGTTGTTCTGACCCAGCACCTTCCAAAGGTTTTGCGCAAGGTGGTTCGTCTTTTTGCTTTGGCGTTGGGGGCTGTTTTCTTTGTCTGGTGCACCAAGGCCGGGTGGGAATATGCGGCAAAATCGCTGGCCATTGGCGAACAGCAGTGGGGCGCAGTGCGGTATCCATTATATCCGGTCAAATTCATGATTTTCTTTGGTCTGGGCTTGCTGGCGATCCAGTTCACCCTCGATTTCCTGCGTGAAGCGCTGGGAATTACGATAAATGAGGAGCCCGTAAAACAATGACCGGACTTGAAGTCGGTATGATCGGTATTGTTGCACTTTTTGCAGCGATTCTGATGGGCGCCAATGTCATGGTTGCTCTTGGTGCGGTCGGTGCTGCAGGTCTTGCAACCCTTGTCGGGGTCAAGGGTGCGACGGCGATGCTTTCGACGGTGTTTTTTGACACCACGCATAGTTTTCATTTTAGCGTTATTCCGCTTTTCCTGCTGATGGGGTTCTTTGCCATGCGGGCGGGCCTTGGCGAGGATATGTTCGAAGCCACAACTAAATGGCTGGGAAATATCAAGGGCGGATTGGCGATTTCAACCACCATGGGCGCGGCCGCATTTGGTGCGGCTTCGGGATCAAGTGTTGGGACGGCGACCGTATTTACCAAGCTGGCCCTGCCGGAAATGCTTGCACGTGGTTATGACAAGCGACTGGCATCGGCATCGATTGCCATTGCCGGGACCCTGGCGGTGATGATCCCGCCAAGTGCATTGGTGGTGGTTTACGGCATCCTGACAGATTCAAGCATCGGCGGATTGCTGGTGGCCGGGGTTATTCCCGGGGTGATCTTTGCGGTTATTCTTTGCTTTGCGACTTATATCACGGTGCTTCGCAATCCCGCACTGGCACCGGTGATCAAAACCGAGGCGACATTCCGCGAGAAAATCTTTGCGTTGCGTTTAGCCGGGCCGCTTTTATTCGTCATCATCTGCATCATTTCCGGTCTTTATCTTGGGGTGTTTACCCCGACGGAAGCTGGCGGGATCGGTGCCGGTTTGACCTTTATTCTTGCCATCGTTCGTCAGCGCGGGATCAAGGGACTGAAACTGACCGATACCTTGATGGATACAATCCGCACGTCGGGGATGATTTTTGCCATCATCATCTGTGCGTTGGTCTTTTCCAAGTTCCTGGCACTGAGCGGTGTGGCGAATTCGATTGGTGGTTTTCTGATCGGGTTGGAAGTCAATCGTTGGGTCGTGGTGCTGATTATTGTCGGTATCTATTTGTTGCTTGGCATGATGATGGATGCTCCGGCATTGCTGGCGATTACCTTGCCGATTACCCATCCGGTAATGATGAAGCTTGGTTTTGATCCGATCTGGTTCGGGGTTTTTGTTGTGCTGTTGGTTGAGATAGGGGCGGTGACGCCACCGGTGGGGATCAATTGCTTTGTGGTGCAGGCCGCATCGAATGGCCAGGTCAAACTGGAAGACGTTTTCCGTGGGTTGTTGCCCTATATCCTGGCCGGGTTTGTGATGCTGACGTTGTTGTGTATTTTCCCGCAGATCGCGTTGTATCTGCCCCAAAGTATGCAGTGAGGCGATGAACATGAGCATGACATTGAACGGGGCGGTCTCTTCGCCAGATAAGTTCGAAGGTGTTGATGGATTATCATCTGGTCCGCGTCTTTTGCGGTCGACACTGACATCGCCGTTTGGACGCAAGGTGCGAATGGCGATTGAAATCCTTGGTCTTGAGGACCGGGTTTTGGTTGTGGCAGCGGATACGCGCGATGAGGCCGATACGCTTCGCGTCCAGAATCCGCTTGGCAAAATGCCCTGTCTGATTCTTGATGATGAAACTGCGGTTTATGACAGCCGCGTTATTATTGAGTTTCTTGATAATTGGTCGGGAAAGAAGGTTTTGATCCCGCGTGACACCGATGCGCGTGCCCGGGTTTTGACCCGGGCGACGCTTGCCGATGGGATTGCGGATGCGGCGTTGTTGATGGTTTACGAGGGTCGTTTTCGGTCATCCGAGCAGGTTTCCGAAGTGTGGCTTGCCCATCAGCGCGGCAAGGTCGAACGTGCGCTTTGTGCGATTGAAAAAGACTTGCCCGATCCGCAACAAACCGAAATTTCGGCGATCAGTCTGGCCTGTGCGCTGGGCTATCTAGATTGGCGAAAACCGGTGGAATGGCGAAATCAGCATCCGATACTTGTTGATTGGCTTGACCGGTTTGAGGCTTCTGAACCAGCATTTAAACATACTGAACGACCGCAGGAGGTGATCTGATGTCACGGATCGAACCGTTATCACCCGACGCACTTAGCGACCGTCAAAAGCAGGTCCATGACGCGATTGCGTCAGGCCCGCGCGGGCGGGTTCGCGGGCCTTTGGCTGTCTGGCTTCATCGGCCGGATCTGGCGGATCGTGCGCAGGCACTTGGCCGGTATTGCCGGTATGACAGTTTGCTTGAACCGCGACTGTCGGAATTGGCCATTTTGGCAACGGCACGGGTTTGGAAATCCGAATTCGAATGGGCGGCACATAAACCCATCGCCCTTAAGGCCGGGATCAGTGCTGACATCGTTGAAACCATTCGGACCAATGGCACGCCGGTCTTCAAAAATGAAGACGAGGATGTTGTCTATAACTTTGCGGTGACCCTTCATACCAAGCGGTTCATTGACGATGCGCTTTATGCGCGTGCGGTCAAGGTTTTGGGGCAGGAACGGGTTGTCGATCTGACGGGGATCCTTGGATATTACACATTGATTTCCATGACGATTAACGTCTTTGACCTGCCGCCGCCCGACGGGATTGCGCCGGAACTCGAATAGTTTCGCCAGACCACGCTTTTACGACTTTTTAAAAAATCAACGAGGATGGCCATGAATACTGCGCCCATCACCTATAATCCTGCGCCGACGCAGCCGTCTTTTGTTATGCCCAAAGGGGCCTGTGACACGCATTGTCATGTTTTCGGTCCTTCGGTTCGGTTTCCGTTTGCACCGGAAAGTGCCTTGCAGCCCGGCGATGCGCCCAAGGAAAAGCTGTTTGCCCTTCATGACATGATGGGGATTGAACGCTGTGTTATCGTGCAATCAGGTGTGCATGGTTTTGATAATTCCGCCGTTGCCAATGCGATTGCGGCACGGCCGAAAACCTATCTTGGGGTGGCATTGCTGCCGACAGATGTTTCAGATGACGAGATCAAGAGACATCATGAACTTGGTTTTCGGGGGATCCGGTTTAACTATATGTCCCATCTGAAAGGCGGGGCATCGATGGATCAGTTGTTGCACCTGGCGGACCGATTGGGCCGATTTGACTGGCATTTGCAAATCCATATGGACAGCGATCTGATCGCAGAAAAAGCCGTCGGATTGGCCAAGGCCAGCGTACCGGTGGTGATTGATCATATGGGCCGGGTTGATGCGTCTCTTGGTCTTGATCAGGAACCGTTTAATGCCTTGTTGCGATTGATGGAAAATGATCACCTTCTGGTCAAGGTTTCCGGGTGCGAGCGATCCTCAAGACAGGACGCACCCTATGTTGATGCCATCCCGTTTGCCCGCAAACTGGTTGAAACATTCCCTGACCGGGTGTTGTGGGGCACCGATTGGCCGCATCCCAATTTCCGTGCGGATGCCCCCGATGACGGGGTGCTTGTTGATTTGATTGCTGCGATTGCGCCCACGCCAGATCTGCAACAGGCGTTGCTGGTGGACAATCCGATGCGGTTCTATCGTTTCGCTGCCTGAGGAGACAAAAAATGACGGGACGTTTGCAAGACAGAATTGCCATTGTAACCGGTGCGGGATGTGTTGGCCCCGGATGGGGAAATGGCCGTGCGACCGCCGTTCGCTTTGCGCAAGAAGGCGCAAAAATCTTTGCCGTCGATCGCGATCCGGATGCCTTGGCGGAAACCATCGAACGGACCGAAGCCGTTGGTGGTGAAATCGTCGGGCATATTTGCGACATCACCGACGGGGTTGCCGTTGGCGAAATGGTTCAGGCCTGTATCGAGCATTTTGGCCGGGTTGATATTCTGGTCAATAATGTTGGCGGTTCGGCCAAGGGCGGGCCGGTCGATATGCCCGAAGACGTTTGGGACAAGCAGATCGATTTCAATCTGAAAAGCGTTTACCTGACATGTCGTAATATTCTTCCACATATGGAACGTGCCGGGCGCGGGGCGATTGTGAATACGTCTTCGACGTCTGGTCTGCGCTGGACCGGTGCGGCGCAATCGGCCTATGCGGCGACCAAGGCGGGCGTGATCCAGTTTTCCAAGGTGGTTGCGGTTGAATATGCCAGCAAGGGTATTCGGGTAAATACGGTCGTTCCGGGCCAGTTGCATACCCCGATGGTCGAGGCGCGATTGGCCGGTCAACGCGCAGATGGCAATGTTGATGCACTTTTGAAACAGCGATTGGCGCGTATTCCGCTTGGCTTTATGGGCGATGGTCGCGATACCGCCAATGCGGCGTTGTTCCTTGCATCGGACGAAGCGCGGTTTATTACCGGTACTGAAATTATCGTTGATGGCGGCATGACGGCGCGCTGCGACTAATGATGGGTGCGTTATTTCAGACCCTTGATGGCCTGATGGTGCACATTTAAAAGACCTCCCGGCCTGCTTTGGCCTGCGAACGGCGATGGTGACTTTGACCATCGCCGTTTTTTTTAGGCCGTCGGGAACAGGGCGCGTAAAGCCAATTTCACAATCTTGCGTAAAACAATGCTGTGTTGCACAGGTGGTGCTTTGCTTTGCGCGGTGCCAATGCGATGATCACATCCCAGTTGCAGGATGTGTCGATGTTTGTGCCCAATGGCCGTTACCAGAATTTTGAAGTTTACAATCAGCTGATCGGAGATGCCGATTTGCTGAATGCGGGCGATTTTGGCGACAGCATTTCGGCCGCGCATTGGCGGCGTAATGCCAATATCATGACCCGCTATACTGATCCCGGTCATCACACCATCAGTCTTTACATCAATGGCGGCACGGGCATTAAACGCCATATTGGCCCCGACCCGCTTAGCGGTGGCGGGCCGGGACGCTGTTGTTTGATGCCGGCCTTTCTGACGTCGGACTGGGCGGTCCACGGCGAGGTTGAGCTGTTTCACATTTATATCCCGCATGCGGCATGGGAACGCGCCGTGGTCGAGGCATTTGACATTGAGCCCAATGCGGTTGAACTGCCTGAAAAGACCTTTTTCCTTGATCCGTTGATCGAGCAGACAATCCGTCATGCGATGTTACCCCTTGATTGGAATGCACCGGCTGATCGGATGGCGATGTCAAATGCCGGGCAGATGTTGATGGGGCATATGCTGCAAAGCTATTCCTCGAAACGGGATTTGGAGTTTCGGGTGCGGGGTGGTCTTTCGCCGCGGATCAAACACCGTATTTTTGATTTTATCGAGGCCAATCTGGATCAGGCGCTTTCGCTTGAACAGATTTCAGCCGAAGCCGGGCTTTCGCCCTGGCACTTTGCGCGCATGTTCCGCCAGTCTGTTGGCGAAGCCCCGCATAAATACGTCCTGCGCCGCCGGATAGAGGCGGCCAAGTCAATGTTGCGCCATCCGGGGCAAACGGTGGCCGATATTGCCGCCGCGACCGGTTTTTCCAGCCAAGCGCATCTGACTACCCGTTTCAGCGGGTTTACCGGTCTGACTCCGGCCAAGTTCCGCATGGTCAGTGGCGGCTGAATTAATAGGCTTTGAGCCTAGCGGACCTGATTGATCATGCGGGCAATCAGCGCATCAAGTTCATCGGCCAGTACCATCAAGTCCGGACCGCCATCCGGGTAATCGGCAAAGATCGCACTTGGTTTGCGATAGCTAACCGTTGCCGAACCATCGGTATTTTCCGTCAGGTATAACCGGATCGGGGCTTCGATCCCGGCAGGCAGGCTTGCGGCCAGAAGACGGTCGGCAAAGCGCGGATGAAAGATGCCGATCACCATATTTCCCGGAATGTCCTTGCCCAGAACAGCTTTGACGCCGTTGGTGGCACTGGCGCGGGTGACAATGCCGATCTTTTCGGTCTTTGCCGCAAGATCAATGGCCGCCACCAGTTCAGCAAAGTTTTTCGATGTGGTGACGTGAACCATACCGGCCGGTTCGGCTATGGCCGGACGGATGGCAAAACAGGTCAGAACCATTAAAACGGCAATGCGTGGGTATGTCATCTGGGACCTCGTATTTCGGTGGCAAGAATGACGACAGTTTAGACACCGGTTCTGGACGGCTGCCTATTCACATTGCGGTAACGTTCCGGTGGCAGTGGGTCGAAATGCAAAGGCGGTGTTGGGGCGGGAAATTACCTTGTTGCCAGGGGGATTATTTCCGTTTTTGCAATCTTGAAAGGTTAATGATCGTTCGTTGGTTGATTACAGGCAGGGTGATTTAAAGTGAAAATTTTCAGCTAAATGACTGATTTAAAGTAATTTTTACAAGTTGAAAATTCGATTGACAAGATTGCCGTAAGGTATCTAAAATTTCAAGCAAACTAAAATATCAATTAATGGCAAAAATGCCAAATCCAACGGGAGGACTTCCAATATGAAATTTACCGTCAAAACACTTGGAATTTGTGCGGCCCTTGCAGGGGCGCTTGGGGCAAGCATGCCAGCCGTCGCGGCAACGACGCTTCGGATCGGAACGGTTCTGTCGCCGAATGATCCGATGGGGCAGGGACTTGAAAAATTCAAGCTGGATGTGGAAAAGGCCACAAATGGCGACGTCGTTATCGAGGTTTTCCACAATTCGCAACTTGGCGATACCACGGAAATGATCGATCAGGCGCGCGCCGGTGCAGGGATTGGGACGGTCACCGATGTGGCACGTCTTTCAAGCTTCGTGCCGTCGCTTGCGATTATGTCGGCACCGTTCCTGTTTGATACCTATGAGCAGGCTGATAAATTTGCGCTTTCGGATGAATATATTGCCTGGGGCGATGAACTCCGCGAGAAGTCGGGCCTCGTGATGATTGCATCGAACTGGTATCAGGGTGCGCGCCATGCCCTGACGCAGAATGCCGTTAAAAGCCCGGCTGACCTTGCCGGTGTGCGCATGCGGACAATCGGGGCACCTGTCTGGATTGAAACCATCCGTGCGATGGGGGCAGAGCCAACCCCGATTGCATGGGGCGAAGTATATACCGCGTTGCAGCTTGGTACGATTGATGCCGCCGAAGCCCAGCCGACTGCAATCTGGAATGCCAAGCTTTATGAAGTCATCAAACATGTGACCAAAACCGGTCATATCCAGTTGGTGACCGCCCTTGTTGTTGGGGCCAAATCCTGGGACGAAATTTCCCCGGAAAACCAGAAGATCGTGCGTGATCTGGCGGTTGAAGATGGTCGGTATGCGTCGCAGCTGACCATTGAACTTGGCGAAAAAGCCCTTGAAGATGTTGCGGCATCGGGCGTGGAAGTCAGCGAAGTGGATCTGGCACCGTTCAAGGAAGCCGTGAAACCGGTTTACAAGTTGCTTGATCTCGAAGCAGAGGCCGCAATCGTCAATAAAGTCCTGGGCCGATAATTTTCAGCCATCAGAAACGTGCGTTCCGACTGTGCGTTGCCTCGCCTCGTAAGCGGGGCAGCGCACTTCAATCTTCAAGATGGAATAGAATACATGCTCAAGAAAATTGAGTTTGCCAGTGCCGGGGTGCTGCTTGTCGCAGTTGTCGTTCTTGTTGGTGTCGCGTCGATTGCCAGAGCGGTGGGGTCGCCGATCATCTGGTCAATTGAAATGGCTCAGTTGATTTTTGTCTGGTTGTGCATGCTGGCAGCAGACATCGCCATGCAAGAGGATCGGCATTTCGGTCTTCAGGTCCTGCAAGACAATATCTCGCCAAAAGCGCGCGATACGGTTGAAATATTCAACATCGTTGTGATCATCGGGTTCCTTGTGTTTCTGCTGTATTACGCATGGGGGAACATGATTTTGATGCATCCCCGCCTTGTCGGCGCAACACAAATCCATGCCTCCTATATTCATGCTTCGATGGTTGTCGGTCTGAGCCTTTTGATACGGACCATGGTGTTTCAACTTATCGGACGAATTCGAAGCAAGGGGCTTTTCTGATGCTGTTATTAATTGCGGGACTGTTTACCGTTTTTCTGGTCATCGGAATGCCTGTTGCCTTTGCGTTAGCACTTGCTTCTGTTCCGGTGTTTGTCATGACCGGAGCGATGCCACCAACTGTGGTCATCCAGAAAATGGTAACGGCAACTCAAAGCTTTCCGCTTTTGGCGGTGCCGTTCTTTATCCTTGCCGGAAATTTGATGAATGTGACCGGTATTACCATTCGTCTGGTCAAATTTGCCCGCCTGTTAACCGGCTGGATGGCCGGGGGGCTGGCGCAAGTATCGATTGTTTTGAGTTTCATGATGGGCGGGATTTCCGGATCAGCCGTTGCCGATGCTTCGATGGAGGCACGCCTGCTGGGACCCAGCATGATCAAGCAGGGGTATTCCAAAGCATCAACCGCAGCGGTTCTGGCATTCGGGTCGGTGATTACAGCGACCATTCCGCCAAGTATCGGTCTGATCCTGTTTGGCTTTGTCAACGAGGTCTCTATCGGTCGGTTGTTTCTTGCGGGGATTTTGCCGGGAATTTTCCTGACCCTTATCCTTATGATTACATCCTGGCTTATTGCCCGTAAAAATGGCTATGAACCCGATCTGCCAAAGGTGCCCGGCGGGAAAGAGCTTTGGTCCAGTTTTTCTGAAAGTATCTGGGCGCTGGCATTTCCGGTCATTTTGATTGTCGGGTTCAGATTTGGCCTGTTCACCGCGACCGAAGCAGGGGCTTTTCTTGTCTTTTATGCGCTTTGTGTCGGGTTTTTTGTCTATCGGGAACTCAATCTGAAAAAGCTTTATGAGGCGATAAGCGGCTCTGTTTCCGATCTGGGTATGGTCATGTTGCTGATCATCATGGCGGCAGTTCTGGGATATGCCATGACCATTGAGCGAGCACCGCAGCAGATCACCGAATTTGTGACAACGCTTACGGAAAATCCGGTTCTGATTTTGGCACTGGTTGTTGGTGTTCTTGTTATCAGCGGCATGTTTCTTGAGGGGGCAGCCAATATTCTTTTGGTAACGCCGATTGTCATGCCGGTGCTTGTTAATGCGGGATATGACCCTGTTCATATGGGGATTTTGATTGTGACGCTGATTAATTTCGGCGGTCTGACGCCCCCTGTTGGCGTCATCATGTTTACCGTTTGTGGCATTCTGGATGTTAAAACCGGGGCCTATGCTCGGGCTTCGATCCCGTTCTTTATTGCGATGTTGGTGTTTTTCGTTCTGATGGCGGCGGTTCCAAGCTTGACGTTGTTATTGCCCAACGCATTGATGTAATGAATGACCCAAAGAATGTGGGCAGTCGAAAATTGCCGAGGAGATAAATGAAGATGAACACATTTACGGGCGGTTTGATTTCTGTTCACGATGGCGGGATCAAAGCCAATGCGCATGTCCCGGCCTCGGCGTTGGTGTATGACGAAATCAGAAGCCGGATCATTTCGCTGGTGCTTCCGCCCGAAACAACACTGGTTCGGGCGGAACTGGCTGACAGCTTTAATGTCAGTCAGTCCCCGGTGCGCGAAGCGATCATGCGTCTGGAACAGGACGGGTTGGTGGTTTCCTATCCCCAGTCCCGCACCATTGTGACCAAAATTGACGTTGCGCGCATTCGCGAAGAGCATTTTCTTCGGGTTGCTGCGGAATGTGAAGTTGTCCATCAATTGGCCGAAATGGGGGAATCCAGTGCGGTTCTTAAGGCCAAAGGCATTGTCAAAATGCAGGAAGCGCTGGCTGGCGATATTGAGCAGATTGATTTGTTCAAGCAACTTGACGAAACGTTCCATGCGGCATTGTTTATCGGGGTTAGTCAGGCCAATTTGCACCTGCAGGTGACGGCACGAAGTGGCCATCTGGCGCGTGTTCGGATGCTTGATTTGCCGCGGGCGGGCAAAATGCTTTCGGTACTGGAAGGCCATAAGGCAATCATTGAGGCCATTCAGTCTGGTGATGGTAATTTGGCAAGTTCGGAAATGCGGCAACATTTATCGGGAACGATGGAACGTCTTCCGCAAATCGTCGAAGAAAACAGGCATCTGTTTTCCTGATCATCATTTGATCTTGATGCAATAACGATTTCATCTGACCGGGGGTGAGGTCTGCGAAACTGACGTCTGGTATGTCTTTGGTTGAAAACCAAACCGGATCAGGCACGCGCTACCCGCCACATGGTTTCTTGCGGTATCGGGTGTCATTTTTCCAGCCTACGGGCAATTTTGCCTTCTAATTCTGATCTGGCCTTTGCGTCCATGCGGGGATCGCTTATTCTGGTGTTGGGTAACAGGAACAGCCATGCCATCAAGTTTTCGCCAATACCGGTCCGAGGCCGCCAGCCATAGCCATGATGATTTTCACCAGATCATCATTGCCGATCTTGGTGTGCTTGATCTTGAGATCGAAGGGCGGGGCGGCTGTGTGGCTGGACGGAAACTGGCCTTTGTGCCCGCGGGCGATACTCATGCCTATTGTGCAAACGGTATGAACCGTTTTTTGGTGCTTGATGTTGATGTTGGCCTTGCCGCCCGTACCGGGCTTGAAGCGCTATGGCAAAAATCAGGTGGGTCGCCGTATTTGGAAGTGGCAACGGGATATGCAAACCGCCTGACCGGGCTTTTGCGAGGCCTTGAACAGCAACGGGCCTATGCCCCTATTCGCACGGCGGCCCCCTCGGATAGGCACGAAAATCAACAGTCACCAAATATGTCGGTGATCAATTTGGCAAGCATCGCGGGCAGCGAAAGCATTTTTGCCGATGACCGATTTATTTGTGGCAGTTTGCGCGATGTGTTGGGACATTCCGTCATCGTACAGCGCAGCGATGGTACGGCGAATGCAGGCATACCAATGCGGTTGCAACGTCTTTTGGGGTGGATTGAACTTCGTCTGTCCGAGCCGGTTGGCATTGCCGATATGGCCATGGTTGCCGCTCAATCGGAAAGTGCATTATTTGCCGCATTTCAGCGGCATCTGGGCACAACCCCGATGCGCTGGCTGACCGATCAGCGATTGCAGCGTGCCTATGCCATGCTGGGCGATCATCGCAATACCATGACCCTTGGCGATATTGCCTGCGAGGTTGGTTTTACCGATCAAAGCGCCTTTTCGCGTGCTTTTGCCCGGCGTTTTGGTCATGCGCCGATTATGTTGCGGCGTAACCTTGGCAGCGCGTCAAAAACAATCATTTCCCGATAGTTCAAATCAGGAGTTTCAGCAAAGACCGGATATGTCATTCCATGGTTTGATCAGCGTAGCGATTAGTTGAACTTGGGATGGTGTTGATGACTTTGCTTGAACCGCGCACAAAGGCCACCTTGATTGGGGGCATTGCGATTGTGCTTTGGGCGTTACTGGCGCTGTTCACCACAGAAGTCAGCACCATCCCGCCTTTTCAGTTGGTTAGCCTGTGTTTTTCCGTTGCCGCAATTTTCAGCTTTGCCTGGATTGCACGTCGTGGGATCGGGGCTTTTCGGGCGCTGCGTCAGCCAGTCGGGGCGTGGGCGCTTGGTGTTGGCGGGCTGTTTGGCTATCACTTTTTCTATTTTGTGGCGCTGGCCAATGCGCCCGCGGTTGATGCCAGCTTGATTGCCTATCTATGGCCACTTTTCATTGTGTTGTTTTCTGCATTTTTGCCGGGTGAACGGTTGCATTGGTATCATATTGCCGGTGCGTTACTTGGCCTGTGCGGGGCGGCGGTTTTGGTCACCAAGGGGCAGGGATTTGATTTTGATCCGGCCTATGGCCTTGGTTATGGGGCGGCGATGGTGTGTTCGATCCTGTGGTCGGGCTATTCTGTGTTGAACCGGCGGTATCGTGGTGTTCCGGTCGAGGCCGTTTGCGGGTTTTGCGCCGGGGCAGCATTGCTTGGTTTCATCACGCATGGGGTGACGGAAATCTGGGTGATTCCCGATACAGGGCAATGGTTTGCCATCCTTGGATTGGGGCTGGGCCCGGTTGGGGCGGCGTTCTTTGTTTGGGATTATGGCACCAAGCATGGCGATATCCAGGTGCTTGGCGTGGCGTCTTATGGGGCGCCGTTGTTAAGTACGATTTTGCTGATTGGTTTTGGTAAGGCCGATGCCAGTCCTGCTGTAATTGCAGGATGCCTTTTAATTGTCGGTGGTGCGTTGTTGGCATCAATCAAAATGTTCCGGCGCAAGCCGGTTTTGCAGGGTTAAGTTGTCTTTGACCTAATGACCGGGTGAAGGTGTTACTCAGAGTGCCGTTTTGAATTTTCCCGGTGTTGGTGTTTACCTAAGCAATTGTAATTAAATGAAATACACAAAATCTAATCTCGCAATTGTGAACGTATTGTTTCCAAATTATATCTGTGCAATGCAATATAAATGACTTAAGGTCATTTATTGTCGCCAGTGCAGGTTGGGAATGCGGGAATGATTCAAGCGCGAACAGACATTGCTGCCGAGATGAAAAGGGCCATGTCGGCAGGGCAATTTGACAAAGCTGCTTTGATCGGTGCCAAGCTGCTTCGGACCCATCCAAAACGTACCGAAATCCATATTATGACTGCCGTTGCGGAAATGCAGGGATTGTATTTTGCCCGAGCGGGGCAACGTTTGGGATACCTGTTTCGTAGTCTTGATCCATCTGATCGGTATTTTGGCCCTGTTGTTCAGAATTTTGTGCAATTTACACAAGCTAGCGGTGACTTTAAGTCATCAATCAAAATTGTGGAAAAGAAGCTTTCATCATCCCCGAAATTGCTGGTTTACCGGGAGATTCTCGCTGATCTGATCTTTCGTCAGGAAGTGAAACTTAGCCTGGGACGCAGCATTTCAGCTAATCTTGATCGGGCGGTTGCCCTTTTGGAAGGACTGCCCGGCGATTATGGGCATCTTCTGAGCGCGCAAACACTGTTGGCGCGCATTTATGTGCATTGTGAAAAAACCGACAAGGCGTTCGACCTTTTGGAAAAATTGGTTGCCCGTGCGCCAATGGATAAAGGTATCCGTACTTTTCAGGCATCGGCATTTGCCCTGTCCGGTGCGGTTGAAAATGCCGTTCAGGCCAGTACCAATCTGATTAATGATTTTGCCGATATCGGCGCGCAACCTTATTTGATTATTGCCTTTCTGCGCCCGCAATCCATGCCGGAAGGTGCAAAGGACGTATTGGCAAAGATTGCCGGATCGGCCAAGGCAACCGCACAAGAAGTGTATTTGGCTTGTTTTGCCTTGGCCCGGATTGCCGAAACCGACAATGACATGGCAACCGCGTTTGACTGGTATCGTCGCGGCCATGATGCAAACCGCAAGGCATCGCCGATTGATATGCAAGCAGAGTTGCGCGAGTTCGAATTGCTGGCGGATTTGGCACGTGCAGAACAGTCCGTTCATGCCAATACCAATAGCAACGTCAGCAGTGATGTGGCAAAGCGTGATGGTCAGGTAACAGATGTTGCCGATCAGGATGAGGCTGGCCCCAAACCGATTTTCATTGTTGGTATGGCGCGATCAGGAACGACGCTGAGCGAGCGTATTTTGGGCGCGCATCCGGATGTTTATGCTGCGGGTGAAATCGGTGATTTTGCCCGGATTGTGGCCGAAGTTCTTGGTGCAGGCAAGGTGTCCGAACAGATGGCGCGCCTTGATGAAAAGGCCGTTTGTGAGATTCGTAAACGTTATCTGGCGGCGCTTAGGGTCTATGATCCGGATGTTAAATTTGTTGCCAATAAAACACCGGCCAATTTCACCCGTGTTGGTTTGATCCGCCGGATTTTTCCGGATGCGCCAATTTTGCATACGCATCGCCATCCGTTGGCGACATGCCTTTCGATTTACACCACACCCTTTGCCATTCCGATGCGGTTTTCCGATGATCTTGGTGATCTGGCGGATTATTATCGGGGCTATGAAAAACTGATGTCGGCGTTTCTCGAAACCGACCAGTACGGTATGTTTTTTGATCTGTCTTACGAGGAACTGGTGGCCAACCCGGAACAGGTGGCGCAGGATTATTTGCGCCATTGTGGCCTTGATTGGCGCCCTGAATGTCTTGAATTCTATCGCGATGGCAAGGCCGCGCGCACGGCGAGTATGATGCAGGTCCGGCGTCCGATTAATCGGGATTCTATTGGTAAATGGCAACGGTTTGCACCCTATATCGGACCGCTGGCCGATTTGGGGTCGGTAAAAAGCCGCACATCGTCATCGACGGATGAAGAAGCGCGGAACGAAAAATCATCGGGCAAAACGGTTGCGGCGTGACCCGCGACCCGGATCGGGTTAAAACTGGACCCGGAAAGAAAATAAAAAGATCCGGAGCGCCCAAAGATGACACAGCATATCCCCAAGGCCGAATTGCATCTGCATATGGAAGGCGCGTTGACGCCAGCATTGGTGCGGAAATTTGCCGCGCGTAACGGTATCACCTTGCCCGATGGTATCTATGATGATCAGGATCGTTATATCTGGTCAGACTTTCCGGAGTTTCTGGGAAGTTTTGACAAGGCAAGTGCTGCAATCCGCACCGGCCGCGATTATGCCGATTTGACACATTGGTATTTGACCGAGCAAGCCAAGGTCGGGGCGCTTTATGTCGAGATTTTCTGTTCGCCGTCCCATGCGTTGGAATGCGGGATATCCTTTGACGATCATTTGAACGGTGTTGCCGAAGGCATTGATAGAGCCGAAAAGGAAACCGGGATCATCGGGCGGATCATCATGACCTGTGTGCGTCATATTGGCCCGGAAAAGGCGGTTGGTGTAGCGGCCGATACGGTTGCCTGTGGTCATCCCTATGTCGTTGGTTTCGGGATGGGCGGCAATGAAAGCATGTTTTCACAAGAAGCGTTTTACCCGGCCTATAAAATTGCCGCGGATGCCGGGCTTGGATGCACCACCCATGCCGGCGAGGTCGAAGGCCCGCAAAGCGTTTGGGATGCGATCGACAAATTACCGGTGACCCGTATTGGACATGGCGTGCGATCGATTGAAGACCCGAAGCTGGTCGAAACATTGGCGAAGCGTGGCATTGTTTTGGAAGTCTGCCCGGGATCGAATATTTCGCTATCGGTGTATCCCGATTACGCATCCCACCCCTTGCGTAAACTTTATGACGCTGGGGTTAAGGTGACATTGGGATCGGACGATCCACCGTTTTTCCACACGACACTGGCCGAGGAATATCAACGCGCCAAAGACGTGTTTGGCTTTAGCGAGGCGGAACTTCGCGGGGTGACCCGTACAGCCCTTGAAGCTGCCTTTGTGGATGCCGAGACAAAGGCGAAATTGATCGCCAAGTTTGAGGCAAGCTGATGCAAAAAAAACGCCCCAGGTTTCCGAGGCGTTTTTACATCGACTTACCAGGCCGTCTTGCCCAGAAGCTTTTCACCAAGCGGGGTTAGTTTTGCCCGTTCATAGCGCGTCTTTTCCCAATCGCGCGGATCGCCAGGAAAGGCATGGCCGCGTGCTGGAAGGCGTTCGGACCAGCTTTTGACCCGCCAGTTGACAAGATCATCTTCATCAGGCGTTGCCGGTGCCATCGAAATATATTGCGCGATGCGTGTTTGATCGGATCGATTGGCGCGTATGCCATGCGCCAGCAGGCTATTGAAAATCAAAAGGTCGCCAGCCTGCATCGGGATGCGTTTGGGCTCAAACGGCATGTTATCGATATCGGGGCGGAACGGATCGCGATCCTTGGGGGCGGTGGCAAGCCAGGTGGCAAAATCGGCAAATAAATCCGGCACGCATTGAAAACCGCCCATATTGTCATTAGTATCGACCAGCGACAGAACGCCTTGAACATTGATCGGCAGCGGGGTTTGGCTGGTATCGGCATCCCAATGGATGAAGCCGTCAAAGCTTCGCGCGCCAACATTGGGGGTGTTGAGGTTGGCCCGATCGATTGACACCCAAAGATCGGTGCGATCCCAAATATCGACAAAGGCATCATAAACCCGTGGTGTTTGGCGGTTATCCCACATCGATTGATGGTGATAGGCCTCGACCATGCCGGAATTGTTAAGTTCGGTCATGGCATGATCGCGCATTTGCGGGCGGGACCAGCTTTGTGGATCGGTGGGGTCTTTTTCTTCGAACTCCCATAGGAAATCGACGGTGGCTTTGACCTGTTTACGGGGTACAGCGTTTTTGACCACGACATAACCGTATGTCTGCCAATGTTTGAAATCGGCTTCGGAAAGCACGCGGAGCGGTAGCGATTTTTCATGATCGCGAAGCTGCGTTCCGGTGACTTCCTTGACCGATGCATTGCCCGGCCGATTGGCATTCGGGTTGGTCGGTGCCATTGGCGACATGGTTGCGTTTGCCAGCATGCTCATGATGATATCCTCCCGCGTGGTTCATGATGTTGGAAGCATTCTAGGGTGTCGCAACATATGCGCCCACTGACAGGGCGGACATTGTCTGATACTATTTGGCCAAATTAATGGATATTCGTAGCCGCAAAAGCGTGGGCCGCCATGAAGCTTCTGTTTGAACATGTCAAAATCGCACCGGATCGATCATGGCGGGGGTTGCACCGGAACCTGCGCGCTATTCCGTTCGAATGGCATTTTCATCCGGAATATGAGCTGACATTAACGTTGGGAAGCCAGGGGCAGCGTTATGTTGGCGATCATATCGGGCAATATGGCGATGATGATCTGGTGTTATTGGGGCCGAACCTGCCTCATACGTGGCATTCTGCCAATGCGGCCCCTTTGGGAAACGTCAAAATCGATATGGGGGCCTGTGATGCTGATCCGCAAAACCAAGCGGATGATGGGGTGCATCAGGCCTTTGTTTTTTGGTTCACTGCCGACTGGATCAATAATGTCTGTGCAAGCATGCCGGAACTGGCCCGGCTGAAACCCGTTTTGGCCGGTGCGCGACGCGGGATGAAGTTTGATAGTGCCACAGCGCGCCGGGTGGCACGTTTTACGCCGCGGTTTGATCAGGGCGATCCGGCGGATCAGCTTTTATTATTGATTGAAGTTTTACGCGCCTTGCTGGACGCGACACAACTGACACCCTTGGCGTCGGATCGGTTTGATGCAACGGTGCCCGATTATCACGAGGCAACCCGCCTTGGTCGGGTGCTTGATCTTTTGCATTCGCGCTATGTCGAGCAAATTGGCAGTGCCGAAATCGCCAGCCTGACCGGGATGAGTGAACGCACGTTGCGGCGTTTTTTTAAACGTCATATCGGATCAAGTGTTCAGGACTATTTGATGGGGTTGCGGCTGGGCCGGGCAGTGTCGTTATTGTTATCATCGGATTTGCCGATTTACCGCGTTGCCGAGGAAGTCGGGTTTCAAAACCTGTCACATTTCAATCGGCAATTTTCCCGGCATCGTGGCATGCCGCCCAGCCGGTTTCGTCGGGAACGGTTTGATGCCGGTCTATTGCAACCGGCGGGGTAATGCCGTTTTTCTGAATTTGCGTTATCAGGGATGCATTGGGACCCATTGGGGATGATGGGTTGCCAGATGGCGGTCGAATGCCTGCCAGAACAGGGTGCGGAATTTGTCGCTTTCCTGAAGGATTTCATGGCGGGATTCGGGGATTTCTGTCATGTCGACGCTTGGATGATCGCCAAACAATTCCTGGGTGGCCCGGTTGCTAACGACTTGATCGTTGCCGGAAAGGATCATCGTTATCGGCGGCAGGGCGGCACCGGAAAATTTGTTATCAGGGGTAACGCGTTCGGCCAGTTCGGCCTGTGCGCGAAAACAGGCATCAAGCCACCCGGCCGATACCCCGCCAACCACCAAATCGGGATTATTTTGCAGGCAGGTGACGTTGCGTTCATAGCGGTTGCGATCCGATGTCAGCAGGTTGTCATCGGCAAAAGGTTGGAAGGGCGATAGCAGTTTTTGACCGGGCAGGAATTGCTTGTCAAAACCGTATCGGCAAAGCCCGGCGGATAGAAACTGAGCGGCAATGGCAATCCAGTCCGGTCCGCCAAGCCCGAAAAATGGCGCGATCATGACCGCACTGTCAAAGCGGGCCGGATTTTCAAGCAGCATATGCATGCCGACCAATCCAC
The DNA here is from genome assembly GCF_002115745.1 of Thalassospira alkalitolerans. Taxonomy (GTDB): domain Bacteria; phylum Pseudomonadota; class Alphaproteobacteria; order Rhodospirillales; family Thalassospiraceae; genus Thalassospira; species Thalassospira alkalitolerans. Next base: position 106,057 of record NZ_JFKB01000012.1, read on the forward strand.
CGGTCGAATGGGTCAATAGCAATTTGCAATCGATATTGTGATGTTTGGCAACATGGGCAAGGACGTCGGTGGTGTCTTCGATGTAATGATCAATATCGCCGATATAGCCCATTTGGGATTCAGGGACTTCGCGTGCAGAGCCGCCCTGACCCCGAAAATCAAATGTCACGCAGCCAAGTCCACGTTCGGCCAATTCGTGTGCGGTTTCGCTATAACGTTCGATGAATTCGCCGCGTCCTTGCAGGATCAGGACATGGCCGGTTGCATGTTCGGGACTGTGCAGGGCGTAGCGCAGCATCAGGCCGCTTTGTCCGGTGAATCTGTCGATGGTAAATGTCATGTCAGCAGAAACTTCATGTTCAATTCTGGTGTATCCTGCATCAGGCTGGTCAAACAGGGGGCAAGGTTTCCATCTGGCGTTGGCGCTGATCCTGATGCCATCGTTAATCGGCCGTTTTTCCCGGCACATTCAGTGATACTTCGATGAAATGGGTCATTTTGTCGAGCATGCTGACAAAATCGGGATTGAAGGTCCCACGTCGTAAGCTGCCGGGGGATGCGGAACCGGCCAGGTTCAACTCGCCATAGACCACATCGCTGCTGGTTTGGCATTTGCTGTTAGGGCTTTGTTCGTCGTAATGGTCACAGCGCCGGATGATGCCGTCCATACCGTAATGCGGATTGTCCGGGCGCATGGTAATGGCGGTATGAGCATGGTTAAGTGTGCGCCATTCAGGGGCGGCTGATGCAACGATATCAACCTTGTCACACAGCTGATGTTCGTCGATCAGGTGGTCTTCGCCTTGATACCAGATCAGGCGTTTGTTGTTGGCGCTAACCTTGTTGCAGAAGAAATCAGCGGCAACCAGTGGATTGATCGTCTGATCATCGGAACTGACAGCCATAAATACGGGGATATCAAAGGCATCCATTGTGCCATCGCGATAGGGTTCGGTCAGTAGATGAAATTCGGCTGCGGCATTCATCGCCATGGAATCATATTTGGCGGCGTCACTATTTTCGCCCTTTCCGACCCAGGATTTCACATGCCGCACATAGGGGCTCAGCCATGCCTGTTCGCTTTTGGCGGCAAATCCGGGCGACAGTAAAACCATTGCTGTCATGCGATGATCGCGGCGGCGAGAATCAAATTCCCGCCCGATTAATGTCGCCCCGGTCGAATAACCGATTGCGATGATATGGTCGATGTCGCTTGAAAAGCCGTCCATGCCATAGCGAACGGTTTCAATCCATTCTTGATACTGGACATTTAAAAGATCGCCGGGCACCGTTCCATGCCCCGGAAGCAGCACAGCATGAAAAGTGGCGCAAGGGAATTTGGATTGCAGTGTGTCGCGAATATCGGTCATCAGGAACGGGCTGTCAGTCAGGCCATGAACCAGTAGAAAGCCAACGTCCTTGCCATGGGCCTGATCATTGCCGACGATTTCACAGGCATCTTTGTCCGGGCCAATGGCAAAGGGCGCGCGCATGGAGACAACCTGATCAAGAGTGTATTTGCCAAAGGGAGCTTTTTCACGGTCAAAGCGCGTTGCCTTTAGCGCGGTGCGAATTTGTTGGCTGGTTTTGCTGACATAGTCGTCAAATGGCTCGTTCGCAGGGGGCGGGCCGATGGCAAAGCCGGACGGTGAATGTTGCTGGTCTTCGGAAAAGCATCCTGATAATGCGAAAATCGCCGGAAAGGTGATTGCGATAAGTGTCGAACGCACAAGGTTGTTTGCGGACATGGAATGCTTCCTCTTATCGTTTCTATGCGGTGGACCGACCGATGAACCGATAAACTTTAACTCAGGCTGTATTATGACGCGACCAACAAAAAAGGCAGCCCGAAACGGACTGCCTTGAAATCGGTACGGAAACAGGCCGAAAGGCGGCGCGTTATTCCATGATTTCCCAACTATGGGTGATTTCGGCGGCCTTTGACAGCATGATCGAGGCCGAGCAATATTTTTCGGCTGAAAGTTCAACTGCCCGGGCCAATTTGGTTTCGTTGAGGTTTTCACCCCTGACCTTGAAATGCAGATGGATCTTGGTGAAAATCTTGGGATCGGTTTCTGCACGTTCGGCTTTGACGTCGGCTTCGACATCAATGACGTTCTCGCGGCCCTTCTGAAGGATGTGGACCACATCAATCGACGAACAGCCTGCCAGCCCCAGAAGCAACATTTCCATTGGACTTGGCCCAAATCCGGCATCTTTGTTGCCATCCATGACAACCCCGTGGCCGCTGCCACTGGTGCCGGTGAAAGTCAGGTTTTCAAGCCACTTTACGCGTGCTTCCATGATCAGTTTCCTTATCGTGAAAATTCCATGCTTCATCGTCTAGCCTGCTTGCCGGGTTCCTGCAAGCCACGATCACATGTTGGGTGAAATGGTTGAAAACGATAAGCCATGGGTGGAAAACTGTTATAGGAGTTTTTACCTAAACAGGGGATAATATACGTTATTCCAGACCGTTATAGCCAAGGAGGTTAAGTCATGACACAGGATGCAGGACGCAGCAAAAGCCGTTTTATGATGGCTATGGAACATGTTTTACGCGAAGTGAACCACGAGGTCATAAGCCCTGCGATCCCGGATATGAGCGTTGATGCCGCGTTGCCGTTGATTATTAACGTTGCCAAACTTCGCGCTAATTATCTGAAATATGCCTTCGAGCTTAGTGCGGATCGCAAGGATAATCATCCGACAGCCGATGAACTGGCGAAGCTAAAGCATTTGCGTGAAAGTTATCAGGAAATGATGGCCGTAGCGCGGGAACTTGAGCATTGCATCGACCGTGGTTATATCGATTTGCCCCTCTCGGGTAAAAAATCCTGATTGATTATCTTGGACAGCAATAGTAGCCTTGCCATATACTTACGTATGAGTTAAGAGCCTAGTAACGGGCCCTTTGCGAGGTCTGATTTAAGAACTAGATCCGATGGTTGTGGGGCATTTTTGAAAACACGGGAAAGGGAGTGCGCCGCAAAGCGGCGTGGTGCGTGTATTGTCAATTGCTCCAGACATCGTCGCTACAGCAGCGCTGGCGCGCGATGCCATTATATTTATCGGTTCGTCCGACCTTAAGGTCGCGCATGCCAACCCGGTGGCCACCAAGTTATTTGGGACGGCCAAAGCGGCGTTGCGTGACGGCACAGAAATCAAACAGTTTTTGGCATTATTGGCAAAGAATGCCAAATTTGAATCTGGCGATGGTGTTGGTGCCGTTCGCGAGACGCTTTCTTTGGTTTCAGGCAAGACCAAAAAAGCCGATCTGCCCGATTTCCAGATGAATGACAAAAAGATCATTTGGCGCAAAGCCGAAGGCCCCGAAGGTCTGATCGCGCTTATTCTGCGTGAACCCGGAAAGGCCGAAGAGCTTGCCAAGGCATTGGCCGATCACAAGATTTTTATTCAGCATTTGATCGATGTATTGCCGATCCCGGTTTATCTGAGAAATTTGGATGGCGTGATCAACCGCTGTAACGATGCCTTTGCGGAATTACTGGAACAAAAGCCCAAAAAGGTTATCGGCAGTAAACTTGCCGATGTTGCCCCTGCGCCGTTGGCTAGCAAGGTCGCGGAATACGAGGCGTCGCTTTTGAAAACCGAGGGCTATGTCCGTCATGAAATTGAATTCGAGATGGATGGCGTGGGTAAGGTGGCATTGTTTGCGGCTTCCAGCCTTAAGGGGCCAAGCGGGGCGATTGCCGGAACAATCGGGTCGTTGATTGATGTGACCTCGCTTAAGGTGGCGCAGGCCGAAGTGGCCGCCGCAGAAGAACGTTTGACTGGACTTTTGGAAAAGGCCCCAATCGGGGTTGGTATTTCCACCCGCAATGGCGGCGAGTTCCAGTTTTTTAACAAGATGTTTTCGAACCTTCTGGCGCTTGATGACGCCAAGGAAGAGGACGCCAAACCGACTGATACGGTTCTTTTGTCGAAACGTTACCGCGAAAAAAGCCTTCAGGACATGGATATGCTGGGGGAATTGCAGGATGTTGAATTGCGATTTAGGCGTGCTGATTCGTCCGAAGCGCGGTGGCTTAAGACATCAATTGAGCCGCTGAAATTTGAAGGCGAGGAATCCGTTCTTTGGTGGTTAAGTGACATTACCAGACAAAAGCTTGCCGAACGTGAATTGCAGAACAAGGCGAATAATGACGAGCTGACCGGGCTTGCCAATCGGGCGCGCTATATGCAGAAGCTTACCCAGTGCGAAACGGTGTTGCGCGGGACAGGAACGCCGGCATCGATCCTTATGCTTGATCTGGACGGGTTCAAGGCGGTGAACGATACATTGGGGCATGCGGCAGGGGACTGGGTTCTGGTCGAGACGGCCAAGCGTCTTAAACGTATTGGGCGCCGCGCCGAGGAAGCCGCCCGTTTGGGCGGCGACGAATTCACCCTGTTCTTTATCAACAAGGGCGGGGAAAAAGAAATCGCTGCACTTGCCGATGACTTAATCGCAGAAATTTCCAAACCCTTTGTCTGGGAAGGCAAGGAGTGCGATATCGGTGCGTCAATCGGCTTTACGGTTTTTGACGGTGGCTATTGCGACATGAACGAACAATTGCGCCGGGCCGACAAGGCGATGCAAGAAGCCAAATCTGCAGGCAAGGGACGATCATGTCTTTATCAGCCGGAAATGGAGCCGGACCTTCATCGCGACGAGGCAGGGTAATTACCCTGCCTGTTCATTCGTGGTAATCCCCAATGATTCCATAAGGGGGCCAAGGTGCGCGGCATAGGGACGCCAGGCACCGATGCTGCTGCGATAGATCGGCTGGCGGACCTGTAAGGCACTATGGGTACGGATTTGCCGTTCTGTTTTGTGAAATTCCAGACATCCGTCATGCCATGGCAAACCGGAAAAATTGATCAGACGCCGTGATTGTCCGTCAAGATCATTAACGATGTCCTCGTAATTGACTTCGATAAAGCGATGCGCGGGCAGCACATTGCGCCAATGGTCCATGAATTTCAGATAGGTGCTATAGAAGGCGCCCAGTTCGTGTTGGTCGTAACTGAAATTTTGCGAACGTCCGAAACGCCGATTATAGCAGGAAAAGCACGTATCCATCGGATCACGGCGGCAATGGATAATACGTGAATTGGGATGCATCAGGGCAATCAGACCAGCGCGGACAAAGTTGCCGGGCATTTTATCAACGATGCGCCTAAAATCATTGGGGTCGGTTTCCGATGTATTGATTTTTGTAATTCGGTCGCGCACTTTCTTGCGATAGACATCACCAAGCAATTTGATCATGGCATCATCAAATTTGAGTACCGCATCACGTGAACGGCCCTGTTTGACATGAAATTCAACCATGTTGTCTTGATGATAGCCCAAGACATCAAGTTCGCCGGCGCCAAACACAGATGGGTGCGAAGACAGGATTTGTTCGACAAGTGTCGTACCGGATCTCGGCATGCCGATGACAAAGATGTGGGATGGTTGATCGGGGCTGTCATGCGGTGGTTCAAGGTCCTTGAACCGGCTGGCCGGGAAGGCGGCCCGGGTTACGTTAAACACGGTTTCGATTGATTGTGGGGAATATGAAAGGCTCTGGCGTTTAATGTGATTTGCCGCAGCAAGGTTTTTCATAGCCGGATCGATTTCACCGGCATCCATATGGGCCTTGGCAAGACTGAACAGCAGCAGTTCCTTTTGACCCGAGGGCAAGAGGGAAAGCCGGTTGGATGCGGCCAGATCGATCATGGTTTTGCGCGATGGATGGTCAGCCGCAACTTTGCCCATCAGGGTCAGACAATACCAGGCGCGGATATGGCCAGGCAGGCGGGCCAGAATGTCTTCAAAAATTGCGCGCGCGCCCTTAAGGTTGCCGAGTTCTCTTAGGCATTCGCCCTGACTGATGCGGGTATCAATAAGGCCATCTGTATGGCCCGCGTCATGGGCGCGCTTTTCGGCGACCTGGAAATGGTAAATGGCTGCGTTGATATTATCCTGCGCCAGATAAGCTGCCCCCATCGCGTTCCATGCCAGCCATTCGTTTGGCGTTAAGGCGATGGTGCGTTTAAGCACCGGTATGGCCTGGTGGGCGGTATGTCCGCGTGCCAGCAGAATGCCCATCTGAAGCAATAATTTGGGATCAAGTGGCCAGCGGACCAATCCTTGCTGCAAAACGGCTTTGGCCTGTGATTCATATCCACAGGCATTTAAAATTGCAGCCAGATCGATGAAATAGATACTTTGTGATTGCGGACTATTGCACGCTTTTTCAAGGGTATGTATGGCATCGGATGATTGCCCGTCTTGATGATCCATCAGGGCGTGGATATGAAGGGCGTCGGGTAGGTCCGGATACTGTTTTTGAAGTCGGGAACACAGTTTGCGCGCTTTGCGTTGCTGACCATTTGACCACTGGTCGCGAATTTCGGCGATCATTTTCATAGCGTTCGATTGATTGGTTGATCCGGCGGCACCCGCATTCATGTGCGGAGCTGGAATCACCAGGGCAGGTTTGCCGAGCGTATTGTGTTGTGCTTCCTTGGTCGGCATCCGACTTTTGTCTCCGGGGTTTGTAAATGTGCCTTGTATAGGCACGTTTTGAACCGGAAAAACTGGCGGGAAAAACCAAAACAAAAACGCCCGGCACATGGCCGGGCGTTTCGTGTTCGATGAAGTCCTTTCGAATGAAAGGATTAACCGCTGTAATACATGTCGAATTCGACCGGGTGCGGTGACTGTTCGAAGCGAATGACTTCTTCCATTTTCAGCGCGATGTAAGCGTCGATCAGGTCGTCGGTCATGACGTCGCCTTTCTTCAGGAAGTCACGGTCAGCGCTCAGGCTGTCGAGTGCTTCATGAAGCGAGCGGCAAACGGTCGGAACTTCTTTGAGTTCTTCCGGCGGAAGATCATAGAGGTTCTTGTCCATTGCTTCACCCGGATGGATCTTGTTCTCGATGCCGTCAAGGCCAGCCATCAGCATGGCAGAGAATGCCAGATACGGGTTGGCAAGGGCATCGGGGAAGCGGATCTCTACGCGCTTGCCTTTAGGCGAAGCAGTGTAAGGGATACGGCAAGATGCAGAACGGTTACGGGCAGAGTATGCCAGCAGAACCGGTGCTTCAAAGCCCGGGACCAGACGTTTGTAGGAGTTGGTCGTCGGGTTGGTGAAAGCATTCAATGCTTTGGCGTGCTTGATGATACCGCCGATATAGTAAAGTGCGGTGTCTGACAGGTCGGCATAGCCATTACCAGCAAACAGCGGCTTGCCTTCGTTCCAGATTGACTGGTGAACATGCATGCCCGAACCATTGTCACCCCAAACCGGTTTCGGCATGAAGGTGGCGGTTTTGCCGTACTGGTGTGCAACCATGTGGATGCAATATTTGTAGGTCTGAACCGCGTCGGCATGTTCGATCAGGGTGCCAAAAGCGATACCCAGTTCGTGCTGTGACGGTGCAACTTCATGGTGATGCTTTTCGCAACGCACGCCCATTTCGTTGATGTAGTTGACCATTTCGGCACGGATGTCGTTGGCTGAGTCAACCGGCTGTACCGGGAAATAGCCGCCCTTTGGCCCCGGACGGTGGCCGCGGTTGCCGCCTTCGAATTCGGTGCCGGTGTTGTACGGACCTTCTTCGGAGTCAAGCTGATAACCCATGCCTTCGCCAGCAGTGGTCCAGCGAACGTCGTCAAACATGAAGAATTCCGGCTCGGCGCCGAAATAGGCGGTGTCACCGATACCAGCCGATTTCATGTAAGCCAGTGCGCGTTTCGCAGTCGAACGCGGGCAACGCTCGTAACCCTGGCCGGTGGCCGGTTCGATAACGTCGCAAACGATGATCAGGGTCGGCTGTGCGGTGAACGGGTCAACAACAGCGGTCGACGTATCCGGCATCAAAATCATGTCGGATTCGTTGATTTCTTTCCAGCCGGCGATCGACGAACCGTCGAACATGATGCCGTCAACAAATACGTCTTCGTCGATCGTGCAGATATCCTGCGCGGTGTGCTGCCATTTACCTTTGGAATCGGTAAAGCGCAGATCGACAAACTGGATGCCTTTTTCTTTAATAAGCTGAAGTACAGAAGCAGCGTCAGACATGATGCAACCCTTTAAAACTCAAAATTAGTGACCGTACGATGTTCAATGTCAGGCAAGTGACCGATTAGATCGCGTCATTGCCCCGTTCACCAGTACGAATACGGATCGCGTCCTCAAGCGAGGAAACGAAGATTTTACCGTCACCGATACGACCGGTGTGAGCGGCTTGCTGGATCGCCTCGATCGCACGCTCGACAAGCGTGTCTTCAACAACAATCTCAAGCTTTACCTTCGGCAGGAAGTCCACCACATACTCGGCGCCGCGATACAGCTCTGTGTGGCCTTTCTGACGGCCGAAACCCTTGGCTTCGGTAACGGTAATCCCTTTGAGGCCGATCTCTTGAAGGGCCTCTTTGACCTCGTCAAGCTTGAATGGCTTGATGATGGCTTCAATCTTTTTCATTAAGCGCCCTCTGCTTTTTGCGAGAGTTGCGTAGAACTCGGAAAGCTCAATTGCTTTTGCCGCGTTAACTGCACGGGCCGTGCCAGTTTTGGCCCGCGCGATCATTCTAAGGAGTCTCTACACGAAAACCCAGCAAAACCCATGAAACTTTTGATATTTTCTTGGCTGTCGGTGGTCGACTTTTAGGCAGTGTGATCAAAAAATATGCAAATTCCCTGTGCGCGGTGGTGGCAATCCGGTTCCGAGTGATCCGTGCTTGCCTAACTACCATGTGTCATGCGACAGAAAATACACGATATCAGGGCAGGATGATGAAGAATGCATTCTGGTCACAGGAATTATTCGGGAATAATTCCTGAAATGTGATTTGCGACGGGCAGAGCATCAAGGGAAGCGAGATTGTATCCTTGTTACCCGGTCGTTGCAGTCTTTGCGCCACCAGACATAATATAAAGCCGGTTTCCACCGACCGGCACGAGACAGGGAAGGACGCCTCATGACCGATTTTGTCGGCAATCCTCTTTTCGCTTCGGGCGGTATCACGATTTTCGAAGTGATGAATGAACTGGCCCAAAAGCACAAAGCCATTAATTTGGGGCAGGGAGCACCCGATACCGACGGCCCGGCCGATATCCGTGAAGCTGCGGCCCGTGCGTTGATGGAACGGTCCAACCAATACCCGCCTTTGGCCGGGGTGCCTGAATTGTTGCAGGCGGTTGCTGATCACAACAAACGATTTTACGACATTGATGTTGATCCGAAAAAAGAAGTCCTGGTCGCGGTTGGCGCGACAGAGGCATTGGCCGATGTGATCCTGGGCCTTGTTGCGCCCGGTGATGAAGTCATCCTGATTGAACCGCTTTATGACAGCTATCTTCCGATTGTGAAGCTGGCGGGTGGGATTCCCAAATTGGTGCGCGTTACCCCGCCGCACTGGGATTTGCCCAAGGATGAACTGGCGGCGGCATTTTCGGACAAAACCAAGCTGATCCTGATTAATTCACCGATGAACCCGTGCTCCAAGGTGTTTAGCGATGATGAACTTGGCTTTATCGCCGAGCAATGCATCAAGCATGACGTCGTCGCCCTTTGTGACGAGGTTTATGAGCATCTGGTGTTTGACGGGCGGACCCATCATCCGTTGATGACGTTTCCGGGGATGCGTGATCGCACGGTGCGGATAGGGTCGGCGGGCAAGACGTTTTCCCTGACCGGGTGGAAAATTGGCTATATCACGGCGTGCGAACGTTTGATGGAACCGATCAAAAAAGCCCATCAGTTTCTGATCTTTACTGTGCCGCCAGCATTGCAGCACGGGGTGGCCTATGGTCTGAACAAGGGTGATGACTACTTCGAAGGCTTCACGGCCGACATGCAAGCCAAGCGTGATTTCCTGATGAAGGGTCTGAAAGACGTCGGTTTTGGCGTTTTGGATTCACAAGGGACCTATTTCATTACCTGTGATTTCCGCCCGCTTGGCTATGACTGTGATGATGTCGAATTTTGCCAGATTATGATCAAGGAAGCCGGTGTGGTGGCGATCCCGGTGTCGGCATTTTATCAGACCGAAGGCGCGGTCAATCATTTCGTGCGGTTCTGTTTCTGCAAGCGCGAAGAAATGATGACCGAGGCGATTGAACGCATGAAAAAGGCGTTTGCGAAGTAATTACGCAAACTTTTTCAGTGGTTTATATGGCAAGGGCGCAGCAAATAGCTGCGCCCTTGTTCGGTGTTGAAATGCGATAAGATCAGCCAACCATTTCCCAACTGCCGGTCCGGGCAGAGCGGGCGAGTGCATCAAGGATTTGCATGTTTTGAATCGCGTCCTCGATGGGGTAATCGACCGGGCTTTCGCCGTTAAAGATTGCGGTCGCGGCTTCGCCTTGCAGGGTATAATGATTGCGGATCGGGAATTTGATTTCGCGGGCTTCGTCAAATCCCGGCTGTTTTTGGGTGCCGACGCGAATCACCGCCGGGTTTTCCGGGATCGGGTTGAATGGCATGACGATTTCAACCCGGCCCTCTGTGCCAAGGATGTGAACGCGTTGTACGGCGGCTGATTGGGTGCCGCAAACAAAGCTTGCCTGAACGCCACTTCCGAAATCAAGCATGCCTGATACCAACCGGTCGGTGCCAAATTTCGGGTCTTTGTCCATCAGGGATACGACGCGCACGGGCTCTTTGCCGGTGATATAGCGTGGCCCGACGATGCAATAGCACCCGATATCAAGCAAGCCACCGCCGCCGATATCCTTTTTGTTGCGCACATTGTTCGGGTCCGCATTGAAATAGGTAAAGATGCTTTGTACCGTCGTTACAGTGCCGATCTGGCCGCTTTCGACCAGTTTGCGGGCTTCCTGCCATTGCGGGTGGTGACGGACCATGAAGGCCTCTAGCACGTGTTTGCCGCTTTGTTCGCGTGCGGCAATCAGGCGTTTGGCATCTGCGGTATCAAGGCCAATCGGTTTTTCACACAGAACATGTTTTCCGGCTTCGAGTGCCTTGATCGTCCATTCGACATGCAGATGGTTGGGCAGGGGATTGTAAATTGCCTCGATCGAAGGGTCGGCCAGCAATTCATCATAGGAACCATAGGCGCGCGGAATGCGCAGCTGCTGGGCGGTTTCACGCGTCTTTTCAAGGTCGCGGCCGGCAATCGCACGGATTTCAAGCTTGTCACTTTCCTGCATTGCAGGAATCACCTTTTCCGTGCCGATCTTTGCCGTGCTGATAACGCCCCACTTCATTCCGATACTCCGTCCTGTTTCATCTTATTTGCCGTTGTCGCCGGTTTGGGCGCATTGGCTAATTGTTATTTCACCCGGAATGGCGGGCGTATTCAAGGTATTGAATTGATTTAATTAGGCCAGTAAGTCAATCACGCAAGATGTTCAAACGGATGGGCCCCCTGTCCATGTGGATTGGTTGGTATATGTTGATTGTGAATAAAACCCGCAGTCACCCGGTTTGCGCGGCTTTGCGAAGTTTGGGGCAAAACGGGCAAAAAAGTAAAAATATGTGCTTGACGTCCGGGGCTCTCGACGATAAAAACCGCGCCACACGACGGCGGGTGTAGCTCAGTCGGTTAGAGCACCAGTTTGTGGCACTGGGGGCCGTGGGTTCAATCCCCATCACTCGCCCCATGTCAAAAGGTCAGGCAGAAATGCCTGGCCTTTTGTTTTTCCGATACGGACCGTATCGGTGCCGGGCATTGGGGGATGACCCGTTTGTGGATTTTTATGCACATACAGCTATTTACATCGGTCTGTTGATCCCCAGAATAGGGCGGTGCCGCCTTGGTGCGGCTTTTCCTTGGGGCGCAGTATTTTCAGAGTTCGGGATCAGATATGGCAAAGTTGAATGTGGATCGGGAAATCCGGCGCGCCCAGACATTTGAGCGCAAGGGTGACCCGCAATCTGCACGCGATGTTTACGCCGCCATTCTTGAAGCATTTCCGGGTAATTTGCGCGTTCAAAAGGCGATGGATGCACTTCGGTCCGGGGCATCATCCAAGGCCAAGCCGAATGCCAAAGGCGGGGTCGGTGGTGCGCCGGGGGCAACAGTTCCGCAGAATCTGATCAATGAACTGATCGGCCTGTATCGGCAACAGAACTGGTCCGAGGTGATTAATGCCTCGGGCAAAATTTTAGCACTTTTTCCCGATTTTGCCGACGGCTGGAACATTCAGGCCGCTGCATGCAACGCGCTTGGCGATATGGATGGCACGGCACGGGCCCTTCGCGAAGTCATTCGGCTTCAACCAAATAGCGCCCCGGCATTGAATAACCTGGGCGTGATCTTGCAGCAAAAAGGTGACGTGGTTGCCGCCCGCGCGTTTTATCAACGTGCCCTTTCCGCCAAAGCTGATTATCCAGAGGCATGGACCAATCTGGGCGTGGTTCTGCGTGACCAGGGGGAGCTTGACGCGGCAGAGCAGGCATTGGGCAAGGCACTGGCCATTAACCCCGATCATGCCCCCGCATTGGGCAATTTGGGAAATGTCCTTGGTGATATGGGAAGACCGCAAGAAGCGGTTACTTGTTATCGTCGCGCCCTTGCCATTGCCCCCGATTACGTTGATGCGATTTATAACCTTGGCAATGCGCTGAAACGGCTGGGGCAGCTTTCGGCGTCAATCGACTGTTATCAAAAGGCCATTTCATTGCGCCCTGATTGGGCCGAAGCCCATTATAATCTTGGGGTCGCGTTAAAGGAAGACGGGCAGCTTGTTCGTGCGGTGGCGGCATATGACCGTGCGGTGGCGTTGCGCCCCGATTATATCGATGCACGTGTCGAAAAACTGCGCGAGCAGATGTATCTGTGTGACTGGTCTGAGTTTGATGCGTTTGCGTCATTTGCAGATGACCTTGCCGCGCGTGGTGATCCCGTTCCGCCGTTCCCGTTTTTGGTGATGGAAGATAACCCGACGCGGCAGCGAAAGCGCAGTGAAAGTTGGGCGCGAAAGGTTTTTGCCGGTACTAAAACCCCATCGACATTGGCCATGCCCCCGCAGGCGCGCCAAGATCATAGTGACCAAAATGACAGGATAAGAATCGGCTATTTCTCGTCAGATTTTCATGATCATGCGACGCTGTTTTTGATGGCCGGGGTCTTTGCCCATCACGACATGTCGCGGTTTGAGATCTATGTTTATAGCTATGGCGCGAAAAAGGATGGGGTGCTGCGCACCACATTGCGTGATCAGGCAACGGCGTTTTTTGATATTGCCGAAATGTCAGATAGTGAAATTCAGCACTTGGTGGGTGGGCATTCATTGGATGTTGCGATTGACCTTAAGGGCTTTACTGAAAACAGCAGGTCTGAAATTTTTGCGGTACGTCTGGCACCCGTTCAAATCGCCTATGTCGGGTATCCGGGGACCATGGGGACCGATTTTATCGATTACCTGATTGCTGACAAGGTGGTGATCCCGCAACGCCATCAGGATGCCTATTGCGAAAAGATCATTTATTTACCCGATTGTTATCAGCCCAATGACAATTGTCGCGAGATTGCAGAAACCACGACAAACCGCACGGATTTTGGCCTGCCCGAGGATGGGTTCGTTTTTTGCTGCTTTAACCACAATTACAAAATCACACCGCGCGAATTCGGGATTTGGATGCGATTGTTAAATCGTGTGGAGCATAGTGTGCTGTGGCTTTGGTGCACCAACAAGACGGCCGAAGAAAACCTGCGCAAGGCGGCAAGCGCACAGGGTGTTTCGCCCGACCGGCTGATTTTCGCCGAAAGATTGCCGCAAGCCGAACATCTGGCGCGATTGCGCCATGCGGATTTGTTTGTCGATACGTTCAATGTCAACGCTCATACCACGGCGAGTGATGCACTTTGGGGCGGATTGCCGATGGTGACGCGGGCAGGGGACCAGTTTGCCGCCCGTGTGGCAGCAAGTCTACTTTGTGCGATGGATTTGCTGGAATTGGTCACAGATAGTGATGATGCGTATGAGAGTCTGATCCTTGATTTGGCAACACAGCCAGACAGGCTGGCGAAAATTCGGACCAAACTGGAACAGAACCGGCTGAAGGCACCGCTGTTTGATACGCTACGTTATACGCGGGGGCTGGAGCGCGGTATCGAGATGGCCGTTAAGCGCTATCGCAAAAACGCGCCTTGCGATCATATTGTCGTGCCCGATGGTGCAGCACAGGATTAGCGGGTGCTTTCCAATTCCAAAACCGCGTCTGATCTGCTAGGTAGCCACTGCTAGATAACCACTAAATAGCTACTGCGCGTGCGCATTCGCTTGTTCCGGTTCCAAGGAGATCGCCCCATGTCCGTAAATTCCGCAAATCGCATTACCCTTCGCCGTCCTGACGACTGGCATCTGCATCTGCGTGATGGCGATATGCTGAAAGGTGTGATTGGCGAAACCAGCGAACATTTTGCCCGCGCGATCATTATGCCGAACCTTGTGCCGCCGGTGGTCACGACCGCAGATGCAATCGCCTATCGTGACCGGATCACAGCGGCCATCCCGACCGGGCATGAATTTACCCCGTTGATGACCCTGTATCTGACCGAGGGCAGCAATCCTGACGATGTCGAGGAAGGCTATAAAAACGGTGTGATCACTGCGCTTAAGCTTTATCCTGCCGGGGCGACAACCAATTCCGACAGCGGCGTGCGGAATTTTGACAAGGCAATGCCGGTGCTTGAGCGCATGGCAAGCCTTGGTATTCCGCTTTGTGTGCATGGCGAAGTGACCGACCCGGATATCGATATTTTTGATCGTGAAGCGGTATTTATTGACCGGGTTCTTGATCCGTTGCGCAAACGATTGCCGGAACTGCGCGTGATTATGGAACATATCACCACCGAAGACGGCGTTGAATATGTCAAAGCCAATGACAAAAACCTTGGCGCGACCATCACAACCCATCACCTGATCATTAACCGCAATGCCATTCTGGTTGGTGGTATTCACCCGCATTTCTATTGCCTGCCGGTGGCCAAGCGTGAAAAACATCGTTTGGCATTGCGCAAGGCGGCGACCAGCGGCGATGTGCGATTCTTCCTGGGCACAGATTCAGCACCCCATACCGATGATCGTAAAGAAAGTGCCTGTGGTTGTGCCGGTATCTTTACGGCCAATAACACCGTGCAGCTTTTGGCCCATGTGTTCGAACAGGAAGGCGCATTGGACAAGCTGGAAGGCTTTGCTTCGATCAATGGGCCGCAATTCTATGGCCTGCCGTTAAACGGTGATAAGATTACGCTGGAAAAACGCACCGAACCCGCAAGCTTTGCGGCGAAAATTGAAACCGGCGATGGCCCGGTCACGGTGTTTAATCCGGAATTCCCGATTTACTGGCATTACGCCGACTGACGCCACTCAAGGCAGGCTTTTGCGCGGAACTATTTGTGCAAGGGCGCCTTGTTGCGGATGTCCCTTTGTCCGTCTCTAACCTGTGATGTCTATGTTGCCTGATGCGGTGCCAAGGCCCAGCGTCATGCGATAGCTTTCGGCTGCGGCAATGGCCTGGGTTGCGATCATCGCGCTGATATTGCGTGATGCGCCTTGGGCGACGTTGAAATCGGCGGCTGAACTTCCGGGCATGGATGCGGCGTTGGCAATAGCTGCCTGATTGGCAATTGCAGCCGCCCCTTTAAGCCCCTGAAGTGGATGGATGCTGACTTTGCCGCCCGTGACATAAAGTCGCCCATCGGGCCCCGCGGTATAGCTATAGCTGATCATGCCGGCATTGGCCCCGGCAAGGGTTTGGTGGCTTTCTTCCTCGGTCCGGACGATGGCGTCGCGGGACTGTAATTCGTGGGTGATTTCACGTTCGCGCGCAGTCATCAGGGCAGGGCTGGTCACGGGGGCGCGGGCATTTTGCGGGGTTGCTTCGCGCAAGTCGCGCTGACGGTCCGCCGGACTTTTTGTGTCGATGGTACCCGCCCCGGAAAGGCTTCGCGGGTCAACTTGCTGAATAACCGTGACAATTGATGCTGTGCTGTTGATTGGTGCTGCTGTTTCGAAATTTGGCCCGGGGGACGTCTTTGCCCCAAGCGGGCGAAGCGAAATGGCCGCAGGATTTAATTGTGACGCAGAATTCACCCCACCGGCGGAACTGTTGGTTGCCGGTTGTGTTCCGGGTCCGGGAAGGGCGCGTGCGGCGATGACTTGCCCCAATTGCCCACCACTGCCGGGAATGATCTGAACAGCACCGGCTTGTGTCATGACGGCATTATACATCAACGTATGGTTAAATGTATACAATCAGCCAGCTTGCGATCACAGCAGATTGATGTGACCTTGTCTGTGGGATCATTCTTGTGGATAGGGTCATCGATTTTGGGAAGAGCCAGTTTGATGCGCATCATCGTGCCAATCCTCGTGATGTTATGGATTGTTGTGCCGCTTCGTGCCGGGGCAGCACCCGATGCCGATCTTTGGCCGGATTGGCAGGTCCATGATGCGCAAAGTACCGCACGGATTGATCACAGCATCTGGCAGGATATCCTTGATCGGCATCTGATCCTTGAGAAGGCGGGGGTCAGTCTGTTTGATTACCGGTCGGCCAAGGCGCAAAGCCGTTCGGAACTTGATGCCTATATCGCAGCAATGCAGGCGGTTGCGATCAGTACCTATAACCGCGATCAGCAACTGGCCTATTGGATCAATCTTTATAATGCCGAGACCGTGGCAATTGTGATTGATCATTATCCGGTTGAAAGCATCCACGATATCGATATTTCACCGGGGTTCTTTTCGTCTGGCCCGTGGGGCAAGAAGGTTTTGCAGGTCGAAGGCCGATCGCTTAGCCTTGATGATATCGAACATCGTATCCTGCGCCCGATCTGGAAGGATGCACGCATTCACTACACTGTAAATTGTGCGTCGGTCGGGTGTCCGGCGTTGGCGGCCGATGCCTATGACGCGGACAAGCTTGAAGAACAACTTGATACCGCTGCCCTTGCCTTTATCCGTGATCCGCGCGCAGTACAATTGACGCCAGATGATACAGAGATCAAACTTTCATCCCTTTATGACTGGTATCGGTCAGATTTTGGTGATGAAGATCAAACATTTGCCGATCATCTGGCGCGCTATAGCGGGTTGAAACTGGCGACATGGCTTAGTGTGCATGGCGATGACTTGCCGATTGCAGACTATGAATATGACTGGTCGTTAAACGATGCAAAACCATAGAATGCCATAGGCGATATCTGTGTCGTTAACCTGCGCAATATCGTCAAAAAACTTACAACATTTTGCGATATTGGGTGAATCCCGGACGATCCGCAATACGGTCATAAAGTTGCATGGCGGTAACATTGTCTTCTTGTGTCAGCCAATAAACACGCGCGGCGTTTTTGATCGCCGCATCGGCGTAAACATGTTCGATCAGTTTACGGCCAGCACCGGTGCCGCGGCGCGTATCGTCGACATATAAATCCTGCAAATAGCAATAATCCCCAACCGTCCAGCAAGACCGATGATAAATCCAGTGGACCATGCCGATGGCCTGATCATCTTGCCACGCCAATGCGCAGTACTGCGGTTCAGCCGGATCAAGGAAACGCTGCCATGTGATGGCGGTGGTTTTTGCGCTGATGTCAGTTTTATAGAAACGCTGATATCCCTGCCAAAGCGGCAGCCAGAGATCGTGATCTGTTTCACAGATGGCGCGAATTTCGGTGGGCATGGCAGTTCCCCTTGATTTGGTATGCGACGGTTTTGTCGATGGCAGGAGCATTTGCGCTGTGTCATTGCGCGAAGCTACGCAGCAAAATGGTTTGTCGTAAGGGCCAAATCACCAAATATGAGGGGGCCAATTTAAAGAGGGGGTATAGCGGTGCCGGATGCGTCGGGTAACAACCCGCTTTGCCGCCGGACAGAACAAGAGGACCAGCGGCATTGGATGTATCGGTATCGTTAAAGCAGATAGCGACGAATAGGGAACCAATCAGGCCGCGTCGGAACGCTGGCCCGGCTGGTGCCATTCGTGGATGGAAGCATTGCTTTGGCGCATTGGAATGCGATGTGACGACAGACGATTTTGCAAAACTTGATCAATCGTGTGACGGACGTCACTGGCAGAGATGCCGTCATAGCGCATTAATGTCTGAACGATTGGATCGGCCAGCATTTCGGCGATAGTCAATTCCTGATCCACGTATTTCATTGCTCGTATCCCATTCACTTTGTTGCGCTTAACTTAAAGCGATTAAAAATCATTCGCAACAAATAAGTTGTAGTCTTTTTATTTTTTCATCTTTTTGATGCATCGGTGTTGTGCTGCATCAAAGCTTTGTGTTGCTTTTTCACACCATTGTTTTGGTCTTTCGTTTTGCATTGCGGCGCAGCGGTTGTCGGTGATGACCTGACGGTCAATGAGTTGTCATGTGAAATGTTGATTGCACCGCTATTTTCTTGATTCTCGTACCCCCGGCCTCTAACGCTGTCTGTCAGTTTTGTCGAAACCCGATAAAGCCCAAAACTGTGGCAAGAATAGGCTGGGAAAATGACACGTCCGGGAATTCGTGAATTTGCGTTGCTGTTCTTGCTTGCTCTGATGTGGGGCAGTTCTTTTACCTTTATCAAGATCGGCGTGGATGCTTATTCGCCGCTGATGGTTGCCGCGGGGCGGTTGGCTGTCGGGGCGCTGGTATTGTGGGGATTTGCCCTTATGCGCAAAAGCGCGCTACCCAAAGGGCGGCGGGCGTGGGTTTCGATCTTTTTCATTGCTCTTTTGGGCAATGCCGCTCCATTTTTCCTGATCAGTTATGGTGAAACCCATATTGACGCCGGGTTGGCGGCGATCCTGATGTCGGTCGTGCCGCTGACGACGGTGGTGCTGGCGCATTTCGTAACCGATGACGAAAAACTTTCGACGGGCAAGGCGCTGGGAGTTTTGCTGGGGACGGTCGGGGTGATTGTATTGGTCGGCCCGGAAACGCTTTCGGGGTTGGGCGGGGGGCTGTTTTATCAGTTGGCGGTCCTGATTGCGGCGGTTTGTTATGCTATTGCATCGCTTGTGGCGCGGAATTTGCGCAATCAGCCGCGCGTCGGGTCATCCGCCATGATCCTGACCTTTGCCGCCGGGATGCTGGCACCTTTTTCTCTGATTGTAGATCCGCCTTGGCAGATGGCTTGGGATATGGATGGTTTCCTGTCGATCCTTTATCTGGGCATTTTCCCAACCGGGATTGCGATGTTTTTGATTCTGTATCTAATTGCCCGTGCCGGGGCGAGTTTTGTGGTGTTTAACAACTATCTTGTGCCTGCCGTCGGTGTGGTGGTCAGTTTTTTTGTGCTTCAGGAAATTCCACAACCTACCAGCGTGATTGCACTTGGCATCATTTTGGCCGGGATTGCTGTGTCACAGGTCCGATTTGGCAGAAAACGGGCAATTCATAACGGTGATGACAAAGCCGATCGTGGTCCGGGCACCCCCACCGGGGGCGCGGACAAGGCGAAATAACAGGCTTCTGACCAAGGGTTTTGAGACGCATAATGCGATTATTTTAACCGTTTATGCGCAAAGCCGGGGCAGGCGGATTTGTCAATATTGTTTGTGCGAGACAAACCTGATACTTTCCGCCTCACTGGTCAGGCATATGTCTATATGTCACACCGATTGAAGCATTTCTGATCAAGCGTTTAAGAGGTCACGGCTTTTGTCTACCAAAGAGACCAATCCAGATAGCCGCGATATTTTCCCGGTATCCATCGAACAAGAAATGCGCCGCAGTTACCTTGATTACGCGATGAGCGTGATCGTTAGCCGCGCGCTACCAGATGTCCGAGACGGTTTGAAACCGGTTCATCGTCGCATCCTTTATGCTATGCATGAAAATGGCTTTGAATGGAACAAGCCGTTCCGCAAGTCGGCCCGTGTGGTCGGTGACGTCATGGGTAAATATCACCCGCATGGTGACAGCGCGATTTACGACGCGATGGTCCGTATGGCCCAGAACTTTTCCATGCGCCTACCGTTGATTGACGGGCAGGGGAACTTTGGTTCGATGGACGGCGATAAAGCCGCAGCCATGCGTTACACCGAAGCCCGTATGGCCAAATCGGCACATTACCTGCTTGACGATATCGATAAAGATACCATCGATTTCCGCGATAACTATGACGAAACCACCAGAGAACCTTCGGTTCTTCCGGCACGTTTTCCGAACATGCTGGTCAATGGTGCGGGCGGTATCGCGGTTGGTATGGCAACCAATATTCCGCCGCATAACCTTGGCGAAGTTATCGATGGCTGCATGGCCTATGTCGATAATGCCGACATTACCATCGAAGGGTTGATGGAATTTGTGCATGGTCCGGATTTCCCGACCGGTGCAATGATCCTTGGCCGCTCGGGCATTCATTCGGCGTTTAAGACCGGTCGTGGTTCTGTTGTCATGCGGGCACGTACCCATGTCGAAGAAATCCGCGCCAACCGTGAAGCCATCATTGTCACCGAAGTTCCCTTCCAGGTGAACAAGGCGACCTTGATGGAAAAGATCGCCGATCTTGTCCGTGATAAGAAACTTGAAGGTATTTCCGATCTGCGTGACGAGTCTGATCGTTCAGGCGTTCGCATGGTGATCGAACTTAAACGTGACGCGGTTTCCGATGTTGTCTTAAACCAGTTGTTCCGCTTTACCGCCCTTCAGACATCGTTTGGTGTCAATATGCTAGCACTTCGGCGTGGCAAACCGGAATTGATGAACCTGAAAGATATCATTCAGGCATTTGTCGAATTCCGCGAAGAAGTCATTACGCGTCGTACCATTTTCCAACTGAAAAAGGCCCGCGAACGGGCTCATTTGGTGGTTGGTCTTGGGATTGCCGTGGCCAATATTGACGACGTTATCAAACTGATTCGCGCCGCCGCCGATCCGGCGATTGCGCGCGAACAATTAATGGAACGCGACTGGCCTGCTGGCGATATTGTGCCGCTGATTGAACTGATTGCCGATCCTAATCAGGCTGGTTCCACGGATGGTAATTATAAACTGTCCGAAGCACAGGCACGCGGGATTCTTGAACTGCGCCTGCATCGCCTGACCGGTTTGGAACGCGACAAAATTGCTGGCGAACTGACCGAACTTGGCGAAAAAATCAAAGACTTCCTTGATCTTCTTGGTTCGCGTGAGCGCAAGCTGACAATCTTGAAAGATGAACTGACGGAAATGCGCAACGAGTTTGCAAATGAACGTCGCAGTGAAATCATTGAAGCCGAATTTGAACATGACATCGAAGATCTGATTGCCCGTGAAGAAATGGTCGTGACCGTTTCGCACAGTGGTTATATCCAGCGTGTTCCGTTGTCGACCTATCGCGCACAGCGTCGCGGTGGCAAAGGCCGTTCGGGTATGGCAACCCGTGAAGAGGATTTCGTTTCCAAACTGTTCGTGGCCAATACCCATACGCCGGTTCTGTTCTTTAGTTCCGAGGGCATGGTCTACAAGATGAAAGTCTGGCGCTTGCCGCTGGGCACGCCGCAATCGCGCGGCAAGGCACTTGTAAACCTGCTGCCACTGTCGGAAGGTGAATATATCACCACGGTGCTGCCGCTTCCGGACGAGGAAGAATGGCCGAACCTGCATGTGATGTTTGCGACGTCGACCGGTAACGTTCGTCGTAACAGTCTTGCCGATTTCGTGAATGTGAAATCGAACGGCAAGATCGCCATGAAACTTGAAGAAGATCGTGGTGACAAACTGATTGCGGTTCAGACCTGCACCGAAGATGACGATATTCTTCTGACCACCCGCAAGGGTAAATGCATTCGTTTCCGTGTTGGCGATGTCCGCGTCTTTACCGGCCGTAATTCGGTTGGTGTTCGCGGTATCCGTCTGGCGGATCAGGATGCGGTCATTGCGATGTCTGTTCTGTTTGGCAATCATGCCACGATGGAACAGCGTGATGAATACCTTTCGATCGCAAGCAAATTGCGCCGCGAGGAAATCACCGCAGAAAGTGCCCTGCCGCTTGAAGTTCTGACACAGGAACGTTACGACGAATTGCTGGCAGGGGATCAACTGATCCTGTCGGTGACCGAAAACGGTTATGGCAAACGTACGTCTGCCTATGAATACCGTGTGACGGGCCGTGGTGGTCAGGGCTTTGCCAATATCGAAAGATCTGAACGCAACGGTGACGTTGCTGCATCCTTCGTTATTGAGGAAGGCGACGAGTTGATGATGGTCACCAATGGTGGCAAGGTCATTCGTATGCCAACACATGATATCCGTATCGCCGGGCGCAAGACACAGGGTGTAACCCTGTTCCGCACGGCCGAAGACGAGCAGGTTGTTGCTGTCGAACGTCTATCTAATCTCGGCGATAATGGTGAGGACGAGCTTGAAGGTGAAGAAGATGCAGAAGGCATCGAAAACACCGAAGGCACCGTTGCATCGGTTGTCGAAGACGGCGGAGACGCAGCAGAAACCAGTTCTGACGACAGCGACGCATAAAACGGAAGATCTATGACCGAAAAGTCTTCAAACGCCTCACGTATCGGGATCTATCCGGGTACTTTTGATCCGGTAACCCAGGGGCATATGGATATTATTCGTCGCGCAACCCGCATCGTCGACAAATTGATTGTCGGCGTTGCGGTGAATGCGGGAAAAGGCCCTATGTTTGGGGTCGATGAACGCTGCGCATTGGTTGAAGAGGCCCTTAAGGCTGCAGGTGGTGACGTTGCCGCCTGCACCATCGTCAAACCCTTCGGAACGCTTCTGATGCGGTTTGCCGAAGAAAACGGGTCAAGTACGATTATTCGTGGTCTGCGCGCTGTTTCGGACTTTGAATATGAATTCCAAATGGCCGGTATGAATGCCCGTCTTGCGCCTAAGGTCGAGACGGTCTTTCTTATGGCATCAGATAAACAGCAATTCGTGTCTTCACGCTTTGTGAAGGAAATCGCCCGTCTGGGCGGTGATGTTACCGAATTTGTGCCGGCAAACGTGCTTAAGCGACTGCACGAAAAGCTGGCCGAAGAAAAGGAATAGCGCACATCATGCGTCTTATTCGTCTCGCATCTCTTTTTGTCCTCGTATTAGGAATAGTGACCATGTCGAACGGTGGAATCGGCGGCGGTGCTCAGGCCCAGTCGGCTGATGCATCGCAGGATCTGGAAAACACGCTGTATCTGGATCTTGAATCTGGTCGCGTTGTGATCCAGCTGCGCCCGGATTTGGCGCCCAAGCATGTTGAGCGTATCAAGGAACTGACACGCCAAGGCTTTTATGATGGCCTGACCTTCCATCGCGTGATCGAAGGTTTCATGGCACAGGGTGGCGACCCCAAAGGGGACGGCACCGGTGGTTCCGGTCAAAAACTTCCGGCGGAATTTTCGAACGAACATCATAAGCGAGGCACGGTGTCGATGGCCCGTTCGGCCAATCCCAACAGTGCTGATTCGCAGTTCTTCATCGTCTTTGCCGACGCACCGCATCTTGATGGGCAATACACCATCTGGGGTCAGGTCGTATCGGGCATGGAATTGGTGGATGGCCTGAAACGTGGCGCACCCTGGGCCAATGGCCGCGTCGCCGATCCGGACCATATTGTGAAAATGCAGGTCGCTGCTGACGCCAAATAAGCGTCTTGTTTGTTGAAATGCAACCGAAAGCCGTCCTTGATCAGGGCGGCTTTCGCGTTTTGGGGCGCGAAAGTACAAAAACCGGAAAAATATGGAAAACAGGTGTTGACCATCGCGGCTAGTCCCATTAAAACGCGCTTCACCAACCTTGAGGGCCCGTAGCTCAGTTGGTAGAGCAACTGACTTTTAATCAGTTGGCCACAGGTTCGAATCCTGTCGGGCTCACCAATAAGCCCCTGAGACCTAACCGGTTTCGGGGGCTTTTTATTTTTCCCCCGGTCTTGTTTCAATCCTTATGTAAATGTGTTTTTCCGGCGCGAGATGGCATTTTTTTGACGGGTCGAAATCAAGCCGGTTTTGGGCATTTCTGCCCTTTTGGATCGCTGTCATACACAATGATCGAAAAAGGGGGGTTGACCCTTTGCGATCCGCCCTTTAAAAGGCCGCTCACCAACGTTGAGGGCCCGTAGCTCAGTTGGTAGAGCAACTGACTTTTAATCAGTTGGCCACTGGTTCGAATCCAGTCGGGCTCACCATTTTAAAACCCCTGGAACCCAGATGTTCCGGGGGTTTGGCTTTTCCGGGCTGTTGGCCCATTTTCCAAATCCGATTCCCTATGATTTCAACGGTGCGATTGTGCACTGCCTTACATGCCGTGCAGGGCGGCCATGCACGAAAAATGCGTGGTATCATGCTGTTGCGATTGCATCGCAATGTGATTTCCGGTAAAGAATGCAAATCAGTTTCAATATCGCCAGAGCAGGACGTCTGGCGTTGATCGTATTTTGGATCGGAAGAGTTACATGCCTGAACCCGTAAATCAGTTGTCCGCATCGTCTGATGCGCAGGCTCCACTTGGCACGGATGGTGTCACAGCAAATGTCGCAACGAACGGTTTGCCGACGAGTGATGTGCCAGCAGGTGCATTGATGCAAACTGTCGATGGCATGGTGGCATCGGATGGTACCGTGATTTCCGATGGAACGGTGGCCCTAGATCCCGAGACCGGCTTGCCGGTTGATGGTGCGATCACAGGTGATGGCAGTCTTGTCCCCGATGTCATCAGCAACCTGCCGGTTTTCGATCTTGTGGATCGGGCCGGGGTGGTTGGCTGGGTTTTGGCGGCATTGGCCTTGATCGGGCTTTTGATTTTCTTCTACAAACTGGTTGGCTTTATCCGGTGTGGCATTTTCACCGATGGGTTTGTAAAGGATGTTGAACGTCATCTTGGCGATGGCAACGAACAACAGGCTGTTCAGGTTCTTGTGCGCCGCCGTCATCCGGCGGCACGGATTGGCCTGTTTGGTATGAGCCTGTCGGTTGGCGATGCTGAGACCCGTGAATCTGCGTCCGATATCATCGCTGCACGGGCACGTAAGGAAATCGACGGTCTGAATGGTGGCCTGCGTATCATGTCGGCCATCGCGGTGCTAAGCCCGCTTTTGGGGTTGCTTGGTACGGTGATGGGCATGATCGAGGCCTTCCAAAAGATGGAAGGTGCGGGCAGCCGTATTGATCCGTCTGTGCTGTCTGGGGGGATCTGGCTTGCGCTTTTGACCACGGCAATTGGCCTTGTCGTCGCGATCCCGGCGACCGCGTTCCATATGTGGATGCAGGGCGTGATCGGACGGGCGGCAGCCGTGATGGAAGATGTCTGTACCATGGTGGTTAATCGCGGCGAATTGGCGCGCAAGACCGCATTGCATGGTGCGACCATCGCCGAGCTGCGTCAGGCGGCGGAATAAACCGCTTTACTGGAACAATAAAGACCGGATAGCCCAATGCAATTGCGCGAACGAAATCGCGGTGCATCGCCGATGATCGGTCTGACACCGCTGATTGATGTTGTCTTCATCCTGCTGATTTTCTTCATGCTGGCATCCAGTTTCCTTGATTGGAAAGGGTTTGAGATGTCGGTGACCGTCAGTGACGGTCAGGCGCGCGCCAGCAGCGATATCCGACCGGTTACGGTCAATGTCGATGCCAATGGCGGCTTGTCGCTAAATGGTGAAGCTGTGCCGATTTCCAATCTGGCGACGACTATCTTGCGCAAACATGCCGGTGCCGCGGTTCATTTGCGCCCGGTCAATGATGCTGACCTGCAACATTTGATTGTTGTGATGGATGCGCTGGGGCGTGGCGGGGTTACAGATGTGGATCTGATCGAATGAAGCGTCGCATCGAAATAGCCGAAGACGGCCCGGTACAGGAACCGATGTTGCCGCTTATCAACATTGTGTTTTTGTTGCTGATTTTTTTCATGATTGCCGGAAGCCTGCAAAAGCTGGGGCCGTTTGATGTTAATCCCCCGGCAAGCACGACTGCCGAAGGCCAGCCGGAAAACACAATCGTATTGTGGTTTGGCAAAAATGCCGAAGTTGGCGTTGATGATCATCAGGGCACCATTGCCGAATTGGCAACGTTGTTGCCAGCCGATTATGTCGGGCGTCCCGTTGAAATTCGCGCGGATCGCACGACAGATGGCGCAAGTGTGGTTGCCCTTCTCAAACGACTTCAGGAACTTGGTGTTGAAAAGGTCCAGCTGATGACAGCAATGGAAGCAGATCAGGGCCAAGACGGATAGATATGTCGAAACGTGTTGATTTCCTGATTGCGACCGGCCTGACCGGTATTGTTCTTACCGGCGGGATCGTTCTTGCGATGCCTGAACCGCAACCGGCTGGTTGGGGTGGTGCTGGTGCGGTGCAAAGTATAAGCATTTCGCTGGGCAGTGGCCAGGCGACCGAAGGCGAAGCGGAAACGCCCGAAGAAAGTGCCGATTCCGAAGACAGCAAACAGGCCGAAAAGCCGGTCGAGGATGTCTTGCCCGAACCGGTGCCAGAGCCAGAGCCCGTGGTTGAGGTTGAGCCTGAACCAGAGCCGAAGCCCGAACCGGAACCCGTGGTCGAGGTTGTTCCAGAACCCGAACCGGAACCGATTGTGGAACCCGAACCAATTCCGGAACCGGTGATCGAAGAAGTTATTGAGCCCGAACCGGAACCCGAACCAGAGGTCAGCCCGCTTTTGGCTGATGTTCGTCCGGTTCGCATGAAGCCAAAACCGCCAAAACCAACACCCGAGCCAGCCAAGGCACCAAAGCCGGTTGAGAAAGTCGAAATCAAACCGATTGAACAACCGGTAAGCGGCCCAATTGATTCGACAAAATCCCGTGGCACGGTTGGCGAAGCCCGGCAAAGTCAGGCGGCAAGTTCCGCATCGGGTAGTGGCGGCGGTGCCGCGCTAAGCAGTGCGACTTTTGTCGATTATCAGACCGCTGTTGTGCAAACATTGATGCGGTACCGTGAATATCCCGACCGGGCGAAGCGACGCGGCATCGAAGGTCAGAATATGGTCCGCCTGGTGATCGAACGTGATGGCACCGTGTCGCTGTTTGAAATGATCAGTGCCAGTAAATCACCCATTCTGGATCGCGCGACAGAGGATATGATTGAACGGGTCAAGCGGTTCCCGCCGTTCCCCGAAGATTTAAAACGCGAGCGCATGACATTGACGATCCCCGTGATCTACGATCTGCGCTAAATGAAAAACGCCAGTCTTGCCGGACTGGCGTTTTTTGTTTCTTTGTTTGGCTGGGGCGGACTATTCGCAGCTGTCGTCCCAGATATATTCGATCTGTTCGCGCCATGCGAATTTGTCGAGATGCGATATGATCACGCCCTTCATGCGCGCGATGCCTTCTTCCTGCTCAGACTGCCCCTCAAAGCTTAACAGCGTGCTTTGCGCCAGAATGGTGCATTGCCCCATGGGAAAGCTGACATGTCCCTTATCGGGCGTGAAATCGACGTCTACCTTATGAGCAAAGTGTTTGCACAGTTGTTGCAGATATTTGCGGGCGTTTTCGGTCTGCACCGACCCTTTGGTTTTGTACATGGCGTTACCGGTTTGTGATGGGTTCTGGTGTGGCTTTGTTGGTCAACCCGTCGACGATGACGAAATGTGTTCCTTGTGAACATGTTTCGATGCGGCCTTTAACGTGATAGGCGCGCGACAACATGTCGGGTGACATGGCGTGTTCGGGCACGCCATGTGAAAGAACGCTGTTTTCGCCAAACAGGACGATCTGGTCGCAATGGCGCATGGCCAGATTGATGTCGTGCAAGGCAATCAGGGCAATGCCGTTTTGTTCGTCAACAAGATTGCGAACAACATCAAGCACGCCGAGTTGCCAGCGCAGATCAAGCGCACTGGTCGGTTCATCAAGCAGCATCACATCAGGCTTGCGCACGATGATCTGTGCCAGTCCGATCATCTGGCGCTGTCCGCCAGACATGCTGTTCATCGGCTGAAAGGCAAGGTGGCGGATATTAAGGCGGTCAAACACGGCCTCGGTCATGGTTTCGACAATATGGCGCGGCAAGTCCGGTCGCACCGCCCGGCAGGCGGAAATGACCGATTCATAAGCCACAAGATTGGTGCCCTGTGGCAAGGTTTGCGGCAAATAGGATACTTTGCGCGCACGTTCCCCGTGACCCAATGTGCGGTTTTCGGTCTCATCATACTGGATCGACCCGCGATAGGGCGCCAGACCAGCTAATGTGCGCAGGAAACTGGATTTGCCAACACCGTTCGGGCCCAAAATGCCGGTGATGGTGCCGGGCTTGAAACAGGAAAGTGTCACATCGCGCAGGATGGTGTTCTTGCCATAGGCGATTTCAAGGTCTTCGATTTGAAGATACGTCATGATCCGATCCTAACCCCGCCGTTTCTGCGACAATAGCAATCCCAAGAACAATGGAATGCCAATCAGGGCGGTGACGATGCCATCGGGGATCATGATGCCCGGCACAATCGATTTGCTGGTGATCGAGGCCGCCGACAGGATAAAGGCCCCCGAAAGGATGCTGCCCGGAATATAGAAACGATGATCTTCGCCAAAGGCCAAACGCGCAATATGCGGTCCGACCAGCCCGACAAACCCGATCACGCCGGTAAAGGCAACGGCAACGGCGGTTAAAACGCTGACACGCAGCAATACAAGCAACCGCAACCGTTCGACTGATACGCCAAAGCTTTTTGCGTAGTCTTCGCCCCCTCGCAAGGCCGTCATTTTCCAGACATGGCGGATTGAAAATGGCACGCAGGCCAAAAAGACGGTGGCGACAATTGCGATTTTTTCCCATGTGGCGCGCGCCAGACTACCCATGGTCCAAAAGACGATCTGTTGCAGGCTATCGCTATCAGCGACAAACTGGATCAGCGATACCAAGGCATTCAGGGCAAAGACCAATGCGATGCCAAACAGAACGACTGTATCGACCGTGGCTCCATAAACCTTTGCCAGTAACTGGATCACGGCAATTGCCGCCAGTGCGCCGATAAAGGCACAGATCGGCACGGCATAGTTTTCCGGCAGTCCCAATGCCGATATCCGAAACACGATGGCAAGGGATGCGCCAAGGGTGGCCGCATGCATGATGCCAAGGGTGGATGGGCTGGCAAGCGGGTTATTGAGCACGGTTTGCATTTCTGCCCCGGCAAGACCAAGTGTTGCCCCGATCACAACCGCCAGAATGGCAAATGGCAGGCGAACTTCAAAAATGATCACCCGCAAAGCCCCCGAAAGGTCGTCGGGATGCAAAATACCATTTAAAACCTGACCAAAAGACAGCATCGCCGGGCCGGTAAGGACATTGATTACCAGTGAAGCCAGCAATGCGATCAGCAATGCACAAAGCCAGAAAATGCGTTTGAAGATAAAGCGGCGATACTGGCGGGAAAGGGACGGCGCAGCTTGGGCTGCGCCGGTGTTGGGATCTCTCATGATGGGGTCCAGCTTGTTTTGTTACGTTACTGGGAAGACGACGGATCAAGGCCGATCCAGTAAACGCCATCAAGGGGTACTGGCTGGAACCGGTCAAAGAATTCAGCAAGGGTCGCGGTTGGATCAAGATCGGTGAACTGATCAGGATGGAACCATTTCGCCATTGCCTGCACGGCGGTGACATTCATCGGCGTGTTATAGAAATGATGCCAGACGGAATAGACCTTGCCCGCTTTGACAGCGTCAAGTTCATCAAGCCCGGTGCGTTCCATGCTTTTAGCGAGTGACGCACGTGACATATCGGCATCGGCGTAAGTGCCCAGAATGATGCGGCCGGAATTTTGATCTTCGTTCATTTTGGCGCCGCCAATGGCGGTTGCGATGTAGATTTCGGGCTGATTGACCAACAATTGTTCGATTGAAATCTGGCTGATCACACCGGGAATGATGTCGCTAAAGACATTGGCTCCCCCGGCAAGGTTGACGAATTTGCCGATCATGGCGTCGCCCATTGCCTCGCAACAATGGTCCTGCAGGCCAACCCGGCTTTCCAGAAAGACCTTTGGTTTGTCGGTGACGCCGACCAACCCGTTTGCGACCTTGGCCAGATTGTCTTCGTAAAATTTGACGAATGCCTCGGCCTGATCTTCCTTGCCCATCAGCTTGCCAAGAATGCGAATGCTTTTTGGGGTGTTCTCAAATGGTTTGCTGCGAAAATCGATCATCACGACCGGAATGTCGGCTGCACCAAGTTGCGACAGGATTTCATGGCTTTGTGACCCCGGACCATGTCCGCTATTGATCCCGAAAATCGCAACATCGGGTTCAACGGTGATCGCTTTTTCCACACTAAATGATGCTTCGCCGCTGCGGCCGATCAGGGGGATATCGTCGATTTCAGGAAACTTTGCCTGATATTGCGCAAATGTCGACGGATCCAGGCTCTTGAATTCGCCCATCATGCCGGCCACCCAGCGGACCGGATTTTCCGGATCAAGAATGCCAAGGCTTGGCAGAAAACGACCTTCGCCAAGGATCATGTGTTTGACCGGCACCTCAACCGTGACCTCGTGGCCGGTGATGTCGGTCAGGGTGATGGTTTCGCCAGCATGGGCAAGGCCGGTCATCATCGTAAGGGCGGATGCGAGTACCAGAACGCGGTTAAATTTCATCTTGATGGTCCTGCTGAAATTTACATGGAAAGCAGTTGGGCGAAAAACGCCGAAATGGGCGGCACGAAATGCCACCCATTGCGGATTGGAAAAGTGTTGAAAACTTGCCTGATCAGAATGCCACCTTTGCTGAAACAAGGAAGGTCCGGCCCGGCTCGTGATAGGGTTCACCGACTTGCGAGCTGTCGTAACCCGGTGTGGTACGGTCAATGTAGTCGCGATCCAAAATGTTCAGGGCATCAACACGCAGCGTGACTGCTGAAAGCGAGGCCGGTGTCCATTCGCCGTAAAGGTTGGTCACGAAATAGGTATCAAGTTTCGGGAAAC
The DNA here is from genome assembly GCF_002115745.1 of Thalassospira alkalitolerans. Classification (GTDB taxonomy): domain Bacteria; phylum Pseudomonadota; class Alphaproteobacteria; order Rhodospirillales; family Thalassospiraceae; genus Thalassospira; species Thalassospira alkalitolerans. Next base: position 136,904 of record NZ_JFKB01000012.1, read on the forward strand.
CGTTCTTTTCAGGATCGTCATTGGACAATGCCAGTTCCGATGTCGAACCAACCCGAAGCCCCAGATCATCCCAGCTATGGCCGATTTCAAGGCTGAACATGTCACCCTGCAAGACGCCCTGATAGGATGCATTGGTGCTAAGCGGCGCGCCGCCGTTAGTTTCAACATCGGTATGTGAATAAGTCAGTCGGGCAAAACCCGGACCATAGTTATAGGTGCTCGACAGGTTATAACCCTTGGTCACCAGATCGATGGTCGAGTTACGAATGACTGTGCTGCCGACAACCGTACCGGTCAGATCGTGGGAATCATCGATTTTGTTGTAGAACAGGTTGCCATCAAACGCCCAGTCACCCTCGGTGTAACGTGCGCCTGCCTTGATGTTTTTTGATCGCGATGGGGAAAACCCGTCGTAATTCCAGATGCCGCTGAAATTATAAATTGCCGATTCACCAAGTGGCAGGCCGCCAAACTGTGTTCCAGCACCGCCATAAACGGTTACGGTTTCAATCACGTCATATTCGGTGTTCACATTGCCGCTCAGGCCGAATTCTTCAAATTCTGTGCCATCAAGTCCTTCGAACCACTGACGATCAGCACGCCCCCCGAACGAAACACGCCAGTCATCGGCCAAGGACAGGCGCGCCTGTGAAAAGGCACCGATATTGGTCGTGGTTTCGCTATATGTTCCGGCGCGTGGGCTGCGGTTTTGTGACCCGGTTGCTTCGTCATGATAGAAATCAAGGCCAGCGGTCACATCACCCATGCCGATATCAAATGTATTGGCAGCCTTGCCATTGATCGTTTCGATTTCGGACCGAAGATCATAAAAATTCGGACCACCCTGAAGGCTGGGTACATGAAGTTCTGTTTTGCTGTAATTTAGGCTGAGTTCCGGTGCCAAAAGATCGGTCGGCATTTCATCGACGTAACTTACACCGATTGAAGTATCCTTATACGAAATCCATTGTGGCAACTGCCCCCCGGCAAGCGACCCGAAATTGGGGCGGGCCGGGCGGACGCCTTCGTTTTCAAGATGGCTGGCAAAGGCTTCTATGCGTGATCCTTCATTGCCGGTAAAGGCGACCTTGCCCATTCCGTTTTCACCACCATCGGCGGTGCCGATGACTTCGTCGCCATCGCCATCCTTGTAATTACTTTGATTGCTGTTCTGGATATAGGCGAGTGCCTCAAAACCGTCTTGCTGTCCGGCCATGGTCAGCCATTCGGTGAAACCCTTTGTGTTGCTGTTGTATTGAATTTTGGCCCAGCCGCCGAACGGATCATTCGGGTCAAGGATGTCGCGTGCATCCTTGGTTTCATAGGCTATCGATCCGCCAAGCGCATTCGGGCCAGCATCGGCCGGGGTAACACCGGATTCAATGCGGACCGCCTTTAGCATACCGGGATCAATGATTGCTGTGCCGATATGATGGTAGGTTGAATCAACCTGACGGGTGCCGTCAACCTGAACATTGAGCTTGGTATTCTCGATACCCTGCACATAGACCTTTTGCGCGATTGCCGTTGGTCCCCCGACCTGAACCGAAGCTTCACCGGCAAATACATCCTTGATGGTCTGCGGGTTGGCACGATCCAGTGATTCTTGCGAAATGGTGACACCCCCGGCTGCGGTTTGTCCGGTATCCTGGCTTGCCGTGACTTCAATCGGGGCCAGAACGGTTTCGTCTTTTGTGTTCTGTTCCTGCGCGATGGCCGCGACCGGCAGTGTTGCAAGGGCGACACCGGCAAGCAGCGTTGTGCGACACAGGCCCCGAACCGGGCGTCGGTTTGTTGGTGGCGCTGCTTTGGATAACTGCATCATGCTGATTTCCTTATCAAAAAAATTTGCTAATTGCGAATGATTTTGAATATTATTATCTTGTGGTCGGGAGCAATCAGAATGCCGTTTGTGCAATCGCCATTGATGTTTGCGAAAACGCAAAGGCCCCCTTGAACAGGGGGCCGGGGCAGAAAGGAATTCGGAATGGGGTTGGAAAATCGCGGGGAGACAGCACCGCGTCGTCATATCACGCGCAAGGAAACAATCTCGGCCTGCCAGATCGAGCAATTGGGCAGTGAATTGACACCGGCGCACGAGGACCTAGTCCGACATCGCCCCTTGATGTGCGGCCGTCTTTCGAACGACAACTATCAATCTTTCATGAACATCCACACCACGAATACGGTGGCGATGCGTGATGCGGCGGTTTCCAATGCGGTTGGGGCGTCGGTGACAGTGGCAATTGTGTTAAAGGGGCGGGTATGTGGCACGTTTAAGGATGTGCCGTTTGATTTTGACGCGCGGGAACAACCGGTCGGTTTCGTTTGGGCATTGTCGCAGCCGGTTTTGCTGAGCCGTCAGATCAACCGTGGCGAGGATGTCAGCAAGGTCATGGTCTCGGTCAAATTTGACTGGGTGCGTCATCGCGTCGAAACCGGTGGCGAACAGTATCGGGCCATTTCCGATTTCATTCATGCCGGTATCGCCATTCATCAATGGCAACCGTCACGCCGGGCCATCGCACTGGCCGATCAATTGCTTTATCCGCATACAGAAGACCCGCTTTTCCGCGATCTTTATGCCGAAAGCCGCGGGCTTGAAATTTTTGCCGAGGCGCTTGGCTCATTACATGGTGAACGCGCAGACGGCGAGGCCGGTCATGAACCTGATCCGCTTGATCAACATTGCAAGGCACAGGAAATTCGCGACTATGTGACATGTCATATCCTTGATGATCTGACCCTGACCGATCTGTCATTGTCATTGGGAATGAGCATCGCCAACCTGCAACGGGTTTTCAAAAATGCCTATGGCACAACGATTAAGGATTTCATGCGTGAAAGCCGTTTGATTGCGGCGCGCGATGCGATGGAAAAAGACGGCCTGACAATCGGTCAGGCCGCCTGGCTTGCCGGGTATTCAAGCCCGGCAAATTTTGCGACAGCATTCAAGCGGGTCTTTGGTATTTCGCCGTCTGATGCCCGGGATCGTTAACCCGACGCTGTCTTTTGATGTTTCGGATCAGGCGCGCTGGTTAAGCCGGATAACAAAGTTGTTCACGTCTCGATAATCGGCCATGCTTTTTTTAGATCGGCTGCCTTGCGATCATTAAAATCAATGAATTCCAGCCGATGTTTTAATGCGTGATGCATAATATCCTTCAGTCACAATACAAGATGTACAAATCCGTCATGTGGTTTGTTTTAGGTTGGATTGGCGTGCTTAAATGTTAATTGCTCTTTGGGGTGGGGGACATCTGTTTAGGGGGTAAATTAAAGGGTGCAGAGCCAAGAGTTTGAGGCCGCTATGATTGGGCTGTGCATCAATGGGCGAACAACATGACGGAAAATTTTGATCACGATTTCCGGCTGGTTTCGTCGTCAGGCAGAACAATTTTGTTTCTGTCAAAGACGAAGGAAACCATCATGTCGATCAATGCCAGCCAGTTGCGCCAAGCTATCGTTCGCCCGGTCTTGAAAAATCTTGATCTGTGGTCGCAGGCTGCAGAAAACCTGATCATGGGAACTGCCGCACAGGAAAGCGGTTTGGGAACCTATGTCGAACAGGTTGGCGGCGGCCCGGCGCGGGGGATTTTTCAGATGGAACCGGCGACGTTAAATGACTGCTATGTTAATTTTCTGGATTACCGCGCACCGTTGAAGGCCAAGATCGATGCCTATCTGGCAGCCCAGCCAGAAAAAGCCGATCAACTGGCAACCAATAATGCCTATGCGGCTGCGATGTGCCGTGTGCGTTATATGCGTGTCAGCGATCCCTTGCCGGATGCCAATGATATCAACGGCCTTGCCGCATATTGGAAGCAGAATTACAACACGCCGGGCGGAGCCGGAACTGTTGAAGAATTTGTTGCCAATTACAATCGATATCTTGGCGGGAACTAGGTTGACGTAGCGTCGGCGAAAAAATCCGCATCCCTATGCGCAAAAATAGTGGCAAATGCGCGATCTTTTCGCCAAAATCCCCCAACGCATGCCGGTGGTTGCGCAAAAAACCACCAAAGTACAATAATTTAGGGAGGGGGATCCCATGAAACGTCGTCAGTTCCTTAAGGGGGCCAGCATCGGTGCCGGTGCCGTTGCGGCAAGTGTTGTTGCACCCGCCATTGTTTCCGCTCAGGAAAGTTTGAATTGGCGTATGGTCATGCCTTGGCCAAAAGGCACGCCGGGCCTTGGCACCAATGCTGAAAAATTCGCCGCTATGGTCAAGGAAATGTCCAATGGTCGTTTGAATATTTCGGTATACGGTGCTGGTGAAATCGTGCCGCCGTTCGAATGCATGGATGCGGTCGAGCAGGGCGTTGTCGAAATGGCCCATGGCACCCCGTATTACTGGCAGGGCAAGAACCCGGCGCTTAACTTCTTTTCGACCATTCCGTTCGGTCTGACCGCGTGGGAGCTTTCAAGCTGGATGCGTTTTGGCGGCGGGCAGGAGCTTTGGGAAGAAACCTATGCCGAATTCAATGTCGTACCGTTCTATGCCGGCAATTCCGGCATGCAGGCCGGTGGTTGGTTTAACAGGGAAATCAACACGGTTGACGACATCAAGGGCGTGAAAATGCGTTATGCGGGCCTTGGTGGCGAAGCAATGCGTCGCCTTGGGGCAAACATTACCATGTTGCCGCCCGGTGAAATTTTGCCTGCGATGCAATCTGGTGCGATTGATGCTGCCGAATGGGTTGGCCCGTGGAACGATCTGGCGTTCGGTTTGTATAAGGTTGCCAAATTCTATTACACTCCGGCCTTCCACGAACCTGGACCGGGGCTTGAGATTTTTGTCGGCAAAGACAAATTCGATGCACTGACCCCGGACTTGCAGGCGATTATTCGCTTTGCCGCCCAGGCGATTGCCGAAAACACCTTGGCTGACTTTACCTATAATAACATTCAGTCCTACCAGCCGTTGATAGATAAGGGTGTTGAACTGCGTCAGTTCCCTGATGAAGTGATCATGGCTTTGGCCGAACATTCCAAGGATGCGGTTAACGAAATTGCCGAGCAAAACGATCTGAGCGGCAGAACCGCAAAAAGCTATCTTGAACTGGTCAAGAAAGCCGCGCGTTACGGTAAAGAATTTGAGGCAACGGGCCTTTTGCAGCGTGCAAAGGTTTGGGGCTACTAATTCGCCCTGTCGCCAAATCTGGTGCATATCAGAACATCAAAAGGGGGCTGCTCAAACGGGCAGTCCTTTTGTCTGTGGGGCTACTCATGGGTGAAAATTTAATTGTCTAATATAAATGCTATGCGCTGTGCGCGATGCAGTATCCCGCAATCATAAATTGTTGGAGGCGCTAAAACCGGTAACTTCGGGGGTATGCAAGGTTATGAAAGTAATGTTCAAAGCCTGTTTACGCAAATATTTGCCAATATAAACTTTGGGAGGTCCTATAATGAAACGTCGTCAATTTTTGACGGGTGCTGGCATGGCTGCTGGTGCATTTGCTGCGGCAAGTGCCGCGCCCGCGATTGCCAAAGCTGATGAAAGCATCCACTGGCGCATGGTTATGCCATGGCCCAAAGGCTCGCCGGGACTGGGTGCGAATGGTGAAAAATTTGCCGAACGTGTGACCAAAATGTCCGGTGGTCGATTGAAAATCACTGTTTATGGTCCCGGTGAATTGGTTCCGGCATTTGAATGCATGGATGCGGTCGAACAGGGTGTTGCGGAATTGGCGCATGGCACCCCGTATTACTGGTCGGGCAAAGATGCCGGGGTAAACTTCTTTACCACCATTCCGTTTGGTCTGATGGGGTGGGAACTTTCCGGCTGGCTGCGCTTTGGTGGCGGACAGGAACTTTGGGACGAATTGTATTCCCAGTTTAACGTAAAACCGTTTTATGCCGGGAATACCGGGCTTCAGGCCGGTGGTTGGTTTAACAAGGAAATCAACACGGTTGAGGACATCAAGGGCATCAAAATGCGCTATGCCGGGATTGGCGGCGAAGCGATGCGTCGCCTTGGTGCGAATGTTAGCATGTTGCCTGCGGCCGAAATTCTGCCCGCAATGCAGTCAGGTGCGATTGACGCCGCTGAATGGGTTGGCCCATGGAACGATTATGCGTTCGGTCTGACCCAGGTTGCCAAATATTACTATACCCCGGCCTTTGCCGAACCGGGTTCGGGCATTGAAGTCTTTATCAATAAAGACAAATTCGCCGAACTGCCCGAAGATCTGCAGGAAATTGTTGCGGTTGCCGCACAGGCCAATGCCGAACAGACCTTGGCTGATTTCACCTTCCACAATATTCAGTCCTATCAGGCGGTTCTGGCCAAGGGTGCTGAAATCCGTCATTTCAGCGACGATGTAATTGCGGCCCTTGCGGTTGAAGCCAAGGCCGCGGTCAAGGAAATCGCTGATAAGAACGAATTGAATGGCCGGATCTATGCCTCTTTCATCGATTTTGTGAAAAAGGCAGCGCCGTATGGCAAAGAGTTTGAGGCCACCGGCCTGATGCAACGCGCCAACGTCTGGAACAATGCCTGATATATTCATGGCTTAGCGATATAAGCGGCATCTTCGGATGCCGCTTTTTTTATGGTTGGAAATTAGGTGTGACTGCGAAAGAAAGCCTAGGGTCAGGACCCTAGGTGTTGTTTACATTCATTGACAA
>NZ_JFKB01000013.1 GCF_002115745.1 Thalassospira alkalitolerans
ATGAAAGAGAACAGGCAAATGCCGTTTCTGGAACCGGAGCAACCATCCTTCCTGCCGTCGATGATCAATGTTTGATTTTAGCCAGGGAGTGGCAGCGGATGTGTTCCGAGCCTTGGACGTTGGCAAACGCCTGTTTGCGGGTGAATGAGGCGATTGAGCGTGTTGGTTTTGATGTCGTTAGGTCGGAGCTTGATGGTTTACGACAGAAGAAAAAAAGACCTTCGCGTCTGGCGATACTGGATGTTCTTGACGATCTGCAACCGCTTGTCCCGTTGGGCGATGATAGTTCTCAATGGCCTCAAGCATGTGATGAAGACGCACCAGAAGCATGGCGTGAGATCTGCCGGGTAATTTCTAAAAGGGAGGTTTCTGGATGTCGAAATCCGGGCGCTTGGTTATCCAAGATCAACGTCTCATTGCAGGGAGATACGTTGTTTCTGTCAGCCAACAGTCGTTGTGCGCGTGATACTGCCCGTAATCATTTGTTCGCCGAAATTCTGCACCAAGCCGGACGACGTGGCCTTATCGTGCAGGGGCTATCAGGTGGCTAAGGGGCCTCATGGATAAGTGACTAGGTTAATTGGAATATCCTTTCCCAGAACAGCGTTTATCAGTGTTCGAGATGTCAAGCACCTAAATTACACAATCTTTAATTGCAGTTTGCGGTTGATTGTTTATTAATTTCATCTTGCGCGCAGATGCAGGGGGCTTCTGCGCCAAGGTGGGGAAGTCTTTTGCGGGACGCAAATGGGGACAACCGGCCAGAGACGGACAAACCGACGGATAGTGGTTTGGCGGCTTTGGTGACGGTTTTACGATTTTTCAATCTGCCTGCGGATGCGGAGCAGATACGTCATCAGTTTGGTAAGCCCGGTGCCGTGTTTGCCACTGATGACCTGCAACTAGCAGCCAAGCGCCTTAGCCTGAAATCCAAGATTGTACAATCTGACTGGGATCGGCTTGCGAAGACAAACCTGCCAGCCATTGCCGAACTTGAAAATGGCAGCTTTGTCGTTTTGGCAAAGATTGATGCAGAGCAGGGTAAAGTCTTGCTGCAGGACCCGGTGGCCGGGCGTGCTGTTGCGGTCGAAAAAGCCGCATTTGAGGAAAAATGGACAGGACGTTTGTTGCTGGCCACCCGTCGCGCCGCCATTTTGGGACAGGGTGGCAAGTTTGATATTTCCTGGTTTGTTGCAGCCCTGTCCAAATATCGTCGCATCTTTATCGAAGTCCTGATTGCTTCGTTTTTCTTGCAGCTTTTCGCGCTGATTTCCCCGTTGTTTTTCCAAGTCGTGATTGACAAGGTTCTGGTGCATCGCGGGCTGACGACACTTGATGTGCTTGTGTTCGGTTTGCTTGTGGTGTCGGTGTTTGAAGTCCTGTTGGGAACCCTTCGTACCTATATCTTCTCGCATACGACCAACCGGGTTGATGTAGAACTTGGCGCACGCCTGTTCCGCCATCTGATGTCGCTTCCTATGGGGTATTTTCAAGCACGTCAGGTCGGGCAAAGTGTTGCGCGCGTGCGCGAACTTGAAAGTATCCGCAATTTCATTACCGGGTCGGCACTAACCCTTGTGATTGATCTGTTTTTTACGGTCGTTTTCTTTGCGGTGATGTGGCATTTCAGCCCGCTTTTGACCATGATCGTTCTGGGCTCCATCCCGTTTTTCGTCATTCTCGCCTTTGTGGTAACTCCGGTATTGCGGAAACGCCTTGATGACAAGTTCCAGCGCGGGGCAGAAAATCAGGCGTTTCTGGTCGAAAGTGTTACCGGTGTTGAAACACTGAAAGCCCTAGCGGTCGAGCCGCAAATGCAGCGTCGCTGGGAAGAACAGCTTGCCGGTTATGTGCATTCAAGCTTTAAGACCGCTAATCTTGGCAATGTCGCTGGACAGCTCACACAGCTTATTTCAAAAATCACCACCGTACTGACATTGTATTTTGGTGCCACGGCGGTCGTTGGCGGCGATATGACGGTGGGGCAGCTTGTCGCATTCAATATGCTGGCGGGCCGCGTAACCGGCCCGATCCTGCGTCTGGCGCAATTGTGGAATGATTTCCAGCAAGCGCGAATTTCGATTGATCGTCTGGGTGATATTCTTAATTCCCCGACCGAACCGACCTATAACCCAAACCGATCTACGCTCAATAACATCAAGGGTGACATTAAGTTTGATCTTGTGACCTTCCGGTACCGTCCCGATGGGCCGGAAATTCTGCGTCGGGTGGATCTATCCATTAAGGCAGGCGAAGTGGTTGGCATCGTCGGGTCAAGTGGATCGGGCAAAAGTACCCTGACCAAGCTTGTTCAGCGCATGTATGTGCCTGAAAGCGGACGCGTCCTAATCGATGGGATTGATCTTTCGATGGTTGATACCGCGTGGCTCAGACGTCAAGTTGGTGTGGTTCTGCAGGAAAACATCCTGTTTAACCGATCCCTTCGTGAAAACATTGCGCTGTCGGACCCCGGCATGCCGATGGAGCGCGTGATAGAGGCCGCCAAACTTGCAGGTGCCCATGAATTCATCCTGTCCTTATCCGATGGTTATGACACCAAAATTGGTGAACGTGGGTCCAACCTTTCGGGTGGGCAACGTCAACGCATAGCGATTGCCCGGGCACTGGTTAATAATCCGCGCATTCTGATCTTTGACGAAGCCACCAGCGCCTTGGATTATGAATCTGAAAAGATCATTCAAGAAAACATGCGCCGAATTTGCAAGGGCAGAACGGTTCTGATCATCGCCCACCGGCTGGCAGCAGTGCGTGATGCGCACCGGATCATCACGGTTGAAGACGGGCAGGTCATCGAAGATGGCACGCATGATGACCTGGTCCGCAAGGGCGGGCGATATGCCAAACTTTATCAATTGCAAGCAGGGACGGTAAGTGATGTCGCTGCGCAATAGGTTTGGCAATATGTTAGAGCGCATGCGCGCCATCCTGTCGGCGGTCGTGACCGCGATCCGGGAACGCTTTGCGCGCCTAACGGCAAGCTCGGACAAGGCAAAGTCAAAGCGATCAGCGCAAGAACGCGCATTCCTGCCCGCAGCAATTGAAATCATGGAAACACCTGCCAACCCGATTGGTCGGACGGTGGCGCTGTCCCTTGCCGGGTTCTTTACCATCGCCCTTGGCTGGGCGGTGATTGGCGAGGTTGATGTTGTTGCCGTCGCACAGGGGCGTTTGGTGCCAAATGGCGGTGTGAAGCAAATACAGCCGCTTGAGATCGGAACGGTACGGGCCATTCATGTCCGTGATGGCCAACATGTCAAAGCAGGCGACCTTCTGATCGAACTCGACCCGACCGAAAGCGAGGCCGACAAGGGGCAGCTTTTGCATGAACGCGATGCATCCGCCCTTGATATCGCCCGACTTCGGGCCTTCCTTGACGGCATGGATAAAAGCGACGTTCCTGCCCTTGCCCGGCACGCAGCACTTAATGACGAAATTCTTGAGACCGCAGAACAAAAGCTGCGCAGTGATCTAACAGCCTTCTTTGCCAAATTGGCGACCAAGGATGCGGAGGCGGCAAAACTTCGGGCAGAGCGTGCTTCGATCAATGCCGAAATCGCCAAAAGCCGGGAGCTTCTTCCGCTTCTGGTGGAGCGCGAAGGATCGCTTTCGGGGCTGGTTACGGATGGGATCAGCACCAAGCCGGTTTGGCTAGAAGTCAAACAACAGCTGATCGAAACCACCAGCAATCTTGAGATTTACCGCAACCGCATTGAAGAAGCTGATGCGTCGATCACGGCGGCAGAAAAGGACCGCGAAAACCTGATCGCGCAAACCAAACAACAAACCCTCGAAGAACTGCTTGATGCGCGCAACAAGTTTGAAACGGCGGTGATTACACTCCGCAAAGCCGAAAGCCGCGAAGACCGCCATCAATTGCGCGCCCCCGTCAGCGGCACGATCCAGCAGCTTACCGTCCATACCGTACGGGGTGTTGTTTCGCCTGCCGAAAGCTTGATGGTGGTTGTGCCCGATGATGTGGAGCTTGAAGTCGTTGCCAAGGTGCAAAACAAGGATGCCGGGTTTGTCCGTACCCACCAGGATGCGGTGATCAAGATCGACAGCTTTCCCTTCACCCGCTATGGCAAGATTGATGGGAAGATCAAAAGCATCTCGCGCGATGCCATTCAGGATGAAGATCTTGGTTTGGTTTATGAGGTTAGGGCGAGCCTGAATACGTCAGAAATATTTGCAGATGGTCGGATGGTCAAACTCACACCGGGGATGACGGCATCTGTCGAAGTCAAAACCGGGAAACGACGTATTATCGAATTTCTGCTGTCGCCTGTGATGAAGTATGGGGATGAGGCGCTGAGAGAAAGATGAGTTTCTGTGGTTGTTATTAACGCTATAAGACCCGAGGCCTAAATGATCAGCCCCGCAGCAGTTGTTGTGGGGCTTTTTTGCGATGTAAGCGCACTTGATTTTCAAGGCGTCTGTAATTGCGCACATAAAGGTTGAAATAATCAGATTATATATTCCTTTTGTCGTGCCTTATAATTTTTCACTAAACTTTTACGTGTTTATAAAATTTTAAAACGTGACATGCTTCGCAATCTTCGTCTTAATATTCATTATTAAATTCAGGTAGGTAGCGGTTCCCATCTAGGGACATCCTCATTCATTAGACAATTCACAGGGCACCAAGGGGGAACAGTTATGGCTGATCAGCAGAATGAAAGTGTTACTGCAACGGCGGTTTGGGGGGCTGGTGCAGACGCAGGTACGATTAACGAATTGGCTGATGGTGCTCCAGGGTGCTCTGCGCCCTTTAAACTGGATCGTTTTTGATTGGAGTTTTCCGCGCTAAATTTCTGGTTGGAAAAAGGAGCGGAAGATATGAAAGCATCGAATTTTTCGGACGCACAGAAGGCGTTCATTTTGAAGCAGGGCGAGAGTGGAATGCCGGTTGCAGAGATATGTCGCAAGGCCGGTATCAGTCAGGCGACGTATTTCAACTGGAAAAAGAAATATGCGGGTTTGTTACCTGACGAGATGCGTCGGCTGAAGGCTCTTGAAGATGAAAATAACCGGCTGAAAAAGATTGTTGCCGGCCTGACACTCGATCGTGAAATGCTGCAGGATGTTATTAGCCGAAAGCTTTAAGGCCTGTCTGGAAGCGCAAGCTGGTCGACGGGATGTTGGCGGAATGTGGAATATCCATCAGGCGGGCCTGCAAGATTTTACCGTTTGACACATCGACCTATCATTACAAATCCCGTCGGACGGATCAGGCCGCTGTCGAAAGACGAATCAAGGAGATTTGCGAAGCGCGTGTTCGTTATGGCTATCGGCGTGTTCACGTCCTGTTGCGCCGGGAAGGCTGGATGATCAACATGAAAAAAACGCGTCGGATTTACAAAGAGTTGGGTTTGCAACTCAGAAACAAGCATCCCAAGCGGCGGGTCAAGGCCAAGCGGCGCGAGGACCGGCAGATTGCAGTTGGACCAAACGACATCTGGGCGATGGATTTTGTGCATGATCAGCTTGCTACCGGAATGAAGTTACGCATTCTGACCGTTGTCGATACCCATTCACGCTATTGTCCTGCTACCGACCCTCGGTTTACCTATCGCGGCGAGGATGTGGTTCAAACGCTCGAAAGAGTATGCAAGCAAGCTGGCTATCCAAAGACGATCAGGGTGGATAGTGGCAGCGAATTTATCTCTCGTGATCTCGATCTCTGGGCCTATGCAAATAGCGTTACACTGGACTTTTCACGTCCTGGAAAACCGACGGATAACGGCTTCTTCGAGGCTTTTAACAGTAAACTACGGATGGAATGTCTGAACACCCATTGGTTCATGAGCCTTGCAGATTCCCGTGAAAAGTTAGAGAATTGGCGTAGACACTACAACGAGGATCGTCCTCATTCGGCAATCGGGTACAAGGTCCCGATTTTGCTGCATTATCCCGGCGATGTTACCAACCCGTCACCGTGATAAAAGCCGGAAAACTCTAATCTCCGGCGGTCCAGCATTGGGTCTCAGAGCAGGTCTTATCATTTGGCAGGCGTTTTTGCTTGGTCACGGTTGAGAGCAAGAAACAGATCGTGCGGGACGCCGTCAAGCGGCAGATAGACCCGTGGCGCGGCGGCGATGACTTCTCCGTCAAGCCGAGTTATAGCTATGTCTGTTTGCTCTACGTGAATGTTGCATACAGTATCGGCCACCTTCAGTCGGGCGGAAAAGCCCGGCCAGTCTTTTGGGATGTTAGGGGCGATACGCAGGCGGTTGCCCTCACGAGTTATGCCAAGGATACCCTCAATCGCGGCGCGGTGCATCCAGGCGGCAGATCCGGTGTACCAGCTCCAGCCGCCGCGTCCAACATGAGGGGCGACGGAATAGACATCGGCAGCCACAACATAGGGTTCGGTCTTGTAACGCTGAGTTGTCTTCGGTGTGCGTGCATGGTTGATCGGGTTGAGCAGTGCAAACAACTCGGCGGCGTGGTCACCATCGCCCAGTCGGGCCCAGGCGAGAATTGCCCACATGGCAGCATGGCTGTATTGCCCGCCGTTCTCGCGCAAGCCTGGCGGATATCCAGCAATATAACCTGGGTCATGCGCCTCGGGTACCGGACCTGTTCCGAAAGCCGGGTCGAAAAGCAGCGACAGACCGTCGTTATGGCGGACAAGATGTTGGTCGAACGCTTCCATCGCTTGTTTGGCACGCGCGGGATCGGCCTGCCCCGATAGCACCGACCAGCTTTGCACGATAGAGTCTATGGCGCAGGCAGGGGACGCAACTGTGCCCAGCCATGTGCCATCGTCAAAGGTTGCGCGTTTGTACCATGCACCATCCCAGGCATTGGCTTCGATGGACTGGCGCAGTTTCTCGGCCTGTTCGCGCCAACGATGTGCAATGGCGCCATTGCGTGGTTCGGCCAGCGATGCAAAAGCCAGCAGCGTTTGCAACAGCAACCAGCCGAGCCACACGCTTTCGCCTTGTCCTTCGGCACCCACGCGGTTCATGCCGTCATTCCAGTCGCCAGTGCCAATTAGCGGCAGGCCATGTTGACCGGTTAGCCTCAAGGCACGATCCAGCCCCAGCGCGCAGTGATCAAACAACGAGGCACCATGGCCCGCATCATCGGGCAGGAAGAAAGCATCATGTTCGTCCTCGTGAAGGTTATGCCCGTCGAGGAAACTGATTTTTTCGTCCAGTACTGCCGTGTCACCTGTGGCAGTGACATAGGTGGCAACTGCGTGCCCGAGCCAGACACAGTCATCCGAAATACGGGTGCGCACTCCTTGGCCGGAATGGGGGAGCCACCAATGTTGAACGTCTCCTTCGGGGAATTGACGCGCGGCGGCGCGTAGCAAATGTGCACGGGTGCGCGCAGGTTGGGTCAGGGTTAAGGCCATATTGTCTTGTAATTGGTCGCGGAAACCATATGCACCGCTTGCCTGATAGAAGGCAGCGCGGGCCTCGATCCGGCAGGAAAGTGTTTGATACGGCAGCCAGCCGTTGACCATGATGTCCATGGCGCGGTCTGGCGTCTCGATTTGAAGATCCCCCAGGGTTTCTTGCCAATACCCCTGAACCTTTGCCAACGCTGCGTGCGGATCGGTAGAGCGCATCTCTTTCACGAGCGCAACAGCTGCTGTCGCGTCGGAGCATTGTCCAAGCAGATGTATAAACTCCACGCTTTCGCCGGGGGCCAATGTCACAGTTTTCATCAGAGCCAGACAGGGATCAAGCCCGGCACCAAGCCTGCCCGACAGTGTCACGTGATGGCGCAGGCCTGCGGGCGCGGCCGGGCTGCCGCCTGATCCGAGAAACTCTGTGCGGTCGCCTGTCCAGCTTTCGGCGTTGCTGTCAGGGGAGAAGAGGTCGGCAAACATGACACGGCCTGGAAAGGCGGTGTTCCAAGGGTTGCGCACCAGAAGTGCACCCGTCTCATTATCGCGAGACGTTATAAGGAAGGGGGCCGAGGCTGCGCGCGAGACACCCATGACTGGTTCGCTATAGGCCGCAACGCTAAGCTGACGTGGTTTTGTTCCGGTATTGCTCAGGCGCAATATAGATATTCGGACCGGTGCATCACGCGGAACAAATTGCACCATGTCACAGGCGATGTTGTCGGCCTGATGGGTGAACCGGCTATAGCCAAAACCGTGGCGCACGACATGCAGCCCGCCCTCATGATCCTGCCTGTTCCCGGTTGCAGAAAGCGGGCGTGCTGTCGGCGAGATCAATACGCCGCTCGTGTCGTCGCGGATGTAAAAAGCCTCGCCGGACGGGTCGACTACGGCATCGTTGGACCATGGTGTTAATTGGTTGTCTCTGCTGTTTTCGGCCCAGGTGAAGCCACTGCCGCTTGCCGAAACCTGAAAGCCAAAGCCGGGATTTGCGATGACATTGATCCAGGGCGCGGGGGTTGTGTCGTTCGGACCAAGCTGGATTACATATTCCCGTCCGTTCAGGTCAAAACCGCCTGTGCCGTTAAAGAACTCGAGCCCCTCTCCACTGGCTTGGGGGATTGTTGCATTGAGACGGATTGTGCGTGTATTCGGAGCTGTGACCGCTGTAAAGACGAGTTCAGGATCATGGAGTAATGTACCAAGTTGGCCACTGATGTCACCACGCCGTGCCAGCAAAACTACCCTTGCGGCGGACAGAAGCTGCGCACGTGCCTCGGGCGAAATCAGATCAGCGCGTAGCGCGAACGCCGATCCGTGTGCCATGTGTTCGCCACTGCCTGGCCGTGATTGGCTACGGCGAAGGGCGGTATCAATCGCTATCTGCAGGTCTTGGACATAGGACGCCGGGTGTTCATTCAGGATGACCAGATCGATGGTGAGCTGTTTGTTGCGCCAATATTCATGTGCCTGAAGCAAGCTACGAACTTGTCCGATATCAACTGGGTCGTCAATACGCAGTAATACAATCGGCAGATCACCCGATATTGCCAGAGGCCAGAGTCCTGATTGACGTCCCGCGCCTTGTGCAAGCACCTCGGCGGGGGGACGAAAACGGGCGTCGTGATAGAGGATCGGGGCGGCAAGGCGTTGAAAATCGGCAGCTTCGCTCGGCGAGATGCCGAGGTGACGCAATTGTACCTGGGCCCGTGTCCAGGCCAGCGTGCGAGCACGGTCATAGGCATTGCGATCATGGTGACGATCAATCAGATCGATCAGTGCCTCGCGGCTGTCGGCGGCCACCATCCAGATCATCACACGTGCGGTGCGCCCCGGTGCGATACGCAGCCGGTTGCGTAAAGCGAAAACGGGATCAAGCACGGTGCCTGTATGCCCCGCCAGTGGGGCAGGGTCACTTGTGGCGTACGGTTCCACTTGTGCGTGGTCACGACCAAGCGCAGTGGCTCGATCGCTGTCATATTGCAGGAGGGCAGTCGTCTCGCCTTCGACGATGGTGAACTGCGCGGCCCAGATCTCGGGCTCTTTCGGGTTGCGCCGACGCCGCCAGGCAATTAGCGCGCCGTATTCGGGAAGGAATTCTGTCTGTACGAACATCTGCGAAAAGGCGGGATGTGCTGCTTCGGAGGCGGGTGTAGCGAGCGTCAGTTCAACATAGGAACTGACCTCCATCTCGCAGGCTTTACGTCCAGAGTTGGTAACCGACAGGCGGCGCACCTCGGCATCCGCCTCGCCCGAGACGAGGATGTCTAGTACCGTGTCGAGCTGGCCGGTCCGGGCGGTGAATGTCGTGTGGTCCTCGAAGAATTGTACATCTTGCTGGGTATTTTTCGTGTCAGGGCCACAGGGGCCAAAGCTCTGCTCTGTCCCTTCCGAAAGGTTGCGCAGATGCAGAAAGGCGCCCTGATTGTCGCGCGTGGCATCTTCACGCCAGCGGGTCAGGGCGATGTCGCCCCAGCGGCTGTAACCACCCCCGGTTGCTGTCAGCATCACCGCGTAACGTCCGTTCGACATCAGATGGCTGACTGGCGGTCCGCTCGGGCAGCCTTCGATCCGGCGACCGCGCTCTGCGTCCGAAGGGAGGGTACGTGGCGCTGAGGGCTCCTCAAGGGGGGGCAGAGCGCGGGCGATGTCGCGGGGCAGGCGTTCGTGCAGTAGCAATTCACTGGCATGGATCATTGGTTCGCGGTGGAACCTTCGGCGCATCAGTCCGTCACTGAGCGCATTGGCGATGGCGACGATGGTCATACCCTGATGATGCGCCATATAGCTTTGCACCACTGAAACGCGTTGTCCCGGCAATACCCGTTCGGGTGTGAAGTCCAGCGCCTCGTAGAATCCGTAGACGCCAAGCCCGCCTAAGGCCTCCAACGCGTCGTAATTGCGTCGCGCGGCACCCGGGTCGAGCATCGTCGCAAGCCCGGTTGCATAGGGGGCGATCACCAGATCGCCGGCAAGGCCGCGCTTCAGCCCGAGCCCCGGTACGCCGAATGTCGAATACTGGTAGGTGAATTCGACATCTCGCGCGTTGAAGCCGGATTCAGAGATGCCCCAGGGTACGCCTTGCGCTCGACCATAGGCGATCTGACGTGCGACGACCAAACGGCAGGTGCGGCCGAGTTGGCCGCCCTCGGGTTCGCGCATCACCAGTTCGGGCATTAGATATTCGAACATTGATCCGGCCCAGGAAACCAGCGCTGTGCCGCCGGGGATCGCCGTCGCGGCGCGGCCCAACCGGAACCAGTGGCGCAAAGGCACGTCCTGCTTGGCAATGGCGAAGAGGCTGGCCAGACGAGCCTCGGAGGCCAGAAGGTCATAGCAGGATGGATCAAGGGTGTTTTCGTGGACCGAATAGCCGATCGAGAGCAGCTTGCGCTCGGGATCCAAAAGGAACGTGAAATCCATATCTATGGCCAGTTGGCGCGCGGTTCTCCCAAGTTGGCGCAGATGTCCGGTCAGTTCTGCACATTCGATTTCGGTTACGGTGGCGTCGACGATCGCCTTGACCAGACCGTCGCGCAGCAAGGACATCCACGAGGGGACAATTCCGTTTGTCAGGCTACCGGCCCAGGCGGGGCTTTCGACCTTGGCGGCAAGGCGTTGCAGATCGTGCCAGTCGATCTTTGCCTGCTTCAGGCCTTTGCGTAGCTCCGCGATTGTTGCGGTCAGGGATGGATCCGTTGGGGTTTGGGACTTGGCGGCGTCAATCTCTGCCAGATCCAGAAGATCGATCATTCCGTGTGCCCTGCGCTGCAGGTCGGGTGCGGGGACTTCAGCCCACTCGTCGCAGGTATTTGCCAGCGCGATCAGATGACCCGCCAGATTACCACTGTCCACTGATGAGATATAGGGCGGGTCGAGAACCCGGCCGTCCCGCGTGTCATACCAATTGTAGAAATGCCCGTTGAGACGCGGTAACGCCTCCATCGTGGTAAGGGTCGCTGCAATCCGTTCGGCGGCCTGCCGGCGCCCAATCCAGCCGAAATCCCGAGCCGTGGCCGTCGCGAGAAGATAGAGCCCGATATTGGTGGGGGAGGTCCGGTGAGCAACTGTTGGGCTCGGTTCTTCCTGAAAGTTGTCAGGTGGTAAGTTGCTGTCCTCGGCGGTGACGAAGGTTTCGAAATAGCACCATGTCCGGCGGGCGATCAGGCGCAAGGTCTGCGCATCCTGCGAGGTCAGCGCAGCATCTGGCTGAGCTTTGGGCGGCTGACTGACGCGGAAGGCTATGAATGGGGCAGCAAGCCAGACCCCGGCAAAAGTCAGGATCAGAGGTAGCGCGGTAGGAGCAGCCATGCCGACCAGCCCGGCTGCCGTTAGTCCCAGAGCAGTACCGGGTACCATGGCACGGGCAAAACCGCGTAGGTCGGGGCGCGGCGCGGCGGCGGCGGAGGCGGCCGTGGTCCATTCCAGCAGGTGTCGTCGGGATATCCCCAGTCGCCAGAGCGTACGGGTGATGGCGTCTAGTGATCGCCATGCGGCGTCGGCCAGAAATGCCGCAGCAAGCCCCATCTGCAGCAGTGCTAGCGCCAGATCCTCGCGCATTAGGCGCAGATGCGTTCGAAGGTGCAGACCTGTGCGGTGCGGTACGGCGGAGATCGCCGCATGAAGGAACGCAGGAAGCATCAGGACTACCAGAGCCAGCGCCATCGCCAACGCAGCAGCCAGACCGGGAAACAGCCAGCCCAAGATCAGCATCGCCAGGGTCGCAGGTGCCAGCAGCGAGCGCCGTAGAGTGTCGAGTACCTTGACCCGTCCCAGCGTACTCAGCCCGCCGTTCGGGCCGAGCCAGGGCAGAAGTTGCCAGTCGCCCCGGCACCATCGGTGCACGCGTCGAGCGGCAAGGTCCTGCCGATCAGGGAAAGCCTCGACCAGTTCCACGTCCGAGGCCAGCCCCGCCCGCGCGAAGATTCCCTCCAGCAGATCGTGACTCAGCAAGGTGTTTTCGGGTACGCGTCCGGTCATTACCGTTTCAAAAGCGTCGAGATCATAGATGCCCTTGCCGGTGAAGGAACCCTCGCCGAAGAGGTCCTGATAGATGTCCGACGCGGCGGCGGCATAGGGGTCCATCCCGCCTGGCCCGGATGTGGCGCGCAAAAAGGCCGTACCGGTTCGGCCAGCAGGCAGGGACGGGGTGACCCGCGGTTGCAGAATTGCGTGGCCCGCACTTACCCGACGCAGATCAGGGTCAATCACTGGCCGGTTCAGCGGGTGGGCCATCTTGCCGATCAGTCGCAGAGCTGTGTCGCGCGGCATCCGTGTGTCGGAATCCAGCGTCAGCACATAGCGTACGCCAGAGGGCACGACGGGAGTGCTGCCATCGGGCCCACGGTAATCGGTGTCTGTGGCGCCGCGCAGCAGGCGGTTCAACTCGTGCAGCTTGCCGCGCTTGCGCTCCCACCCCATCCAGATCATCTCGACCGGATTATAGCGGCGCTGGCGGTGCAGGTGCAAAAAGCGAACACCAGAGGGCCCCGGACCGTAGCGTTGGTTCAATTCAAGCATCCGCTCGGTGATAAGTGCCAGAAGTGCAGCATCGTCCGGCATGTCCTGTTGCGGTGCGTCCAGCCCGTCGGTTAGAAGCGCGAAGGTAATATCTCCCTGCGCGCCGGAGAGAAAATGCATTTCCAGCCCCTCGACCTGCTCCTGCATGTCATCGCGGGAATTGGTCAGAAGGGTCGGTACGACCACAAGTGTGCGGAGCGTCGCCGGAATCCCGCCGTCAAGCGAAAGTCCCGGCAGCGCTGCGGCGGGTACGGTCCAGCCGACCAGCCGGTCGACCAGAAGCTGTGCAATGGCGCTGGCCGGGATCAGGGCGGCAAAGGTCCAAAGGGCCCACAGGGCCAGTGATGGTCCGGTTGTGCTCGGTCCAGCCAGAATGCCTAGCGCCCAGAGGCCGATCGCAAGCAGTCCAAGGGTGACACCGATGAGACTGCAGATATAACCGGAGAGCCCGGGGCGGAAACCTATCCGATGCCATCCCGTTTGCCGATAGCCAATCTGGCGGTTAAAGGCTGTTCGGCCCTCGGCTAGCAGATGCCAGCCGGGATCGCTGCGGCGCAAAGTTTCCGTATCGGCAAGTCGTGTATCGGCCGTCCCCGGTGCTGCCTTTGCAGCCGCCAGCACCTGCTCTGCTACCTTGGTTTCGCTGTTGTCGCTGTGGCGGGAAAGATCCTCGATGGCCGTGCGGTAGAGATTGCGGCTTGCGAAATCCATGTCGGCAAATCCGGGATGTTCCCGTAGTTTTGCATCGACAAGGCTGACGCCTTCGAACAGATCCTGCCAGTCCATCTCGGAAATTGTGCGCAGGCTGGTGATGAAGTTGCGCACAGTAACGTTGGATGCCCCTTGTCGTTCCTGGGCATGTTGTACCACCAGATCGACTTTGGTGCCCTGCGTCGCTAGCCGTTTTTCGAGCCATGCAATGGCTGGTGTGGTAAGCGGATCGCAGTCGCGCAGTCGTTTGGCCAATTGTGCGGCAAAGACTTCAGGCAGGAGGTCGCCATTAGGGCAAGCATCGACGTCGGTAAGCTGGACGGGCTGCACGCTGTCGATGCCCAGAATTCGGTCGGCCAACAGGTCAGCGTCGTGGCGATGTTGATGCCCGAAGGCGATCTGATCAGCCAGACGCCGGAGATTTTCCAGAAGGACGAGGCGAAGCGTAATCGGCACGGCCCAGAGTTCGCCGATGGTAAGAGGCTGGACCCGTTGATATGCGCGCAAATACCGTGATAGTGCTGGCCCGTCTAGATGGCTGTCAGTATGTGCGACATAAGCCCAGACCAGTCCGAATACCCTTGGATAGCCGCGAAATGGTCCTTCGGCGAGTTTTGGTAGTATCCGATAGTAGCTGGGGGGCAGATCAGTGCGGCATTCGCGAATTTGAGCGTCCACCTGGTGGTAATTGTCCAGAAACCACTGAGCCGCAGGCACAATCGGGTGACCTGCGGTAAGTTCAAGGCTGCAGGCTCTGCGGGTGGCCAGCAAGGCGATTGCATTGTCTTCCAGTCGTTGCTGAAGCGAGGCAACATGCGGTGGAGATGCAGAGACTTTCTGTTCCCGTGCAAGACTACTCGCATGCTGTTCCAGCCGTTCCAGCCCGAAAAGCTCGGCCCGTACGGGATTAATGTCATTCCAAGGGGCTGTGTCGCCACGGCGGAGCGGTAACCATCTAGGCAATCGGCCGCTCATTAAGAAGCCTCCAGGGCAATAATTGGCTAAATACGCGCCATAGAATGAAATATCCCGCATACAGAACGATGAATGCGAAAATATTCGCGCTACAGTTTATAGCTACGGGATGGACAACGATCTGCCCTGTATGGGCCTTGGGGCGTTCGCTGTGCTTCTCATTTCGGTTTGAAAGATCCGTATCTGGAATCCGGGTTAGGTTTTTTTGGCCTTCGGTTTTTTCGCGATGGTCAGGCCCTTGTTGAGTGACAGGATCGGCGCGGGCGCAGTCTTTTTCTGCTTCGGTTTCTTTTCTTCTCTGCCGCGGCGGTTGTTGCCTTTTGCCATGTCGTTCTCCTGAGATGTTTGAAGCTGTGAAATTGTCGCCAAACGTTGATGTTCGGCAAAAGTTATGGCCGCGAGTTATCGGTTCCGATACGCACGCAGGCGCTGGTAATGCACATGACGAAGAGTTCCGAAGAATGTGTGGAGCAGAGTTGATCGACATTAGGTGTCGGATTTTTTTAGGTAGGTATATGGCAACCCGGTTCTGTGGCCATTTCACAAGTGGGATGGCTATGTTTCGGGCTTTACGTTCGGCAATAATGGCCGATTGGCTGACTTCGCGATCAGGGAGCTATGCCGGGAGGACTCTGAAGGTCGAGATCGCGTGGAGGTCGAGCTATGGACAGGTCAGAAAAGGGGATCTGATTGTGTTATGCCGCAAATGTGAGGATTTTTTATTCGATCAATCTCAGGGTATATGAATTGCATGCATAACAACTGCTTTTCGTACCTCTGATCCATTCAATTTATAAGCGTCACGAACTCAATCGGAAAGAGAAAAATTATCATAAAAATCGACTTAACAGCGAATTGTCGCTTGCAAGGGGATTTAGGTCCCCATTTTTGAATATTTTGTCCTTAAAAATAGCTGTTGCTACGACGGAGCGACCAGTTTGACTGTGCAGATTTTTATGATGTTGAAGTTCATCCGGTTAGGCCGAAAAGAGTGTTCCGTGCTGCTTTCAGTCTTGTTCTGCAGTCGGTGTTTGTTGATGCGACAGCCGGAACCATTCGTCTTCGTCACGTAAATAGGTGGAGGTGCAGAGCGCTTCGTAAATTGGCACCTCGGCCCGTTCTGCCGACACGTGATAAGCAAGAACAGCGACATCGCCTTTGAGGGTTATGACAGGTTCGGTGAATGCAACCGTTCGCCATCTTTGTGCGACGGCATTATCACGCCAAATGGCTTCATCAACAAGAATTCCGGCGGGATATGGAAGAACAGCAAGTGCTCCTTTTGCGGTCAAATGGTGAACACCGTCCGCACCTTCTGTCCAGAATTTTTTTTCCAGTACCCATAGGTTGTCTGTATCGGTCATCAAAAGCCCTTCCGGCAGGATGTCGCACACAATTTACGAGTTATTGTGTGAAGCGCATTCTAGTCTCTGAATATCAGAATGCTTACTTGCACAATAAAAACTGCGATTGCGACAATGAAATAAATGCGTGTGTCGAATGCTTTTGGCGCTCGATTGCCGGTCGTTTTGGTATTGTCGTATAGGGTGCCGTGCGGCAAAAATGCAATGAGGCGTGTTGTAACGTCAGCGCGTTCGGTAATCAAAGAAGGGACATCGGTGAAGCGTGCCATCAGCGCGTCTAACCGTTGCCAAGCAGAACCTTTGGGGAGTGCTGCCAGATCAGATGCTTCTTGCCATGGGTCGACGCCAAGCCTTGCAAGCATCGAAAGCACCGTAACGCGGGTTCGTGTTTGATCGTTGCCGACCAGTGTTTGCAGGAATTGATCATATTTGGTGTCTAGGCCAAGTGGTGTTGGAACATATGCCAAGGCAATATCCTTAACCAGCTAGGTGTGGTTCAGCCAGATTGACTAATCCAATGTACTGTTAGGCTGGTTAAATGAAGCACATGGTTGTTACCATAGATGAAATGGGCGAAAATGAACAGAAATCATATTTTTTCTTATGATTTTCGGATGTTATTCCGGTGCCCAATTTAATAATCTCGGCAGTAATTTCCTCTTGTCGGGCCCGACGAAGCTTAGCCTAAGTTCGCGCTCGATTTGTCTGCCTGCCGAAGACATTGCTTCCAATCGTGCCTCGTTTTTTGCAAGAAATTGCTCCAGTGAAGCAATTTTAGTCTGAAGGTTGAGTGCGGGCGTTAGACCGCACGCAGACTGCATCATTGCAGGATATTTAAACATATTGGTTATCAGCTCGTCTTTATGGATAACCATTGCGTTTGGGGATAAGGCACGTGGATCTGTCAGAGGCTGCGGCGCAAGGTTTCAGAAGGTAAAACACTAAAGCGCTTTGCATAGGCATGGGAAAAGCGGCCCATATGAATGAAACCCCATTTTGCCGCAATTTCGGAAACTGTACCATCCGGGCCTGCATTCATAAGGTCGAGGTGAGCCCGTGCCAGTCGCACCGACTTCAGATAGGCCATTGGCGACATGCCATAGGCTTCATTGAAACCGACCTGCAGTGTCCGATAACTGCACCCGGCATGGCTAACAAGTTTTTGCAGGGTGATCGAAGTATCAGCATGTTCGTGAATATAATCACGGGCGCGTTTAACATAATAAGGAATTGCGCTGGATACTGTTTGATGTTGCAGAAGGTCGGAAAAGGAATTGGGAAGTTGCATCAAGACATTGACCAGCATCAGGTCACGCAGACTATCAAAAAGAAAGGTATTATCAAGATTAGGCAGGGGCTCGTCGATGGTCCGCGCAATATAATTCAGAGTGTTGCGTATATGGCGTCCGCCAGGTTTCTTTAGATCGATACCGGTTTTAAACTTCAGATCAACCATTAATGCTGCATCGCCGATCAAGGCGTGTGCTTGCTGTCTTAACAGATTAAGAGGAAGCTCTATTCCAAGTGCGGAAAAATGATCTTCGGTTGCGGAAAGGGGCGTTCGCATGTCACGGATCATGCCCCTGTCCTGAGATACATCAAAGTCTTGGCCTTGATGGCGAACTGTACCCCCGCCATTGGTTACAACCACTAAGAATAGTGAGTTTGTGTCACATTCCGGTGTTTCAATCTTAACCCGGACATCTCCGAATGAAGCATAAAGTAGGTTCAGGTTGCTGAAGCAAGCGGCGTGAATTGCGGTATCAACGGATGCCCTGCGCCCCAAGACTTCCAGTTTATGAATGGCATTCAAATTGGACAACATATCTTGTGTTTCGCCAAGGTCACGAGACGCAAAAACCTGATGATTTGTAAGATATGTCATGTGAATTCCCTTTTGGTATAACGCAGAATTACAACGAACAATAACCTGTTCCATTCTGCTCCATGATCACGGGACTGATCTGGATAGTCTGAATGTGACCGCAGTTTATGTAATTATTTCATAAGGTTCAATAAGAAGGAACTGGGGTTGCCTGTTTTGGAAAAAGCGGCACTTAAATTTTATATGATGAATATACATAACTGTTGTGAAGGCGTTCATGCTTTGGCGTTTGTCAATGATGGGGTTAATCATCATTTAGGGACAATCTATTGTCGGAGTTAACTACTCGTTCAAAGTGCAGGAAAGCTGCAAGTTTTCTCCCTCTCTCCGAAGAAGGTAATCTTCATCGGCCGCTAACAAGCTTGCAGCTATTGATGACTTGCTTTCTAATCGCCACAGGCAAGAGAGAATAGGCAGAAATTATCTGTCTGCACCCCAATCAAATCCGGAAACCGCCATACCATGTCTCATTCGTCCAAAGGCGCCATTTACATGGCCGCTGCCGCCAACCTGCTGATTGCTGTTGCCAAATTTGGCGGGGCGGCAATTACCGGCTCGGCGGCGATGATGTCTGAAGGCATCCATTCGCTGGTCGATACCGGCAATCAGGGCTTATTATTGCTTGGCCTTAAACTTTCAACCAAGCAACCCGACAAGAAACACCCGTTGGGCTATGGCAAGGAAACCTATTTCTGGTCATTTCTGGTCGCAGTGATGATTTTTGGCTTGGGGGCCGGGGTGTCGATCTGGGAAGGTATCGACAAGGTTATTCATCCCCATGTGCTTGATATCCATGTGGTTGCCAGTGTCGTCGGATTTGATATTCAAACCTATCACGTGGTGTTGTCGATCTTGGTCGTTGCCATGTTTCTTGAAGGGGCGGCCTTTCGGACGGCCTATATCGCCTTTGTCGCGCAAAACCCCGATACGCCGATCTTTAAGGCGATCCGCAATACCAAAGACCCGACCGTGATCGTTATCTTGTTTGAAGATTCGGCCGCGATGCTTGGTTTGATTGTTGCCTTTTTCGGGATCTCGGCGGCCTATGCGTTCAACATGCCCATTCTTGACGGGCTGGCATCTGTTACCATCGGCATCATTTTGGCTGTGACGGCCTTTTTCCTTGCAGTTGAATGCAAGGGTTTATTGATTGGCGAAAGTGCCAGCGCGCAAACCCGTGACATGATTTCCGCGATGGTCGAGGATATTCCCGGAGTCAAACGTGCGAATGAAATCATTACCATTCATCATGGTCCGCAGAGCCTGATGGTCTGCATCAGTCTTGATTTTCAGGATAAAATCACCTCAAACCAGATCGAAGCCATCGTTTCCCAACTTGAACGTGAAATCCGCGCGACCATTCCCGTAGTATCGAAAGTCTTTATCGAGGCGCAGAACTGGCGTTCACACCAGAAATTGCTGGAAAAAGATGGGGCATGACATACTTGAATACAGCGGCAGGCAATAATTTGTTGATCTGAAGACGTGCATTGACCCGCCTCTTGCCAAATAGTATGAGGATATAAAATCCATATAATAATCCATGAGGGCAGGGTGACCACGTCAAGATCTTCAGAGGCCGGATTATCAGATAAAATTTCACCAGCATGGATTGCCGTGGATTGGGGAACGTCGAACCTTCGTGTTTGGGCGATGGATGATAGCGCTAACATCCTCGGCCAGGCGAGTAGTTCGCAGGGAATGAATGCGATTGCCGCGGATGAAACGCTTAGTTTTGAAAGTGTTCTGATCGGGTTGATCGAAAATTGGCTCGACGATGGTTACGCAAATCGACTTCCCGTTATCATTTGCGGTATGGCCGGGGCCAAACAGGGGTGGTTGGAAGCACCGTATTGTTCGGTGCCTGTACATCCGGCAAAACTGGCAGCCGAGGCTGTCATACCGGATGTTGATGATCGGCGTATTGCCGTATCAATCTTGCCGGGGTTAAAGCAAGTTGATGATCCCGATGTCATGCGCGGTGAAGAAACTCAGTTGGTCGGCTTTATGGCAGTGCATCCGGGGTTTGATGGCTGGGTCTGTTTGCCAGGAACCCATTCTAAATGGGCGCGGGTTTTTGATGGCACGATTAGTGCCTTTCGCACCTATATGAGCGGCGAGGTTTTTGCCCTGCTTTCCAGCCAATCTATCTTGCGTCATTCAGTCGATGACCGTTGGGATGATGCCGTGTTCGAGGCCACAATCCGCGAAACCGCGAACCAACCAACCGGGTTTTTGCACAAGTTATTTACGGTGCGCGCAAGCGGATTGGTGGGGAATGACAGGGTCGCAAACGAACCCGGTGCTGCGGTTCTTTCCGGGACGGTGATCGGAACTGAAATCGCCGATATGATCAGCATGTTGGCGCCGGGGGCAAAGATTGCATTGATTGGCGATGGCAAGCTGGCCGGGTTGTATCGCAAGGCACTTGCCGTCCATGGTGTTGATGCTGACATAGTTGACAGTGCATCAATCACACTGGCCGGACTTGGTGCTGCTTATCGTGTTATTCACAAGAAATAGTAGCGTTTAGTGTCTGGATTTTTCAAGGTTTCATAGGTGTAATATGGCATATCCGACCGCGGTCAATTCACAGATTATCGACACAGCAGGTAAGGTTTCGCACCGCAAACTGATTGCTATTTTACGCGGAGTGAAGCCCGATGAAGCGGCATCCATGGCGCGTGTGCTGGTCGATGCCGGTATCACGATGATCGAGGTGCCGCTGAATTCCCCGCAGCCGCTTAAAAGCATTGCGATCATGAAGGCAGAAGTCGGTGATGCGGCCCTGATCGGGGCAGGAACGGTCTTAACGGTCGAGGATGTTGTGAACGTTCGTGACGCGGGCGGTGAATTTATCGTGTCGCCCAATTGCGATGTCGATGTGATAAAAAAAACCAAGGAAGTCGGTATGGGAAGTTGGCCGGGGGTGCTGACTCCGACCGAATGTTTCGCCGCGATCAAGGCCGGGGCGGATGGGCTTAAAATATTCCCTGCCAGCATCATTGGCGCATCGGGGATTTCGGCGATGCGGGCGGTTTTGCCAAAAGATATGCCGGTTTATGCGGTTGGTGGTGTTGGACCGGATGATTTTGCGACCTATGCCAAGGCGGGGTGCGATGGTTTTGGCCTTGGATCGGGGATTTATAAACCCGGCCTGACAGCGGACGAAGTATCGGGGCGCG
The DNA here is from genome assembly GCF_002115745.1 of Thalassospira alkalitolerans. Lineage (GTDB taxonomy): Bacteria > Pseudomonadota > Alphaproteobacteria > Rhodospirillales > Thalassospiraceae > Thalassospira > Thalassospira alkalitolerans. The sequence continues at coordinate 21,022 of NZ_JFKB01000013.1, forward strand.
CTGTTGCCTTCGTAACGGCGCATGACGCGGTATTTGCGGGCTAGGGGCGGGATCTCTTAATTGTCTTCCGGATCGTGGAACGGTGTTTGACCCCGGATGGGTGCGCGGTTTAAATTCCAGCCATTGTTTGAATTCTTAAAAATGGGAGGATCCATTGGATCTGGGAATTAAGGGCCGTAAGGCCATCGTTTGTGCTTCGTCCAAGGGGCTGGGGCGTGGGTGTGCGATCAAACTGGCAGAAGCCGGTGTTGATCTGACGCTGAATGCGCGTTCCGAAGGGCCGCTTGCGGAAACAGCGGAATATATTCGTGATACCTTTGGCGTCAATGTGACGACAGTTGCCTGCGACATCACAACCGAGGAAGGCCGCAATAAGGTTCTGGCGGCACAGGGCGCGCCCGATATTCTGGTTAATAATGCCGGTGGCCCGCCGCCCGGTGTATGGTCCGATTGGGGACAAGCCGAATGGGAAGCCGCCGTTCAGTCCAACATGCTGACGCCGATCTTGCTGGCAACCGCGGTTTTGCCGGGGATGATTTCGCGCGGGTGGGGCCGGATCGTGAACATCACGTCGGGTTCGGTCAAATCACCGATACCGCATTTGGGCTTGTCCAATGCGGCCCGTGCCGGTCTGACCGGTTTTGTTGCCGGTACCGCACGTCAGGTCGCCAAAGACGGGGTGATCATGAATAATCTTTTGCCGGGGCAGCATGATACCGATCGCATTAATGCCTTGATGACCAAACGTGCGGAAAACGAGGCGATCAGCCTTGAAGACGCGCGCAATAAAACTCAGGCCGGTTTGCCGACCGGGCGTTTTGGCGACCCAATTGATTTCGGGGCGACCTGCGCATTTATGTGCAGCGAGCATGCGAAATTCATGGTCGGACAGAATGTCTTGCTGGATGGCGGGGCATTTAATTCGACCATGGGCTAAGCCACCGGTTCGGGGCTGTTATATGGCAAGCTTCACCTTTGTCTATGTATTGCGCGAGCGGGATGTTCCCCGCCCGCGCACTTATGTTGGCTGGTCAACCGATGTTGAAGCCAGATTAATGACGCATAATAGTGGCAAAGGGGCAAAGACAACGCGCGGACGGCAATGGCAGCTTGTCTATGTTGAACGGTTCCGTACCTTTGGCGACGCCATGAGCCGTGAATGGCACCTGAAACGGGATCGTAAATTGCGCAAAATGCTGGCGGGTGGATAGGCGGTCAACAAATCAGGACTTGAATATTTGCGCGCAGTCACAGATATGTGGCCACAACATTCAAACCATCAGGATGACATCATGCCGGTACAACGCAAAAATCCGCTGAAGCTTAATAACTTGCAACTGCGCACGCTTGTGCTGGCACAGATTATTGCCAAGGATCCGAATTCAGGTTCGATTGATGAAGCAACTGGTGATGCGACCTTGTTGCGCATTCCCCATGCCCATGGTGATCACGTTCATGTTGGTAAATTTGTTGTTGCCGCCCGTGATGCCAGTGGTTTTTCCAATCCGGCTGTTTGGGTGGTCTTGGCCCGCAAGGGGCTTGCCCGAGAAGGTTTCCCGACAAGCGTCGTTCTGACCCGTGAAGGGCTGGAATATGATACCGGCCTTGCCGAGAATTTCGTTGAAGAATCAGATCACTGATCGTGATGTTTGGCTAAAAGAAAAAATCCCCGATTTTTCGGGGATTTTGTTTATTCAACAATGAATTTCCCGTCTCGTATCCGGACGAAATAGGCATTGCGGTTTCCGTCACCAAACTGGTCAAAGATCAGGTCTTGTTGCAATCCTTGCTGCGGAGGAAGGGTGATCATTGCATCGGCAAGCGATTGTTTCGGGTCTTGATGATCAAGGGCCGCAAACAGGATTGTTGCCGCATCATAGGTCAAAACGCTGGTGTAACCCGGCTGGGTGCCAAACATCTGTTGATAGTCATCGATGAATTTTTTGTATTTGGTATCGTTTGAATAGCGGTCATAGGCTTGGACAAGTTCCATTCCTTCGACGGCATCCCCGCCCAGCTCAATTAACTGTTCTGATCCGGCCCATTCTGCGGCGGACAGGGTAATATTTCTGTCGATTTTGCGGATTTCGCGTGCCAGTTTTGCACTGTCGGCGGCATTGGTGATCAGGACAATTGCATCCGGTTCTTCAGCCAAGAGATGTCGGGCGGCAAGTGCGATCGAAGTCTCGGGCGTATTGATCCAGACTTTTGACACCACGCGTCCGTTCCGCTTGTCAAAATCGAGCAGAAATTCCCGATACCAGCTTTCGGTGAATGCTTCGTTTTCGCCGTCCAGCGCAAGGGCGATACGCTTGCGGCCTTTTTCAATATTGTGCCGGGCATAGGCGGTTGCATTATCACGTGTCGTTGAGTTGATGCGGAAAAGGTAGTCGTGCAGGCCCGCGAATTCGGCGGCTGAAACGGTTGGTGAAACGGTGACAATACCAAGTTCGTTAATCACCGGCAGCATTGCCATGCCGATTGAACTGATGATCGGTCCAATAACTGCGGTGATGCCAAGCTGGTCAAATTCACGGATTGCGGCCAGGGCTGTTTTCGGGTCTTTTTGATCATCGCGTGCGATGATTTCGATTGTGCGTCCTTTGATGCCGCCTGTCTTGTTGACTTCGGACGCGGCAAGTTTCAGGGCATTCAGCGACGCATTTCCTGTATCGGCATCCCCGCCGGACAGGCCTGCGATAAAGCCGATTTTGATCGGGCCGGTATCTCCGCAGCCAAATAATACAACGCTACTGATCGCTAATGCATAAAGGGCTTTGGGAAATCTCATGCCTGTCTCGTTGTTATTGCGTAAAAGGCGCAGTATCCAAGTGCAGTTGATATGGCGTTTGGTGATGCCGGGTTCAAGAATGAAATGATATCCGGGCGTTATCCAAAATCGCGGCGTGCCTGCATGACGCGTCCCATTGTTGTCATCAGGCACAGTACACCAAAGATCGCGGCAATCCGGTCAAACCAGTGTGGAAACAGGCAAATCAGAATCAGAACAAAAATGGTTTCACTGCCTTCGGTAATGCCGGTCAGGTAATAGAAACTTTTCCGCCCCTGTTTTTCATGATTGCGGCCGGTTTTGGCAGCAATAATAGCATAGGCCAGAAAGCTTGATCCTGTTCCGACAAAACAAAAGATCAGAAAAGCCGCCATTAACGCATGTTCGGGCCGCCCAATGGCAAAGGCCAGAATGATCCCTGAATAAAACAGGAAATCGGCGACAATGTCGTAATAACCGCCAAGGTCGGTTTCCTGTGATTTTGATCCGGCATGGCGCGATCGTGGTTTGCTGTGGCGGGCAACAGCCCCATCCAAACCATCCATGAAACGGCTCAGCAGGATCAGGACCAGTGCGATCTGATTAAGCTGAAAGGCAAGTGCCGTTGCGGCCAGAAAGCCGATTGCAAAGCCAAGCCCGGTAATCATATTGGGCGTGATTCCAGTTCCGGAAAGACGACGGGCCATCGCATTTAGCGGGATGTCGATCAGGGGGCGCAGGCGGGCATCAAACATTGCATTTCCCGGTTAAATCATTGTTGGCGCGACCATAATCCTAACACGGTGTTTTCGGAAATCACGCATGCGCGATGGTATGGTTTTGAAATTGTCCGATTGACGTGGGCGGGAAAACCGGATTGGCTGTCGTTTACAGAAAAACTATAAGATCAGGGCGCTGTCATATGTCTATTTCCCAGCCTTTTACAACGTCATCCTTTGCCCTAAACGGTATTCGGGATGATGTCCGCGATATCGGGGCGTCGCTGATCCGCGAGGTCGCCCATCTTGGCATGGGGCGTGACAATATTGTGCCGTTGTGGTTTGGCGAGCCGGACCAACCAACCCCCGAATTCATTCGCAAGGCGGCGATTGCCGCACTGGAAGCAGGCGATACATTCTATCAGCCCAATCGCGGTATTACGCCGTTGCGCGATGCGCTGGCCGATTATGGTAATCGTCTTTATGGCACCTCACTTGCGGCGGGCAATATTACTGTGACGGTATCGGGGTTGAATGCCCTGATGATTGCGATGCAATCGATCCTGAAAGCAGGTGACAGATTGGTGACGACAGCACCGATCTGGCCAAATATCGTAGCCATGCCAAAGGTTTTAGGGGCACATGTTGCCACGGTTCCTTTACGCGTTGGTAAAGCCGGGGATATCGGCTGGCAGCTTGATATTGATGAATTGATCACGGCCTGTACGCCCGATACACGCGCAATCCTGATCAATTCGCCCAATAACCCGACCGGCTGGGTGATGCCCGCCGACGATCAGAAACGTCTGGTTGAATTTGCCACCGAACGCGGGATATGGCTAATCGCGGACGAGGTTTATGCTCGGTTGATTTATGATGGTTCCGAGGCGGCACCATCCTTTGTGCCCTATGTGACTGATGACACGCGGATCATGGTGATCAACAGCTTTTCCAAAAGCTGGGCGATGACCGGCTGGCGGCTGGGCTGGATTACCGCACCCTGTGGTGTTGGCGATCAACTTGAAAAGCTGATGGAATTCAATGTGTCTTGCCCGGCCGGTTTCGTGCAACAGGCTGGCATTGCAGCGGTAACACAGGGCGAAGATTTCGTTGCCCAATCCCGCGCTCGATATCAACGCGCCCGGGCGGCAATCATTGAACGGTTGCGTGATATGAACCGCATCCATCTTCCCCGGGCGGATGGGGCATTTTATGCGTTTTTCCGGGTCGAGGGCGTTGACGATACACTTGCTTTCGCCAAGGATTTGTTGCTGTCCAAGGGCATCGGTCTGGCCCCGGGCGAGGCCTTCGGTCCCGAAGGGGCAGGGCATATTCGTGCATGCTATGCCGTCTCCGAGGGTCGCATTCACAAGGCGATGGACGGCTTGGCAAAGTTCCTGAAACGTTAGGGATGATTTCGTTGGCTTAACTCACCGCACGATACAGACAGGTAATGTTGCTACCTTGTCGGGCAAAGAACGTGGCCTGATGTTTCAGGCGTTCACGCGCATCATCGTCAATATCGGCGGTATCGTCAGTTTCAAGTTCAATCACCGTGGCATCGCGTCTGGCAAGGCCAAGGATATCAGGCGCAATGCCCGGCATGTGGAAAATGATATCTGATGTTTCGATGGCACGCGCAATGCCGTGTGCTAGGTCAAAGGCATTATCGACCTTGATATCGGCATGCAGGATTTGACCACCGGGCACGGTTGCGGCACTGCCTTCGGGGATAAAGCGCGTCAGGGCGGCGTCGATATCGCCGGGGGTGCTTTGGGTCAGATGGGTGTCTTGTAATCCGTTCTGGAAAAAGTGGGTCCAGAAACGCTGACGTGCGACATTGTCGGGCAGATGGGCCGCCACCCGCTTGCGAGCACTGCGCGCAAGGCTTGCCAGTTGTGCCATCGAGGCAGGCAGGGTGGTTTCAAGGCGCTGGCGAATGATGCGCGCCAATGCGGGGGCACAGCCACCGGTCGAAATCGTGACCATCACCGGCGCACGATCAAGGATTGCCGGAACGATGAAATCGCAATGGTCGGTTTTATCGACAACGTTTAACAAGATATTGCGGGGTTTGGTCGCTGCCTTTACCCGGCGTGTCAGATGCATGTCATCTGTGGCATCAAAAACCATCACCGCCCCGTTCAGCATGGTATCGACAAAGGGGGCGGGTTCCCAGTGGATGGTTCCGCCGTTATGCATGGTGGCGATATCGCTGCATATTTCGGGGGAAATAACCGTTATATCGGCCTGGCTTCGCACCAGAAGGCGAAGTTTTCCCGCCGCAACTTCGCCGCCACCAAGAACAACCACCTTTTTGCCGGTAACATTGATAAAGGCCGGAAAATAGGGAAAGGTTTCCTTTGCCTTTGCATTCAATGGCAGTTGATCAGCAGAAATGTCTGCCGGGTTCGGATCTATTGGTTTGTGCGCGCTATTCTGCGGCGCGTGGTAATGCGTCATCAAGAATCTCCTTGAGTTCTGACAGGCACGATCCACATCCGGTTCCGGCCTGAAGCAGGCGTCCGATATCGGTCGTGCTGACCGCATTCTGTTCATGAATAGCACGCGTGATCGCCGCCAGCCCGACCGAGAAACACGAACAGATCAATCGATCATTGATTGCCCGGGCATCGGGCATGCGGCCAGCCAAAAGCGCAATGCGTTCCGGGCCGCTGATCGCATCAGTACCCAGCAATCCCGATATCCAGTCCCGGCCAAGTGCCGGGCGATCCGGGCCGACAAAAAGCGCCCCGGTGATACGATCCTTGCGCATGCGGGCATAGCGATGAACGCCTTTTTTCCCGTCATTGTATTCAATGATCTGTTCGGGACCGGCGTCGCTGTCTGAATTGGCGGCAACGGGCAGCATTGATTTGAACAGACAGGGTTGATCGCCTGCGATTTCATAAATCATGCAACCCGGGCCGGTTGCCGCCACCCAATAGGGCTGATTGGAAAGATCAACCGGCGTATTGGAAAACAGCAATCCCTGCCAAAGCGGTTCAAACGGTTCAACCGAAACCGGGATATATTTGCTTTCGGGCTGGCCTGAATATGGATCAACATTGGCCGGTAATAATCGACCAATCCCGCCAGCCGATGAAAAGACATCATTCCAGTGCATTGGCATAAAGACGTCGCCGGGTGCCTGGGCATCGGATATCGATACCCGCATCAATGCCGTTCCCTGCGGGCTTTTGATCCGTGCAAGCCCACCATCGATAAGCTTGTATCGTTTTGCATCACAGATGTTGAGTTCAAGTAACGGTTCGGGGCGGTGGGCCGAAAGCCGTGCCGCCGTGCCGGTGCGGGTCATCGTGTGCCATTGATCGCGATACCGCCCGCTGTTCGCGACCAGCGGAAATTCCTTGTTGGTCTGCGAAAGTGGTGCGGTCTGTTGTACCGCCAGCATGCGCGCGCGGCCATTTGATGTGGTAAAGATGCCATTGCCATAAAGGCGTTCTGCACCACCCGCAGGCTGGTTTTTGCGGGATGCAGGCCATTGGAACGGTGTCATTGCGTCATAGGCCGGTTTCTTTGCCTTGTGCCATTGTCCGATGTCAAAGGCCCGCAGGCCTTCGTTTTCGAATTCTGACAGAGCGGCATGTTCGGCAAAAATTTCGGCCGGGTCATGGTATTTGAACGCCTTGCCATATCCCATGGCCTGCGCGATCTGGGTCATGATCCACCAATCGGGTTTGGCATCCCCCTGAAGGTCGCGGAACGGGCGCTGGCGCGAAATGCAGCGTTCAGAATTGGTTACCGTGCCGGATTTCTCGGCCCAGCCCGCGGCGGGCAATTTGATATGGGCATAGCGCAGCGTGTCGGTATCGTTGACCGTATCGGAAACAATGACAAGCGGGCACCGCGACAGGGCAAGACGCACTCGGTCCGCATCCGGCATGCTGACGGCGGGATTGGTCGCCATGACCCAGACGGCTTTGATCTTGCCGGTTTCAATGGCGCGGAACATATCGACGGCCTTGTATCCTTCGCCCGGTTCAAGAATGTCGGATTTCCAAAATCGTTTGACCCTGTCAACATCGTTAACATCGTTCGGGTCCATGTGGGCGGCAAGCTGATTGGCAAGGCCGCCAACTTCGCGCCCGCCCATGGCATTTGGCTGTCCGGTGACGGAAAACGGGCTTGATCCCGGTTTGCCGACCCGTCCGGTTGCCAGATGGGTGTTGATGATTGCATTGACCTTGTCCGAGCCGCTGCTGGACTGGTTCACGCCTTGTGAAAACACCGTGACGGTGCGATCAAACGCGGCAAACCAGCCAAAGAACGTTTCCAGTTTCCCCAGACCCGAGCCATCTTCATTACTGTGCTCGTTGATCCCGGCAGGGTAATCGAGGCCGCATTTTTTTGCAGTGCTTGCTATATCGGGGCAATCGGCACGGGCTTCTGCGACGGCTGCTTCATAGCCACTGACGTGGCGGGCGATATATTTAAGGTCGGTGTGGCCATTTTGATCAAGCCAAGCCAGCAACCCGTTAAACAGGGCAACGTCGCTGCCCGGTTTGATCGGCAGATGCAGATCGGCGATATCACAACTTGCCGTCTTGCGCGGATCGATTACGACGATTTTGGTGCCGTGCTTTTCCTTGGCCATGCGTAAACGCTGGTTCAATACCGGGTGGCACCATGCAAGGTTTGATCCGGTCAATATGACAAGATCGGCAATTTCAAGGTCTTCGTAGCAACCCGGAACAACATCCGCGCCAAAGGCGCGTTTGTGGCCAACCACGGTTGATGCCATGCAAAGCCGCGAATTGGTATCGATATGGGGCGACCCGATAAAGCCTTTGATCAGCTTGTTGGCGATATAATAATCTTCGGTCAACAGCTGACCTGAGACATAAAACGCCACCGATTTTGGCCCGTGTTGTTCAATGGTAGCGCGCAGACGGTCCGCGGTTTCGCGTGTCGCGGTCGGCCAGTCGACGGTTTTGCCGTCGACTTCGGGTTTTAGCAGGCGAAAATCGCGGTTCATTTCCGCCGTAATGGTGTCGATCAATGCCGCACCCTTGGAACAAATGCGCCCCAAATTGGCCGGGTGATCTGGATCGCCGCCAACAGCCCAGCCATCGCGTGCCGGTGACACGATCAAGCCACAGCCAACCCCGCAATAGGGACAAGTGGTTTTAACCTCACCCCGCATGGCGCAATCCGATTTGTTCGGCCGTCAGTCCAACATGAACCGAGCCGTCAATCAGACGAATTTCAACTTTGGCCGCGCATCCGTCATCAAGGCCCTGTGCCTCGCCGGTTTCTAGCGAGAACACCATGTTATGAAGCGGGCAGGTCACGAAATGACCATGAACAATCCCCTGTGCAAGCGGGCCATCCTTGTGCGGGCAACGATCCAGCAAGGCAAAGACCTGATCATCAAGGGTTTTGAAAATCGCAATGCGGTCGGTTTCTGTTTGCAAGGTGCGTGCACCTTGGCGCGGGATATTGGCGATTGGTCCGACATTTACCCAGTTTACGATATGTGTCATTGCCGTTACTCCGCCGCGACCAGGGAAAGGGATTTGAATTCATGCGCATCAACGGCCTTGCTGGCGCGTTCTGCCCATGGATCAATCTGTGCTGTTTTCTGGCTTTCGATAAACCGGTTAAACAGGGCGACACGGTTTTGCGCATCATCCACCACACGTTCCTGAACGTGTTTCAAACCAATCCGTTCGATCCAAGGTGCTGTGCGTTCAAGATAACGCGCTTCTTCGCGGTAAAGCTGGATAAAGGCACCGCAATATTCCTTGACCTCGTCACCGGTTGTGACCTTGCATAAAAGCTCGGTGCCGCGCAGATGAATGCCGCCATTCCCGCCGACATGCAGATCCCATCCGCCATCGGTTGCGATGATGCCAAAGTCCTTGATCGTGGCTTCGGCGCAGTTGCGCGGGCATCCTGAGACCGCCATCTTGAATTTGTGCGGCATCCAGGAGCCCCATGTCATTTTTTCAAGTTCGACCCCCATGCTCAGCGACATTTGGGTGCCGAACCGGCACCATTCTTGCCCGACACAGGTTTTGACCGTGCGCAATGACTTGCCATAGGCGTGACCCGAAACCATCCCGGCCGCGTTCAAATCGGCCCAGACACCCGGAAGATCTTCTTTTTTAACGCCCAAAAGGTCAATACGCTGACCGCCAGTAACCTTAACCGTCGGGATCTCGAATTTGTCGGCAACATCGGCAATGGCGCGCAATTCACGCGGATTGGTCAAACCACCCCACATACGCGGGACCACGGAATAGGTGCCGTCTTTTTGGATGTTGGCGTGAACACGTTCATTGATAAAGCGCGATGCGCCATGATCGGCATATTCATTGGGCCATGCTGCCAACAGGTAATAGTTCAATGCCGGACGGCAAATATGGCAACCATCCGATGATTTCCATTCCAGTTCCTGCATCACGGCGGGCATGGATTTCATATCCTTGGCCTTGATCAGGCGTCGGACACTGTCATGATCGTGATCGGTGCAGGTACAGATCGGTTTGACAGCCGCAACTTCGTAATCACCGCCAAGCGTTGCGGCCAGAAGGTTTTCAACCAGCCCCGAACAGGAACCGCATGATGCGGATGCTTTGGTGTGTCCCTTGACCTCGTCAAGCGTGGTCAGGCCCTTTTCGGTGATGGCCGATACGATGGTTCCTTTGCAAATGCCGTTGCAGCCACAAATCTCTGCGTCATCTGGCAGGGCGGCAACGGCATCAAGCGGGTTTCCAGCGGCACCTCCGGCAAAAGCCTGGCCAAAGGCAAGGGTATCGCGCAGTTCGGTAACGTCCTGACCATCCTTGATTAACTGGAAATACCAGCCGCCATCGGATGTGTCGCCATAAAGGACCGCACCTTTGATCTTGCCGTCTTCCAGAACGATGCGTTTGTAAACGCCACGCCCGGCATCGCGGAACACGATTTCCTCGGTCTCGCCGCCGCCGGAAAAATCACCGGCGGAAAAGACGTCAACACCGGTGACTTTTAGTTTGGTCGATGTGACCGAACCGGCATAGCCATCGGTCTGGATTTCAGCCAGATGATCCGCACAGGATTTTGCCATTTCAAACAGTGGGGCGACAAGGCCATAGCACTGGCCGCGATGCTGTACGCATTCGCCAACGGCGAAAACGTCGGGATCGCTGGTGGTCATAACGTCGTCAACAACAATGCCGCGTTCAACGGTAAGGCCGGCATCGGCGCCAAGGCGTCCGTTCGGACGGATGCCAACGGCCATAACCACCAGATCAGCCGGGATCATGCGCCCGTCTTTTAAACGAACACCTGTGACGCACTCCGTACCTATGATTTCGGCGGTATCGGCCTCGGTAATTACATCAATACCGCGACGGCCAAGTTCCTGCGCCAGAAGATAGCCCGCCGATGGATCAAGCTGGCGTTCCATGACATGACCGGCAAGATGAAGAACCGTCACCGTCATGCCGCGTGCTTGCAGGCCAACGGCAGCTTCAAGGCCCAAAAGCCCGCCGCCGATAACCACTGCAGGGCCACCATTTTCGGCGACTTTCAGCATGATATCGACATCATCAACGTCGCGGAACGTCACAACACCGGAAAGTTTGTAACCGGGAACCGGGATGATGATCGGGTCGGAACCAGTGGCGAGCAAAAGCTGGTCATAGGCCGTCTCAGAACCGCTTTTGGATACGACAACTTTGCGGTCGCGATCGATTTTGATCACAGGATCGCCAGAAAACAGGTGAATGCGGTTTTCCTGATACCATTCGTGCGTGTTGATGACGATATCGTCAAATTCCTTTTCGCCCGACAGAAGCGGCGAAAGCATGATGCGATTGTAATTAACACGGGGTTCTGCGCCGAAAACGGTGATCTCGTATTTATCCGGAGCGCGACCGAGGATTTCCTCGACGGTGCGCATGCCGGCCATGCCGTTGCCGATAACGACAAGACGGGGTTTTTTGGTAAGTGCAGCAGGGACGTGGTTCATTTGTCTCTGGCTCCTGGTCGCGGGAAGCGAAATGGCAAAAAAAAACGCCCGATGCGCACTGCCTTACAAAAAAGCAATCTCGCAACGGACGTCGTTATCCGGTGAACCCGCCATTGGATTCTATATATAGATTTGGCATTTCTGCCGGTGCAGCAGGCGACCTTGCCCGCGCTCTTGCCTTTTACTATACAAGTTGCGTGCCAGAATTGCGGCGTGGTGCGGAAAACTTTCAAGTCCCTGATTTTGAACCGGATTTCCAATGGTGAAATCTGCACGTAAATTATGTGTGATCATTTATTGATTAAAAAATATACACACAAGGGGCGTGGGGATTAAAAAATGAACAAAATATCGGTTTGTATCGGTTGTTAAGTTTGCGTTTGTGCACCTGCGGTTGCGGAAAATCTCGTTATTTCAGGTGATTACTTGAAAAATTCCGCGGTGCGAAAAATTGGCGCACCGTTTGCACCTGTCCATAGTTAAGTGAGCTGTCTCTTTTGGGCAGACCCAATGATGGGTGTCTTGCTGTTCTTCGTCCAATGGCGGGCGATCAGACGTTTGATCCTGGCGCATCGCAAAGGTGCAGCCTTGATCGTATCGAATGACGGGCCGCCAGCGCAATCCAACTGATGAAGCGTGCGGTCCGTGGGGAATAACCGTCGGTCGCAACACTTGGGAAACTTTACGTTCGCACGACCCAAACGAAGGGCTTCATTGTTATGGAAATCAAGAACAAGGCGCCGCGCATCAATCTGTTCAGTCTCAAGACTGTTCAAATGCGGACATTTCATCTGACCTGGCTTGCCTTCTTTCTGTGCTTTTTTGGCTGGTTCGGTATTGCGCCGTTGATGCCGCTGGTGCGGGATGACCTTGGTCTGACCAAGGGGGAAATCGGCAATACCATTATTGCGTCTGTCGCAATTACCGTTCTTGTCCGCCTTTTGATCGGTCCGCTTTGTGACAAGATCGGGCCGCGCAAAACCTATACCGGGCTTCTTGTGATGGGGTCGCTGCCTGTCATGCTGATCGGCCTTGCCGACAGTTATGAAACCTTCCTTTTGGCGCGTCTGGCCATTGGGTCGATCGGTGCGTCATTTGTGATCACGCAGTATCATACCTCGACCATGTTTGCGCCAAATGTTGTTGGCACGGCTAATGCCACAACGGCGGGCTGGGGCAACCTTGGCGGTGGTGTGACCCAGATGGTGATGCCATTGATCCTTGCCATGGTGCTTGGTTTCGGGGTTGTGGAAACCATGGGCTGGCGTCTGGCAATGGTTTTCCCCGGTGTGATCATGCTGGTGGTCGCTGTTCTCTACTGGTTCTTCACCACGGATGCGCCAGATGGGAACTTTGCCGACATGCGCAACAGTGGTGCGTTGCCCCCCGAAGATGACCATGCAGGCGTGACCAAGGGAATGCTGGCTGCGGCCGGGGATTTTCGTGTTTGGGCACTGTTTCTGGTTTACGGCGCATGTTTCGGTGTTGAACTGACCATCAATAACATTGCGGCGATCTATTTCTTTGATCGGTTCGAACTGAGTTTGCAGACCGCCGGTTTGATTGCCGGGTTGTTTGGCTTGATGAATATTTTTGCCCGGACATTGGGCGGGGCGTTTTCTGACAAGTTTGCTGCCAAAAGCGGTCTGTCGGGTCGTGTGAGGTTCCTGTTCCTGACGCTGTTCATCGAAGGTATCGCGCTTGTGGCATTTTCAATGATGGATGCATTGCTGATCGCCGTGTCGATGATGGTGGTCTTCTCGTTGTTTGTGCAGATGTCCGAGGGGGCTACCTTTGGGATTGTCCCGTTCATTAACCGAAAGGCGCTGGGCTCGGTCGCCGGTATCGTTGGTGCGGGGGGCAATGCCGGTGCAGTTGCCGCAGGCTTTTTATTCAAATCCGAGGCTTTGACCTATCAGGAAGGCCTGATGTATCTGGGCTTTGCTGTGATTATCTGTTCCTTTGCCGCCCTTGCCGTGCGTTTTTCCGAAGCAACTGTTGCCGAAGAAAAAGCGCGTTTTGAAAAGGCCATGCTGGAACGCAACGGTGCGCTTTCGGGGGCACAGGCCGTACCGGCGGAATAACAATTGATTTTGCCGGGATGCGGCATTTGTCGCATCCCGCGATGGCACCGGGTCATCAAGGCCCGGGTCAAAAAAGAACAAATAGGAGAGAGACCTTGATCGTCAGGGATCTGATTTAAATGAAGCAAGAAGACTTCAATATTCTGGTGATCGATGAAAACCCCGACCGCGCTGCCATTGTCGAGCGCGGCCTTGTCGAGGGCGGCTATGCCCGCGTCAGTCGTATCGGGACGTCATTCAATCTGGTCGAGCGTATTCAGGCCCTGGCCCCAGATATCATCATCATTGATCTTGAAAATCCGGATCGCGATACGCTGGAGCAGATGTTTCAGGTGTCTCGTGCCATTGCACGCCCGATTGCAATGTTTGTCGACCAAAGTGATCATAATATGATCCGCGAGGCCGTGGAGGCCGGGGTCAGTGCCTATGTCGTTGATGGTTTGCGTCAGGATCGCATCCGGCCCATCGTCGAGATGGCCATTTCGCGTTTCGGTGCATTTGATCAGCTTCGGCGGGAACGTGACGAGGCCAAGGCCAAGCTTAGCGAGCGCAAATTGATCGACCGGGCAAAAGGGCTTCTGATGCAGGAAAAGGGACTGTCCGAAGAGGATGCCTATAACCTGCTGCGCAAAAACGCCATGAAACAGAACCGCAAGATTTATGAGATTGCGCAAAGCGTCATCACGGCTTTTCAGTTGGAGTTCTAACGCATGCCTCTAAAACAGGTACGACTTGGCTTTGTGCCGCTTGTGGATTGTGCTTTGCCGGTTGTTGCGCGCACCAAGGGCTTTGCCGAGGAAGAAAATATTGATCTGACCCTGACCCGGGAAATGTCCTGGGCGGCGATCCGCGACAAATTGTCTTATGGTGTTTTTGATGCGGCCCATCTTTTGGCTGGTATTCCATTGGCATCGCGTCTTGGTCTTGGCGGGGTGCCTGCACAGCGTCTGGTTGTGCCGATGGCGCTTGGTCGGGGCGGGAATGCGATCACGGTATCGATCCGTCTTTATCAACGCATGCTCGAAGCGGATCCGGCTGCCATGCACGGCCCGCGCGGACTGTCGGCGCGGGCGCTGAAAAAGGTGATTGACGAAGACCGTGCCGCGGGTCGCCCCATCATGTCTTTTGCAACGGTATTTCCGTTCTCAAGCCATAATTATGAATTGCGCTATTGGATGGCGTCGAGCGGAATTGATCCTGATAACGACGTCAATATCGGGGTGATCGCGCCGCCGCGGATGTTTGACAGTCTGCGCAATGGCTGGGTCGATGGCTATTGTGTTGGTGAACCTTGGAACCAGCGGGCTGTTTTTCATGGGGACGGGGCAATTGTTGCGCTAAAGGATGATATCTGGTCGCGCAGTCCGGAAAAGGTTTTGGGTGTGCGCGAAGACTGGGCGCTTTCCAATCCCGATACGGTTGATGCATTGGTGCGTGCACTGGTGCGTTCCGCTGAATGGGCAGATCAGCCTGAAAACCGTACCGAGCTGGCGCAATTGTTGTCCGATGAAAATCATGTCGGGGCATCTTTTGATATTCTGCGTGCGTCTTTGTTGGGGCGTCCGATTCTTAAGCCAGGTGGTAATCCCATTGATGCGCCAGATCGGCATGTGTTTTATCGCTATACCGCGACCTTCCCCTGGCTGTCACAGGGGGCTTGGGTTGGTCGCCAGATGCAGCGATGGGGGCAGGTTGATGCCTCGGTCGACTTTAACGCGGTCATATCGGAAATCTATCGCCCGGATCTTTATCGCCGCGCGGTGGCGGGGCTTGATGTCGCCTTGCCGCGTGATGATTGGCGGGTCGAAGGATTAAACGATGCTGCGGATCGCGCACTTGTCGGGGCTGATGCGTTTCTTGATAACAGTACTTTTGACATGCGCAATGCGGCCCCCATTGCTGCGGCGGGGGCGGCGGACCGGGTGGTGGCGTCGGACACCTGATCATTTCGGTCTTGCTGCTGTGGATGGCCATGGCAAGGCAGTGGAATTGGTTGGGGTGCACTGCCCGAAACAGAATGACAAAGCAAAACGGCATGCTCCTGATGGGGCATGCCGTTTTGCTTTATCAGGATTGCTGGGGCCGTTGTTACTGGGCCGCGGCGATGGCGGTTTCGTGGTCTTGCGCCGGGTGCAGGGGGCTGGCCTCTGCGCTGTGTTGCCGGGCAACGCGTTCGGTGCGCTTTTGTGTGATGGATTGAAGCTGTGCTTCGCTGGGATTGGCGCCGCCTTCATAGGCTTCAAGAAACTCCAGCAGTTCCTCGCGATAGGCATAGTAATCCGGATGATCCAAAAGCGCCTTGCGCGAACGCGGACGGGGCAGGTCGACTTTCATGATATTGCCGATTTTTGCCCGTGGCCCGTTGGACATCATCACCACCCGGTCGGCCAGTAAAATTGCCTCGTCGACATCATGAGTGACACAGATCGCTGTGACCTGAGTCCGTTTCCAAACATCCATAAGTACGTCCTGCAATTCCCAGCGTGTCAGGGAATCCAGCATGCCAAACGGTTCATCAAGCAAAAGAAGCTTTGGCGACAATGCAAAGGCGCGTGCAATGCCGACACGCTGTTTCATGCCATTGGAAAGGTCGTTCGCCAGCTTTTTCATGCTGTCACCAAGTCCAACGCGTTCAAGATAATATTCGATAATGTCGCGACGCTCGGAACTTGCGGCGTGGGGATAAACCTGTTCCACACCAAGTTCGACATTTTCATAGGCACTTAGCCAAGGCAAAAGTGATGGTGCCTGAAATACCACGGCTTTGTCCGGGCCGGCCTTGGTGATCTGGTTGTTATCAAGGGTGATGATGCCATCGCTGATTTCGTTCAGGCCTGATACCATCGAAAGCACTGTGGATTTGCCGCAGCCGGAATGCCCGATCAGGGTGATGAATTCACCCTTGTTCATCGACAAGTCAAACCCGTCAACCACGGTTAGCGGACCTTTGGCGGTTGGGTAAACCTTGCTGATGCCGCTGAATTTAAGGAAGCCTTCCGTCGCGTCGGATTGGGTTTCCTTCTGATAGGCAGCAGGCGGCGCTTTATCTGGTTTTGTGGTTTGGTTTGCGGCTTTCTGGGTGATCGGAACGATATTGGGCAGATTGATTTCGCGTTCTGTCTGTGTACCGCGCGCTTCGCCAACCGTCATCAGATAGTCGGTAATGGCTGCGCGCAATTCGATGAATTCGGCATCGCTGTTCATTTCCGCACGGTCGCGCGGGCGTGCAAGCGTGACCTGAAATTCTGGTCCCAATGTTGCCTTGGGGCCGGGTTTTAATGGAATGATCCGATCCGCCAAAAGGATGGCTTCGTCGACATCATTGGTGATCAGGATGATGGTCTTTTTTTCCTGTTCACAGATGGCGGCAAATTCATCCTGCAATTTGGCACGGGTCAGCGCATCAAGGGCCGAAAGGGGCTCGTCCAGCAACAGAAGTTCGGGTTGCATCGCAAGGGCGCGGGCAACGGCAACGCGCTGGCGCATCCCGCCGGAAAGTTCGGCGGGCTTGCGGTCGCTGGCATGGGCAAGGCCAACCATGGCGATGTATTTTTCAGCCACTTCCTTGCGTTCCGCGCGGGATTTATGTTTCAGCACGCTGTCCACGGCAAGTTGAACGTTGCCGTAAACCGAAAGCCAGGGCATCAGCGAATAGGACTGGAACACAACGCCGCGTTCCGGGCCGGGGCCGTCGATTTCCTTGCCTTTGAAAATCACGCCGCCCTGATCGGGCGTGATCAATCCGGCAAGGGCCGAGATCAGTGTGGTTTTCCCCGAGCCGGAAAAGCCGACAATCGCAATGAATTCGCCTTCTTCGACCTTAAGGTTGATGTCTGACAGAACGTCGGTGCGGTTTTTACCCTCGCCATAATGTTTGGACAGGGCGGAAATTTCCAGAAATGCCATTTCTTCGTCCCCTTAACGGTTGGCCGAGAAGGTAAAGGCACGCTGTAATGCATACATCAGGCGATCCAGCATAAAGCCGACAATCCCGATGGTCAAAACCGCGACCATGATTTTGGCAAGCGACTGTGACGATCCGTTCTGGAATTCATCCCAGACGAATTTGCCGAGGCCGGGGTTTTGCGCCAGCATTTCTGCGGCGATCAGCACCATCCAGCCAACGCCCAGTGACAGGCGTAGGCCTGTAAAGATCAGAGGTAATGAGGATGGCAGGACCAGTTTGGTAATGGTTTTCATGGTCGGAAGTTGCAAGACACGGCCGACATTCATCAGATCCTTGTCAATGGACGCGACGCCAAGGGCGGTATTGATCAGGGTCGGCCAAAGCGAACAAAGCGTGACGGTTACGGCAGAAATCACCAGGGATTTCGGGAAAAAGTCATTCACATCGACGTAAACAGCCGAAACAATCATGGTCACAATCGGAAGCCACGCCAGCGGTGAAACCGGTTTGAAAAGCTGGATCAACGGATTGATCGCGCCGTTGACAGCCTTGGATAGTCCCGATGCAATGCCCAGTGGCACGGCAATTACCGTGGCAATGACAAAGCCAAGGCCAACCGTGAACAATGATGTGATGATCTGATCGATATAGGTCGGCTTGCCGGTGTAGGTGCGGTACTTCACCTTGTCAGGTTTGCCTTCGGCAACGAATTTGGCGTTGCGAACATCCTGTCTTTCGTAAAAGGCATCGGCCTTTTTACGCTCGCGTAGATGATCGGCCCAAAGATTGGTGGTTTGTTCCCAAACCTGTACCGGGCCGGGGATGGCGCCCAGTGATGTCTGGACTTTTGGGGCAAGGACACCCCAGGCCAACAGAAACAGTCCAATGCCCAAAAGCGGGATCACCAAAACACGCTTGAGTTCGCCAAGCTGTTCGCGCGGATTGTCACCTGCGGCCATTTTCAGCATCGGCGTTAACCAGGACAATCCCAGCGCATCAAGCCAACTGCTGGCCTTGTTGATTGCGGCAAAGACCTTTTCGCGACGCGGGGCCGATGCCGGGGATGAAAGAGTTTCTGTCGCATTGGACATCTTTGGGTTCCTTGCAGTGCGGGAAAACAGGTGCAGGCCGTCCATGCGGGGCGGCCTGCATCGTCCAAATGGGTGTTAGCTGCCAGCAACCTCGTTGCCTTTGACCACCTGATTGGATTTCAGGCCGATGGCAAGCGAGTTGATATAGGCGTTGGGCTGTTTGCCGTCATAGGTGACGCCGTCAATGATGTCGGCGGCCGGTGTTGGTTCGCGGTAGCCGTCGCTATCCCACGGGAAGTCTGCTTCGGCGGCTTCGCCGTCTTCGACAAGCAGTTTTGCCGCTTTAAGGTAGATGTCCGGGCGGTAAACTGATTTGGCGGTTTCGGCGTACCAGCTATCATCCTTGTGATCGGTGATCTGGCCCCAGCGACGCATCTGGGTCAAATACCAGATGGCATCCGAATAATACGGATAGGTCGCATAATAGCGGAAGAACACATTGAAATCCGGGACGTCGCGTGTGTCACCTTTTTCGTATTCAAAGGTGCCGGTCATGGAATTGGCGATTACTTCCTTGTCGGCGCCGACATATTCCGGGCGGGACAGGATTTCGACGGCTTCCATGCGGTTGGCGTTGTTGTTTTCGTCAAGCCACTCTGCCGCCCGGATCAGTGCCTTGGTCAGGGCCAGTGTGGTGTTGGGGTTTTCTTCAACAAACTGTTCGGTCAGGCCAAAGACCTTTTCCGGGTTGTTCTTCCAGATTTCGTAATCGGTGATGACCGGAACGCCAATACCTTTGAAGACGGCCTGCTGGTTCCATGGTTCGCCAACGCAATATCCGTTGATGGTGCCGGCTTCAAGGGTTGCCGGCATCTGGGGCGGTGGTGTCACCGACAGCATGGCATCGGCCTTGATCTGGCCCGAAATATCGGTGTCGGAATAGAAGCCGGGGTGAATGCCGCCCGATGCCAGCCAATAACGCAATTCGTAATTGTGGGTCGATACCGGGAAGACCATGCCCATATTAAACGGCTTGCCGTCGGCCTTGAATTTATCGATAACCGGTTTCAGCGCGTCGGCCTTGATCGGGTGTACCGGTTTGCCATCGGCGCCAACCGGGATATGCGGTTTCATCATTTCCCAGACTTCGTTGGAAACGGTAATGCCGTTGCCATTCAAATCCATCGAGAACGGGGTCACGATGTGGGCTTTGGTGCCAAAGCCGATTGTCGCGGCAAGCGGTTGTCCGGCCAGCATATGTGCGCCGTCAAGCTCGCCGGTGATTACCCGGTCCAACAGAACCTTCCAGTTGGCTTGCGGTTCAAGGGTGACATAAAGACCTTCGTCTTCGAAAAAGCCTTTTTCATACGCAATGGCAAGCGGGGCCATATCGGTCAGCTTGATAAAGCCGAATTTAAGTTCGTCTTTTTCAACGTCGAGCATTTCGGCGCTGGCCGGAAGAGCAAAGCCAGCCGCAAGCATGAAGGATGCTGTTGCAGCAAGCAGGGTACGGCGAGAAAATTTCAATGAACGCATCGTTTCGTATCCATTCCTTGACCCAAAACAAAAAAAAGCTGCCGAACAGTAAGCTCCGTTGCGGGCGCAACGTGTTTACATCGTTCGGCAGCTTTGCCTTTATGTGCACCCGCCATTGGGTGCGATATTTCGTTGTCCACGTAGGACTGCTATTGCACTTGCAAAGGTTATGCCATTGGGGGTGTGTTGTTTTATATCAGATGGTTAGTTGATTTTTGAGCTTTGGGATGTGGTGGTAATTGTGCGATGCACGCTTATTAATGATTAAAAAATAATCTTATAAAATATTACTGTATAATATTTGTGCAAAATTAAAGGTGTTATTGAGGTCCCCGGTTTTTAGTCAAGCATTCACCCCGGAAATCGGGTGGATTTCCGGGGTGTTCCTGATGTTGCGGTGGTGCCGTATTGTTATTTACGGAAACTTTGCAGGCTGCGGCGCTGTTTGCCATTGTCGTCGAAATTATCGGGCGATAACCATGCCTCAAAGGCAGCTTTGACCATCGGCCATTCCAGGTCGGTGATGGAAAACCATGCTGTATCGCGGTTGCGCCCTTTATAGACTATGTGGTTGCGGAATGTGCCTTCATAGGTAAAGCCATATCGTGCGGCGGCGGCGCGTGACGGGGCGTTTTGATCGTCGCATTTCCATTCGTAACGACGATAACCCAGTTCATCAAAGGCGCGCTTCATCATCAGATACATCGCTTCGGTGCCGCCGATGGTCTGTGACAGGGCCGGAGAATAATTGATGTTGCCGATTTCGATCCCGCCAAATGCAACGTCGATCCGCATAAAGGCGGCAACACCAACGGCCTTTTGGGATGCCTTATCGATGATGGTGTGAAACATCGGGTCATCATTTTTTGCCATGGTTTCAAGCCAACTGCGATAGGCATCAAACCCGTCGAACGCGTCCGTAAAAAGATAGGTAAAGCGCGATCCATCCATGGCTTCGCGATTGGCTTCAAAAAGCTGTTTGGCATCGCGGGTAATATCAAGCGGACTGACAATAACGTGGTTGCCAATCATATCGCTGCGCGGTGGCAACGGGCGTTTGGTCCAATTTTCCGCCGGGCGGCCTACCGGCTGACCAAATTCGTTTTTAAAGTCTGATGTCATTTCGAGACCTTTGTTTAGGGGGCAAGAATGCATGCAGTCTGAACCATTATTGGGGGCGTAAAAAGGTCCGGTTTTGTAAAATGAACAGAGCCAATTTTAAGCGTCAACACAGACAGTTATCTTGTCGTCAGACAGCCGCAATGCCGCGTTTTTTTTGGGGTGTTGGCCGTTTAAAAAAAAGGAGTCTTGGCGGGTTTTCCTGATCCGAATTGTTAAGAAACAGCGCCTTGGCGGCTTTGTTCTGATTGGACCAAATGTTGTGCCTGTGTCGTGCATGTATGATAATTTATTGTTTTAAAACAATTAGTTGATTTGGTGTGGTGCCGTGAGGATTGTCACAGACCGACGCGGCCGAAGCCGCCATTTAATCTGTTTAAATTCAATTCGTTGACAATTTATCGAATAAATGATGATGTTTAGGGATAAACTTAAAAAAACTAGAATTTGATATCAGGGTTGTCGGCAATCGTCGTTTCGAGGGATCGCGTTACAACTTTCCGTCACGCTTTATCATAAGGTCGCGGCTCCCAACCGTACCTGTTGAAAGTTCCTTGCCGCGCGCTTGTTCCATACTTGCAGCACTGACATCGGTTTGACAGATGTGCGCCACCCGCGCATCCGCCTTACATTTATCGAGGATGTTTGCGTGACTGATGCTGTTTCCACGCCGATTTTGTCTGTCGAAGATTTATCCGTTGAATTCGGCGACACCCGAGTTGTCGAAAATCTGAGTTTTGCTGTCAAACCGGGCAGGACGCTGGCAATTGTTGGTGAGTCCGGGTCGGGAAAATCTGTGACATCGATGTCGATTATGCGCCTTGCTGATATGATGGGGGCGTCCTATGCATCCGGCGCCATCCGGTTTACCCCGGATGATCGCAAGGATGATTTGCTGACGCTGACGCAAAAACAGATGCGCAACATTCGCGGCAAAGACATCGCGATGATTTTTCAGGAACCGATGACGTCGCTGAATCCGGTCTTTACCATTGGGGATCAGATCGCAGAATCCCTGATCCTGCATGAAGGCATGCCAAAATCAGATGCGCGCGCCGAAAGCAAACGTCTGCTTGATATGGTGCGTTTACCCGATGCACAGGAATTGCTGGACCGTTATCCCCATCAGCTTTCTGGCGGTATGCGTCAGCGTGTGATGATTGCCATGGCTTTGGCATGTCGGCCCAAGGTGCTGATTGCCGACGAACCGACCACGGCCCTTGATGTCACCATTCAGGCGCAAATTCTGACCATCATCCGTGATCTGCAAAAAGAACTCGGCATGGCGGTAATCTTTATTACCCATGATATGGGCGTGGTCGCCGAAATTGCCGATGATGTCGTGGTCATGTGGAAGGGCAAAAAGGTCGAAGAAGGAACCGTTGCTGATATCTTTGCCCATCCGGCGCATCCCTATACCCAGACGCTGTTATCTGCCGTTCCCAAGCTTGGCAGTATGACGGGCGAAGTTTTCCCCAAACGTTTCCCGGTAACCGTGATGGATGGTGAAACACCATGCGTCGTCGGGGCGGAGCATATCCAAAATACCGCACGTTATGACGAAGCACCGCTTTTGTCCGTGCGCGACCTTGTGACACGCTTCGATATCAAAAAAGGCCTGTTTGGTGGTGTTTCGCATCGCGTGCATGCGGTCGAAAATGTCAGTTTCGATATTTATCGCGGCGAAACGCTGGCACTTGTCGGGGAATCCGGATCGGGAAAGTCGACCATCGGGCGCACGATCCAGCAATTGCAAAAGGCAACCGCAGGCAACATCAGTTTCGATGGACGTCCATTTGCAACAATGGGCAAGGTCGAACAGCGACGCCTGTGTCAGGAAATCCAATATATTTTTCAAGATCCCTTTGCCTCGCTCGACCCGCGCAAAAAGATCGGGTTTTCGATTGCCGAGCCGATCCGCACCCATCGTTTGATCGAAGGCGACAAGCAGATTACGGCGCGTGTTGATCAGTTGCTGGAACGTGTCGGCCTGATATCGGCCCATGCAGATCGTTATCCGCATGAATTTTCCGGTGGTCAGCGCCAGCGTATTTGCATTGCGCGTGCGCTTGCATCCAATCCGAAACTGATCATCGCTGACGAAGCCCTTTCTGCCCTTGATGTTTCAATTCAGGCACAAATCATCAATCTGTTCATGGAGCTTCAGGAAGAACATGGGTTGGCTTATCTGTTCATCAGTCATGACATGGCGGTGGTTGAAAAAATGAGCCACCGTGTCGCGGTGCTTTACCTTGGGCAGGTAGCTGAAATTGGCACACGTCAACAGGTTCTTGAAACACCCGGCCACCCCTATACCCAACGACTTCTTAGTGCAGTACCGGTCGCCGACCCCACGTTTGTGCGTGACCGTGTTCTGATGGATGGTGAAATCCCAAGCCCGATCCGTCGGGTGGGGGATGAACCCGCCATTCTTGCCCATCGAGAAATTGCGCCCGGTCATTTTGTGGCCGACGCACGTTAAGGCGGCCCGTTTGCCGCAATCTTGTCTCCCCGAGTACCTCGCCACCAAACAACGGAGAAAAACATGACGAAAAAACAGGGAATGCGTAGTGCACTGATGGCCCTTGCCCTTGCGGGCGGCCTGATGGCAACTGCGCCGGCACATGCCGAAGGCACTTTGACCGTTTCATCACCGCAGGACCCGGGAAGCTGGGACCCGGTTGATACCTTTCTGGTAAACTGGTCGTCGGTTGCGACCAACATCTACGACGGTCTGACCTATCGCGGGCCGGATACCAAACTGGTTCCGGGGCTGGCAACGTCTTGGGAAGAACTCGACAATGGAACGCGTATCCGTTTCCATTTACGCGAAGGCGTGACCTTCCAGAACGGCGAAGCTTTTAACGCTGATGCTGTTAAATTCACCTTTGATCGCCTGATGGGCGACGAAGGTAAAAAAGGTCCGCAGCGGTCAAACTATGCTGCGATCAAATCGGTTGAAGTCATCGACGAGAATACCGTCGATATGAATTTGACCCAGCCTGATCCGGTCCTTTTGACCAAACTTGCCGGTTATGGTGCGATGATCGTGCCGCCGAAATATATCGCGGAAAAGGGCGAGGATTTCTTCAACGCCCATCCGATAGGCACCGGTCCGTTCAAGATGGTATCCTATGAACCCAAAGTCGGCGTGACGCTTGAAGCCTATGCCGGTCATTGGGGCGGTGCGCCAAAACTTTCGATGGTCAAATATCGCTTTATCAGCGAACCCTCCACCGCCGTTGCCGAATTGCAGGCTGGCAATGTTGATCTGGTCATTCCGCCGACCATTCCAATCGGCATGATCCCGACCATTCAAGAAGACGAAAATATCGATGTTGTCTCTACGGTAAGCCCGACGGTTTATGCGCTGCGCTTTAACACTGGCAACGGTATTACGGCGGACGAAAAAGTCCGTAAGGCTATGATTTACGGTGTAGACCGTCAGGCGATTATTGACTCGATCCTTGGTGGTCAGGCCGCACCGATTGCAAGTTTCCAGGGTGATCTGTCGTTTGGTATCGATCCGGAAATGAAACCACTGCCTTACGACCCGACCAAGGCCAAGGCGCTTCTGAAAGAAGCTGGCGTTGCACCGGGTGCGAAAATTCAGATCGATATTCGCGGCAATGATGCAACCTTTAACGAAGTTGTTCAGGCGGTTGCCAGCTATCTACAGATTATCGGTCTGAATGCGACGATCAAGCCGTATGAAACCAACGTATTGCTCAATGACATCATCCCGGCGGGTAAAACCGGTGCGATGTTCCAGCAGTCGTGGGGCGGCTGGACGCTTGATTATGATAACACGGCCTATTTCATGTATCACACGGGCGAAAAATGGAACCCGTATGACAGCGATCCGGACCTCGACAAGCTGCTGGAATCCCAGCGTGCCATTACCGATCGTGCCAAACGTGAAGAAATCTTGCAGTCGATTGCGCATTACACCGCTGATCGGGCGCTGGAAATGCCGCTTTATAACCTCAATGCCATTTTTGGGGTTTCCAAGCGCGTCAAGGGCTTCGTCCCGGTTCCTGATAGCCGTCTGCGCCTGACAGAAGTTTCTGTCGATTGATGTGAAATACGATATCGCCCGGAATCTGTCCGGGCGATATCGGTGCCTATTTCTTTAAAGGACAAGTGCTTTGGCTGGATTTCTGATCAAACGCCTTTTGCAGGCCGTTTTCGTGGTTGTGGCTGTGACATTGATTGTCGCGTTTGCCATCCGCCTGACGGGTGACCCGGCCCTTATGCTTAGTCAGGGGGCGGGCAGCATCACCGAAGAAGACCTTGCACGTATTCGTGAATCCCTTGGTTTGAACCAGCCCTTCTTTGTCCAATATGCCAATTTTATGCTGGGGATTTTCAGTCTTGATTTCGGTCGATCCTTTCTGGGCGGAACACAGGTTTCGACCCTGATTGGCAATGCACTTCCCGCGACCTTGATGCTGGCTTTTACATCAATGTTTGTCTCCATCGCGATTTCGATCCCGTTGGGGATCAAGGCCGCAGTTTCACGCGGTAAATGGCCTGATCAGGTTATTCGCATTCTGTCGCTGGTTGGCCTGTCTTTTCCGAATTTCTGGCTGGCAATCATGCTGGTGCTGTTGTTGTCGATTACCTTCCGGCTTCTGCCACCAAGCGGCATGACCGGAATTGAAAACTTCATTATGCCGGCCATCACCATGGGCGT
The DNA here is from genome assembly GCF_002115745.1 of Thalassospira alkalitolerans. GTDB lineage: Bacteria > Pseudomonadota > Alphaproteobacteria > Rhodospirillales > Thalassospiraceae > Thalassospira > Thalassospira alkalitolerans. The sequence goes on from NZ_JFKB01000013.1 coordinate 46,865, forward strand.
CATCTTGACGGCTACCAATGTGCGACTGGTGCGCACGGCGATGCTCGAAACCCTGCAATCACAATATATCATGGTCGCACGTGCCAAAGGGTTGAGCGAGAATGTCGTTTTGTACAAACACGCGCTGCGCAATTGTGCGATCCCGCTTGTGACCTATTTCGGTTTGCAGTTCGGCAATCTTTTGGGCGGGATTGTTGTGGTTGAACTGGTGTTTAACTGGCCCGGGATGGGCACGCTGGCATTTGATGCGGTTGGTGCGCGCGATTATCCGGTTCTCCAAGCCGTCATCACGGTTCTGTCGATCCTGATTGTCGGGGTGAACCTGCTTGTCGATATTGCCTATGGTTTGATTGATCCACGTATCCGGACGGAGTAAGCCCGATGGCCGCCACGACAACCAAGGCGCGGTTCGCGCGCTATAAAAATCTTGAATTCATTCTGGGTGCTGTTCTGACTGGCGGCATTTGTTTTCTGGTCGTGTTTTCTGATCTTCTGTTTCCCGGTGGGGCAGAAAAGATCGATCTTGCGGCCCGTTTGATGGCGCCATTTGCCCATGCGGACCATATTTTCGGAACCGATCCTCTGGGGCGTGATGTTCTGGCCCGTGTGGTTTCGGGGGGTAAAATCTCGCTTCAGGTTGGGGTGCTGTCGGTTGCCGGTGCGGTGGTCATCGGTGTGATCATGGGGTTGGTATCAGGATATTATCGCGGGTTCTGGGATATGATCGTGATGCGGTTTGCTGATGTGCAATTGGCGCTGCCGTTCATCTTGTTGGCAATCACCTTTATCGCCATAGTCGGCGGTGGCCTGACCAATATGATCATTTTGCTGATCATTTCGCAGTGGGTGCAATATGCCCGTTTGGTGCGGGGATCGGTGCTGTCATTGCGGGATCGGGAATTTATCCAGTCGGCCAAGGCAATCGGCGTGCGCGATATCCATATCCTGTTCCGTCATCTTCTACCGAACCTGATCGGGCCAGTCATTGTTCTGATGACCCTGAATGTTGCGAATAATATCCTGCTTGAAAGCAGTCTGACTTTTCTTGGTCTGGGGGTTGATCCCTTGATTCCCAGTTGGGGCGGCATGCTAGCCGACGGGCGGACCTATTTGCAAAATGCCTGGTGGGTGTCGGTTTTCCCCGGTTTGGCCATTCTTCTGACCGTGCTTGGCCTGAACCTCTTGGGCGACTGGCTGCGCGATAGCCTTGATCCCACCGGCAGGACATCCAAATGACACAGATTTTCGCCACCAGCTTTACCCCGACCATCCAGACCTTGATCCACGATATCGCGGCTGCTGCCAGCCCCGGGCAGATTGTCGATGCATGGCTGTTTAATGATGCGACGACCCGTCGCGCGGCCGAGGCCGAATTGGCCGGGCAGGGTATAACCGCCCGCATTCGAAGCGCTTATAAGCCGCTTTTGCATTTCTTCCTTGAAGACCTTGATCTGGCAAACTCCGAGGTTGTTGACATTACGGTGCGCTATCCGCGCCATGAAAATGCAGCCGATAATCGTTTCTTGCTTGAAACGTATCCACTGGCGGCTCTGGTCGCACCGGTGGTCATCCGGTTCGAAGCCGGGGAGTGGAACAATTGTACTTATGATGTGATCCTGCGGGCAGATGATGGTACGGAAACCCGTCATGCGGTCTTTGCGCCGAACCGGGTGCATCGGGATATGGTCAACGAAATCCATCTGTCGCCGACCGGCTGGCTGCGGATGACCGATGCCGATGGCAATCTTGTTCGTGATGACCGCATTGAAACCGAATACGAGGCCTTGTTTAGCCAAACCATGTCGGCAATCGCGGGCCATGATTGGGGCGATCAGGAACCCTATTTCGAAGAACTGAACATCACGGTTGATCTGCCCGGCATTGATCAGAAGATCGCACATGGCCATGAAGTTCTCAGCCTGCATGAAGCCCTGCACGAGGATTTCTATTTTTCGTTGCTTGAGTATTTCCAAATCAAATCAGGTCGTCCGCTGGGCGATCGTGGTTTGCAACCGGGGCAAATTGTGCCGGAAATTCGCCAGTCGCACGAGGCCGGGGATGCCAAGGTCACGGTTGAATTGCGACCATTGTCAAAAGACGAAACAGTTGGTGATGTTCAATCGCTTGATTATGCGATCCGCCCATTGACGGTCGCGCAAATCCGGGCTGAACTGGATGTTATCGGGGGGGCTGATTTCCATGCGGTTTCACGGTCTGGGCGTCAGTTGAATGCGCGCTATCACAAAGGCACTGGTTTGCCGGTCATGATCAGTGGCGGGCAACATCCCAATGAAATTTCCGGTGTCGCCGGTGCCTTGCGCGGGGCGCAGGAACTTGCAAAACGCGATGGCGCACATTTTACGATTTCACCACTGGAAAACCCGGATGGCTATGCCCTGCATCAACGCCTGATTGTTGATAACCCGACCCACATGCATCACGCGGCGCGTTATACGGCATTGGGCGATGATATGGAATATCGCAGCGGTGATGGCCTTTATGAAAAGGAAATCCGGGTGCGTGCGCGCGCGATTAGCGGTGCAAGCCTGCATATTAACCTGCACGGCTATCCATCCCATGAATGGACCCGTCCACTTTCCGGGTATGTGCCACGCGGCTTTGATATGTGGACCTTGCCCAAGGGCTTTTTCCTTATCATGCGCCATCATGATAATTGGACGGACCGGGCGGAAAGCTTCATCGATCAGGTGACCCGAAAACTTGCTGCCATTCCGGGCCTTTTGGAATTTAATGCCGCCCAGATCAATCTTTATCGCATTCATGCCGGGGAAACCGGTTTTCGGATCATCAATGGTTTTCCCTGTATGATTTCGATTGATGATCGCCATGATGTGCCACTGACATTGATCACCGAATATCCCGATGAAACTATTTATGGCGATGCTTTCATTGCCGCCCATACCGCCCAGAAGGCAACGGTTGTTGCTGCCTATGACGCATGGCAGACGCTTGATCTGGAAAAATCTTTGATATGACATTAAACCCCGGCGCTTCTGGCGCCGGGGTTTGTAAAGCAGATAGCAAATATGCCGGTTTGGATCAGGATCAGATTTCCGGGTACCACGCACCCAGAACACCGAATTCTTCAAGCTTGGCAACGATGACCTCGGCGGCCTGCTCGGCCGTTTGGTCCGAGGTATTTACCGTAATTTCCGCATTCGTTGGTGCTTCATACGGGCTGTCGATCCCGGTGAAATTGGCGATTTCGCCCGCACGGGCCTTTTTATAAAGGCCCTTCACGTCGCGTTGTTCGCAGACCTCAATCGGGGTGTCGATGAACACTTCGATGAACTCGTCATCATCGACAAGCGAGCGCGCAAACTGGCGTTCGCTTCGGAACGGCGAGATAAAGGATACCAGGGTGATAATCCCGGCATCGACAAACAGCTTGGCGGTTTCGCCGACACGGCGGATGTTTTCCACCCGGTCGGCATCGGTAAAGCCAAGATCCTTGTTCAGGCCATGACGGACATTGTCACCATCAAGTGTATAGGTGTGCTTGCCCATGGCATGCAGCTTTTTCTCGACCAGATTGGCAATGGTCGATTTACCTGCGCCTGAAAGACCCGTGAACCACAGAACGGCCGATTGTTGACCTTTCTGATAGGCACGGGACTTTTTGTTGATGTCCATTTCCTGCCATTTGACATTGGTCGCACGGCGCAGCGAATGGTTGACCATGCCCGCACCGACCGTGGCATTGGAATAGCGGTCGATGATGATGAAACGGCCTGAATGACGGTTTTGGTCATAGGGGTCAAAGGCAAGCGCCTTGTCGGTCGAGATATTGGCAATACCAACTTCGTTCAGTTCAAGCGTCTTGCCAGCCATATGTTCAAGCGTATTCACATTGACCTTGTATTTCAGGTCGCTGATCTGTGCGTTGGTGACCTGCGCGCCCATCTTGATGATATAGGGGCGTCCAGGTAAAAGATGGTCTTCATGCATCCAGATGATGCGGGCTTCGAACTGGTCGGCAAATTCGGGGCAGGCATCTGGCGGGGCCAGAACATCGCCACGCGAAATGTCGATTTCGTCTTCAAGTGTCAGCGTCACGGCCTGACCGGCAAAAGCCTGATCAAGATTGCCGTCATAGGTGACGATTTCTTTGACCTTGCTGGTCTGGCCCGATGCGGTGACGGCAATCGGATCGCCTTGTTTGACAATGCCCGATGAAATGGTGCCGGAAAACCCGCGGAAATCAAGGTTCGGGCGGTTGACCCACTGAACCGGCATGCGGAATGGCTTGTCGATCGCATCCTGTTCGACCTGAACGGTTTCAAGATGCGCCAGTAATGACGGGCCTTCATACCAAGGCGTATTTGGGCTGGCGTCAATCATATTGTCGCCGCGAAGGGCCGATAACGGGATTGCTGTGATCGAGCTATAGCCAAGGTCTTTGGAAAATTCCCGGTATTCGGCAACGATGCTGTCAAATTTGGCCTGATCATAGTCGATCAGATCCATCTTGTTGACGGCCAGCACCACATGCTTGATGCCAAGCAGTGACGTGATAAAGCTGTGGCGGCGCGTTTGGGTCAAAATGCCCTTGCGCCCATCAATCAGGATGACGGCGACATCAGCAGTCGAGGCCCCGGTTGCCATATTGCGGGTGTATTGTTCGTGGCCCGGCGTATCGGCAACGATGAATTTACGTTTGTCGGTCGAGAAAAACCGATAAGCGACATCAATCGTGATGCCCTGTTCGCGTTCGGCCTGAAGTCCGTCAAGTAACAGGGCAAAATCAATTTCGCCGCCCTGTGTGCCAACCTTGCGGCTATCAGATTCAAGGGCGGCCAACTGATCTTCAAAAATCAGTTTGGAATCCCAAAGCAAGCGGCCGATCAGGGTGGATTTACCGTCATCGACGCTGCCACACGTGATAAACCGTAACAGGCTTTTTTCTTCCTGCGCCTTAAGGTAGCCGAGAATATCATCGGCAATCAGGTCTGATTTATGTGCCATCAGAAGTACCCTTCCTGCTTTTTCTTTTCCATCGACCCGGCTTCATCATGGTCGATCATGCGCCCCTGTCGCTCGCTCGAGCGGGTCAGCAACATTTCCTGGATAATGTCGGGCAGGGTGGTGGCTTCTGATTCAACCGCACCCGTCAACGGGTAGCAGCCCAGCGTTCTGAAACGCACCGATTTCATTTCCGGAGTTTCACCGGGGTTAAGCGGCATACGGTCGTCATCAACCATGATCAGCATACCGTCACGTTCGACAACCGGGCGTTTTGCCGAATAATACAGCGGCACAATCGGGATTTGTTCCAGATAGATATATTGCCAGATATCAAGCTCGGTCCAGTTCGAGATCGGGAAGGCGCGTATGCTCTCGCCCTTGTTGATCCGTGCGTTATAGATATCCCACAATTCCGGGCGCTGTTTTTTGGGATCCCAGCGATGGGTCTCGGTCCGGAATGAAAACACGCGTTCTTTCGCACGTGCCTTTTCCTCGTCACGACGTGCGCCACCAAAGGCCGCATCAAATTTGTATTTGTTCAGCGCCTGTTTCAGGCCTTCGGTCTTCATGACGTCGGTATGCAGGCCCGATCCATGGGTGAACGGCCCAATGCCACGATCAACACCGTCCTGATTGATATGGACAATCAGATCGAACCCGTATTCAGCCGCCATGCGGTCGCGAAATTCGATCATTTCGCGGAATTTCCACGTGGTATCGACATGCATCAACGGAAAGGGCGGCGGGGCCGGATAAAATGCCTTGCGTGCCAGATGCAATAGCACCGATGAATCCTTGCCAACCGAATACAGCATCACCGGGCGCTCAAATGACGCTGCCACTTCGCGGATAATATGGATACTCTCGGCCTCAAGCTGGCGGAGATGGGTCAGTTTCGGCTGCATTCTCTTTCCTGACGATCAATCAACACATATTTTGGTGTTTATAATTGTATTTCACTTAACTTCGATGGGTAATATGTAATTTGCTTTGATGCAAGCGCGATCTACCCAAATTACACAAAAAAGATCACACGATGCAGTTTAGTACAAATTAATTATGTTCTTTTGGTGTTTTCTTTATGGTTTTAGACCGGATAACCCTTGAACGCCTTGGTCTGGGCAAGGGCGACATGGCCGATGAATTTGGTGATGCCAAGGTTGCCGTGGATCATGTCTTCGGACAGGGAATGATAATGCTGCACATCGCGGCAAACAAGGCACAGCATATAGTCATAGGGCCCTGAAATCCGATAGGCGGCGACGACTTCGGGGATGGTCTTGGCAGCATCGGCAAAGCGTTTGAAATCGGCGGTGGTTTTACCTGTCAGGGTGACTTCGGCAAAAACCCGGACATGCGGGCAGATTTTTTCGATATCAAGCACCGCACGATAGCGTTTAACCACGGCCTCTTTTTCAAGCTTTTTGACCCGGTCAAGGCACGGGCTGGGGCTTAGCCCCACCAGCTTTGACAGGGCCAGATTGGTCAGCTTGGCATTGGCCTGAAGCGCACGCAGGATTTTAAGGTTGATCTGGTCGATCTTGATCATCGGGGTCGCCGTTATCTTGTTTGCGCCACCTTACACGCAAAGTACCGGGAACAAAACAATCTGAAAAAAGAACCCGGCTGAACATGTCAGCCGGGTAAGTCCGTTGATAACAGGGTTGGTGTTACCAGAAGGTACGAATAAAATACTGGGGCGGGATCAGGCGGCCATGCCCTTGCGTTCTTCGGCGTTAAGCTCGCCCATCACCTGATTGATGCCTTTTTTGATCGCATCAACCATCTGATCTGCTTCGGATAGGGTCAGTGTCAGCGGCGGTGAAAAGGCAAGGCTGTCTGCGGTCGGAAGCGGGCGGACAATCACGCCATGATTGCCAATCGCCACCGCACAGCGTGCGGCGATCTTGTGTTTCAGGTCGAACCCGGTTTTGGTATCGCGATCCGCCATTAATTGCAGCGCGCCCAAAAGCCCAACCCCGCGAATTTCGCCGATATGGGCGTGATTGCCAAATGTATCGTTCAGTTGAGCATGCAGGTAAGCACCGGTTTGGGCCGAATTTGCGACCAGATTTTCACCTTCGATGATTGCCAGATTGGCTAATGCCACGGCCGATCCGACAGGATGCCCGGAATAGGTAAAGCCATGGGCAAAGGCGCCAAGTGTTGCCGAGCCATCGCGCAGGACCTTCCAGATGTCATCGCTGATAAAGGCCGCCGACATCGGGAAATAACCACTTGTCAGGCCCTTGGCGGTCGCGATCATATCCGGGCGAATGTCATAAAGCTGATGACCAAACCAATGCCCGGTCCGGCCATAGCCGCAAACGACCTCGTCACAGATGAACAGAATATCGTGCTTTTTCAGGATTGCCTGAACGGCGGCGAAATACCCTTTGGGCGGGGTAATCACGCCACCGGCCCCCATGATTGGTTCTGCGATGAAGGCCCCGACGGTTTCCGGCCCTTCGGCGAGGATCAATTCTTCCAGCTCGCGCGCTAACCGGGTTGAGAACTCTTCTTCGCTCTCGTTAAATCCGGCTTCGCGGTAATAATGCGGTAGCGACGTGTGTTTGACTTCGGGGATGGGCAGACCGAAATTGCGGTGAAACGATGCCAAGCCGGTCAAGCTCGCGGTTGCAATTGTGGTGCCGTGATAGGCTTGGCGCCGGGCAATGATCTTGCGTTTTTCCGGCTTGCCGCGAAGCCCGTTGTAATACCAGACAATCTTCATCAGCGTATCATTGGCATCCGATCCAGAACTGCCAAAGAATACCTTGGTGATATGATCGGGCATCTTGGCGATCAGCTTTTCCGCCAATTCGATCTGGGCCGGGTTGGATGCCCCGGCAAAGGTATGGAAATAGCCCATCTGATCGGATGCGGCCTTCATCGCATCGCCGATCTCGGTCCGGCCATAGCCGATATTCATGCACCAAAGCCCACCAACCCCATCGAGCATTTTCTTGCCCTCGGTATCGGTGATGAATGCGCCCTTGCCCTCGACAAAGATACGGGCCGGGCCGTTATTGGAAACATCGGCAACAACCGATGCCGGATGCAGGATATGGGCAGCATCGGATTTTCTCAGGCGTTCGGTATCATATTGGGTCGACATGGCAGGTCTCCCGAGATGGGTTGGGGGTGGGCGGGCCGTGCAGGGGCGTTCGTTATTTTGAACATTCTGCCATGGTGCGGACCGTATTAAATTTCGAAGCCGATACGCATCACGGCAGAGAATGCGGTTAAATGATATTGATTACTCAACCCTTGATCGTTTAAATTAAGTTATTCTCTTTTTGGATGCATTTTAGGGGCGCATATGTCTGAAATAATTTGTCCACACTGTCATACTCTTGCAATGAGAGGTGCAAATGTTTGTGTTGGATGTCAAGCTGAGGTCGTTTACGGTTCTACGTTCGGTGAGATGAAGCAGGGTGCTATATTTGGTGCTGTGATTTTCATTATTGTCGAGGCACTTATTTTAAGTGGGTTGGATATTTCTTTTGAGTTCAACTATTACCTTTTTGGAGCCGCTGTTGGCGCTTTTATAGGTTTTTTCTTGGCAGCAAGAGCACATGATGGATCGACGAGATTTTTTCGCGTTTATCACCGCAAGTAATTCGTCATCAATATTTTCAATTCACGTGCTGAAAATCATAAATCGGACCAAGATCAAGCAACTGCGTCAGTTCGTCCAACGCAGTGCGGACCTCAAAAAGAAGTAGTGGGTCGCGGAAATCTTCTGCACTTAGTCGGTCGCGATAATGTTTTTCGACCCAGGCCGTCAGTTCGGTAAAGCGCTGATCATTGATCAGGCTGTGCTGGTTGGTGGCGGCCAATTCAGCCTCGGTCAAAGCGACGCGCAGGCGAAGGCAAGCCGGACCACCACCATTGCGCATGCTTTGGCGCAGATCGAAAAACTTGATCTGTTTGATTGGGGTCTTACCCTTGCCAATCAGGTCATAAAGATAATCCCGCACCGATATGGTTTCTTTGGCCTCGGTCGGCAGGATCAGCATCATCTGGCCGTTTTCCGGCAAGCGCAAAAGTTGTGAATTGAACAGATAGCTTTTGACCACATCGGAAAGCGGGATGGCGCTTTTCGGGACTTCGATATGGGTGAAATCGGCAATACCAGCCATCTTGCGTTTGATGTCATCAAGGACGGCGGGCGTATCAACAAAGGCATCCTCGTAATGGAACAGCACATTGCCATTACCGACTGAAATCACATCATTATGAAACACCCCGGCATCAATCAGGTCCGGGTTTTGCTGTGCATAGACAACACTATTATCTGACAGGCCGTGATGGCGGGCAATCGCGCTGCTGGCCTCATATGTCTGGCGGGCCGGATAACGACCGGGGCGGGTTTTTCCGGCTTCGAAGGCATGGCGGCCATAGACGAAAAATTCAACACCGCGTGCACCGTAATCGCCACAAAACCGGGTGTGATTGGCTGCACCCTCGTCGCCCATATGGTCCGTGCCGGGCAGGGCGGCATGATGGGTGAAATGATTGGCATCGGCAAAGGTCGCGGCAAGCGCACGGCCTGTCACCGAATGTTCGATCGACCGGTGGAACATCGCGCATAAATTGGCCGGGGTGAAATGCACCTTGCCATCACCTGTATCCCCACTGGGCGAAACGGTTGCGGCATTGGCCGTCCACATCGGCGATGCCGATGACGTGGCCAGAACAAGGTTGGGATTGGTTTTCCAAGCGGACGCCAAAACATCGCCATCCGACCCGGTAAAGCCAAACACATCGCGCAGGGTTTTGACATGCGGGCGTTCATGGGGCGGCAATACGCCCTGCACAAAGCCCATATCGTGCAAGGCCTTCATTTTGGTTAGGCCCTGAAGGGCGGCCGATTTTGGATCGGAATGGGTGCTGGCATTGCTGGTCGATGCAACATTGCCAAAGCTTAATCCGGCATAATTATGGGTCGGCCCGACCAGACCGTCAAAATTGGCCTCGATGGCATATCTGGTCATGGGCGGACTCCTTTGGGCGCGCTTTCGGGGGCGATCAGTTTATCGGTCTGAAGGGTCGCGACCGGCCATGCGCAATAATCGGCGGCGTAATAGGCAGACGGGCGGTGGTTGCCGCTATCGCCGATGCCGCCAAACGGGGCGGCACTGGATGCGCCGGTCAATGGTTTGTTCCAGTTCACAATTCCGGCCCGGCTTTCATGGATGAAGCGTTGCCACAGTTTGGCGTTATCGGACAGCAATCCGGCGGCAAGGCCAAAACGGGTATTATTGGCTTCAAGGATCGCGTCATCAAATCTGTCGACCCGGATGATTTGCAAAATCGGGCCAAACAGTTCCTCGTCCGTGCGGTTCTTTACGTTGGTAACGTCAATCAGGCCGGGGGTTAACAACGGGCGCGCTGCATCCGGGCGCGTCATTTCACGAATGATTTTGGCCCCACTGGCAACAAGTTTTGCCTGTGCCGCTATCAGGGAATCTGCCGCCCGGTTGGAAATCACCGGTCCCATAAAGGGCTCGGGATCATGGTCTGGCGCGCTGACAATCAATTTACCGGCATAGGCATCAATCGCGGCAATCATCGCATCGCCCTTTGCGCCCATGGGCACAATCAATCGGCGCGCACAGGTGCACCGCTGACCCGCCGTGATAAAGGCCGACATAACGGTATGGTGGGCAACCGCATCAAGGTCGGCGGCATCCCAGATTACCAGCGGATTATTCCCGCCCAGTTCAAGGGCCAGGATTTTACCCAACTGTCCGGCAAAGGCACGGTGCAAATGGCTTCCGGTTGGAACACTGCCGGTAAAGAACAGCCCGTCAATGCCGGGATGTTCGGCAAGGGCCGCGCCAGTATCACGTTCGCCCTGCACAAGGTTCAAAACTCCGTTTGGCAATCCAGCCCGTTCCCAAAGCTTTACGGTCGCCTCGGCAACAAGCGGGGTCAGTTCGGATGGTTTGAACACCACGCAATTGCCCGCCAAAAGAGCCGGGACGATATGGCCGTTCGGCAGATGGCCGGGGAAGTTATAGGGGCCGAATACCGCCACTACGCCATGGGGTTTATGGCGCAAAATTGCTTGCCCGCCACCCGGTGCATCGCCGTGGCGCGTGCCGGTGCGCTCATGATAGGCCTTGATCGAAATCGCGATCTTGCCTGTCATGGCTCCCACTTCGGTTAAGGATTCCCAATGGGGTTTTCCGGCATCAATGCTGATCGTGCGGGCCAGTTCTTCCTTGTGCTCGCCCAGAAGGCAGGCAAACCGTTCAAGGATTTCGATCCGTTCATTCAGGTCGCGTTGTGCCCATGCCGGAAAGGCATTTCGCGCGGCAATGATCGCGGCGTTAACATCATCATTACTGGCGGAATGGCCCTGCCAGACAGTATCGCCATTTGCCGGGTTTTCAGCGCTAAACGCTGTGCCATTGCCGGTTTGCCACTGACCATTGATAAAGAGGGCGGGGTTTGATGTTTGGGCCATGTTGCCTGCTCCTGTAATGCTTAATCGGTGACGAAACGGATCTGATCGCCGGGGTTCAGGCCAAGGATTTCGGCCTGAACGCGATCCAGATCGACGTGATTGCCATCAACGATCGTCATGTAAAGCCAGCTTGCCTGATAATCGGAAAGGTCAAGCGTGCAGGCAAGGTGACGTTCCATCGATGGGGAATGGTCAATCGTCTTGCGCACGGTTGCGATTTTCGAATGGCGAATGGTGCGAATATCGTTCAAAAGGACATCAACGCATGGCCCGCCGTCAAAAATATCGACCGCGTTCGAAAACCGGAAACCTTCCTTTTTCAAAAGGTTCAGCGCCGGGCGCGTTTCATCATGGGTCTTGCCGATCACATCCTGCGCGGCCTTGGGCAGCATTTCGATATAGATCGGATATTTCGGCATCAGATCGGCGATGAACTGGTTATTGCCAATGCCCGAAATGTAATCCGCGTCGGGGAACGGGATATTAAAGAAATGCGATCCAAGGGCCTCCCAAAGCGGTGATTTGCCGTTTTCATCCTGCCAGCCACGCATTTCGGCCATGACCATTTCCGAAAACCGTTCCTTAAAGCACCCCATCAGTAAATAACGCGAACGTGCCAAAAGCTGCCCATTGCCGTCCTTGCGATATTCTGGATCAAGGTAAAGCGTGCCAACCTCGGTCGCCCCCTGATAATCGTTCACCAGGGTCAGCAGGCGTGATGTGACGGTGACGTTCAATTCATGGGAATATTGCGTCAGTTTCAGGATTTTATAGTTATAAAATGCTTTCGATAACCCGACCCCGGCATAGATCGCGCAGGTGCCTGCAACCTTGCCATTGCGGGTATCTTCCAGAACCATGAAATAGCTTTCGCCACCCGGCCCGTTGGCATCCGCACCAAATGCGTCGATGCTTTCAACAATGCGGGCTTCAAGGACGTCACGATTGGCCGGAAGGGTGGTTAATCCCTTGCTTGCCGAGGATGCCAGATCAACCAACCGGTCAAGGTCGTCCATTCGGGCAGGGCGCACACGCATCATGATCTATATCTCCGTCTTTTTTAATGCGTCGGGCAAATCGCCCGCACCGGCTTTCATCAGGATCAGGGCCGAAAGGCGCGCACGTTCGATCAGGCTGTCGAGTTTGACAAACTCCTGATCGGAATGGATCAGGCCGCCGCGCAGGCCAAGGGTGTCGATATTGGGCAACCCGGCCTCGGCCAGATTGTTGCCATCGCAACAGCCCCCGGTGGCCTTCCATGCGATATCAAGGTCAAGGTCATGGCCCAGTTCGCGGACCCATTCAAAAAGGGCCAGGGTCTTGCCTGCCATCGGTTTCGGTGCGCGGCCAAACCGGCCATGAAGCTCTGCGGTAATGCCGTCACGGGTGTTAATTGCCATGATCACCTTGGCAATTTCGTCTTCGGCTTGATGGCGTTCGTCATGGTTTGAAACGCGAACGTTAAAGCGCACAACCGCGGTGTCGGGCACCACATTAACCGGCCCGCCACCGTCGATTTTACCGATGTTAAATGTCGCCTTGCCGACCTTGCCATTCAGTCCATCAAGGCGCATGACGCAATCGCTTGCCGCGACCATCGCGCTGCGCCCGGCATGGAATTCGCGGCCCGCATGGGCGGCACGTCCCTTGATCCGGATGGAAAAATTACCCGATCCTTTGCGCGCCCCGGCAAGGGTGCCGTCTTCAAGGGCGGGTTCATACAGCATGCCAAAATCGGCGGCGCGTGCCTGTTCGGCCAGAATGGCAGCCGATCCGATCGATCCGGTTTCTTCATCCGGGTTCAGGATAACGTCCCATCCAATACCATTGGCAAAGGGGCTTCGTTCCAATGCGCTTAACGCATTCAGGATCGTCAGGATGCCGCCCTTGGCATCGGCCACACCCGGCCCGTTTAATGTGTTCTCATCAATCAGGCGCGGCGTTTGAAAAGGACTGTCGATGGCAAATACCGTGTCATAGTGAATGCACAGCAAAACCCGAACCGGGGCTTGGGGCCGTTTGGAAAAATGCAAAACCTTGCCATAACGGACCGGTGCGATGCTGCCATCGGGCGCAACGGCCTCGGTATCGGGCAGGTCGATTTCGCGGGTTTGCGCATCCAGTTCTGCAAAGGCGGTCAGGATTTCGGCCCGCATCCGGTCAAGGCCCTCGATATTGCCGGTGCCGCTATTAATTGCCGACCATGATTTCAGGCGATCAAGTGTTTCATCGTAACGTTGATCAAGCCAGTCAAGCCAAGGCTGAAACTTTGTATATTTGGTCATGATACCCTGTGGGACGGTTTGGCGTTGTTGGTTGTTTATGAATATAGGGTGCCAAAATCCGCCCGGCAGGTGGTGCGGGATCGGGGGATGTAAACGGCATTACGTGCGGTGGGTGAAAACGTAATAAAGAGTAATTTTATTTCAAAATTGACCTCTATTGAAAAACAAACTTGATTTTTATCCATGTTGCTTGCCAGATAAGGACAACAACACTGACCTAAAGAGAAACCTCATGACCATGCCAAAGACCGTCCAATGGAATGACCTGATCGTTCGTGATGCCCGTGCCCTGACAGCATCGGAGATCCGTGATTTGCTAAAAGTGGCCGACCGGCCGGAAATCATCTCGTTTGCGGGCGGTGTGCCCGATCCGTCGCTTTTCCCGCTGGACGCGTTCAATGCGATTTACGCTGATTTGACGTTGGACGAAACGGCGGGGCGGCGCAGCCTGCAATATTCTATCAGCGAAGGTTTGCCAGCCCTTCGTCAATGGATTGCCGATGATCTGGCATCAAGTGGTGCCACGCGCAGCATTGATAACATCCTGATCACCTGCGGCGCGCAACAGGGGCTGGATATGCTCGCCCGGCTGTTGCTCGAACCGGGGCGGGAAATCGTCGTTGAAAAGCCAAGCTATCTGGGCGCGATGCAGGCCTTTTCCATGCGCCGTCCGACCTATGTCGGGGTGAATATGGATGGTGACGGGCCGGTAATTGCCGAACTCGAAGCCGCCTTTGAACGCGGTGCGCGCATTGCCTATCTTGCCCCGGATTTCCAAAACCCGACCGGGCGATCCTATACGCTTGAACGTCGTTTGGCTGTGCTTGAGATTGCGCGCAAATATGGCGCGGTGATCCTTGAAGATGCGGCTTATTCCAAGCTGTCCTATGCGGGGGTGGTTTTGCCCTCTTTGCTTGCTCTTGATGAAACCAATGGCGATCCAAATGCCGGAACGGTTATTCAGCTTGGCACATTTTCCAAAACACTGGTGCCGGCCCTTCGCATTGGTTGGGTCTGTGCCCCGCGCCCTGTGATCGAACGGCTGGTTCTGATGCAACAGGCCAGTGATTTGCACGTTTCGACGATCAATCAGGAAGTCGCCCTGCGTGCCGCCCGCAAGCTGTTTCCGGCCCATCTGGATATTCTGCGGGATGCCTATCGCGGCAAACGCGATACGATGCTGGCCGCATTGGGTGAATTTATGCCCGATACCGTATCTTATACCCGGCCCGAAGGCGGCATGTTCATTTGGTTGACCCTGCCTGAAAATATCGATAGCCGCCAGTTGTTGGAGCAGGCTTTACGCGATGCCAAGGTCGCCTTCGTTCCCGGTCAGGCATTCTTCTGCGATCACACCGGCCGCAATACCGCCCGGCTCAGCTTCGCAACCGAAAAGACCGACCGTATCCGGGATGGCATCGAACGCTTGGCATTGCTGATCCGGCGTGTGCACAATCAGTAAGTGAAGCCACCAAACAAATCCGGAGTATCCGCATGAACATCCAGCGCAATGCATCAAAGGCATCAGCCACGGGATCGGCTGATTATTTTACCGGTTCGGTTCGGATTGACAGCCCGTTTCAAACCTCCGGTCCGGCGCGCGTTGGCGGTGCCATCGTCACGTTCGAACCCGGGGCCCGCACAGCATGGCATACCCATCCGCTGGGCCAGACGATCATCATCACCAGCGGTCTTGGCTGGGCGCAGCGCGACGGCGGAGCCAAAGAAGAAATTCGTCCCGGTGATATCGTCTGGTTCGAACCGGGTGAAAAACACTGGCACGGGGCGACGGACAAAACCGCGATGACCCATATCGCGATAGCGGAATCGTTGAACGGATCGCCGGTTGACTGGCTGGAAAAGGTCGCTGATGACGATTATTTGGCAGAACGCGGTTAAGGCATAAACCGTATCGAAAACCCGTATAAAAAAAGCCCGGCAGGGGTGGGGGACCGTGCTGCCGGGCGACCGAGTGTGTGTTTTGGCGTACACTCGGTATTTCTAGTACAAGCAAGTGTTCGTTCGTTGACGTAGAAGTCAGATGTTTGTGATCAGAAATTTGTTGTTAAACACCCGTCATCAAACTGCGCAGTAAAAGCGATACCGCCCCGACCGCAACAATACCCCCGGCATAAAGGCCGATAAACCAAAGCAGACGGCGGGTTTTCGGGGATGGCGAAAAAGACATTAATGATACCCCTCATCCCCGGTCTTGCCGCGAAATACCCAATAGGCATAGGCGGTATAGGCCAAAATGATCGGGATCAGGATCGCGGCCCCAACCAGCATAAAGGCAAGGCTGTTTTCCGGCGCGGCGGCGGTTCTAAAATCAATCATTGGCGGCACGATATTGGGGTAAAGGGTGATGCCAAACCCAACAAAGCACAGCAAAAAGATCGCCAGCGTAATGCCAAACACGGTCTTTTCACGATGGCTCACCGCCTGCCAAAGCCAATAGAGCAATCCCGTCGTGACAATCGGGATCGGGGCAAGAAAGAACAAATTGGGGACTTCAAACCACCGTGCGGCATAGGCCGGATTGATATAGCTGGTCATTAGCGACACCACGCCAAGATTGACCGCCATCCAAAGCACCGCCGGTTTGGCAAGTTTGCGCAAATTACCTTGAAAATCGCCTTCCATTTTCATGATCAGCCAGCCGGTGCCGAGCAAGGCATACCCGACGACAACGGCCGATGCACAGAACACTGAAAATGGGCTAAGCCAATCAAACGGACCGCCAACGAATTTGGCATTTTCAACGGCAATGCCTTCGATAAATCCACCTAACATCGCGCCTTGCATGGCGGCTGCGATGATTGATCCAGCGGAAAAGGCAAAATCCCAGTGTTTTTGATGGTTTTTGCTTTTGAACCGGAATTCAAACGCCACCCCGCGAAATACCAATGCCAGCAACATGGTGAAAACCGGGATGTAAAACGCCGTCATCAACAATGAATAGGCCAGCGGAAAGGCGGCATAAAGCCCGCCACCACCCAGCACCAGCCAGGTTTCATTGCCATCCCACACGGGGGCAACCGTATTCATCATTTTGCCGCGCTTTGCCGGGTCCTTGATGAATGGAAACAAAATACCGATGCCCAGATCAAACCCGTCCAGCGTGACATAGGCAAAGACGGCAACGGCAATCAACAGAACCCAGATTAGTTGGTAATCCATGATCATTCTCCTGCCGGTGTAATAGTGGGATCAGAAACCGGGCGGCTTCCCGCGCGCAGTACTTCGCCCTTTGGCGTATGGGCAAAACGCGGGTCTGTGTTCATCGCGCGGATGATATAGGCGGTGCCAACTCCAAACACGATGGCATAGACAATAACGAATGCCACCAGCGATCCGGCGATTGCGGCGGGTGCAACCGGTGATCCGGCCTCGGATGTACGCATCAGGCCGTAAACCACCCAGGGCTGACGCCCGATTTCGGTGGTAAACCACCCGGCCAGAATGGCGACAAAGCCGCTGGGGCCCATGATCAGGGCAAAGCGATGCAGCCACTTGCCGCTATAAAGCGATTTGCGCCACCGGGCGATCAGACTGGCAAAGCCAAGCAATGCCATCAAAACACCAAGCCCGACCATGATCCGGAATGTCCAGAAGACGATGGTGGCATTCGGGCGATCTTCGGGGGCGAAATCCTTTAACCCGACAATCTTGCCATCCCAGTCATGGGTCAGGATCATCGAACCCAATTTGGGGATTTCAAGCGCGTATTTGGTTGCTTCTGCATCCATATCAGGCCAGCCAAACAGGATCAGCGGCGCACCATTCTGCGTTTCAAAATGGCCTTCCATCGCCGCAACCTTGGCCGGTTGATGTTCAAGGGTATTCAGGCCATGAATATCGCCCGCTACAATCTGGATCGGGGCGACGATGGCGGCCATCCACATCGCCATGGAAAACATGATGCGCGCGGCGCGGTTTTCGCGATCTCGCAACAAATGCCACGCGCCCACTGCACCAACCACAAGCGACGTGGTCAAATATGCGGCCAAAACCATATGCACCAGCCGATAGGGGAAGCTTGGATTAAACACCACATCCCACCAGCTTTGCACAACCGCCCGACCATTTTCGATGATGTAACCGGTCGGGGTCTGCATCCAGCTATTGGCCGACAATATCCAGAACGCTGAAAACAATGTGCCGATGGCGACCATGGTGGTGGCGGTGAAATGCAATTTCGGTCCGACGCGGTTCAGCCCGAACAACATGATGCCAAGGAACCCGGCTTCAAGGAAGAAAGCGCTTAGCACCTCATAGGCCAAAAGCGGGCCCAAAACCCCGCCGGTAAATTCGGAAAACGGACCCCAGTTTGTCCCAAACTGATAGGACATAACGATGCCCGAAACGACACCCATGCCAAAGGCCAGCGCAAAGATTTTCACCCAGAATTTGTAAAGGGCAAGATAGGCCTCATCGCGCGTGCGCAGCCAAAGGGCTTCCAGCACAAACAGGAAGCTCGCCAGTCCGATGGTAAAGGACGGAAAAATAATGTGAAATGAAATGGTGAACGCGAATTGCACGCGGGCCAATATGTCGGGATCAAGCATTGGCATCAGCATCAGTCCTTTTATCAGGCAAAGCCTTCCTGCCGGGCTGCGTTTTTCGCGGCACCGCGAAATCGCTCATTATATGACCAGACCACGGGGAAACAGCGGGTCAGGTGCCTCGTTCATTAGGATATGTCGATAAATTATCTGCCGAATTTGTGCATTGCGTTTTCGCAATTTTAATTTGGAAAAATTCGATTCTATAGCGCCGATGACGCAAGGCAAATCTTTTCCAGCGCCAGTGAGCTTTGCGTTTGTCGGCGTTCCTTGTGGCGCAACATCATGAATTTGCGCGGGCGGATGTGGAAACCGGCTCGGACAAGCCGACCTTGCGCAATCAGGGAACTGACCGCGAAACTTGAAACCGCCGTGGCGCAGATGCCGGTTTCAACCGCGGTAATCACCGCCTCGTTCGCCGGAAGGGTCAATGCGATCCTGAGCTTGCCGGGGTCGCCGCCTGCTTGGCGCAATGCATTTTCAAATTCGGATCGTGTTCCTGATCCGGCTTCGCGCAGGACCCAACTGCTTTGGGTTGTTAAATCCCGTGCGCTCAGCGGCCTGCCATCGGCCCAGGGATGTTTGGCGGCAACCACCACCACCAGCGCATCCTCGGCAACTTCGCGCATGGCAAGGGCCGGTTCATCAACATCGCCTTCGATAAACCCGATGTCAGCCGCTCCGCCGCGTGCTGCATCGGCCACTGTCTTGGTGTTGCCAATCGTCAGGTTAATTGTAATGCCGGGATATTGATCATGAAATTGCATCAGGAATGGTGGCAGCCAATAACTGGCAATCGTCTGGCTGGCATAAACATTCAGCTCTCCGCGCTGCAATCCGCCAAGTTCGGCCAATGTCAGTTCGGCCGCACGCGCACGCGCCAATGTTGCCTTGGCTTCGCTTAAAAACAGACGCCCGGTTTCGCTAAGCTCGATCCGTCGTCCGACCCGGTGAAACAGCGCAACCCCATAAAACCTTTCAAGGGTCTTGATCGCCGAACTGACCGCCGATGGGGTCAAGCCAATCGCCTCGGCCGCGCGTGTCAGGTGTTCGCGTTCGGCGACGGCAACAAAAATGCTGAGCTGTTCGAGTGTCATCATGGCAGGGACCAATCGTTTAATATAATCGAATGAAATATCCATTTTTATTCGATGGAAGTAAATGATTGATCGTGTGACTTTCCGCCTGTCACATTTCACAGGCGATTTATGTTTTTTAACGTCCATATCAAACCGGTTCTGCCGGGGCTGTTCCTGACCACGGCGGTGGCACTTGTTGCCAAGCTGGCAGAACAGGCTGAACGCACCCTTTTCGGACATGGCTGGATCGAAAGCCTTGTCTTTGCGATCTTGCTGGGGGTGGTGGTGCGATCTGTGTTTGGCCTGTCAAAACCGTTCCATCACGGGGTGCGGTTCTGTGCCAAGACGGTGCTTGAAATTGCGATTGTGTTGCTCGGCGCGTCGATCAGTGCGCAAGCCTTGGGGCAGGCGGGGTTTGGTCTGATCGCTGCCATTATTCTGGTGGTTTGCGCCAGTTTGTTTTTAAGTTTCCATATCGGGCAGGCGCTTGGCCTGTCACGGCATTTATCGATGCTGGTGGCCTGTGGCAATTCGATTTGCGGCAATTCGGCCATTGCCGCGACCGCGCCGGTGATTTCGGCCAAGTCCGATGATGTTGCCGCCTCGATTGCCTTTACCGCCGTGTTGGGCGTGCTGTTTGTCTTTGTCCTGCCGTTGCTTCCGGCGGCTTTGGGGTTAAGCCCCAGTCAGTATGGTATTTTTGCCGGGCTAACGGTTTATGCCGTACCACAGGTACTGGCCGCCACCGCCCCGGCGGGGGCTTTGGCCGTGCAGGTTGGTACACTGGTCAAGCTGATCCGGGTTCTGATGCTGGGGCCGGTGATCTTTACCCTGGCATTGATGAACGGGCGTAAAAGCGACGTTCGCCTGCCGATCATGCAAATGGTGCCTTGGTTCATTATTGGCTTTGTCGCGATGATGGCCGCCCGTTCGTTTGATTTTCTGCCAGATTTGGCGCTGGAACCAATGCGCATCACCTCGTCCTTTCTGACCATCCTTGCCATGGCCGCCCTTGGGCTAAGTGTTGATATTCGCAGCGTCATGCATGTCGGTGGTCGGGTGATTGGTGCTGCTCTTTTATCCCTGACAGTATTATGCGGGTTGGGCCTTCTGGTTCTGGTGATCCTTACCTGATTTCAGATAAAAAAAAGCCCGCCGCCTGATCGGGGGGATGGCGACGGGCGAGGGGAAGATGCGTCCGGCATCTTTTGACATTGCGAACCAAACCCTGTGGGAGACAGTGTTGATCCTTTGGGCAATGTCAGGGGTAGATCTCAGATATGGCTTGGTAATCTTTATTACGGTGCTTCTGCAGGGTCGGATTGCTCGGTCTGTTTTAAAATATTCCATTCATCGTCGGTAAAGATCCGCGACCGGGTCAAAAAGCGTTTGCCTTCTGGCCCCTCAAGCGAAAACATCCCGCCGCGCCCATCAACGACGTCAATGATCAGTTGTGTGTGACGCCAATATTCGAATTGGGCGCGTCCGATATAAAACGGGCTGCCTTCGATTTCGCCCAGCAACACATCCTGATCACCGGTTTTGAACTCGCCAAGTGGAAAGCACATCGGCGCACTGCCATCGCAGCAGCCACCCGATTGGTGAAACATTACCGGCCCGTGGATATCGGTAAGCTTTTTGATCAAGGCGGTTGCTGCATCGGTTGCCGTCACCCTTGCGGGGGGTGGGTCAGTCTTGGTCATATCCGGCTCCTGTATCGGAAACGGGCCGGGCGCACATGATGCACCCGGCCGTCTTGGATATGGATCAGAAGAAGCCCATCGGTTTCGGATCATAGGAAACCAAAAGGTTCTTGGTCTGCTGATAATGGTTCAGCATCATCTTGTGGTTTTCACGTCCGATACCCGATTGTTTATAGCCGCCAAAGGCCGCATGTGCCGGATACAGGTGATAACAGTTGGTCCAGACGCGACCGGCCTTGATATTACGGCCAAAGCGATAGGCGCGCGTGCCATCACGGGTCCAGACACCGGCCCCAAGGCCGTAAAGCGTATCATTGGCCAGTTTAAGGGCCTCCGCCTCGTCGGTAAATGTTGTTGCCGACACAACCGGGCCAAAGATTTCTTCCTGGAAAATCCGCATCCGGTTATGGCCCTTGAA
This sequence comes from Thalassospira alkalitolerans, assembly GCF_002115745.1. Classification (GTDB taxonomy): domain Bacteria; phylum Pseudomonadota; class Alphaproteobacteria; order Rhodospirillales; family Thalassospiraceae; genus Thalassospira; species Thalassospira alkalitolerans. Next base: position 68,379 of record NZ_JFKB01000013.1, read on the forward strand.
GATGGTCGGCTGAACATAATAGCCGCCTTCAAGGTCACCACCGAGTTCGGCTTTGTTGCCGCCGCAAAGGACTTCTGCCCCTTCCTGCTTGCCGATATCAAGATAGGACAGGATTTTTTCCATTTGCTCGGTCGATGCCTGTGCGCCGATCATGGTGTCGGTATCAAGCGGGTTACCCTGTTTGATCAGGGCCACGCGCGACAGAACATTATCCATGAATTTTTCATAGATATTTTCCTGAATAAGTGCGCGCGACGGACAGGTGCAAACCTCGCCCTGATTAAGGGCAAACATCGTCATGCCTTCGGCCGCTTTTTGGCGGAAATCATCATCCTTTGCCATGATGTCGTCAAAGAAGATGTTGGGCGATTTCCCACCCAGTTCCAGCGTCACCGGAATGATGTTTTCGCTGGCATATTGCATGATCAGGCGGCCGGTAGTGGTTTCACCGGTAAAGGCAACCTTGGCCACACGGCTGCTTTGCGCGAGCGGCTTGCCCGCTTCAACGCCAAAGCCCTGAACAACGTTCAAAACACCCGCTGGAAGCAAATCACCCACCAGATCAAGCAGCACACAGATCGATGCCGGGGTCTGTTCGGCTGGTTTCAGAACAACACAGTTGCCCGCGGCCAATGCCGGGGCCAGTTTCCACACCGCCATCAGGATTGGGAAGTTCCACGGAATGATCTGGCCGACAACGCCCAGTGGCTCGTGGAAATGATAGGCGACTGTGTTATCGTCAATTTCGCCAAGCGATCCTTCTTGTGCGCGGATCGCACCGGCAAAATACCGGAAATGGTCAATCGCCAGCGGAATGTCGGCAGCCATGGTTTCGCGCACGGCCTTGCCATTGTCCCATGTTTCGGCAACTGCCAGCATTTCAAGGTTCTGTTCCATGCGGTCGGCGATTTTATTCAGGGTATTGGCGCGCTCGGTCACCGATGTCTTGCCCCAGGCATCCTTGGCTGCATGGGCGGCATCAAGTGCCTTTTCGATATCTTCCGAACTGGATCGCGCAATCTCGCAGAACGGTTTACCATTCACCGGCGAGACATTTTCGAAATACTGGCCCTTGGTCGGAGCGACCCATTCGCCACCGATGAAGTTTTCATAACGCGATTTGAAAGCAACGACACTGCCCGCGTCGCCCGGATTCTTATAGATCATCTTGGTTCCTCCATGATCGGAAGGCGGCTTTGCCACCCGTTTTTGGTTTTAGCCCTGACATTTTCGCAAGGGCCGTGCCAGAACGGGACAGAAGATCGATTTGATCATTTTCTCTATGTTTAACAAATGGTTGTTGTTGTTTCGGTGTTGATGTTGACTGTGTCATGCCGTCGTTACCGATGGCGCAGTTGGTACAAATTGTCCCATATTCGTGACACTGGGGATTGTGCGGTAACTTCGCGGTGAAACCGTTTGGCGTTTCGGGTGTCGGGTGTGTTACAATCCACACTGTGATCGGACGCGGCAGAAGCCGCAAGCCGGGGGTGATATCCGTCATCCCTGACAAAACACCGACACAAGGGAGATTAACGTCTTATGTCTGGAAACCATCATGGTGGACGGATCGAAGCTGCGTTGCAGTTAAGTGGCGTCGCCCAAAACCGTGCCGTTCTTGAAAGCTGGCAGCGTTGCGAACAACGCTTTGGTCTGGCCCATGACACATTGCGCCGCCCCGAAGTCATGCCGGAAAGCCAAACCCGCCAACGTCGTGACCGCAGCGGGCGGCTTTATCATCATGCTCATGATCTGGTGCGGACGCTCTATCGCAAAATCGATGCCTCGGGCTATGCGGTTTTTCTGACTGATAATGATGGGGTGATCCTTGATAGTGTCGCAGCCCATTCTTTGTTGCCGTCGTTTCGCACCAACGGTCTTTTACCCGGTGCCGTCTGGAGCGAGGAACGCGAAGGCACCAACGGCATTGGCACCTGCATTGTTGAAGGCCGTCCGATCACCATCCACAAGGATGAACATTTTCTATCCCAGCATGCGGTTTTAACCTGTACAGCCGCCCCGGTTTTCGATCCGGAGGGACAGGTCTGTTCTGTTCTGGATGTCTCAGCTGTCCGTGATGATATCAAGCGCACCGATTGTCTGCGGGTGCGCAGCTTGATTGCTGAATATGCCGATGCATTGGAACGCATCTTGTTTTTTGATGAATGTGCGTCCGATCTGATCCTGCATCTTCATGCCGATGCCCAGCATGTCGGATCAACCCGTGATGCCCTGATTTCAATTGGTCCCGATGGCAATATTCGCGGCGCAACCTCGACCGCGCGCCGGTTGCTGGCGGCTGCGGATGATGCGCGTGATGTGCAATCGATGTTCGGCTTTGATCTTGATGGTTTGATTGCGACCCTTGGTGTTGGCGAGGGGGCGGGCGGAACCGGCCATGCCCCGCCAAGTGCCAAGGCATTGCCGGTCAATGGCGGTGGCCTTTTGTTTGGGCAGGTGACCTTGCCCGAAAAACAACGTCGCAAATTCTTATCCATGCGCCCGGCGACGATTTCGTCCCCAACCAATCGCACGGCGGCCAACGAGGCTGACGATATTCCCGATCTGGACCCGGCGATCCGCCGCCTTTACAAAGTCGGCAGCAAGCTTTTGGTCAATCGGATTAATGTTTTGATGTCGGGTGAAACCGGCAGTGGCAAGGAACATATGGCGCGCGCCATTCATGCCGCCGCCGTGGGGGCCAGCAAACCGTTTGTCGCAATCAATTGTGCAGCCCTTCCTGAAAGTCTGATTGAAAGTGAATTGTTCGGCCATGCAGGCGGGGCATTTACTGGTGCTGCCCGCGATGGTTTTGGCGGGCGGATCAAACAGGCCGATGGCGGGACGCTGTTTCTGGACGAAATTGGCGATATGCCATTATCGGCACAGGGGCGGTTGCTGCGTGTGCTTGAACAGCGCACCGTCGAACCGCTTGGCAGTACCAAATCTGTGCCGGTCAATTTCCGTCTGATCTGTGCCAGCAACGTCGATCTGACCCGGGCGGTGGCGGATGGCAAATTCCGCGAAGATTTACTGTATCGGATCAAGGGCGCGCGCCTGTCCTTGCCCGCCCTTCGCGAAAGATCTGATCTGGCGGATTTGGTTATGAGACTTCTCCGCTATATTTCCGGGAATATAGCGGGCGATATACGCTGCTCGGACGAGGTTTTTGAACTGTTGGCCGCACACCCTTGGCCGGGAAATATTCGCGAATTGGTTAATGTGCTTCAATATGCCTGTGTCTTTGCCGAAGGCGGCCTGATCCTGCGATCCCATTTGCCCGATGAATTCCATGAAACTTCGACATGTGATCCAAATCCTGCCGCATCAATCCTTCAACGCGCAGAGGCCGACGCCTTGCGTCAGGTGCTGGATGATCATCGCTGGCATATCAGCAAAACCGCCAAGGCGCTCGGCATCAGCCGCAATACGCTTTATCGCAAGATGGATCGGTTCGATATTCGCCGTAATGCCTGATTACGGTGTTATCCCTTAAGGATACCGTCAAGTGGCGAGGGTGCGGTCAGGCTTTCAAGCGGATAGCCTGAAAACGTCTTGGTGCGTTCCATCACCACATGGCCGCTGAAATGTTCAATCCCGATGTCTTCGGCCAAAAGATTCTCTTTTAACTGATTGAAATGCGCGATATCGCGGCAAATCATATCCATCGTGTAATCAAACGGTCCGGCAATTTTATAGCATGATATCACTTCGGGCACGTTGCTGATGGCGGCCTCGAACTTTTTGAAATCATCGACCAGATGATTGCCCAGCGTGATTTCGGCCATGATGTGCAGATTGGCCCCGATTTTATCAAGGTCGATTTCGGCCAGATATTGGGTGATCAGCCCGGCTTCCTCAAGCTTGCGCACGCGCTCCAGACAGGGCGACGGTGACAAATTAACCTCTTCTGAAAGATCAAGGTTCGAAATCCGGCCGTTGGTTTGCAAAACCTGCAGGATTTTGATGAACAGTCGATCCAGTTTCAGCATGCTTGTTCCAGCTTGATGGGCAATGCAGCCTGTTTAACATCGCTTGATCTTTGATGCGATCAAAATCCCTGTCGGTAATCCCATGATTTTCATTGTCGAATGCGTTCGGATCGTTTTTAAGTAGGGACAAATAATAAAGGGATATTTTCATGTGCGGGATCACCGGTCTGTGGCTTGGTCGCAATAGTGACGGCGATAAATTGCGCGGCACCATTACGCGCATGACCGATGCCTTGCTGCATCGCGGGCCCGATGGTGGCGATACATGGTGTGATAATGATGCCGGATTGGCACTTGGCCAGCGGCGTCTTGCGATCATTGACCTGACGGACGCCGGTAAACAACCGATGCATTCTGCCGATGGCCGTTATGTCATGGTCTATAACGGCGAGGTCTATAACGCCGAGGAACTCCGCGCCAAACTGGCCGGTGAAAACATCGCCTGGCGTGGTCATTCCGACAGTGAAGTGATCCTTGAATGCATGGCGCGCTGGGGCGTGCGCGATACGGTCAAGCGCCTGATCGGCATGTTTGCCATCGCCCTTTGGGATAAAAAAACCGCCAAGCTGACGCTGGTGCGTGATCGTTTAGGCATCAAACCGCTTTACTGGTCGCGCTATGACGGCCACATCGCCTTTGCGTCCGAATTAAAAGGTTTGGTCGCCGGGGATGTTATCTCGCGCGAGGTTAATCGTACCGCCCTTGATGCTTATTTGCGCTTTGGTTATGTCCCATCCGGGCTGTCGATCTTTTCGCATGCCAAAATGCTGCAACCCGGACATATCCTTGAAATTACCGGCGAAGGACATGCCTCGGAATTTGCCTATTGGTCGGTCGAGGATGCTGTTCTAAGCGGTCAAAACCACCCTTGGAGTGGCGATGACCAAAGTGCGATTGATGCGCTTGAAGATTTGCTGCGCGATGCGGTCGGGCGTCGGATGATTGCCGATGTGCCGCTGGGCGCGTTTCTATCGGGCGGGATTGATTCTTCGACCGTCGTCGCCCTGATGCAATCGGTTTCCGACCGGCCGGTTAAAACCTATTCGATCGGTTTTGACCATGATGCCTATAACGAGGCCGCCTTTGCCGGTGAAGTCGCCAAACATCTGGGCACCGATCACACCGAACTTTATGTCAGCGCGCAGGACGCGCTTGATCTGGTGCCCAAACTTTCCGAAACCTATGACGAACCGTTCTTTGACAGTTCGTCGATCCCGACCTATCTGATTTCGGCCCTGACCCGCAAAGAAGTCACCGTCGCCCTTTCGGGGGATGGCGGCGATGAAACCTTTGGCGGGTACAATCGGTATATTTGGGCCCGCCAGCTTAGCAATATCGCCAAAAATATCCCGTTCGGGTCCTCTTTGATCAGCAAGGGTCTGACCGCACTTTCGCCAGAACAATGGGATGGGCTGATCGGCCTTTTACCGGGCAAGCGCGGTACTGCGGCACTGGGTGATAAAATTCACAAGGTCGCACCGTTGTTGTCGATCCGTGACGATTTGGATCGGTATCAGGCGTTGTTGTCGCTGTGGAACCCGGATGTCCTGATGGCCGATGCGCCGGGGCAAACGCGTAAGAAATTCCGCATTCCGGGTGAAAAATTCTGTCGCAATCGCAATCTGGATTATGTGTCGTCGATGCAGGTCATGGATACCATGATGTATATGGTCGATGACGTTCTGACCAAGGTGGATCGGGCCTCGATGGCCAATTCGCTGGAAGTCCGCGTGCCGCTGATTGATCACCGGGTGATTGAGTTTGGCTGGCGGATGCCTGCGCATTTGAAATTGAGCGGTTCTGTCGGCAAGGTCGCATTGCGCAATATCTTGTATAAATATGTTCCGCGCGAAATGATTGATCGTCCTAAAACCGGCTTTGGTGTGCCGCTGGCCGAATGGCTGCGCGGGCCGCTTAAGGAATGGGTTGGCGATCTTTTGGCGCGGGATGCGCTGTATTCCGATCTTGGCCTGAACCGGGCCGAAGTCGATAAACGGTTTGCCGAACATGTTTCCGGGCGGCGCAATTGGTCGCATCAACTTTGGGCGATTGCCATGTTGTCAGATTGGCAGCGTCGCTGGCTTTCCTGATCCGGGCTGTGGGTTTGATTTTTTGATTCTGCTTTTTAAACACCTCGCCATTCGGCGGGGTGTTTTTGTATGGCGGTATATGTACCAAAGATAAGTTAGCTAATATTTTTCATAATCGAAATTTTATATAAAATTATCAATGTCTACAGGTGGTAAGCCTGCTCGAAAGCCTTTGGCGGCAAACTGTCACAATTCAGCGGTTGAAAATTTTCGAATATGAACTATTTAAAGATCATTATCGAATTTTAATCACGGAACTCATACCATGCACAGCCAATCGGAATATGACCTGATCATCGTCGGCGGCGGGATCAACGGGGCGGGAATCGCCCGTGATGCAGCCGGTCGCGGGCTTAAGGTCCTGCTGTGTGAAATGAATGATCTGGCAAGTGCGACGTCCTCGGCCAGCACCAAGCTGATCCATGGTGGATTGCGCTATCTTGAACATTATGAATTCCGTCTGGTCCGCGAAGCCCTGACCGAACGCGAAGTCCTTTTGGGCAATGCGCCGCATATCATCTGGCCGCTGCGGTTTGTGTTGCCGCATGTGCCGGGATTGCGGCCGGCATGGATGATCCGTTTGGGGTTGTTTTTGTATGATCATCTTGGTGGACGCAAAAAACTGCCCGGTAGCAAAGGCATTTCGCTGAGCACCCATGTTGCCGGTCAGCCGCTTAAGGCCGGGATGGATAAGGCATTTGTTTATTCCGATTGCTGGGTCGATGATGCGCGTCTTGTGGTTTTAAACGCCATGGATGCACGTGAATGCGGGGCGGATATCTTAACACGGACAAAATGTGTTGCCGCCAGCCAGCAAGACGGCAAATGGCAGGTTACCTTGCAGGGGGGCGATGATGACGCGGAACGCGTGGTGACGGGCAAGATGCTGATTAATGCTGCCGGTCCGTGGTGTGCGTCGCTGATTGATCCGGCAAATGGCGCGATCAAGGCCGAGACCAAGGCTAATATCCGTCTGGTCAAAGGCAGCCATATTGTCGTGCCGAAACTGTTCGACCACGATCATTGCTATATTTTCCAAAACCCGGATGGCCGCATCGTCTTTGTTATTCCCTATCAAGATGATTTTACCCTGATCGGTACCACCGATGTTGATTTCAAAGGTGATCCGGCCAAGGTCGAAATCAGCGGCGATGAAGTGGATTATCTGTGCAAATTGATTGGTGATTATTTCGCAACGCCGATTTCGGCGATGGATGTGGTCTGGTCCTATTCCGGGGTGCGCCCGCTTTATGCCGGCGAGGGCGAAGTTGCCAATGCATCCAAAGTATCCCGTGATTACACCCTGAAACTCGAAGCCAACAAAGGCAAAGCCCCGGCATTGCATGTCTTTGGTGGCAAGATCACCACCTATCGCAAGCTGGCCGAACATGCCCTGCAATTGATTTCCAAGCAGCTTGGTGTTGCAGATCGTCCGTGGACGGCCACTGAAACTCTGCCGGGTGGGGATTTGCCCAATGCGTCCTTTGATGATGCGATGATGAACTACGGCACGCGGTATGGCTGGTTGCCCGAGGCAATGCTGAAACGTCTGGTGCGTGCCTATGGCAGCCGGATTGAAAAACTGCTGGATGGGTGTAACGGCGTACATGATCTTGGTATCAATTATGGCCATGATCTGTATGAGGCCGAAGTCAGATACCTGATAGATCAGGAATGGGTCTTTGAGGTCGAAGACTTGGTCTGGCGTCGTTCCAAGCTGGGTTTGCGTTTATCCGGGGATCAAATCGCCGTATTGCGCAAACGCTTGGCATCCGCCAAACCAAACCAGATTGCCGCCCAATAAGATCTTGCTGATACTCTCTAATGCTCCGCGATTTCTGTGCGTAACTGCACCCAAAGATCGCGGAGTTCCTGTTTGCGGTGGGGCGTGATATCGCGCCAGTCATGGTCGTGGATCGCGCCTTCAAGGGCGTAAAGATAATTCACGCTGATCTTCTTTTCCCTGCCTAAGCGAAACAGCAATCGTCGCGTTGTTTCTTCTATGCCCGTGATGATCAGGTCGGATTGGCTTTCAATGCCGATCTCGTCCAGTTCACGCGATGATGTCGGGCCGATATTGCGAATATTGTGTTGCCGGTCTGGCGCCATGATGGCGGGAACTCCGTATTCAACCAGTCTGGTCAGTTGGCGCATTTTCTATATGCTATGGTGGCTTATCAATCGTTTATGGCAGGTTCGGTACTGATGTTGTTGTTTCGCGTTTTCACGTCCCTGTCAGTTTTTGCCTTTGCCGGGCTATGGGTTTTTACGGTGCTGATACATGATGCCTTTGCTGCGGCAGGTGTCGCCGTGCCAACGGTTGAGCTTCAGGGCGGTCGCATGGCTATTGGGCTTTTGGGCGGCTTGGCGCTTTTTCTGTATGGCATGGATCACCTGGCCAGCGGGCTTAAGGCCTTGGCCGGGGCGCGATTGCGCCAGTTCCTTGCGAAAATGACCCATGATCGGTTTACCGCGGCTTTTTCGGGGGCGGCGATTACCGGGCTGGTTCAGTCATCAAGTGTCACCACTGTTCTGGTGGTTGGCTTCGTTTCTGCCGGGTTGATGAGCTTCGCCCAATCGATTGCCATCATCATGGGGGCTAATGTCGGTAGTACTCTGACCGCGCAAATCATCGCCTTTAAAATTGATGCGATTGCCCCATTGATGATTGCGATTGGTTTTTGCGTTATGAGTTTTGTCCCCCATCGGGGGTGGTCGCTTGGCGGGCGGGCGCTTTTGGGGATGGGGCTTTTATTCTTTGGTATGGGCATGATGAGCGACGCGATGGAGCCGCTTCGCAGTTATGCGCCGTTTATCGATATGATGACACGCATGACCAATCCCCTGATTGGGATTGTGATTGCGGCGGGTTTTACCGCTTTGGTGCAATCAAGTGCGGCAACGACCGGGATTGTTATTGTGCTGGCCGGGCAGGGGCTTGTGCCGCTTGAAAGCGGCATTGCCCTGATATTCGGGGCGAATATTGGCACCTGTGTTACCGCACTTTTGGTGACAATTGGCAAGAACCGCGATGCATTTCGGACCGCGTTGGGGCATGTGTTCTTCAATGTTGTCGGGGTTTTGATCTGGTTGCCCTTTATCGGGGAGTTGGCCGATCTGGTTGGTTTTCTGTCATTGGACGAAGCGGGGGGACCTGTTGATACTGCGCGTGAAATTGCCAATGCACATAGTATCTTTAACATCGCCAATGTTGTGATTATGATCGGTTTTGTGCCGTGGATCGCCCGGATGATTGAAAAATGCGTGCCGGTCAGTGATGTGTTCGAACCGCCCCTTGACCCCAGTCCGAAATTTTTGATGGGTGAAATCGCCGATACGCCGTCGGCAGCCTTGCTGCTGCTGCGCGGCGAAGTCATACATATGGGGGATATTGTCTGTGATGTGGTGCGGCGTGGCCGAGAGGTGATGCAGAACCCGACACGGGCAAAACTTGAAAAAATTGCCGAACTCGATGACGGGGTCGATAGTCTTCAGGATGCGATTGCGCTTTTCGCCGGAAAATTGCGCCATTCCGAATTGCTGCCATCCGATCAGAACCGGCTTTTGAACAAGCTTGCCATCAGCAACCATCTGGAAGCCATCGGCGATCTGATCAGCGAGGAAATGACCGAATTGGTTGGGCGGTTATTGGATGAACGCAATCTGCCATTATTAAACAGCCGTGAAAAGATGGTCGAATTATTCACTTTTTCTGAACAATGCCTGAAACAGGCCCTGACCGCTTTTGCCAGCGATGATGTCGAGGCTGCAAATGCCGTTTTGGCACGCAAAGCCGAATTTATCGAAAAGATGGAAGTTACATTGCGTCGTGTCAGCGACGACATTGGCCCGCGTGATTCCGATATCCGCCGCTATCGGACCGAAGTCGCATTGGTTGAACGTATCAACCGTCTTTACGAGCGCGCGCGCCGCATTGCACGCGCGTCGCTGGCGATTTCTCAGTCCGGCGGCAATGTTGCGGCACCCCCGGATGATCAGACGTCACCGCAGATCGATACAAATCCGCAAACGCAGGTCTCAACACCGACCGAGACACAGAACCCCACAGTTTAATATCGCCGTATTGGGACCAAAAGTTCGGTCGGATTGGTTGATATCATTGGGTTTTCAGCGGCATGGGGCGTGCCCCGGTCGGATGCGGGCTTGTGAATTCGGTGTTTTATTCGGGGCGTTCGGCGGGTGGGGTGTCGATGTCTTTTTGCATGACGGTGACATCAAGGGCGCGATAGCCAAGATGGCGATAGAAATCCTGCATGGCGCTGTTTTCCGAGCGGACCATCAATTGCATGCGCCATACCCCGCGTTCGCGCAGCCAGTCTTCGCCAGCGTCAACAAAGCGTTTGCCAAGGCCGGTTTTTTGATGGGCCGGGGTGACGGCAAGGTAATAAAGCCAGCCGCGATGCCCATCGTGACCGATCATGACGGTGGCGATGATGATGTTGTTGTTATCTTCCCAGACCAGAAGTGTTGAATTGCTGTCTGACAGGGCAAACCGCACATCCCATTCCGGCGGGTTGTAGGGTCGGTAAAGCCCGGTTTCCTGCCATAATGTTGTGATGGCCGGAATGTCTTTTTCGTGGGCTTTACGTGGCGTTGGGTGAATGCTGGGGGCGATCATGGCGATGCTTCTCGTTCCTAAAAATGCAGAATGATTAACTCGTTGCATCGCGTCAAATCGAAAATGATAAAAAAGATGGCGCCCCCGGGGGAATTGGGGGCGCCAGTATCGTCCGGGCTATCGGTTGGGTGGGGGGAATGACCCGGACTGGGAGTTGGGGGAGAAGTTGAGGTTGAGGGACGTGTGTTATGTGTGATCCAGCCGGAGCCTGTTGGCTCCGACCAGGATCAGCGGGTTAGCGGATCGGACGACCGGTCACGCGGCTCAGTTCCATTTCACGGATAATGTCACCGGCCTTGTTGGTGATCGTCGTGACATAGGTGCCGCGCGGCGTTTCGGTAATGCTGCCAAGTGCCAATTCACCGCCGCCAAAGCGGATGACCATTGCATTGGCCAGAAGGGTCATTTGGTCGGTTGTAAAGCGACGGTCATAGCGTTCATCATCATCGGCATCCGGGCGCGGCATCAGGCGGTGCAATTCACGGAATTCGCCGCGATCCGGGCGACCGGTCATGGCATCAAGTTCAAGAATGGTGACAACATCACCCTTGGCATTGAGTAACGTGACGGCGATTTCCTTGCCCTCGTCCACCGATGTGACATCGCCGGTTTTAAGGTCGGTTGCGCCACGGTGCAGGAGCATGGCATCAATCAGGATCTTTGCTTCGTCCGTGGTGAGCGGAACCGTGCGGCGCGTGTCGTGCTTGCCATGTTTGCCATAGTCACCATGCATGCCTTTTTTGTCGCCGTCATGCATGCCAAATTTACCATCACCGTCGCGACCATCGTCGTTCATGTGCCATGGCTGATGATCGCCACCCGATGCCAGTGCCGATGTAATCGGGGTGGCGATCAGCGTGGTGGCGATCAGGGCAGATGCGATTTTAAGTTTACTGTTACGGGTCATAGGGGCCTCTTTTTCGTTGGGGGGACGTTATTGGCTGAACCCGTTATGACGCTGATTTGTCGCGAAATGATCCCGGTAAAAGGTGAAATTGGTCGCAAGCTTTGCCAAAGGGCGGTTTTGCGACAATCTGATACAAATTGCTGTTTCTGATAGGCTGTCGGGCGGATTAAGTTAAATCATGAACAACAAGACATATTCATTCGAACAGGCAAACAGGCATGAGTGACCCGGTCCATATCCTTGTCGTCGACGATCACCGCGATATCCGCGATTTGCTGGGGCGGTATTTGCGTCAGCACGAGTACCGCGTGACCTTGGCATCTGACGGGCGTGAATTGCGCAAGCTGATGGGCGAAAACGTTTTGCCTGATTTGATCGTGCTTGATCTGATGATGCCCGGTGAAGACGGGCTTAGCCTGTGCCGGTGGTTGCGCGAAAATTATGATGTGCCTGTGGTGATGTTAACCGCCCTTGGCGAGGAAACCGATCGGATCATCGGCCTTGAAATGGGGGCGGATGATTATTTGGCAAAGCCATTTAATCCGCGTGAGTTGCTGGCGCGGATCAAAGCTGTTTTGCGTCGGTCGCAAAGTCTGCCCAGTGGTCGCCGTGGTCAGATGCCGGGTGGGGAGATCGGATTTGATCGCTGGATACTGGATCGGACGCGCCATGAATTGCGCGATGAACAGGATGTCGTGGTGCCGCTGAGTGCCGGTGAATTTGCCTTGCTGTGTTCGTTTGTCGATCATCCCAATATGGTGCTGAACCGTGATCAGTTGCTGGATCTGACCAAGGGCCGCGAAGCCATTCCGTTTGATCGCAGCATTGATAATCAGGTCAGCCGCCTGCGTAAGAAAATTGAACCGGATCCGAAGACCCCGACCTTGATCAAAACCGTTTGGGGCGGTGGATACATGTTCACCGCCGAGGTGTCGAAAAAATGAACCTGCGCAGTTTCGGTTCCCGTTTATGGCCGAAAACCCTTGCCGGGCAGCTTGTCTTGCTGATTTTGGGGGCGGTTATTCTGACCCATGTCGTCTTGGGTTTCCTTTTGGCCGAGGAACGGCGTGATGCGGTGCTGACCGAGCGGCGTGGCGGCGCCTTGGCGCGTGTGGCCGCGATTTCGCGTGTTCTGGCGGCGACGCCATCTGAAAACTGGCGTGATGTTCTTAAGGTCGGGCAATCACCGCAAAGTGTCATGCGGCTGGTTGAACAGCCTGATGCCGATCTGCCAATGTCAGATATCAGCAATATGCTGAGTGCCCGGTTAAATCAGGCGCTTGATGGTCCGGCGGTGCCCGCGCGTGTGCATATCCTGTCCGAGGATGATTGCCGTGAAGTCGAGGCGCGTGAGAAAGATGACCGTAAAAAGCATCATGATGATGATGACGTCAGGGATGGCGACCGGGATCATGTGCGGGAAAAGGATTGGAAGAAGAGTTGGGGGCGTTATTACCCCAGCCATATTGGCCCGCGCTTTTTCGATCATCTTGATTGTGTTGAAGCCCCGCTGATGCAGATCAGTGTGCCGATTTTCCCGTCGGGTGGATCGGGTGCCCAGAGTGGTCCTGCCGCATCAAGCGGATCAGGGGATGGTTCGGGCCTGAATGCGCCTGATGTGGTCCAGCCGGTTGTGTGGCTTGAGGCGCGGATCAATGGGATGGCCCCGCCGCCGCGGGTGGTGCTGGCAAATATTTTGCGCGTGGCGATTTCGACGCTTTTAATCGGGATCATCGCCTATTTCCTGGCACGTCGCATGACGCGGTCCTGGGCGGTTTTGGCGCAGGCGGCCGATCGCGTCGGGCGTGGGGATTATCCCGAACCGGTGCCGGAAAAGGGGCCGATTGAAATCCGCCGGGCAGCCAAGGCGTTCAATCGCATGACGGCAAGATTGAAGCGCTTTGTCGAGGATCGGACACGGATGCTGGCCGCAATTTCGCATGATCTGAGGACCCCGATCACGTCGCTTCGCCTGCGGGCAGAGTTTGTCGAGGATGGCGAAAATCGCGCCCGGATCATTGAAACCTTGAATGAAATGGAACAGATGGTCGAAGCGGCGATGACATTCGCACGTGAGGAAACGGCAAACGAGAAAACCCGCAAGATTGATATTACCGCCCTGACCGAGGCCATTGTAGAAGATTTGATGGAAACCGGTCACCCGATCCGTTTCCATGGCGATGGTGCATCGCGTGTTTATCCGTGTCGGCCATTATCGATCAAGCGGGCCCTTGGCAATTTGATTTCAAATGCGCTGACATTTGGGGATCTGGTCGAGGTATCGCTTAAACCCGCCGATGACGGCGGGATATGGATCGAGATCAGCGACGATGGACCGGGCATTCCGCCAGAACAGCGCGATCAGGTATTTGAACCGTTCTTTCGGCTTGAAACGTCACGTAATCGTGAAACCGGTGGGATCGGGCTTGGTCTTGCGATTGCGCGAACTGCGATCCGTGCGCATGGCGGCGAGATTTATCTTGAAGATGCGCCAGCTGGCGGGCTTTTGGCGCGTATTTATCTGCCGCCGATTGCGCATTGATCGGGATTTGTTGCCTGACAGTTATCCCCGCCGGCCGATAGACGGTGCAGGAGGGGGCTGTGTGGTGGTTGGTTTTTGCTGGTTTGACCGGAATTTGTCAGGAATAATCTCTTTCCGAGAAGTTTTTGCGGTTTTGCAATTGCGAAATCGGAACTCTGTCCCATTTTAGGCGGTGTAATAATAACGTAAGAATTAGGACGGAGCAGTTCATGACAGATACAGCAAAGCCGATGGGAAGCAATGTAACGTCCCTTCCCGGAACCAATAGCGCCCTGTCGGGTGGTGGCTTTGTGCGTGCAGTCAATGACTGGCTGATGGAACGTGCGCTTGAAGATACCGATATTGATGCCATTCTTGAAGGCATGGTATCGCGTCTTGTTGCTGTGGGAATTCCGCTTGACCGGGTCATGGTCGGTTTTAAAACGCTGCATCCGCTTTACGAAGGCGTTACTTATATCTGGTCGAAGAATCGTGGGACGGTTGAGCGTTCGCTCCATCTTGATGTTCGAGAGAAAAACCCCGATTGGCTTGAGAGCCCGATGAAATGGATGGCCGATAATGACGTCACGTTTTTACGACGTCACCTGATCGGCCCGGGTGCAATCCTTGATTTTAATGTTCTGAAAGACTTTAAAAAGTCGGGCGGGACTGATTATTTGGCGCTGATGACGCCGTTTACCACGGATCGTGACAGTACGCTTGGCGCCAATCGTATCTTCATGACCTATATGACCGGTCGTCCCAGTGGCTTTACCGACGAGGACCTTGCGATCCTGTCGGCGATCCAGCGTCGTTTTGCGGTGTCGTGCAAAATGCGGATCATGCACGAAGAAACCAAGACTATTCTTCATACTTATTTGGGGTCAGATGCCGGGCAGCGGGTGCGGGATGGCCAAATCAAACTGGGTGATAGTACCAAAACGCGTGCAGTGATCTGGTTTTCGGATATGCGCAATTCGACATCGGTTGCCGCCAGTGTCGGGGACGATGCGTTTCTGGGTGAAATGAATGATTTCTTTGCCGCAACGGCCGGGGCGGTATTGAAACATGGCGGGCAGGTTCTGCGCTATATCGGGGATGCGACGCTTGCGATTTTCCCAATCCGCGAGGATGAACAGGATTTGGAACAAGCCTGTGTTTCAGCCCTTTATGCCGCCGCCGAAGCACAACTTAACATCGACCAATTAAATACAAAGCGCGAAGAAACCGGATTGCCTGCCTTTGATTACGGTCTTGGCATGCATGTCGGGGATGTGATTTACGGCAATGTTGGTGTACCGGATCGGGTTGATTTTACGGTGATCGGGCAGGCGGCAAATGAAGCCGCGCGGATCGAACAATTGACCAAGCAACTTGGCAAGCGGGTTCTGGTCAGCGATCAAGTCGCAAAATTCATTTCCTGCCCGACAGAAGAAATGGGTGCCTATGAGCTTCAGGGCACCGGGCTTAGCATGAAGCTGTTTGCCCCAGACTTTGCCGAGGCCTGCCACCGTATTCAACTGATGCAGGCGGGATAATTGATCCGCGCATTTAGGGGCACTTCTTAAATAGCGAAGACAATGAGCTTACCCAGAAATTGGTGCCCAAAATATCAAGTCTGAACAAAGGCATGCCGTGTTCAGCCGTGCCTTGCCATTTCTGAAGGCACGGAGATTTCGGCATCATTATCCTGTAACTGTTGGATAAATCCGTCGAAATAGAAAGGCGGGGGTGTCTGGTGGGTCAAGCCATGCTGTCAAAATCCTTGACCACGCCGCTTGATGCGGTGCCGACCTTGGTGAAGGTTTCCTGGGCGTCGGTTACCGCTTTGGTCGCGGCGGCAATGATATCGGCATAGGGATCAGTTGTTTTTTCTGCCAGCATTTTCTGCATTGCGACACCGGTCGTGGCGGAGGCCATCGACATGATGTTGCGCATGTAATCGGTGCTGTCTTGCACGGCATAGGCCGCGGCCTGGGCGACTTTTTGATAAGCGATGCCATTTGCCCCCGGACCGGCCCCGTTTAGCACCGCATGATTGGTGGTGCCGACGGCCTGTACGATTTGGGGATTAAGGGCGGTGCTTAGCGGCGGCGAGTTTTCGGCACTGCTGGTAGATGATGATGATTCATTTGCGGTGCTGCTGTCGCTGGTGTCGGAATTTGACGGGGAACCTGAACTGGCATCGGACGTTGTTGTGGAGCCTGCGGCATCGGTGCTGTCACTTGTTGTGCCGGTTGACGCAGTTGCACTTGTGTCGGATGTGCTGCTGCTGCTGTCAGGTTTGGGATCGGTATCGTCTGCCATGACGGGGCCTCATTGCGATTTTGGGTTCATGACGCGGTCAAGCGGGGATCGACCGGAATGTTTGTCGGTTTGGTTCCGCGTGAAGCAGGGGCAAGTTGCCGGTATTTAACCGGACTTGCCACCGCCACCCATGCCGCCACCGGAGCTGTCGAGGATCATTTTGCACGCGGTGGAGGTTACGGCGTTGCCAATCTGTTGCAATCCGCCCTGGGTTTGCATGGCGTTTTGCATCGAAAGACTGATGGAATGTGCCATCGTCTGATACACGAGCCCCATTGCCTGTGCCGGAGCTTCGCCCAGAACCTTGACGTTGGTCTGAGTGACCGCGTCTGTAATCTGGGAGTTAACCGGGGTGTTGTCTGCCATGTCACGCCCTCACTGAAATATTCGGATAAAGCGCACGGCGCGCAATGTCCGAATTCTGCCTAACGGCGAGTTGCTGCCAAAATGACCAAAAGGGTCAGTAGTGTATTGCTATTGTCTGATCGTGACAGCTTGTTGGTTGCCTGTGCACCGGCCATGGTATTGACCGAGTAAAGCTGCATCACGCCCATATTGGTCGCGGCCTGCGAGCACATGGACGCCTGTTGCTGGGCCTGAATGGCGTTTTGGAACAGGATCGATGTTGAATGGGCCGCACTTTGATAGATCATGCCCATTGCATTTGCCGGGGCCGAGCCGAGAACGCTGACCGATGTCTGGGTCACCGCATCTGTGATCTGACCGTTCACTGGGGTTGGAATAGCCATTTCTTCCTCCGATTTGGCGGTCACGATGACCGTACTCGTCTTGACGCAGATGTTTGATCTTTGTGACGAAATTACTGGTAGTTTTTAACCGGCCTGGGCCGAAATCATTGCGACCAGCTTAGATGTCGCGGTGTTTGAAACCTGTTGCATATTGCCTTGCGTCAGGGTGGCATTTTCCATTGCCAACCCCGTCGAATGGGAATGCGATTGCAGGGCAATTGATACCGCCTGGGCGGGACTTTCGCCCAGAACCTTGACGTTGGTCTGTGTCACGGCATCGGTAATTTGCGGATTGACGATATCGCTCATGACATCATGCCTTTGCCTTGAATGGATCTGTCACCGAACCGGGGTGTTAAGTTTTTCCGTATCGGTGGCAGGACGGTTCTGTCTAGTTCTGTGCCGCATGCGCTTGTTGTTGTCTTTCGAGTTCTTCGTCGGTTAATTCGACATAGATGTGTTGATTGGAATCCGGCGGTGTTTCTGCCACTGGGTTGCTTGTTGGCGCGCGCGCCATCATGGGGGACGGCTCGTTCTTTGATTTTACGTGCTTCCCCCGTCGGGAAAAAAATCAGAATCTTTGTCCCCGATAGACAGGGTATTGCGCGTGCATTCCATGGTGGTCGCCAGACTGGCAACGGCGAGCTGTTGTTGTTCACTGACCATATTGGCAAACAGAATTCCCTGTGCCTGTGCCTGTGCCAGATAGGTTTGCATGGTGCCCATTGCGGGCGCTGTCCCCATGACGGTGGTGTTGGTCTGTGTCACGCCATCGGTAATCTGTTTGTCGACTTCGCGCGAGGTGTTCATCGTTTTGATCCTTATCGGTTACGACGCGACATCATTTGTTCGACGCTTTTGGTTAGCGTCGCCATGCCGGTCATGGAAAGTTGCCGTTGGCCGGAAACCATATTGGCCATCAAAACGCCCTGCGCCTGTGACTGGGCCATCATGGCCTGAAGTGTTGCATAGGCCGGTGCAACGCCGATTGTGCTGACATTGACCTGACTGACGGCGTCACTGATCTGGTGAGATACCTGATGGTGGCGTATATCTTCTGAGTTGCCTGTGTCGGAATCTTGATTGCTTGTGTCGGATTTTGCCGGTGCCATCACGGTCTCCTTGGCTGGCGCTTGGGACTACACAGCAATGACGGTGTGCGGGCGCATTTGTGATGTGAAAAAAAAAGCCCGGCAAGCGATAAGCATGCCGGGCCGGTTTGGGCAGCGAAACCAATGAAAGGTTACGACACTGCGGTGCCGGTCGTCGCTTTCAGGGCGGACAACAGGGAAAGCATGTTGTCCGGAACATCGCTGGTTGCGATTTTCTGCGTTGCCACAGCGCCTGCCATGGTATCGACGGAATAGACCTGAATGACGCCCTGATTGGTTGCAGCCTGCGACGAGATGCCGACCTGCTGCTGGTTGCTGACAGCGTTCTCGTAGAGAATGCCATGGGAATGTGCCAGCGACTGAAACAGCGAGCCCATGGCCATGGCCGGTGCATCGCCCAGTACTTTGACATTGGCCTGGGTCACTGCATCGGTAATCATGCCATTGACCGGGGTATTATCAGCCATAATCTGTCTCCTGGTTGCCTAAAAATATGCCGGAAACCGGCCCGTTCCGCGTCTTGCGCGGCGATCAGTCATTTGACGGGGGCTAAACATCTTTGTGACGCCAAACCGCCAAAAACTGCGGGCAAAATTGCCGGGAAACGATATTGGGCGGCCGGTCGTGAACGGGCCGCCCAATTGGGGAAGTCTGGGGATAAAGACAGCTTAGCTTT
Source organism: Thalassospira alkalitolerans (assembly GCF_002115745.1). Taxonomy (GTDB): domain Bacteria; phylum Pseudomonadota; class Alphaproteobacteria; order Rhodospirillales; family Thalassospiraceae; genus Thalassospira; species Thalassospira alkalitolerans. The sequence continues at coordinate 87,372 of NZ_JFKB01000013.1, forward strand.
TGACGGCCTGAAGGGTGGTCAGAAGCGAAAGCATATTGTCGGGGACATCGCTCTGGGCGATTTTCGATGTCGCGACGGCATCAGCCATGGTGTCGATCGAATAGATCTGAATGACACCCTGATTGGTTGCTGCCTGAGAAGAAATGCCGAGCTGCTGCTGGGCGCTGACGGCATTTTCATAGAGAATGCCGGTGGAGTGGGCCAGAGACTGGAAGATCGAGCCCATAGCCATAGCCGGGGCATCACCGAGCACCTTGACGTTTGCCTGGGTGACGGCATCGGTGATTTGACCATTTACCGGGGTCGGAATCGCCATTTTAAAACTCCTTCGTATGCTGCTTGCGGTGGAAATCCTGACGGGGTGGTTTCGCCGTCCCGAATTCATTCTATCGACGCTGGTAATTCTGGCTTGTGACGGTAGATGTGATTTTTTTTGCCCGAAGGCGTCTTTTTTTTGAGGTTTTGTACCAGCGTTTTCTTGGTGAATATGGATGCCGGGCAGAACGATGTGTGCCGTTCTGCCCGGATAAGCAATGTGGCGCCCTTTATTGGATGCCTGCACCACGCAGGTGATCGCGGGCAAGTTGGACCCGTTTGCGGACGGCGCAATTGCTAAGGCCAAGATTGGCCGCAATATCGTCATAGCTGCGATCTTCGACGCAGCGCATCAGAAGCGGTTTGCGCAATTTTTCCGGAAGGGCCCGCAGGGCGCGTTCAAGATGATCGAACATTTCAGTTGCGAGGAAAGATTCCTCGGGACTTGGTTCGTTGCGTCCGGATATCGGCGGAAGGGCAGCATCGGCAGTGCCGTGACTTTCTTCCTTGTATTCCGCTTTCCGACGGTTTTGCCGATGCAAATCAATGCAGGCATTATGAGCAATTCGTGAAAGCCATGCCCGGTGATTGCGGATTTCATCCATTGAATCCTCAAATTTCACCGATGCTTTCAGCATGGCTTCGGACAAGGCATCCTGTGCATCATCCATATTGCCAGACATCAATTTAAGGCATTGCTTTAAAAGGCTGTCTTGCTGATCCATCCAAAGCGGCCAAAAATTGGGGGCCGCCGGTTGGGTCATGTCTGATGTCCCGGCATTTTCGGTCGGTTCTGTTTGCCAGGGATTGGTCTGAGCAGGATGGGATTGCGGCGAACCAGAGGGGGGGGCCGCAGGTTGTCGGGGCGGATAGCCCGTTGGTTGGGAGGGGGCGGGTTGTTCAAAACCAAAACCGCCAAGGGCCGACAATGCGCCTTGCATGCTGCGTTGCATGTCGGACAATTGTCGGGGTAATCCGCCAAGGTTGCCGAGGCTGCCGGCAATGATGTCGGTTGGGCTCGGTCCGTTTGACGAAGGTTCCAGTCCCGGCAATCCGGCAAGCGGATTGAAGTTGCTTGGATAACCGCGAGGGACAGCAGGATTGCCTGCATCCGGTTGCGGTTCCTGGGCGCTGGTGCCGTCCGCTGTGGGGGTAGCAAGAATACAACTATTACTAGAATTGTCACTTAAGGCGGCAAGATAGTCTGCGGCCAGTCTGGCCCGTTGATCGTCTTTTAGATGCGACCACATCGACGTAACATTGTCACCGGTCCCCAATGCCTTTTCCAAGGCATCATCAAGTGATTGAGCAAACGAAACTTCGTTCTCCGAAAGTTCCGGTGTTCCCTGTCCGATGTTTTTTTCGTACTGCACTATGGACCCCTCCTAAGAAAGATTACAACCAAGGGCTGTTTAGGTCTCTCGCGACTATTATGACGGCGTGCAGTTTGAATTGTGAATAAAAAGATAAATTCTATTTTAAGTTGTCTTTATGTTGTTGTTGGATTTTGTGCTGAATCCCCGATATCTTTTTGTTTTTGAAGCATAATATTTTTATTTATCCCGAATCTTGTATTTGCCGATCTGAATATAAGGATTGCATGATGTGTGTGCGGTCTTTGGTGAAAACGACGAATCACGCCTGTTCCTACCCGTCTGAATTCGGCGGGTTTTTGTCGCTTGTGGTGTCTATTTTCTGTGGTTGGGCTGGGCTGTTTGCCGCTGTTGACGCTGTTTCGGTATTTGGCGTCGCTGTCGCGTTGGTTGTGCTCTCAAAAGCCGTCGCGGGTGCCGGGGCAGTTGCAGGCGGCGGTGCAGGTGTCGTTGCTGCCGGTGCCTGTGTTGCCGTGGAAGTCGTCGTCGTGTCAGTTGTGCCTGTTGCCGGTTGTGTGCTTGCCGCGGCCTGACTTTCTGATGACTGGGGTAATGAATGCGCAATCGCCTGTTCGACCTGGTTGGCCAGATGGTTCATGCGCATATCGATTTCGCTGACAATGATACGACGTAATTCATTGGCGATCTCGATCATCACCAGCACAGTGGGATCGGATGGCGTAGCCTCTGCCCCTGACGGGGCTCCCGGTATTTTGGGGGATGTCGGGCCGGGGCCGGTCGATGGGGTGCCGTTTTGGGACGGTTGGTTCGACTGCCCATGGGATGCTGCGGCCAGTTTTTGATCGAGGATTTGTTTGCGCGCGCGATCCGCCGCATTTGCCATCGCCTTCATCGTTGCCTGATATTCTTGGTTGAATGCCTTTTTTACAGCGTCTTTCTTGCTGCTGGCTGTTTCTATGCCGGGAAAATTCGCACCGCCAGCCATCAGGATTCTCCCTTGTCCTTGTTGGGCGTATCGGCTTTGCCGCTATCACCAGGTGCCGCGGGCGGGCTTGCCTTTTGGGCGGATGATTTGGCGGTGGTGCTGCTGTCGTCGTTCGATGAAGATGCGGATTTCCCTTTGCCTTTGGAAGCGGCGACTGGCGATGTGGATGGTTTTGACGATGCGGATTTTGAAGGCGTAGCAGAAGAGGCCGTATCGTTATTTGCATCTGTGTTCGGAGTATCCGCTGTATCGGGCATATCCGAAGCATCAGAAGACGCCGGTTCGGCAGGTAAGACAAAGCCATAGGTCGCCAGTGATGCATCGACCTGTGTTTTTGGGATGCAGATCAGGCTGGTTTGCAGGCTGGTCGTGGCGTTGGCGATCATGCTTTCGGCGCGGCATTCGGTGCCCTGTGCCGGATCGTTGCAGCTCAGCATTGCGGTTGGTGTCGATATTTTCTGGTTGTCGCGCAATTGTGCCGTGACCGAAAAGTCCGGTGTATCGTCACGCAGGATCAGGGCAATCAAGCATGCACCGTCTTTGTCGTCAGCGGGGGGGGTGATTTGCATTCGGAAAGAAAGGCTGGCCTGTTTGGTCAGCGGAATATCGCCTTGCAGGATGGGGCTTGGCAAGGTGCCGCAATAGCGCAACTGAACCGGAAGGGAAACCGATGCGTTGGCGATGCCTGATGTAATCTGCATGGTGGCGACGAATGGGTCCTGACTGGTGTCAGGTGATCCGAAATGTTGATCCATGCACAGGCTTGCCGGTGCCAGTGGTTCATCATCGGGGGATGGCACGGCATCAGATGCGGCAAGGGTGCTGGCGGCAATGTGCCATTCGGCCGTGGGCAGGTTGCCGATAATGCTGGCACGGGTAAACGATGGACTATCCGCCGGAATGTTAAGGGCAAGGCGTGCGGTATTGATATTTTGCGGGCCGACCGAAAGGGACCACTGCTGGATATCGGCGGGGATTTCATCCGCCTTGAGCAAGGCGGTGACAATCGTATCGGTATCGGCATTGGTCGGGGCGGGGGATGGTTGCTGATCAAGTGTAATCAGCCAATCCGGTGCCTTGGCATCCTTGGCATTGCCCGAAAGTTCGGGCAGAAGCGGACGATAAAGATCGCCATATGTCACGGTGCCTTCAAGGCATGTATTGCGCCCGTCATCACGTGTCAGATCAATGCGATAGGATTGCGGGCCGGGTTCTGATGTCGAGGTGTCGGCCGTTGATGAGGACGAGGACGAGGTCGTCGGGGATGATTGGGGCGGGGAAGGCATGGATGGCGACGGATCACCTTCGGACGGTGCCGGTGTCGCGTCTGTGCCTTCACCGTCGTTTGGGACGGTTGTCGTGTCTGTGGTGCCCGATGGGCAGGAAGTGTCGGACGCATCGGATGGGCCAGAAGCTGGTGCCGGGGGGGCTTGGGTTCTGGCACCGGCGTTTTGGGGCGGTGTTTCTGGCGTAGCAGCTGGGGTGGGGCGCGGAATAACATTTCCGGCCGTGGTGATCAGGCTGCCATCCTCGCCATAGGCATAGGAAGAAAGCGGCGGGACCGGTTGCATCGGTTGACCCAGCGCCTGTTCGATCTGCTGCATGGCATATTCGATCAGATTCTGGCCCTGAAGCGGGGAATGGCCGCCTAATCCGCCAAGCTGATCCGAGGAGCCTGTATCGGAGGCCTGTTTTGTTGGGTCTGGCATGCTGGTGGCGGCTGATGGGTGGGGAATTACGCTATCAAGTCCCCATTCCTTGGCGGTATCAAAACCAAGAACATGCGCCCACGGCCATGCGTCGGGGGCTGTGTTCTGGTCGCTGTTACCGTCGGCCGGGGTGCCGGTTGCGGCGGTTTCGGGTTGTTTGTCGTCATCTGTCATGCTGGCAATCCCCTGGTTATTCTTGCGAAACACTGCGGAAGGTGCATGCCTGCGCCGAACCGGATTTCACAAGGATCGCGTCGGTTCACTGGCAAAAGGACGGGGAGGTCGGGGAGTTGTGACAAAATATGTTGCGAATAGCGTTTGGTCCGCGCAATAAAAAACCCCGCAGGGCTGCTCGCCCGGCGGGGTTATAGTGGTGCTGATGATAGGATTTGAACCTACGACCTACGCATTACGAATGCGCCGCTCTACCAGCTGAGCTACATCAGCACGATTCTATTTTGTGGCGCGGAAAATACGGACAATCCCGCGTGTTGGCAAGTGCTTTATTGTACTTTTTGTCATCTGATCCTAGGCGGTGTTTACATTCATTGACAACATTTGAGTGCG